>CAWBFH010000014.1:0-413885 GCA_963788005.1 uncultured Solirubrobacterales bacterium | reverse complement strand
GGCGCTCGACCAGGCGGGAGTCCTCGAGGCACCGGACCCCGTGGTCGACGCGCTCCACTCCGAGCACGTCAAGCGCCTGCCAGATGTAGTCCGGCGGGCCCTCCTCGCCGGCGTGCGCCACAACCCGAAACCCGGCAGCGAGCGCCTCCCGGTAGACCTCTGCGAACTTGACCGGGGGGTGACCCACTTCGGCGGAGTCCAGGCCGACACCGGTGATCAGGTCCTGGTAGGGCGCCGCTTGCTCCAGCGTCGCCAGCGCGGACTCGGCAGGAAGGTCACGTAGGAAGCACATGATCAGCCGCGAGCTGATACCGAGCGTCTCGCCCTCGCGCAATGCCCGGCTGATGCCGAGCACGACTGTGTCGAACCCGACGCCGCGAGCGGTGTGGGTCTGAGGATCAAAGAAGATCTCGGCGTGGCGCACCCCGTCCGCGCGCGCCCGCTCGAGGTAGGCGCGAGTCAGCTCGTAGAAGTCCTGCTCTTCACGGAGTACCGAACACGCCCGGTAGTAGATGTCCAGGAACGACTGCAGGTCGGCGAACACGTACGCCTGCCGGACCGACTCGACGTCCGCATAGGGCAACGCCACCCGGTTGCGTCGCGCCAACTCGAACATCAGCTCCGGCTCGAGCGTGCCCTCGATGTGCAGATGGAGCTCGGCCTTGGGAAGCGCTGCCAAATCGATCATCACGTGTCTGGCTGTCGGGAGGTTTCGTAGAAGAGCCTGACAGACTCCGCCTCTTTCAAGGTCCTTCCGTCGCGAACGGAAGAGGAAGGATGCCCGTGCCGTTCTCGTCTCGGATGACGCTGTTGGTTCGCGCGCTCGCTGTGGCGCTGGGGGTCTCATTGCTCGCTGCGGTGCCGGCCGTCGCGGCCGGTGGGTCGTGTGGGACGCACCCCTGGTGCGATGCGTCGCTCTCGGTCCACAAGCGCGCGTCGCTCGTGCTGAGGGCGATGACGACCGCGGAGAAGCTCGAGTTGGTGGCCAACGGCGGCGGCGGCGATGCGCGGCTCGGGATCCCGCCGATCAGATTTATCGACGGGCCAAACGGCGTCGGGGAGGGCAGCACGCATGTGACCGCGTTCCCGGATGCGCAGACGCTCGCGGCGGCGTGGGACAGGCGGTTGGCGGACGCGTACGGCAGAGCGCTGGGGGCGGAGGCGTTCGGCAAGGGCGACACGTTGATCGCGGCGCCGACGGTCAACATCGTGCGCACGCCGCTGTGGGGGCGCGAGCCGGAGACCCTGGGCGAGGACCCGTTCTTGGCCGGCTCGTTGGCGGCACCGGAGATCCGCGGGATCCAGAGCCAGCATGTGATCTCCCAGGTGAAGCATTTCGCGGGCAACGACCAGGAGATCGATCGCTTCGGGCAGCCGCTCACCGCCACGGCAGTCAGCGATCAGGTCAGCTGGCGCGCGCTGGAGGAGATCTATTTCGCTCCCTTCAGAGCGGCGGTCCAGGAGGGCCACGTCGCGTCGGTGATGTGCGCCTACAACCGGATCGATCTCCTCTACTCCTGCCAGAACCCCAAGACGCTGGGCGCGTTGAAGGGATTCGGGCTGCGGGGATTTGTCGGCCCGGATGCCGAGCTGGCGGTACGCGATGACGTCGCCGCGGTCAACGCCGGCGTCGACAACATGCAGTTGGGGAGCATCGCCACCGCCGCCGGCGCCAGCGAGCTGGCGATCCTGACCAACGCCTACGACAGCGGGCAGCTATCGACGGCTCGCCTCAACGACGCGACCTCGCGGATCCTCACCGCTATGTTCGCGGTCGGCCAGTTCAACCACCGCCCGACCGGCGGTCCCAGCAGCCGCGTGAGCACCCGGGCGCATCTGCGGCTCGCGACGCGAGTCGCCCAGGAGGCCACGGCGCTGCTCAAGAACCGAGGTGGGGTGCTGCCGCTCAGCCGTCGGGCGGGCTCAATCGCGATCATCGGCCACGACGCCGGCAAGGGCACCCAGATCGAGGAGAACGGCTCGCCGGCCGTCCGGCCCGGCGGGCCGGTCATCTCGCCGCTGACCGGGATCAGGCGACTGGTCGGGCATCGCTCGCGGGTCACGTATGCGCCGGGCACGCTCGGGGTAGTCGCGCTGCCGACGATTCCCGCCCGCGTGCTGACGCCGGACACCGGTACTGGCCACGGGCTGAGCGCCAGTTACTACAGCGGCCAATCACCGGTCGGGACACCGCTCGTCACGCGCATCGATCCGACGGTGCAGTTCGCGAGCACGCCGGCGCCGCTGCTGCCGATCCCAGACGCCGCCGGCGCCACCACCGGTCAGTGGACGGGGACGCTGAGCCCGCCCAGGACCGGCCTGTATCGGTTCTCGCTCAAGACGGCGGGCGTCGCGCAGCTGTACCTCAATGGTCGCCTGGTCGTCAGCGCCAACGCCGAGTTCGCCAGCGCCGCGTCCGGCGGCGGATTCATCAGTGACCCAGGCGGTCCCACGATCACCTTCCAGGGAGAGACACGTCTGACCAGGAATCACACCGTTCCGATCCGCATCACGTACGCGACGGGATCGTCGATCGCCGGCGCCGCGCTCCAGGTCGGGTGGGCGCCGCCGCAGCCGGCGCTGCTCTCACGCGCGGTCGCCGCGGCCCGTCACGCCCACGTGGCGGTCGTATTCGCCAACGACGTCTCGAGTGAAGGGATGGACCGCCCGTCGCTCACCTTGCCCGGTGACCAGGACCGGCTGATCGCGGCGGTCGCTGCCGCCAACCCGCACACGATCGTGGTGCTGCACACCGCCGGCCCGGTGCTGATGCCGTGGCTGTCGAAGGTAGCCGGCGTCCTCGAAGCGTGGTACCCGGGCCAGCAGAGCGGCACCGCGATCGCCGCAACACTGTTCGGCCAAGCGGACCCGTCCGGACACCTGCCCGTCACCTTCCCGCGATCCGCGCGCCAGGGGCCGGCCACCACCAAGGCCGAGTACCCCGGGATCAACAACCTGAGCCAGTACTCCGAGGGGATCTTCGTGGGCTATCGCTACTACGAGCGCCACCACCAGCGTCCACTGTTCCCGTTCGGCTTCGGGCTCTCCTACACCCAGTTCACGCTCGGCCACCTCCGGGTGCAGCGCCTGCGCGACGTTGCCTACCGCGCGACCGTGCGGCTCCGCAACACGGGCCGCCGAGCCGGCGCCGAGGTCGTCCAGGCCTATGTCCAGTTCCCGCGTGTCGCGGGCGAGCCGCCGCGCCAGCTGAAGGCCTATGGCCGAGCGCTGCTGAATCCCGGCGCGAGTACGACGATCAAGCTTGCCCTGCCGCGATCGAGCTTCGAGTACTACAGCGCGGGCCAACACAAGTGGACGACCGCGCCGGGCGCATACCGCGTGTACGTCGGAACGTCCTCCAGCGATCTGCCGTTGTCGGTCACGATCAACCCCCGCTGAGCGACTACCGCGACGCTGCGGTCAAATGACCCGCGCCGCACGCCTTACGTGCGGTCCAAGACGCTGGCCGAGCGCGCCGCCTGGGACCTGGTCCAGGGCGCCGACGCAGTCGAGCGGCTCGCCACCATCAACCCGGGCGCGATCATCGGCCCGACGCTCAATCAGGACCACTCGTATTCGCTGCAGTCGATCCAGCGGTTGCTGACCGGCATGCCGGCTGTGCCCCGGATCGGCTTCACGTTCGTGGACGTCCGCGACGTCGCCGACCTCCATCTCCGCGCGATGAGCGATCCGGCCGCTGCGGGCGAGCGTTTCATCGCGACCGACCGGTGGCTGTGGATCGCCGACGTCGCCGCGATTCTGCGCGCGCGCCTCGGCGACGCCGCCGGCAAGGTTCCGACCCGCGTCGCTCCGGACCTTCTCGTCCGCGTGATGGCCCGTTTCGACGGCTCGATCCGCTCGATCGTGGACGACCTCGGGAAGCGTTCCTGGATCTCGAGTGACAAGGCTCGCGCGAAGCTCGGCTGGCACGGACTCGCTCGAGCATGCCGCCGAAGGCGCGGCGCGAAGGTTCGAGTATTACGCCGCGTTGGCGGACACGTTCCCGTTCGAGGAGGAGGCGCAGCCGACCGCCGGTGGCGAGTTCGGGTTGCTCGTGCGTGAGGCCGTGGGCGTCGTCGGCGCGATCATCCCCTGGAACGCGCCGATGGGCCTGATCTCCAACAAGGTGGCGCCGGCGCTGTTGGCGGGCTGCACCGAGGTGCTGAAATCCTCGCCCGAGGCGCCGGGTGAGGGTTATCTCCTCGCCGAGATCGCCGAGGAAGTCGGGCTGCCTCCCGGCGTGCTGAACGTCGTCACCGCCGACCGTGAGGTGTCCGAGCTGCTCGTCCGCGATCCGCGCGTCGACAAGATCACGTTCACCGGTTCGACGGCGGCCGGTCGTCGAATCGCCTCGATCTGCGGCGAGCGGATCGCTCGTTGCACGCTGGAGTTGGGCGGCAAATCGGCCGCGGTGATCCTCGACGACGTCGATCTCGACACCGTCGCCCAGACGATCTCCGGCGCCGAGTGCTTTCTCTCGGGCCAGGTCTGTTCTTCTCTGACGCGCATCGTCGTGCCGCGTCACCGCCACGACGCGCTGCTCGAGGCGCTGTCGGCGACGTTTTCGAAGGTGCGGGTCGGCGATCCGTTTGACCCCGAGACGCAGATGGGGCCACTTGTCTCCGAACGCCAGCGTGAACGGGTGCTGGGCTACATCGACAAGGGCGTGCAGGAGGGCGCGAGCCTGGTGACCGGAGGCGGGCGTCCGGCCCACCTCGAGCGCGGCTGGTTCGTCGAACCGACGGTGTTCGGGAACGTCGACAACAGCGCGACGATCGCCCGCGAGGAGATCTTCGGACCCGTCCTGAGCGTCATCCCCGCCGAGGACGAACGCGACGCTGTGCGCGTCGCCAACGACACCATCTACGGACTGAACGCTTCCGTGTTCACCGATGACGTGGAGCGGGCGCGCGCGGTCGCCGCCGAGCTGCGCTCGGGCACGGTCGGCCACAACGCCTTCCGAACCGACTTCGGGATCGCGTTTGGCGGCTTCAAGCAATCCGGGATCGGCCGCGAGGGAGGAACCGAGGGGCTGTACCCATTCCTGGAGACCAAGACGGTCATTCTCGAGGACCGGCCCAGGCCCTACGGCACTCAAGCCGGCTCCCGTAGGCGGGTTTTCATCAGCGCGCGCGAGACGACGCAGGACAGCCTCGTGACGGGTCCCTCTCGCGCCCAGCCCGGCGCCGAGACCTGCCGGCTACTCGCCGCCGACTGCCAGCAGCAGGCCGTCGTCGGCGACCGCCGGGCTCGTGGTGAGGAACATCACCACGCCCTCGTGCGGGGCGGTGACGGTCTGCTGCTCGTCGCCGAATAGGTCGAGGATCGCGCCGAGGCGCTGGCCGCCGGCGACGTGGTCGCCGACCTCGACCTCTGACTGCCACCACCCGGCGCGCTCGCAGCGAAGCCAGCTGAAGGTGCCGATCAGGACCTGTTCACCCGGTTCGATGGCCGGCTGGTCGTCGAGCATTCCTGCGGCCGTGAGCGCGCCGCGCAGGCCGCGCAGATGGCGCTGCACGTCGTCTTCGACGAGCAGTCCGCAGCCGCCGACCTCGGCGATGATCGCGGGGATCCCGGCAGCCGCGGCGGCACCGCTCGTGGTGGCCGCCAGCGCCGACGCTTGATTGCGAATCACGTACCTGAGGCCGTAGGCGCGCGCGAGGCGCCCGGCGGTCTGCTCGCACGGCGACGCGTCGTAGATCACGAACGGTTCGAGCGCCTCGAACAGGTCCCCGCCGTGCAGGTCAATGAGCAGATCGGCCGGCTCGATGAAGGCGCGAAACACGTGATCGGCGAGCGCCTCAGTGAAAGAGCCGCCCGGATTGCCGGGAAACGAGCGATTGAGGTTGCGGCCGTCCTCGGGGACGACGAACGCCGATCGCGCCGCGAACGAGGTTGGGGACACAACCGGCACCGCCGTGATTGACCCGGACAGCCGCGCGCTGTCAACCGCGGCCATGAAACGACGCACCGCCGCGATCGCCGGGTACTCGCAGCCGTGGATACCGGCGAGCAGCGACAGCCGCGGCCCCTCGCGCGCGCCGACCACCTCCAGCACCGGCCACTCCACCCCGGCCAACTGCGGGTTCGGCGAGGTCTCGACGCGGCGCTCGAGCACCTGCCCAGCATCGCAGATGGCCGAGTTTGGTTTGAGCGCCGCAGACGATGGGGCTAGCCTGACGCGATTGAAGGCCGCCGAGGTCAGTGGGTCATCGTGCCGGGCACGCGCTGGATCAAGGTTGACGCGACGATTGTTGAATGCTTCCGGGCGTGGGGCGAGCCGTGGAATGCGACTCACCCGTGGTTTGAGATCGTCGCCGACATCGAGACCCCCGATGGCGCCGTCGAGCGTGTCACCGTTCAGCAGAGACTGAACAGTCGGACGCGTCGTTGGCGCCCGCCCGATCCAGGCGACGTTGTGGGCGCGCGCTGGGATCCCGATCACCGCCAGCTACGCCTCGACCTCGGCGGCGACCCTCGCTACGACGAGCGACTCATCAGAGCGCTGGGGAGGACCCGGGAAGCTCCGACCTGGCCCCCCACCGGCTTCGGGGACACGGGCTAGAGCCTGGGCCTGAGTCCCGGAGCTCCGCCGCTCGCGGTTGGTCCGCGGCGGCCCGCGCCGCCGCCCGGAAGCAGCGCGCGAAGGGTAGTCTGCCCTGCCGTGGCCCCAGATGCTTCGCGTGACGAGGAGCGCCGATGAATAAGCCGGTGTTGTTCTGCTTCGATGGATCGGACGGCTCGCTGACGGCGCTGACTGCCGCGGCCGAATGGATCACGCCCACAGACGCGGTCGTGCTGACCGTCTGGACGCCGGCTGCCATTCAGCTGGCTCGAGCAGGCTCGTTCGTGGTCGCGATACCGAACGAGGGTGAGGTCGACGAGCAGGAAGCTGCGTCGGCTAAACAGATCGCCGAGGACGGCGCGGCGGCAGCCCGGACGCGCGGCTACAACGCCGTCGCACGGGTCGCGCAGGCCGGCGAATCGGTGGCCAGGACGATCGATGAGATCGCGGAGGAGATCGGCGCCGGCCTGATTATCTGCGGCCAACGCGGCCGGGGCGCGCTCGGCAGCGCGCTGCTCGGGAGCGTCTCGCATGCACTCGCTGCCCACACGAAGCGGCCGGTGCTCATCGCGCCCCAGCACCCGTCGTAGCGCTCACCTCTTCCGGCGCGCCGTCACGAGACTCGGAGTGGTGGCAGTTGCCGATCGCGAAGCGCGCCAGCACGGCCCTGAGGGTCGGGTGACGATGCACGGCACGACTGGGCAGGATCACCATCGCGAGCAGGAAGCCGAGCGCGAAGATCCCGACCGCCCACCAGAACGCCGTCACGTAACCGTGCACGGCGGCGGCGTCCGCCAGACCGGGGCTGGGGACGTGACTGGCCGCATAACTCGCGACGGCGCTGGCGAAGATCGTGCTCAGCAGCGAGGTCCCGACCGAGCCGCCGACCTGTTGGGAGGTGTTGACCATCGCCGACGCGATCCCGGCTTCGCTGCCCTCCACGCCGAGCGTCGCGGTCGAGAACGCGGGCGCGAAGATGCACCCCATACCCACGCCGAGGACGAGCAGACCGGGTAGCACGTGGGTCGCGTAGGCGGAGTCGGGCGTCAGACTGGTGAACAGGAACATCCCGATCGCGCCCAGCGTCATGCCGACGAGCACCAGCGGCTTGACCCCGGTGTGCTGGATCACCCGGGTCTGGACGGTGGTCGACGTGACCACGAGAACCCCGGTCAGCGGCAGGAACGCCAGCCCCGTGGTCAGCGGCGAGAGGCCGAGTTGCTCCTGCAGGAAGTAGGTGAGAAACAGAAACACGGCGAAGATGCCGGCGCCCGCCAGTGCGATCGTCGTGTACGCCCCGCCGCGAGTCCGGTCCCAGATGATGTGGATCGGCAGCAGCGGATACTTGGCCCGGCGCTCGATCAGCACGAAGGCGGTCAGCAGCACGGGGCTGGCGACGAGCGCCACGATCGTCGCCGTCGCCCCCCAGGAGTGGGTCTCGGCGTTGGAGAATCCATAGACCAGCGCGAACAGTCCCAACGCCGAGGTGAGAACCCCGGGGATGTCGATCGGATCCCGGTGTGGAGCACCGTGATTGACGAGCAGGCGCAGTGCGACGATCGTCGTCGGAACGGCGATCACGAGGTTGACGTACAGGCACCAACGCCAGGACAGGACCTGCGTCAGTGCGCCGCCGAGTATCAGGCCGAGTGAGGCGCCGCCGCCTGCGATCGCGCCAAAGATTCCGAACGCCGTTGGCCGGTCCGGCGAGCCCTGGAATGTCACCGTGAGCAGGGACAGCGCCGAGGGCGCAAGCAGCGCGCCGAATGCACCCTGGAGCGTGCGCGCGGCGACGAGTACGGCAAAGGATTGGGCCAGACCGCCGATCGCCGAGGCGACCGAGAACCCGACCAGACCGGCGATCAGCGTCCACTTGCGGCCGAACAGATCCCCCAGCTTTCCGCCCAGCAGCAGCAGGCTGCCGAATGCGAGCGCATAAGCCGTAACGATCCACTGCCGGCTCTCGGTCGAGAACCCCAACGCCTTCTGGGCGGAGGGGATCGCGATCGTCACGATCGTCGCGTCGAGCACCACCATCAGCTGCGCGACGCTCAGCAACGCGAGCACCGCCCACCGATTCGGCTCGGCACTCGCCGACTCGCCAGCCCCACCACTGACAGCAGCCATCAGTCGATGGTAGGGGACGGTCGAGCTCGTCGCTAAACGAGGTTCAGGTGGCCCGACCCAAGACCTCGTCGAGGAACTCGATCGCGCGCGGATAGGCATCGAGCTGGTTGGCGAGCCTCGCGAGGCCATGGCCCTCGTCGTCGTAGACGCACAGCTCGTGACGCACACCTCGTCGCTCGAGGCTCGCGACGAGCTGCTCGGTCTCCCCGAGCGGCACTCGGGGATCGTTGCGACCGTGGATCACGAACAGCGGCGCACGGATCGCATCCACGTGGGTCAGCGGCGACGCTTCAATCAGGAAGTCGCGGTCGCTCGCGAGCGAGCCGTACTCGAGTTCGCGATGCGCGCGGCGGTACTCGGAGGTGTTCTCGAGAAACGTGACGAGGTTCGAGATGCCGACGATGTCGACGCCGGCGGCCCACAGCTCAGGTGCAAACGCGAGCCCCGCGAGCGTCATGTAGCCGCCATAGGAACCACCCCAGAGCACCGCGCGCGTGGGGTCGAAGCCGAGCGAATCGAGCGCGCCGTGTACCGACTGCAGGTCTCGCACCGAGTCGAGCCGCCTGGTCGTGTCATCGAGCGAGGCGTACCGTTTGCCGTAACCCGTGGAGCCACGCACGTTGGGCACCACCACCGCATAGCCGGCCGTGACCAGCGCCTGGATCTCGGGGTCGAACAAGCGCAGCGCCTGCGCTTCGGGACCGCCATGCACGTACACCACGACGGCGGGCCGTGACTCCGGGCAGCGGGGGCGAAAGACGAACAGCGGAATCGGTTCACCATCGAAGCTCTCGACCTCGCCCAGCTCGGGGGCGCTGAGCGCGTCCGGCGTCACCTCGGTCGGGCTGTGCGTGAGCCGCCGGGTCTCGCCGCGCTCGCGGTCGTGGCTGTAGACGTCGCCCCCCAGCCGCGGGGTGGTCAGCGTGCAGTAGAGCCGCGACCCGTCGCGGCTGCCGATCGGCGGCTCGAGAAACCAGGCGTGGGTCACTCCCGTTTCGGGCAGTGGCACATCACCGCGCTCGCCGGACCGCAAGTCGTAATGCCACATCGCACTCGCCCCGTCACGATTTTCGATCACGGTGATCGCCGTTCGGCCGGCCGCTACGACCTCCGCGTCGAACTGCTCGCCGGTCCCGAGGATGGTTGTGGTCTCGCCCGAATCCAGATCGTGGCGGACGATGGCCGCGAACTCACGGCCAACGCTGGAAGAGGCGTAGAAGACCGAATCGCTGATCCACGCAGGGGCCCCGACCAGCGCCGCCTCCTGGGGATGCGGCAGCGGGGTCAGCACCTCACCGCAGCTGGCATCGACCAGGACGAGATCGACATCGAGCGGCCGTGCGCCGGGGCGCAGCAGCGAGACGAGCCGGCCGCCGGGCGAAAATCCCGAGGCGGGCTGATACCAGGCGCCGCCGGCGTGCAGCAGGCGGTGCTCGTCGCGCTCGAGGTCGTAAAGCCAGAGGTCGAAGTCGACGCCGTTGGCGCGATTGGACACGTAGGCGACCGTCCGACCGTCCGGTGACACGCCCGCGAACTGGTGCCCGTAGCGCGGGTCGCTCGTCACCGCTCGCAGGCGATCGAACCCGGTCACGGTTGCGCCGGCCGCGTCGTCGAGGTCGATCAGATAGAGCTGATGGCGCTCGTTTCCGCCCTCGTCGATCGCGAGCACCGCCCGCCGGGCGCCCGGGACGTAGTGCGCGCTCGCGACCGGTTCGGGCAGCGCGGTCAGCTCGACCAGATTCCCGCACGCAAGCTCGCACAGCTGCATCGTCCCGCTCACGTCGCTGCGCACCAGGAGGCGCTCGGGTGCGCCGTCGCTGTGGTCGACGTCGGCCAGGAGCGCCCTCCGGGTACGCAGCAGGGCACGGACGGGATCGGACGCCGACGCGCTGGTCACCGCCCCATTCTGACGGTGAGTCGGTCACGCCAGCTTTACGTCTCGGAGGTCCGACCGAGGCTAGGCTCTTGCCGTGGTGGTTGCCGGCGACGATCACAGTCTGCTTGATGCGTACTGGCGTGCGGCCAACTACCTGTCGGTCGGCCAGATCTACCTGCTCGCCAACCCGCTGTTGCGCGAGCCGCTGACGCCCGAGCACATCAAGCCGCGCCTGCTCGGCCACTGGGGCACGACGCCCGGTCTCAACTTCGTCTACGCGCACATGAACCGCCTGATCGTCGAGCGTGATCTGAACGCGATCTTCGTCACCGGCCCGGGCCACGGCGGGCCGGGCGCTCGTCGCCAACACCTATCTGGAGGGCACCTACACCGAGGTCTATCCGCACATCGGTCACGACGTCGAGGGCCTGCGGCGGCTGTTTCGCCAGTTCTCCTTTCCCGGGAGGCATCCCGAGCCACGTCGCGCCCGAGACGCCGGGCTCGATCCACGAGGGCGGCGAGCTCGGCTACTCGCTGCTGCACGCGTACGGAGCCGCCTTCGACAACCCCGATCTGCTCGTCGTCTGCGTCGTCGGCGACGGCGAGGCCGAGACCGGGCCGCTGGCCGCCGAGCTGGCACTCGAACAAGTTCCTCAACCCGGTGCTCGACGGCGCCGTGCTGCCGATCCTCCATCTGAACGGCTACAAGATCGCCAACCCGACCGTGCTCGCGCGGATTCGCGAAGCGAGGAGCTGCGCGCCCTCCTTCGAGGGCTACGGCTACGATCCGATCTTCGTCGAGGGCGATCGAGCCGCCGGTGATGCACGGCTGATGGCGGCGGCGCTCGACGAGCGCGGCCGACCGAGATCGCCGAGATTCAGCGCGCATGCGCGGACCACTCCAGGATCTCCGAGGCCGCAGCTGGCCGATGATCGTCCTGCGCACGCCCGAAGGGCTGGACCGGGCCGAAGGTGGTCGATGGCCTGCCGGTCGAGGGAACCTTGCGCGCGCATCAGGTACCGCTGCCGGCGGTCCGCGAGAACCCCGAGCACCTCGCGCAGCTCGAGGCGTGGATGCGCTCGCTATCGCCCGGAAGAGCTGTTCGATGCAGACGGCGCGCTGCGTCGCCGAGCTCGCGTCCCTGCCGCCCCGCGGAGAGCGGCGGATGAGCGCCAATCCGCACGCCAACGGTGGTCTTCTGCTGCCGCGACCTCGAGCTCCCCGAGTTCGCGCGACTACGCAGTCGAGGTCGCCGTCACCGGCGACGACGACCAGCGAGGCGACGCGCGTGCTCGGCGCCTGGCTGCGCGACGTGATCGTCGCCAACCCCGCGCACGTTCCGGCTGATCGGGCCCGACGAGACGGCGTCGAACCGCCTCGACCGCGGTGTTCGAGGCGACCAACCGCGCGTGGGATGCGGAGCGGCTCGACGGCGACGATCACCTGGCCGCCGGACGGGCGCGTGATGGAGGTGTTGTCCGAACACCTGTGCGAAGGCTGGCTCGAGGGCTATCTGTTGACCGGCCGACACGGGCTGTTCAACTGCTACGAGGCGTTCATCCACATCGTCGACTCGATGTTCAACCAGCACGCGAAGTGGCTCAAGGTCACGCGCGCAGCTTCCGTGGCGGCGCGCCGATCTCTTCACTCAACTACCTGCTCTCGTCGCACGTCTGGCGCCAGGACCACAACGGCTTCTCCCACCAGGACCCGGGGTTCATCGACCACGTCGTCAACAAGAAAGCGGAGCTCGTCCGCGTCTATCTGCCGCCGGACGCGAACTGCCTGCTGTCGGTGGCCGACCACTGCCTGCGTTCGCGCGACTACGTCAATGTGATCGTCGCCGGCAAGCAGCCGAGCCTCAACTACCTCGTCGATGGATGAGGCGATCGCCCACTGCACCCGCGGCCTCGGAATCTGGTCATTGGGCGTCGAGTGACAACGGCGGTGAGCCCGATGTCGTGCTCGCCTGCGCGGGCGACATCCCCACGCTCGAGACAGTGGCCGCGGCAGCACTTCTCGCGAGAGCATCTCCCCGAGCTCCGGGTCCGGGTGGTGAACGTCGTCGATCTGATGCGGCTGCAGCCCGAGACCGAGCATCCGCACGGCATGCCCGACCGCGAGTTCGACGCCCTGTTCACGACCGACCGGCCGGTGATCTTCGCCTACCACGGTTACCCGTCACTGATTCACCGCCTCACCTACCACCGTGCCAATCACGACAACTTGCACGTGCGCGGTTACAAGGAGGAGGGCACGACCACGACCCCGTTCGACATGGTCATGCTCAACGACCTCGACCGCTTTCACCTCGTGATCGACGTGATCGACCGCGTTCCCGGGCTCGGTGAGCGTGCGGCCGGACTGCGACAACAGCTCACCGATGAGCGGCTCCGCCACCGCGCTTACACGCGCGAGGTCGGCGACGACCCTCCCGACGTGCGGGACTGGACGTGGCCGGCCAAGACCGGGTAAGGGACGGCGGTGCGAACGCTCGTCGTCAACGCTGGTTCGAGCAGCATCAAGCTGAGCCTCGTCAGGGATGCGAGCGAGACGCTCGTCGAGCGCGCGCTGAGCGCACCCCGCGGGCAGATCGACCGTGACGAGCTGACCCACGCGATGACGGATGAGCTTCGCGACGCCGACGCCGTCGCTCACCGGATCGTCCACGGCGGCGAGCGCTACGTCGAGCCCGTGCTGCTCGACCGACAAGGTCACCGATGACGCTGCGCGCGCTCACCGACCTCGCCCCGCTGCACCAGCCCAAGTCACTCGCGGCGCTCGATGCCGTAACCAGCCTGCTCCCCGATCTGCCGGCGGTGGCTTGCTTTGACACTGCATTTCACGCCACGTTGTCGCCGGCCGCCTCGACATACGCGGTGCCCGCACGGTGGCGCGAGCGCTGGAAGGTGCGCAAGTACGGCTTCCACGGCTTGTCCCACAGCTGGGTGGCGCACCGCGCGCCGGAGCTGCTCGGCCCGGCGGACGACGACCTCCGGATCGTCTCCTGCCACCTCGGCGCCGGCGCCTCGCTGTGCGCGATCGCCCACGGCGAGTCGATCGACACGACGATGGGGTTCACGCCCCTCGACGGCCTCGTGATGGCGACTCGCTCCGGCAGCGTCGATCCGGGGATGCTGCTGTGGCTGCTCGAACACGACGCGGTCGCGCAGGGCGAGATGGCGTCCGCGCTCGAGCACGAGTCGGGCCTGCTGGCGCTCGCCGGGAGTGCCGACATGAAGGAGGTTCTCGCTCGGGCCAACGGCGATGACGCCGACGCCACGCTGGCGATCGAGGTCTACGTCCATCGCCTGGCCGGAGCGATCGCCGCGATGGCGGCGCCCTTGGGCGGGATCGATGTGCTGGTGTTCACCGGTGGCGTGGGCGAGCGCGCGCCTGAGATTCGGGCCCGCGCGACGGCCGGGCTGGGATTTCTCGGCCTTGCGATCGATGAGGGCGCCAATCAAGGGCTCGCCGGTGACGGTGACATCAGCGCGGCGCGATCCGAGGTCCCGACGCTGGTGATCCGCGCCCGTGAGGGCCTCGAAATGGCTCGCCAGGCCCAGAGCGTCCTCGCCCGCTGAAGTGCACTACTGACCACCCCCAGGAGGGATCGATGATTCTGATCGGCTACGACGGCTCAGACAACGCCAAGGACGCGATCGAGCGCGCGGGCGCACTGTTCACAGGACAGCCCGCCACCGTGCTCGTGATCTGGGAGCAGTACGCCGAGATCGTGACCCGCGGGCCGGCTGGCTTTGGCAGCACCGCCACCGACATCGCCGACTATCAGCGAATCGATCAGGCGAGCCGTCAATCCGCCGAGCAGGAAGCCGAACAGGGCGCGGCCCTGGCGCGCGACGCCGGCCTCGAAGCGACGCCGCGGACCTTCCCTCGCTCGGGCGCGATGGCGGAGACGATCCTCAACGAGGCCGACGCCGTCGACGCCGACGCGATCGTCCTCGGCTCGCGCGGCCGAGGCGGGATCGGGTCATTCCTCCTCGGCAGCGTGTCGAACGCGGTCCTGCAGTCGGCCGACCGGCCGGTCATGATCGTCCCCTCGCCCGATGTCGCCCGCGAGCGGGCCGAGAAGCGGCGCGGGCACGAGTAGCAGGACGCCTCAGCGGGCCCGCCGGGCCTCCAGTGACAGGATCAAGATGACCGCATCCATCGCCGCCTATGACCCCGCACAGTGGCATGACCTCTGCGTCGCGCTCGCCGGCGCGTCCGGCGCGCTCCTCGGCCTCGCGTTCGTGGCGATCTCCTTCAACCTCGACGCGATCATCGCCGACGAGCGTCTAGCCGGCCGCGCACTGGAGACCTTGATCTTCTTCGCCTACTCCCTCGGCGCCAGCATCCTCGTCCTCGTACCCGGGCTGTCTCACGTGGCGCTGGGAGTCGGTGAGGCCGTGCTCGCCGTGGGTATGGCGACCTTGGCGATCAAGGTCGACCTGCCCCGCTGGCATGCCGAGGCGAGCTCGCCTCTGAACTGGCGCCTGGGCCACATCGCCCCCGGGATCCTCATAACCGCGTTCGCGACCATCGCGACCGTCGCCACGATCACCTCCACGGCCGGCGGGCTCTACTGGCTCGGCGGATCGATGGCCCTCGCCACGGCAGCCGGACTCCTCAACAGCTGGGTCCTGCTCGTCGAAATCAAGCGTTAGACGCCATTAGGTCAAGCCGCCGCTCACAGTTACTCAGCTGCGATCGGCGGCGCTGTGGTGCCTCCAGCCGTCGGCGTACTCGGCGTCGTGCAGCCGGTAGAGCTGGTGGGCGTAGTGGTCAAGGCGGTCGGCGGCTGCCTGGGCCTCGTGGAAGTCCTTGCCGTGATCGCGCGCGGGTGTCTTCTCCTGGGCGCGCTTGCGGACGATGTGAAGCTCCTCGCGGGCCATCTCCACGACCTTTTCCAGCGTCTCTTCAAGGTCCACTCTTGGTCTCTCGCTTCCCTGGTTCGGTGGGCTTACTCCGGGCGCTGATCTTCTCACGCCTGGGCTATGGTCCAGCGCGTATGGGAGCCAGCTCGGTCGGCGAGGTTCTGCAGGGCGTTTGGCGCTTTGAGTCGCTGCACCCGGACTGGGTCGAGGAAGATGGCGGTGAGGACGGCTGGGAGCGGCCCGTCGCCTGGTTTGCGGTCTCCACCCCGAGCGGACTGCTGCTGATCGATCCGCTCGTCGTCGGATGGCCGGAGCTCGATGCCCTGGTCGAGACCCACGGCGGATGCGCCGGCGTGGTCCGCACGCTGCACTGGCACCACCGCAGCGTCGCCGAGGCGGCAGCGCGGTACGGCGCTTCGGTTTGGGCGAAGCCGCCGTCCCCGCCCAATCGGGATTGGCCGCCCTTTGACCGTGCGCTGGATGACGGAGACGAGCTGTGCAACGGAGCACGCGCGTTCGCGGTGCAACGCGATGATGAGCTTGCACTGTGGTTTCCCGCGCACGCAGCGCTTGTGTTCGGCGACGTGATGCTGCGCCGGCCTTCGGGCGAGTTGCGCATGTGCCCGGTCTCGTGGCTGCAACCGGAGGGTGGTCCGGAACGGCTGCGTGAGTTGCTCGCGCCGCTGGCGGAGCTGCCGGTCGAGCACGTGCTGGTCGCGCACGGGCCGCTCGTGCTCGGTGACGGCCAAGCGTCGATGCGCGCGGCGATCGGCCGGGGCTAGCGGGGTCAGCCCGCGCTACTGCTTACACCCCGAACCGTGCCCGTTTGACGACGGCGGAACGTCGAGTGCTGGATTGCGGTCGAAGAAGCCCGACGGCTTGAGCATGAAGCCGATCCGGTCGACCGGCATCACCGGCCAATCCTCGGGCCGCGCGATGTGCAGGATCCCGAACGAGTACCAGAGCACGATGTCGTCATCGACGATCGGCCGATCGGCCCGCTGGTACTCGGGCAGGCCCGCGCCGCCCGGGTGCTGGTTGGGGTAGTCACCCGCCGGGAAGCGCTCGTGACGGTCGAAGTGCGTGACCCACACGTTGTCCTGGAGAAACGCGGCGCGCCGCGTCAGGTCCGAGCCCTCGCGGGCGAACGGAAAGGTCGTCGACCCGGGCAACAGCTTGTAGGCGGTGGGCTGACCGAGGGAGTTGTGGACCTGATCATTGGCGATCGTCCAGTAGCGGCCGCTGAGCGGATCCATCCGGCGGTGAGCTTCGGGCTCGCGATCCAGGCGCGTGGCGACCGTGCGGAACGCATTGCCGTACGGGTTCTCGTTCTCCTGCTCGACGCCCTCGGTGTTTACCTCGTAGACCGAGTTGCGCACGCCGTCGACCTCCATGTCGAGACGGACGCAGAAGAAGTGCTGGTGGTGAGGGGCCACGAGGTCGGGCCCGACCGCGACGCCGTGATCGGTCCCGCCGGCGGCGAGGCCCTGGGTGAGCATGATCCCGGTCGCCTTCACCTCTGCCTCGATCGTCCCGTCGAGGTAGAGGTACCAGTAGAACGCGTAGTCGTAATTGCCGATCGTGATGATGAACGACACGACCAGCCGCCTCATCCGGCGGGTCTCGGCCTGGCCGGTGGGCGCGTCGAAGTGCTTCCACAGCAGCCCGAAGTCCTCCTCGTGCATGCAGATCGCGTTCTTTATCGTGAACGGCGCGCCGCTGTCATCGCAGAGGTCGACGTCGAAGTAGCGGATCTCCCCGAGGCAGTCACATCCCAGCTCGAGCGAGTTCGCACACGGGCCGAGGCCGTATTCACCGATGTCAAACGCGCACTTGCGGTAGGTGCCGGGACTGGGATCGCCGTATGGCACGACCACTTCCGCAAACGAGGCGCGGTAGATGATCGGGCGCTCGCGATCGCCGTCGCGGTAGGAGATCTGATGCAGCACGAGCCCCTCGCGGGCCGTGAACCCGATCCGAAACCGCCACCGCTGCCAGGTCACCTCCCAGCCATCGACGTCGAAGCTTGCGCCGTCGGGCTGCTCGATCTCCAGGCGTCTCAGATCCTCGCGCGGAGGCAGGCCAGTGGCCTCCGGCTGGTAGCGCCCGGAGGTCCGCGGGATCGGGCTGACGCCGTGGTCCTCGATGTAGAGGATCTCCATCGCGGTCAGGTCGACGATCGCGAACAGACCGTCGATCGGGTGGGCGTACGGGTTGTCGTCGGGGTCGTCGCGGACCCAGCAGGGTGTCCATGCCAGCCGGCGGTCGCGCAAATGATCCTCGGCGTGGGTTCCCAGTCCCCAGGCTTCGACCGTCACCAGCGAAGAGTCGGTCACCCCGCGCTCTTTCAGAGCCTCCTGGAACCGCGGATCGGCCCGCACCATCTGCTCGCACTCGTCGTACTCGCCGAAGGTCATCGCGGGCTGCACCCCTTCGACGCTGCGCTGCCGGACGATCGAGTCATCGTCGAGCGAGATCACGAGTTCGACCGTCGACCCGTCCCGGCGGTCGAGCAGGACCACCCACGCCTGACGGTCGACCCGAGCGTCGGGCTCCCAGGTGCGCACCTCGGCCTTATCGGGCTCGTACAGGGAGACATCCACCACCCTGAAGTCGGAGGGCCGGCCATCCGTGGCGAGCGCGGTCCGCGCTGCTCGGCGAAGCTCGTCACCCGTCAGCGGGTCGAGTGGGTGCCCGCGATCCTGCGCTGCTCGCTCGTCGGCGGCGCTCACGGTGTTTGAGCCTGTCACCTGTTCTTCCTCCTTATTTGGTCAGGCCGCCCCAGGGGAGCCTGGCCTGCATGATGCCGTCCTTTCAGCGTTCGCGCCCCCTGATGAACGTCGAGACCGGGCTAGGCGTCCGTCGAGCGTGAGACTTGGCGGTCGGCTAGGCCGCAGCGGTGTCGGCAGGCGCCTGCGCCCGGGCCAGCTCCAAGAGCGCCCGCAGGTCGGCGAGTGGCAGCAGTTGCCAGCGCTCCTGCGACCCGTGGCGGACGTACACGTTCACGTCGACGATGCTGCGGACGTCGCGAAGCACCGCGGCGGTCTCGCGCGTGGTGGCGTCGTCGGCGAGTGCCTGCCGCGTCATCACGTCGACGACGCGGAACTGCGGCGCCGGTCTCGGCGCGGGCGCGGGCTGCACTCTGGGTGCCCGATCGCGCGGGATCAGGACCGGCTCGACGGCCGACGAGCGCTTGGTGGCGCGCTCGAGCGGCACCATATTGGCACCGGTGCCCTTGGTTTCGGTATCGAGGATCCAGACTTTTCCCATCACATTGAGGATAGAAGTCGCGCGACCGCGCCGGAGCGCTGCATCGGGCGTCAGGCGGTCCAGATCGCGTCAAAGGCGCGCTGGTCGAGCGCCAGCAGCCAGCAGGCCGCGATCTTCTCGCCGACCACGTCATAGAGGCCGACGGTCGACCACTCGTGCGTGATACCGCCCACGGTCGCGCGGCCGTCGACGAGCGCCGCGATGCGGTCACCGTCTCCCGCGAGCACGTCCCGCCGCCGCATCTGAAACGTCCCGCCTGCCAGGTTGCGCCGGCGCCGGAAGTACTCGAATACCTGCTCGCGGCCGCGATAAGTCCCCGCGATGCTGTTGTCCCCCGGGACCGTCCAGACGATGTCGACGGCGAGGATTTCCACCAGCCCATCAGGCGACCCGCCGGCGTAGAAGTGGTTCTGCGCCGCGTGCAGACGGTCCAGGAGATCGATCGCGGCAGCCCGGTTCACGGCCAGCTACGCCGGCTGGCGTGCTCGAGCACAGACCGCACGACCGGGACGTGCACCGGCTGCACTCCGGCCCACACGCCTCGGGCCGCCGGGTTGTCGAATTGCACGAGCGTTGCAAACAGGAGCTCGCTCGGTTCGCGCTTGAAGAGCAGCTCGCCCGCCATCCCGATCCGGGAAGGCGCACCGAGCAGCACATGCCCGGGCGTACTTTCGCGTATCTCCCAGCCGAGGACGGAGCGGTCGGGCGGCGCACCGTCGAGCTTGAGGCCGATCGCGGTCCAGCCGGACCGCAGCGTGCGGCGCACGCTGGCCGGCGCGAGCTCGAGCGCCGTCCGCGCCCAATCTTCGGGCGTCCGACGATCGCGCCCGTCGACGCCAAAGGAAAACGCGTCGGCGTAGTCAACGTGGGCGAGCGTGCTCAGCGCGCGGGCGCGTCGCGGCACTTCGATCTGCTGGACCGCGGGGTCTGTCCCGGGCTGGACATCGGCCGACATTACGGTTCACATTCTATACTTCTAGGTTCACAAAAAGAACAATGACCGAACACCGTTACCACCAATACTGCGGGGCGGCTCGCGCACTCGACGTCGTCGGCGACCGCTGGACGCTATTGATCGTCCGTGAGCTGATGCTTGGTCCGCGCCGCTTCACGGATCTGCTCGACGGGCTGCCGGGGATTAGTCGCAACCTGCTGACCGAGCGGCTTCGGGCGCTCCAGGGTGACGGCGTCGTGGTCCGCGATGAGCTCGATCCGCCCGCCGCGCGTCACGTCTACCGACTGACCGAGGACGGCGAGGAGCTGGCGGGCGCGATGATCCCGCTTGTCGCTTGGGGGGCACGGCGCCTCGGTGCGCGACAGCCGGGCGAGAGCTTTCGTCCCCATTGGGCTGCGCTGGCGATGGCCACCTTCGCTGACGGTGACGCTGCCCGAGGCGTGACCGAGACCTACCAATACGTCGTCGGCGGCTCGCCCTTCTACTTTGACGTGGATGACGGGGCGATCAGCCTCCACTACGGGCGCGCCGCCGAGCCGGTCGTGACCTTGACGATGGACGAGCGGACGTGGGCGGAGATGGCGGCGGGTGACGCGACCGCCTCCGAGGCAGCAGCCGCGGGCGCACTGACGGTTGACGGCGACCGCCGCGCCGTGCGGCGGCTCGCCAAGATCTTCTCCCGCAAGCAGGTGCTGGCGACGGCCGACGCGGTCGTCGCGAGCCATACGCCGAATACGAGCAGGCTCAACGCGGGCACGTCAGCAGCTCAATCGCGCCAGAAATGATCCCTGGTCGGTATCGTGGCGCACGCGGACCGGGCCGGATTCCGTGGATCTGCTCGCCCGAGGGCGTGGCGGAAGGCAACCAGGACCGAGACAGGAGTCACGAGATGGATCTTCCCAAGGAGCTTGGGGACAAGAACCTGACGCGCCGTCAGCTGATGGAGCGCCTGGGGATGGTCGGCGCGGGCGCGTTCGTCAGCCAGTCCGCGCTCGCATGGATGGCGGGACCGAGCTGGGCCTCGGCGATCGAGCGCGCGGCGAGGACCAAGCCGGCCGGGTCTGATCTCGAGGCCGTCGAGCACATCGTCTTCCTGATGCTCGAGAACCGCTCCTACGACCATTACTTCGGCGCCTACCCGCGCGGGCGCGGCTTCGACGATCACCCGAAGCACTCGCTCGGCGTGTTCGCCCAGAACTACCCGGGCGGCTCGAACGTGGTTCCGAAGCACAAGCTGCTGCCGTTCCACCTTCCGGCCAACCACGGCCTCGAATCGACCGATGACCTGACCCATGACTGGGGTCCGATGCACCAGTGCTGGAACCACGGCAAGATGGACTCCTGGGTGAAGGTCCACACCCAGCCGCAGAACGAGGGGCCCAAGGGCGCGCTGACGATGGGGTACTACAAGCGTTCCGAGCTGCCGTTCCATTGGGCGCTCGCTGACCACTTCACGCTCGGGGACGCCTACCACTGCTCGATTCTCGGCCCGACGCACCCGAACCGGCTGATGGCCACCAGCGGCACGATCGACCCCAACGGCCGCCATGGCGGCCCCGTGGTCAAGACAAACTCCACCGCTGACACGCTGTGGAACTGCACCTGGACGACCGTCCAGGAACTGCTCGAGGACAAGGGCGTGTCGTGGAAGGTCTACACGCCGAGCAACGTCGGTGTCGGCGGGAAGTTCGCGTCGACGGCCGACTACCTGACCTGGGACCCGTCCTTCTATGACCCGACCGTGACCACGTCGATCGGCCTGACGGACAACGTCCTGCCCTACTTCACGGCATTCCGCAAGCCGGGCACGCCGCTGTTCGAGAAGTCCTTCAAGCAGACGTTCCCGAACGACTTCGCCGCCGACGTCAAGAGCGGCAAGTTCCCGAGCGTCTCCTGGATCATCCCGCCGCTCGGCTTCGACGAGCACCCGTCGGCCTCGCCCACGAACGGCCAGTGGTTCGTCTCGATGGTGCTCGACCAGCTGACCGCGAACCCGAAGGTGTGGTCCAAGACGGCGCTGTTCATCATGTATGACGAGAACGACGGCTGGTTTGACCATGTCGCGCCGCCGACCGCTCCGAAGGGCACGCGCGGCGAGTACATACCCGCGGATGTCCCGTTCCCGAGCGGCGAGCCGAATCCCGACACGCTCGATATCAGCGGCCCGCTCGGTCTCGGGGTCCGCGTGCCGTTGCTCGTCGTCTCCCCGTTCAGCCGCGGCGGCCACGTCGCGACCGAGGTGTTTGACCACACCTCGCAGCTGAAGCTGATCGCCAAGCGCTTCGGGGTCGAGGTCCCGAACGTGTCGGCGTGGCGCCGCAAGACGGTGGGCGATCTGACCTCGACGCTGTTTAACTCCAAGAAGGACACCAGGGTTCCGAAGCTGCCGAAGACCTCGATCGTGTTCGCGTCTTCCGGGCCTGCGAGCTTCGGCGGCCAGTGGACGGAATCGGGCGGCTTCGGACCGAGCCTCCCCACCAAGCAGCGGATGCCGGACCAGCACGGCGGCTCTAAGCCGGCGAGCAAGTTCTTCAAGCTGAGCGACGAGGAGCACGCGATCGCCGACGATGCGCGGACCGCGATCGACATCAGCGGCCCGCCGAACGAAACGGTCAAGTCGAGCGCGAACCGCTTGGCGACGGCCCGCTCGAGCTGACGCCGGCGGCGCGGGTCAGAGAGAGCGCAGGAAACCGAGCAGCGGCGGGTTCACCTCGTCGGGGTGCGTCAGGTTCGACGAGTGGGGCGCACCCTCGATCCGGACCAGGCCCGTGCACCCGCTCAGTGCCTGACAGAGCTCCTCGCCCTTCTCGATTTCGATCGACTGGTCCGCGGTGCCGTGAAACACGATTGCCGGGCAGGTGATCTCGCCCATCCGGTCGGTGATGTCATCCCGATCAAAGAGGCAGTCGCCGGGGGCCTTCAGAGCCTCGTTGGGAAACGCCTTCCACTTTGCGATCCACTGCTCGTTGAGGATGGGATCGCCGATGATCAGGTTCGCCACGGTCTGCGTCAGAGCATCGATCGGCCCCGCCTCGAGCCAGGTCTGCTGCATCTGGCGATAGGCCGGCAGGCGCTCGGGATCCTCTGTGCCCGACTGGGTGTCGATCAACACCAGCGCCCGGACGCGCTCGGGCGCGAGCAGCGTCGCGCGCATCGAGAGAAACCCGCCCTGTGACATTCCACCGAGCACGGCCCGGTCGATGCCGAGGTGATCGAGCAGACCGAGGCAGTCGCGCGCGGAATCCCAGTAGGTGAACGGTTGCAAGTCGAACTCCGTTTCGCCGAATCCGCGCTCGTCCCAGGTGATGACGCGAAACTCCGGCGCGAGCGCGGCGACTTGGGGCGCGAACATCTCGCGGTCCATCAAAAAGCCGTGCGACAGGATCACCGGTGGCCCATCTCCGCCGCTGTCCTCGAATCGCAGCCGCTGACCGTTTACATCGGCGAAGGGCATCTCAGATCGGGTACTGGCGCGGGAGCTCCTGAACCGTGATCCAGCGCAGCTCGGTGAACTCCTCCAGGGCAGCTCGGCCGCCGAAACGGCCGAAGCCGCTGGCCTTGACGCCGCCGAACGGCATCTGGGGCTCGTCGTGGACGGTCGTGTCGTTGATGTGGCAGATCCCGCTCTCGATCCGCTGCGCGAGCTCGAGCGCGGCCGGAACGTTCTCGCTGAACACCGCCGCCGACAGGCCGTACTCGGTGTCGTTTGCCACCTGCACCGCTTCGTCGGGCCCGTCGACGGCGACGACCGCGAGCAGCGGCCCGAACGACTCCTCGCCGTATACGCGCATCTCGGGGGTGACGCCGGCCAGTACGGTCGGCGGGAAGCACGGTCCGTCGGCCTCGCCGCCGCTCAGCGCGGTGGCGCCCTTGGAGACCGCGTCCTCGACCAGCGAGCTGACGCGCGCGACCGCATCGGCGTTGATGAGCGGTCCGATCGCGGTCGTCTGCTCCCTGGGATCGCCGACCGGCAGCGCGCTCGCGCGCTGGGCGAGCTTGTCGGCCAACTGGTCCGACACCGCCCGGTCGACGAGGATCCGTTCGGTCGACATGCAGATCTGGCCCTGGTGGAAGAAGGCCCCGAAGCTCGCGGCTGCCGCTGCGCGATCCAGATCGGCGTCGCGCAGGACGATCATCGGCGCCTTGCCGCCGAGCTCGAGCAGCACGCGCTTGAGGTGGCGGCCGGCGTTCTCGGCGATGATCCTTCCGACCTTGGTCGAGCCGGTGAAGTTGATCCGCCGCGTCGCCGGATGCGCGATCAGCTCGTCGACGACGTCTCCGGCATCGGCCGGCGCGTTGGTGATCAGGTTGATAGCGCCGCTCGGCAGCCCGGCGTCGACGAGCGCCCGGGCAACCTCGGAGTGCGTCCGCGGGGAGATCTCGGATGCCTTGAGTACGACCGTGTTCGCGTACGCGAGTGGCGTCGCGACGGCGCGCGTGGCGAGGATGACCGGTGCATTCCACGGCGCGATCCCGACCACTACGCCGGCCGGCTGCCGGACGCCCATCGCGAGCTTGCCGGGTACGTCGGAGGGGATCACCTCGCCGACCAGACCGTATGCCTGCGCGGCCGCTTCGCGGAGCATGCCGGCGGCGAGCTCGACGTTGAACATGCCCCAGCCGAAAACGCCACCGGTCTCCTCGGTGACGATCTGCGCGATCTCCGTCTGGCGCTCCATCATCAGGTCCGCCGCTTTCGACAAGATCGCGCGACGAGCTCCGGGCGCGCTCCGTGACCACTCCGCGAACGCCTCCTGTGCCGCGTCGACGGCGGCTCGCGCATCTTCGCGACCGGCCGCCGGCGCGGAGCCGACCTGATCGCCCGTGTACGGGAAGACCTGCTCGTACTCACGGCCGGAGCGGGCGTCGGTCCACTCGCCTCCGATTAGCAGTCGCGCGCGGGTGACTTCTCCGATCGCCATCTGGTCCCTCCGTAACGGCTCGATTTTTCGTCCTCTGAGGCGCGCGCCCTGGCGGGCGCCACGGTTGATACGCCGCTGCCTACGCGGAGCATATGTGACCGAAGGTGCGCGCCGGGCCCCGTCTTGCCGTCACGCGGCCGGCGGCTGCTGGGCCAGCATCGCCTCGCGTGAACCGGACGGCGGCTGTGGTCGTCTCCAGCCGCCACAGCAGCAGCGCTCGCTCGAAGCCCACGGCGGCTCCAACGGCATTTGAGAGGCTTGCCGCGAGCGACGAAAAGTGATCTCGCTGGGCCGCGAGGAGCCGTCGGGGGTCGGCGTCGCGACGCGCTAGGAACAGCAGCTTGAGCATCAGCAGCGACGTGCGTCGCGGACGTGGGTGACCGGCTCGCGTAGCCACTTGCGGCATCCGCTTACCGCTCGGCGTGGTCGCGAAGATCGTGCGGCGAGGGCCGGACCTGCTCGGGACCTCTTGTGAGTCTGCACACGACGCGCCGGGCTCCCCCTGCCCGGCGGAGAGGAGCCCAAGATGGCGGTTGCCGAGTCAGTAGAGGAGCGGGCGGACGGCTTTATCCGCTCATCGCACAAGCTGCTGATCGATGGAGACTGGGTCGAGGCGGCGTCGGGGAAGACGTTCGAGACGCTCAACCCGGCCACCGAGGAAGTGCTGGCCGAGGTCGCGCACGGCCAGGCGGAGGACATTGAGAAGGCCGTCAAGGCGGCACGTCGGGCGTTTGCCGACGACTCACCGTGGCGGCGCATGAACGCGTCGGACCGCGGCCGTCTGATCTGGCGGATCTCTGAGTTGATCGAGGAGTACGCCGAGGAGCTCGCGATGCTCGAGTCGCTCGATAACGGCAAGCCGTACGGGGTCGCGCGCGCGGCCGACGTGCCGCTCGCCGCCGATCTGTTTCGCTACATGGCGGGCTGGCCGACGAAGATCGAGGGGACGACGGTGGCCGATCTCGGCGCTGCCGGCGCCGGGTGAGTACCTCGCCTACACGCTGCGCGAACCCGTCGGCGTCGTCGGGACAGATCATTCCGTGGAACTTCCCGCTGCTGATGGCGGCGTGGAAGCTGGGCCCGGTTCTCGCCTGCGGTTGCACGGTCGTGCTGAAGCCCGCCGAGCAGACGCCGCTCTCGGCGCTGCGTCTCGGCGAGCTGCTGCAGGAGGCCGGCCTTCCGGACGGCGTCGTCAACATCGTGACCGGCTTCGGCGACGCCGGCGCAGCGCTGGCCGCGCACGACGACGTCGACAAGGTCGCATTCACGGGCTCGACCGAGGTCGGCAAGCTGATCGTCAAGGCGGCGGCTGGCAACCTCAAGAAGGTCACGCTCGAGCTCGGCGGCAAGTCACCGAACGTCGTCTACGCCGACGCCGATGTGGATAGCGCGATCGTCGGCGCTGCGAACGGGATCTTCTTTAACCACGGGCAGTGCTGCAACGCCGGCTCACGCCTGTATGTGCAGTCGCAGATCTTCGATGACGTCGTCGGCGGGGTGGCGGAAGCGGCCAAGAGCATCAAGGTCGCGCCCGGAACCGACCCCGAGGCACAGATGGGTCCGCTGATCTCTGACGAGCAGTTCGAGAAGGTGCTCGGCTACCTGAACACTGGGCAGTCCGATGGCGCCGAAGCGGTGGTCGGCGGCGATCGTCTCGGAGATCGCGGCTATTTCGTCCAGCCGACTGTCCTCACCAACACCAACCCCGACATGAGCGTGGTGCGGGAGGAGATCTTCGGCCCGGTCGTCTGCGCGATCCCGTTTGACTCGCCCGACGACATCGTCCCGGTTGCCAACGACACCAACTACGGCCTCGCCGCGGGCGTGTTCACGCGGGATATCTCCAAGGCCCACCGGACCGCCAAGCGGTTGCGCGCCGGCACGGTGTGGATCAACACCTACCACGTGTTCGACGCCGCGATGCCGTTCGGCGGCTACAAGGAGTCGGGTTGGGGACGGGAGATGGGTTCCCAGGTCCTCAACAACTACCTCGAGACGAAGTCGGTCGTCACGGCTCTCTAGCCGGGAAGACCACCAATGACAACCACGCGCCCGGCGGCGGACATCGACCTACGCCGGGCGCCTGTGGCCCCACGGGCCAAGATGAGCCGATGGCCCACCCGGAAACCAGCGCCGCTGGGACCGGTTCGCGAGTGGTGCGAGGAACACGGTCAGGCGCCGTCGTACCGGGACTGGACGCCGTCGCGCTCGGGCGCGAGTCGCTGGGCGGCGCAGAGTCCACGCTGGCCCAGCGCAGCGGTTGTCTGCGATCTCTACAGCGAGCAGCCGAGCCCCTGGAACGCTGCTCTCGTCGACGCCGGCGCCCGCGTCCGTTTCCACCGCTGGAGCGACGAAGCGATCCGCGCCGCTCTGGCCGGGTTCTGGATCCAGACCGGACGCGTGCCGCATGACGCCGACCTGCGTGGCTCCGACTGGCACGGGCCGCACCCAGCGACCCTCCGGCGCCGCTACGGCAGCCTCGCTACCGCCTGGAGCCTGCTCGGACCGGTCCCGCGTCAGCAGCCTACCAGCGACCGCCGGCTGCCCGCTTGACCGCGCCGCTCAGGTTCACGGTCTGAGCTGCCCTTCCGGCGACGCCGCGGCGCCCCGCTCCCGCGCTTGCGTTTGGGCTGGGTCTGTTGCGTCGCTGTCCGCAACGGCGGCGCCCCGCTGTCCGGGCGGTTGCGTCTCCCGCGCTTGGCGCTGGTGCCGTCGGCGCGCGAGTTCGCTGGCGACCTTAGCCGCCAGCGAACTGGATCGCGCGCTCGGAGAGGACGCCACCTATGGCTCCTCTCCGAGCCCCGAGTTCCCGGTCAGCCGACGGGCGCCGGCTCCGGCTCGGGGGTGGGGTCGACCGGGGCAGGATGATCGCGCTGCTCGAAGTACTCGGCGCCCTCGATGCTGATGTGCGGGACGCCACGGTCCAGCCAGCGCGGCATGTACCAGTTGATCTTCCCCATCAGGATCATCAACGCCGGGACGAGCAGACAGCGGACGACAGTCGCGTCCAAGACCACCGCGACGGCGAGTCCGACCCCGAACTGCTTGACGGTCGGATCGCCGTTGAGCACGAAGCTCCCGAAGACGAACACCATGATCGCCGCCGCCGCGGTGATCACTCGGCCGCTCGTCACCAGCCCGCCGATAACCGAGCTCTTGTTGTCCTCGCCCTCGTGCACGTGCTCCTCGATCTGGCTGACGAGGAACACCTCGTAGTCCATCGACAGCCCGAACAGGATCGCGAACATGAACAGCGGCACGTAGGACACGATCGGAACCGGGCCCGGCAGGCCGATGATGTTGCTGAACCAGCCGTACTGGAAGATCGCGGTCAGCACCCCGTAGGAAGCGCCGATCGAAAGGATGTTCATCAGCGCCGCCTGCGGCGGGATCACCACGGTGCGGAACGCGAGCACCAGCAGGCAGAAGCTGAGTCCGATCACGACCAGGATCTGCAATGGCAGCTTGCTCGAGATCTTCGACGCGAGGTCCTCGTAGGCGGCGGTCGTACCGCCCACATAGGCCGTCATGTTGGTCCCCTTCTCGGCGCCGGGGATCACCGTGTCGCGCAGCTTGTTGACCAGCGTCGTCGTCTGGTCCTCGGCCGGCCCGTGCTTTGGAATCGCGCTGAAGTACGCGACCGTGCCGGCCTTGTCGATCTGCATCGGGGAGACCGCGGTGACTCCGCTCGTCGACGCCACGTCCTTCTGCAGCGTCGCCAGCCGCGGGTCGGTCGTGCGCGGATCGCTGGAGCCCGAGGAGGATGAGGAGCTCGAGCCCGAGTTCGACGATGACGATGAGCTCGAGCCCGAACCCGACTTCGAGCTCGACGATGAGCTCGAGCCACTCGACGATGAAGCCGGCTCAGCGGGCGATCCGAGCTTGACCGCGATCAGCAGCGGCCCGTTGACTCCGGCTCCGAACTGGTTGGTGATCAGGTCATACGCCTGCCGTGCGGTGGTTGACTTCGACAGCGCCGCCGTGTCCTGCTGGCCCAGGCTGAGCGAGAACAGCGGGATCATCAGCGGGATCAGGATCGCGAGCGCTGCGGCCCCGGCCAGCCACGGGTAGGAGGCGATCTCGTGCGCCCACTTGGCCCACAGCCCGCTCCTCGCCTCCTTCTCGGATTGCGGATGGCGGACGCGGAGCGAGTTGATGTGGGGCCCGAGCACGGCGAGCTCGGCCGGCAGCAGCGTCAGCGCGGCCAGCACGGCGACGACGACCGCGACTGCGGCCATCAGGCCCATCGTCGTGACCAGCGGGATGTTGGCGATCGCCAGCGAGACGAGCGCGATCGTGACCGTGCAGCCGGCGAAGAACACCGCGCCGCCCGAGGTCGCCGCGGCCCGCGCGATCGACTCCTTGATGTCGAGTCCGTCTCGCAGGCCGCGGAAGTGACGGGTCACGATGAACAGCGCGTAGTCGATCCCGACGCCGAGCCCGATCATCGTCGCCAGTGTGGGGGCGACCGTCGGGACGGTAAGCACGTGACCGAGCATCCGGATGATCGCGAGCGTCGAGATGAGCGCGAAGATCGCGGTGATGATCGGCAGCAGCATCGACGTGACGGTTCCGAACGTGAAGGTCAGGATCACCATCGCGGCGAGGATCCCGATCAGCTCGCTGGACTCGGTCGCGGGCTTTGACACCTTCTGCCCGAGCTGACCGCCGGTCTGCACCTCGAGCCCGGCCGCTTCGGCCGGCTTTGATGCCGAATCGATGATCGATTGCGCCTCGCTGAGAGACAGCGAGCCGGGACTGACCTTGAGTCCGACCGTGATGTACCCGGTCGACTTGTCCTTACTGAGCGCGGCTGCGCCCTGTGACGTCAGCGGGTTGATGACCGAAGAGACGTCGGGCTGCTTGGCCAGGTCGGTGGCGGCCGTGTTGACCGCGTTGGCGTACTTGGAATCGGTCAGCTTGCCGCCGTTGGGGGCGTGCAGCACGATCGGACTGGTGCCGTTCGCCTGCGTCGGAAACGGCTTTTGCAAGGTGTCGGTCGCGCTCTGGCTGTTGGTGCCCGGAAGCGACAGGTTGTCGTTGGTGTTCTCGCCCATCTGCTGCGATATCCCGACGAGGGCAACCGCGACGACGAACCAAACGCCCACCACAATGAACCGCCGGCGGACGCAGAAATGCGCAATTCGATACAGGACACCCGTCATGCTCTCGACCCCTATTCGCGTGGCGTGGACTGACCTGACGCGATGCTCGCAGGGCGGTGTGCGATCCGCACTAGGGCGATCCCTAGATATGTCCCTAGCAAGACACCCAGTGACCCGCGGGGCCGTCGAGCGGCCTCCGGTATCCTCGCGCCAACAGGGATAGCGAGACGTGGACCGGCGGCTGTTGGCACAGGAGCTCAGGGCGATCCACCGTGTGCCGCACGAATCGAGGATCGCGTGCCAGAGGCAATCGGGTGATGTCTAAGAGGGATTCGTGACCCGGGCTACCGGCGGCGTCTCGCCCCGAGGGGCGTTCGTCGGCCGCGCGGCCGAGCTGGACGTCCTCTCCAAAGCGATGGACGCGGCCCGCGAGGGCGAGCCGCAGATCGTCTGGATCGAGGGCGAACCCGGGATCGGCAAGACCGCGTTCATCCGCCGGTTCTTGACGGCGGTCGAGGGCGTCCAGGTCCTACAGGCCAGCGGCGAGGAGTCAGAGACGACGCTCGAGTACGGGGTCGTGCTGCAGCTGATCGCGCAGGCGACGTCGGCCTCGAACTGGCCTGAGCTCGAACAGCAGATCGGCAGTCGCTCGCCGGCCAGCTCGTTCACCGTCGGCGCCGACCTGCTCGGCATCCTCGGTCCCCTCCAGGACACCGCGCCCGTCGTCGTGGCCGTCGACGACGCGCACTGGCTGGATCCGTCCTCGGCCGCGGCGCTGCTGTTCGTCGTGCGGCGCCTGCACGGTGACCGTCTGCTCCTGCTGATCGGCAGCCGCCCGGGCGGCGTCGAGCAACTGGGCCCTGGGTGGTCGCGCCTGCTGGCCGACCCCGACTATGTCGAGCCGATCTCGCTTTCGGGGCTCAGCGGCGAGGAGATCAGTGAGCTGGCCGACTCGCTCGGCCTGGGCCCGTTGACGCTCGCCGCGGCCGAGCGGCTGCGCGAGCACACCGGCGGCCATCCCCTGTATGTGAAGGCCCTGCTGACCGAGCTCCCGGGCGAACGGCTGAGGTTCGGCGACGGGCCGCTACCCGCGCCGCGGTCGTTCTCCGCCACGGTGCTCGCCAGGATGAGCAACGTCGGCGCCGACGCGCAGGCGCTCGTGTCCGCCGCGGCCGTGGCGGGACCCCGGAGCCAGGTCGGCTTCGCCGCCTCCGTGGCCGGTCTGGACGAACCACTCGCCGGACTCGAGGAGGCACTCGATGCCGAGCTCCTGGTATTGAGCCCAGGGCAGCTGCCGGAGGAGATCGAGTTCGCCCACCCCCTGATCCGGGCTGCCGTATACGACGACCTGTCCCCGAGCAAACGCCGGACGCTGCACCTCGCCTGCGCCGCGCACGCCACCGGCTCGGCCGCGCTCGGACACCGTGTGGCCGCCAGCCACGGGCCCGATGACGGGCTCGCGAGCGAGTTGCTGCAGGCAGCCGAGGGTGAGATCGCGGCCAGCCGTCTGGCCGCCGGCGTCGAACGGCTCCTGTGGGCGTCGCGGATCGCCGCCAGCGAGGAGCTCCGCGAGCGAGCGCTGTTGCGCGCCGTCGAGTGTCTGGTGCTCGTCGGCGACATGCCGCGCGCGAACCTGCACCTAGATGCCGTCCTGGCGTGCTCGGACAGTCCGCGGCGGAGCTACGCGATCGCGTTCCTGACAGCCGCGAACGGGAGGCTGCTGGAGGCCGAGGCGGAGTGCCGCGAGATGATGGAGCGCCCCGATTACCACGACGACCCCGAGCTCGACGGGCCCGCATCGGCGACGCTCGCGCTGCTGTGCTCGCTGCTCGGTCGCGGCGAGGACGGCGTCGAACACGCGCGCACGGCGCTTGACGTCCCCGGGCTGCCGCCGACCGCCCGCACGGTCGCAATGCAGGCGCTGTGTCTCGGACTGGTGATGTCCGGACGGGGCGACGAGGCGATCGGCCGACTGGGTTTCCTGTCACCCGCGCGCATCGAGCCAGAGCCGTTCGAGGCGGAGCTGTTGACCTCGCGAGCGCAGTTCAAGGCGTGGTGGGGAGATCTCGCGGGCGCGGCCGAGGATCTATCGGCGGTGATCAGATGGGCGCGGGCCGGGGTGCCGTTTCGCGGGATCCCCAACGCCTACGGTGGCCTCGCCGAGGTCGAGTATCGGCTCGGACACTGGAACGCGGGCCTCACCTACGCCGATGCGGCGGTCTCGCTCGGCGAGGACAGCGAGCGTCTGTGGGACCTGCCGTACGTCCGCGCCGTGGCCAGTTATCTCAACGCGGTGCGCGGTAACTGGAGCACGGCCAAGGAGCACGTGGATGCGGCGCGTCGCGGCGCCGAGTTGACGCCGCTGCCGATGTGCATCTACTACGCCTGCACGGCCGGCGCCCATCTCGCCTGGGTGCAGGGCGAGTGGGAGGCCCTGCTGCGCGCGGCCGCGCCGGTGCTGGCGCCGCTGACCGGGGGCGGCATCGTCACCGGGCTGGGGCGCCGCGCGATGCAGGCGATGGTTACCGAGGCGATGCTGTCGACCGGCCGCATCGACGAGGCCGAGGAACTGCTGGGCATGATCGAGGGCACGATCGATGAGACGTTGAATGACCCCACGCGGATCGAGGCCTGGCGCTTGCGCGGGCTGCTCGAGAGCGAACGCGATCGTCCGGAGCAGGCGCGGGCCGCGTTCGAACGCGGCCGCGAGGTCGCCGTGACGTTCCAGGCGCCGCTCGATCATGCGCTGCTCGAGCTCGCCCACGGCCAGTTCCTGCGAAGGCAGGGCAGCCGCAGGCTGGCGATTGCCACGTTGCAGATGGCTCGCGATCGCTTCCGGGAGCTCGGGGCCAGCCCGTTCCTGGTTCGATGCGAGACCGAGCTCACCGCGTGCGGAGTGCGCTCTCGTGACGCGGGCGCCGAGAACCGTTACGGCCTCACCGCGCGGGAGGACCTGGTCGCACGGCTGGTCGCGTCGGGCAAATCGAATCGAGAGGTAGCCGAGGAGCTGTACCTGTCGACGAAGGCGATCGAGTACCACCTCGGCAACGTGTTCGCCAAGGTCAACATCCATTCGCGCCACGAACTGGCGAGCCGGCTCGCGGCCGCGACGGCCGAGACCAAGTAGCCCTAGGGGCAGACCTAGGGATTTATTCAGGGAGCAACCCATTGCGCAGCGCCGGTGCGCGTGGAATCCTCGCCGCAATGTCGAATGGCAATGGAAAGCCACAAATGGTCGATCTTCTCCTCCGCGTTGCGCGGAGCACGGACAATCGCCTCACCGGCACGGTCGCCGTCAACGGCAGCCCCAACGCGCGCGATTTCTCCGGCACGCTCGAGCTGATGCGTGCGTTCGAAGAGCTCGTGCCGATCGTGCCGGCCGCCGGCGAGACAGAGCCCGAGCCCGAGCCCGACGCGGACGCCACCATTCCCGCCGCCGAATAGCGGCGCGGCGGTCGCGCGCTACGGCCAGTTGGGCGTCATCAGGGCAGAGCCCGGCCGCCGGCTGCGTACTCGTGCTCGCGGGACGACAAGTTCGAGCTCGATTTCGTGTCCCGCGCTCGCGCGGGCGTAGAACCCGAGGCGCCACAGCAGCGCTCGGGCGGGTGCGTTCTCCCACAGCGTCGTCGCCGTCAGACGGGTCATGCCGTTGACCCTGGCGCGCTCCATCAACCGGGCCGCGAGCCCGGTCCCGAGCCGCATGTGCTGAAGCTCGTCCGCCACGATGATCGCGAAGTCCGCGATCCCAGCCAAGCCGGGAAGGGAGGCGTAGCGCGCCTCGCCGACGATCGTGCCGCGCTCTTCGTCGATCGCGACGATCGCCTCGTGGTTGACGTGATCGACATCGGTGAAATACGTCAGCTCGCGGGGGCTCAGGTCACCCTTGGACGACAGAAAGCGCCGGCGCCGCGACTCCGGCGTCAGGCGCGCGAACATCGCCGCCAACGCGTCGGCGTCACCGAGCTCGATCGGCCGAAACCGGACCGCGGTCGAATCGACCAGGGTCACCGCGTCGTCGAGCCTGGTGGCCGTCGAGCCACCGGGCTGCTGCACCGGACTCCCAGATGGAGGCTTAGCAGCGCTCATGGCCGGCCTCCGCTCGAGGTGCCTTGGGGCTCGCCAGCGCGGCGGTCGACGCCTGGCGAAATCGCAGCCGCAGATGTGTCGCCAGCGCGGACAGTTGCGTCCGGGCCCGGGCGCCGCCGGCTGAGCCGCGCGGCGCATCGTGCACCCATTGACGGCGCTCGGCGCTGTTGTACAGATCGTCGAGATGTTGCTTGGCAAGCATTGAAGTGAGTTGCGTGTTCATCGGTTACCCCTGTAAAGATCGGCTTTTTCGATCAGTCCAAGGTAGGCCTAAGGCGGCTCCCTGCCATCGGGCAATCGCCTGATCTTTCGCCTTAGATCTGCTCCGCGGGCACTTAAGTCCAGCGCGCGAGCACCGTCGCCATAATCGGTTGCGTGGTCGGGCGTGTGTCCAGCTCGCGGTTCGTGGGCCGTCGCGAGGAACTCGCGGCACTTGAGGCTGCGGCGACGCAGGCGCGGCAGGGCCACGGCTCGGTTCTGCTGCTCGCGGGCGAGGCCGGCATGGGTAAGAGCCGCCTGCTGTCGGAGCTCAGCACGCGGGTCTCAGACGAGATGACGGTGGTCGTGGGGGAATGCCTACCGCTCGCCGACGGAGAGCTTCCCTACGCGCCGGTGGTGGGCGCGCTGCGCTCGCTTGCTCGCCAGCGTGATGTAACCGAGGTGCAGGCATTTCTCGGGCAGCGTGGCCCGGTCGAGACCGACAGGATGCCGGAGCTGTCACTGCCCGACGACGGTGCCCACGGCCCGCTCGCCGGCCACATGTCACAGGGCCATCTGTTCGAGCGGCTGCTCGCGCTGTTCGTGGATGCAGCGCGCGCGCGGCCGCTGGTGCTGGTGGTCGAGGACTTCCAATGGGTCGACCGGTCGACCCGTGATTTTCTGGCCTTCCTGGTTCGCGCCACGCGTCGCGAACCGCTCGCGCTGATCGTCAGCTATCGCAGTGACGAGCTGCGCCGCGGCCATCCTCTGCGCCCGTTCGTGCTCGAGCTCGAGCGCAGCGGCGGGGCGGCCAGGATCGACCTGGGTCCGTTCACGCGCGCGGAGCTGCACGAGCAGGTCGGCGCGATTCTCGACCAAGCTCCCTCGGCGGACATCGTCGACGATCTGCTCGCCCGTTCCGAAGGCAATCCGTTTTTCACCGAAGAGCTGCTCGTTGCATCGAGACGCGCCGACGAGGGCCTGTCAGATTCGCTGCGTGACACCCTGCTGGCGCGGGTCGGAAGCGAGCGTGGTGAGCTGCGCGAGCTGCTCCAGATCGCCGCCGTGACGGGACGCACGGTCGATCACGCGCTGCTCGCCGCAGCCACGGGGTTGGCAGACGAGGACCTCAACGAGGCGCTGCGACAGGCGGTCGAGGACTACCTGCTCGCGCCGGACCCGGCGACCGCCGGTTACACCTTCCGCCACGCGCTGCTGCGCGAGGCGATCTACTCTGACCTGCTGCCGGGCGAGCGCCAAAGCCTCCATCTCCGCCTCGCGCAGTTACTCGCCGACGAGGCGCGGTCCGGTCCGGTCACGGCGGGCCGGGCGGCCGAGGTCGCGCACCACTTCTACGCGGCCGGAGAGCTTCCGGAGGCGCTCACCGCCTCGGTGGCCGCCGGGGTCGCAGCCGAGCGGCTGCCCGCCTTCTGCGAGGCTTGGCTGCACTATGGTCGCGCGCTCGAAATCTGGGATCGGGCGACGCCGATGCCCGAGGACCTGCCGCTGGAGCGCATCGAGGTCATGCGCCGCGCCGCCGATGCGGCGCTGCTGACCGGTGACACGGAGCCCGCGATCGCCCTGGCGCGCGGCGTGCTCGCGGAGATCGACGAGCAGCGGGACCCTATCCAGGCCGCGCTCGCGCACGAGCGCCTCGGACGTTATCTGTGGACCGCGGGCCAGGGCGAGGCGGCGCTGCCCGAATACGCCCGCGCCGTCGAGTTGATGCCCGCCGAGCCGCCGTCGGCACAGCGCGCGCTCGTGCTCGCCGCCGAAGGGCAGGTACTGATGCTCGACAACCGCACCGCCGATTCCGACGCCCGATGTGAGGAGGCGCTGGCGATTGCCAGGGCGGTGGGCGCCGAGGCGGTCGAGGCGCACGTGCTCAACACGATCTGTGGGAACCTGACGGCGATCGGCGATTTCGAGGGGGCCGTCGCCTCCGCCAGGCGCGCGCTCGAGATCGCCCGCCGGCTCGGTCGCGGTGAGGAGGTCGGGCGCAGCTACACGAACGGCAGTGACGCGCTCGAGAAGGCCGGGCGGATCGAGGATTCGATCGCGATGGCGTACGAGGGCGTTGAGTCCGCCGCGCAACTCGGCATCGATCGCAACTGCGATGACTTCCTGCGCGGCGAGGTCGCCGGCCGCCTGTTGTATCGCGGACGCTGGGACGAGGCGCACCGGCTCCTGCGCGACGTGATCGACCGCGGTCCGACGGGGCTGAATGCGGCGATGGTCTTCGGGCACCTCGGTCAGCTGCAGGTCGACCGCGGCCAGTTAGACGACGCCGCCCAGGCGCTCGACCAGGCGGATGCTCAGGTTCGCGGCTCGTGGGTGGCGATGTGGCTCGGTCCGCCGTGCGCCGCGCGCGCGGCGCTCGAGCTGTGGCGCGGGCGTCCGCAGGCGGCTGCGTCGGTGATCGCTCGGTGCCTCGAGCGCGTCGCCACCGACGAGTACCCGTTCTACACCGCGCGGCTCTATCAGCATGGGGCGCGGGCCTACGCGGACCTCGCCGCGGCCGCGCTCGGAGATGAGCGTGCGGTGCGGCGCCAGAGGAGCGCCGCCGCCGCGCTGCTGAGCCGTCTCGACGGCTTGATCGCGCAGCAGGAGTGCGGGATCGCGCCACTGGTCGGCGCAATTCGCGCGGTGTGCGCGGCCGAGGGGTCGAGGATCGGCCACGCCGGTGACGCGGCCCTGTGGGCTGAGGTCATCGGGCGATGGGACGCGCTGGGCATCTGTTACGACGCCGCCTACGCCCGGTGGCGCCGGGCGGAGGCGCTCCTGGCGGTCGGCGGCGAGCGCGACGAGATCGAGCTGATCCTGCGCACCGCACACCAGGTGACCGTCGATCTCGATGCGCGGCCGCTGCGAGCCGAGCTCGAGGCGCTGGGACGCCGCGCGCGCATCGCGCTCGGTGACCCGCGGTCGGGCGATCCGTCCGCCGCGCTCGAGCAAGCCGAGCTGACACCCCGCGAGATCGAGGTCCTCACATTGCTCGCCGACGGGCTGACCAACCGCGCGATTGCCGCCGAGCTGTTCATCAGCAGCAAGACGGTCAGCGTCCACGTGTCGCGGATCCTCGGCAAGCTGGCGGTGCCGAACCGTGCGGCGGCCGCGGCCGCCGCGAGTGGCCTCGGAATCAGCCGCTCCGGCGCGTCGTCGGCCGTCCAGGGCTGACCGCGCGAGGGCCGTGTGCGGTGAGGCGACGCCCCGCCGCGTCTACGGGTAGCCCTTGGCCGCGGCTTTCCCCCGTTTGGTGACCTTGATGTAGGGCCTGGTGAACGCCTTGGCGAGCGCCAGCCGGTGCTTCTGCGAGACGCCGTTCCAGTCCACGGTGGTCGTGATCAGCTTGACTCCGTCGGTCGCCATCAGCTGCTCGCGGGCCGGGAACCAATCGGCCTCGATCCCCATGTTGATCGCCTGCGGCGGCGGCTCCGTGCGCGTCGGGACGAACACCTGCGATGCCTCGATCTCGGTGCGCTCGAGGATGAAGTACGGCTGCGGGCCCATGTAGTCGTCGGCGATCAGCTTGATCTTGTGGTGGCCCGTCCCAGTCGTGTACGAGCAATCGGGGTTGCCGGAGTTGCCCTTGAACTGCGCGGTCGCGATCTGCTGGGCTCCGATCCCGAGAAAGCTCGCCATCGCAGACTTGGCGGCGCCGTAGCAGACCGGGATCACGGTGCTCTTCTTCGCGTCGTGTTTGGTCGTTGAGCTTGAACTGCCACACGCGCCCAACGCCAGACAGGTGACGAGCGCAGCCACGGTGGTCGGCGCGCGTCGTCTGCGAGAGCTCTCGACCTCCGTCACCGGCAAAATCGTAGATGGTGGTGACGGGCCATGCGCCGGTGCCGGCGGCGTGATCGCCGCCGCGCGGTCCAGGGGGACCGCCGCGTGGTCCAGGGGGACCGCCGCCCGGTCCAAGGGGTGGCGGTCGGTCCGCGAACGCTCTAGGATGCTGTCCGAGGATCGGAAGCCGTGGGGGCGGTGGATCGTAGGGGCGAAGCGCCGCAGTTTCGGTGACCGGCCAAAAGCAGTGCGACGGTAAACGGGAGTCGTGTCGAGGTGCCGGAAGCGCCCCGAACGCAACGCACGCCAGTCGCCCGGGCCGAGGTGACGAACCGCTCGCACTCGCACACCAGTTCCCATAACGACCTGAGGAGGTCGAGATGCGAGTCAAGCAGGCAGTGCTGGGTGTCTCATTGATTGGTGCCCTACTGCTCATCGTCACCACGGCGTTTGCGGCGACGCCCCACGCCACCCCGGCGGGCGGCGCCGTAAAGGTTTGGGTGACGCAGGGCAACGGCCCGAAGGGGAAGATCGTGATCACGGGCGCGATCGGTGACTTCGGCACCACCACCAACACCACCAAGGCGGGCAAGCCGAGTGCGAACGGCGGCTACGTCAAGATCAAGCTCCACCAGGGCGGCTTCAGGGTCAACGCTGTCGCATTGAACAAGAAGCTGAACAGCCTCCAGCCGACGTTCAACGCCGCCACCTGCTCGGCATCGGGGACCGGTAGCGCCAATGTCACCGTGTTCGACGGCACCGGTCTGTACGCCGGTATCAGCGGCAAGATCAAGATCACGGTTTCGTTCGCGTTCGTCGGTCCGCGTCTTGCCAACGGCAAGTGCAACATGGCCAACAGCGCCAAGCCGCTCGCCCAGTATCAGTCGATCCAGGGCTCCGGCCGCGTGAGCTTCAGCTAGCGCGCGTTGGGCTCGGTCCGCGAGCGCGGATCGGGCGGATTTCGGGCCTTCGGGCACCATCACGGCTTCGGCTGGTCCCGCACCGCGCGGGGCCAGCCTGAGCCCTCGCTCGCAGCCTTTCGGCGGCTACTGTCCCGTGCGCCTGGTCTCGTTCGTCTTAGGAGCGAAACCGAGCTTCCTTTAGGAGGGACAGATGAAATATGCGCTGCTGGTGTACACAGAGCCTGGGACCTATGACCTGCCCGAGGACGAGCGGGCCGCGGTGCTCGCCGAGTTCGAGGCGCTCCGGGACGAGCCGGGGTATCTCGCGAGCGCCCAGCTGCAACCGGCTGACATGGCGACGACCGTCCGCCGCAGCAACGGCCAAACGCTGACCACCGACGGGCCGTTCGCGGACACCAAGGAGGTGTTCGGGGGCTACTACGTGTTCGATCTGGCCAACGTCGACGCCGCCCTCGCCCTGGCCGACCGGATCCCGGCGGTACGCCTGGGCGGCTCGGTCGAGGTGCGCCCGATCGTGGAGGCGTGGTCCTGATCGACCGCGTCTTCCGCGACGAGTGGGGACGAGTCCTCGCCTCGCTGGTCGGCTTCCTCGGTGACTTCGACCTGGCCGAGGAGGCCGCCCAAGAGGCGTTTGCGATCGCTGCCGAGCGGTGGCCCCGCGAGGGCGCGCCCTCAAACCCGGTCGCCTGGCTCGTCACCACCGCGCGCAACCGTGCGATCGACCGGATCCGCCGCGAGCGCAGCTTTGCCGCGAAGGCACCGCTGCTCGTCGGCGAGGAGCGCGTCGTGGACGAGCCCGAACAGACCGTCATCCCCGATGAACGCCTCGAGCTGTTGTTCGCCTGCTGTCATCCGGCGCTGGCGATCGACGCCCAGGTGGCGCTCACGCTGCGTGCGCTGGGCGGTTTGAGCACCGACGAGATCGCGCGGGCGTTCATCGTCGCGCCCGAGACGATGAAGCGCCGCCTGTCCCGCGCGAAGGCGAAGATCAAGGTCGCTGGGATCCCGTTCAGCGTTCCGCCGGAGCACCTGTTGCCCGAGCGTCTGGCGGCGGTGCTCGCGGTCATCTACCTGATCTTCAACGAGGGATACGGCGGTCGTCTGGAGCTCGCCGGGGACGCGATCCGCCTCGGACGCGTGCTCGCCGACCTGATGCCCGACGAGTCCGAGGTGCGCGGCCTGCTCGCGCTGATGCTGGTCCACGACTCGCGGCGCGCCGCCCGACTGATCGGCGGCGAGCTCGTGCTGCTGGCAGACCAGGACCGCGCCCGCTGGGATCGCATCGAGCTCGATGCCGGTCGCAGTGCCCTCGATCAGGCACTGGCGCTCCGTGGCCGGGGCCCGTACGTCCTTCAGGCGGCGATCGCCTCGCTGCAGGCCGAGGACCTGCCCGACTGGCCGCAGATCGTCGCGCTGTACGGCGAGCTCGCCGCGCTGACCGGCTCGCCGGTCGTGGAGCTCAACCGGGCGGTCGCAATCGCCGAGGCCGGCTCGCCAGACACCGCCCTGCGAATCGTCGACACGCTCGAACTCGACGACTACCGCTATCTGCACTCGACGCGCGCGGAGCTCCTGCGGCGCCTCGCACGCCTCGACGAGGCGATCGTCGCCTACCGTCAGGCACTCGAGCTGACCGAAGCCGAGCCCGAGCGCCGCTTCCTCGAGCGCCGCCTGGCCGAGCTTGCACCCGTGTGACCGGCGACCGCCGCCGGATGCCGATCACTCGGCGCGCAGCCGCCTCAATCCGGGAGCAGCGGCACCCATGGCCCCGGATCGCGGCCGACGAGCGCGCCGCGCGAGATCGCGCCGGAGCCGAACCGCTCGCGCAGCTCGTCCAGCGTCCGGTCGAGCTCGCGCGCGCGGTCAAACGGCAGCGCGAGCTGGATCGCGTTCTCGTCGCACAGGTTGCTCAGCGCGACCCCGATCAACGTCAGACCGCGGGCTCGGATCAGCGGCTGGGCAGCGACGAACAGGCCGCGCACGATGCTCAGCAGCGTCGCCGTCCGCGTGGTCGCCTCGGCGACCGTGTGCGACCGCGTCGCCCTCGAGAAGTCGTCAAACCGCAGCCTGAGCACCACCGTCCGGCATGCTCGTCTGGCCGCCCGCAGCCGGCGCGAGACCCGGTCGATTAGCGTCATCAGGGTCGCCTGTAGCTCGGCCGGCGAGCGCGACCGCCGGCCGAGTGCGCGTTGCGCACCGATCGAACGGCGCCTTGGTCGTCGGCGGACCCGGCGTGGGTCACGGTTGTCCGCCAGCGCAGCCAGCTGACGGCCGGACGCCCGGCCGAGCATCCGCACCAGCCCCTGCTCGCCGACTGTCGCGACCTCGCGCACGGTGGTGATCCCGTTACTCCGGAGCTTGGCCGACGTGACGCGGCCGACTCCCCACAGCCGTTCGACTGGCAGCGGATGCAGGAATGCGATCTCTGACCCGACCGGGATCACGAGCATCCCGTCCGGCTTCGCGATCCCGCTCGCGACCTTGGCCAGGAACTTCGTGCACGCGAGCCCGACCGTGATCGGCAAGCCGACCTCGTCGCGCACCTCGGCCCGCAAGCGGGCGGCGATCTGCGTCGGCGAGCCGGAGATGTGCCCAAGACCCCGGACGTCGAGAAACGCCTCGTCGATCGACAGCGCCTCGACCAGCGGCGACGTGCGCTCGAAGATCGCGAACACCTCCTTGCTGGCCTCCGAATAGGCCGACATCCGCGGCGGCACGACGACCGCGTGTGGACAGAGCGCCCGCGCCCGCGCACCCCCCATCGCGGTCCGAACACCGCACGCCTTGGCCTCGTAGCTCGCCGCCAGCACGACGCCGCCGCCCACGATAACCGGCCGCCCCCGGAGTGTCGGATCGTCGCGTTGCTCGACCGACGCGTAGAACGAATCGAGGTCCGCGTGCATGATCGTGGGGGCTTGGTACACGAACATATGTTCGCACATACCGTCTGCCGGACGGAAATACGGCGATCGTCGACAGCACCGCCCGTCCTACGTAAGGCCGGCGATCGCCGACCCCCTGTACGGTCACCCGAGAGCGCCACGACCGATCAACTCGTCAAACGAGAGGGGAGCAAGATGGGAGCCACAGAGCAGCTGGTCACGCGGGTCGATTTCGTCGGCGTGCCGAGCACCGACCTCGAGCGAACGGTCGCCTTTTACGAGGGCACGCTCGGCCTGCGCCGCTCGGCTTTGGTTCTCGAGCGCGGCTTCGCCGAGTTCGAGACCGACAACCTGACGCTCAGCGCCTACGTCCCCACGATGATGGGCAGAGAGCACCGCCCCAACCCCAACCCGATCGCGCTCCACGTCGCCGACATGGACGCTGCGCGAGCCAAGCTGCAGGCCGAAGGTGTCACGTTCAGCGGCGACACGTTTGACACCGGCGTCTGTTTCATGTCCTTCTTCGAGGACCCCGACGGCAACGCGCTGATGTTGCACCACCGGTACGCGCCGCGCAACCCTGACAACTGACCGCTGCGCGTCGCCCCTAGCCCGCGTCGAGCCGACGCGGCGCCCCGACGAGTGTCAAGGTTCGCGCGCCCTGCTGCGCGCCGACCGCGGCCGCGTCGAGCACCGACATGCCGGCCGCGAGCCCGAACGTGAATCCCGCCGCGAACGAATCCCCACACCCATAGTCATCCTGGCGCGGACCGGGCGGCGCCACCGACGGCCAGCGCCCTTCGGACCGCCCCCACCAACGGCCGCCCTGGGCTCCCTCGGTCTCGACCATCAGCTTGGTGCGCGTTTGCAGCCGCCGTGCCCAGCGCTGCTCGTCCTCGTCGCTGCCGCTGAAGACGAGCGCGTCGATCGCGGCCGGGCTGCTCTCGAGCGCTTCGCGCGCGCGAGGAGTGATGACGAGCACGCGCGCCTTCCGGGCCCGGTCCACCGCGGCTGGGTCGCCGGCGGTGAAGTAGACGCCGTCGGCGGCCTCGAGCCGGTCCCAATCCAGCTCATCGCCGCCGTCGGGCTCGAGCCGGTCACCGATCGTCACGATCGTGCGTGGGCCGTCGACCTCGAGCATCGTGAACACCCTCCGGGTCGGCGCCTCCCGCCACGCCGCGTGGACATTGACGCCCCGTGTCGCGAGCTCGGCCGCCGCCGCCTCACCGTTCGCGTCGCGCCCGAGCGCGCAGAAGAAGTCGACCTCGGCGCCGAGCTCGGCCAGCACCGCCGCCGCCACGACGCCCCCGCCGCCGGCGTGGATGAACGCGTCGATCGCGTGGGTGACGGCGCCGCGCGCGGGATAGGCGCGCATCCGAACGAACTCGACCCACTCGACGTGGCCGACGACCGCCACCCGGGTCACGCTGGTCCCACCCTGGTCACGCGCTCAGGCTATCCGCCGGCGGCGTGCCGTGCCGTGCCGCGCCGCGCCGCGCCGCCGGCTCAGCTCATGCGTTCGGTTGTGCCGATCCCGGCGGCGACCCGCCCTGCCCGGCCGGACCACGCGGCACCAGCAGCTTCGCGCATGCCTTGCTCGCGGTACGGAACTTCGGGTTGGTCTGGATGTTCGACGGGAAGATCGGGCCTTTGCCCGAGAAGTTGGGCTTCGGCAGGTCGTAGCCGTGCTGCCGGACGCAGGTGACGAACTTGGTGATCTCCGTGCGGCGCCTGGCTCCGTTGAAGGCAAAGCCACGTCCATCCCGGGGGAAGTCATCCGCGCAGGCCTTGAACGCTGCCTGGAGCTTCGGGTTGGCGCGGAAGCCTCCGCCGGAGCCCCCGCCACCGAATCCTCCGGGCGGTGGCCCACCGCCGCCGGGGGCGCCGTTGCCGCCGCCACTGCCCGGCGTGAAATTGCGCCGGGAGCCGTGCGGACGCGACGGGAGCGTGACGCCGTGCTGTTTGAGGCAGGCCTGGAGTTTGGCCCGCGCGGTCGCGAAACCGGTCGTGCCGGCGCTGGCGACCGCGCTCGCGGACGAACTCGAGCTCGACGTGCTGCTTCCACAGGCAGCGAGCAAACCGCACGCCGCCAGGCACGCCAGCACCGATCCCACCTTTCGGGTCGTACTCATTGGATTCATTTCCTTTCTCGATTCAAGTTTGGGTTCGCTCAGCCGCCGGATCCGCCCGACGAGAACAGCGAGCTCACGGCCGAGCCGGCAGCGGACCCCGATCCCCCGGAGCCGCTCGTCGCGCCGGTGGTCCCGCCGCCGCCTCCGGCGCCCAGCCCGAGACCGCCGCGCGCGCTCGCTCCGGAATCGCTCACCGAGGCCGCGCTCACCGTGCCTTTGGAGTTGGTCAGCCCGCGGATCACGACCGTGTCCCCGGGGTGCAGCGCGGAGCGCTTGACGTTCAGACTCTTGGAAACCTTTGTCGCGGAGGAGAGCTTGACCTCGACGACATTGCCCGTCGCCGTGGTGACGTAGAGCGAGTTGCCCTTGACGCTCGAGATCGTCCCGAAGGACGTCCCGCCGCCGCCCGGACCTCCGCCCGCGAACAGCGCGCGGATCCCGCCGCCCGCCCCGGAGGCGGCGCCCGTGCTCTGTGACCCCGAAGCGCCACCGGTCGCCGATCCGCTCGTGCCGCCGCGCGCCGCGGCGATCGCGGCGGCGAGTGACGAGCCACCCGAGCCGGAGCTCGAGACCCTGCTCTTCTCGACCCGCACGCCGGCGTAGAACCCGGCTGCGCACGTGATCACGGCGATCAGCGCGGCGCTGCGCTTGTTGAAGAACTGGCGCCGCGGCCGGCGCGGCAGCTGGCCGATCCGGCTGCGCGTCGTAGGGCTCCCAGCCCTCGTCGCGCTCGGTATAAGTCGCATCCATCGTCTTTGCAGTGCTCCTGGTCGAAGGGGGAAGGCGGCGTGTGGAACGGAGAGGGCGGCCGGTCATTCGAATCGCAGCGCCTCGATCGGTTTCAGCGCGGCGGCGCGCCCCGCCGGATAGGTGCCGAAGAAGAGTCCGGTCGCAACGGCGGCGCCGAATGCCAGCAGTACCGAGTAGGGGGCGATCACCGGGTGTACGCCGGCGATCGTGAACTGGCTGCCGACGAGTCCGGCGATCACCCCGGCGATCCCGCCGAACAGCGAGACGAGCACCGCCTCGACGAGAAACTGGATCAGGATGTCGCTGCGGCGCGCGCCCACGGCCTTGCGGATGCCGATCTCGCGCGTGCGCTCGGTGACCGACACCAGCATGATGTTCATCACCCCGATGCCGCCAACGAGCAGCGAGATCGCCGCAACTTCCCCTAACAGCGTGGTGAACACGCTGCTTGTCGAGCTCGACGCCTGAAGGATCGAACCCTGGTTGATGACGTCGAAGTTGCTGGTCGTCGAACCGGCCGCGGGCGGATCGACCTGATTGAGGATGTCGGTGACCTCGGTCTGGGCCGCGTTGAGCTGCTCGCGTGACTTCGCCTGCACCGTGATCGAGCTGATCGAGCCGTAGCCGGTCAGGGTGTCCTGAACCGCGGTCAGCGGCGCGAAGGCCACGTCGTCCTGGTCGGTGGTGCCGTTTGAGCCCTTCGAGTTGGTGACGCCGATGACCTGGAAGTTGGTTCCGTTTACGGCGACTGTCTGACCGATCGGGTTCTGACCCGAGAACAGCTCCGACACCACTGTCGGGCCGACGACGAGGACGCGGTCGTGCGCGCGATCCTGGGCGCGGGTGAACCATGAGCCGCTCGCGAGCGAGTAGTCGTGAGCTGTCTCGTAGCTCGGCGTCGTGCCGACGAACGTCGAGGGCGAATACGTCGTGTCGCCGGAGGCGAGCGTCACCCCGTTGGCATTTACGACCGGGGCGACGTCCTGGACATCGGGCGCCGTAAAACGATTCTGCAACGCGTTGGCGTCGGCGAGCGTGAGCGAATTGGAGACTGTCGGGCCGCCCCGCAAGCCGCCGAGGGTCGGCGTCGACGTCACCAGCAGGACGTTTGAGCCCAGCGCGTCGATCTGTTTCTGAACCGCAGCTGAAGAGCCGGTCCCGACGGCGACCAGCACGATCACCGAGCCGACTCCGATCGTCAGCCCGAGGATCGTCAGCCCGGACCGCAGCTTGTTGGCTGCGAGTCCGGCGAACGCGACCCGAATCGTCTCGATCATCTCGCCACCGCCCGGCGCGTCGGCTTGGCCGCGGCGCTCACGTTGCCGGCCCCGCGATTGCGCGTGCCTGGTCGGATACGACCTCGCCGTCGCTCAGCGTCACGACCCGGTCGGCATGGCTGGCAACCTCGTGCTCGTGCGTGATCAGGATGATCGTGCGGCCCTCGTCGCTGAGCCGCTCGAAGATCGACAGGACCTCGCGCGTCGAGCTCGTATCGAGGTTGCCGGTCGGCTCATCGGCGAGCATCAACGCCGGATTCGTCACCAGCGCCCGCGCGATCGCGACGCGCTGCTGCTGGCCGCCCGACAACTCGGATGGGAGGTGTTCGACGCGGTCGCCGAGACCGACCTGTCGCATCGCCCACAGCGCGCGCTGGCGGCGTTCCGAGCGCCCGAGCCCCGCGTAGGAGAGCGGAAGCTCGACGTTGGACAGCGCTCGCGTGCGCGGGATCAGGTTGAAGCTTTGAAAAACGAAGCCGATCTCGCGATTACGCAGGTCGGCGAGGTCGTCCTCATCGGCGATCCGGACATCGAGGCCATTGAGGCGATAGATGCCGGTCGTCGGCACGTCGAGACAGCCGATGATGTTCATCAGCGTGCTCTTGCCGCTGCCCGACATTCCCATGATCGCGACGTACTCGCCGCGCTGGACCTGGAGCGTGATGCCGCGCAGAGCGTGGACGGCAAAAGTCCCCATCTGGTATGTCTTGTGCACGCCTTCGAGGTCGATGACGGCCGGCTGACTGGTCATCCGCCGCCGCCGAACCCGGCGCCTCCGCCGAACCCGCCGGCGCCGCCGAACCCGCCGCCCCCGCCGAACCCGCCGCCCCCGCCGCCCGCCAGGCGGGCTCGCAGGCCGCCAAACCCACTCGACGATGACGAGCCGCTGGCGGGTGCGGTCAGTGACGGCAGTACCGTCGTCACCACGACCTGCTCGCCTGCCCTCAGGCCACTGACGACCTGTGTCCGGGAGTCGCCCTTGAGTCCGACGATGACCGGCGTCGGGACCGTCTTGCCGTTCTTGAGCAGCTCGACCGTGCTGAGCGAGCCGCTGCCGGTGACGGCGCTGTTCGGCAGCGTGACGCCCTGCGCCTGGTCGGTCACGACGGCGGCCGAGGCGCTCATCCCCGGCCTGACGCTCGAGTTGCGCTGATCGAGCGTGAGCGTCGCGTCGTAGCTGACGACCCCGTCGTTGTCGGTGCCGAGCGTCGAGATCGCGCTCACGTGTGCGGCAAGCTCGACGCCGCTCAGGGCGTCGAGCGTGACCGTTGCGGGCTGGCCGACCTTGACTTTGGTGATGTCGGACTCGCTGAACGCGACCGTCATCGTCAGTTGGTGGGTGTCGACGATCTCCGCAAAGCCCGAGCTGCTCGATGACGAGGTCGAGCTCGTGCTCGAGGCACCGAGGCTGCCCGAGCCAGAGCTCGAGGAGCCGGAATCGGAGCTTCCCGTCCCTGACGTGCCGGAGGTGCCGGAGCTGGAATCCGCGTCGGTCGAGCTCGAGCCGCCGCCGCCCGAGATGGCTGCTCCGGGGCTGGTGCTCGCCAGCGAAACGATCGTCCCGCTCGCCGAGGCGTACAGCTTGGTGTCGGCGAGCGCGCTCTGGGCGCTGCGGAGGTTCAGCTCGGCGCTGTCGACCGCGGCCCGAGCCGAGGCAATCGCCCCCGGTGACGGCGTGCTGGTGTGCTGGGTCGACGTGGCGCCGGAAGATGAGCTCGAGCTTGTAGCGGTGGGAGCGGGCGATCGCGAGCCGCTGGTCGCGCGGCCTGACTGGCCCGTCGAACCGGAGGAACGGGACGAACCGGTCGAGCCGGTTGAGCCGCTCGACGACCGCGTCGGCGATCGGCCAGTGCTGTTGCCGCTGCCGGTGCCCCCGCGCGTGCGCCCGCCGGTGGTGGGCGTGGTTGTCGGTGACGTGGGCGTGGTCGACGTCGTTGTGGGCGTGGTCGACGTGGTCGTCGCGCTTTGGGTCTCGGCGTCATCGGAGACGAACTCGGCGCTCGCTGGGGTGACGTCGGTGCTCGCGTCGCTGGCGCCGGTACCGGAGCCCGAGGCGCCGGAGGATCCGGACGAGCCGTCCTCGGCCGCCGTCAGGTCATCCTCGGCGGCGTCCAGATTGAGCTGCGCCTGGTTGACCGAGAGCTGCGCCGACGTGGGGTCGAGCGTCGCCAGCAGCTGGCCCTGGCGGACGTGCTGGCCGATGCTCACGAACACGTCGGCCAGCGTGCCGCTCGTTTTGAAGTTCGCGAACACCTCGGTGCCGGGCTCGACGTTGCCGGAGCCGGTGACAGTCGACCGGACGACACCTTTCTGGGCCGTCACGAGCTCGCGTGAGGTGCGGGCAGAGCTCGACGGCGGCCCCAGTTCGAGCACGCCGGCGACGACGATCGCGATCGCCACCAGCGCAAGCGCGACCAGATACCACGGTCCCCGTCGCCGGACGGTCATTTCGAGGTCGAGCCAGGCTTTGTCATTCGGCTGTTGAATGTGCGAGGTCCCGATAAGAGTCCGGCTTGAGAACCCTGAGACTTTGCTGAGACCACGGTGAGCTGGCCGGCGGCAGGGGCGCCCGGTCCGGGTGGTGTGAGGTCTGCCGCCACCGGCAGCGTCACGCGGAAGAGCGCTCCGCCGCCGGCCGGATTCTCGGCATGCACGTGACCGCCGTGCGCGAGCACGATCGCGCGCACGATCGCGAGGCCCAGTCCGGCACCGCCCGGTCCGCGGGCCCGGCCTGGGTCCGCGCGCCAGAATCGCTCGAACACCTTGTCGACCACGTCGGGCGGCAACCCGCGGCCGTGATCTCTGACCTCGAACACCGCCTGGTCGAGTTCGCGATGCAGCGTCAGCTCGATCGGCGAGGTGGACGGCGTGTGGATGACGGCGTTTCTGACCAGATTCGCGATCAGCTGACGAAGCCGGTCGGGGTCTCCCATCACGAGCAGCGGTTCATCGGCGGTGAGCGTGATCTCGCGACCGGGAGCGACCACTCGCGCGTCATCGGCCGCGTGCTCGGCCAGCACGCGCAGATCGACCGCGATGCGGCGACCCTCGGGATACTCGTCCAGTCGTGCCAGCAGCAGCAGGTCCTCGACCAGGACTCCCATCCGGGTGGCCTCGGCCTCGATCCGGCTCATCGCGCGCTCGAGCGTCGCCGGGTCGTTGGCGGCTCCGAGACGGAACAGCTCGGCATAGCCTCGAATCGATGACAGCGGCGTGCGCAACTCATGCGACGCGTCGGCGAGGAAGTGGCGCAGGCGTTCCTCGCTCTCGCTGCGGTCCTGAAATGCCCGTTCGATCTGAGCGAGCATCTCGTTCAGCGACAGTCCGAGCCGGCCGACCTCGGTCTTGGAGTCGGAACGGGTGACGCGGCGCGAGAGGTCGCCGCCGGCGATCTCGCTGGCGACGCGGCCGATCCGCTCGAGCGGTCGCAGCCCGACTCGGATCACCAGCCACCCGAGCATGACCAGCGCCGCGATCACGCCGGCACCGACGAGCACCTCGACGACCACGAGCCGGTGCAGCGTGTCCTCCACCTCGCGCAGCGGCACGGCGACGATCGCCGTGTCGGCGCCGACCTTGAACGCGACCGCGCGGTAGTCCGTCGCGCCGGAGCCGTGCGAGTGCACGGTGAACAGCCGCGTCTTGCCAGACCGCGAGGAGAGCGGCACCGACGCGGGCACCGTCGGGCTCGGGCCGGCGGCGGCGCCGTAGCTGAACGTGCGTTGCCGGATCACCTTGCCGTCCGCGCTGCGCAGCTCGCCGAACGTTCCCGGCGGAAGGATGTCGGCCGCCCGCGGGCGCGGAAATGGATGCCCGAAGTCGCCGGGGGGCGGGCGGCGGTTGCGAAACGCCCCCGCCCGAGCGCCCGACGACCGAAGGTTCGGAAAGGTGCCCGGTGGATGGAAGTGGTCGAGCCGCAGTTGCGCCGAGATCGCCACCGTGGCCGACAGGACCTGCTGGTCGACGCGCGTCAGCAGGAACGAGCGCTGCTCCTCATATGTGACAAGGGCCGCGACGGTCAGTCCGGCGGCGACCAGCGCGACCATCCCCACGAGCAATCGCGCGCGCAGCGACACGATCACTCCCGCGGCAGCCGGAGCGTGTATCCCACGCCGCGGACCGTGTGCAGCAGCGGCGGCCCGTCCGAGTCGATCTTCTTTCGCAGGTAGCTGATGTAGGTCTCGAGTACCCGCGCATCGCCGCCGAAGTCGTAGCTCCAGACGTGGTCGAGCAGCTGTGCGCGCGTCAGTACGCGACGCGGGTTGAGCAGCAGGTAGCGCAGGAGGCGGTACTCGGTCGCGGTGAGCTCGATCGAGCGGCCCGCCCGGAAGACCTCACGCGTGTCATCGTCGAGCTCGAGGTCGGCGAACTTGAGCTTGCTCGAGCTCTGATCGAAGGCGCCACTGCGGCGCAGGATGTTCCGCAACCGCGCGATCAGCTCCTCGAGGCTGAACGGCTTGGTGACGTAGTCGTCACCGCCGGTGGTCAGGCCTCTGACCTTGTCGGCGGTGTTGTCGCGCGCGCTCAGGAACAGGATCGGGACGTCTGCACGCTCGGCGGACAGACGGCGCGCGACCTCGAAGCCCTCCATGTCGGGCAGCATCACGTCGAGCACCATCGCGTGAGGGCGCCAGTCTCGCGCCTCGCTGAGGGCGCGCGTTCCCGTATCCGCGACCGCGACGTCGTAGCCCTGGTGGCGCAGGGCCATCGAGATCACGTCCACGATGCTTGGCTCGTCATCGACGACGAGGACCCGGAGCGGTTCAGAGCGCACTGCCACGCGGGTGGATCGTGCGCGCTCATACTGGGAATTTGCTTAGAGCTTCGTCAGAGAATCGTTAGAGCGTCGATGCTCCGGATTGTGGTGATCCGACTGGTTGAGATCGTCCGAAGCGGGTAAGTCATTGAAATGGCGACATCAATCACCTCACTGCCCCCGGTTCGAAGCAAGTCCGCGCGACCTTTGACTCCGCAAGAGACGGAAGCGCTCTTTCACCGCTGGCAGAAGCTGCATGACAGAACAGCCCGCGACGAGCTTGTCCAGCGTTTTCTTCCACTCGCCCGCAAGCTGGCGCGCCGGTACAACGTAGGTCACGAGCCGTTCGATGACCTGCTCCAGGTCGCCAGCCTTGGTTTGGTCAAGGCCGTCGACCGCTTTGATTGCAGCCGCGGCAACGCGTTTTCCTCGTTCGCCGTCCCGACGATCCTCGGCGAGCTCAAACGCTACTTCCGCGATCACGGATGGGCGGTCCACGTCCCACGTGGAGCCCAGGAGCGAGCGGTCAAGGTCGAGGAGGCACAGCAACAGCTGAGCGCCAGGTCGGGTCGCGCGCCGACCGTGCCCGAGCTCGCCGAGTATCTCGAGCTGAGCATCGAAGAGGTCCTGGAAGCGCTCGAGACCGCGCGCGCGCATCACGCCACGTCGCTCGACGCACCCCACGACGACGGCGAGGGCGAGAGCGCGAAACTGGTCGACACGTTCGGCGAGGACGATCCGCACCTCGGCATTGCCGACGCCAGGATCACGGTGCGCGTGGCCGCCTCTCAGCTCTCTACGCCGCGAGCGCCAGGTGCTCGGCTTGCGATTCGTCGACGATCTGACCCAGACTCAGATCGCCGAGCAGATCGGCGTCTCGCAGATGCAGGTCTCCCGAATCCTGAGGCGATCGATCGCGCGATTGACCGAACTGACTGAATCCTGAGCCGCCGACTCACGCAGCGGTCATACGGTAGTTTGGGGCGCCACGATGCAGGGCATCTGGTGAAAGCCGGCGTGACCACTGAATCGCCCACCGTCCGCCTGGACCTGGAGAGCAAGCCACAAACCCTGACGATCGTACGGGGGATGCTCAGCGGGGTTGCGGAGTTACTGGCGATCGATCCCGAGTTGCTCGACGATCTCAAGACGGCGGTAAGCGAGGCGTGTAACAACGTCGTGCTCCATGCCTACGGCGACCAGCCCGGGCCGATGGCGGTACGAATCTTCGTCGACGACGACCGGCTGCGGGTTACGGTCGAGGACCACGGTGCCGGCCTGCCGCCGGACTCCACCGAGCGCGCTGACGGCATTGGCCTGTCTGTGATTCGCGCGCTCGCCGACGAGGTCCGGTTCGCCGAGGGAAGCGAAGGGGGGACCCGGGTCGAGATGGACTTTGCGTCGCGGCGCGCGGGCCGTCCACTGCTGCAGACGCCGACGGTCGCCGGCCCGGACATCGGATGGACGCTCGAGGACGACGACGAGATCGTCGTCTCGCTGTCGCCGGTGGCCCTGCTGACGGGCGTGCTCGGGCGCCTCGCGCGCACTCTCGCCGCGACCGCTCACTTTTCCCTCGACCGCTTCTCCGACGTGTACTTGGTAACCGACACGATCGCCGCGCACGCGGCCCGCGCCGCCTCCGGACTCCGGATCCACGCTCGGCTCGCCACCACCGAACGCCGTCTCGAGCTCGCTGTCGGCCCGTTCCGCCCGGGTGCCAGCGAGACTCTCTGCTCGCCGCGCGACGACCCTTCACCGTCACCGCTGGCGCTGCTCACCGATGAGGTCTCGGTGCAGCCCGACGGTGACGGCGAGCTGCTCCATGTGGTCGTGATCGACCACCGCCGCTAGAGCAACAGGCACAGCACCGCTAGGACGACGGGCGCATCGCCAGCGCGGCAACATCATCGCGGGCCTCGCCGGCGCGGAACTTGTCCAGGGCGGCATCGAGAGCGCTCAGCGCTTCGGCGGGTTTCGCTCCGGCGTGGTCATGGAGCAGCTTGCGCAGCCGGTCGCGGCCGAAGCGGTCGTCCACGCCGGCCATCTCGGTCACGCCGTCGGTGTAGAACAGGATCAATCCTCTCGGGTCGACCGTGACCCGCTCCTCATGCCATTGAGCGTCGTCGAACGCGCCGAGCAGCGGACCTGACACCGGCGCCTCGGTGACTTGACGGTCGGCGCCGACGATCAGCGCCGGCGGGTGCCCGGCTGAGCTCAGCGTCAGCTCGCCACGCCCGAGGTGGGCGCACAGGGCGGTGCACAGAGCGCCGCCGGTCCGCTGACGCAGCTCCTCGTCGAGCCGACGCAGGATCGCCGCCGGCTGCGGCTCGACGCGGCTGGCAAAACGGGCGCCGTGGCGCATCAACGCGGTGAGCGTGGCGGCCGCGACCCCGTGACCGGTCACGTCTCCGATTAGGGCGATCTTCGCGGAGCCGGTGTCGAAGACCTCGTAGAAGTCACCGCCGACGTCGATCCGCTGGGCCGCTTCCGCGGGCCGGTAAAGAGCGGCGAGCTCCCAGCCCGGAACGTCGGGCGGCTCGTCGGGGATCAGGCTCTGCTGCAGCGTCTCCGAGACCCGGCGGACGGTGGTGTGCAGTCGGGCGTTCTCGACCGCGACCGCGGCTCGCCCGGCGAGCTGTTCGGCGAGCTCGAGGTCATCGTCGGTCAGCCGGCGCTGGGACTCGGCGGTACAGAACGTCATCGCGCCAACGATCCTCGAGCGCACCCGCAGCGGCACCACGATTGCCGACCGAATCTCGAGCGCACGCAGGATCGCGAGGTCCTGGGGATCGTGTGCCGCCTGCGCGAGCCGCTCGGGACTGACCTCGAACACGCGCTCCGCCGTGCCGGTACGGATCACGCGCCCCAGCGTCGACCGCGGGTCGACGTCGCCGCCCTGGAACTGGGTCAGTCGGGCGACGAGCGCGCGCCGGGCCGGATCACGGTGCGCGATTGCCGCCTGGTCGCGGACCAGGCGCTCGTCGACGAGATCGACTGCGCACCAGTCAGCGAATTCCGGCACCGCCAGATCGACGAGGTTCTGAAGCACCTGCGCAAGATCGAGCGTCGACGTCAGGACACGTCCCGCCTCCGAGAGGATCCGCATGTGCACCTCCGCGGTCTTGACCGCGGTCAGATCCTCGATCACGGTCACGGCCGCGACCACATTGCCGTCGTCGTCCGGGAGGCCGGCCGTCTTCAGCAGTTGCCATCGCGCCTGGCCGGTCAGGCGGTTGACGGTTCGCATCAGCAGCGGCTGCGCCTGCTCGCCGCGGAGCAGCCTGACCGATGGCACGTCGCTCATCGACAGCGGCCGCCCGTGTTCGTCGTGGACGATGTAGTCGGCCATGATCGAGTCCAGCGAGTGGCGCTGGAGCTCCTCGAGCGAGTCGAAGCCGAGATGCTCGATCGCCGCCCGATTGGCGTACACGAGGTTGTCCTGCGGATCACGAATCGTGACCGCTTCGCCGAGCGTCTCCAGCAGGGCGGTGAACCCGGGTCCACGGCCGCTCAGGATCTGCTTCCCGAGTCCAGCAGGGCCGGGCAGGTCAGCCTCCGGTGAGGACCTCTTCCGGCGTGTCGACCAGCCGGAGCCGCTCGGAGACTCCGGTCAGGTCTAGTAGGCGCTGAACTTGAGGCGGGCCCTTGACAACGCTCAACTTGCGGCCCGTTTCGGCGAGTCGTTGATGGGCGCCGACGATGATGCTGAGCCCGGTCGAATCCATGAATTCGAGCGCTCGCAGATCGATCACCAGCTGATCCGCGTCCGAGCTCCAAACCTCATCGAGCTTGCCCTCAAGCTCGGGGCTCGAGGCAAGATCAAGCTCCCCCGTGACCACGACCACCGCCGTACGGCCCTCCGCACGTACGTCTACCCGAAAATCATTCTGCACGCTGATCCGAGCCTACCGATAACAGGGGGTGCCGTGTAAGGCGTGATTCTTCGCATCTGTCGCATTGAGCACGCTGGCGCGTGCCGATGGCGCGCAACCATATCCAAGCTGGCGCGGGCGTCAATGTCTGCGCGCGCACCCGCCGGCTTCAGTCGCCTCCGCGGCGGCGCGTTGGCGCCCCGAAACGCTTGGTTCTCAGGCGCAGATCTCGCGGAGCCTCTGCAGCGAGCGACGCAAGAGGCGCGAAACCTGCATCTGTGAGACGCCGACCCGCTCGGCGATCTCGGTCTGGGTGAGGTCCTCGTTGAAGCGCAGGTAGAGGATCTGCCGTTCACGCTTGGGCAGATGCTGTGCGGCCGCGAAGATCGTCGCCTGGTCGTCGACCATCCCGAGCCGCTGATCATCGTCACCGATCGCCTCGAGCCGGCTGATCGCGGCATCACGGTCGTTCGGACGGGGTGCGTCCAGCGACACGGTGTCGAACGCCTCCCCGATCTGGAGCCCGTCAATCACCTCTTCGCTCGTGCACTCCAGATACTCGGCAAGTTCGAGCACGGTCGGCGCTCCTCCGCGGCGCGCGCCGATCTCTCGCCGGGCTTCCGCGATCTTGCGCGCCCGCTCCTGCGCGCCGCGATCGACGTGCAGCGCCCACGCGGTGTCTCGGAAGTAGCGCTTGAGCTCGCCGACGATCGTCGGAACCGCGAACGACGTAAAGGCAAACCCACGGTCGGGATCAAATCGCTCGACGGCCTTCACGAGCCCGAGGCTGGCGACCTGAACGAGATCGTCATACGGCTCGTTGGACGACGAATAGCGGCGCGCGAGCTTTCGAGCCAGCGGCAGAAACCGCTCGATCAGCAGTTCACGTGCGCGCCGGTCACGATCATCGCGCCAACGCTTGAACAGCTCGCGCGAGCTGACGGTCCTCGCTAACGGCTCGGTGGTTGGTATCACCGCCATTGCGACCTCCCGAAGTTGCAGACCTAGCCGTTCTATCACAGCCAGACTGTGGCCGCCGCAACGCGGTCCGTTATTGCGCCCTTGCGGCGCGTCGCGGGTCGAGCTTGGAATACTGGGAGTGGATGCCAGAAAACGGTTACACATCAGAGCTGGCCGGCGCTCTCGCCCCCGATCTGCTCGAACGCTTCCTGCGCTATGTGCGAATCGACACCCAGTCGCGACGCGGTCGGGAGCGCTCACCAAGTACGCCCGGTCAGCTCGAGCTCGGCCGATTGCTCGTCGACGAGCTGCGCGAGGCCGGGCTCTCGGATGCGGCTCTGGACGACAACGGGTACGTGACCGCGACCCTTCCCGCCGGCAACGGGGCAGCACCGGTGATCGGCCTGATCGCGCACATGGACACCAGTCCGGACGCGCCGGGCGCCGGCGTCGAGCCGATCGTCCATCACAATTACTCGGGGGAGGTGATCGAGCTCCCCCGCGGCGGGACCCGGCTCGACCCCGAGACGATGCCCGAGCTGCTGACCAAGCGTGGCCACGACATCGTCACATCCAGCGGCGACACGCTGCTCGGCGCCGACGACAAGGCCGGCGTTGCAGAGATCGTCGCAGCGGTGGCATATCTCGCGGCGCATCCCGAGCTGGCACGGCCGACCTTGAAGGTGGCGTTCACCCCTGACGAGGAGATCGGCGAAGGCGCGACGCTGTTCGATATCGATGGTTTCGGCGCGGCATGCGCCTACACGCTCGACGGCTCGGACACCGGCGAGCTGCAGGACGAGACGTTCGCGGCCTTCGAACTGATCGCCACCGTGCGCGGGGTCGATGTCCATCCGGGCCAGGCGACCGGCAAGCTCGTCAATGCGCTGCGAATTGCGGCCGAGATCCTCACGGCGCTGCCGTCCGACGGCCTCACGCCCGAGACCACGTCGGGCCGCGAGGGGTTCATCCACCCCTACCGCCTCGATGGCTCGCCCGCGGAGGCGCGGCTGAGTGCGATCGTGCGTGACTTCGATGAGGACCGGCTGCGCGAGCACATCGAGTTGTTCGAACGCACCGCGCGCGAGGTCGCCGAGCGCCACCCCCGCGCGGAGGTGGAGATCGAGGTGCGCCGGCAGTACCGCAACATGCGCGCGTACATCGCGGCGGTCCCCGAGATCGTGGAGGTCGCCGAGCAGGCGATCCGGGCCGAGGGCATCGAGCCGGTGCGCAACCCGATCCGGGGCGGCACCGACGGCTCGCGCCTGAGCGAGATGGGGCTTCCCACCCCGAATCTGTTCACGGGCGGACACGAGTACCACTCGGTGCGCGAGTGGGCATCGGTCAACGACATGGCATCCGCCGCGGCGACGATCATCCGTCTCGCGGACGTCTGGACGCGGGTCGGCGAAGTAGTCTCGGCGCCGTGAGCGCCCAGGGCGTCAACTCGCTGGCTTCGCTGGATGGCGAAATCATGCCCCTGGCGGAGGCGATGATCCCCGCTACCGACGAGGGCTTGATCCGTGGCGACGGCGTGTTCGAGGTCGTGCGTCTCTACGACGGGCGGCCGTTCGCGTTCGAACGGCATCTGGCTCGCCTACAGCGGTCGGCGGACAACCTGCGGCTCGAGATCGATGTCGAGGCCGTCCGCGCCGACGGCCACCGGCTGATCGCGCACGCCGGGCCCGGACCCGATCACGATCTGCTGCGGATCGTGCTCACTCGCGGCGGCAGGCGCCTGCTGTTGACCGAGCCGCTGCCGGCGTCAGCCGAGCGGCTGCGGCTGAAGACCGTCACCTACTCGCCGACACGCGTGCTGGACGGGGTCAAGTCACTCTCCTACGCGGGGAACATGCTCGCCGGTCGCCTCGCCCGTGAGCAGGGCTACGACGATGCCTTGCTGGTCACCCCGCACGGGCGTGTGCTGGAGGCACCGACGAGCTCGGTCTTCTGGGTGCAGGAGGGCCGGATTTACACGCCCCCGCTCGACGAGCACATCCTCGCCTCGATCACCCGGGCCGTGGTGATCGACGTCGCCGGCGCACAGGAGCGGGTCTGCGAGCTGGAGCAGCTGCTCGATGCCGCGGAGGTGTTCATCGCCTCGACGACACGCGAGGTGGAGCCCGTCGTCGCGGTCGATGACCGCGCCTTCGACGGCCCCGGAGCGGTCACCGCGCGCACCGCCGCCGCGGTCAGCGAGCGGATCCGCTCAGAGCTCGACGGGTGAAGGTCCTCACCGTAATCGGTAACCGCCCGCAGTTCATCAAGGCGGCGGCCGTCTCACCGCGGCTGCGCGCCGTCCACGAGGAGTTGCTCGTCCACACCGGGCAGCACTTCGACGACCGCCTGTCGGCGATCTTCTTCGCAGAGCTCGGCCTGCCCGCGCCCGACGAACAGCTCGGCGTCGCGCTCGGCTCGAGCACCTCGCAGACGGCGCGGATGCTGACCGCGCTCGAGCCGGTTCTGGAAGGCGCGGCGCCCGATCTCGTGCTCGTCTACGGTGACACCAACTCGACGCTGGCCGGGGCCCTGGCGGCGGCACAGGCGAGGATCCCGGTGGCGCACGTCGAGGCCGGAATGCGCTCGTTTGACCGTTCGATGCCCGAGGAGCTCAACCGGGTCCTGGTCGATCATGCCAGCGCCCTGCTGCTGTGTTCGAGCGACGTCGCGATGTCCAACCTGCGCCGCGAGGGCGTCTCGGGGCTGACCGAGATGGTCGGCGACGTGATGGTGGATATCGCGATCGAGGCTCAAGCCCGCGCCCGTGGGCGGACCGATCTGGTCACGGCGCACGGACTGACGCCCGGCCAGTACGTGCTGGCCACGGCGCACCGCGCGGGCAACGTCGACGATCCCGTCAGGCTGAAGCGGCTCGTGTCGCTCCTGGGCGCGATCCCGCTCCAGGTGCTCCTGGCGCTCCATCCGCGCACCGAGGCACGGCTACGCGCGGCGGGAATGCTCGACGCGCTGCGCCGTGCCTCGGGGGTCACGGTGACCGAGCCGCTTGGCTATTTCGAGCTGATGGCGCTGTTATGCAACGCCGGCGCCGTGCTCACGGATTCCGGAGGCCTTCAGAAGGAGGCCTACCTGGCCGAGGTGCCGTGCATCACGATGCGGCCCAGCACCGAATGGACCGAAACGGTTCGAACAGGGCTGGAACGTGCTGGTCGATCTTGACCGCGAGGCTGCGGTGGCGGCACTCGATCGCGCGCCGCCGCCGACCCACCCCCAGCTCTATGGCGACGGACACGCCGGGGAACGCGTCGTGGCGGCCCTTACACTGCTGTCGCCATGAGGCCCGCGTCACCCGCGATCACCGAATGAGCCGCCCGCTCCGTGTCGGCGTCGCGGGGCTCGGCTACTGGGGCCCGAACCTGGCGCGCAACTTCGCTGCGATCGACGGATGCGAGCTCGCGTACTGCTGTGACGAGGCCGAGGCCACGCGAGCACGGATCGCGGCAATGTTCCCCGGTGTGCGCGTGACGGCCGATCTGGGCGAGCTGCTCGCGGACCCTGAGCTCGACGCCGTTGCGCTCGCGACGCCCGTCCCGACCCACGCGGAATTGGCGACGGCCGTGCTCGAGGCGGGCAAGCACTGCTTCGTCGAGAAGCCGCTGGCGCAGTCGGTCGCCGATGCCGAGGTGGCGGTCGCCGCCGCGCAGAGGGCCGACCGCGTGCTGATGGTCGGTCATCTGCTCGAGTACCACCCAGGCGTGGCCAAGCTCAAGGAGCTGGCCGATTCCGGCGAGCTCGGCGAGCAGATCTTCTACATCTACGGCAACCGGCTCAACCTCGGCAAGCTGCGCGCGGACGAGAATGCGCTCTGGAGCCTCGGCGCCCACGACGTGTCGGTGGTGCTGTATCTGGCTGACGAGGAGCCGATCGAGGTCGCCGCCCACGGCGAGTCGTACGTGCGCAGCGGCGTTGAGGACGTCGTCTTCTGCTTCATGCGATTCCCATCGGGGCTGACCGCGCATCTCCATCTGTCCTGGCTTGACCCGCACAAGGAACGCCGCTTCACGGTCGTCGGGTCGCGTCGCATGGCGACCTTCGATGACATGGAGCTCGAGCGCAAGGTGACCATCTACGACAAGGGCTTCGACCAGGACGCACGCGGGTACGGCGAGTACATAACGCGCAGCGGGGACATCTTCTCGCCCAGGATCGACAACCGGGAGCCGTTGCGGATCGAGTGCGAGCACTTCGTCCAGTCGGTGGTCAACGGCACCCAGCCGCGCTCCGACGGCGCCAGCGGGCTGCGCGTCGTCCGCGTGCTCGAGGCGCTCGATCGTTCGTTGAGGCGTTCGCGGCCGGGGATCGAGGTCAGTGGCACTTGATCGGTCGCGCCACGCCGGTGCCCACGTCTTCCCGGGAGCCGTCATGGCCGAGGACGTCGAGGTGGCCCCCGGCGCGGTGATCTACGGCGGCGTGTTCGTAGGCTCGGGGTCGAGCATCGGTGCCGGCGCTGTGATCCATGCCGGCACCCAGATCGGCGAGCGCTGCCTGATCGAGGACGGGGTGGTGCTCGGTAAGCGGCCGCGTCTGCGCGAGCGCTCGAGCGCCGCGGGCTCCACCGACCAGCCGCTCGAACTCGCCGACGAGGTCACCGTGTGCGCCAACGCGGTCGTGTACGCCGCGACGACCGTCGGTGCCGGGGCGATCCTCGGCGACCAGACCCAAATCCGCGAGCGCGCGGTGATCGGCGTCCGGTCGGTCGTGGGACGAGGATCGACGGTCGATAACGACGTGCTGATCGGAGACGGCGTACTGATCCAGACGCTGGTTTACGTGACCGGCGGGTCGATCGTCGAGGACGGAGTCTTCCTGGGGCCGGGAGTGACGATGACCAACGACAACTCGATGGGGCGCCACGCGCCCCGCGCACCGCTGGCGGGCGTGACGCTGCGGCGGGCGTGCCGGGTCGGCGGCGGCGTTGTCCTGACGCCGGGCGTGGAGATCGGCGAGGAGGCGTTCGTCGCGGCCGGCGCGGTCGTCACGCGCGACGTCGGCGCGCGGGAGGTCGTCATGGGCGTGCCGGCGCGCGTCGTCCGCCGCGTGGCCGACGAGGATCTGATCGAGCGCTACTTCTAGTGTCTCGTGGGCACTAGGACTCGGTCGCGACCGCGGCCCCGTCGCGGATGACCGAGGTCGCATCGGCGTCGTCGGTCCAGACCACCTGCTCGCGCCCCGGGCCGACGCCGACCAGCACGATCGGGACGCCGACGAACTCGGACACGAAGCGCAGATAGTCGCGTGCCGCGGCGGGCAGCTCGGACTCGGTCGTGCACTCGCTCAGGTCCTCGGTGAACCCGGGCAGCTCGACGTACTCTCCGGCCGCATGGTGCAGGACCGTCTGGTGGTAGGGGAAGTAATCGAACTCGGCGCCCTCGGGTCCGCGGTAGCGCGTGCAGATGCGGATCGGGTCAAACCCCGCCATCACGTCGAGCTTCGTGATCGCGAGCGCCGTCAGCGAGTTCAGACGTGCGGCGTAGCGCAGCGCGACCAGGTCGAGCCATCCGACCCGCCGCGAACGGCCCGTCGTGGTTCCGTACTCGCCACCGCGCTCGCGTATCTCGTCGGCCAGCGAGCCGTCGAGCTCGGTCGGAAATGGGCCTGCGCCGACGCGGGTCGCGTAAGCCTTGGCAACGCCCCAGACCTCGTCGATGTCCTTCGGGCCGACGCCGGCGCCGACGCACGCCGCTCCGGCGACCGGGTTCGAGGAGGTCACGAAGGGATACGTCCCGTGGTCGATGTCGAGCAGGGCTCCCTGAGCGCCCTCGAACACGACCGTCTGATTTGAGTCCAGACACTCGAGCACCAGCCGCGACGTGTCGGCGATGTAGGGCTCGAGCACGTGGCCATAGGTCAGGTACTCGTCGGTCATCGACTGCAGGTCGAGCCTGGCGTCCTTCGCGTACGGCCGTAGCGACAGGCGTTTGGGCTCGAGCGCGGCGAGGATCTTCTTCTTGAGGATCTTCTCGTCGAGCAGGTCCTGCACCCGGATCCCGAGCCGTGCCGCCTTGTCGGCGTAGCACGGACCGATTCCCCGCCGCGTGGTCCCGATCTCGAGCTTGCCGAGCTTCGCCTCGCCGGCGTCGTCGAGCATCAGGTGATAGGGCATGATCAGGTGGGCGTTGGCCGAGATCCGCAGCGCCCCGATGTCGATCCGGCGGCGCCGCAGCTCGTCGAGTTCGTCGGTCAGGACCTTGGGGTCGATCACGACGCCGTTGCCGATCACGCACAGCTTGCCGGGGTGCAGAATCCCCGACGGCATCAGGTGCAGCTTCCAGGTCTCCCCGTTACGGACGATCGTGTGGCCCGCGTTGTTGCCGCCCTGAAAGCGCACGACGGCATCGGCACGCTCGGCGAGCATGTCGGTGACCTTGCCTTTTCCCTCGTCGCCCCACTGGGCGCCGACAACCACGATTCCTGGCATTGCGCTTTGAGTGTACGTCGGCCGTCGGGGGCGCCGGGCTCGTGCCCGCGCGTTGCCCCCAGGGGCCGGCATGCGACGATCACCCGGATGACCTCGATCGACTCGCCTCCGCGCCCTGGATCAGTCGATGCCGTCGTGTTCGACATCGGCGGCGTGCTGTTGGACTGGAACCCCCGCTATCTGTATCGCAAGCTGTTTGACGACGAGACCGAGATGGACCGTTTTCTGGCCGAGGTGTGCACGATGGAGTGGCATTCGGCCCATGACCGCGGCGTCCCGTTCAGCCGCTCATCGGCCGAGCTCGCGGCCGCGCATCCGGAGCACGCCGAGCTGATCGCGGCTTGGGGGGCCCGTAGCGAGGAGATGATCGGCGGCGAGTTCGCGGAGGTCGTGCGGCTGCTCGCGGCGCTCAAGCGCGCGGGCGTCCGCTGCTACGCGCTGACCAATATGGAGGCCGAGACATACCCGCTGCGCCGTGACAGATACGAGTTCTTCGGCTGGTTTGACGGCACGGTCGTGTCCGCCCACGAGCGCATCGCCAAGCCCGATCCGGAGATCTTCCGCCGCCTGTTGGCGCGCTTCGGGCTGGGCGCCGAGCGGACCGTGATGATCGATGACTCACTCCCCAACCTCGAGGCGGCCCGCAGGCTCGGTATGCAGACGGTCCACTTCGGCTCGGGGGCGCAGCTGCGTGGCTGGCTGACGGCGTCGGGTCTGCTGGCCTCCGATGGCGCCGCCGACGGGGTCAGGTCGTCTTGAGGCCGAGACGATTCGTCAGCGTCAGGCCGTCTTGAGGTCCATCCGGTGGTCGTGACCGAGCAGCGGCAGCTCGTCGCACATCTCGGTCAGCCGCGAGACCGTCCGGGCCGTGATCTGCTCGCATAGCGCCGCCCGGTCGAGGATGTTGGTCGTGATCACGATCGACCGCTCATCCTGGTAGCGGCCGTTGACGATCGAGTACAGCTCCTCGAGCACCCAGTCGGTCGTCCGCTCCGCGCCGACATCGTCGATGTGCAGCAGGTCGACCTCGGTCAGCCGATCGAGCAGGTCGACGTGTGAGCGCTCCGCGCGGTGCGTGTCACGGATCTCGTTCAGCAGTCGTGGCAGCGAGTAGATCGCGACCGACCGGCCGGCCTTCAGGGCCGCTTGCGAGACGAGCATCGCGAGCGTCGTCTTGCCCGTGCCGGGCGGTCCCATGAACCACAGCCCGCGGCCGCCTTCGAGCTGATCCTCGATCGTGGCCGCATAACGGCGCGTCGCCGCGACGATCGCGGGGTCGATCTCGCTGACCGGCGGCCGCTCGAACGATACGTCGCGGTAGCGCCGCGGGATCACCGCCGACAGACTCCGCGCCTTCGCGCGCGCCACCCGTTGCGGCCGGCAGCGGCAGTCGTACGCGGTGTTGGACGCCTCGTCGAAGAGGAAGCCGGTCCCGTCGCACAGCTCAAACGGGCAATCGCTCACGCCGCGAACCGATCCCCGGCGTAGTTCATGAACTTCGGGTACTCCTTCTGGAACGTCAGCACGACGTCCCCGATCGGCCCGTTGCGGTGCTTGGCGATGATGATGTCGGCCTCGCCGGGGCGCTCGGAGTCCTTCTCGTAGTACTCCTCGCGGTAGATGAACATCACCAGGTCGGAGTCCTGCTCGATTTGGCCCGGATTCTCGTAGGTCGGACAGGATCGGCTTCTTCTCGCCCCCGCGCTGCTCGACGGCTCGGCTGAGCTGGGAGAGCGCGATCACCGCGACGTTCAGCTCGCGGGCGAGCCCCTTGAGGCCGCGGCTGATCTGGCCGACCTGCTCGACGCGACTCTCGACCCGCCCCTCGTGGCGCATCAGCTGCAGGTAGTCGATGATGATCAGGCCGAGCCCGCCGTCGATCCGGCCGTGGAGCCGGCGGGCCTTGGCGCGGACCTCGAGCACTCCGGTGTCGCTGGAGTCATCGACGTACAGCGGCGCCTGGGAGAGCCGCTGGCAGGCCTCGAGGATCTTGGGCCACTGCTGCTCGGGCACCTTGCCGCGGCGCAGGTCCTCGCCCTTGATCCGGGCCTGGGAGGCGACGAACCGCTGCGCGAGCTCGGACTCGGACATCTCGAGCGAGAACAGGGCGACCGCATGGTCTTCGAGCACGGCGTTCTCGGCGATGTTTGCCACCAGCGCCGACTTGCCCATCGACGGCCGGGCGGCGATCACGATCAGGTTGCCCGGCTGAAAGCCGCCCGTCTTCTCATCGAGGTCCCTGAAGCCCGACGGGACGCCGGTCAGCGGCGTCTTGGCGACCGACAGGCGATGGAGCTTGTCGGTCTCCTCGTCGAGGATGTCCCCGATCGAGCGGATCTTCTTCTGGCGGTCGTCATGGGCGACCTCGAGCACGGAGCGCTCGGCCCGCTCGACCAGGTCGCGCGCGGGCGCCTCGCGGGTCAGGACGCTCGCCTGGATCTCGTACGAGGTCGTCAGCAGCGCCCGCATCTGCGCGTTGTCGCGGACGATGCGTCCGTACTCCCGCGCGTGGCCGGCTGCCGGCACCCACCCGGCGAGCTCGTCGATCGTCTCCGCGCCGCCCACCTCGTCGAGCTTGCCGTTCTGCTTGCAGCGTCTCGGCGACCGTCAGGTGGTCGATCTTGCGGTCTGACTCGTACAGCGTCAGCATCGCCGCGAACACGGCCCCGTACTGCTCCCGGTAGAAGTGCTGAGGCCGCAACTGCTCCTCGACGAGCAGCGCGTGCAGATGGCGCTCGTCGAGCAGCACCGCCCCGAGGACAGACTTCTCCGCCTCGAGGTTGTGAGGTGGGACGGCGATGTTCGGAACGGTGCTCATCGGGGTTCAGCGAGTCTAGGTTTGCGGGCGGCGGGTGTGACGGAGTTGTTTCCGCACTCTGCGAAGGGTTTGTGTCTCAGGTGGTTGGGTGCGCTGATGCGGACAAGGCGATCACCCTCGGCACGGGAATGCTCATTAGTGGCTCCGACGCGTTTCTCGGGGCGCAGACGACGCGACCGTGCCGAGGGCGATGCCTCGCCCCACCAGCAACTACCACCCTCGTGGGTTGCGCCGGAGCCCGAAACCGCAGCCAAGGACGCTCCCCTCTACATCCCACGGGCGGTGGCCCTCTCCAGACGTCGCGGGCTCTTGCGCTCAACCAGGCGCGCGCGAGGCCATGGGCGTCTCGTCAAGGGAGGGCGGGCGACGCTGCGGTCCCGCGCAGGTCGCATCGCCGGCGCCCGGCACTACGCATCGCGCCCCAGACGCATTCCCTGCGCGGGACCCGCAGATGTCGCCCGGCCAGACCGCTAAAACCTAAGAAGCAGCAACGACCATGGTCTTGATCGTCGCCGTCACATCATCTGTGACCTCGACTACGACCATGTACGTACCGACGTTACGGATCGGCTCCTCGAGGTGGATCTTGCGCCGGTCCACCCGGATCCCGCGAGCGTCGCGGATCGCGTCGGCGATGTCCTGCGTCGTCACCGAGCCGAACAGTCGCCCATCGTCGCCCGCCTGCTGCGGAATCGTGAGCACCGTCCGTCCGAGGACCGCGGCGCTCTCGCGCTGGCGCTCCTCGGCCTCGCGCTCGGCCCGCTCGGCATCCTCGCGGCGCTTCTGCGCGAGCTTGATCGAGGAGGTCGTGGCCGGTTCGGCGAGCTTGCGCGGTACCAGGTAGTTGCGCAGGTAGCCCGCCGCTACGTCGACGACCGCACCCGTCTCGCCGAGCGACTCGACGTCTGCAAGCAGGATCGCCTGAGGCATGCCCGAACCGGTCCTCTACTCAGCGGTCGCGATCGCGGTCCCGGTCACGGTCACGGTCACCCCGCCCGCCCCGGTGGTCGCTGCCTTCAGCGACGTACGGCAGCAGCGCGAGCTCACGTGCCCGCTTGACGGCGCGCGCGACCTGACTCTGATGGCGCCGGCAGGCGCCGGTGATCCGACGAGAACGGATCTTGCCGCGGTCGGATATGAACCGACGCAGCATCGAGACGTCCTTGTAGTCCACCTGTTCGATCTTGTCGCGGCAGTACGGGCACGACTTACGACGGGTCGAAGTCGTCCCGCCCTTCCGATCGCGCCGGCGTACCGGTCGTCTGCGTTGCTTTGCCACTTCGATTCAGCCTAGCGTGTCGCTTGCGTAGTGCGCGGGTTCTCGCCTTAGAACGGAATGTCTTCGTCGGCTCCCGCACTCACCGGCGTGCGCTCGAAATCGCCGGTGTCAATCGGGACGTCGCTCTCTGTCGCGCGGACGCTGCTCGAGAACCCGTTCCCGTTGCCAGCGTCATCACGCCCGCCGAGGAACTGCACGGATTCAGCGATGATATCGACCGCTTGGCGCTTCTGCCCCTCCGGGCTGGTCCATTCGCGCCAGCGCAGCCGTCCGTCGATCGCGACCGGCCGTCCCTTGCTCAGATACTTGGCGCAGTTCTCGCCCTGCGCGCCCCAGACCGTGACGTCGAAGTAGTTGGGCTGGTCCTCCCACGAGTTGGTGTCGGTGTTGCGGCGCCGGCTGTTGCATGCGATCCGCAGCGAGCAGACCGATGTGCCGGTGGACGGGATCGAGCTGAGCTCCGGATCCTTGGTCAAGTTCCCGGTGATGATCACGCGGTTGATGTTGGTGCCTGCCATTGCTCGAGGCTCCTTTCCAGAGACGTTTGAAAGCTCGTTCCCGAGTCTATGGCGAGGCCAGACGGCTACCCGGATCGTCCACGGAAAATGGGCGGAAACGTTGCACTGCTGTGACACGCGGACGCTCCACGTCGCAATCCCGTTGCAAACGGCCGCGGGGCGCTCTAGGACTCGACCGGTACCGGCGCTGCGACCGCGACGGGCGGGGCGGTCTCGGGCGGCGGGGGTGTGCCCGGCAGGACCTTGATGATCCGGAACCGCAGCACGGCGTCGTCGATCCGCAGGTTGTGCGAGATCGCGTCGATCAGGGTCGGCGAGCCCTTGAACTGGATCAGGTGATACTCGCCCTCGCGCTGGTGGCGGATCTCGTAGGCGAGGGCCCGAGTGTGCCAGTCGTCATTGCGCTCGATGACCCCGCCCGAGGACGTGATCTGGGCCTCGACGTCGCTCAGGATCTTCGCGCGGCGCTCATCCTCGACGGTCGTCGAGACGACGGTAATCAGGTCGTAGAGGGGAGTTTCGGCAGCCATGACGTTCTGCCCCGGGTGGGGCGGCGGCCGACTATAGCGGGTGCAAACATGACGTCATGCCCTCTCGACGGGAAGTCAGGCCCGGTGGCGCCAGGGGTGACGGGGCCCCGGGCTCAGGCAACGCCAAGCCCAGTACCGGCAAGCGTGCCCAGCCCACCGGCGCAGACGAGGCGACGATCGACTGCGAGACGCTGTCTGACTGGGAGCGCTGGCTCGAGCGCCACCACGCCGACGCGACCGGCGTCTGGCTGAAGCTCGCCAAGAAGGGATCCGGGAGGCCGACCGTCCCCTATCAGGAGCTGCTGGACGCCGCCATCTGTCATGGGTGGATCGACGCCCGCCGCAGATCCCACGACGACGCGTTCTACCTCCAGCGCTTCACGCCGCGGGGCCCCCGGAGCAAGTGGTCACAGGTCAATCGCGCCAAGGCGACCGGCCTGATCGAGCAGGGCAGGATGCGCGAGGCGGGGCTCGCCCAGGTCAACGCGGCGCAGGCCGACGGCCGCTGGGATGCGGCCTACGAGCCCCAGAGCCGGGCGACGATCCCCGATGACTTCCAGCGCGCGCTCGACCGCAACCCGGTCGCGCGCGAGTTCTTCGCCACTCTCACCGGAACCCGGCGCTATGCGTTCCTGTACCGGCTGCACAACGTCCGCACGCCCGCCAAGCGGGACGAGCGGATCGCGAACTACATCGTCCTGCTCAACGAGCGCAAGACGCTCAACTAAAAGACGGCCCGAGCAGCCCGCAAAACGTGGAAAATTGCCGCGCGCGTCTCCGATCTTCCACAAAACGCGGCCTGAGCGCGACAAACGTGGAAACTCCGTGAGTCCAAGCGCGATTTTCCACAAATCGCACGGGGGCCCCGAGCGCGAACTAGCCCCGCTCCTTGGCCCGGATATCGGCCAGCTGATCGTCGACCCAGTCCCCCGGATCGCGCGCCGTCACGATCGACTTCAGCCCCTCGAGGCGCCGCCGCCGCTCACGAATCGGCATCGTCAGCGCCGCATGGAGCGAGTCCGCGAGCGCCTGGATGTCGAACGGGTTGACCGACAGCGCGAATTCGCCCAGCTCCTCGTGGGCGCCCGTGTTCTCAGAGAGCACGGACACGCCCGCGCGCTCGTTGACCATCGGCCCCTCCTTGGCGACCAGGTTCATGCCGTCGAACATGGCGTTGACCATCAGCACGTCGTAGTGCTTGTAGGCGGCCACCGCCTCCTCGAGGTCGTCGCGGAGCTTGAGCTGGATCGGCATCCAGTCCGGCGAGCCGTGGCGGTGATTGACGACCGCGACCACCGCCTCGATCCGCTCCAGGTACTCGGCGTACTCGGGCACGTCGGTTCGCGACGGCATCAGCTGCGCGATGAACGTGACCTTTTCGCGGAACTCGGGGTGCTGCTCGAGGAACACGTCAAAGGCGCTGAAGCCGCGCAAAACGTTCTTTGACAGGTCGGCGCGGTCGACGCGCAGGATCAGGTGATCGCGGCGCCGTCGCAGCAGCTCGCCCTCGAACTCGCGTACGCGGGGGCGCGCTGCGACGGCCTGGATCGCCTGCGAATCGATCGGCAGCGGGTACGCCCGGACCCACACCTCGCGATCACCGACGCGCACGATCCCGGACTTGAAGTCGACATCGCAGTCGGTCAGGTCCTCGCAGCACTGCAGGAAGTTGTGGCGGTAGGAGCGGGTGTGAAAGCCGATGATGTCGTTGCAGAGGATGCCTTCGTAGATCTCGTTGCGGATCACCGTGGGAAGCACCCGCCACGAGTCCGGCTGACTCCACGGAATGTGGACGAAGTGGTGCAGGAACGCGTCGGGGCGCTGGCTGCGGATCAGGCCGGGGAGCGTGTACAGGTGGTAGTCGTGCACCATCACCACCGGCTCCTCGACGTCCTCGACCTCCTCGAGCACCGCGCGTGCCAGGTCCTCGTTGACGACGTTGTAGCCGAACTCGAACGCCTCGGTCTCGTTGCGGCGAATGTCAGGCGCGTTTGAGAGGTCCCACAGGTAGTGCTGGATGAACCACAGCATCGGGTTGGCGATGATGTTGTAGAAGCCGTCGTAGGCGTGGGCGTCGGAGGCGACCAGCTTCACCCGGTACTCGTTGCCGTCGGCGGTCTTGACCGGGAACGGCCGGCCGTCATGGCGCTCGGCCGCCGCCACGTCCTCGGCGGTCATCGCCGACGCGACCCAGGTCACGGGCCGGTATGAGGCCAGCCCGATCAGCGCCGTGACGAGCCCGCCGGTCCCGCGCTTGATCTCGCCGCCCGGCTGGAAGGTGACCGGCCCTCGGTTGGAGACCAGCACGAGGGGCGTGTCAGTGGACATTTGGTCCTATGCCTCGAGCGACTCGAACAACTCGAGCCAGTCGCGCAGGAGTCTCGGTGTCAAGAAGCGCCTGCGCACGCTCTCTTTTCCCGCGATGCCGAGTCGTTTGCCCAGCCTCGGGTCGGTGAGGATCTCGAGCGAGCGTTGCGGCGCACTGCTCCACGGTTGAGACGAGAAAGCCGGTCTCGCCGTCGGAGACCTGCAGCGGGATCCCTCCTACCGCTCCGCCCACGAATGGCCTTGCCTTCCAGATCGCCTCTGTCACGGTCAAACCGAATCCCTCGCGGGTGGATTTCTGGATCACGACATCGCAGTGTGACTGAAATGCGTTCACCTCGATCGCGCCCACGTTGTTGAGATTGTTGAGGATATGAATATCGGGATCGCCGTCGGCATGTGCGACGGTGGCATTGAAGTAGTCCCACCCTTCGGGATCATCGGTCGCCATCGAGCCGACCAGCGCCAGTTGCACGTCGGGGAGCTGCTCTTTGACCAGCCGGTAGGCGTCGATCACGCCGAGCGGGTCCTTCCACGGATCGAAGCGCGACACCTGGCACAGCAGTGGCCGATCGACGTCGATTCCGAACTGCTGGCAGATGTAGACGGCGTCCTCCGGCGAGAAGGCCATGTTCTTCGGCGCCAGCGGATCGATCGCCGGCGGCACGATGTGAGCCCGACCGTCGACACGGGCGGGGACGTACTCGGGCATGTGAAAGACGCCCGCCTCGTAGGGATCCAGATACGGGACCAGGCGATCGAGCGTGTCCCGGTTGGGGGTCGAGAGGTCGATGTGGCAGCGCCACACCCAGTGCCGTGCCCGATCGCCGACGAGCGACGGGATCGCCGCCGGCTGCGGGTCATGGATGATGCAGACGTCCCAGTCGCCGCTCAGCTGCTCGGCGTTGATCCGGTTGTAGTGCAGCCACGTGTCCCAACCCTCGTCGCTCAGGGCCTGCGGAGCGCCCTGGAGCGCGTTGTGCATCAACTTGGTCGCGTTGAAGAACTCCTCGCGGCCGTAGATCACCTGCCACTCGCACTCGAGGCCGACGTCGATCATCAGCGGCACGAGCGTGTAGAGGATCTCCGAGACGCCGCCGCCGAAGGCCGTCGCGGACACGTGCAGGATGCGCCGGCCCCGCAGGCGGCTGAGGCGCTCGCGAATCTCGTCCACGAGCGGGCGGCCGACGATGCTCGCGTAGTCGGCGAGGTGCTTCTGGGCTACGGATACGGGTTGCAGCATTACGCGGATCGCCCGAGAAGATAACGGCCCGCACAGCGGCGTAACCGTCCGCTGCGCCCCGGAGTCCCTGCAGCCGCCCCGGCCGGCGAACGCCATCGCAAAAACTCAGCAAAGGCGATCAGGTATATATAGTTTTGGCGCCCTCCGCACTCCCTGCACCCTCCCCAAGGAGCCCCAGTGAGCCAGACCGACGAACTCCTCGCCAACAACGAGCGCTACGTCGCCGAATTCGATTGTGCAGCGCCGCTGGCCCCGCCCGCCAAGCGAGTCGCCGTCGTCGCCTGCATGGACGCGCGCCTGAACATCTACGGCATGCTCGGGCTCACGGAGGGCGATGCGCATGTGATCCGCAACGCCGGCGGCGTCGTCACCGATGACGAGATCCGCTCCCTGGCGATCTCGCAGCGGCTGCTGGCGACCGAGGAGATCATTCTCATCCATCACACCGACTGCGGAATGCTCACCTTCACCGATGACGACTTCAAGGCGTCGATCGAGAGTGACACGGGTATCAAGCCGGGGTGGGCCGCCGAGGCGTTCAGCGATCTCGATCAGGACGTGCGGCAGTCGATCGCTCGGATCAAGGCGTCGCCCTTCATCCCGAAGAAGGACTCCGTGCGTGGTTTCGTCTACGAGTGCGACACCGGCCGGCTGCGCGAAGTGAGCTGATCTCGCGGACGCCGTCGATTACGGTTGGCGGCCGATGAGGAGTCCGACCTAAGACGTGGCGGGCGGCTTCGACGCGATCGTGATCGGCGCTGGGCCGGCCGGAGAGGCGGCGGCCGCGGGGCTGGCCGTCGAGGGTCTCGAGGTGGCGCTGATCGAACGCGAGCTCGTCGGCGGTGAATGTGCGTTTTACGCGTGCATGCCGTCAAAGGCGCTGCTGCGACCCGGCGAACTGCTCGCGGAGGTCCAGCGCGTGCCCGGCGCACGGGAGGCGGTGACCGGCAAGCTCGACCCGCAGGTGGTCCTCGAGCGACGCGACGAGGTCGTCCACGATCTCGACGACACGTCCAAGCTCCCGTGGGTGCAGGACCGCGGGATCGCTCTTATCAGAGGCCGCGCGCGGCTCGACGGCGAGCGCCGGGTCCGTGTCGGCGACGAGCTCTTGGAGGCGCGCCGCGCGGTCGTGCTCGCGGTCGGCAGTGGTGCCGCGATCCCGCCGATCCCGGGCCTTCGAGAAATCGAGCCGTGGACGAATCGCGCCGGCACACTCGCCAAGCACGTCCCGCGGCGCCTCACGATCCTCGGCGGCGGAGTGGTCGGCTGCGAGCTCGCGCAGGCGTGGTCATCGCTCGGCTCGCAGGTGATACTCGTCGAACAGCGCGGCGGGCTGCTCGCCGACGAGGAGCCGTTTGCCGGCGAGCACCTCGCCGCAGCACTGACCGAACGGGGCGTTGAGCTCCATCTCGGCGCCGAGGCGACCGGCGTCAGCCGGCACCAGGACGGCACGTTCACCCTGACGCTGGCCGATCAGACCGAAGTCACGAGCGACGAGCTGCTGGTCGCCGTCGGCCGGCGCCCCCACACCGGCGATCTCGGCCTCGAAACGGTGAACCTGGCCCCCGGGACGACGATCCGCGTCGACGACCGAATGCGCGTGCCGGGCCATGACTGGCTGTACGCCGTCGGCGACGTCAACGGCCGCGCGCTCCTCACCCACGCCGCCAAGTACCAGGCGCGCGTTGCGGTCGCGACGATCTCCAATCGCGACCTGCGCGCCGAGTGGGACGGCCCGCGCTCGCCTCGGGTGGTGTTCACCGATCCCCAGATCGCGGCCGTCGGATTGACGCTCGACGCTGCGCTGGACGCCGGGTTGCCCGCCCGCGCCGTCGATGCCGACGCCGCCGCGACCCCGGGCGCGAGCTTCGTCGGCAAGGGCGCGCCGTCGAAGTGCCGCCTCGTGATCGACGCCGAACGCGACGTGATCCTCGGGGCGACGTTCACCGGCCCCCAGATCGCCGAGCTGCTGCACGCGGCCACGATCGCCGTCGTCGGCGAGGTCCCGCTCGAGCGCCTGATCCACGCGATCGCGCCCTTCCCCACCCGGAGCGAGGTGTGGCTGCGACTGCTCGACCAGTGGACGAAGTGAAATCGCATGCCGCAGAGACGGGCGCGCGCCGTGCCGCCGAGACCTGCGCGCGTCAGCCTGAGATCGGGATCTCGAGCGTGAACTCGGTCACGCCCGGGATCGAGCGCACCGACAGCGCGCCCGACATCCGGTCGGCGAGCTCACTCGCGATCGCCAGCCCGAGCCCCGAGCCCTGGACGTCGTCGGCGGTGTAGAACGGCTCGAAGATCCGCTGCTGGACCTGGCCGTCGATCCCGTCGCCGTTGTCGCGCACGACCACCCGGACGTGGCCGTTCTGGCGCGCCGCGGTGACCACGATCTGCGTCCCGGGCGGCGTGTGGATGAGCGCGTTGTCGATCAGGATCCGCATGATCTGCGCCACGCGCACGGGGTCGCATTGCGCCGCGACCCGCCGCGTCGGCAGCCGGAGCTCGAGGCGCGAGTCGTGCTGAGCGAGCGTCGGCTCGAACTCCCCCGACACCTCGCGGGTCAGCTCGCCGAGGTCGACCTCCTCCGGTCGCAGCTCGAGCGAGCCGGCCTCGAGCTTGGACAGATCGAGCAGGTTGACCGACAGCTTGCCGAGCCGCTGGACCTGGTCACGGACCTGCTCGAGGAAGCGCCGGCGCGTCTCGGGGTCGAGATCCTCGTCCTCGAGCAGCTCGACGAACCCGCCGAGCGAGAAGACCGGCGTCCGGAGCTCGTGCGAGGCGGTGGCGATGAACTTCTTGCGCGCCAGATCCATCTGTTCGAGCTGGTGCTGCATCTCGTTGAAGGCGATCGCCAGCTGACCGAGCTCGTCATTGGAGTCGACCGGTATCGGGTGACCGAAGTCCCCCGCCGCGACCTGTTTGGCCGCCAGTTCGAGGCGCTTGACGCGCTGCGCGAGCATCCGCGCGACCAGGTAGCCGGCGATCAGCGCCAGCAGCAGCGCGATCCCGCCTGCGACCAGGATCTCGTGCCTGACGGTGGTGACGTTGCGGGCGATGTCGGACACCTGGGCCGAGTACACGATCACGGCCGTCACGAGGGCCTGGAGGTGGACCGGATAGGCGGCCTCGGCCACCAGTCCCGAGGGCGTGTCCTCGGTGCCCGTCTGAACCTTGCCGGTCGCGATCGCCCGATAGGCGACCGGGAACGACAGCCGGCCGGTAGTCGCCGGATTGCTCGAGTCGGCCTGCGTGTAGAGCTGCAGCGTCCCCTGGGCGCGGTTGACCGCGAGCAACGTCACGCGATCGCCCGACATCAGCGCCGCACGCTGGACGGCCGCGCGCACGAACGAAGCCGGGAACGCGGTGCCGACCGTGTCGCTGACCGGCTGCGAGTGGCTCATCGCCGACTGTGACAGCTGACTGAGCTTGTCGTCGAGCAGCCGGCTCTGGAGCCCGGGCGCGACGTACAGGTAGAGGACGGCGATCGCCAGCAGCGTGATCCCGAAGAAGACCAGCGCCAGCCGGTTGCGCAGCGAGAGTGTCACGGCGCCGGCCCGCTAGGTCTCCGTGTCCCGGAACCGGTAGCCGACGCCGCGAACCGTGAACAGATACTCGGGCTCCTTGGGATCGCGCTCGACCTTCTCGCGCAGGTGCCGGATGTGGACGTCGATCGTGCGCGGATCTCGATACGCGGAGTCGCCCCAGATTCGCGCCAGCAGCATGTCGCGCGTGAACACGCGGCCCGGCGCCCGCGCGAGCGCCGACAGGATCTCGAACTCGACGTATGTGAGCTGCACCTCGCCGCCCCGTACCCGCACCGAGCGCTTGGGGAAATCGACCCGCAGCTCCCGGATCTCGAGCGGCGCCTCGTCGGGCGCGGTCTCGACCGGACGCACCATCTCGGCGCGCCGCAGCGCCGCCTTGATCCGGCTCGAGAACTCGCGCAGGGAGAACGGCTTGGTGATGTAGTCGTCGGCGCCGAGCTCGAGGCCGACGACCTTGTCGATCTCCTCGGACTTGGCCGTCAGGATGATGATCGGGACCGAGCTCTGGCTGCGCAGCCGGCGGCACACCTCGAGGCCGTCGATCTGGGGCAGCATCAGGTCGAGCACGACCAGGTCGAACGACTGCTCGTCGAATCTGTCGAGCGCCTGGCGGCCGTCGGTGGCCTGTACGACGTCGTACCCCTCTTTGCGCAGCGGGTAAGAGAGCAGCGTCTGAATCGACTGCTCATCGTCAACGAGCAGGATGCGCGCTGATCGCTCGGTCACGGCTTTCTCCTGCACAGAGGGTAGTCGCCCCTGCCGCCAAGGGCCGCTATAAAGTCGATCGATGTTCGATCCGCGCATTTACCGCGCCGGGCTGGTCTTCGTGGCCCTCGCCGCGCTCGTGCTGCTGTTCTCGTTTGACAACCAGCAGAGCGCGCTGACGTCGAGGCTGGCCCCGGACGCCTTCAACGGGCAGAACGTGTACGGGTCGATGACCAGGCTGTCTCACCAATATCCGGACCGCGCTCCAGGCACGGCGGGCGATTATGACGTCGCCGACGAGGTCTTCCACGACCTCAAGAACTACGGCTTCGGCCCGACCACCGACACCTTCCGGGCCCGGACCGCCAACGGCGAGCGGACGCTCGAGAACGTCGTCGGCGACCGGCCCGGGATGGAGACCGGCAGCATCGTGGTGATCGCGCACCGTGACGCGAGCGGCCCGCGGTCGACGGCGAGCCTGTCCGGCACGGCCACCCTGATCGAGCTCGCCCGCGACCTCGAGGGCGAAACGCTTCACCGGACCGTGGTGCTCGCCTCGACGTCGGGCTCGCAGGGCACGGCGGGCGCGATCCGGCTCGCGCAGACGCTCGGCGGCCCGATCGACGCCGTGATCGTGCTCGGTGACGTGGCCAGCGCCCACCTGCGCCAGCCGGTGGTCGTGCCCTGGTCTCAAGGACAGCAGGTCGCGCCCACGCAGCTGCGCAACACGATCGCGGCCGCCCTGCACCAGCAGGCCGGGATCGCGTCGCGCGGGACGAGCCTGTTCGGCCAGTTCGCGCACCTCGCCTTCCCGCTCACGCTGACCGAGCAGGGACCGTTCGGCGCCCGCGGGGTCCCGGCCGTGCTGCTCTCGCTCTCGGGCGAGCGCGGCCCGGCAGCGGATGCGCCGATCTCGGGCATCAACCAGCTCACCTCGGTCGGTCAGGCCGTGCTGTCGGCCGTGACCGCGCTCAACAGCGGGCCGACCGTTCCGGCGGCCTCGGCGTATGTCCTATTCGACAACAAGGTCGTCCCGGGCTGGGCGATCGCGGTGTTCGTGCTCGCGCTGGTGGTCCCGGTGCTGCTGACGACGATCGACGCGACCGCCCGCGCATTGCGCCGTGGATATCGCGTCTGGCGCTGGGTCCTGGCCGTGCTGCTGGCCGCTGTTCCGTTCGCGCTCGGGGTCCTCGTCATCCTCGGCGCGCGACTGGTCGGGACGCTCGCAGTCGCACCGCCCGGGCCGGTCGAGGCCGGCGTGGTGCCGATTCACAGCTCCGGGACGGTCGTGATGCTGCTCGCGGCGGCGATCGCGCTCGTCGCCGCGCTCGCGCTCGGTCCGCTCGTGGTGCGCTTCGCGGCGGGCTCGCGCCGCTTCCGGGACCCCGAGAGCTCGGTCGGCGGCGCGACCTGCGCCGTGCTGCTCGTGATGTGCGCGGTGACGGTCGTGCTCTGGTTGCGAAACCCGTTCGCCGCCGCGCTGCTGGTGCCGGCGCTGCACCTGTGGCTGTTGGCGCTCAACGGCGATCTCCGCGTGCCGCTCGGGGCGCGGGCGGTGCTGATGCTGACGGGGCTGCTGCCGGTGGCCGGCATTGCCCTCTATTACGCGTTCACGCTCGGTTACGGGCCGGTGGACGCCGCGTGGGCCGCCACCCTGCTGATTGCCGGACACGTGGTCGCGCCGTTCGCAGTGCTCCCCTGGACGATATTCCTCGGCTGCGTGCTCGCGGGCGCCGGGGTGCTCGTCGTGCTGGCGCGACAACCACGCCCCGAGGAGATGCCGGTGACGGTCAGGGGCCCGATCACGTACGCGGGACCCGGGTCGCTCGGCGGCACCAAATCGGCTCTCCGCCGCTGAGCCTCATACGCGATGCCCTACAGCGTCCTGACCACCTCCGGGATGCGAACGCGACCACGGCGACGGCTGCGTCGGTTCGTGATCGACTTCTCGTCGGTGCTGATCCTGGCGGGCCTGCTGTTGCTGCTCGATGCAGGCGTGACGCTGGTCTGGCAGGAGCCGGTCACGGCCGCGATCGGCCTCGTCGCCCGCAGCGACGTCAATAAGCGCTACCTCAGCTACCAGACCGCCCCGCTGTCGGTGATCGACCGCGACGCGCTCGCGGGTCTTCGCTCGCGGCGCGAGCGGATCGCCTACCTGGCGCGCCGCGAGCAGCGGCAGCTGCGAACCGGCGATGCCGTCGGACGGATCGAGCTGCCGAGGATCGGAGCCGGCTACACGATTGTCGAGGGCACCGACGAGCAGAGTCTCGAGAAGGGCCCCGGCCACTACCCCGCCACGGCGCTGCCGGGGATGGGGCTGACGGTCGGGGTGGCAGGGCACCGGACCACGTATCTAGCCCCGTTCAAGCAGATCAACGAGCTCGTGGCCGGGGACAGGATCTTGATCACGATGCCGTACGGGCGCTTCACCTACCGGGTCCAGTATCAGAAGATCGTCGCCCCAACCGCGCTCTGGGTGACCCGCGACGTGGGCTACGACCGGCTCGTCCTGTCGGCCTGCAATCCGCTCTACAGCGCCGCCCAGCGGATCATCGTGTTCGCCCGCCTGCAGTCGGTCGAGCCGCTCGGTCCTGCATGATCATGACCGGACCGCACGCGTACGAACGTCCACTCTGACTGGGCCGGGTAGAGGTCGAGGGAGACAGTGCCGAAAGAGAGATCGAGATTTATCGGGCAACCGATGCACATGCGAAAAGGACTTCGCGACATGCGACTGAACGAGATTCAAGAGCAGGTCGGTCTCGGCGAGTATCGGGTTGACAGCCAGGCGGTCGCCGATGCGATCGTGCGACGGCTCCTGTCAGGCCACAGGACTACCTCGACCGACGACAAGCGTGGCCAGGGCGAGTGCTCGTAGCTCGCCCGCCACGCCGGCGCGCGGCGGATCAGGCCGAGTGCTCGTAGCCGGTCAGTGCGTCGCTGACGCCGGGCAGCACGAGCCGCGCGGGGCCCTCGCGCACCCGCCCGATCACGGTCACCCGCGGGTTGCGGGCGTCGTCACGCTCGCGCTCGAGCCACTCGCCGACCGCCGGCGCCAGGCACACGCAGAGCTCGTAGTCCTCGCCGGCGCTGGCCGCAAATGCGGCCGGAGCCTGCCCCAGCTGCGTCGCGACCTCGGCGACGCCCGGGCTCAGCGGTAGCCGGGCCAGGTCGAGCTCGATCTCGACGCCGCTGCTGTCGGCGAGGTGACGCGCATCGGTCGCGATCCCGTCGGAGATGTCGATCATCGCGGTCGCCCCGAGCTCGCTGAGTGCCACGCCGTCAGCGAGGCGGGGCTCGGGATCGGTGAAGCGCAACAGCAGCCCGCGCTCGACCTCGGCCGGCGAGCCGTCGAGGCGCGCGCGCCCGTCGAGCAGCGCCAGGCCGGCGCCGGCGCCGCCCAGCGCACCGGTGACCGCCACGAGATCGCCCGGTCGCGCGCCGTCGCGCCCGACCAGGCGGCCGGGATCGTCGGTCCAGCCGGTCACCGTGACCGACACGGTCAGCTCACCGGCGGTCGTGACGTCGCCCCCCGCGATCACCACCGAGAACCGGCCGGCCAGCTCGGAGGCGCCACGTGCGAGCGCCAGCGCGTCGTCCAGCTCGGTTCCCGGCGGCAGTCCGAGCGACAGGAACGCCTCGCCCGGATCGGCCGCCATCGCCGCGATATCCGAGAGGGCGGCGGCGCACGCGCGCCGCCCGATCTGGTCATGGCGCAGCTGCGAGCTGCGAAAGTGGACGCCGTCGACCATCGTGTCGACCGACGTCACCGCGTACCTGCGTGCACGGACGACGGCGGCATCGTCCCCGAGCCACCGCACGACGCGGGGGCCGCCCGGAGCCAGCGCCTGTCGCAGAGACTCGATCAGCTCGAGCTCGCGCATCGCGCCGCTGCGATCAGCGGTGGCGGTAGACGATCCGCGCCCGGTCGAGATCGTAGGGCGAAAGCTCGACCCTGACGCGATCGCCGGGCAAGATCCGGATCCGGAAGCGGCGCATCTTGCCGGCGACGTGGCCGAGCACGACACGATCCATGTTGTCGAGCTTGACGCGGAACATCGCGTTCGGCAGCGCCTCGACGACCTCGCCTTCCAGCTCGACCTTTTCTTCCTTGGGCATGTCTCTCTTCTGAGCCTAGTGTGCGCCCGCGCATCGACGCGCGAATCGGCTGACAAAGCTACCAGCAGCCGGGCGTCTGGTCATGCGATGCCCGGTGACCGGGCGCCAAGACGCCGCGCCGGCGCTCAGTGCGTGGTGCCGCCCACCGATACGCCGCCGCCGCCCGACCCCGTCGGCGGAGGCGCCGGCGCACCTTGGGGCGGCTGGGCGAACAACGTCGGGTTGGTGGTCGCCGCCGTCCCGCCGGTGCCGGTCACGACGCCTGAGTCGCCGGGGGTCACCGTGTTCGAGCCGCCGGTCACCGAGAAGTGGCCGAAGAACGGGGTCCCCTGGAACGGATCGGTCGGGGTCGGGAACTCGCCGCAGTAGCTGCCGCTGGCGGCCTGCATGTAGTTGTGCCAGATCGGCGCGGCGAGCGCACCGCCGAAGCCGTCTGACATCGGGATGTTGCCCTGCGGGTAGCCGACCCAGACAGCGGTCGACATCCGGGGCGTGTAGCCGACGAACCACGCGTTCTCGAGGTCGTTGGCGGTGCCGGTCTTGCCGGCCGCCGGGCAGCCGTAGTTCGCGGCCGTGCCGGTGCCGCTCGTGATCACGCCCTTGAGCACCTGGGTCGCCGCATACGTCTCACCATCGGTGAACACGCGGTCGCTCCGGGGATCGCCGAAGTTGCGGGTGCTCCCGTCGGCGAACTGGACCTTGCCGATGATCGTGGCCGGCACGTGGGTGCCGCCGTTGGCGATCGTCGCGTACGCATCGGCCATCTCGAGCGGGGTGACGCCGACCCGCAATCCGCCGATCACCTCGGCGGGGTTGCCGTCGAGCGGTGATGTGATCCCCATCGCGTGCGCCGTCGCATCGAGCTTGCTCCACCCGATGTCCGCCGCGAGCTGCGCGAACACGGTGTTGTCGGACAGGATCGTCGCCTTGGTGACGCTGATGTCCCCCTGGTAGGTGTCCTCGGCGGTATGGACCGACCAGGTCGGATCCGCTGACAGCCACCCGGCCGGGAGGAATTTCGAGTCATAGAAGGTGTCGTTCGGATCGCCGTGGTAGTCGTGGATCAGGGTCATCAGGGCGAACACCTTGAACGACGAGCCCGGCTGCCGGTGGGCCTGCGTGGGGTAATCGAATTTCGTCTGGTTGTAGCTCCCAGAGGTCGCGATCGCGAGGATGTGCCCGTTCTGGGTGTCGACGCTCGCGAGACCCGCGGCGGCGACGCCCGGACCCCCCTGTTCGGCGCGCGTGCTGTAGTTGCTGGCGATCGCCTGCTCGGCGATCGCCTGCTTGCGCAGATCGATCGTCGTGTGGATCTTCAGCCCGCCCTTGTTGAGCGTCGCGCAGTTGTTGGGGGTCTTCGGACACAGGTCGGAGGCGACCTGCTGCTCGATGAAGTCGAACACGTACGGGTCCCTGCGGACCGAGTAGGCGTTGTCGCCCTTCGGGTGCAGGGCTCGCGGTTGGCCTTGTTGGCCTCCGCCTGGGTGATGTCCCCGGCCACGACCATCGCCTGCAGCACCTCCGCGCGACGGTCCAGCGCGGCACCCTTGTCGATGAACGGGTTGTATTCCGACGGCGCCTGCGGCAGCCCGGCCAGCAGCGCCGACTGCGCCAGCGTCAGCTTCCACACCGGCTTGTCGAAGAACATCTGCGCGGCCGCCTCAACGCCGTACGCGGTCTGGCCGCCGACGGTTCCGTACGGGACGTCGTTGAGGTAGTTGGTGAGGATCCAGTTCTTGGTGTGCATCCCCTCCAGCTGCTCGGCGAGCTTGGCCTGGATGATCTTGTACTTGAGATCATGGTCGGCCCTCAGGTGTGGGGGCAGGTAGACGTTGTCGATGAGCTGCATGGTCAACGTCGACGCGCCCTGCAGGCCGTCCCCGCCGTTGACGGCGTCCTTGATCGCCGCTCGGAGGATCCCCTGGTAGTCGAGCGCTCCGTGCTGGTAGAAGCGGCGGTCCTCGATCGCGATCGTCGCCTGCTTGAGCCGGCGCGGGATCTGCGCCCACTTGACCGGGGTGCGGACCGTCGGCGCGAAGATGTAGCCGAGCGACTCGCCGTTGGCCGCGAACACCTCAGACGGCGACCCCGGGATCTGCGGCTTGAGCGACTTCAGGTTCGGCGCCGAATGCGCGACGTTGACCACCCAGCCCGCGACTGCCAAGCCGCCGACCGCGAGCGCGCACACCGCGAGCACAATCCCCAGGCCGAATATTCGGAGGAGCGGGGATCCGTGATTGCGCCGGCGGCGTCGCTGTCGTTCGCGTCTGCTCATTGAGTCAGCGTGGCAACCGGGCGTCGCTAGCGTCTAAAGCCGTGCGTGCGGACCCCGGACCGGTGGAGCGAGTGTAGCTGCCAGGCTCTTTCGGGCCGCCCGTTCGGGCTCCTTCAGCCTGGGAAGATCGCACCACAGATGCAACCGCTCGGGATCGATGTGCGCTGGGCGGATCGCGACAAGCGTTGCCTGCTGATCGACGCGATGGGAACGCTGATCTCGCTGATCGCGCCGGCCCCTCTTCTGCGCGCCGAGCTGGCCCGCCGGTTCGGCGTCGAGGTTACGCTCGAGCAGGCCCAGCGGGCGATTCGCGAGGAGGTCTCCTACTACCGTGCCCACATGAGCGAGGGTCGCGACGTCGCCACGGTGCGGGAGCTGCACGCGCGCTGTGCGCAGGCGCTGGGCGCGGCGCTGCCCGCCAGTTTGGGCGGAGTCGATGGCGGCGCGTTGACCGCGGCGTTGCTCGCCTCGCTGCAGTTCTCGGTCTTCGATGATGCGCCACGCGCCCTGCGCGCCGCCCGATCGCGCGGCTGGCGGGTGGTCGTCGTCAGCAACTGGGATGCATCGCTGTCAGAGGTGCTCGATCGGGTCGGGCTCGCCCCGGCGATCGATCGGGTCGTCTCCTCGGCGGGCGCGGGGGCGAGCAAGCCCGAGGCGGCGATCTTCGATTATGCGCTTGCGCTCGCCGGCTGCACCGCCTCTGAGGCACTGCACGTGGGCGACAGCCTCGATGAGGACGTGGAGGGAGCACGGGCGGCCGGAATCGACGTCGTGTGGCTCGACCGCGCGGGCGCGCCGGCGCCCGCCGACGTACCGACGATCGCGACTCTCGACGAGCTCGGCTTCTGAGCTCGGCTGGCCCTGAGGGCCCGTAATCTGCACTGCACCACCGATGAGCCGCGTTCCCCCGTCCCCAGCCCAGCCGCCGGCACCACCCCCGGCGCCAGATCTCCCGCCGGCTTCTGAATCGGCGCCCGAGCCGTCGAGTGACGTGCCGCGGTGGAGCGTGTGGATGGCGCCGGCCGGGGTCGTGCTCGGGCTCGCGCTCGGGACGGTCGGCTCGCTGATCGTCGAGATCGTCGGCGCGGCGGGCGGCTCGACGGTCGCGCACCCGACGCCGACGGTCAGCATCATCGCCGACATCGTCTTCGATCTCGGGTTCGTGACCGCGGCGCTGTACCTGTGCATGCTGCGAGGACGCGTCCGGCCGAGCGACTTCGGCTTCATCCGCGTCGCGATCTCGACGGGGGCGAAGGCGGTGGTGCTCGCCGCGATCGCCTACTACGCCGTGACCGCGGTCTACGCGTCGGTCTTCCAGATCCGCGGGAGTGACAAGCTCCCCAGTGAGCTCGGCGCGACCCACTCGACGCCCGCGCTGATCGCGGCCGGGCTGTTCGTGTGCGTGATCGCCCCGATCGCCGAGGAGTTCTTCTTCCGCGGCTTCTTCTTCGGCGCGCTGCGCAAGTGGAGGGTGGTGATCGGAGGCCGCGATGTCGGGACCTGGCTGGCCGCGGTCATCACCGGCCTGCTGTTCGGTCTGGCCCACACCGGCTCGGCCGCGTCGCAGTACCTGATCCCGCTCGGGTTCCTCGGCTTCATCCTCTGCATCGTCCGCTGGAAGACCGGTTCGCTGTACCCGTGCATCGCGCTCCACAGCGCCAACAACGCGCTCGCGCTCGGACACAATCAGCTCAACTGGAACGCGCTCGAGATCCTCGGGCTCGTGCTCGCGTCGTGGCTGGTCGTCGGCTCTCTGACGCTTCCGCTCGCGGCGCGCGCGCCGCGGACCGCGTAGCCCGCGAAAGGGATCTCTCACGCCGACGATGGTTGAGTGATTTACTTCCCGGTCCAATGGGGCGCAGACTTGCAAGCTCGGCTGTCACCCTGGCGGCCACGATCGGGGTTCTCGCGGCGGGTGCCGCGGGCGCGAGCGCCGACACCACCCCGGCGTCGACCACCCCGACGACGACCTCGCCGCCCAGCACGACCACGCCGCCGCCGAGCACGACTCCGTCCAAGCCGTCTCCGCCGAAGGCGCCGCCGGCCAAGGCGTCGATCACCGTTTCGCTCCCTGACGCATTCGTCGTGTCGGGCAAGACGGTCACTGTCCCCGGCCGCTTGCTCCAGGCGACCGGAGTCGTACGGCCCTACGTCCCCGGCCAGTGGGTCGTGATCAAGACGTCTTTGGGCAACCGGCAGATCAAGAGCGCAAAGCTCCGGATCAAGCCGTCGGCCAACAAGCGCACCGGCCAGTTCACCGAGAAGCTGCGCAGCCCCGGCGCCGGCATCGTGCGGATCAAGATCACGCACGAGCGCACGCCGCAACAGGTCGGCTTCTTCACCGAGCGCGCCGTGGCGGCGCTCAGCGAGCACGTCGGTTTCGGCTCGCGCGGCCCACTCGTCTCGCTGATCCAGCACCGGCTCGCCGATCTGCACGTGTACCTGCCCCAGAGCGGCGTTTTCGACGAGCAGACCGGCCTCGCCCTCGACGCCTATCACCGCCTACTCGGCCGGGGTGTCTCGCAGCAGGCCGACCCGCCGACGATCAACGCGCTGCTCAACGGCCAGGGCTCGTTCCACGTCCGCTTCCCGCATGACGGCAAGCACGTCGAGGGCAACCTCCACACGCAGCTGCTGGCGCTGATCAACGGCTCGCAGGTCTTCCGGATCTACCCGATCAGCTCCGGTAAGCCGTCGACGCCGACGATCCTCGGCCACTTCCGCGTCTACGAGCGAGTGCCCGGCTACCTCCCCGACGGGATGTACTACTCGGACTTCTTCATCCGGGGCTACGCGGTCCACGGTTACGATCCGGCGCCCGACTACCCCGCCAGCCACGGCTGCATGCGGCTGCCGATCATCGATGCGATCTCGGTCTTCGACTGGCTCGCCATCGGTGACGTCGTCGACACGTACCTGTAGCTGTAGCGGGTCAGCTTGTAGCGCGTCAGCTCGCCTGCGGCAGCGATTTGCAGGCCGGACTGGTCTGGTGCATCGCTCCGATCACCCAGCCGACGCCGCTCGGCAACGGCGTGAACAGCACGATCGGATTGCCGTGCGCGATCGCCTGGCCGTACTTGAAGCCGACCTTTGAGACGTTGACCTTCAGCGTGTAGGCGAGCATCGTCTGATACTCGAGCCGGGTCAGCGGCTCGCCGCAGGCGCGGAGCCTGGCGCCGCCGCCGAGCTGGTCGATCGCGGTCGTCAGGTCGTTGATCTCGGCCGTGCGCGCGTGCTGCTCGTGCAGATCCTTGTGCTCGACACGGGCACGCGAGAGCGCCGCCGGCAAAAGGCTCACCACGAGCACCGCCACGACCGCGGCGCCGGCCCAGCCGGGCACCCCCGACCAGGGTGGGCGATCGATCAGCAGCCGGCCGACGGCGATCCCCGCCAGCACCACGACCACGCCGCCGGCTTCGAACATGTACCGCGCCAGACCCGGCCAGCCGTGCAGCGCGAACGCGATCTCCACGCACACCCACAGCACGACGCCGGCCGCCAACGCCAGCGTCGTCCAATCCCGCCGGAAGGCCGCGATCACGACCGCGAGCAGCGCTGCCAGCTCGATCGGGAGCTCGTTGAGCCCGAGGAAGCGGCCTACCGTCCCGAAGATCTTGTCGCTCGTCAGCCGCCGGCCCGAGCCGAGCGCGTTGGTCGCCGCGACGAACGGGCTGCGCGAGGTCAGCGCCGGAATCCCGAACCAGAGCGCGACGATCACCACCCAGCCCGCCCCGACCAGAATCCTGGTCTTGGGCAGCTTGAGCCACATCCACAGCGAGTACGCCGCCAAGAACGGCCACACCTCGGGCCGCCCCAGCGCGGCCAGGACACCGAGCACGAACGCCGCCCGCGGGCGCTTGTAGAGGTGGCAGTCGATCGCGCCCAGCACCAGCGTCACGATCATCGGGTCCGACTGCGAGCTGAGGATGTAGTGGAAGTAGTCCTCGAGCCCGAACAGCGCCGCCCCGGCGAACACGGCGGCGACGATCCCGGCCCAACGCCGTTCCGAGGGCGGATCGACGACGCAATAGGTGATCCGGCCGGCGAACACCGCCCCCGCGAGCGCGACGGCGGTCGCGGTGATCATCCACAGCCGCAGCTCATAGTGGCCGGCGAGCGCGTACGGGACCGTGAACAGGTACGGCAGCGGCTTCCACGATGGCGCCGCGTTGGTGTCCAGGGAGCCCGACAGCGTCTGATGGCCCCAGACGAGCCAGCCGTACGGGTCAAATCCTGGGCGCGTCTGGGCCCAGAAGACGAGCACCGTCGACAGCAGCGTGATACCGATCGCGGTGCTCCACCACGGGTGGCGGCGCATGAACGAGCGCAGCGTCCACGGCGCGGACGCAGGCTCATCCGAACCCGCCCGGCGTGGCGTCGTTGCGCTTGGCGGTGCTTCTAGCGTGCTCTGGGACACGAGGCGGGGCGGACCGTAGCAGGGGACGTGTACGAATCGGGTAGATGCCCCCGGCAGGAATCGAACCTGCATCCCGCGCTTAGGAGGCGCGTGCTCTATCCATTGAGCTACGAAGGCGTCGTCCGAGCTTAATCTGGACCGACTGTTTGCGCCAGGTTGGGACGGCCAGTTGATTCTTGACACCGTGAAATCCGGCTGTGAATATCCGCCGCCTGTCGGTCCCCTGGTCGAGGAGTGTTCATGCGTCGCAACCATGCACAAAAGACCCCTTCAGCGGGTCGAGCTGTGTCCTGGCAGGTAAATCTGCCCCATCTACGTCGGCTGCTCGCCGTCGCCTCATCCCTGCTCGTGGTCGGCCTGGTCGTGGCCGCCTGCGGAAGCAGTGGCAGTAGTGGCGGCGGTGGCGGAACCGGCACGAGCAGCGCCGGTACTCACAACGCGAAGCTTGGCACCGTCATCTACGGGACGCTGCCGCCGCCCGGGACGCCCGAGGCCGGCGGCACGATCACCCAGGGCCAGCTCACCGGACAGACGCCGACCTACATCTTCCCGATCGCCCCCGGAGCGCAGACCTCGACGGGGACGATCTCGCTGCTGACCTCGCTGTTTATGCCCCTCTACGCGGGGCCCACCGGCGCCATTCCGAAGGTCAACCCCGCCCTGAGCGCGGCCAACCCGCTGAAGTTCTCCGATGGCAACAAAACCGTGACGATCCCGATCAAGCCGGGCCTGAAATGGTCTGACGGCACGCCGATCGTCGCCAACGACGTCGTGTTCTGGTTTGACCTGCTCAAGGCCGCGATCAAGGAGAGCCCCGCCAATTGGGGTCAGTACACGCCCGGCCTGATGCCGGACAACGTCAAGAGCATCTCCACGAGCGGCAAGTACAACGTGGTCATGCACCTGGACCAGGCCTACAACCCGGGGTTCTTCCTCAACAACAACCTGCAGGACACCAACAACGTCTACCCGCTGCCCAGCACCGCGTGGAACGTCGACTCGGCCGGTGGCCCGCACCTGAACAACTGGTCTGACCCGGCCGTGGCGAAGAAGATCTACGACTATCTGAACAAGGCCGGCGCGTCGGTCGCCACGTTCGCCTCCAACCCCCTGTGGAAGGTCGTCAGCGGTCCGTTCAAGCTCAAGAGCTTCAGCGCCACGAACAGTTCGTACACGCTCGTCCCGAATCCCAGCTACGGCGGTACGCCGAAGTCGATGGCCTCCCAGGTGCAGGTCCAGACTTACACCGGTTTCACCTCAGAGCTCAACGCGATGCGCGGCGGCGGCCTCGACGTGGCGGTGGGGATCGACCCCTCGCAGCTGGCGGAGGCGGGGAGCCTGAAGTCTCAGGGCATCGACATCTTCGGCGGCCCCGGCTGGGGCTGGTTCGGCGGCCAGATCAACTTCAAGGACACCACCGAACACTTTGACAAGGTCATCTCCCAGCTGTACGTCCGCGAGGCGATCTCTCACCTGATCGACCAGGCGGCGATCATCCAGGGCGTCTACAAGGGCGCCGCGGTGCCGGCCTACGGTCAGACGCCTTCGGCGCCGGACTCGCCATACGCGCCGCCCAGCGCCACGCACCCCACGTTCGCATACAACCCGTCCGAGGCGGTCTCGCTCCTCAAGTCGCATGGTTGGAAGGTCGTGCCCAACGGCACCACCACCTGCGTCAAGCCGGGCACCTCGGCAGGCGAGTGCGGCGCCGGCATCCCCGCCGGCACGCCGATCTCATTCGTATGGGCAAACCAGCCGTCATCGGCGTCGACCACCGGCGCGCTCGAGTCCGAGGTGGTCGCGTCGGAGGCCAAGAAGGCGGCCGGCATCAACATCCAGCTGCAGACCAAGACGTTCAACTTCCTGATCTCCAACTACAACGATGCCAACCCGGCGGCGGCCAAGTACACCAACGACTGGGGCGTGAACAACTTCGGCGGCCTGTTCACCGACTTCTACCCGACCGCGGAGGGAACCTGGAATCCCGGCGCCGGCTTCAACACTGGCGCCTACAACAACCCGACGGCGAACAAGCTGATGGAGGCCTCGGCGCACGGCGGCGACATCAACGCGGTCAAGTCCGAGGCGACGTACATCTCCGCCAATCCGCCGGTGTTCTTCATGCCCGATTACGACTACCTGCTCGCCGTCAACAGCAAGAAAGTGGGAAGCCAGCCCGACGGCTGGACCTCGATGACGCAGCAGCAGTGGTACCCGCAGTACTGGTACCAGGTGAAGTAGTAGGTTCGTGTGCACCGGACCACGTCCAATCGGTCCTCGGCTTGGAGTCGGCGGTATCGTGTAACCCAGGATGAGGGGTTTGAGGATTGACCTCGGCGAGCCGCGCGGATGATCGGCTACATCATCCGCCGGCTCCTCGTGGCCGTCATCGTGGTTCTCGGAATCATCGCGATCTCGTTCGCGATGCTGTACCTCTTGGCTCCGAGCCCGGTGTACGCCGTGCTCGGAGCCAAGGCGCAGCCGGCGGCGGTCAAGGTGTGGAATCTGCAGCACGGGTATGACCGTCCTGAGATCGCCCAGTTCTTCACCTACCTCGGCCACCTGCTGCACCTCAACTTCGGCTACTCCTACAAGCTCAGTCAGAGCGTCAGCGCGCTGTTCAAGGAGAATGCGGGCCGCAGCGCCTACCTGACCCTCGCCGCGCTGATCCTGTCGCTTGTGATCGCGATCCCGCTCGGGATCGCGCAGGCGGTCAAGCGCAACACCATCGGTGACTACGCCGCCACGTCGATCAACTTCACCCTCTACTCGATGCCGTCGTTCTTCCTGGGCCTGATCCTGATCCAGATCTTCGCACTCGATCTGCACATCTTCCCGCCGACCGTCAGCGATTCGATCACGACCACCTGGCAGGCCTTCACCCACCCGCTCCAACTGGCGCTGCCGATCATCACGCTGGCGCTGATCAACGTCGCCTCGTTCAGCCGCTACATGCGCTCCTCGGCGCTCGACAACCTCGGGCAGGACTACATCCGCCTCGCCCGCGCCAAGGGCCTGTCCCAGCGGGCCGTGCTGGTGCGCCATCTGCTGCGCAACGCGTGCCTGCCGATGATCACGCTGATCGGGCTCTCGATCCCCACCCTGCTGGCGGGCAACCTGCTGATCGAGGTGCTGTTCAACTATCCGGGGCTCGGACTTCTCTTCTATAACGCGCTCGGTAACGAGGACTACAACATCCTGCTTGCGTATACGATCCTCGGCGGGATTCTGACCGTGCTAGGCAACCTCATGGCAGACGTGGCCATCACCGTGGCCGATCCGAGGATTCGCCTTGGCTGATCCGAGTTCGACCAAACCGCTGCTCGAGGGACTGACTCCGCTCGGCTCGCCGGACGCGCTCACGACCGCGCCGGAGGGCGGCGAGGTCGGGTTCGTCGCCAGCGGCTGGCGGCTGGCGCTGAGAGAATTTCTCGATAACCGGCTCGCGGTCGTCGGCGTCGCAATCCTGATCTTCTTCGTGCTGTTCTGCTTCGTCGGGCCGCTGGTCTATAAGACCAACCAGAGCTTCACCAACCCGCTGATCACGGATCTGCCACCGAGCTCGGCCCACCCGCTCGGCACCGACGAGAACGGCTTTGACGAGCTCGGCCGGATCATGTACGGCGGCCAGACGGCGCTCGCGATCGGCTTCTTCGCCTCGCTGATCGCGACCGTGATCGGGACGCTCTACGGCGCGATCTCCGGCTTGGCCGGCGGGCTGATTGACGGCGCGCTGATGCGGTTCGTCGACATCCTGCTCTCGATCCCGTTCCTGTTCATCGTCCTGGTGCTGGCGACCAAGTACCACGCGACCATCATCGAGCTGAGCCTGGTCCTCGGAGCGTTCTCATGGCTCATACCGGCACGGCTGGTGCGCGGCGAGGTGCTGACGCTGCGGGTGCGCGACTTCATCTCGGCGGTCGTCGTCATGGGCGGGACGCAACGGCGACTCGTGTTCCGCCACCTGATCCCGAACGCGCTGTCGGTGGTGATCGTCAACGTCACCTTCCAGATCGCCGACTCGATCCTCGCGCTCGCGTACCTCGGGTTCCTCGGCTTCGGCCTCGAGTACCCGACGGCTTCCTGGGGCGACATGCTCGGCAACGCGCAGCAGTACGTCTCCTCCGGCTATTGGTGGCTCGTCTACCCGGTCGGCTTCTGCCTGGTCGCGGTCGTGATGGCCTGCAACCTGATCGGCGACGGGCTGCGCGACGCGCTCGACGTCCGTCTCCAGCGCCGCTAAGCGAAGGACGATTTCCCGATGCCCGCCGCGCTCACGGTCGACGACCTCACCACCGAGATCCAGCTCTCGCGGTCGGTTGTTCACGCCGTCGGCAACGTCTCGCTGGGAATCGACTCGCACGAGACGGTCGGGCTGGTGGGCGAGTCGGGATGCGGCAAGTCGATGCTCGGGCTCTCGATCCTCGGCCTGCTGCCGCCGGGCGGCCATATCACCGGAGGCTCGATCCGCACCGACGAGCAGGAGCTCGTCGGGATGAAGGAGGACCAGCTGCGCCGGATCCGCGGCAACACGGTGGCGATGATCTTCCAGGACTCGTTGTCGGCGCTGAACCCGACCAAGTCGATCGGTGTCCAGGTGGCCGAGCCGGTCCGGCTGCACCGCGGGGCGTCCAAGAAGGAGGCGGCGGACCGCGCGCTGGAGGTGCTCGAGCTCGTCGGACTGCCACGGCCCAAGGAGCGCCTCAAGAACTACCCTCACCAGCTTTCGGGTGGCCTGCGCCAGCGCGTGATGATCGCGATCGCGCTCTCGTGCGAGCCCAAGGTCCTGCTCGCCGACGAGCCGACGACGGCGCTCGACGTCACGATCCAGGCGCAGATCCTGGCGTTGCTCGATGACCTCAAGCAGCGCCTCGGGATGGCGACGCTGCTGGTCACGCACGACATGGGCGTCGTCGCCGGCCGCACCACCAGGATCAACGTCATGTATGCCGGGCGGATCGTCGAGCGGGCTCCCACCGAGGAGCTGTTCACCGCGATGCGCCACCCCTACACGCAGGCCCTGCTCGGCTCGATCCCCCGCCTCGATCAGGACACCCGCAAGCCGCTCGTGAGCATCCCGGGGCTGCCGCCGGATCTGACCAATCCGCCGACCGGATGCCGGTTCGCCCCGCGCTGCCCGTACGCGACCGACCAGTGCCGCCTCGAGGAGCCGCCGCTGTACCGGCCTCGACCCCCAACACGACTTCGCCTGCTGGCATCCCGTCGACGGCCCCGCGCGGATCAACACGACGATCTCGGTCAACGGCCACGGCGAGTCGCGGCTGAAGGAGGACAAGCATCTGCTCGAGGTGGTCAACGCGGTGCGCGAGTTCCCGGTCACCGCGGGCGCGATCCTGCAGCGCAAGGTCGCGTCGGTCAAGGCGGTCTCCGACGTGTCGCTGTATCTCGACACCGGCGAGACGCTCGGCCTGGTGGGCGAGTCCGGATGCGGCAAGACGACGCTCGGCAAGATGATCGTCGGGATCGAGAAGCCCGACTCGGGGCGGATCGCCCTGGACGGGAACGCCGTGTTCAAGTTCCGCGGACGGCGCCTGCGCAAGGCGCGCAAGGACCTGCAGATGGTCTTCCAGGATCCGTACGCCTCGCTCGATCCCCGGATGCGGGTCAACGCGATCCTCCGCGAACCGCTCAAGGTGCAGGGGATGGGGTCTGCCAAGGAGCAGGATGAGCGCGTCAAGCGGCTCCTGAACGAGGTCGGCCTGCCGATGAACGCGCTCGAGCGCTATCCGCACGAGTTCTCGGGCGGCCAGCGCCAGCGGATCGCGCTCGCGCGTGCGCTGATGCTCGAGCCCAAGGTGATCGTCGCCGATGAGCCCGTCAGCGCGCTCGACGTCTCGATCCGCTCGCAGGTCCTGAACCTGATGAAGCGCCTTCAAGCCGAGCACGGCATGTCCTCGGTGGTGATCTCCCACGACCTCGCCGTCGTCAAGTACCTCTCGGACCGGATCGGCGTCATGTACCTGGGCAAGCTTGTCGAGCTCGGCACCGGTGACCAGATCTACCACACGCCGGCTCACCCGTACACGGAGGCGCTGATCAAGACGATCCCGGTGCCCGACCCCGCGGTCGAGCGCGCCAAGACCGAACCGGGTATCCGCGGTGAGCTACCCAGCCCGGTGTACCCACCCTCCGGCTGCCGCTTCAGGACGCGCTGTCCCATCGCGACCGAGAAGTGCGCTGAGGAGGAGCCGCTGCTGCGCGAGCTCCGTCCCGGCCAGCAGGTCGCCTGCCACTACCCGCTCAAGCCCCGCGACCAAGCGCCCGAGACCGTCCCGGCGTAGCCCGGCTCCGGCCGCGCGAATCGCGACCTAGGGACGCTCCCCGTTCACGCTGTCCGCGTCGGCCTGATTGTCGCTGTCGTCGCTGCCCTCTTCGTCCTCGTCGTCCTCGTCGTCGACGTACAGCGACTCGGCGGCCAGCTCCGTGCCGCGCTTGTCCCACAGCTTGACCTCGAGGAAGTCCGAACGGTAGTTGTCGGGTGCCAGCAGCGTGAAGCGCTCCTCGACGAGCTCGCATTGGTCGACCGCGAGGTCGGCCAGCTCGGCGGTCACCACGGCGCCGCCGGGCATCAACGGCGTGCCCCACACGAGCGTCATGTCGGCGCTGTTGCCCCGCTCGCCGCGCCACGTTCCGACGACGTCGTCGTTGAGGTCGAGCTTCCAGTCGGGGTTGTTCTCGGCGAGCTCCGAGGTGTAATCGGCGCGCGCCTCGAAGTCGCTCGGACCGCCGCCACCCTCGCTGAATGAGACGAACCCGAACAGCTCAAAGCCGGTCGTCGAGCGCGCGATCGCCGGGATGTACGTCCGGCCGCCGAGACTACGGTCGGGAAACCAGGCGATTGTGCCCAGCGTCCCGAGGTCCTCGCCCTCGGCATCGAGCTCCCGGCAGGCGGCGGCGAAGTGATCGCGCAGCGTGTCGGCCCACCGCCCGTAGGGCAGCGCCTCCTGCGGAGGCTCGGCGGCGTAGCTGATCACGAACCGGTCGGTCGGCGGCATCGGACGGCAGCATACGTGTTCGGCGCCTTACCGAGTGCGCCGCGCCGGCCGCCGGTAGCACCTCCCTGCCGGCGCGCCCACTTGCGGCTCGCCCACCGCCGCGGCGGGTGTGCCGCTAGAACGCACCCCGGCGGCTGAGGACCGCCGGGATCGTCTTCAGCAGGATCGAGAGGTCGAGGAAGATCGACCACCGCTCGAGGTACAGGAAGTCGAGCCGGACGAGATCGTCGAAATCGAGCTCGGAGCGGCCCGAGACCTGCCACAACCCGGTGATCCCCGGCAGGACCAGGTAGCGCTTCTTGTGCCACTCCTCGAGGCGCTCGAAGTCGCGCAGCGGCAGCGGCCGCGGCCCGACGAGGGACATCTCCCCGCGGATCACATTGACCAGCTGGGGCAGCTCGTCGAGCGAGAAGCGGCGCAGGACCCGGCCGATCGCCGTCAGCCGCGGATCGGCGCGAATCTTGAACAGCGCCCCGTTGGACTCGTTGAGCGGCTCGAGATCGTCCTGGATCTGGTCGGCGTGCTCGCGCATCGTCCTGAACTTGAAGCAGTTGAACGGAACCCCGCCCATGCCGGGACGCATCGACCGGTAGATGACCGGCCCGCGCGAGCTGAGCTTGACCAGGATCGCGAGCACGAGCAGCACCGGCGATACGAACACCAGCAGGACCGTCGAGAGCACCAGATCGAAGGTCCGCTTCAGCGCGTAGTCGACGCCGTCGAACACCGGCGGGCGCAGCGTGAACAGCGGCACCGACTCACCGGCGACGAACTCGGCGCGATCGAAGAGGATCTCCATCGTCGAGGGCGCGACCACGACCGTGACCCCGCGCTGATGGCAACTGTCGACGAGGTCCAGCGCGCGCTCCTGCGGGAAGTCGGGGTCGGCGATGATCACCTCCTGGATCCGCTCGACCGCGATGATCTCGTTCAGCTGGTCGAGCGAGCCGAGCGAGCGCAGCCCGTTTTCCGGACGGGGCGTCAGCGAGATGAAGCCGACCAGATCGAGCCGTTGCTGCTGACCCCCTCCGGCGAGCGCATGCGCCACGGCCTCGATGTGACTCCCGGTGCCGACCAGGATCGCCCGGCGCCGCAGTCCCGCGCGCTCGAGCAGCTGGCCGGTCAGCCGCGTGAACAGTGCCCGCAGCGTGCCGATGTAGACGATGCCGAAGAACAGCGAGCCGTAGAAGATGTAGTAGCTCGTGAAGTGGTCCCCGTTGGCGAGCGTGAATACCAGCGTGATCACCGTCGCGAGGAACAGCGCCGACGCGATCTTTGACAGCCCGGGCCGGCGCGGGCGGTCCGCGTACAGGTCCACGCGCGCGAACATCAGCACCGTCACCAGGTAGGCGAACGCGAGCGCCGGGCGCGTGTCGTCCCAGGCCCGCGCAAACGTGAACGTCCCCTGGACCGCCAGCTTGAGCGCCATCGCCGTGTACAGCGCCCCGGCGACGCCGATGAAATCGAGCACCAGCAGCAGGATCACCCGGGTCAGGCGCCGGAGCGTCTCGACCCGCAGCAGGAAGCTGAGCAGCGGTGGCCGCTTGCGCCTCACGTCGCGCCCGGGGAAGTGCTCCTGGGTCCCGTCGCCGTTGCCCTGAGGCGTCGATCTGGGTCTCGGGGTCGGGCGACCGGGCCGCCTCGCTTACGCCGGGCTGGCTGTCTGTACGTGCTGGAATGACCTCGTTTTGGTCGATCACGTGTCGTGCAGGGACCAGGCGCACATCGCCTCCCCAGTCGTAACGGTATCTCGCCTTCGAAGTTCCGGCTTAGCTGAACGAGCTCTTGCCCGGCGTGTCGCGGTCAGCGGGCCGGTCCGACGAGGCTCTCCGGGCCCGAGCGCTCGATGGTCAGCCGCAGTCCCTCGGCCAGTCTTACCCTCGGCTCCCAGCCCAAGACCTGGCGCGCGAGCGTGATATCGGGCTGGCGCACCTGCGGATCGTCCGTCGGCAGCGCCTCAAACACGATCTCAGAACTCGAGTTGGTGGCCGAGGTCACCTCCTTGGCCAGCTCCAGCAGCGTGAACTCGTCCGGATTGCCGATGTTGACCGGGTCGTGGTAGCCCGACTCGGCGAGCGCGATGATCCCCCGGATCAGGTCATCGACAAAGCAGAACGACCGCGTCTGCGACCCGTCACCGAAGACCGTGATCGGGCGGTTCTGGAGCGCCTGGCGTAGGAAAGTCGGGATCGCCCGGCCGTCGTAGGGCCTCATCCGGCTCCCATACGTGTTCGCGCACAGAACTCCCGCGCCCGCCCAGAAGTTCTCGAGGCCGGCAACGGAGAAGTCGTAGACGAGGTCGGTCGCGGGGATCTCGTCGATCGCCCGGATCGGCGCCCACACCAGGTCACCGCTACTGCGCGTGCCGAGACGCTGCGAAACGCCGCGGTCCCACTCGAGCGGACTCCAGGGGGAGAGGTTCGCGATCGTGAGCGCCCAGAACGGGTAACGGCGCTCGCCGGTCTTGGCTCTGAAGGTCGTCTCGTAGTGCCCGACCGAGGGCACGAGCCCAAAGCGCGCGAGGGCGACGACCAGATCGTCCTTGAGCTCACCGTGGACCGTGACGAACTGGTGGCTACGCCCCATGCGCTTGCCCGAATGGACCCCATCGCCCTCCCGGTAGCCCTCGATGAACCACTTCAGCCGGCTCAGCGGCAGTCCGAGGATCCAGCCCGGGATGCGCTTGCGGTTGTGGGCGAACCCGAGAAAGTCCATCAGCCGGAGCAGCAGCTGGGAGTGGACGAACAGCGACGGCGCGCGCGCGACGGACCCGGTCGCCCGCACGACGTGCAGGTCGAACGCCCGCTCGATGATCGCCTGGGCACGGTCGAGCGTCGCGTCGTCGCAGGACAGCGTAAGGAACGCGTTGCCTTCGCGCTCATGCCACGACCCCTCGGCGACCCACAGCCCCAGCAGCCAGAGCACGTCATCCGTGATCTCGACGTGAGCCGGCATTGGCATGCTCCGGGCGGCGACCCGCATCCGGACCTTCGCCCCTTCGGGCAGATCGATCCCCAGCCGCCACAGGCAGGGCAGTGCCACGCGATCGGACTGGCGCATCCGGATGATCTTGGTCCAGGCGCCGTTGCGCCAGTTCGGGCCGGCGTTGCGGCGCTCGGAGACGAGCTGCCCGAAGAGATCGAAGCGGTGCTCCCAGGCGTGCTCGCCGAGCCCCGGAGCTTGCACCGTCAGTTCCCACGGGTCGCGCTCGTGCCAGCGCCAGACCTCGATCATCGAGATCCACCGGCGGTCGCGCTCCGGGACGTCGATCCGCCGCGCGACCGCGATCCGATCGCCCACCCGGAGCTCGGCGGCGGGCGTTGCGACCGGCGCACCGTCCTCGCCCTCGGTGAACACCGAGTGATGGCCGGTGACCCGCACCGAGCGCCCGTAGCGGGTCCGGATCTCGTAGCAGCGCTCGTCTGTCGGATGAGCTATCAGCGCTTGCGCCGGGGCCGCGACCATCCGGCCCCCGCTTGCGAAGGCCGGGACGGTCACGTACTCGAGCGGATACTCCATCGCGGGCGAGAAGCCCGCGTCGAGCAGCGCGACGCCGCTCGCACGCGGACTGGTCTTCGGCACGTAGCCCGCGGCCACGGCGTAGCGGGCCAGGCGCGCCGCGAGCTCGGACACGCTCTCACGATGGAGTTCGCGCCCGTCGTCGTAGAGGACCTGCTCGTCGGCCAGGATCGAGTTGAAGATGCGAACGATCGCCGTGTCCACGCCCTGCTGGCGGTGGTAGGCCATCGTCAGCGCCTCGGCGTAGCGCTTGGCCTCGTCATAGACGCCGCGGGGTCCGATCGGGTTGACGTGGCCCCAGTAGCTCTCGGGCTGGGGGTGGACCTGCGGGTCGCCGTACACCTCGCTCGTCGAGGCGGTCAGAAACCGCGCGCGGTGCAGCTTGGCGAGCCCCAGCGTGTGGTGGGTTCCGTACGAGCCGACCTTGAGCGTGTGCAGCGGCAGTCGCAGGTAATCGATCGGCGAGGCGGGCGATGCCAGGTGGTAGACGAAATCGATCGGCTCGTCGACGAAGTACGGCTCGATGATGTCGAGATTGCGCAGGACAAAGTCCTGGCCGCGGATGTGCGCGATGTTGGCCAGCGAGCCGGTCTCGAAGTTGTCCACGCAGATGACGCGGTTGCCGCGCCGCAGCAGTTCATCGCACAGATGCGATCCGAGAAAGCCGGCGCCGCCGGTCACCAGGCACGTGGGCATGGGCGCGAAATCTAGCGGTGCGCGGGGTCAGAGCACCTATGCGCTCTCGGGGAGCACCTGGCCGCCATCGATCACGAGCGTCTGGCCCGTGATGTAGCGCGCCTCCGGTGACGCGAGAAAGCGCACCGCCCAACCGACGTCCTCGGGTTCGCCGAGCACGCCGACCGGGATCGCGTCGAGCATCGCCCGCTCGTGCTCGGGGCCGAGGTCCCCGAACCCGGGTGTGCGGATGTTGCCCGGCAGCACCGCGTTGACCGTGATGCCCAAGCCGGCGACCTCGACCGCGGCCGAGCGCATGAATCCGAGCATCGCCGCCTTGGACGATCCGTAGGCGGTGTAGCCGGGCTGGCCGACGACCGAGCCCGTGATCGACGAGGTCAGCACGACCCGTCCGTAGCCACGGCTCTGCATCGGCTCCAAGCAGGCCTGGGCCGCGAACACGGCGCCCCTGACGTTGATCGCCATCAGCCGGTCCCACTGCTCGGGATCGAGCGCGGTGAACGGGATGTGGGGGTAGATGCCGGCGTTGGCCGCGAGGATGTCGATCCTTCCCCAGCGGTCGACCGTCGCCCGCGCCAGCGACTCCAGGTCCGCGCGCACGGTGACGTCAGTCGCCAACGCAAGCGAGTGGCCGCCGGCGGGGTCGAGCTCGGCGGCGCGCGACGCAGCGGCGTCGCCGTCGATATCGGCGAGCACGACGTCTGCGCCCTCCGCCCGGAGCACGCCGGCGATCCCAGCCCCGATCCCCCGGGCCGCGCCGGTCACGATCGCCACCTGTCCGTCGAGTCGCTCCATCCCGGCTGGGGCTCAGCTTGTCAGCCGGTGCCGATGTGGACGGTCGGTTCGGTCGTCGTCGCCGCCTCGGCCTTGATCTTGAAGATCGGCGACTTGTAGACCTTGAGCGCGACGACCGTCATGATGATCGCGACGACGGCAAGCCCGCCGAGGATCTCCTTCTCGGAGGCGGACAGGCCGATCGCGCCCTTGTAGGCGACCCACAGCAGCAGGCCGGCGCCGGCGATCGGCATCAACCCAAGGATCCCGAAGTCCTTCGGCGACCTCGTGATGAAGCGCCGGTAGAACCAGGCGGCCGCCAAGCCCGTGATCGCGTAGAAGAGCGAGTACAGGAACCCGCTGACGGTCACGAGGTTGTCGATCGCGGTGCTGACCGAGCTCGAGTACTCGTCGACGATCCCGAACACGATCATCACGCCTCCGAGGGCCGCGGTCGCAAACCAGGGCGTCCGGAACCGCTCGCTGACCGAGCCGAGCTTGGCCGGGAGCACCCGGTCTCGCGACATCGAGAACATCAGCCGCGCCGTCCCGATGATCGCCACCTGCGTGGTGGCAAGGACCGACAGCACGACCGCGAGCGAGATGACGCGATCGCCGGCGGTGCCGCCGAGCCGCTGACCGACGAACGCCGCGGCATTCGCGGCATGAGCGTTGAGTGCTCCGAGCGGCGCGATGCCCTGGAAGGCCCCCCACATCGACACGAAGATCACGCCCAGGATCGCGACCGCGACCACCGCGCCGAGCCCGGGGTTCTTCTCCGGCCGCTCGGTCTCCTCGTTGACGTAGATGCCGCCGTCCCAGCCGGCGATCGACGCCACGGCGATCACCATCGCCATGCTGAACGAACCCGCACCGGTGCCCTTAAAGGTCAGCCAGTCGGTTGACGGCCTGACCGTTCCCGCCTTGTGGACGAGAAACACCTCTATGAACGCCCACACGATGAACACGGCGAGGATGCTGTACTCGATCAACGCGACAGTGACCTGTAGCCGCGCACTGGGCCTGATGCCGACCACAGCGGTCACTGTCAGTGCCGTGCCGATCACCACGATCGCCACCGCGCCGACAAATTGGTTGTTGGGCGAGAAGCCGAGCAGCGCGAGCACGCTCGGGCCGATCGTGATCACGTCGATCAGCACGAACCCGCAGAACGCGACCAGCATCAGCCAGCCCACCAGGTTGCCCACGTAGGGGCTCAGCGAGCGGCACACCCATTCATAAGTCGCGCCCGCGTTCTGGCGCCACATGTTCAGCCGCTGGAACGCGACCGCGATGCAGAGTAGGCCGAGCGCGGAGATCGCGAGCGGGAGGATCGTCCCGTACGCAGCCGTCGCGACGAGCGATGCGAGGACGATCGAGACGGTCTGGCCGGGCGCGGCCCCGGCCAGGGCGAACACGGTCGAGCCCAGTAGCCCGACCTCGTTGCGCGCCAGCGTCGGTTCGCCGGTGCCGGCCGAACCGTCGGATGCGGGTGTTGCCGGTTCGGCCGGCGGTGTCATCGCCAGCCTCCCGGAGCGTACGCGTTCATTTATGAGTTCCCTCTCTCCACCCAGGTGCGGGTACCATGTAGAATTCCACATTGCACATGTGACGTCAATGCAGAACCTCTATTCGGTAGCGTCCAGTGAGCTTCACCACCTTGGAGGGTCATGTCGTCGCCTGAGGCCGATGCAGGGGCGCAGGGCAGCCACATCGTCGCCATCAGCGCGGGGAGCCTGCGCGATCAGGTGAGGCGCTCGCTCGAGGCCGCGATGGTGGCCGGTGAGCTTCGTCCAGGAGAGCTGTACTCAGCTCCCGCGCTCGGCGAGCGCTTCGGCGTCTCGGCGACGCCGGTGCGCGAGGCGATGCTCGATCTCGCGAAGGACGGCTTCGTGAGCGCGGAGCGAAACCGCGGCTTCCGGGTTGTCGAGATGTCCGATGTCGACCTTGACGAGATCTGCCAGATCCGTCTGTTGCTCGAGGTGCCGACGACCGTCCAGGTCGCGAAGATCATCGGCCCCGAGGTGCTCGATCGGCTGTCGGAGATCGCGGACGAGATCGTCGCGGCGGCCGCGCAGGGGGACCTGATCGATTACCTGGATTCTGACCGGCGCTACCACGTGCTCCTGATCTCCCAGCTCGGCAACGACCGCCTGACCGCGCTGGTGGATCGGATGCGGCGCCAGACGAGGCTGTTCGGCCTCGTCGCGCTCGCTGAGTCCGGGGTGCTGGTCAGCTCGGCCCAGGAACACCATGAGCTGATCGAAGCGATGAGAGCGCGGGACACGGCTGCGACCAAGACTCTGATCAACTCGCACATCAAGCACATCCGCGGCCTCTGGGTCGGCCGCGAGGAGAAGTAGGCGCGCCCTCAGGCGCCGTGCGGGGCGATCGTGATCGTCCGCGTGGATGAATAGAAGCCCAGCGCCGCCATCCCCTGCTCGCGCGGCCCGTAGCTCGAGTCCTTCTCGCCTCCGAATGGGGCGTAGAAGTCGACGCCCGAAGTCGGCGCGTTGACCTTGATCAGACCCGTGTCGAGCCCATCGGCGGCCGCCAGCACCCGGTCGAGATCGCGGCCGTGGACGGAGGTGACCAACCCGTAGCGAACGCCGTTCGCGATCCGGACGGCCTCCTCGACGTCGGCGGCGGTGAGGATCGTGACCAGGGGTCCGAAGGTCTCCTCCTGGCTGAGGCGATGATCAGGTCCGAGGCCGTCCACCAGCGTCGGCTGTACGAACCAGCCGTCGCGCTCGGGCGCCTGCCCGCCGGCCAGGATCCTCGCGCCCGAGTTGCGTCCCAGCTCGATCGCGCCGAGCACGTCGCCCCGCGCACCTTCGGAGATGACGGGACCCACGGAGACGTCGGGCCCTTCGGGCGACGCTGGTTCGAGTGCCCGCACGGTATCGACGAACGCCTCGAGGAAGCCGCTGTCGGAGCCGACGACGATCACCCGGCGAGTCGCCGTGCATTTCTGGCCGGCGTACCCCATCGCGGCTCCGGCGACGATGGCCGCCGTCCGCGCCGGCTCGGCGTCATCGAACACGATCGCCGCGTTCTGCCCGCCCATCTCGCACTGCGCCGGGATGGCCTGCTGGCCGGCCTGCGCCGCGACCGAGCGACCCACGGCATCCGAGCCGGTGAACGAGACGGCGTCGACGCGATCGATCAGGCCGCGGGCGACGTCGCCGCCTCCGTAGACGACCTTGAAAACGTGTTCGCCGACGTGCGGCGCGAGGATCCGCTCGAGCAGCGCGGCACACGCGGGCGATTCCGATGACGGCTTGAGCAGGACCGCGTTGCCACACGCGAGCGCCGGCGCCGTCTTCCACAGCGGAATCGCCAACGGGAAATTCCAGGGTGTGATCATCGCGACGACGCCGTGGGGCCTGCGCTGTGTGAACAGCAAACCACCCAGCGACGGCGGGTACTGCTCGCCGACGGCCGCGAAGCACGCCTGCGCGTAGTAATCGAGGATCGAGATCGCGCGCGCCACCTCGCCGGTCGCCTCGCCGACCGGCTTGCCGACCTCGCGCACGACCAGCGCGATCGCCTCCTCGCGCTTGGCTCGCAGGTCGTTCGCCGCTGCCGCGAGCGCGGCTGACCGGCCGGCCGCTCCGCGCGCCCACCACTCGCGCTGTGCCGACCGCGCGTTCTCGACGGCGCTCTCCGCCTCCAATGGCGACGCAATGGCGAACTCGCCCACCAGATCACTCGGCGCTTGAGGCGAGAAGGACTCGAGCCGCTCTGCGCTGATCGCAGCCATGCCGCCTCAGTTCATCCCGGCGGCGACGGCTTGCTCGGTCAGCCGCCGAACCTCAGCGTCGTGTTCAGGTGAGAGCGAGATGCGCGGCGGGCGGCACCGTCCGCCGTCGCGGCCGACGATGTCCATCGACAGCTTGATCGCCTGCACGAACTCCGTCTTGGAGTCCCAGCGCAGCAGCGGATGCAGGGTCCGATACAACGGCACAGCGGTGTCGACATCCGCCTGCACGGACGCTTCATAGAGCTTGACGCACGAACGCGGGAAGACGCTCGTGTAGCCAGAGATCCACCCCTTGCCACCCGCGAGCGCGATCTCGAGCACGGTGTCGTCCGAGCCGATCAGCACGTCGAGCTCGGGCGCGAGCTCCCGTACGGCGTACGCCCGCCGGGGGTCTCCGGCGAACTCCTTGACCCCGACGATCAGGCCCTCCGCGTGCAGGGTCGCCAGCAGTCGAGGCCCGAGGTCGACCTTCGTGTCGAGCGGGTTGTTGTAGGCGATCACCGGCAGCCCGACGGCGACCAGCGCGCGGTAATGCTCGATCACGCTGCGCTCGTCGGCGCGGTACGAGTTCGGGGGCAGCGCCATCACCGCCGCGGCGCCGGCCTCGGCTGCCTGCTCGGCCCATCTCACCGACTCGCGTGCGCCGTAGGCCCCGACCGCCGGAATCACCGCGAAGCCGTCCGGGGCCGCCTCCATTGCGGTGGTCACGAGCCTGGCCCGCTCGTCGTCGGTGAGTGTCTGGTACTCGCCCAGCGAACCGTTCGGGGTGACACCGTTACAGCCGGACTCGGCGAGCCACGCGATGTGTTCGGCGTAGCGATCGAAGTCGACCTCGAGGTTGTCGTCGAGGGCAACCGGATTTGCGACAAGTACGCCGTGCCAGGGTTTGCGTTCCACAGTCAGTAGTATTTCACATAGCACGCGGGAGTAGCGACCGGGCGATCGAGCACTTTGCCGTGTGCAGTGGGTTGCTCACCTGCCCGATCGCGCAATGGGCGCCGATGCCCATAATGATCGCGGCTTGCTCCGGGCTCAGACGCCACTCGTCCTCGAGCCACAGCTTGAGCTCGCGAAACGCCGCGCGAGCGGCGTCGGCCAGGGAGATGCCTGACACGATCGTCGTCAGTCGTTCGTCGGTGATCACCCGCGGGACGCCCATCGAAGCCGGGCGTTCTCTGGGACGCGCCGAGGCGACGATCCGGGCTCCGACCTCCGGCGCACATACGACCTCGCCGTCCCCCATCGCGGCCTTGCAGTCGCCGAAGTAGAGACCGGCGCCCGGTACCGCGACCGGCAGGATCACGGTCGCCCCAGCGCCGATTTCCCGGCAATCGACGTTGCCCAGGTAGCTGCCCTCATGGCGGCTCAGGATCGTCTCGCGCGCCGGCGCTGTGGCGAGGCAGCCGATCAGCGGCGCGACCGGCACGGCCCAGTCATCGGCGAGCACGATCCGCTCGTCATCGACGGCGAGGTTGACGACGTGGTCCTCCTCGTGCCACCAATCGGCGGGCGACAGCGCCTCGCAGCGGCTGACGACAACGTGGCCCGGGGTGTTGACCTGCAACCGACTCGATCGCGAGTTCGACGGCCTCGCCTGCCACGGCCCCGTCGACCGCGATCGGGCCCGTGACGCCGTTGAGATGCTCGTCGACCCAGGCGGCCGTCTCGGCGTCGAAGTTCGCGGGGTCGTCGTAGCGCCCGGTGAAGCAGTCTCTCGTGATGACCTCGAACTTCTCGCCGGGAGCCACCGTCCCGATCGGCTCGTGTTCCGGGCTGTAGGTGTACTTCAGGTCGCTCGGCTCGAATGTCTGCATCAGCGGTTTGGGACCGGCAGGTCCGGCGGCAGCGGCGACTCGAGCGTGACCGCGTATCCCTCGAACTCGCCGTACTGCTTGTAGACGTCGCCGTAGAAGGCGAGCGCGTCGCGGTCGAGCTCGATCCCCAGGCCCGGGCCGGTCGGAACCGGGATCGCGCCGTCGACGAACTCGATCTTCTCCGCGATCAGGTCGTGCTTGAGGAAGGTCAGGAACTGCTGGTGGCCCAGCTGCGGAGAGGGGAGCGTCGCGAGCACGTGCGAGGTCGCGATCGTCGTCACACCGAGGTCGGCAAATGCGTGTTTGCAGATTGGCAGGCCGGCGGTCTCGCACATCGTCGCCGCGTTATGGAACGGGACCAGGCCACCGAGCTGATGGGGGTCGGTCACGATCACGTCGGCGGCGTGCTGCGCGATCACCTCGGGGACCTGGTGCGGGAGCCAGGCCGACTGATTGGCGCCGATCCGAACTCTCGACTTCGCGCGGAGATCCGCGAGCCCGGCGATGTTGTGCATGTCGATCGGCTGCTCGACGAACTCGACGCCGACGTCCTCGAAGCGTTGCAGCGCATCGACCGCCTCGAACACCGACCACCCCTCGTTGGCGTCCACGCGCAGGGCGACGTCGTCGGGGATCGCCTCGCGGATCGCCCGCGCGATCCGCAGGTCGTTCTCAAGTTCGAAGCCGATCTTGATGTAGACGCACTTGTGCCCTCGTGCGGCGCCCTCGGCGGCCTGCACGCTGGCCGTCTCGGGCGAGCGGTCCTGGGCGCCGACGAACCAGTAGAAGGGCACGTTCTCGGTGTCCAGGCCGCCGAAGAACTGGTACACCGGGCAGCCGTGGGCCTTGCCGCAGATGTCCCACAGCGCCATCTCGATCGCCGCCGTGGCGCCGTTGCCGAGATACGGGTAATGATGCCAGCCGCCATCTGACGCGCGCCGCAGGAACTGCGTCACCCGCAGCGGGTCCTCGCCCACCACCCACGGGATCGTCGCGTCGAGCGCCTCGCACACGAGTTTGATCAGCGGGCTGCCCGGGACCTCCCCGATGCCGGTGATCCCCTCGTCGGTGTGGACCTCGACGATTGCGTTCGTCAGCCCCCACGCACGTCCAAAGCGCCACACCTCGGGGAACTCGTACGGGACCGAGACGACATGAACGTCAACGCCAGTCACTTTCATAGGACACTCCCGGCCTCGAGATTGCTGATAGCCGCCCCGACGCTCGTCGGCGGCAGCCCACCGGCAGTACCATGGTACATGACACCTTGCCAGCAGCGGCGATCGCCCATCTAGGCTCGAGGGCCTGACGGCTCTCCAGTAGCGACGATGAAACGAGGACGCCCATGCGCAAGCTGATCTACTCGATGACGGTCTCGCTCGACGGTTACATCGCGGATCCCGATGGTGCGATTGATTGGACGGCCCCGGACGAGGAGCTGCACCGGTTCCACAACCAGCGGGTCCGCGAGACCGGGACGCAACTCTTCGGCCGGCGCCTGTACGAGACGATGCTCGTCTGGGAGACGATCGACCAGGATCCGAACACCTCGGACGTGATGCTCGAGTTCGCGCGGATTTACAAAGAGCTCCCCAAGCTGGTCTTCTCGACCACGCTTGACCGCGTCATCGGCAACGCGACCCTCGAGACCGGCGATCCCGGCCCGGTCGTCGAGCGCCTCAAGCAGGAGCCCGGCAAGGATCTCGCGGTCGGCGGCGCCGGCCTCGCCTCGACCCTGATGAAGCTGGACCTGATCGACGAGTACCTGGTGTTCATCGCGCCGGTCATCCTCGGCGGCGGAACCCCGTATTTCGCCGACCTCGATCACCGCCTCAAGCTCGAGCTCCTCGAGACGCGCACCTTCGCCTCACGCGTCATCTACGCGCATTACCGGCGCGTCTGAATCACCCGATACTGGAACACCGCTTCGAGTGCGCCAAGGCGCCGAGAGCAAAGGGCATCAGCACAACGCGGGCAAGAGCATGGCCGGGTGTCGCGGGAGCCGCCAGCACAAGTCGCGTCGCCCAGGCCCAACCAAACGCACCGCACCCCCGATCAGCGCTTCGTGTGCTGGCGGCCTTCCGCGATCACCCGCCTGAAGCTCTCCCCCGCACAAAGTGCTGATCCCCGCGCCGAATCGTGACTCGCTGCGCGTCCAGATGCTCGAGCAACGCCTGCGCGAACTTCCGCGAGGTCCCAAGCCGGTCGCGCAGCTGCGCGATCGTGATCGCCCCATCTCCCTGGGCGGCCGCCTCGACGACGACCTGCTTGACGGCCGCGATCGCGTCGGGGTGGTAGTGCAGCGTGCGGGTGACGCGTATCGCGCGGCCGGCGTCGCGCAGCGCTTCCAGATCGCCGGCGTCGAGCTCGGAATCGAGCGGCGGCTCAAAGCCGGCCGCTCGTAGCCGCGCCTCGAGCTCGAGTGCCGAGGCGGGCAGCACGACCGGCGTCGGCTCCGGCGGGGGCGTGTCCTCCTCGGCGGGCCGGACATCGGCCGCCACCGGGTCGGCCTCACCGGCCGCCAGCCGCGTCAGCCGCGCGACCAGGTTCTTGCTCGCGCGGTGCTTGCGCGGGTGTGGGTCCAGCACGCGACCGCCGCCGAGCGTGTCCGGCGGCGCGATCCGCCGAACGACCAAACGGTCCCCCGCGGCGGGAATCAGCGGCCGCTCGAGGCGCAGCTGCCAGAAGCGGTCGCCCAGTGCGGTCAGTCGCGCGGGCGACTCCCGAGTCCCGTGGTGGATCTGGACCCGGACGCCCGTCCTGCGCTCCGGATCGCCATCGAACTCGAGCTCGGCGTCGACCAGGTAGGTCTCGCGCAGATCCGTATCGAGTCCGACGGCGACGTCGCCGCGTGACACCTCCTCCAGGGACAGGCCGCTGAGGTTGACCGCGACGCGCTGTCCGGCCGCCGCGTGCGCGACGGCGGTGTCGTGGACCTGCACCTCGCGCGCCCGCGCGCGCCGATGGCCCGGGAGCAGCATCAGCGAGTCACCACGTGCGATCGATCCTGACCAGAGCGTCCCGGTGACGACGGTCCCGGCGCCCTTGATCGTGAACACCCGGTCGATGTGCAGCCGGGCCGCGCCGGGCCGCTCGGCGCGGCTGGGGAGCGTTGCGATGACCCGGGCCAGCGCGGCGCGAAGCTCGTCGAGACCCACGCCGGTCCTCGCGGACACGGCCACCACCTCGGCACCAGGCAGCAGTTCGGCGGCTTCGAGCATCGCCAGTTCGGGGTCGGCGAGATCGCTCTTTGTCACCGCCACAACCCCCCGGGAGACGTCGAGCGCCCGCAGGACCGCGGCGTGCTCGCGCGTCTGGGGCATGACGCCGTCGTCGGCGGCGATCGTCATCAGGTAGAGGTCGATTCCGGTCGCCCCGGCGACCATGGTCCGCACGTACCGCTCATGGCCGGGCACGTCGATAACCGACAGCCGCGCGCCGCCGTCGAGCGTCATCGTGGCGTAGCCCAGCTCGATCGATATCCCGCGCTCGTGCTCCTCCGGAAGCCGGTCCGTGTCGACGCCGGTCAGCGCCGTGATCAACGCGGTCTTGCCGTGGTCGATGTGCCCCGCGGTGCCGAGCGTCAGCGGCGCGTGGGTCATCGCCGCCCGAGCGCCTGCAGGACGGCGAGTGCCACCTCGTCGAGTTCGTCGTCGCTGAGCGTTCGCGGGTCGAGCACCAGGCGACCATCGTGAATCCGCGCGATCACGGGCGGATCGTGTTCGCGCAGGCGCGTCGCGATCACCTCCGGCTCATCGCTGCCCGCCAGCGTGACCGCCGGCCCGTCGAGGTCGGTCAGCGGTAGCGCTCCTCCCCCGGCGCGGGAAACCGCCCGCGTCAGCTCGGCGGGCTCGCCGATCGCGTCGCGTAGGCGGCGCGCCTTGGCCGCCAACGCCTCCTCGGATTGGGCGAGCATCGCGAGCACCGGGATCGCGGTCCGAGCTTCGGCCGGGTCGCGGTACAGCATCAGCGTCGCCTCGAGCGCTGCCAGCGACAGCTTGTCGATCCGCAGCGCGCGCGCCAGCGGGTGGGCGCGGGCGGCCGCGACGGCATCCTCGCGGCCGAGCGCGAGTCCGGCCTGCGGACCTCCCAGCAGCTTGTCGCCCGAGCAGCACACGAGCGCTGCGCCGGCCGCGAGCGAGCGCGCGAGGTCCGGCTCGTCGTCCAGCGCGGCGATCGACTCCTGCGCGGTCAGAACACCTGAGCCGAGATCGTCGATCACCGGCGCTCCGAGCTCGCAGAGGTCCTCGATCGCGACCTCGGCCACGAACCCCAGCGTCCGGAAGTTCGACTGGTGCACGCGCAGGATCGCCCCGACCTCGACGTCGGCGGACGAGAGTGCGCGTTCGTAGTCGCGCCGGTTGGTGCGATTGGTGGTCCCAACCTCGATCATGGTCGAACCCGACTGCGCGATCACGTCCGGAATCCGGAACCCGCCGCCGATCTCGACCAGCTGCCCGCGCGAGACGATGATCGCGCGGCCGGGGCCGGCCAGCGCGGCGGCGGCCAGGAGCACGGCGCCCGCGCCGTTGTTGACGACCATCGCGGCGTCGGCCCCCGTCAGCTCGCGCAGCAGGCCGTCGACGTGCGCGTGCCGGGATCCGCGCGTGCCCGACGCCAGCTCGAGCTCGAGGTTCGAGTACCCCTCGGCCGCCCGCGCGACCGCTTCGCGCGCCGTCGCCGCCAGCGGCGCGCGGCCAAGGTTCGTGTGCACGATCACGCCGGTCGCGTTGATCACCCGGCGCAGTGATGCGGCACGAAGTGCTGCCAGATGACCTCGCGCGCGCTCGAGCACGCTGCCCCCGTCGTCGGCGTCGGCGATCATCAGGGACCGCTGCTCGTCGATCGCGCGACGCGCGGCCGCGACGGCGAGCACGTGCGGCGCGTCGAGTTCGGCGGCCAGCTCATGGACCGCCGGCAGCGCCCTCAGCTCGGCGTCACGCCCTCGAGCCACGCTCCCTCTTCCTGCTTCCAGATCGGGGCCTGGGCCTTGATCCGGTCGATGATCTCGCGCCCGCCCGCGAACGCGGCATCTCGGTGTGGAGCTGACACCGCGATCGCCACCGAGGCCTCGGACAACGGCACGACCCCGGTCCGATGCTCGGCGGCCGCCGCGCACAGCCCGTGACGCTCGATCGCGGTCTCGACGATCCGCGCCATCTCCTTGGTCGCCATCTCCACGTACGCCTCGTAGCGCAGCTCGGACACCTCTCGGGTCACGCCGAGGAACGTGACGACGGCGCCGGCTCGCGGATCGCTGACGAGCGCCACCAGCGGGTCGAGCGCGAGCGGCTCGCTCGTGACCCGTACGTGAGCGACGCCGACCGCGCCTCCGGAGACGGGGGGAATCAGCGCGATCTCGTCTCCCGGGTGCGAGCGCCTGATCGTCGCTCGCGTACTCCCGATTTACCGCCAGCACGACCGGGACCCCGGTCGTCAGGCCGCGCATCTGCTCGAGCGCGTCACGGACGCTCGCGCCGTCGGCGAGCTCGAGCGCAAGTTCGTCGGTGCCCGCGCGCTCGCGCAGTCCCGCAAACAGACGAACTCGTACCTGCATCGCCACCAAGGCTATCTGCCGACTGTCATGGCGCCGCCCCCCAAAGGGAAAACCTCTCACAGCGGCCATGTTTACGGAAAATTAAGCATCGCTGTCGATCCGGCGCAGTTGCCTATCCTGCGCCCAGGCTTCGGCTGGGAATTCGATCTTAAGGAGCGCTATGCGCACGTGGAAGAGCCTCCTATCCGTCGCGGTGCTGCTGCTGAGTACGGCAGCGATCGCGGCGTGTGGGAGCAGTAGCAGCAGCAGTTCAACGACATCGACGAGTTCGGCCGCAGCGAGCGGCACCACCAGTGCCGCGACGAGCTCGGCCGCGTCCGGATCTAACGCGGCCGTCGCCAAGCTGGTCCCGAGCGCGATCAAGTCCAAGGGGACGCTGACCGTCGCGGCGGACGCAAGCTACGCGCCGAACGAGTTCATCGGACCCGATGGACACACCGTCGTCGGGATGGACGCCGACCTCAGCGCCGCGATCGCGAAGCTGATGGGTCTGAAGGCGAACGTCGTCAACGCGACCTTCGACACGATCATCCCCGGTCTCGCCGCGGGCAAGTACGACATGGGCGCCTCGTCATTCACCGACACCAAGGCGCGCGAGAAGGTCGTCAACTTCGTTGACTACTTCAAGGCGGGAACCTCGTTCTTCACCAAGTCCTCGGGCGGCGCCGACGTCACCGATCTGGCGAGCCTGTGCGGCAAGACGGTCTCGGTCGAGAGCGGAACCACCGAGGAGACCGACGCCAAGGGCCAGAGCGCCAAGTGCAAGTCGTCCGGTAAGCCGGCCGTCAGCGTGCTCGTGTTCCCGACCCAGACGGCCGCCAACCTGGCGCTCTCCAGCGGCCGGGCGCAGGTCTCGATGGCCGACTCGCCCGTCGCCGCGTATCAGGTCAAGCAGTCCAAGGGCGCCTTCAAGCTCGTCGGTCAGAGCTACGGCACGGCGCCGTACGGCCTCGCGATCCCCAAGACGAGCGGCCTTGCTCCCGCAGTACTCGCTGCCGTCAAGCTTCTGGTTCACAACGGGACCTACAACCAGATCCTCACCAAGTGGGGGATCCAGAGCGGCGCCATCCCGGCCTCGCAGGTCAAGATCAACGGCGCGATCAGCTAGCAGTCAAACTACCGCTCTGAGGTGAGCACCTCCGAGCTTTCACAAGACGCACCGGAGCGGCCCGAAGACATCAAGGCCGTTCCGGTTCGTCACCCAGGACGATGGATCGCGGCGTTCATCGTGCTGGTCATCGCGGCCTCGATCGTGCGATCGGTGGTCACGAACTCGAACTTCCAGTGGCACCTCGTCGGGCACTACCTGTTCGACCCCCGGATCCTCCAGGGCGTGCTGCTGACGATCGAGCTGACGGTCGCCTCGATGATCATCGGGATCGCGCTCGGGATCGTGCTGGCGGTGATGAGGCTGTCCCCGAACCCGATCGTCTCCAGCGCAAGCTGGCTCTACATCTGGTTCTTTCGCGGCACGCCGCTCCTGGTTCAGATCCTGTTCTGGTACAACGTCGCCGCCCTGTTCCCAGCTCCAGGGGGAATCGGGCTCGGGATTCCGTTCGGCCCTGACGTAGTCCATTACACGCACGCGAACAGCCTGATCACGGCATTCGTGGCAGGGTTGCTGGCGCTCTCGACCAACGAGGGTGCCTACATGGCCGAGATCGTGCGGGCCGGGATCATCTCGGTCCCCGAGGGACAGACCGACGCCGCACAGTCGCTCGGGATGAGCCGGATCCAGACGCTGCGGCTGATCGTCCTGCCGCAGGCGATGAGGGTGATCATCCCGCCGACCGGCAACGAGACGATCTCGATGCTGAAGAACACGTCGCTGATCAGCTCGATCGCGGTCGCCGAGCTCCTCTACTCGGTGCAGGAGATCTATGACGTCAACTTCCAGGTGATCCCGCTGCTGATCGTCGCAAGCATCTGGTACCTGGTCATGACCAGCGTGCTCTACGTCGGGCAGTACTTCATCGAGCGGCGCTATGGGCGCGGGTTCTCCCGCGCCCAGCGGGCGACGATGGCCGGCCGTTGGCTGGGTCTCGGCCGCGGTGGGGGCGGAGAGGCGGCGCTCGGTGAGTGATCTGCTGGCGAACAGCGGCAACGGTACGGCCCCGATGGTCAAGGCTGAGGGAGTCCACAAACGCTTCGGTCGCCTCGAGGTCCTCAAGGGGATCGACCTCGAGGTCAACCGGGGCGAGGTCATGTGCATGCTCGGCCCCTCGGGCTCGGGCAAATCCACGTTCCTACGTTGCATCAACCACCTCGAAAAGATCAATTCCGGACGCCTCTCGGTCGACGGTGAGCTTGTCGGTTACCGCGAGTCGGGCGGGAAGCTGCACGAGCTCCGCGAGAACGAGGTCTCGCGCAAGCGGGCCGAGATCGGGATGGTGTTCCAGAGCTTCAATCTGTTCCAGCACATGACGGCGCTCGACAATGTGGCGCTAGCGCCGGTGAAGGTCCTGAAGGTGTCGCGGACCGAGGCGCGCAAACGGGCCGAGGATCAACTCGCGAGAGTGGGCCTGTCGGACAAGCTCGACACTTACCCGGTTGCGCTGTCGGGCGGGCAGCAGCAACGGGTGGCGATCGCGCGGGCACTCGCGATGCAGCCGAAGCTGATGCTGTTCGACGAGCCCACGTCGGCGCTTGACCCCGAGCTCGTCGGCGACGTGCTCGATGCGATGCGACAGCTCGCCCACGACGGGATGACGATGATCGTCGTCACGCACGAGATCGGCTTCGCGCGCGAGGTCGGGGACACGGCCGTGTTCATGGACGACGGGGTGGTCGTCGAGTCGGGCAAGCCCCGCGACGTGCTCGACCACCCCCAACACCAGCGCACGAAGGAGTTTCTCTGGAAGGTCCTGTAGGGGTGATGCCGGCCTGATGTGGGCGGGGCGCGCAGGTCGCCCGTCGGCGCTGGCTGTCTCGGTAACCCCGTGCATCCTGTGGAAAATCCGGCCAGGGCACTACGGATCTTCCACGTCAGGCCTGCTGAGCGTGCACCTGGTGGAAAATCCGATCAGGGGCGCGTGGATTTTCCACGCCTGACCCGCGCGTGGCTGCTACGTGGAGACGCAGGACGTGGAGACGCAAGCGGTCGGCAGGGACGGCGGCCCTGTGAACAGTGCCACCGGTAACCTCCGACGCGAGATGGCGACCGCCGACGAGCACCGCACGATCGCCCCGATCGTCGGGCCGGACGATCCCCGCCGGTTCACCGACTCGGGGATCGAGATCGAGCCGGCCTACGACGAGCACGATCTGCCGGCTGATCTCGAGAGCCGGCTGGGCGAACCCGGCGAGTATCCGTACACGCGCGGGATCCACCGCGACATGTACCGCAAGCAGCTGTGGACGATGCGCCAGTACGCGGGCTACGCGAGCGCCAAGGAGTCAAACGAGCGCTACCGCTACCTGCTCTCCAAGGGCTCGACCGGCCTCTCGATGGCGTTCGACCTCCCGACCCAGCTCGGCCTCGACTCCGATGACCCGCGCTGCCTCGGCGAGGTTGGCCGGACCGGTGTCGCGATCGACACGATCGATGACATGCGGACCGCGTTCGATCAGATCCCGCTCGATCAGGTCTCGACCTCGATGACGATCAACGCGCCGGCGAGCGTGCTGCTGCTCCTCTATGAGCTCGTCGGCGAGGAGCAGGGCGTCGCGCCCGAACAGCTGCGCGGCACGACCCAGAACGACATCCTCAAGGAGTACATCGCGCGCGGGAACTACATCTACCCACCCGAGGGCGCGATCCGTCTGACCACCGACCTGTTCGCGTACTGCAACGAGCGCGTGCCGAAATGGAACACGGTCTCGATCAGCGGCTACCACTTCCGCGAGAAGGGCTGCTCGGCCGTTCAGGAGGTCGCGTTCACGCTCGCCAACGGGATCGCCTATGTGCAGGCCGCGCTCGAGGCCGGCCTCGAGATCGACCGCTTCGCCCCCCGCCTGGCGTTCTTCTTCAACGGTCACAACAACGTCTTTCAGGAGGTCGCCAAGTTCCGCGCCGCGCGGCGGATGTGGGCGTCGATCATGCGCGACCGGTTCGGCGCCCGGGACGAACGCTCGTGGCGGCTTCGCTTCCACACCCAGACCGGCGGCGTCACGCTGACCGCTCAGCAACCCGAGAACAACATCGTCCGGGTCGCGCTGCAGGGGTTCGCGGCGGTCTGCGGCGGCACCCAATCGCTGCACACCAACGGCTTCGACGAGGCGCTCGCGCTGCCCACCGAGCGCGCGGCGAAGATCGCGCTGCGCACGCAGCAGATCATCGGTTACGAATCCGGCGCCGCCGACACCGTCGACCCGTTCGCGGGCTCCTATTTCGTCGAGGCGCTGACCGACGAGATCGAGAGCAGGGCGGCCGAGCTGATCGCCAAGATCGACGAGCTGGGTGGATCGGTGCACGCGATCGCCTTCATGACCAACGAGATCGAGGAGTCCGCGTTCGGCTACCACGAGCGCTATCGGCTCGAGCAGGACATCGTCGTCGGCGTCAACAAGTTCGTCGAGGACTCGCCCGAGGTCCCCGACATACTCCGCGTCGACCCTGAGTCAGAGCATCAGCAGGTCGCACGGCTGACGGCGTTCAAGGCCGATCGCGACGCCGAGCTGGTGGCGCGGCGCCTGGACGAGGTTCGCGATTGCGCCCGCGGAGCCGACAACATGCTCCCGGTCCTGCGAAGCGCGCTCCGGGACCGCTGCTCACTCGGCGAGGTCTGCGGCGCGATGCGCGACGTGTTCGGCGACTACCGGCCGTCGTTCTAGATGTTTGCCTCGGCTGCGACGTTCACTGACTACGTCCTCGCTTTCCACATCCTCGGCGTGGTGATCGCGTTCGGCGCGACGTTCGCCTACCCGGTCATCTTCGCCGCCGCGCGGCGCGCCGATCCAAGCGTGATGCCGTGGCTGTTCTCGACCATGCAGCGGATCGACCGCTTCATCGTCAACCCGGGACTGGCACTGGTGCTCGTCGCCGGGATCATCCTCGCGAGCAAGTTCCACCTGTGGAGCGAGTTCTTCGTCCAGTGGGGGGTCGCCGCCGTCGTGGTGATCGGCGCCGGCGTCGGCGCGTTCATGATCCCCCGCGAGGGCAAGCTCGCGAAGGTCGCGCAGCTCGACCTCGAGGCGGCGCCCACCGGCGCCGGCGGCGGTTCCCCTTGGAGCGCCGACTACGACAGGCTCTTTCGCCAGGTCGCGATCGGCGGAGCGGTCCTCGACGTGATCGTGGTCATCACGATCTTCCTGATGGCCACGCACGCCTGATGCGGCGGACCGCTTCCTGGTGCACGGCCGTCGACTCGGCCTGAGCCGACCACGCTACCGCTCGCTGTCCAGATCGGCCATCTGCGCCGCCCCGTAACGAGTCCCGGCGATCGACCCTTCGGGGACCGCGGCCTCGATCGCGGCCAGCTCGTCCTCACCGAGCTCGATCTCGAGGCCCGCGAGCGCCTCGGCCAGCTGGTCGCGCCGGCGCGCGCCGATCAGCGGCACGATGTCCGCTCCTCGCGAGCGCACCCAGGCAAACGCGAGCTGTGCCACCGACACGCCGCGGTCCTCGGCGATCGTCCGCAGGCGCGCGACCAGCTCGGCGTTGCGTCGAGCGTTGTCGCCGTCAAAGCGGGGGAAACGATGTCGAATGTCACCCGGCTCCGGGGGCCGTTCAGGGTCAAACCGGTCACTCAGCAGGCCGCGTGACAGGATCCCGTAGGCGGTGATCGCGATCCCGAGCTCGCGGCAGGTCGGGAGAATCGCCTGCTCGATCCCGCGCGAAACGATCGCGTACTCGATCTGCAGGTCGGCGATCGAATGGGTCGCGGCCGCGCGCCGCACCGTGTCGGCGCCGACCTCGGAGAGCCCGATCTCCCGCACGTAGCCGGCATCGATCAGCTCGGTGATCGCGCCGATCGTCTCCTCGATCGGCACCTTGGGGTCGAGCCGGGCCGGACGGTATATGTCGATGTAGTCGGTGCCGAGCCGCCGCAGCGAGTACGCCGCCGCCGTCTTGACCGCCGCCGGCCGGGCGTCGAAGCCGAGCGGGCTCCCATCGGGTCCGCGCTGGGCGCCGAACTTGACGCTGAGCCGGTATGCCTCGCGCGGCGTCTGGGCGAGCGCACGCCCGATCAACATCTCGTTGTGGCCCATGCCGTAGAAGTCACCGGTATCGATCAACTTGATCCCGGCAGTCGAGCGCCGCATGGATCGTCGCGATGCTCTCGGCCTCGTCGGCCGGTCCGTACACGCCGGACATGCCCATGCACCCCAGGCCCGCTCGGTCAGCGTTCACATCGCACCCACTTTCGTCGCTTGCGTTTCGAGTCCCGATGATCGCCGATGCAAGCTCGCCAACCCCGGCAGGAGTCATGGCGCAATCTGCGAAACCCAGAGCCATGACAAAGCACGAGGCCAGCCGCACATTGCTCAAATCGCCGCCCGAACTGTGGGCCGAGTGCAGTGACGCGGCATCGCTCAGTCGCCATCTGGACCAGTTCGGGGAGATCAAGATCACGAGGCTCGAGCCCGAGACAGCCGTCGCCTGGGAGGGCAACGCTATAAGCGGCACGGTGCGGCTCGAGCCGTCTGGCTGGGGCACACGGGTGATCCTCACTGCCGAGGAGGCCGAGGTGCCTGATCTGCCGCCACCGGTGCAACCGGTGCAGGCGGCCGAGCCGTCGCACGGAACTGGGGGTGGCGTGGAGCCCGAGCCGTCGGCCGCCATCGAGAGCGAGCCGGAGTCGGAAGCGCCCGAGGCCGAAGCCGACGTCGAGGTCGCCGTCGAAGAGTCCTCGGTGGGCGTCGCCTCCGCCGAGCCAGCGGCGACCGCCGCCGCCCCGAAGCCGCTCGCGCCCCGCAAGGGGGTGGTTGCACGGTTCCTCGCCAGGATGCGCGGCGACATCGTGGAACCCGAGCCGGCGCGCCCGGCTGCACGGCCCCGTCCGGGCGACGTCGACGTCGATTTCGGCGGTGAGCGCGAGACGAGCGCGACGGCGCAACCGCGTCCTACCCCCGAGCCCACGCCCCAGGCCGCTGCGAGCATCGAGCCCCAGCCGGCCGCCGAGCCCACGGCTGACACACAGCCAGCCGCTGAGCCGGATCTGGCCACCGAACCGGAGGCCGGATCTCCCGCTGAGGCCGCGGTCACCCCAGCGGTCACCGAGACCGCGCTCAAGGACGCGCTCGAGAGCCTCGGCACGGCGCACCACCGCCCGTTCTCTCGCGGCTAAAGGGCTAGGAGCTACGCAGTCTCAGCGATCGCGGGGCTCTTCGAACGCGAAGCAGCCTGCGGCGATCTCAGCGTCGTAGAGAACCTCGATCGCGCGCCGCTCCCACAGGCACTCCCCGTCCTCGAACTCGGCCCGGCGCATGAGCGAGCCGTGCTCGGCATCGAACTCGAATTCGTATGACACCTGCCCCCGCTCGGGCGGCGGCACGCGCGGGAGGCCCGGGCCAGGACCACGCTGCGTCCTGCCCGCTCACCCACGCCCGTCGGCTCGAAGCGCACTGACGTGATCAACTGGCGGACGTCGATCATCGGCGCACCGAGGAGCGACGGCAGGGTCGCGACGCCACGCCGGTTGGGAAGCGCCGAGCCACGGCTGACGCCCTGCTCGGCATCCCACCGCCACCACTCGGCGCCGTTGCGCACGGCCAGGCGCAGCAGCTCGTCTCCGACCGAGATCTCGACCCGGATCATGTCCGGCGGCCGCATCCAGATCCTGCGCGTCGACACCGCCTCGCCCGGTAGCGGCCCCGCGCCTTTCCAGCGGACCTGAGGGGCGCCGCTCTCGGAGTAGGTGACCGAGAGCTTGTTGCTCGGCTCCGTAAGGCCCCAATCGCGGTACTCGACCTCAAATGTGCTCACGCCATCGTGAGCGTCATGGATGAGCTCGAGCAGCTGCCCCAGCGCGCCCATCGTCAGCGGTTCGCGCGGCCGTGCACACGAGAAGGATAAGGCGGGTGGTTCGGTTGCCGCGAGCCAAAAGCCATAAACTCGCCCGCCGGACGATGCGCGAGAAAGCCCCCGGAACCCACGAGGAGAAGCTCGACCAGCTCAAGGAGCTGCGCGGCGAAGTGATCCACCACGGCACCGCCGCCGCGGTCGAGAAGCAGCACGAGAAGGGCAAGTTCACGGCCCGCGAGCGGATCGAGAAGCTGCTCGATCCGGGCTCGTTCCAGGAGCTCGACACCTTCGTGCGCCACCGCACCACGGACTTCGAGATGCAGAAGAACCGGCCCTGGGGCGATGCCGTCGTCACCGGTCACGGCACGATTGACGGCCGCCGGGTGTGCGTCTTCAGCCAGGACTTCACGGTCTTCGGTGGCTCGCTCGGAGAGGTGATGGCCGAGAAGATGTGCAAGGTCATGGATCTGGCGGCCAAGATCGGCTGCCCGGTGATCGGGATCAACGATTCCGGCGGCGCGCGGATCCAGGAGGGTGTGGTGTCACTCGGCGCCTACGGGGACGTGTTCGTCCGCAACGTCATGTGCAGCGGCGTGATCCCGCAGATCAGCCTGATCATGGGCCCCTGTGCCGGCGGCGCCGTCTACTCCCCGGCGATGACCGACTTCATCTTCATGGTCAAGGAGACCTCGCACATGTTCATCACCGGGCCGGATGTGGTGAAGACGGTCACCGGCGAGGAGCCGACGTTCGAGGAGCTCGGGGGCGCGATGAGCCACTCGACCAAGTCAGGCGTGGCGCACTTCGCCGCCGACGACGAGGACGCATGCATCGAGGACACGCGCTACCTGCTCTCGTTCCTGCCGCAGAACAACCTCGAGACGCCGCCGAGAGTTCAGCCGACCGATGACCCGCTACGCCAGGACCCGGAGCTCGACACGGTCGTCCCCGACAGTCCCAACAAGCCCTACGACATGCGTGATGTAGTCCGGCGGATCATCGACGACGGCGAGTTCTTCGAGGTCCACGAGCACTACGCCCGCAACATCGTCTGCGGCTTCGCGCGGCTCGACGGATACGCGGTTGGGGTGGTCGGCAACCAGCCGTCGCAGCTCGCCGGCGTGCTCGACATCGACTCCTCCTGCAAGGCCGCCCGCTTCGTCCGTACCTGCGACGCCTTCAACATTCCGATCATCACCTTCTGTGACGTGCCGGGCTTCCTCCCGGGAACCGCGCAGGAGTGGGGCGGGATCATCCGCCACGGCGCGAAGCTCCTGTACGCGTACACGGAAGCGACGGTCCCGAAGATCACGATCATCACCCGCAAGGCCTACGGCGGGGCGTACGACGTCATGGCCTCAAAGCACATGCTGGCTGACTTCAACTTCGCCTGGCCCGGCGCCGAGGTCGCGGTGATGGGGCCCGAGGGCGCGGTCAACATCATCTACCGGCGCGACATCGCCGCCTCGCCGACGCCCGATGCCCGCCGCCAGAACCTGATCGAGGACTACAAGGCGCACTTCGCCAACCCCTACGTGGCGGCCGAACGCGGGTACATCGATGACGTGATCATCCCGCACGAGACGCGCCCGAAGATCATCACCGCGCTGCAGACGCTCCAGACCAAGCGCCAGCCCGGCCCCAAGCGCAAGCACGGCAACATCCCGCTGTAGTCACCGTCACCGAGCCGTCGGCAACGGACGGTGCAGCGATGACAGGCCCGAAGTCATGCAGGTCACGGAGCCGCTCACGTAGGGTGTTCGTGGATGGCTCCCCTGGTCATCGTCGGGTGCAACATCTCCTGGACCTATCTGCGGGGCGGGAGCGTTTGGACTCGGTTGTCGTGGGCACTCGGGCTCGAGCGCGCGGGCGTCGACGTGTTCGTCGTCGACCAGCTCGACCTCAAAGCCTCTGCCATTGAGCCCGGTCAGGAGCGCACCTACGCCAATGCACTGAACGTCGGGTGGTTCGACGAGATCGTCGCGCAGTTCGGCCTGTCGGGTCGAGCGGCATTGATTGGACACGACGGCCGAGCGCTGCGCGGCCCGAACCTCGACGAGCTACGGGAACTGGCCGCCTCGGCGGACGCGCTCGTGAATCTCTCAGGTGACCTGCGGGTGGACGCGATCAAGAACCGCGTCCGCCGGCGGATCCTGGTTGACACCGATCCCGGCCTGACGCAGTTCTGGCTCATGTCGGGCCGCCCGGCGCCGCGGATCGTGGACCACGACCTCTACTTCACCGTCGGCGAGAACGTCGGTCGGCCCGAGTGCCCGATCCCGGCCGCGGGCATCCGGTGGCGACACGTGCGGCAACCGGTTCTGCTCGAGCACTGGCCGGCGACCGATACGCCGACTCCATGGCGGTTCACGACCGTTGCCACGTGGCGGGGCGTGGGCCCCCACGGGCGCAATCCCGAATCACCACTGACGAGCATCGATAAGGCTGACGAGTTCCTGCGCTTCGCGCAGGTGCCGCGCCTCTCAGATCAGCGGTTCGAGATCGTCGTCGGTGAGTCGGCCGATCCCGAACAGACCCAACACCTCGTCGATGCCGGCTGGACCGTTGGCAGCGCGCAAGCGCGCGTGGGCGACCCGGGAGCATTCCGCACGTACGTCCAGGACTCCGCCGCTGAGTTCTCGGTCGCGAAGGGGGTCTATGTGCGGACCGGGAGCGGCTGGTTCAGCGATCGCACTACGCGCTACCTCGCCTCAGGCAAACCTGCGCTGGTGCAGGACACCGGCTTCCGGCGCACGATCCCGGTCGGCGATGGACTGATCGCGTTCCGAACGGTGCGCGAGGCGGCGGCGGGGGCGCGGCGGATCGTCGATGACTACGGTCATCACGCAGCTGCTGCTCGCCAGCTCGCCGAGGAGCACTTCGCCGCCCCGGTCGTGCTCGGTCGCTTCCTCGACGAGGCGCTGTGCGCGCCTCTCTGAAGCGCCGGCTCGGCATCAGCCGAGCGGATACCCGAGCCGCTCGAGTGTGTCTCCCGCCAGCGCCTCGAAACGGCGACGTTCGCCTGAGGTCATCTCCGTTCGCCAGCGGCCGACCCGGACGGAATCCGGCGGGAGGCCCACGCGCTGGTGGATCTGTGCGCGCAGCTGCGCCGGGATGCCCTGCCATGCGAGGTCCTTCTCCTCGGACAGCCGGTCACCGGCGCGCGTGTGGCCGATGAGCATCTCGTCGCGAAAGTCGAGCTCGAGAAACGTGCACAGGCGCTCCAGCTCGCGCCGGACATTCCCGACCAAGGTCTCGTATCTGATCTCCACGTAGGGGAGCGTCGCGCCGGCTCGTTGCCCGGCATCGACCCGCTCCTTCCACCAGACCGCCGCCGTCTCGATTGTGTCCGGACCGAACCACAGGGGACGAACCGACAGCGCGACATCGCGCCCGTCGCGAATGACATGGATGAAGCGCGCCTCGGCGAGTAACTCGGCGATCGTCGGCATCGCGAGCACGTAAGCGGGCGTCTTGTCGCCCCATCGTGGCTTGCCGTGCTGCTCGGCGTAGGCCGAGTAGAACTCCCGGAGCACATCGCCGAGCGTTGATGCGCGCGTGGCGTCGAGCCGCGCTCGATACTCGTCGGCACGGATACCGAAATCAGCCCAGCGCTGGTGGCGCAGGAGCGCGCGGATGACTGCGTCACGCGGCCGCGGCGCGCGATCCCAGGTGTCCTTGACCGCGGGGATGAAGTGGGTCTCCGGGGGAATCGCGAGCTCCGGATGGGCATCGAGAATCATCCGCAGCAGGGTCGTGCCGGATCGTCCCGCGCCGACGATGAAGGGGGCCGGCGCGGCCGTCGAGCCGACGGTGCGCCGGAGGTCTGCGCTGCCGGGATCCGCCGTCACAGCGAGATCGTCTGGGCCGCGACCGCCCCGGAGCGCCAAGCGTCGTAAGCGGCCAGGCCCACCGCCAGGTCCTGGATCGCCAGTCCCGTCGAGTCAAACAGCGTGACCGACGCTTGTCCCGGCCGCCCGGGCGCCTCGCCCGCCAGGACCGCACCGAGCTCGCCCACCTGCTCGCGCTTCACCAGCCCCGCCTCGATCGCGCCGGTCAGCTCGCCCCCGTGCGAGGCCTGCTCCCACTCGTCACAGAACAGCGCGCACGAGGCGACCGCGCCGATCGTCGCCTCGGCCTTGCCCGGGCCGTCGGCGCCGAGCATGTTCAGGTGCAGACCTGCGCGCAGATCGGCGACGTCGATCACGACCTCCGCGCCCGGGGTCACGCAGCAGACGATCTCGCACCTGGTCGCGGCCTCGCGCGAGCCGACCCGCCAGCCGAGCTCGTCAGCGAGTGACTCCGCCGCCTCGGCATTCGGGTCCGAGCAAATGCCCGGCCCGTAGCCGGCCGCAGCGAGACAGCGCGCCGTCCAGGCCCCGTGCAGGCCGCACCCGACGAGCCCGACCCGACGCGCTCCCGGCGCAGCCAGCGCCCGCGTGGCGACGGCGGCCACTGCGCCCGTGCGAAGCGCGGTGACCGACCGCGCGTCGAGCAGCATCAGCGGCTGGCCCGTGGTCGCGTCCGACAGGCAGATCACGCCCGTGACGGTCGGTAGGCCGCGCGCCGGATTGCCCGGGAACGAGGTGATCCATTTGAGCAGCGCGAGGCCGCCACCCCGTGCCGGCATCGCGCGGAAGTCCCCGTACGGCGGGCTCTGGAGGTAGACCTTCGCCGGCATCACCCATTCGCCGGCATGGAACTTCAGGAAGGCCTCGCGCACCCGGTCGATCGCGGCCTCGGCTGACACTGCCTCAAGGACCGCGTCATGGTCGAGGATCGCGAGCTCCGGCACGGCGGGCACGATACCCTCGGCGCGACCGTGAACCGCCGCCCAAAGCTGACGATCGTCGCGCCCGACGCCTCCGCCGAGGAGGCGGCCGCGGTCGTGGCGGCGCTCGAGCAATTCATGCGAGACACCGCGCCGGCGCGCACGCCGCCGCCCGTGCGGCGCAGCCCGTGGCTGGAGACGGCCCTGCGGGAAGGGGTCAACCGCGATCCGGGCTTCGCCTCGAGCTGGGGCTGAGCCCGGGCGCAGGGCTTCGTGTCGAGCTGGGGCTGAGCCCGGGCGCAGGGCTTTGTGTCGAGCTGGGGCTGAGCCCGGGCGCAGGGGCCCGCCTCGGCCCGAGGCCGAGCCCCGAGCCGGCACATGAGGGCTCCCAATCTCAATAGACCAGATTCCCGTAAACTGATATCCTCGGTCCCTGTGAAAGAGCATTCCGGGACCGGCAAGTGCAAGCTCGCGGCCCACTGCCGCGCCACCAGACTCCGGCGCCCCCTCGTCGGAGCCCGTCCCGATCGCTCCCAGCTCTCTGAGAGAAGGCTGAGAGAGCCACCACCGGCTTAACGAAAACTGAAGCCCGTGCGCCTAGACGTCGATACCCTCAAGAGATCCTGTGAATCGCGTGGCCGGGGATAGGACCGTCGCGCTCGGCGTGGCATGCACGGCAGGCGGGCGCCCCCGTGGGCGCACGTTGCTGGCGGTTGCCCTGACGGTGTTCTGCGCCGTGCTCGCGTTCGGCTCGGCGCCGGCGATCGCCGCCGGGCGCCGGCTCGGCGTCAAACCGACGATCCCGTCGGGCGCGAGCACGGTGGGCGCGCTCGCCGGATCAAGCCGGATCCAGGCGACCGTGGCGCTGACGCCGAGTGACCCGACGGCCCTGGCGGCCTATGCCGAGGCCGTCAGCACCCCCGGCTCCCACGACTACCATCAGTACCTGAGCGTGGCGCAGTTCGCCCAGCGCTTCGGCGCCACGCCGAGCCAGATCTCCGCGGTCCGCTCCTCGCTCGCGTCGCGTGGTTTGACGGTCGGGTCGGTGACCGCGAACGGCCTCTCACTCAACATCACCGGATCTGCGACCGAGGTCGGTGACGCGTTCTCTACCTCGTTCAAGCGCTACCGGCTGTCGAGCGGCCGGACGGTCTACGCCAATACCTCCGCTCCGGCCGTCGCCTCGAGCGTCGCGGGCCACATCCAGGGGATATTCGGCCTCGACACACTGCCCCAGCTGCAGCCGGAGGGCCTCGACCGGGCCCAGCAGGCAACGCCGCATGCGGCCCAGGCATCGGACCCATCCGCGACCGCCGTCACGCCGTGTGCGGATGCGAGCGCTGAGGCGACGAAGGACACCGCGTTCACCGCGGACCAGATGGCTGCCGCCTACGGCTATCCGGATCTGTACGGCCAGGGGGACCTCGGCGCCCGCACGAGCGTCGCGCTGTACGAGCTCGAGCCGTTCGATCAATCCGACATCGCCGCCTATCAGTCCTGTTACGGGACCACCGCCACGGTCGACACCACCGCCGTCGACGGCGGCGTGAGCCCGGGTGTGGGAACCGGGGAGGCGGCGCTCGACATCGAGCAGGTGATCGGCCTCGCACCACGGACCTCGATCAACGTCTACGAGGCTCCTAACACCGACCAGGGTGCGCTTGACAACTACGAGGCGATCATCGCGAACGACACCGAGAAGGTGATCTCGACCTCGTGGGGTCTGTGCGAGTCCAACGAGGGAGCCGCGGCTGCGCAGTCGGAGAACACGCTGTTCGAAGAGGCGGCTACCCAGGGGCAGACGATCTTCGCGGCCGCGGGCGACAACGGCGCCAACGACTGCCACCACCGCCACCTCCTGAACCCCACTCCTACGGTCGATGACCCCGCGAGCCAGCCGTTTGTCACGGGCGTCGGTGGAACCTCGCTTTCGTCGTCACCGCGGACCGAGGTCGTCTGGAACGACGGCGACAACGGCGGCGCGACCGGCGGCGGGGTCTCAACGCTGTGGCCGCAGCCGAGCTACCAGGCGGGCCGGGTGCTCTCGCAGTCGGCGATCAGCTGCGGAGCGGATATAACGACCTGCCGAGAGGTGCCTGACGTCTCGGCTGACGCCGATGAGGACACCGGCATGGTCGTGTTCTGGAATGGCTCGGGCACGGCGATGCCCAAGCCACAACCCGTTGGATGGCAGGCGTTCGGCGGTACCAGCATCGCGGCACCGATGTGGGCCGCGCTGGCGGCGCTCGCGGACTCCTCGTCCACGTGCGCAGGCACCAGCATTGGCTTCATCAATCCAGCCCTGTACGGCGCCAGTGCCCAGGACTTCAACGACGTCACCTCGGGCAACAACTCCCTCGACGAGTTCACCGGCTACACGGCTCAGCCCGGCTACGACATGACCACCGGGCTCGGCACGCCGATCGCCGGGGCGCTCGCCCCGGCGCTGTGCGGCGACCTGGTGACGGTGACCTCGCCGGGGGCGCAGTCGAGCAAGACCGGGACCGCCGTCAGCGTCGCCGTGAAGGCCAGCAGCTCCGCCGGCAGCGCACTGAGTTACTCGGCCACCGGACTGCCGGCCGGGCTGACGATCAAGCCCGCAACCGGAGTGATCTCGGGCACGCCGACGACGGCCGGAACCTCGACCGTCACCGTGGTCGCAACCGATGCGGCCGGCTCGACGCGCGGCGCCTCGTTCACCTGGACAGTCGTCGCTCCGCCCCCGCCTCCTCCGCCCCCTCAGCCGAAAGTCACGATCACGGCGTCGTCAGCACAGTTCGGCCAGGTCGGGGCAGCGGCGCAGCTCGCGATCGCGGCCGCCGATAGCGGCGGTCTGACGCTGACCTACACCGCCACCGGGCTCCCTTCCGGCCTGACGATCAACCCCTCGACCGGCGTGATCTCCGGGACACCGCGCCAGGCCTCGAACGCCAGCGTCACCGTCTCAGCGTCCGATGGGCACGGTGGGTCGGCGAGCTCGGCGTTCGACTGGACGATCGCCCCGAGCCCGCGCGTGACGCACGCCAAGCTGACGAAGATTCCGGGCAAGATGGCGAGGCTCTCGCTGGCGGTCACGACGGGCTCGTCGAGGATCGCGATCGAGCAGCTCCAGATCTCCGCTCCTGGCGGCCCGCTGAAGTTCTCCTTCACCCGTAAGGCGCTCGCCAAAGCGCTCAAGGCAGCCGCTCGAAGCGCGCGTGCAACCCGTGTCAACGCCAAGGTTCAGCCCGCGGGCGTCACGCTCTCATATACAGCGGCCGCGAGCGGAACCGCCTCGCTGGTCCTGCCGCTCAAGCTCAAGCACGCGATCAAGCACCGGCTCATGGTGCGGATGAAGATCGTGATCGTCGATGCGGCGGACGTTCAGGCGCCGGGTACGTTCAAGCTCGCGCTGTGAGGCCCGCAGGAAACCCTCCTGCGAACCCCTAAAACCGCTGCTGGGCGCATAAAACCCTATATTCGGATTGCCTTTTGGTAGATTCAGGAAAGCCCTGATCGGGCGCACCTGACCACGACCGGAAGGACCCCGATGGAGCCGGCATCGCTGGATACGCAGAAGGCGCCTCGCACGGGGACGCTCGACAACCCAGAGGTGATCGAGAACGTTCCGGGACACGTGATCCCGATTCTCGTCAAGGAGTTCGACGACTTCGATACCGAGTCGACGCGTTACCTCAAGGGCGAGCTCGAGGAGAGCGACTTCATCAAGTTCCGCCTCAAGCAGGGCGTCTACGGGCAGCGCCAGCCCGATGTGCAGATGGTGCGCGTAAAGCTTCCGATGGGCGGCGTGACCCCCGAGCAGCTGGAGGCGTTCGCGGATGGGATCGACCGTCACGTGCCGCTGCGCAAGGGCCACATCACCACGCGCCAGAACATTCAGATGCACCACGTCCCGCTCCCGGCGGCGGCCGAGCTGATCCGCGAGCTCGGTGACGCGGGCCTGTCCTCGCGGGAGGGATGTGGCAACACGATGCGCAACGTGACCGGCGACCCGCGCGCCGGCGTGCTCGCGGACGAGCTGTTCGACATCACGCCGTACGCGGGCGCGTATGTGCGCTATTTCGTCCGCCACCCGACGACGCAGGCGATGCCGCGCAAGGTCAAGACCGCGTTCACCGCGACCGACGAGGACAACGCGATCACCCAGATCCACGACGTGGCTTTCATCCCGCGCGTCCGCGACGGCGTCCGCGGCGTCGAGATCCGCGTCGGCGGCGGGACCTCGATCATGCCCCGGATCGCGCCCACGCTGTACGAGTTCGTCGAGCTCGACAACGGCGACTACCTGAAGGTAACCGAGGCGTGCATGCGGATCTTCGACCGCCAGGACTTCCTGCGCGTCAACCGGGCGCGCGCGCGGATCAAGGTTCTGATCGACAAGATTGGGATTGATGCCTTCCGCGAGATGGTCGAGGAGGAGCTCGAGGGCGACTGGGTCGCCGAGCGTGACTTCTCGCTCGATCCGATCCTGTTCGAACACGACGAGAAGTCCAATGCGCCGGCCCCGCGGCCGAGCTACGCGACCCCGAACGGCGATAGCCGGTCGTATGACCACTTCGTGCAGTCGAACGTCGGCGCGCAGCGCCAGGAAGGCTTCAGCACGGTCGAGGTCAAGGTCCGGCGCGGCGACCTGACGGTCGAGCAGCTTCGCGGACTGGCCGAGGTCATGCGGTGCTACAGCGGCGGCTACGCCCGCACGACCGTGCACCAGAACATCGTCCTGCGCTGGGTTCGAGACGAATCGGTGTACGAGGTCTGGCGCGCGCTCACCGAGCTCGAGCTCGGTGATGCCGGTGCCGACGAGATCACCGACGTGGTCAGCTGCCCCGGCACGGATTCCTGCAAGCTCGGGATCACCAGCTCGATGGGCCTCAACCAGGCGGTCCAGGATCGAATCGTGCAGATGGACGTCAGCGATCCGCTCACCCGCCGGATCCACGTCAAGATGAGCGGCTGCCCGAACGGGTGCGGCCAGCACCACATCGCCGACATCGGCTTCTACGGCGCCTCGATCAAGGTCGGCGGCCACACGATTCCGGCCTACATCCCGCACGTCGGCGGCGCCTACGAGGGCGGCGAGGTTCGCTACGGTCAGCGGCTGAAGTCACGCCTGCCGGCCAAGCGGGTACCCGAGGCGGTCGAGCGCTGGATACGCTTCTACGAGTCCGAGCGGGCCGAGGGGGAGGCGTTCCGCGCGTTCGTTGACCGCGTCGGCGCGCGGGAGTTCGAGCTCAAGGTGAAGGATCTGACGATGCCGATCGAATTCAACCTGGAGAATATGAGCCACTTCATCGACTTCAACCGCGAGGTGCCGTTCGTGGTCCAGCGCGGTGAAGGGGAATGCGCGGTATGACCGTGCAGCCACCACAGGTAGCTGATACGACGATGAGCGCGACGCTTCCAGATCTCGAGTCCTCCACCGCCGAGGAGATCGTCGCCTACGGAGTGGAGCGCTTCCACCCACGGCTCACGACTGCGTGCTCGTTTCAGAAGGAAGAGTCGGTCCTCCTGCACATGCTGACGCAGATCAGGCCCGACGTCCGCGTGTTCACGATCGATACCGGTGTTCTGTTCCCGGAGACGCTGACAACCTGGAAGGCGTTCGAGGACCGCTTCGGCATTAAGTTCGACGTGCTCGACGCCTCCAGCCCGGGAGATCCGTGGACCGCCGAGCGGTGCTGCAGCGCGGCCAAGGTACAGGCGCTCGAGAGCGCACTCTCTGACGTCGACGCATGGATCACCGGCATCCGGCGCGAGCAGGCCCCGACGCGCGAGGCCGCGCCGAAGTTCGAGCGTGACGAGCGCCGCGGGATCTTCAAGCTCAACCCGCTGGCGGACTGGAGCGAAAAGGACCTGTGGCGTTACATCTTCAAGCACGATCTGCCCTACCATCCGCTGCACGACCAGGGATATGCCTCGATCGGCTGTGCAACCTGCACGCTGCCGGGCGCGGGGCGCGAGGGTCGCTGGGCCGGACAGGACAAGACCGAATGCGGCATCCATCTGGCTTGACGGTGATCTGACCTGCTCGCGATAGTGTTCTCTTAACGAATTCACAACAGTCGGACGCCGTTTCATGAACCCGTTCCAGTACGAGCTGTCACATCTCGAGACCCTCGAGGCCGAGTCGATCCACATCTTCAGGGAAGTGGCGGCCGAGCTCGAGCGCCCGGTGCTGTTGTTCAGCGGCGGCAAGGATTCGATCGTTCTGCTGCGCCTGGCCGAGAAGGCCTTCCGTCCCGGAAGGTTCCCGTTCCCGATCATGCACGTGGATACGGGCCACAACTTCCCCGAGGTGATCGAGTTCCGCGATCGCCTCGTATCGCAGCTCGGCGAGCGGCTGATCGTCGCCAGCGTCCAGGATTCGATCGACGCCGGTCGTGTGGTCGAGGAGACCGGACCGCGGGCGTCACGCAACCGCTTGCAGACGACGACGCTGCTCGACGCGATCGAGGAGCATGGCTTCGACGCCGCATTCGGCGGCGCCCGGCGTGATGAGGAGCGCGCTCGCGCAAAGGAGCGGATGTTCTCGTTCCGGGACGATTTCGGGCAGTGGGACCCCAAGCGCCAGCGGCCCGAGCTGTGGGCGCTCTACAACGGCCGGATTCGCAAGGGCGAGCATGTGCGGGTGTTCCCGATCTCCAACTGGACCGAGCTCGACGTGTGGCAGTACATCGCGACCGAGAAGCTCGAGGTTCCGACGATCTACTTCGCGCACTCGCGCCAGGTGTTCCAGCGCGACGGGATGCTCTACGCGCACAACGATTTCGTCGAGCTGATCGACGGCGAGACGCCGTTCGAGGAGTCGGTCCGCTACCGCACCGTGGGTGATATGACGTGTACCGGGGCGGTCCGCTCGATCGCGGCGACGCTCGACGAGGTCGTGACCGAGATCGCCGCCACCCGGATCACCGAGCGCGGCGAGACGCGTGCCGACGACCGGGTGACCGAAGCCGCGATGGAGGACCGCAAGCGCGAGGGCTACTTCTAGCCACATGACCGCGACCGCTCAGACCAACGGCAGCAACGGCTACACGGGGCGCCGCCGAACCTCAGAGCTGCTGCGGATCGCCACCGCGGGCTCGGTCGACGACGGCAAGTCGACTCTGATCGGGCGCCTGCTGCACGATTCCAAGGCGATCCTCGAGGACCAGCTCGCGCACGTCCAGCAGACGTCCGAGCGCCGCGGCGACGGCTATCTCAACCTCGCCCTGCTGACCGATGGGCTCCGCGCCGAGCGCGAGCAGGGGATCACGATCGACGTGGCCTACCGCTATTTCCAGACCGGGCGGCGCAAGTTCATCATCGCCGACACGCCCGGTCATGAGCAGTACACGCGCAACATGGTCACCGGCGCCTCGACGGCCGACCTCTCGATCGTGCTCGTCGACGCGCGCAACGGCGTCTCCGAGCAGACCAGACGCCACGCGTACATCTCCTCGCTGCTGCGGATCCCGCATGTGGTCGTATGCGTCAACAAGATGGATCTGGTCGGCTACGACGAGGACGTCTTCTACGGGGTCCTCGAGGACCTGTCCGATTGGGCTGCGCGTCTGCAGATCCCCGACATGACGTTTATCCCGATCTCGGCGCTGCACGGCGATAACGTGGTCGAGCGCTCGCAGGCGATGGGGTGGTACGGGGCGGCGCCGCTGCTCTACCACCTCGAGCACGTGGTGATCGCCCCCGACCGCAACCTCAACGACGTGCGCTTCCCGGTCCAATGGGTGGTGCGGCCGATGAGCGATGACCATCACGACTACCGCGGCTATGCAGGGCAGGTCGCCGGTGGCGTGCTCTCTGCCGGCGATGACGTCGTCGTGCTCCCGGGCGGCCACCGGACCAAGATCGCCGGCGTCGACTCCTACTCGGGCGAGCTCGAGGTGGCCTTCCCGACGATGTCCGTCGCCCTCCGGCTCGCGGACCAGATCGACATCTCGCGGGGCGACATGATCGTCGCCTCCGATGACCAGCCCGTCGCCGCCCGCGAGCTCGACGCGACGATCTGCTGGATGAGCGAGCAGCCGATGCAGCCGCGCGGGCGCTACATGATCAAGCACACGACCCGCAGCGCCCGCGCGATCGTCGACCAGGTCGAGCACCGGGTCGACGTCAATACGCTCGAGCACGTCCCCGCGACGCAGCTCGCACTCAACGAGATCGGCCGCGTCCGCCTGCGCTGCAGCACGCCGCTCGTGGTGGATCCATACGCCCGTAACCGGACTACGGGCAGCTTCATCCTGATCGACGAGTCGACCAACGACACGGTCGCCGGCGGGATGATCAACAGCGCCGAGTAGGCGCCCGGTTTCGGCCCGGCCGGAATGCAGTGAAGGCCCGCTAAGGTCGTGATCCCTATAGTGCCCGCCGCATGTTCTCGAAGGTCTTGATCGCCAACCGCGGCGAAATCGCGGTCAGAGTCATCCGTGCCTGTGAGGAGCTTGGGATCGCGACCGTCGCTGTCTACTCCGAGCTCGACCGTGAGGCGCTCCACGTCAAGCGCGCCGATGAGGCCTACCTGCTCGGCCCGGGTCCCGCGACCGAGAGCTATCTCGCGATCGACAAGCTGCTCGAGGCGATCGAGCGCTCCGGGGCCGAGGCGGTCCATCCCGGTTACGGCTTCCTGGCCGAGAACGCCACCTTCGCGAAGGCGCTCGAGGACCGCGGCACCGTGTTCATCGGCCCGCCGTCGTCGGCGATCGAGGCGATGGGATCAAAGACTCGCGCCCGCGAGCTGATGCGCGATGCCGGCGTCCCGATCGTCCCCGGCACCACCGAGCCGGTCGCGACCGTCGCTGATGCCCGCACCGTGATCGCGGAGACGATCGGCTATCCGGTCGCGGTCAAGGCCGCGGGCGGCGGGGGCGGCAAGGGCTTTCGGGTCGCGCTCAGCGAGGCGGAGCTCGAGGCCGCGTTCGAGGGCGCCGCCCGCGAGGGCGAGAAGTTCTTCTCGGACGCCACCGTGTACCTCGAGCGCTATCTGCCCGATCCGCGCCACGTCGAGGTGCAGGTGCTCGCTGACTCGCACGGCAACGTGATCCACCTCGGTGAGCGCGACTGCTCGCTCCAGCGCCGTCACCAGAAGCTGATCGAGGAGGCGCCGGCGCCCGCGGTCGACCCGGAGCTCCGCGCCCGGATCGGCAAGATCGCGACCGAGGCGGCGGCGGCCGTCAACTACACGGGCGCCGGAACGATCGAGGGCCTGCTCCAGGACGGCGAGTATTTCTTTCTCGAGATGAACACGCGTGTCCAGGTCGAGCACTGCGTGACCGAGATGGTGACCGGGATCGACATCGTCAAGGAGGGCATCCGGGTCGCGGCCGGCGCGACGCTGTCGGTCACCCAGGACGACGTCCAGCTGCGCGGGCACGCGATCGAGTGCCGGATCAACGCTGAGGACGCCAGCAAGAACTTCGCTCCCGCCCCCGGCGCGATCGGCGACTATCGCGAGCCGTCCGGCCCCGGGGTGCGTGTGGACTCGGGCGTCGGCCCGGGCGCGGAGATTTCGCCCATGTACGACCCGATGGTCGCCAAGCTGATCGTCTGGGACGCCGACCGCGAGCAGGCTACGGCGCGGATGCTGCGCGCGCTATCCGAGTACGAGATCGAGGGACTGAAGACCCTGATCCCGTTTCATCGCGCGATCCTCGAGACCGAGCAGTGGGCCAATGCCGAGACCTGTCGTGACCTGATCGAGGACCGCCAGTGGCTCAAGCAGCTCGCGTTCGATCCGGCGCCGGCGCCGCCCGCCGAGGCCGATGAGGCGCCGTCGGTGCAGCAGAGCTACACGGTCGAGGTCTCGGGCAAGCGCTTCGACGTCACGGTGATCGGGCCGCCCGCTCAGGCGGGTGCCGCCGTCAACGGAGCCGGACCTGCGGCGGCCGCCCCGCCCGCGCGCAAGGCGCCGCGCCGCGCCGAGCGCGCCGCCGGCCGCGGCGGCGGGGGTGGGGACACGCTGTCCTCGCCGATTCAGGGCACCGTCCTGAAGGTCGCCGTGCAAGCCGGCGCCGAGGTGCAGGAAGGCGCCCTGATCGCGGTGATCGAGGCGATGAAGATGGAGAACGAGATCGCCGCGCACAAGGCGGGGCGGATCGCCGAGCTGCCGATCGCCGTCGGGGCGTCGGTCGCCAGCGGTGACACGATCGCGGTGATCCGCTGAGCGGACCCGCACGCTCGCCGATCAACGATCGCGGCAAAAACAGCTGAGGCGATGCGTCCTCAGCAACCGGACACTCGCCAGCTTGGGGTAGACCGTGCCCGTGTGAGCGCCCAACCGCCGGGCGAGCGCGGGCAGCAGCGTGGTCGTGCGCGTGCTCGCGGGGTTCCGGCCGAGACCCCGCCGCAGTTCTCGAGCGGAGATCGAGAGCGTCACTGCGTTGAACGGGTTCGGCCAGCGGGGCTCCCACACGAGCAGAACGCCTCCGGGGGCAACGACGCTCCAGCAGCGCCGTAGTGCCGACCGCACGTCTTCGTGGGATCGCAGCGAGGACAGAACCGTGAACAACGTGACCACGCCGAAGCTGTGGCCGTTGGGAAGGGCGCGGACGTCGCCGGTCACGATCGTCGCGGACGGAACGTGGCGCCGTGCCGCGCTGACGCGGTCGGCCAGGATGTCCACGCCGTGGAGGTGGGCGTGGACCGTGCCCTCCTCGGCGAGCTGAGCCAACCACCATCCCGTTCCACAGCCGACATCGAGCACCTCATCGGCGCCGGCGAGCGCGCCACCGGCCAGCTGCCAGACCGCCGACACGAGCTCTTGCCGGATCGCGAGGTTGCCGGGATTATCGGCGCTCCAGCTGCGCCGCTTGCCCGCGCTCGACGCATACCGCGCGTACGTTCGCGCGACACCTTCGGGGTCGCCTGCACCCCCGTCGCCTCGGTCCCCGGCGTCTCGGTTCATGGCGGTCACCTTCGAACGGGCGGCGGCGCAACCTGGGCGTAGCTGCTGCCAACCGCAAATGCATCCTCATACACCGTGCTGACGATCGTGTTCGAAGTAGCCCGGTAGATGCCCTGCTTGGCAAACGCTGTGTTGTGTACATAGAGCGTCGCGATGTGACCGAACGGGACGACGGGTCTGCCATCGATCCACAGCTTGTAGTAACCCACCCGCGGATTCGACGACCACTTCACATGCAAGACGAAGTCGTACCACCTGTCAAAACGAATCGGGACGGTCGCGAACATCCTGCGGTATTGCCCCTGGCACCCATCCGGCGTATGCAAGCTCTTGCCACCCCGAACCACGAAGGAGATGACCGGGTGGCGACTGACCGCGTACGTGAGCAACGCGATGTTGGGTCCGGCACCGGGGCATGCGAGGCCCTTCGTGGCGTGCCACTGGGCGAAGATGTTGAACATGTCCGGCACCGGGTTGTAGTTACGCGGGAAATACGTGGCCCAGCCGTACCACACGGCGCTTCCCGGCGTCCCCCGCGTCTGTGCGGTGGAGGCCGCCACCTCCGCCCGCTGCCTGCCGTCGGGCAGCGGGGTGTCCCCCGGGCGGACGGTGAACCGTGCCGCCCAGTGGCCCTGGTGCACGGGCCGCCTGACGAGCGTGATCGAGCCGGGCACCGCGTTGATCTGGAACCACTGCCGAAGGTTGCCCGTTTCGTAGTTTCCAACGAACGAGGGCTTGCCTGGCGGGGCGGTATGGCGAGTATGGCGGGCGCTGTAAACCACGAGGATCGACACGAGCCCCGCCAGGAGCACCGCACCGGCGGCCGCCGCAGCGGCTGGGCGTCTCGCGAGTGTGCGCATGCGGGCTGCTGGATCGGACGTGTCAGGCGGGGCGGAAAGCGAGTTGGTCGGCGGACGATCACCGACCGCGGTCAGGCGGTCACGGCTTGGACCGATTTGACGTCTGCGACGGTGGACGGGCCGGCGCGGCGGCCGCCGAGTCCGCGGAACCGTCCTGCGCCTCAGCGTGCTCGGCATTGATCCGCGCCTGCCATTCGGCGACTTCGCGCGGGAATCGCTCGCCACTGTAGGTGGGCCAGTCGGTGGCCGGGATCGCCACCGCTGGGTGGTCAAGCTCGGTCACGTGCGTGCCGTGGTCGAGGATGAACACCGGCTGGACGATCACTTTGACGAGGCGTAGCTCAGGCATTTGCGACCGTTGTGACCGTTCCAGCGGACCCGCGATACTTGAGCGCCCCGCCACTGGTATAGAGAATGCCGCCGCCCTGCGGATTGACGACGGGTTCGGTTGCCGCGTTGGCGATCGCAAACACTCCAAGGCCCCCGCCGAACGCGGAACCGGCCCCGACGCCTCCGAAAATCAGGTTCGACCGCGGCCGCGCCGCGCCGAGGACGATCACATTGCTCATGGTGGCCTGGGACTGAAAGCCCAGCAGCGTCACATTGCTCACCGTTGGCACAGTGGCGGTCACGCCGTCGGTGTTACCGGCGAAGGCGCCGAGGATGCTGTTGGACTGACCCGTCAACACTGCGCGTCCGGCCTCATATCCAGCCGCAACGTTGTTGTGGCCTGATGTCGATGAATCGAGCGCAAACGCGCCGATCGCCGTGTTATTGAAGCCGGTCGTGTTGGCGTTCAACGCGGCCTCGCCGACGGCGGAATTGAAATCACCCTGATTCTGCTGGAGCGAGATTTTCCCGACTCCTACACAGCACGAACCGCCCTCGGCGTCGCCCATCGCTTCGTCGCCGATCGCCACGTTGTGGCTCCCGGACGTGTTGAGGTGCAGCGTCTTGTAGCCGATGGAGATGTTCTCGAGCGCGTTCTGGTTTGACATCTGGCTAAAGGTCCCGATCGCGTAATTCTGAAGTCCCGCCGCCAGCGAGCTGAGCGCCAGCTCACCTACGCCGATGTTCTGCTTGGCGGTGGGAGAGAGCAGTGAAAACGACGAGCCGATCGCGAGATTGCCCTGGCCATCGAGGTCATGATGCGCGGGCGCGGTGAGGATCGGCGAGGCGAGCGGACTCCCCGACGGACCGCCGATCGTTCCGTCGGTGCCGAGGCGCGCGGCCCCTGACGGGACGTTCAGTGAAAGCTGACCAGCCTGGATGTACCACACGCCGATGCTCGCGTCGTACTGGAAAAGCGCACTCTGGTTGAGGCTGACGAGGGCAAGCGAGGTAGGTCCCGCGGCGAGGTTCAGGACGTCGGAGCCGGCGCAGGCGATCGTGACGGCGAACGGGGCGGCGAGCGCTACGACCGAGACGCCGACCTGAGTCTGATCGGGCGGCGCGGCGGGAAGCGTGATCGTGAGCGAGCTGCTGGAAGCATCCGTCGGAACGTAGGCGCCGGCCGATGCTTGGAAGTTCGTCGTCTGAACCGGCGTGGGGGACAACGTGAGCGACGTGGGCGACGTGAGCGCTGCGGTGCTACGCGAGCCTCGCGCTAGGACCGTGGCGCCTCCTACTGCGCCGACGTGGTGCAACGCCTGTCGGCGCGTGATCGCGGAGACAAGGGGCTCAGCTCCCAGATTCGGCATCGCGGCCCACTTTCTCCCGAGCTGCTTGCTTCTTCATCCAACGCTTCTGACCCGGCGAAGGCTATCGTCTCGCTTATGCCGGCGGGCCGTCCCCAGGTGACCGCTTCGATCCCGCGGGTCGCCTGTTCGATCTGCGGTGGGAGCGAGTTCGAGCCCGGGCCTAACGGCCGCTTGTCGGTGACGGGACGGCTCCCGCGCTGCCGGCAGTGCCGGTCACTCGAGCGCCATCGCGCGTTTCGAGAGTTGATGTTGACGGTTCCGCCGCCGATGCTCGCCTGGCGTCGGGCGCTCCAATTCGCACCCGACGGCTCGATCGACGCTTCGTGGTTCGCCACCTTCGAGGGCTCGCGGTACGGGCGCGAGAACAGCATCGACATGCAGGACGTTCCCCGCGCGGACGCCAGCTATGACTTCATCAGCCTTAGCCACGTGATCGAGTTCGTTGCCGACGATCGCCGTGCGTTCGAGGAGCTCCTGCGGGTCGGCTCCGAGGAATGCATCATTCACATCACGTTCGCCTCGGCGATGGAGATGGACGTGTCGCGACACTACTCAGAGCCTCACGGGCGCTACGGGCGGATGCACGCCTACGGGCGCGACGTGCCGGATTGGCTGGGGGCGACCGCCGCGGGAATGACGACGGTGGCGCTGTACATGTCGGACCCGGTGACCGAGCTCAGGGAGATGGTTCACTTCTTCTGCCGACAGTTCAGCGACGGGCGGACGATCGCTGCCGCCTGGGAGGCGGCGAGCCCTGGGTCCACCGTCTTCATCTCGTCACGCTCATGAACATCTGGATGCTCGTCTACAACAACTGCACGGCCGATCAGCGAGTCCTGAAGGAGGCGGCGACGCTGTCGCAGAGCGGCCACCGCCTTACGATCGTCGCGGTGCTGGACAACACCACCGTGCCCTGCGAGCGACGTGATGGGATCCGGATCCTGCGCGTCGATCGCCGCCCGCTGCATTACCGGCTGCTCTGGGCCCTACGTCGGACACGCAGACTCATTCGGCTGCCACTCTCCGCCGCGCTCGAGCTGACCGGTCTTGATCAGTGGGTCGCGGCGCTCCGCGCCGACCACGATGACCGGCCCGTGAGCTCCCCGGTAAACGGGGCCGCAGTTCCGGCGGGCGGCGTCGATTCGGCGCTCGCCCGCTCGGTGCGCGGCATCGAGACCTGCTATCGAGCCGCCGGGCGATTCGGGCACCGCAACGTCATGCGCCTGCACAAGCCGCTGATGTACTCCGACTGGTATTGGCGCGCCTACCGCCTGGCGCGGTCCGAGCAGATCGATGCGGTCCACGCGCACGACCTCAACACGCTGTCGGCGGCCGCCGCGATCGCCAAGCGGTCGCGAGCGATGCTCGTCTACGACGCGCACGAGCTCTACCCCGACGTCAGCACTCTCTCGGAGCTCGAGAGCAGGGTCTGGCGCAAGCTGGAGCCGCAGCTGATCCACCGAACCGATGAGGTGATCACCGTATGCGAGTCGATCGGCGATGAGCTCGTCCGCCGCTATGGCATAGCCCGGCCGGAGATCGTCCTCAACTGTCCGCCCGCGGCCGGTCACGAGCCGAGCGATCGATCAGCGTTGCGACGGAAGGCCGGGCTCGAACACGGAGCCGGACCGATCGTCCTCTACCAGGGCGGGTTCGTGCCCAACCGCGGGCTGGAGGCGCTCGTCCGTAGTGCCGCGCTCCTGGATCAGGGCGTGATCGTGCTGATGGGGTGGGGACGCCTCCAGGACGTGCTCGAAGCGATCATCGCCGACCAGGACCTCGGTGACCGCGTCAAGATCGTGCCGCCGGTCACGCCGGCCGAGCTTGCGGACTACACGGCGGGTGCGGACGTCGGCGTGATCCCCTACGAGCCGGTCGGACTCAACAACTACTTCACCACTCCCAACAAGCTGTTTGAGTACATCGCGGCCGGATTGCCGGTGATCGCCAGCGACCTACCGGAACTGCGCAAGGTCCTGCACGGCCGTCGTGTCGGCGCCACCTTTGCGCCGGTCGAGCCGTCGGCGATCGCTCGGGCGCTGAACGCGGTGCTGGGCGATCCGGAGCTGCTCGCGCAGATGCGCGCCAACGCGCTCGCGGTCCGCGGCGATTACACGTGGGAGCGCCAGGCAAGCAAGCTGCGGGCGATCTACGGTGACGTTGAATCCGTGCCGTCAACCCACGCCGTCGCGCCCGGCGCGCACGCCGTCTAGCGGGCGGCGATGAAGCGAACGATCGTCTCCGTCGTCGGTACGCGGCCGAACTTCATGAAGACGGTGCCCGTCGTGCGGGAGCTGCAGCGCCGGCCCGACGAGTTCGAGCACGTGCTCGTGCACAGCGGCCAGCACTACGACCGCTCGATGTCCGACGTGTTCTTCGAGGAGCTCGGGGTTGGCTCGCCCGATCACCTCCTGGCGGTCGGCGCCGGTTCACACGCGATCACGACCGCGCGGGTGATGGAGCGTCTCGAGCCCCTGCTCGAGCGGCTCAGGCCCGACCTCGTGCTCGTCCCGGGTGACGTCAACTCGACCTTCGCGGCGGCGCTGACGGCATCCAAGCTCGGCATTCCGGTCGGCCACATCGAGTCGGGTCTGCGCAGCTTCGACCGGACGATGCCCGAGGAGACCAACCGGATCCTGACCGACCAGATCTCGGACCTGCTGTTCACCCACTCGTCGGAGGCGACCGATCATCTGGTCGCCGAGGGTCGCAGACGCGAACACATCTTCGCCGTCGGCAACACGATGATCGACACGCTGGTGGCGATGCGCGACCGCATCAGGCGGACCGACTCGCCGGCTCGGTTCGGTCTCCAGGCCGGGACGTATCTCGTCGTCACGCTGCACCGGCCCGCGCTCGTGGACGGCCCGCTGCTGGCCGACACGCTCGCGCACCTGTCGAGCATCGCCGCGGACGGCATCGACGTGGTGTTCCCGATCCATCCCAGGACCCGCGATCGGATGCGCGGGCAGGGACTCGCCGCCGCGGGGGTCCAGCTGACCGACCCGCTCGGCTACCTCGATTTCCTGGGCCTCGTCGAGCAGGCGGCCGGCGTTCTGACGGACTCCGGCGGGATCCAGGAGGAGACCACGTATCTCGGCATTCCCTGCTTCACGCTGCGTGCGAACACCGAGCGACCGGTCACGATCACGCTCGGAACCAACGAGCTGCTCGGCCTGGACCCGACCCGGATCCTCGACGTACCCGGGATCCTCGCCGGCCGCAACGGTGCCCGCTCGGAAGTGCCGCCCGGGTGGGACGGACATGCCGCCGAGCGCCTCGTGCGGACGCTCGCGTCGCTTGCACTCGTTCGCGACGCTCACCTAGTGCGACCACTCAGGCGGCGACGGATCGCAGTGATCGCGTCAGTGCTTGGTGCAGATCGCGGACGCGCTCTGCGAGAGCAGATCAGGGCGATAGCTTCGCCACAGATCCAATGTCACGTCGCGCGGAACCTCGGGAACCTGCTGCGGATAGTCGAGCGAAACGATGTCCTGCCACCCCGCTTGGCGCAGCAGGGCGTGAAGCTCACTTGGGGTGAGGAGGTAATCGTGGCCGTGCTCGCGCGCTTGCTCATAGTGCCGACATGGCGAGCAGACCTGGAACTGGCCGCCAGGCCGAAGCACGCGCAGCGCCTCTCGGAAAACATTGAGCTTGACCGGCTCCGACATATGCTCGATCACCTGGCCGCAGTAGACCATTCCGAAGCTCTCATCTGGGAGCGGAAGCGGCTCTGCGAGGTCGTGGCGGCGAACATCCAGCCCTCGTTCCCGACAGTCGTTGACCCGATCGTCGAGAAGCTCGAGACCGACTGCCTCGATCCCCCGCTGGCTGGCGAGCGCAAGCAACAAGCCGAAGCCGCACCCGAGATCGAGTAGCGGTGGCTGCGCGGGCTCGAAGCGTTGGAGGTATCGCGCATAGGCCGAGGGATCCCTGTTAGCGTAGGCGGACTTCGACAGAGCGCTTGCCATCGGAGCGATCGTAACAAGGCCCTGATCGGCTAAAGACGGCTCCTCGCTCTGCCGGATCCAGATCTCCGGGGCAGTGAGTCCGAGCTCGATTCCATGCGCAACCCCGTCGATCTGCGCCGTTACGTGGAAGCCACCAGGGGTGCTTTCAACCGCGACACCCGCCAGCTCAGTAGGAGCTGGTGCCACGGAATGAATGAGCAGTTCGTTCGTAGAGGTTGACCGCATGCAGATCACCTCGATCGGGACTTCCTCGCTGTCGCGGGGGAACGTCCAGGCGTCGTACCGCGGTTCTCGACGGGCCCGGACGATCGAGAGCTCAGCCGCAACCGGACTCCAATCGGTGACAGTGCCGCCCGCTCGATCTCCGCGCAGCGCAGCAGCCCGTCCGTTGGTCAGCTCCGCATTTAGACCAGCGCCGGCGTGGACACGCCGCTCGACGATCTGCTGTTCGCCGGCGTGCAGCTGGTCGATCACGATCAGCGCCTCGCCCGGGCGGTAGCAGAATAGACGCCGGTGCACATGTTCGCCAAGCGACGGGTTGTGGCCGAGCACGGCATACCAGCCAAAACCCGCCCCGGCGGCGAGTAGCCCGGAGCCGTAGCTGGTTCTGCCCTGCCAGGAGGGCGATTGGCCATCGAGGATCAAAGCATTGTGGCCGTAGACGGACCGCGCGTAGATCCGCCCCGGTTCGCTCTCGGAACGGTACCCGTAGCGTCCGGCCTCACCAACCAGTACCTGATCGTTTTCGTAAAGGACCCAGCTCAGCTCGTCCGCCTGCTTATGAGCGGTCGTGTGGTAGCTGCAGGTGACGGCGAAGTACGAGCTGCCGTGGCGAACAATCGCGTATCCACCTCGAGCCAGGAAGGCGAAACCTTGCGGCACCGGTCGGCCCCGCGAGAATTTCGGTCTCGTCATCCGATCGGTGTCCCCGAACGGAAGAATTGAGCCGTCCGGCATCACGAACCAGGCTGCGGTGCGCTCGAGCCGCTCGATCAGCCTGACCAGCTCGGGCCCCCCGATCCCGGATACTTCGCGAAGGCGAACCAACAGCTCGCGGATGTGGAACTGGTATCCCGGCGAGTGCTCCAAATGAACGCCTTCCTCCCAGTCCACGTGGCGGCGCAGCGTGTCCAAGAACCGCTCCTGCGCGAAGTCCCGCCAGCGGCCGCTCTCCTCCAGCTCAGGGCAGCGGGCGCAGAGCGTGAATAAGCCCGCGTCTTCGTATAAGGCGTGGTTGCTGTGGAACTTGTAGTTGAGGCGATCGCTGAGCCACTGCCGGTGCTGCTCGAGCGACTCAAGGAGCAGCTTCCGCTGCCCAGCGTCGAGCATCCCTTCGCGGTGGGCTGCCTGCCAGACATACGCGAAGAGCGCACTACGAATCCCGACCGACATGTCGTACCAAGCGTGGTCGGCGGTGTTCTCCCCGTCGAGCGGGTTGCTGACCACCCAGTCTAGGACGATGTCGACGACTCGTCGGAGACAACCGGTCAGACCTAACTCCTGGTAGCAGCGCAGCGGCAAGTCCGCGAACTGGAAGGTGTGCAGCCAGAACCGCCACGCTCGGTTGCCGGTGGGATCCATGTGCCAGTCGATCGGGGGCGTCAGCTCGACGACCGCATCACGGACCACGTAACGGCCGCGCTCCGCGTCGCTGATGCGGGACTCGTCGAGGGGAACCTCCTCGTGGAAACCCTTGTAGGGTGATCGATCGGCCTCAGACTGCTCCGTTCTGTCCCGCTGCGCGGGCTCTGGCTGGCGTTCGCCCCTCGTGCCGGTATCTGGATCGCCCTCCGGTGTCACCATCTCCGGTGGTGCGGAGACGGGACGCACGAGCACTGTTCCGTCGGGTCGCAGCAGCTCGACCAAGGCGCCCTCTGCCCCAGCGCCGAATCTTGCGATGACCGTGTCATCGTTGGCCGAGAGCGAGGCGACGTCGCTGAGGTGGCTTGCGCGCCACCAATCGACGACTCGTCCCGCCGTCCAGTCAGCTCGGCCGTGCTCACTCCGGCGCGCCAGAACGACGAATAGCTGATCGAGATTGATGTCGGGATGATTGAGCACCTGCACGAACGCGCCCTGATCGCGCGCCGCGTGCGATCGCATCAGCCGCTTCCGACCTCGAGCGTTTCACCATTGGCACTCGAACGGTCGAATGACTCGTGGTGGGGCAGGCAGATGACGTCGAGGACGCGGATCGAGCCGTCGGCTTCCAGCGTGGGGAATCGGTGCGGCAGCGAATGTGGGTGGCTGATCAGCTCGGTATATGCCGACGCCCATCGAGTCAGCCCAGAGCACGTTTGGGGCGCCTTGGTAGCGAAAGCAAGTGGCCGCGCCGTGAGCGCTGGTGCCGAGGATCGGACGATTGGCGACCGGGTCAGGAGCGCAAGCTCCTGCTCGCCCGCCGCCCAAGGCCGCTCGGCGTGTAGCGCTACTTCGTGGTCGTCCTGGGCGAGCGATCAGCCCCAGAGCCCTGTTGCCCGGGTGGCGCGCCGATGGCGCGGCCGTGGCGAGCCCGGAGGTGGCGTGCGCGCCAGTAGAAGGTGGCCGCGGTACCGGCCTCGCGTGGCGGCGAATCGAGATCCTCGGCGGCGGCGGGCGTCGGCGCGCGGTCGATGTCATGGCGGACGTTGAGCACCCAGTTCACGCCTTCGGGCCATGGCAGAAGACTGGGCTCGGGTGAATCCGCCTCGCGCGTAGAGCAGGTCGATGATGCCGAGCAGGATCGCCTCGGTGCCCTCCGTGCGGCGGCCACGAGCGAAACTCCATTCCCGTGAACGGTTCCGCCGTGTGGCTTTGCCCGAGAAACGCGAACAGCCCGAAGCAACAGCCAACCAGCCCGTCGCGGGCGAGGATCGCGGGACTGCGTTCGGTGCGGGCTGGGGCTGAGCCAGTCGGCCAGTAGTCGCCCATCCGACTGGACCCGCTCCCAGCGCTCCGCATCCCAACCGGCGACACGCCACGCATCCGCCTGCTGGGGGTCGATCGGGACGGGGAGCGCGGTCCAATCGAGCTGCGGGGATCATGCATCGACTGGCCGGCTGCCACCGCGCCCGATGCGTCCCCCGGCAACCTCGCTGTATCGGCTGGCGGCGGAGCGCAGCGTTTGGTGCATGATCGCCACTGATCCCTCTTCGCTGTGGGCGCCGCGCCTGCTTGACGCCCAGCGCTCCTGCTACCGGCGCGGCGAGCGGCCCTTCGATGATCGACGCCCTCCGCGGGCCGCTCGTGCGCGCTCTGCGACCTCAGGTGTCCACACGTCGGCCGTCTGGCGGGCGATGAGGGTGACGGCGGCGCGGTCAAAGACATCGCGCTCGACTCAATTCCTCCGGTCCCGCGACGGCGACATCGAGGAACCCGTGCTTCTCAAGCACGAGCGGGAGCGCTGCCGACCAGTACCCGCGATGCTCGACGCTGTACACGAACCGGGCAGCCTCGGGTCCACCCCCAACGAACTGGATCCCGTTCACCGCGGCGAGTGTAGACCGATCCCCCGGCAGCGGACACTAACCTTTTCCCGCATGAGCTGTGATGCTGGTCGAGAATGACAGGCTCTCGCGGAAGTGACTCAGCGACGCCGGCCACGACCGCCAGCGCCATGCGCGAGGAGCTCGCCGCAGTGGAGCTGCGCTGGCCCGAACGCGAGGACGCGACCGCCTACCGGGTGCTGGGACGCGACGCCGAGCAGGGCGCGATGGTGCTCGACACCGGGTCGCTCGACGAGCCGCGCTGTCGGCTGAGCGCGCTCGAGACATCGCTGCAGCGGCCGCTGCGGTTGCGGATCGACGTGCAGCACGCCGATGGCGAGTGGACGGCCTACGGGCCCGCCTTCCTGCTGCCGGCCGCCGCGCCGCATGATGACGTCCACTGGCTGCGCTGGTCCGACGATGACGGCGCGGGCATCCATCGCCTGCTGGTGTACGACTACGCCCGCCACGAAGCCGTACTCGATGAGATCGTCCTCGGGACGCGCTTCCCGCTGGCGCGCAACCTGCGGACGGCCGGAAGCGAGCTCCGCTGGCGGGCGTGGCCGTGGCGAGGAGATCACTGGGGGGACGCCGAGTGGCAGGCCCTTCCGTTCGAGCTGCTGGTTTCCGAGCCGCCGCCGGAACAGGTGCGGCCGCTCCGCGGCGAACCTCGCCTGCTGCTGCTGTTCACGGTCGATACCGAAGGGGGCCTGCACCAGATGCGTGACCCCGACCCGGCGCGCACGATCGATCAACTCGTGTTCGGTGACTTCGGCGGGGGCGAGTCACTCGGAGTCGGTCTGCAGATGGACCTGCTCGAGCAGTTCGGCTTTCGAGGCACGTTCTTCGTCGACGTGCTGCTGGAGTACACGTTCGGGCGCGAGGCGCTGGAACGAACGATCGAAGCGATCGCGGGCCGCGGGCACGAAGTCGAGCTGCACGTCCATGACATGCACCTCGCGCGTAGCGAGGATCCCGAAGATCGCGAGCTGGCCGGCGCCTTGCTCCGGAACGCCTCCACCGAGCACATCCGCCGCGTGCTCGACCGCAGCGTCGGGCTGTTCACCGAGCGAGTCGGCCGTCCACCGCGCGCATTCCGTGCCGGCGCCTACCACGTCGGGGACGCGCTGCTGGCCCTGTTACCCGAGTTTGGGATCGCCTTCGATAGCTCGCTGAACCGGTTTCGTCACGCGAAGGTGTCCGACTGGATGATGACGCGCACGCAACCGTTCCGAGTCGGCCCTCTGCTCGAGCTCCCGGTTTCCTGGCAGCTGCGCCCCGGCCGCGAGGGCAAGCTCAGCAAGCGCCTGTATGCGCCGAATCGCACGCCCGGTGACGCGCTTACCACTGCGCCGGCGCCCGCCGGGGGTGACCCGCTGACTGCCGTCTACGTGTCACATTCGTTCTCGCTGATGCGCAAGGCGCCCGGCGATGTCGCCGAGATTCGGCGCTGGCGGGAGACGACGGCCAAGCTCGATGACCAGTTCGCCGCGCGGATGGCGAACGTGCCCGACGACCGGCTGGTCTTCTATGAACCCTGCCCGGACGACGGGATGGTCGCTCACGCGAGAGCGGCGCTCGAACGGATCGCGGCCCGCGAGGACGCCGCCTGCGTGACGTTCGAAGAGCTCGAGGGTATGGCTGCCGGCTGGTGGCGCGACGCGCGATCGCCCTGTCGATCCGGTTTTCGTCCTCCAGGAGGCCGAGGTCAGGGCGCGGCTCGCCGGGTCGCGGATCTACTCGGGCGCTCTGCTGCACCGGCTCACCACGGCGCGCCCGGCTGGCCGCGCACCGCGCGCGCCGTCCGTCAACGAGCTCGAAGCCCTCCCGATCGGATGGTCCGGGCGGACCGTGCTGGTGACCGGCACGGATCGTCGCGAGGCGATCGCATGGCTGCAGTCACGTCTCGCGACGGCGGTCGACGGTGGCGAGGTCCCCGGCGTCGGTGACGATCAATATGACGCGATCGTCTGGCTGTCGGGACTCGATCGTCTGGGCGTCTCGGAGCAGGGCGAGGCGCTCGCCCGCTGCCTGCAGCGGCTCGTCCCCGAAGCACCGTGCGTCATCGGCACGAGCACACTCGGGCTCGTCGATCACGACCCGAGCTTGCCGTACGCGGCCGAGCTGCTGTTTCCGTCAGCCACCCTTCAGCGCTATCGAGCTGCGCCCGCGCCCAGCAGGGCACCGTGGGACGTATCCACGCTCGTTTCATTGATCCAAGACGCCGGCTTCGACATGCTCGATGTCCGCCGGCATGCCCGCGCGGACGAGGAGCTCGAGCTGCTGGCCCGCCATCACGACAAGCTCCGCTGGCTGGATCCCGAAGAGCTGTCGTGCGACCGGGTCCTGCTGGTGGCGCAGCGGCCGATCGGTCCGGTCCGGCTCCCGCGGCGGACCGACGGCGGACGGTGGTACAGGCTTCCCGATCGGTGGACAGCACTGGCGGCGGGACGGCGGGTGATTGACTGCGATGCCGCCGGCGGCGCTCCGCTCGGCGGGCTGGGCGTGGCGGAGGGGTCGGTGGACGTGGTGATCATGAGCGCCGGGCTGGCGGGTTGCTCGCCGGCCGAGGTGCAGCGAGCGGTTCGCCGCCGTCTACCGGGCGTTGTGTCCCGGCGGTGACCTGCTCGCCCGCCTGGACGGGATCCCGGTCAGCGCCAGCTCGGCCCTCGTCTGCGCGATGCGCGCGGGATTGGAGGTGGTCGAGTCATCGCAGGTCGACGGGGCGCTCGAGGTACGACTCGTCCGTCCGTTCGAGGCCGTGGAGCTGGACGCGCTGTGAGCGGCGAACCCGCGTCCCTGCAAGCCATGAGCGACCGGCTGCTCGCGCTGGAGGCGGCGCAGGGACGGCTCGAGGTGCAGCTCGCCGATGAGCAGCGGCTGCGACAGAGCTTGAGCGAGCGTTTGCGCGAGCTCCAGCGGGAGCTCGGCTCGGCCCGGGACGCAGCCGGAGCGGCCGAGGCGTCGATGATCGAGCTCCAGGAGGAGCGCGAGCTGCTGTGGGCGACGCGTGACGAGCTCCAGCGCCAGGTGCGCTTGCTCAAGGATGAGCGCGAGGGCCTGCTCGAGGAGATCGCGGCGGTCGGCGCCGCGGCGCGGGCGGACGCGGGGTAGCAGCGATGCCGCCGGTCGATGCAGGCGAGGTGGGGGGCGCGCAGGCGCTCGTGATCGGGTTCGCCGATCCCGCACCTGCGCTCGAGCTCGCGTTCGAGGGGCTGCGCGTCACCGCGGTCGTGCGCCGAGCAGACGCGGCGCGCCGGTGGCGGGCCGCAGCCCGCGCCGCTCTGCCGGCCTCGGGGCTGGAGCGCTTCAGGGTGATCGCCGGCGGGCCGAATACGCTCGAGACCAAGCCTGGGGCATACGCGCGCATCCTGATCGGTCCGCGAATGGACTGGGCCGAGCTGGCGGATCGTGGCGCGTGGTTAGCCCGTCTGCTGAGCCCCGCCGGCGAGCTCGTGATGCGCGCTCTGCCAGGGCAGGACCCCGTCTGGACGTTGCGCGAGCTCGTGGAGCCAATCGCGGCCCAGTTTCGGCTGCTCGCCGTGGACCGAGACGACCGGGAAGTGATCGTGCGCGCGCGGCGCTGCGATATGCGTGCCGTCGACCCCGAGCATGCCTTTGCCGAGCTGGCGCTCGCGAGCGCCACCCGCTCCTCCCGACAGGAGGAACTGATTGTCGGCTTGCGCCAGGCGCTCGGCGTGCGCGACCGGCTCGTCCTCGCCCAGCGCGAGCGGCTCGGTGCAGAGGCCGCAGACGTACCCGGTACGCCCGCGGAGCTTGGCCGGCGAGCAGCCGAGCTTGCGCAGCGGATCGCGACCGCGCGCCGGGCCGTGCGGGCGGAGTCCGAGCAGCTCGCGACGATGCTCGCTTGCGCTGACAGTCTGCTCGCGCAACGCTCTCCGACGACCCCGCCGCGATGAGCTCCCCGCCGGCCGTAGCGGGCAGCGAGACCGTGACGTTCGAGCAGGCGCGCCACGGCGTGAACGCGCTGCCGTGGCGCCCCTATGACGCGCTGATGCCAGAAGATCGGCTCTCGGTTGACGACGCTGCCACGGTGATGTCCGTGGGTTGGAAGTTCGCCAACCTGCCGGCGGTGGCGCTGCGGCCTCCGATCGCCTGGAAGGCGATCGCCGCCGGCAACCGGACGTGGGCGTTCCGACTGCACTCCTGGGATGCGCTTGGACCCGTGCTTTCGTCCTACGAGGCAACTCGGGAGCAGCAGTACCTCGAATTCGCGCTGTCCGTCGCGCTCGACTGGATCGAGCAACACCCCTCTCGCGGGATCGATCCCGAGTCGGCCTGGTACGACATGGCCGTCGCCCTGCGGGCTTACCGGCTCGCCTATCTGGTCGACGTAAGCGCCCGCGCACGTATTGCCACGCATGCCCAGATCGCAGCGCTCCTGGCCTCGGTCCACGAGCACCGGGCGGAGCTCTCCGACGGTGCCTCGTTCGTCGCGCACAACAACCACGGGTTCTTCCAGGCCGCCGGTCAGCTGGCGCTCGCGGCACGGCTCAGCGACCTCGACGGCATTGATCAGGACAGGACGCAGGCGCAGTCGCGCCTGGCAGTCATGGTGGCCAACCAGTTCACGGCCGAAGGGCTTCACCGGGAGCACTCGCCGGCCTATCACCTGCTCGTCGCCCAGACGCTGGCGCGGCTCGTCGAGCTATCGCTGCTGCGCGATCCGGAGGTGGTGCGGCTGAGCCGGCGCGCGCTCCGGGCGCTTCACTGGTTCGTGCTTCCGGACGGCACGCTGGCCACGCTCGGAGACACCGATCCCACCCCAGAGCTCGACCGCCCGGCCGAAGAGGTGCTCGACGAGCAGCTGCGCTTCATGCTCACCGAGGGCGCCAGCGGACGTCTTGCCCGCAAGCCCATGCAGGCGTTCCCAGCCTCGGGGTATGTCGCGATCCGCGCGCCGGTGCCACGCGGGCGCGATGGGCTGGCCGGTGCCGCGTACCTGGTCCAGACCGCCGCCTTCCATTCGCGCGTCCACAAGCATGCCGACGACCTCAGCTTCATCTGGTATGACCGGGGCGAGCAGCTGCTGGTCGACCCCGGGCTATACGGATACCTGGGCGGTCGCACCGCGGTCGCCTCCGAGGCGTTCGAACTGGGCTTCGCGTATGCCGATCCGCGCCGGATCTATGTCGAGTCGACTCGCGCGCACAACACGGTCGAGATCGATGGCCGTAGCGATCGGCGCAAGGACCCGGACATCTACGGATCGGCGCTGCGCCGGTGGGGCGATGCCGACGGCGTCCTCTGGACGCACGCCAGACTCGACCGGGGCGGCGTCCTGCACGATCGGGTGCTCGCGCTGCGTCCATCGCGCTGGCTGCTGGTGTTCGATGCGCTGCTCGATCCGAGCGGCGCCCCGCACGAGCTCGTACAGCGCTTTCACTTCGCTCCCGGACTGACGGGGTGTCATGAGCTCGGCCGGGGGTTCGCGCTCACTGTGCCCGGCCAGCCCCAGCCGCTTTACGTGCACCCGTTGTTGCCCACGAAACGGCTCGAGGCCGTCAGGGGCCAGGAGGAGCCCGCGCTGCTGGGCTGGATCTCGCGCCAGCACCGGACGTTGACCCCGGTGTGGACGGCGGCGTTCGCGCTCGGCGGGCTCGGGCCGCACACGTTCGCGACCCTGCTGGCATTCGCTGACGCGCCGCCGCTGACTCGCCAGGCGACCGCTACCACCACGGAGGTCGGCCGCGATGCCACGCTCTCCTGGGACCTTGGCGAAGGCCCTGAGTCGGTGCAGATGACGACGGAGGGCGATGAGCTGTCGCTGCGTTACCGGCGGTGAGGCGGCGCGCGGTCAACCGGACGGGGCCAGGCTCAGCCCGAGCACATCGTCCCAAGCCGGACTGATGGTCTCCCACCGCCAACGCTCGTGCACGTACCCGTGCGCCCGGGCTCCTTCTCGGCGCCAGCCCTCGTCCCTGACCTTGAGGATCGCCCGGGCCGCGGCGTCGTCTGACGGGTGCACCCACTCCGGCAGGTACTGCTCGTATGCACCGGGACGTTCGAGCACCACCGGCACGGCCGCCGACGCCATGCCCTCGGCGAGCGCAACCGCGTGACCCTCGGACTCGCTGGGCGACAGGATGTAGCCGATCTTCTGCAGGAACGCGCCCAGATCCGGGTGAAACCCCTCGACGGTAACCGCCTCCCGCAACAGCGGCGAGCGCTCGATCCGGGCGTACAGTCGCCCGTAAGCGCGGCGCTCGTCCATCCGTGACCTCATCCACGCGTAGCTCCACGGCGGACGTCCCTTCAGGATCAGCCGGAAGCGCTCGTCACGCGCCCGCACGCGCTCGAGAATGGTGAGCGTGAGGTCCACGCGCTTATGCGACATCGGCACGTAGCCGATCTGTCCCAACGTGAACTGGGCGCCCGGCAGCTTCGGCCGCAACAGCCCCTCGACATCACACGCGTTCGGGATGACGTGAAAGCGCTCGTCAGGCTCCCAGCCGAAGCGCGCGCAAGCCTCCTCCATTATGTGCTTGGCCACGAACACCATCGCGTCGACGTTCGCCAGCTCGACTGACTCTGGGTGGGGCGTGTCCTTCTCCATCCGGTGAAACCGCACGATCAGTCGTTGGCCCGGGCGCTTGTGCCGGCTGTAGAAGATCGCGTTTCCGAGGCACCATTCGCAGAAGACCGTGTCGGCCCAGGCGAGCGCCCGCTCGCTCGTCTCCTGGTCATGGACCGAGTGCTTGACCCACACGTCCTCGCGCACTTCTGCGCCACGCCCGCGCGCGTGGTCGGCGATCTGGTCAAAGAACTTGAGGTCATGACCGGCCACGAGCAGGCGAGACGTGCCGTTTACGCGTGCCGCCGCAGCGGAGCTCACGACGCCGCGGTGGTGCGGGCGCACGTGCGGGGCGAGCGCGGCCGCCACGCGGTCGAAGGTGTGAGCCTGAGCGAGCTGATGGCAGCGGACGGCCGCCTGGGCCCTCAGCTCCGGTTGCTCGCTGACGCGCCGAATCGCGGTCAGGGCCTCGTCGACTCCACCCGCGAACAGCGGGTAGTCCGGGCCGAGAAGCGCCGTGTGGACTGGATTGCGATTCAGCAAGACCGGGCACCAGGCCGCCCCGTACTCGAGGATCTTGGTGGACAGCTCCGTGCTCGAGTCCATCGACGGATGCCGGATCGACAGGGCCAGGTCACATTCGCCCAGTAGCTCGCGCACGCGCTCCCTCGACACGCCGCCGTGCCAGATCAGACCCGGTGTCTCTCTCAGGGCGGCCTCCGCTGCCGCCTGGAACGACGGATCGGCTGGCGGGTTGTGCACCTTGTCTCCGGCGACGTGAAACTCGAGCTCGGGATTCTCGTGCCGCAGCTGCATGAACAGGGCCACCATCTCGGCAAAGAAGTACTCGGGAGAGAACTTCCCTCCGTAGAACAACCGGCGCACCGGTCCCGGCGCGACGTCGGCGGCCCCGCGGTCGCGCGATGGCAGCGCGGGGATCATCGGCGGCAGCAGGACCAGCTTCCGTGAATGCTCCGCAGCCACGGCCCGCACCCGCTCTCTGATCGCCTCCGTCTGACACAGGAGCCGGTCGGCCGCCGCTGCTCGGCGACGGAGCTGCTCGGCGTCGCCGCTCGCCGGTTCGCCGGCCCGCGGGACGTAGTAGATCCACAGCCGCTGATCGAAGCGCCCTCGGGCGATCGCCGCGTCGGCGACGGCGCTGCCGCGGAGAAGGACGTAGTCGAAGCGAGCCTCGCGATCGAGCTGCTCCAGTTGCACGGCGGCCGCCTCAGGGGCAAGCACGCGTGCGCCGTCAAGCTGTGGCGCGACGATGCGGATCGACGGGTTGGCCCGCAACGGGCCGGTCAGGAGGTCGCGTCTCTCGGCCGCTCGCAACAGCACGGTGACCTCGACCCCCGGGAGCGAGGTGAGCATCGTGCATACCGACTGCAGCCACACCGACGAGCCGTCGATCAGATTCATGTCGATCTCGCCGTAGACGGCGAAGCGGACGCGTGGCTCAGTCACCGGCGGTCCGCGTGGCGCCCGGTTGACCCGTTGCCACCTACATCAGCTGGCGCGTTGGACCGGGTCAGCGCACTGCCGTCGCCCGCGTAGAACCGCACCCCGCGATCGAACAGCCGGCGGACTGCTTCGGGCTCGTTCGCCCACCCATGGGTCGCCACAACCTCGCGGGCGACGAGCGCGGTCAGCGGCTGCAACGCGTCGACGTACCGATGCGCAACGGGCTGCGCTGCACCGCCGATGGGCGCCGTGCCGATCGCCTGTGCGTCGGCGAAGTCAGTGCATGCCGCGAGGTCACGGAGGTGATCGGCGGTGTACATCGCGCCGTCGCCCATCGGCGCGACCCAGGGCGTCCCGGCCAACCGGCCCAGTTCGCGGTAGCGGTCCTCGATCGGCTGGTCGGCGTCCTGGGTGCAGACGCGAATCCGGCCAGCGCCCCACCGCTCGGTGAGCCGGTCGACCTCGGGCTGCAGCTCGGCCGGAGAGCTGGTGGCGATGATCACCTCCTCGGGGGCGGCGGTCTGGCTGAGGACCGCCTCGGCCGTCGGGCTCAGTGCCGCCCGACCGTCGGCCACGATGATCGCCGTCACCTCTCGGCCGGCGTCGGGCGTCACGTCGAACCCGACCGTCTGGGCCACCTGCGCGAGGCGCTGGCGGTACGTGTGCTGGCTGAGCACCAGCCGCCGGGCCCGGCGGGTCACCTCGGCGAAGTGACCGTCGTCGCGCAGAAGCCTCTCGATCGCCGCGGTTGCCTCTTCGGGCGAGCGGACAACCGCCACCAGATCGCCGAACATCTCCTCCATGCCGACGCTCTCGGTCGAGACCACCGCCGTGCCGCACGCCAGCAACTCGAAGACTCGACGGGAGAACATCGTCGGCGAGTCGATCACCGAGTTGACGTTGAGAAACACCCGGTGGCGCTTGTAGACGTCGATCATCTGGTCGTATGGCAGCCGACCCGAGATGTGGGGCGCAAACCGCTCCGGGAAGCCGAACTCCTCGCCGTCCGTGCCGTGCGTGCGGTCGTAGATGACCAGTCCGAACGGGCGGGCGGCGTCGAGGATCATCTCCAGGCTCTCGCGACGGTCGTCGTGCCGGGTCCGGTAGTACGCACCGGCAAAGACGGGCTCGGGACGCCGCTGATCGACGATCGCGATCGGATTGTGCAACCGAGGCTGCGCGGCGAATGGCAGCGCGGAGACACTCCGGACGTGTTCTCCATCGAGCGCCTCGTAGGCCGGGATGCAGTTGCTGTCGGTCGTAAGGATGTGATCGAACAGCGCCGCTGCCTCCTTGAAGCGATCGAAGTGCACTGGATCCTCCTTGTTCCAGAACACGGTCGGGATCTCTCGCTGGCGGCACCATTGAAGGAGAGCCTTCAGGCTCGGCAGCCCGGCGTAGTGCGGATGTGAGTACGACGCGACGCCGTACTGCCAGCCGCCCGAATTACCCGACCACGCTGATTCGACCAGCAGCAGGTGGGGATGCCACGCCGAAAGCCTCTCCTCCCAGTCCTTGATGGTGAACTCGCAGAACAGCTCACACTCGGGGGCAAAGCACGCACGCGACATCTCGTCGAGCACCCCGGCGATGCGCAGCTCCCGCGGCGCCAGGTGACGTCCTCCGATCAGGAACGCCTCGCGATCGGTATCGATCGCGGCGTCAGCGCTGGGTGCCGGTACAAGCTTGGGGACGGCGCCGACCTGCCTGCCCAGCGCAGCTCCAGCGCCGGGCGCTGGGAGTGTTGCCCCGGCGTTGGGTGGCGGCGAGTCGGGCTTGGACTGCGAGGAGGCGCGCGTCGGCGCGGCGGGAGCGCCGGGAGGCGGAGCGATCTCCTGTCCCTCGGCCAACGCCACCGCCGCCGAACGGCGGCGACGACGGGGCCGGCGCCGGAGGCCGCGAAGCGCGCGACGGCCGATCAGGCCGAGCACGATCACCGTGACGGCGGCAAGACCGGCGAACGCGGGCCATGGGGCGTCGAGCAATGCCAGCGCAGCGAAGGCCGCGACCAGGAGCAGCGCGGGACCCAACCCGATCGCCAGCAGCACGGGCCGGCGCCGCAGGCGCCAGGTCGCGGACGCCAGCTGATACCACCGGCTCGACACCAACTTGTCGACCCGCTCGTCGCGCTCGACGAGCTCGCTCTCGACGCGCGCCAGATGCGCGACGAGCGAGCGCCGCTCCTCCAGGGAGGCGGCGAGCGGTTGCTCGGCCGCCTCAGCGCGTTCGCGCAGCTCGCCGATCGTCCCGCGCAGCTCTTCGGCGTGGGTCCTCACGGCGGTGAGCTCCGCCTCGCGCCGCGACAGCTGCGCTTCGAGTTCCTGCAGCTGGACACGCTGCTGCTCGAGGCGACGCTCGTTTGCGCCCAGCTCGGCCAGAGCATCGTCACGCTCTCGCTGGGTGGCCCCGTGACGGGTGAGCTCGCGCGTCGCCGCGTCCAGCTCGTCGCGCAGCGCGGCGAGCCGATCGTTGACGTCGGCCAGATTGTCCTGCTCGGCGGCCAGCCGCGCCTCGAGTTCGATCGCACGGCCGCCCGCCTCGGCCGCCCGCTGGGTCAGTCGCCGGCGCTCGTCGGACTGCGCGGCGATCCGTCGTCGGTCGAACTCTCGCTGATCGGTCAGGTCCTTGAGCTGGAGCTCGAGCGTGGCGGCCGTGGCCTTCGCGTGCGCCAGTTGCGCCCGTTCGGTCGTGACGCCCCGCCCCGCGTCCGTCCCCTGGCGTTCCCGCAGCTCCGCCTCGGCCTGCGCGCGGGCCTGATCGAGCAGGGCCACCTGGCGCCGCAACGCGTCGCGCTCGAGCACGATCGCCTCGGTGCGGGTGCGCGCGCTCCGCCCCTCCTGCTCGAGCTGCCGGATTCGCAACTCGAGCTTGGCGATGCCGGCCGAGCTATCCCCGGCCTCTGGCTCGTGTTTTGCGGGGCCTACCATTCGGCCAGAATCGCTTCCCGGTGACCGTGGCGACGCGGCAGCTCAGCCGATCGTCCGGGTCTCGCTGATGTGCGCGCCGACGATCGTGCCGGAGGGAATGAGCGCCCACGAACGGATGATCTCGGTGCCGTCGTCACGCAGCCTTCTGATCGCTCGGAGTTCTGCCTGCGCCTCTTCGTGTGTCATGAACGGGCTTACTGCTTCCTGCTCCGAGCGTGGCGCTGAGTAGATCACGTGGACGCGGTAGCGCATGGCATCCGGCACGGGCCCCGCGACAGTATCAGAGACCATTTCAGGGTCCAGATCCCACTCGGGGTCCAGCGGCGGAGCGCACGCGACGCGGTCACGATGCATGCGTAGCAGTACCCCACGGTAAACGAGGTCGAGATCGACACGCTCCCGAAATCGGAGCTTGCGCCACCGTCCGAGGTGAGCGGCTTCCGGCGACATGCGGTTGTCGAAATACGCCCGCACCTGTGGTTCGTCCTCGAGTCCGACGAATTCCAGCAGGCGAGCGTAGGTCTCCTCCCGCGCCTCGTTGAAGAGGTCCTCAAATGTGATCACGAGCAGCCGATCGGGGGGGAGCCCGCGACATCCGGCGTCGGCCAACCGCATCCGGGTGTCCCAGTAGCGCAGCGCCTCGATCGGCTCGTCGGGTCCGAAGTAGATCGAGGCCACCGAGCTCGCCACATCGCGGCCGTCGCGGACGGTGTGGATCAACTTCATCTGCGGACAGAGCTCGAGCAGCGCACGTCCGTAGAACGGGTTGTAGGGCGTGGTGTCGATCCAGTACGGCTTGCTGTGCTCGTCCGCAATTGGCTGGACCAGCGTGTCCAGGAACTGCCAGGCGCCGCGCACCGGGTCCTTGGTGACCGCCTCGGGCAGCACCGCGAGCGCCGCATCGAGGCGGGGCTCGGGAATGATCCGGTGAAGGCCGCGCTCCCGGAATTCCGCCGTTTCGGGCCGCAACGAGTACCACCACTGGGTGCGGAGCTTCTCGATGAAGCGTTTGGTCGACACGCGCCCGCTGACCAGATCCGGGAGGCCGCCCTCGGCGGCGTGGAACACGAGCTCGGTCTCGAGGTTGTAATACCGGGAGCTCTCCCCGAGCAGCCTGCCGAGCACCGTGGTGCCGCTGCGGCCGGTGCCGCCGATGAACACCGGGTGGGGGGCGCTCACGCCGGCGTCTCGCTCACATCGTGGGGCGCGTTCACGAGACCGTCTCGCTCACGTCCACCCGCCGATCCCGCCGGGTCAGGCGTACCTTGCTGGCGTTGGCGCCAACCTGCAGCGACAGCTCGGCGCAATCGCCGTCAAAGAACGCGGACGCGATCCGCAGCCGCGGCGCGTCGACACTCAGCGCCGTGACGAGCAGCGAACTGCTCCCGGTGCTTTCGAAGCTGACCCTCCAAACCGGGGTCCGCTGTTGGGGGCTCGGGAAGCTCCACCCTGCTGGGGTTGGTCGCACCCGGCCGCGGACCGTGCTCGTCCTGACGACCTCCTCGCTCCAGTCGCGCAGTTCTCCGGCGAACCCGTCGGCGGTCAACGTCACCGAGCCGGCACCGGGCTCGAGCCCGATTGCCGGGCCCAGATGCACGTGACGGGTGTAGCGGTGGCGCTCAGCGCTCCGCACTCGATCCAGCGTGATCAGCGTCGCCCCGGGCCGCCACAGCAGCGCCCGCTGATGATCAACGCCCTGCTGCGCGAGCAGCGGGTTGTGGCCGAGGATCGCGTGCCACCCGTCGCCGTCGCCGTCGCCGATCGCATCGATCGCACCGCCGTACGGCTGGGATCCACGCCAACCGAACGTCTGGCCGTCGACCAGCAACACGTTGTGAGCCTCGCTCGCGCGGGCGTAGATCCGTAGCGGATCGCCCTCGTCATATGACCACACCCCGGGGTCGCCGACGAGCAACGTGCCGTGGTCAAACAGCACGAACGACAGCTCATCGGCCTGCTTGTGCGCCGAGCTGTGGAAGGCGGCACTCTGCGCCAGATATGAGTCGCGGTGACGGACGACGGCGCAGCCGGAGCGTTCGAACAGCTTCGTCCCGAACGCGGTCGCCGCCGCCTCGCGCGCCCAGCGCGGTGCGTCGATCCGGTTCGTGTCACCCAACTGGGGGATCGTCCCGTCCGGCATCACGAACCATCCCGCCGAGCGCACCATCCCGTCGCGGAGCTCGAGCAATGCGGGGTCTTCGAGACGGCCGGCCGTGATCAGCCGGTTTATCAGGTTGACCATCGCGAAGTGGTACCCAGGGGAATGCTCCAGATGAACGGCCTCGGTCGGCTGCACGGTCTGACCGATGGTCTCCAGCGCGCGGCGCGTGGCCACCTCGCGCCACCGGCCGGCCTCGGGCGTGAAGCCCTCGATGCTCGCGCACAGGGTCAGTAGCCCATCGTCCTGGAACAGCCCGTGATTGTGGCCGTGGGCGTAATTGGCGTCGTCGCAGAGGTATTCACCGTGCTCCCGCAGGCTGGCCACGATCCGGGCCGCCTGCTCGCCGTCGATCAGGCTTTCGCAGGCCGCCGCCCGCAAGCCATAGGCCATATAAGGCGCGCGTATGCCGACCACCATGTCGGACCACGGAGCATCGGCTGGGTCGCCGCCGCCGTAGGGATTGCTCGCGATCCAATCGAGGATCAGCGCGACGGCTCGGCGCAGCGCGCCGCGATCCTCCATCTGCGTGTAGCGCCGATACAGCACGCCGAGGAAGTTGAGCGTGTGGAGCTGATGGCGGAAGGACCGCTGGCGCGCCGGGTCCATCCCCCAATCGACCGGCGGGATCAGCGTTACGACCGTCGTATAGATCAAAAACCGGTTCTCAGCGCCGGCCGCGATCTCTTCCTGGGAGAACCCCGAGCGGCCGGCCACGTGCAGCGTCGGCGATCCGAGATCGCGCACTTGCCGCAGCAGCTCGCTGTCGGGCGGCGACCTCGTCAGCTGCGAGGAGCCGGTATCTGGCGGAGGATCACTCATCGGCCACCCCGCGCAGAGGCTAGTGCGTACGCGTCGGCCCGGGCGCTAGGTGCGGGTAAGGTCCGCGCGGTGACCAGCATCCTGTTCGTCTCCGGCGGGGCCGAATATGCACGCCGAGTGTTTACCACCGAACGGCGTGGCTACTGGTCGCAGGCTCTGCCGTTGGTGCTCGAAAAGCACGGTTACCTGGGGGTGAAGGTGGCCGGGCCGGAGTGTCTCGAGGACGCGCGCACGTGGGAGGAGCACGCAGTGGTGCTGATCGCCAGGCTTCCGCCGCAGGCGTGGAGCGCGCAGACGTTGACGCTCCTCGCCGGCGGCCCTGCGCAGGTCTTGATCGAGCTCCCGCCACCGGCGTTGGAGCAGCGGCTGGGAATCACCGCGACCGATGGCCCGCGCGCCGGCGCGGTCTCGCCGACCGCGCCCGAGCTGCGTGCGAGGGTGGCGCAGTTCAGCCCGCTGCTCTCGACGCGCGTCCAGGCGCCCAAGCACGGGCCGGTCGACCGGAGCCCGGAGACCGACTGGCCACACCGCGGCGTTCCGATCTCGGCCGCCCAGGCAGCCGCGTGGCGGAGCTTGGGCTGGGACGTGCGGCGGTGGAACTCGGACGGAACGGCCGAGCAGCTCGCCGAATGGGTCGACACCGCCGGCGGGGGCGAGCGCTGGCCGGCCATCGTCCGCCACGGGAACATCGTGGCCTGCTGCTTTTCGCTGTTCGCGTACCTCGGCCACGGGGTGACGATCGAGCCCTTCGACGGAGCGGAACACGTCAACTGGGTCCGTCAGATCGCCGTCGAAGCGATGCTCACGGCCTTGATCGACGAGCTGCACCAGCGCGCTCACGTGGTCCGAGCTCGCGTGCTGCCGTGGCCGATGGGCGCCCGCTGGGCGCTGAACGTCCGGCACGACTTCGATCGCGATCTTCCCCGCGCCGCGCTCGCCGGGGTGCTCGACGGGCATACGCGCGCCGGCACGTCGGCCACCTGGTACTGGAGAGCCCGCCATCTGGCGCCGCCCGCGGGGGCATCCACCGCGACCGTCGGCCGGGCGGGGCCGCGGGTCGTGTCGCGCCGTCGCCAGCACGAGGTGGCCCACCACACCGAGCAGCCCTGGTCGTCCGCCGACCGCGAGCAGCGGACGATCGAGCTCGCGTCCACACGGCCCGTGTACGGGACCTCTTCGCATGGGGATCCCACCTGCTTTCGCTGGCAAGGAGCGCCCAACGTTCTCTGGGCCGAACGCCAGGGGTTGCTCTACACCGAGCTCATCTCCCACTCCCACCTGCATCCGCATCGTTTCGCGTCGCTCGGCGCTGACGGATCGATTCGGACCTCGCGAGTTCTGTGCCTACCACACCACGAGTCATTCGACCGCTCGATGAAACCCGGTGACACCGCCAAGGAGCGAGTCCTGCAGGCCGCGCGCGCGTACGCTGCGGTCGGTGGCCTGATGCAGGTCCTCAGCCATCCCGACATCAACGTCGATGAGCTGTTCGAAACGATCGCCGAGCTCCCGCGCGACGGCCGGCTGGACTGGACTGCCCGCGAGGCGGCGTCGTGGTGGCGGCGTACTCACGTGGCCGATGAGCTCCACGTCGAAGCGATCGATGCGCGCTCGGTGAGGGTCACCTCCGAACGCGGCGTCCGCGGCCTGGTGGTCGAGCTCGCGGGACGCGACCGTGCCACCAAGCAGTTCGTGCTGCGACTGGAACCCGGCGCGCCCGTGACGATCTCGCTGCCGCCGCCACTCGCCTTCAAGCGAGACGCGGCCACCATGCCGGGGCGCAGAGCCTGGAACTCGCGCGTCTGCGCTCTGTTCGAGCAGGCGGTCCGCGACTACTACGAGGCGCGGGCCATCGACACGACCACCGACGCCGTGACGACGACCTGCGCGACCAACACGACCTTGGTGCCGACCCGCGCGGAGACCGTGACCGAGCTGTTGGCCCAGCTTGCCGGCCGGCGGACGCTGGCCGGCGCGCGCGTGCTTGACACCGGTTGCGGCTTCGGCGCGCTCGCGGCGTACCTCGCGCTCCGCGAGCGGCCGGCCCACGTGACGGGGATCGACGTGCGCGATGACCTGATCGACGCTGCCCGGCGGGTGTCGACGCAGGCCGGGGTCGAGAACCTCGACTTTCGCGTCCTCGACATGCGGACGCTGAACGGCGTGCCCGAGAACTCGTTCGATGTCGCAATCGTCAACAACGCGTTCATCTACCTCCGCTCCGAGGAGGCGATGGCGGACGCCGCGGCGGCGCTGGCGCGCGTGCTCGTGCCGGGAGGTCAGGTGATCGTCTATCACGCCAACCGGTGGCGCCTGCGCGAGCCGTTCACGGGGTCGCCGATGATGGGGATTCTCGGCCCGCGGTCGGCTGCCGCGGTCGGCCGCGTGACGGGCTGGAGGGGCAACCATGAGCGCCTCAGCCTGTTGAGCCCGTTTGCGATGGCGAGGATCCTGCGCCGCGCCGGCTTCGAGGACACGGCAATCGGAGCGATCGACCAGCGAGCCGTGATCCGCGGCCCGCGAGCATGGCGCAGCAAGTTCTACGGGGTCGGCGCGCGGGTGCCGGCTCGGTAGGCCGGACAGCCGCCCGGCCTGCATCCGACGTGTCACGGGGACCGAACCAGGTCGCGCTCGCGGCCGATCGCCGTGGGCAGTTCGCGTAAACCCCGGGACGGACATACAATGCCCGATGGGTATGTCGGCGTTCGGATCGTTCGCAGCCCGACTGGGGCGCTCTTACTCGGTCCTGGGCTCCGGGTTCGGCGCGGGACTGGCGCTCTCGCTGATCACGACGATCATCGTCACCCACTTCGTCAGCGTGCAGTCCTACGGCGAACTGGCGCTGTACCTGTTCGTCGGCTCGTTCGTGACGATCGTCTGCAACATGGGCTCGTTGCAGGGCACGTTCGGGCTTGTCTTCGGCGTCTCCGGAGACGAGAACGGCGACTTCGACCTCGACCGTCCGTTGGACCAGGCGGGACGCGATCCTCGGCGACTTCTCGGCACTGGACTCACGCTCACGCTGATCGTCTCGACGACGGCGGCCTCGCTCGTCTGGGTTCTGGCGGGGCCGATCTCCACCCTGCTGCCGCATAACCCCGACGGCCCGGAGCTGGTGCGGCTCGCGGGACTGAGCGGCGCCATGGGGGCTCTTTGGCGGCTGCAGTCGAACTTCCTGCGCTACGCGCGACGACCGGTTGCGTTCGCGATCACTCAGGCGGCACGGCCTGGGTTCGCGCTCGTGATCACCGCGATCCTGGTGATCTCGGGGGACGGCGTCCGAGGCGTGCTTATCGGCCTGGCGGTCGGGACGTTCATCGCGCTGCTGCTCGCGCTCGCCCTTTCTCATCGCGACATCCGGCCGGCGTTCAGCTTCCGTGACTCGCGCGAGATCATGGGCCACGGCAAGCACCTGATCCCGCTGATCATGTCCTACTGGACGGTCCAGCACGCCGACGTCTACGTGCTTTCGCTGTGGGCCGGTCCGGCGACGGTTGGCGTCTACAAATTGGCGAGCACGCTGTCGCGCATGGCGTCCTACGGCGTCTCAGCGTTCACGATGTCCTGGGGCCCGCTGCTTCACTCGCCGCTGGCCGCGGCGGTCGAACGCGAGCGGGGTCGCCAGAATCAGGGAGCCGTGACGGTCGGCACGTACGCCCTGATCGCGGCCTTCGTGATCCTCGCCATGGGCCTGCTCGGCGACTACCTGGTCAAGATCGCGCCACACTCATTCGGGAGCGCCGCCGATCTGATTCCGCTGCTGGCGCTGGTGCCGATCGGGCGAGGCTGGTTCGTCGTCTGCTACCAGACCGCCGACTTTGGCAAGAAGCGATTCTGGTTCGTCACGATGGGTGCGACGGCCGGGGTCCTGTTCCTGGTGTCCACATCGCTGCTGGTGCCGCTCCTCGGTGCCTACGGGGCGGGTCTGGCCGGGGTGATCGCCTTCTACGTTCCATCAACCGTATATCTGGTCCTCAGCCAGCACGGCGGCGCACCGCTACCGTTGCCGTGGCGGCAGATATTGGGCGGGCCGATCATCGCCGCCGGACTGCTGCTCGGGTTCTATGCGGTGGCTCCCAGCGGGCCGGCTCGCGCCGTGCTGATTGCGGTTCCGCTGCTCGCCTACCCGGCGTTGCTGCTGCTGATCGGCGCTCTCCCCCGCGAGCCGCTGCGCCGCCTGCTCCACCCCGCCGCTCTGTGGAGTCGGTGGCAGCACCGCAACGACAAGCTCAGGGCGCGGCTCGAGGCGCTGAGCCTCGGCGATCGTCAGCTGGTAGACGATCTGCTGCGCAAGCGCCGTCCCGTCGCTGAGGTCGCGGCCGAGTGCGGCGAGCTTGAGCTCACGATCCTGACTCGATTCGGCGCCGTTCTCAAGGCTGTCGCGGGCGTCGCGGAGGGGTCGGTGCCGAGCGAGGGGACCGCTCGCTTCGTGCTGTTCGTGGGGCCGGCCGCGCAGAGGCAGGCGCGTGGGAAGGCCCTGATCGAGGACGGAGTCGATCCGCTCGCGCTCGACCGGCTCGAGGAAACCGCGAGGCAGCTGCGCCAGAAGCGGTGGCGGCGAGTCGGAGCGGTCCCGGCGCCGGTGCCCCAGGACCTGCCGGCGATCGTCCAGCCCAACATCGCGCAGTAATCCGATCGCCGCCGGCCGCCGTCAGATGCGCGTCGCGATGCTGCTCCACAAGTCCGTGGAATTTGACTCCCGGGTGCGCCGCGAGGCCGAGTCGCTGGCGGCGGCGGGACGTCAGGTGTTCGTGCTGGAGCTGGCCGAGGTCTCCGAGCCGACGCTCGATGGCTTCATGCGGCGGTCATGTCTTCCGTCTCTCGAGCTGCGACGCAGGCTGCCGTTTCACCTTTATCGGATCCTGTTCCTGCTCTATTTCGTCCGTGCGGTTGGCAAGGTCCGGCCCGACGTCGTGCACGCTCATGACGCGGCGATGCTGTTCCCCGGCCTGCTCGGCGCCCGGCTGACCGGCGCCCGGCTCGTCTATGACTCCCACGAGCTCGCCACCGGCGTTCCGTACCGCGAGCGAGGCTGGGGACGGGTCGTCGGCGCGATCGAGCGCGCGGTCGTGCCGCGGTGCGATGCGGTGATCACGGTTTCCGGAGGGATCGCGCGGCGATTGCAGGAGCGCTACCGCCTGCCTGCCACGCCGACCGTGGTCCGCAACGTGTCTGCCCTGAAGCGCGGCGGACCGGGCGGTCTGCGGAGCCGGCTCGGCCTCGGGCTTGGGGTTCCGCTGGTACTGCACCAGGGCGCGCCGGCTCCGGGGCGCGGATGCGAGATCCTCGTCGATGCGGTGGCCCAGTTGGAAGGCGTGCACCTCGTCTTCCTCGGCGATCCCGAGCCTGGGTACGGCCAGCAGCTCGTCGGGCATATCCGCCGGCGCCAGGTGCAAGGCCGGGTCACGGTCCTGCCGAGTGTGCCGCTCGACGACTTGCTGGCGTGGACGGCGGAGGCCGACGTCGGCGTCACGCTGCTGCAGGACAGCTGCGAGAACCACCGGCTGGCATTGCCGAACAAGCTGTTCGAATACATCGCCGCCGGGATACCCGTCGTGGCCAGTGCGCTGCCGGAGATCGAGAGCCTCGTGACGTCGTACGGTGTCGGCTGGTGCGTCCGGCCAGACGATCCCGGACGCGTGGCATGGGCGCTGCGGCGGGCGCTCGCCGAGCGCGGCGATCCCGCGCTCCACGACCGCTTGGAGCGAGCGCGCGGCGAGCTCGCCTGGTGCAGAGAGCGGCAGCACCTGGTCGCGCTCTACGACCAGCTGGCCGGCCGCTGGGTCGCGGGCGCCGTGTCCGCTCAGCCCAGAGGCGGCTGACGGCGCGGACCCCGCACCGACCGGACGCCGGCGAACGCGCCGACCGCGAGCACCAAGCCGGCGAGCGCCAACGCGAGCATCGGCGCCGACGCATCGCCGGGCGAGCCGTACTGAGCGGCTTGGCTACCCGAGGTGCTCAACCCGGGCACCACCGGCGACGAGCCGAACCCGTCCGAGGAGTGGATCAGCGATCCCGGCTCGCCACCCGGTATCAGGACCGGGTTGGCCGCTGTGCCGGACTGGCCCGAGCCGCGCTGAGCCCCGTTGGCTGCGGACCCCGAGGAGCTGGATCGATGCGAGCCCGCAGAGCCCGACGAGGCGGCCCCGCCGGCCGAGCTGCCTGAGCCCGCCGAGCTCGACGCGCTACCCGAGCCGACCGAGCTTGCAGAGCCTGCCGAGCCACCACTGGACGCGTTGGACGCGCCGCCGGCGCGCGACGAGCCTGCGCCGCCCGAGCCGCGCCCGGAGGAACCCGCGCCTCCCGCCCCCGCATGATTGTGAGGCGCAGCGTCGCTGCGCGCCGAGTCAAGCGGGATCGCGTACATGGCGCCCGCTGGGCTTGAGGCGACTGGATCGGTAGGCTGCGCGGGCGGGCTCTGAGCAGCAGCGGGGATTGTCCAGGACAGCAGGCACACCAAGGCAACGCAAGAGATGTCCACGACACGCCGCACCACGTTATCCCCGATGGTATCGCTCAGTGAGCGCGCGGGAGAGCAGGACTCGCAGCCCAACGGGCGACACCGGCCCCACGAGTGGGGCGGCGGCCCGCGAGGGATCGTGCCCGCGGCGTTCGTCGTCGTCCTGCTGGTCGTCGCCACCAGTTACGAGGGGGCGTTTGCGATCAGCCGGTGGGGGCCGCTGGCGCTGCTCGTGCTGGCGGTTCTGCTCGGCGCGCTGATCGCCGCCAGGGGCAAATTGGCGCGCGCACCCAGTGCGAGCGTGATCGTGCTCGTGGCCAGCATCTGGCTGCTGGCCGGTTGGTCGCTGCTGTCGATGATCTGGGCCCAGTCGAGCGGCGACGCGTTCGTCGCGGGCGATCGGATGATCCTGTACGCGGCGATCACGACCCTGCCCTTCGTGCTGCCCCTCTCCTTACGGGCGCTCGTCGCCACCGGCTGGTCGATCACGTTGGGGGTCGGAGCGATCGCGCTCTACGTGCTGGTCCGGCTGCTCGCTCACGGCGCGCCGCTCTACCTCGCGGGCCGGCTCAACGGGCCGGTCGACTACCGCAATGCGACCGCGCTGTTGTTCGCGCTCGCCGTGTGGCCGGGCGTCATCGCCGCCTCGGCCAGAAGCTACCGGCGGGGGATCCGAGCCGGAGCGCTCGCGCTCGCCACGCTGTGTCTGGGGCTGGCCTTCCTGACCCAGTCCCGCGGAATCGTGCTCGGTCTCGCGATCGGCGCGGTTCCGGTGTTCGTTCTCGGGCCCGATCGAAGCCGGCGTGCGTGGGTCGCGATCCTCGTGGTCGCCGGCGTCGCCGCCGCCTCCCCGTGGCTCTTGAGGCCGTTTCATGCGTTCGACGGCGGCCACGGTTACGTGAGTCCGCACTCGATCTCCGTCGCCGCCTGGGCGCTCGCGATTCTCACGGTCGCCGCGTTCGCCGTCGGGCTGCTGATCGCACTGTTCGACAACGGCCTGCGACCGGGTTCGTCGCGGATGACCCACACCCGGCTGGTCGCGAGGGTCGCGCTCGCCGCGATCATCGTCGCGATCGTCTGCGCGGCCGGCATCGCGATCGGAAACCCGATCACCTACGCCCACAACAAATGGGATCAGTTCCGCAGCCTGCAGAGCTCCACCCCGACGACGACGCGACTCGGAACCGTTGGGGGACAGCGCTACGACCTCTGGCGAGTCGCGATCGACGAGTTCGACAGCGCGCCCCTGCTGGGGGTTGGAGCTGACAACTATTCGTTTGACTACTACGTCGAGCGAAGGACCAACCGCAACCTGGAGGATCCCCACAGCCTGGTGTTCGCGCTTCTGAGCGAACTCGGCGTGGTCGGCCTCGGGCTGTTCCTGCTGTGGTTGGGGGGAACCTTTGCGGCGATCGGCTCGGGCTGGCGAATGCTGCCCGCGGCCAGCAAGCGGCACGCCGTGGCGCCGGCCGCCGCCGGGGCGGTGATGATCGGCCAGAGCGCGGTCGACTGGATCTGGCTGATCCCCGGACTGACCGCGATCGGCCTGCTCTCGCTCGCCGTTGCGGCGGCGCAGGTGCGTGCGGCGCGCGCGCCTGCACCCGAGGGCGAAGGGGGCCTGCAGCCTGCACCTTCGCGCGCGCGCACCGCGATCCGGCTCGCGGCAGTCGGCGCACTGCTGGCGGCGACGGTCCTGGTCTTAGCGGCGTTCCTGTCGGATGCGTACGTCCAGCGGGCTCGGTCGGTGACCGGCAATCCGCGCTCGGAGCTTTCGGTGGCGCAGACGGCCGGCTGGCTGGATCCGTGGTCGGTGACGCCGCATTACCTGCAGGCGAGCGCCTACGAGACGATGGGCGAGCGAGCGAAGGCCTACGGCCAGCTCCAGGACGCGCTCGCCCTCGAACCACGCAACTCCGCGTCGCTCGGCGTGCTGGGTGACTTCGAGGCCCGCCGCGGCAACTTCGCCGCCGCCCGTGGCTTCTACCGGCGCGCGCTTGCGCTCAATCCGCTTGATATCGGGCTGCAGCAACTCGCCCGGATCGGCGAGCGCCGGTCCGCTGGAGGCTGACCGCGTCACTCAGCAGCCGGGTCCAGGCGTCACCCGCCGGCCCCGCGCCGAACTGAGCCTCGGCGAGCCTGCGCCCCGCGGCCCCCAGCTGCTCGTGGACCTCTGGCCGGGCTTGAAGTTCTCGGAGCGCGTCGGCGAGCGCCTGGGGTTCGCCGGGGCTCACCACCACGCCCGCGCCCGCCGAGGTCACGAGCTCGGCCGCCTCGCCCCGGGCAGCGACGATCACCGGCCGCCCGGCTGCCATCGCCTCGATCGTCTTCGTCGGTAGCGCGCCCCGAAAGATCGGGAGGTCGCGTAGCACCACGGCGGCGACGTCCGCGTCCGCGTACAGACGCGGGACTCGCCGGGCTTCGACCGTGCCGAGCATTCGTACGTTGGCGATCTGTCGCTCGGCGATCAGGGCGCGGATCCTCGCCGCGTCCGCGCCGTCGCCGGCGATCGTCGTCCGGACTACTGCCGGCCCGGCCAGCCGGGTTGCCTCCACCAGCACGTCGAGTCCTTGCGCCAGTCCGATCGTGCCCGCGTACAGCAGCTCCAGCGGAGCACCGGACCCACCCCGTCGCCGCGGGGGCGTCGGATCGAAGCGCTCGACGTCGACTACCGGCCAGCTACGCCTCGTGCGCCCGGCCGTCTCCGGTCGCTGCTCGAGCGCCGTCACGATCCCCCGGGTCGGCGCGACTACGACATCGGCGTGTCGGTAGGTCCACCGTTCGAGCGCCGACGCGGCGGCGATCGCACGCCGGTCGGTCAGTGCGCCGAGCTCGACGGCCGTCGCCGGCCAGCGATCGGCGACGTTCACAACGCAGGCTGCGCGTTTGAGTCGCGCGTAGAGTGCTCCCGCCGCCGCCGTGAACAGTGGCGGCGTCTCCGCGACGATCACATCGAGTCGGCCGGTCAGCGGGGCCGTCGCCAGCGCCGAGAGCGCCAGCGATGCGTGATTTGCCAGCCGCCGTGCGAAGCCCCGGTTCGCCGTCGGATAGACCGCGCTTCGCACGATCGTGACGCCATCACGCTGCTCGACCAGCCACGGTCGATTGCGGTAGGGGGCGCGAATCCGGCCATCCGGGTAGTGTGGAAACCCGGTGTGCACCGTCACCGTCGCGCCGCGAGCCGCCAGCGTCCTGGCCAGCAACTCGATTCGGGTCTGAGGCGCGCCGACCTCTGGGGGGAAGTAATGGGTCAGAAAGCAGACGCGCACGCTGTAAGCCAGCTTTCCCGGCCGCGCTCAGCCGATCGTCACTCAGCGCGCATGTTCGTAGGCGTAGAACGCAGGCTTGGGCTCCATGTTCCACGTCATGAGCCCGGTTGTCAGGTGCCCGGGTACCGACGGCGGGTCGTCGAGGAGGTTGAACCAGCCGAGTCCGACGACGTAGGAGAGTGAGTTGACGAGCTTGTACGCGGCGGTCACCCAGCGGGCCTGCTCGTTGCGCGAGACGAAGAAGTTGAAGGCGCGGTTGGCCGAGTCAGACGAGATCGTGAACTCGGACAGCCACAGCGGCACGCGTCGGTGGTAGGTCTGTTTGAGCTGCTTCTCGAACGCGGGTAGATCGTCGATGTCGCGGCCGCCCTTACAGCACACGGCCTGGTGCAGGCGTGGCGGCCGGGCGGTATACGGGTTCAGCCCGAAGTAATCGAGCGGCGGCGGCTTTCCGTTCGGCAGCCGCATCGCATGCACGAACTGCTGGGGGTTGATCGTCCCATAGCTCGCGTTGTTGCCGCCGATGACGATGTTCTTGCGCGACACGCCCTTGAGCGCGTGGTAGCCGGCATTGAGCAACAGCGCGTACCGGCGTGGACCGACGGACGAGTGGGGTGGCTCGGGATTGAAGTTCGCGTTGCGATTGGGCTCGCCCCAGATCATCCAATCGCGGACCGAGCCGTATCGCTTGGCGGCGGCGGTCATGAAGTTCGCGAAGTCGGACGGGTTGCGAGGCGCCGTGTACGGCGATGGGTTGCCGGTCGCCCAGGAGGGCGCGCCAATCACCAGGATGCAGACTCGGATGTGGTCCTGGGCGGCTGAGCTGAGCGCCTGACCAAGCTCAACCGGCCATTGATACGCCGGGTCAGCCGGATTCTTAGGATTCGCCGGCTTGGTGGGTGCGGTCTGCGCCCAGTTGAGCTCGATCTGAAACACCTGGACGCCGAGCGTGCGGTAGGTCGGAAACGCCGACTGGCCGTTGGGAAGGTCGACCGGCCCCCAGATCATCTTCAGAGCGCGATGACTGGGTGCGCGGGCCTGGGCGGCCGTCGGGAGCAGACCGATGCCGGCCCCCGCCGCGAGGGCCGCGGTCAGCACCGTGGCAGCGAAGCTGCCTCTACGTCGCACCGTGCGGGCCACGCCTATGCGAGCTGACTTGAGACCAACACGAACAGCACGCCGAGCAGCACGGCTGCCCCTGCGACCGGCCCCCACAGGCGCACAGCCTCGGAGTGGCGGGCTCGAGCGCGGAGAATCGCGAGCGGGAGCAAGGCCGTCCGGCCAAGGATCGCCAGATCCCCGGAGAGTGAATGAGAGCGTGAATATTCGATGTCGATGTCGATTTTCGCCGGCAAGACCAGCTCAGAATAGGCGGTCTCGGGATCAACGCAGTCGAGTAGCCACCGCTCGTCGATGAACTGCAACTGCGCATTGCCGGTGATTCCGGGCGTGACCGCGAGGATCTCCCGGTACTGCTCCGGGTATTGATCGACGAACTGCTCGAGCTCGGGACGCGGCCCGACGAGCCGCATCTCGCCACGCAGGATATTGATCACCTGCGGCAGCTCGTCGAGACGCGATGCCGCCAGGAACCGGCCAATCGGGGTGAAGCGTTCGTCGTCGTCGAGCGTCACGGGGTGACACGGCGCATCGCGACGCATCTTGCGGAACTTGAGCATCTCGAACGGCTCGCCGTGCCGTCCGACGCGCCTTGAGCGGAACAGCACGGGCCCGGGCGAATCGAGGTAGATCGCGATCGCGATCAGCGCGGCTACGATCGCGACCAGCGGCGCCAGCATGATCGTGATCGCCAGGTCAAAGACGCGCTCCTGTAAGGCTGCCCCCGGGGAGCCCACTTGTACAAGGGCTCCAACCGGATCCCCTGCGGCGCTCGTCAACGGCGCCACCACCTGATCGCCCAATTCGGTCACGTGGGCCCCTCCAGCCCCTCATGGTCTTCGCCTACGCTCGCGCGCCATTCCCGGCTGCTTGAGCGCCCCTGCGCACTTTCACAGCTCTAGGGCGAATCATATCCCGCGAGCGCAAGTCTATTGACGAGCCCGGCGGCGGCACGTCACGGCGCGCCGACGAACCCCTCGCGTTCGAGCAGTGCGATCACCTGGCCGGCGGCGCACGCCGGGGAGAGCCTCACGGTGTCGAGATGAAGATCGGGAGCCTCAGGTGGTTCGTATGGCGAGTCGATCCCGGTGAAGTTCGGCAGCTCGCCCGCGCGCGCACGGCGATACAGACCCTTCGGGTCTCGCGCCTCGGTCACGTCGAGCGGAGCGTCGACGAACACCTCGAAGAACGGGCGCTCGCCGACGAGGCTGCGCGCCATCTCGCGCCCGCTCGCAAACGGCGAGATGAACGCGACGATCACGATCAGCCCGGCGTCGACCATCAGTCGCGCCACCTCCGCCACCCGCCGGATGTTCTCCACTCGGTCGGAATCGGTGAAGCCGAGGTCGCAGTTGAGGCCGCGGCGGATGTTGTCCCCGTCGAGCACGTAGGCGTGGTTGCCGCGGCGGTGCAGCTCGGCCTCGACGCGGTCGGCGATCGTCGACTTGCCGGCGCCCGGGAGGCCCGTCAGCCACAGCACGCCCGCCGCCTGCCCCGCCCACGGCGCTTGCACCAGTGGCGCCGACTGTTCGCGCGCGCCACCGCGCTCGCGGTCAATGGACTGGTCGCGCTGGGCGGTCGGGTCGCGAGCCCGCGGCTCGCTGTGCTGGTCGCTCACCGTGCGAGCAAGTCTTGCAAGGCGGTCGCCGGCCCGCCACTGAGCGCTACGACGCCAGCTGCGCCAGGTTTGCCTCGTGGATTCGCTTCTGCGCCGGGCCGGTCCGCGATCCCGGCAGCGCCGCGTCGGCCGGATCGTTGGCTAGCTGCTCGAGGTAGACCGTGTCCTGCTCGAGGATCTCCGCCGCACGTTCCGCGTCGAGCGGGGCCCCGTGGCCGGGAATCACCCAGGTCGCGCCGCCGGCCAGCTCCGCCAGTCGCCGGAGCGTCGCGCGGTAGGCGTCGATCGAGCCGTCCGAGCTCAGCATCGGGATCTCGACCGGCGACAGGTAGTCGCCACAGACGAGTACGCCCAGCCACGGTACCCAGTAGGCAGCGCCGTCACCGCTGTGACCCGTAGCTTCATACAGTTCGAGCTCGCGCGAGGCTCCGAGCTCGAGCTTGCCCGGCACCGGAAGCGCCTGCACGGTCCCGAGCGACAGCGGCCGCTCGCGCTCGACGTAGTGCTCGGCGTCGAAGTCGCGCAGCTCGCGCTGCGCGGTGCCCGGCGCGGACGCCATCCGCTCGGCGGTCGACTCCGGGCAGCCCAGCGCGGCATCGGGAAATGCGAGCCGCCCGAGCAGGTGATCCCAGTGCCCGTGTGTGGCGAGCAGGCCCGAGACCGGGAAGGCGGCCTGCCCGAGGACCTCCGGGACCACGCGCAGCTCTTCCGGGTATACGGGCGAATCGATCACGAATCCCTCGTCGCCGGCCCGAACCGCCGTGCACGTCGTCTGCCACACGTCGGAGACGAACACGATCACGTCCGCGTCGAGCGCAACCACGCGCATCAGGCTGTCGTGATCAGGTGACGCCGATCAGCTTTGCCGCTTCGCGGAGGTTCGCCACCTCGGCGTCGGGCTTTTTCTGCCCTGGCTCCAGCTGCTGCTTGTAGCGGTTGACCCAGATGATCGGGATCTTCTTCTTCAGGCACGGCTCCACGTCGTGGTAGTAGCTGGCGGCGACGTGGACCCAGCCCTTCTTGGATCCGATCCGTCGCTCGCACTCGGTGAAGTGCGCCGGGTCGGGCTTGTAGGAGCGGACCTGCTGGGCGGTGACGACCAGGTCGAAGTCGAGCGGAATGTGGCGCCGTGTCTGGCCGAGCAGTTTGTCGTCGATATTCGAGATCAGGCCAACCTTGTGGTTCTTGGCGATCTTCGTCAGGACCGGGTTGGTCTCCTTGAAGGGCTGCCACCGCTGCACCGAATCGGGCAAAAAGCCCGACCGGGACGGCTCCAGTGGCCAGCCGAGTCGCTTGGCGATCTGGACCGCCGTCCGCCGCAGCACCTCGGCGTACAGCTCGTAGGAACCCGCCTCAATCTGCTGCTGGATCTCGTGAAACAGCGGGATCAGCTCGTCGCGCTCTACCGTGAAGCCGTCTCTGTCGGCCTCGCGTTCGAATGCCTCGTATGCGCCCGTGTCCCAGTCGATCAGCGTGCCGTAGACGTCGAACGTGACAAAGGAGACTGTTTTCGGGATCGCCATTCGGTCGCTGATAATGCCATGGGGATCGACAAGACTGCGGTCTGATCCCATCAACGGGGGAACTGAAGCCCCGGCTGTCGCTGCCGCAGCCGGCGAATCATTAGAGTGAAGCGGCGATGGATCTGCTCGAGTATCAGGGCAAGCAGCTCTTCGCGCGCCACGGCGTTCCGGTTCCGGACGGCCGGCCGGCACAGACCGTGGAGGAAGCCGTCGCTGCCGCCGAGGCGATCGGATTTCCATGCGCGATCAAGGCTCAGGTCCAGATCGGCGGCCGCGGCAAGCTCGGCGGGATCAAGATCGCAAACGACCGTGCGCAGGCCGAGGAGTACGCCGGCGCGATCCTCGGAATGGACATCCGCGGGCTCACCGTGCACGAGCTCTGGATCGAGCGGGCGTCGGAGATCGCCGCCGAGTACTACGCGTCGGTCGTGTTCGACCGGTCGGCCAAAGCGCCGTTGGTGATGCTGTCGACCAAAGGCGGGATGGATATCGAGCAGGTCGCCGAGGAGGACCCCGGCGCGATCGCCCATCTGCATGTCGATCCGCTGCTCTCCTTTCAGGACTTCCATGGCCGCCGGCTCGCGTTCGAGGCGGGCATCGACGATGACGTGGTCCGCCCGGTGGCGACGATGCTCGCCAAGCTCTACGAGGTGTTCACCAGCGAGGAGGCGACGCTCGTCGAGGTCAACCCATTGATCGTGACCCCGGATCGCGATGTCCGGGCGCTCGACGCCAAGGTCACGCTCGACGGCAATGCGCTGTTCCGTCACCCCGACAACGCGCAGCTACGCGATCTGTCGGCCGAGGACCCCCAGGAGGTCATGGCCAAGGAGCGGGGGCTGACGTACGTCAAGCTCGACGGCAACATAGGCATCCTCGGCAACGGCGCTGGGCTCGTGATGTCGACGCTCGACGTTGTGGCCCAGGCCGGCGGCGCGCCCGCGAACTTCCTCGACGCCGGCGGCGGCTCGCGCGCCGACGCGATCACGAGCGCGGTCGAGGTAATCCTCTCCGACCCCAAGGTCACGGCCGTCCTGTTCAACATCTTCGGCGGCATCACGCGTGGCGACGAGGTGGCCAAGGGTCTGATCGAGGCGTTTGACCAGATCAAGCCGACGGTCCCGTTCGTCGTCCGTCTCGACGGCACCAACGATGTCGAGGGGCGCGAGCTGCTCGCGCAGGCGGCGCTGCCCAACGTGTTCACCGAGTCGACGATGGACGGCGCGGCTCAGAAGGTGGTCGAGCTCGCGGCGGCGGCGGCCGCGGCGGCGCCGGGGGCGGCGGCGTAGTGAGCATCCTCGTCGGGAGCGAAACCCGTCTGTGCACGTCCGGGATCACGGGCCGCGAAGGCACGTTTCACACCCTGCGCAACCGCGACTACGGCACTCAGGTCGTCGCCGGGGTCACGCCGGGCAAGGGCGGCCAGGACGTCGATGGGATCCCTGTCTTCAACACCTTCCACGAGGCGGTCGACAAGGCAGGCGCCAACACGGCGATGGTGTTCGTGCCGCCGCGCTTTGCGGCCGACTCGATCCTCGAAGCCGAGGACGCCGGGATCGGGCTGATCATCTGCATCACCGAGGGCATTCCCGCTCACGACGAGCTGCGCGTCTACAACACGCTCGCCAAGAACCGTCGTGCGCGGCTCGTCGGCCCCAACTGTCCGGGGATTCTCTCGCCCGGGAAGGCGAACGTGGGGATCATCCCGGCGGCGTTCTTCAGCGAGGGCAACGTCGGCGTCGTCTCCCGTTCGGGGACCCTCACCTACCAGATCGGCAACGTCGTCGCCCAGCGCGGCTTCGGCAACTCGACGATCGTCGGCATCGGCGGTGACCCGGTCCCGGGAACCGACTTCATTGACGTGATCGGGATGTTCGAGGACGACCCCGAGACGGAGCTGATCGTGATGTGCGGCGAGATCGGCGGTGACGCCGAGGAGCGCGCGGCCGACTTCATCGCCGCCAACGTCACCAAGCCGGTCGTCGCCTATATCGCCGGCTTCACGGCACCGCCGGGCAAGACGATGGGCCACGCCGGCGCGATCGTGTCGGGGTCCAGCGGCGGTGCGGCGGCGAAGGCGCAGGCGCTCGAGAGCAAGGGTGTCCAGGTCGGCCGGACGCCGACGGAGGTCGCCGAGGTCGCCGTCCAGCTGCTGGGCGCTGCCGCCTAGCGGACCGCGCTCGCTGCCGGTCGGCGCCGTGCCCCGAGGCTCTGCGCGCTGGTAGGATCGCGCCTTCTTCGAGGAGGAGTGCAGAACGAGGGATCTGCGTCGTATGGGGACGTCGCGGTACGAGTTCGGCGGGGGCGGTCGCAGCGCGGATCAGATCGCGGCGCACCCGCAGGTATCGATCCTCGTGCCCGTGCACGAGACGATCGGCGAGGCGGCCGCCCTGCTCGAGAGCATCGTCCGGCACACACCGGGTTCGTACGAGGTCGTGGTAGTGGACAACGGCTCGGGCGAGACCGCCCGCCGGCAGCTCGCATCGCTTACGAGCTCTCACGGTGGGCGGCTGGTGCGGGTCGACCACAACCTCGTCTACGGCGCAGCGGTCAATCGAGGGCTGAGCGAGACGCGCGGGGTCGAGGTGTGCGTGCTCAACAGCGACGTTGTCGTGACGCCGAACTGGCTGACAAGTCTTCGCACGGCGCTGCACTCGAGCCCGGACGTCGCGATCGTCGGCCCGCGGAGCAACTGCGCCCGATGGATGCAGGGCGGCGTCTGGCTCGACGACACCTCGACGGAGGGCGTCGAGCGCTACGGCCGGTTCTTCAACCACTCGGATCCGTCACGGTGGTTTGACATCGATTGGCTGTCCGGCTACGCGATGTTGTTCGTGGCGGCCGACATCCGATCGATCGGCGGCTTTGACGAAGTCCCGTGGTTTGCCGGCGAGGACAGGATGCTGTGCGAGCGCCTCCGGTCGGGTGGCAGACGGGTTATCTGCGCCGGCGACACGTTCGTCTTCCACGCCGGTCATCGCACCTTCGCTTACACGGGTCTTAACCGGACAGCCACCAGGCTGGGCGCGACTGCGACCGCAGCGGTCGGCCATAACCTGGCCGAGGCCCGGCTCGTGCGCGACGGCCACCTCGTGTACGAGGTCGCCGAGGGATCGCCCGCCACCTCGAAAACGGTCACATCGTCAGGCTGATGCGCCGTGGGCGGCCGCTCGAATGGGCCCAGCCGGGCGAGCTCGAGAGTCTCCTGCTGGGACCACCCGTAGCGGCCTGCCGGGTTCGAGGTACCGACGATGTGTGGGTGACCGACGGTACGTCTCGGCAGTTGGTGACCGGGGACCCGCAGCGCATCCGCCGGCTGCAGGCGATCTCGATTGTCGAGCCCGAGGATCTCGCGGCCATCCCTCGCGGCGAGGACGTCGCGATCGAGGGAGCCTTTCCGCCGGTCCCCGAGATCGATTCGCTGCTGGCGCCGGACTACGACCGCGATCTCGCGCGAGCGCCTCGCATCGGCCGAGACGGCGATCGCGGAGATCGCCTCGGCGCTCGAGCGCGGGTGCGGCCACGCGACGATCGCGCTGCACCGGCAGGCGGTACTGGTCCTCAACGACCGGATGTGGCCGGTGGACGACGGGGAGGGGTGGCTGGCGGGCGTCGGCGATGACGTGACGCGCGCGGCGGCCCAGATCCGCCGCGCGATAATCGACGCCGACTGCGTCGGGGTCGTCACCGACCGGACGGACGGGGATCCGGCGTCGCTGCTCGAGCGCGTGCTGTTTCACTATGACCTGTATCCACGGATCAGGTATCCGGCCGAGATCGTCGACGATCTGCTCGGCGTCGAGCCTGCCTCGGAACACGGCCGTGACGGTGGCCGGCTGCTGAAGTTGCTCGCGGACCGACCGGTTGCGGTCGCGTGCCCGGCCGACCTGGCCAAGATCGTCAATCGCCACGCAAGTCCCCGAGCGACCGGCGTGCTCACGCCGCGGCTCGCGGTCGCAGTCGATGATCTGGCGGACACCGACCGCGCACTCCTCGCTCTGGCGGCTCAACGCGAGTCATTCGACGCGGTGCTCGTCGGCGCGGGCATCGCCGGCATTCGTCTGTGCACGCGTCTGGCCCGCGAGTTGGACGTCCCCGCGATCGACGTCGGTCATGCGCTGGACGGCCTCCTCGGGGTTCGCGCCTCCGAGGGCGCGGCGTCGTTGGCGTGCGGCCGCTGAGAGTCGCAGCCTGGCCCTACGCCGGTTGCCGGGCGGCTGGCCGCTGGCGCGGGAACAGCTCGTCGAGCAGATGAGTCCTGCGCGCGCTGGTCGCGTCGAGCAGATGGTCCGCCACGTAATAGAGCAGATCCCGTTCCGCGGGCAGCTCGAGCCGTTCCGCGCGGACTCGCGGGCGAAACCCGTACCACCCGCCGGCCACCTCGTCGGCGTCGTAGGGCCGGACCGTGAACTTCCGCGCGGCGTGGTCCAGACTTCGAAACAGGTAGTGGCGCATGTACAGAACCGTCGGAGCCATGGACAGGCCGGCGAAGCGCACCTTGTGGCCGCCGGACCACTCGAGCTCGACCGGCTGGTCTTGGCGCTTCCACGCGTTCAGTCGCGCCGGAAAGAACGGCACGAACGCGTAATAGGAACGCATCGTCCGCTGGTATCCGGGGCGATCGTGGTCGGGCGATTCGCGCGTCGGCACGAACGTGAACTCGAGGAAGTTGACGGCGTTGTAGCCAGCCTCGTCGATCTCGGTCAGCGCCTGGGCGAGCGATTGGCCCCGTTTGGGCGCCACGCGGATCTCGTCCGCGTCGTGATGGATCAACCAGTCGGCGTCGAGTTTGTCGGCGAGCGCCTCCTGCCGTCGACACTGCTCTCGCAGGCAGAACCGGTCGGTCGCCGGGAGGAGCTCGATATCGATCACGCCGCGGCCGAGGTAACGCTCGGCGATCTCGACCGTCGCATCGTTGGAGCCCTCATCGATCAGGTACACCTCCACGCCCTGGTCGTGGAGGTGCTCGATGCATGCCGCGATCGACATCTCCTCGTTGTATGTCTGAAGCATCGCGACGATCCGCATGGCGGGTTACCCCGATGCGGATTATGGAGATGCGTCTGCTCAGCACAGCAGGCATAGTCGACCGCGACCTCGGCCGGCGAATAGGCATCGATGGCCGCCCGCGCAGAGCCTGGCCCGGTCCCAGCTCGCGGAGCGGACAGCGCGCGACAGCGGCGGCCGTCGCCTCGGCGGTCGGTCGCGCCAGCGCGATGCCGACGTCCATCCCGCATGCACGCGAGATCTCGGCGAATCGTCGGAAAGCCAACCACCGGCGTGCCGCATGCGAGCGCCTCGATGTAGACGATCCCGAACGACTCGCTCAGGCTCGGCAGGCAGAAGGCCTCGGCCCCCGCCATTGCGCGACGCATCGCGTCGGGCGCGAGCGACCCGGCGAAGCCGACCCGGTCGGCGACCCCGAGTTCGGCGGCGAGCGCCTCCAGCGTCGCCAGTTGGTCACCCTCGCCGGCCAGCGTGACGGTCACGTCGCCGATGCGTTCGGCCGCCCGCGATCAGCGCGGCGCCGTTCTTGCGTCCAACCAGCTCGCCGGCGAAGACGACGCCCGAGCGCTGCTGGCGCAGATCGATCGGCTCCGCGAACAGATGTGGCAGCGGATAGCGGATCACGTGGGTGGCCGCGGGATATCGCAACCCGAGCTGCCGCCCCTCTCGCAGCGCGTATTCGGACGGAACCACCAACGCCGCCAGCGTGTCCATGGTGCGCTGCATCCGCTCGTGGGCGACCGCCGGCTGGTCGGACTGCGTGATCGAGTGCCACGAGTGGGCGATCCCGACGAGCGGGAGCTCAGGCGCGATCGCCGGCAACGCCAGCCCGTAGGCCGTGCTGAAGTGGTTGAGCATCGCCACGTCGGGCCGGAGCTCGTCGAGGACCGATCGAATGAAGCGCTCCCGCGGCTGGCCCGGCGCTGCAATCCGAAGCGGGACCGGCGCCCGGCCTTCGCCGGAACCGGTCGTGACGATGCCGACGAGCTCGACGGGCAGCTCCGGATCGGCCTCGATCGCCTCGACGAGCGTCGCGTGAAACGTCGCCACCCCGCCCCGTAGACGTCCGCCCCATTCGGGCGGAACGGAGCCGAAGCTGAGCACCCGGACGGGCTTCAATGATCCGCGGCCACAGCAGGTTCGGCGATCGCGTCGAGCACGCGTCTCGCGACCGTGTCCAGCGCGCCGAGGTCATTGGCGGTACTTCCCCCGGCGAGCTCGAGCAGCAGCGCCAGCGTGACATCGAGCGGATCCAGCCGCGGGTCCTCGAGGAGATCCAGGTGCGTCCGCTCGTGGTGGCGCAGCCGAGGCTCGACCCAGTGCTCGATCTCGCGGCGGACGGCAGGCTCGGCAGCGCGCTCGGGCACGCCGATGAATGCGGCCAACGCGTCGGCTGCCGCGAGTGGGTCGGCGAGCGCCTCGCGGTAGCCGACGATGATGCGCTGTTCCCCGGCTGTCGCGGCGATCGCGGAGGCCGTGTACAGCCGCCATAGCGCGATGCTCTGCTCCGTCGTCAGGCCGTCGCGACGCTCCAGCGACGCCGCGATCTCGAGCGGGTGGCGCGCGCAGACCACGAACCTGGCGGGACCGATCAGTGGGAGCCAGAACGGCAGCGTCAGGCACAGCCGCGGGTCCTTGAACCCCCACAGCGGTTTGTCGGCGAACTCTTCGGCGATGATCGCCGCAGCCCGCTCGCGCAGGTCATCGAACTCTGGGTCGGATTCCCACCCCAGCGGGCAATGGCGGCGGATCGCGCCACGAGCCGCCGAGCCGTTGAAGCACCGCGGCGTTGAGCCGCATCATCGCGAAGTGCTCGAAGAATCCCTTCTCGTTGATGCTCTCGATTGGGCCGAGCAGTCGCTCCGGCTCGCCGACATCGACGCCGAGGAGATTGAGCATCCGCATCGTCGTCGACGTGCCCGTGCGCGCCATCCCGAGCACGACCACGACGTTGGAGCCCTCGGGCTGGGCGCGCTCGACTGCAGCGATCGTCACGGCCCTGCCGGCACGACGTGGGCCGCCGCGCCGCCCGATCTCGGTCTCGACCGCGGTGAGCAGCTCTGCGGTGGTGCCGGGCACCGGGATCACGACGTCGTACTGGGACGCTTCACCCTCCGGCGGCTCGCCGGCCACGCACAGCAGCACATTGATCCTGCCGGTCCTCAGCGCATGACGGCCAACGCCATCGAACAGGTGCACGACCACGTCGTCCAGCAGCCAGGCGTCGCTGCCGTCGCTTTCGTGCGCCGGGTGACCGGCCTGCTCGAGCTCGGCGGTCACGCGGCGCGCCTCGGCGTTCCCGCCGCCGGGATCGGACTTGACGCAGTAGCTGACGCGCGCGTCCGCAACGCCGCCGTCCCCATTGAAGACGGGTGGCCGGTCGCCAGGGTCGAGCGCGTACTCGCGCCGCAGCGCCGGGCCCCACCGCTCGAGCAGCAGCGTGTGGTTGGCGCGCACGGCATCGCGGGTGCCGTCGGGCGACCCTCGCCGGGTCGACAGCGGCCGGTGCAGCAAGACGGCCGTCCGGCTGATCGTGATTGCTCCGCCTCGCTGCGCAAGTCGCAGACAGAGATCGATGTCCTCGCATCCGTAGCGGAAGCGCTCATCAAAACCGCCCACGGCTTCGAACTCTCGCTTGCGGACCATCGCACACGCCGCCGCCACGGCCGCTACTTCGCGGTCGCGTTCGATCACGGCCGACGGGTCGCTGCCCAGTCCCAGCAGCAGCGGTCGTAGCACTCCGCCGTCGAGCGCAAACGCTATCCCGTCGTGCTGCACGGCCACCGGTCGCCCCGTGTGCGATCGCCTCTCGGGATCGACCAGCACCGCTCCCGAGATCGCCGTCCCCGGTCGCTCGAAGGTTGTCACCAATCGCGCCAGCCACCCGCGCTCGATCGGCTCGACGTCATCGTTGAGGAACAGCAGCAGCTCGCCCCGCGCCCGTGCCGCGCCGACGTTGACCGCAGCCGAGAATGAGAAGTTCCGCGGGTTGCGGATGACGATCAGCGCAAACGGGAACGCCTGCGCCTGCACCCACTCGAGGGTGCCGTCGCTGGAGGCGTTGTCGACCACGATGACCTCCAGGTCCGGATAGTCGGTCTGGCCGGACAGGCCGCGTAGGAGCATCTGCAGCTGCTGGCGGCCGTTGTGGGTCGGCACGATCGCCGACACGCTCGGCCAGGAGCGCCTCTGCGGCATCTCACCGACGAGGCCGATGAGCTCCGCACCCAGGTCGGCGACCCGCCCCGTTTCTTCGGTATCGAGTGTCACTGCCGTGGGCGCCTAGCGTAATGCACCCCGTGCGTGCTGGCTCGATCGCGCAACTGCTTTGCATGCGCTCAACCTGCGCGGCGTATGCTCGCCAGCGTGATGTACGAGCACGTGCTCGCAGTCACCGATGGGAGTCGCCAGGCGGAGCGCGCCGTCGAGGCTGCCTCGGCGCTGGCTCGTGACCACCGTGCCCGGCTCACCGTCGCCGCGGTGGTTGAGCCCGAACACCCTGGACGTCACTGTGCGTTTGGGAGCTCCGAGTGGAACGAGGTCCTCACGGACGCGGCCCGCAAAGATCTCATCCGCGCCCGGGGTCTGACTGACGTGCCCGCAAACCTCGAGATCTTCTATGGCAAGCCGCTCGCTGCGGTGGCCCACGGGGCCCGGGCACTCGGGTGCGACGTGATCGTGGTCGCGGGCGCTGCGCACGGCCTCGGCAAGATGCTGCGCCGGGACCAGACGACCGCGCTGCGGCGCCTCGTCGAGTGCGAGGTCATCCAGCCCGACTGACGGGTCGATGCCGTCGTCGACGTGCGACTTGGGCTGACGTCGTACGCTCGTGAACGTGTGACTTGAGCCGACGTCGTAGTCTTCCGGTCGTGGCCAGCACGATCTCGTTCGCGCGCGGGGCTCCCTCGCTCGACATCGTCGACATCGACGGCCTCCGCGAGGCCGCCGATCAGGCGTTCACAGCCGACCCGGGCGGGATGTCCGCATACGGGACGTCGGTCGGATATCCGCCGCTGCGCGCGTGGATCGCCGAGCGCCACGGGGTCAAGCCGACCCAGGTGCTCGTCACCAACGGCTCGATGCAGGCCGACGCCTTCCTGTTTGACGCGCTCGTCGACGCCGGCGATCCGGTCGTGGTCGAGCGGCCCACGTACGACCGGACGCTTCTGTCCTTGCGCAATCGCGGCGCCGACATCCACATGGTCGAGCTGCAGCCCGACGGAATCGACACGGTGGCGCTCGAGCGCCTGCTCGAGGACGGGCTCCGGCCCAAGCTCGCCCACATCATTCCCAACTTCCAGAATCCGGCCGGGTACACGCTGTCGGCCGCCAAGCGCCAGCGGCTGCTCGAGCTGGCGCGGCAGTACGAGTTCACGGTCTTCGAGGACGACCCCTACGTCGCGCTGCGTTTCGAGGGTGAATCGCTCCCGACGATGGTCTCGACCGACCCGGACGTCGTCGTCTACGCGTCCTCGTTCTCCAAGACGGTCTGTCCCGGGATCAGGTGCGGCTACCTCCTCGGGCCCGAGGAGCTGATCGCGCGGATCGCCAAGAGCGCGACCAGCGTCTACATCTCGCCCAACATGGTCGCTGAGGCGATCGTCAACCAGTTCTGCCGCTCGGGCCGGATCGACCGCTCGATCGCGACGGTCCGCGAGGCACTGCGCGAACGCGCGCAGACCCTCTGCCGAGCGCTGTCCGAGCACATGCCGGCCGCGCGCTTCGTCGCGCCCCAGGGCGGCTACTTCCTGTGGGTGCAACTACCACCGGGCAGCGATGTCGCCGCCCTGTTCGACGCCGCCGCGGCGCGCGGGGTCCAGTTCGTCAAGGGCTCGGACTTCGTCCTCGAGGGCGGCGATTCGTCGCTGCGCCTCGCGTACTCGGGCGTCACCCCAGAGGAGATCGAAGCGGGCATCCGGCTCCTCGCCGAGGCCTACGCGGAGGCCGGCGCGCCGGCCCATGCGGCCTGACGAGGTCCGCGCCGTAGGTGATCTCGCAGGCGCGGCGGCCGCCACCGTCGCCGATCAGGTCCGCGACACCCACGCGGGGATCGCCGCGCGCGTGTTCGGGGCGATCGGCCCGGGCGCCGAGCCGGTGCGAGTCATCCATGACCGCGTCGCCACCACCGCCTACGCCAGCGCCCATGGCCTCACCGGCGCGCTGCTCCGCTGGGGCGCCTGGGCTCTCAGCCTGACCCGGTCGCCGGGCGCGCCGCCGCTGGAGGAGAACGTGTCCGGCCGGCTGGCGATCGGGGCGCTCAACGGCGCCTTCGGTGACGCGCTCGCGCGGCGGGCAAGCCCGCTCGCGACCACGATGTCCGTGCGCTCGCGCGGCCGCGACCTGACGCTCGAGCCGGCCGCCGTGGCGGCCGCGAGTCCCCGCTTGGCGATTTTCGTGCACGGCCTGGGCGAGACCGACGACGCCTGGCGCCTGGCCGCGAGCCGCCACGTCCCCTACGGGGACCGGCTCGAGTCCGAGCTTGGCTATACGCCTCTGTACGTCCGCTACAACAGCGGGCTGCACATCTCCGACAACGGCTGGCGGCTCGCCGAACTGCTCGACGAGCTCGTGCGCAGCTGGCCGGTCGACGTGCGTGAGATCGCGCTGATCGGCCACTCGATGGGCGGCCTTGTCGCCCGCAGCGCGTGTCATTACGGCGCCGCCGAAGGGTGGCGATCGCGCGTCGCGCACGTGTTCACGCTCGGCGCACCCCACCGTGGGGCGCCGCTCGAGCAGGCCGCGCACGTCGCCTGCTCGGCGCTTTTGCTGCTGCCCGAGACGCGCGCCTTGGCGACGCCGCTGAGGGCGCGCAGTGCCGGGATCAAGGACCTCCGGTACGGCTATCTGGTCGACGAGGACTGGCTCGGGCAGGATCCTGACGCGTTTCTGCGCAATAGCGGGCGCGAGATCCCGTTCCTCGAGACGGCCAACCACTACTTCGTCTGCGCGACCGTCGCGGCTGACGCCGACGCCGCGCTCTCACGGATCGTCGGTGACCTGCTCGTGCTGCGCTCGAGCGCGTTCTCGCACGGACGGCGCGGCGAGCGGATGCGCTTCGCCGTCGACCACTACCACCACGTCGGCGGCGCGACCCACTTCGACCTGCTCAATCACCCGGCGATCTACGAGCAGCTTCGGACCTGGCTCGCCACCGGCACCCGCGCTCGGTGAACCCCGCCCGCCCGCGGCGTAGCCCGCGTTTGGTGACCAACCGGGGCGGCGCATCGCGTTCAGCGACGAACGTCGGGCTGAGCTCGCGGTTTGCGTCACAGCGGGACGGCGCGCCGCGCTATGACACGAACGTCGTGCGTCAGGCCCGCCGGCCGGACTCGGGCTCAGCGCCCGTAGCGCTCGCGGCCCAGCACCAGCTGCTCGGGCAGCGCCGTGCGCGGCGGCGGCGACGGATCGGCGAGCACCGAGACCGTCTCGGCGACGCTGACCGTCACTTTCGCGGTGTCATCGCTGGTGCTGACCTGCACCTCCTCGCCGTCGTTGGCGGCAACCGTTCCCTCCATGCCGGGCTCGATCCCGGCCTGCTTGAGGTAGTGCAGGAGATCCTCGGCCTCGTTCTCGAGGCGCAGGATCGTCACCTTGGCGCCTACCTCGCAGTCGGCGAGGGGCACGCCGTCGATCCGCTCGCCGACCCGGATCGGGTGGCCGTGCGGACAGGTGAGCGCATCACCTACCGAACTGCGCACGTACGCCTCGAACCGCGGCGTCATCGCGTACTCGAGCTTCTCGGCCTCCTCGTGGACGTCATCCCACGGGACCCCGACCACGTCGGTCAAGAAGCGCTCGATCATCCGGTGACGGCCGACGATCGTCTCGGCATGCTCGCGGCCCTCGGGCGTGAACTCGATCGCGCGTCCGGCGTTGCGCTGAACGTACCCGTCGCGCTCCAGCCGGACGACCATCTCGTGAACGGTCGGCGCCGACAGCCGCATCGCGCGGCTGAGGTTGGCGCCGGTCATCGGCAGGCCCGCCTCATAGAGCCAGAACAGGGACTCGAGGTATTCCTGCTCTGCTGCGGTGACGGACCCGGTGGCCATCTCTCGATCGTAGCGACCGCTGGGTGACGGCGGTCGGAGGGCACGCCGGGGTAGCATCGGCGGACCGTGGCGCTCCCGCTCAAACCGCCAATCGAGCCCCAGCTCGCCCGTTCGGGCAAAGAGCTGCCGCTCGGCGAGAAGTGGAGCTACGAGCCGAAATTTGACGGCTTTCGCGCAATCGCGTTCATCGACGGCGATGACCTGATGCTCCAGTCACGCGGCGCCAAGCCGCTCGGCCGTTACTTCCCGGAGGTCACCTTCCCGCCCGGGCGATACGTGATCGACGGCGAGATCGTGATCGACGCGGCCGACGGCCAGCAGGACTTCGGCGCGCTGCAGCAACGGATCCATCCGGCGGAGTCCCGTATCAAGATGCTCGCCGAGCAGACCCCGGCGCGCTACGTCGCCTTTGACGTGCTCGCGATCGATGACGAGTCCCTGGTCGAGCTTCCGTTCGCCGAGCGCCGCGCCCGGTTGGAAGCGCTCACCAAGAACGGCATCGGGCTGACGCCGGTGACGCGCGAGCCGTCCGATACCGAGCCGTGGTTCGCGCACGGGGAGGGTGTGGTGGCCAAAGACCTCGGCGCGCCCTACCGGCCGGGAGAGCGGACCGGAATGGTCAAGGTCAAGCGTGTGCGGACGATCGACGCCGTCGTCGTCGGCTACCGCCCTGGCAAGGAACCTGACACGGTCGGGTCGCTGATCCTCGGTTTGTATGACAAGTCCGGCAAGCTCCGCGTCGTCGGACACTCCTCCGGCCTGCGCGCGGCCGAGAAGCGCGCCCTGGTCGACAGGCTCGCCCCGTACGAGACCGGCGAGCGCGGCCACGGTGACGCGAGCCGGTGGAAGAGCGAGAAGGATCTCGAGTGGGTCTCCCTGCGTCCCGAGCTGGTGGTCGAGGTCGCGTTTGACCACGTCAGCGACGGCCGCATCCGCCACGGAACCAAGATCCTGCAGTGGCGCACGGACAAGAAACCGTCGGAGTGCGCGCTCGAGCAGATGCAGTCCTAGCGGCAGCAATCGCGATACTGCCGCCGTGAGCACGATCCCCGGCGTCCCGCACACCGTGCTCGTCGCTCCGGACTCGTTCAAGGGGACGTGGACCGCGGTCGACGTGGCGGGTGCGATCGGACGGGGCCTCGAGGGGGCCGGAAGGCCGATCGACCTCTGTCCGGTCGCCGATGGCGGCGAGGGTACGCTCGCCGTCCTGCTCGATCCGCTTGGGGCGCAGTTGCGCCGCGTCCCCGCCACCGATCCGCTCGGGCGCACGCTCGAGGCTCCCTTCGCGATCGCCGGGCACGAGGCGATCGTCGAGACCGCCGCCGCCAGCGGACTCGGCCTGATACCGGCTGCCCAGCGTGATCCGTGGGCCGCCAGTACGGCCGGCACCGGCGAGCTGATTCTCGCCGCCGTCGCCGCTGGCGCGAAGGTCGTCTATGTCGGCGTTGGCGGCAGCGCCACCACTGACGGCGGCGCCGGTGCGGTCCGCGCGATCGAGCGCGGCGGCGGACTGGGCGGGGCGAAGCTGGTGGTCCTCTGCGACGTGCGGACACCGTTCGAGGACGCCGCGCGCGTCTTCGGTCCACAGAAGGGAGCTTCGCCTGATGACGTGCGCCGGCTCACACGGCGGCTGCACGCGCTCGCTCGCCGCCTTGACCGCGACCCCCGCGGTGTCTCGATGACGGGCGCCGCTGGCGGCCTCTCGGGCGGGCTCTGGGCGGCGTTCGGGGCCGAGCTCGTCCCGGGCGCGTCATTCGTGCTCGATGCGATCGGCTTCGACGCTCGGATGCGGAGCGCTCGCGCGGTGATCACCGGCGAGGGCCGTCTCGACCGCCAGAGTCTCGCCGGCAAGGCGGTCTCCGAGGTCGCCACGCGAGCCCGCCAGGCGGGAGTGCCGTGCCATGCCATCGTCGGCCGCAACGCGCTCGACGCGTTCGGCGCCCGCGTGCTCGACCTCGAGACCGTGACCGCGGCGTCGACGCTCGCCGAGCTCGAGGCGGCGGGCCGTCAAGTGGCGGCGGTTCTCTAGTTATTGCGATGGTTGCGCTGTGGCCGATGGCCATCTGATCCTTGCCGCCGGCGCCCTACTGGCCGCCGGGCTCGTGGCGTCGTTCGTCGCCGTGCGGCTGCGCGTGCCGAGCCTGGTCCTGTTCCTCGGCGTCGGCATGCTGCTCGGCTCGGATGCGCTCGGCTGGATCTCGTTCAATGACTACCGGCTCGCGCGCACGATCGGCGTCGTCGCCCTCGCGCTGGTCCTGTTCGAGGGCGGATTGACGAGCGGCCTGCTGCACATCCGTCCGGTGCTCGGAGGGGCGGTCTCGTTGGCGACCATCGGGACCGTGATCACCGCCGCTGTCGTCGGTCTCGCGGCGGCGGCGCTGTTCGGGCTCTCGATCACAGAGGGGATGCTGCTCGGAGCGATCCTGTCCTCGACTGACGGCGCCGCCATCTTCGCCCTGCTCCGCGGGTCCACCCTGTCGCGCAAGCTCGCCCGCACGCTCGAGGGCGAGTCGGGCTTCAATGACCCGATCGCGGTGCTGCTGGTGCTCGGGTTCATCGACCTGCTGATCAAGCCCGGCTACGGCGCCGCCGATTTCGCGGTGCTGTTCGTGCGCGAGGTCGGGATCGGGCTCGCGATCGGGTTCCTGGTCGGATCGGTCGCCGTCTACGCGTTGCGCAACGTGTCGCTTTCGACCGCCGGCCTGTATCCGGTCGCGTCGTTGACCGTTGCCGCCCTGGCCTACGGCGGCGCCGACACGCTGCACGGCTCGGGCTTCCTCGCCGTCTACCTGGCGGCATTGATGATCGGCTCGGCCGACGTCCCGGCCGAGCGGACGATCGTCAACTTCCACGAGGGCCTGGGGTGGGTGGCGCAGGTGGCGATGTTCCTCACGCTCGGGCTGCTCGTGTTCCCGTCTCAGCTCCCGTCGGTCGCGCTGAAGGGCACCGTGCTCGCGGTCGTGCTCGTGCTGGTCGCACGTCCGCTCGCGGTCGCGGTCGCGACGCTCCCGTTTCGCTACAGCTGGCGCGAGCGCGCGGTGCTGGGGTGGGCCGGACTGCGCGGCGCGGTCCCGGTCGTGCTGGCCACGTTCGCCGTGATCGACCATGTCAGTCGCAGCGTCGAGTACTTCGACCTCGTGTTCTTCGCCGTGCTCGTCTCGACGCTCGTCCAGGGCTCGACGTTTGAGAGCTTGGCGCGGCGGCTACGGCTGACGACGAGCGAGCCCGCGCTGCCGCGGCCGATCACCGAGAGCGGGACGATCCGGCGCCTCGGTGCGGAGGTGTTCGAGTATCCGATCGCCCCCGACGACGCGATCGCCGGGGCGCCCGTCCGCGACCTCGGACTCCCGCGGGACGCGGTCGTCAACGTGATCGTCCGGGCCGACCGCGCGATTCCGCCCCGCGGCTCCACCCGCCTGCAGGCCGGCGACGAGCTTCACCTGTTGATCAGCGAGGAGTCGGCGCCGGAGGTGCGCAACCTCATCAAGCGCTGGCGCAGCGGACCGATCGGCGCGCCCCCACGCCCGCCCCGCCCGGTCATGGGCCGCCGCTCGATCTTCTCGGTCTGGACCTGGGATGAGGACCGCGACGGTGATCTCGTGCGGCCGCGCGAGATCGCCGATCAACGGGTCGTCGAGCAGCTCCGCATCCGACGTGACCGGCCCGGCGGCCTGTTCGTGCTCGCCGACGGCCGCTACGCGGTCACCGGACCGCTCGGCGCGGTCGGCTCGCGCAGCGATCTCGGCGATTGGGCTCGCCGCCGCATGCACGCGGCGGACGACGATGAGCGCGCCTGGCTGCAGACCGTGATCGGCGCGCTCGCGGCAGACCAGGTGGGGCCGCCCGGCGCGCAGTAGCTGCCGCGGTTCGGCTCTGGAGCCGTAGCTGGCGTTTTTGGAGCCAGACCCCGATTGGGCCTCGCCACCGCTCATCCCGTCCCCAGCCTAATAACGCGCCCAGCCACCCGCCGGCGACTGCTCGGATCGCCTCAACCCTTAGTGGGCGAACGCCTGGCGCGACCCCGAGCGTGTTTGGGGCAGCGGGCCCGAGAGCGACTGCAGGTCCTGGGTCTGCTCGGCGAGGAACTCGAGCAGGTTGTCCGCCATCTCCAGGTGCATCCCGGCGCGCACGACGACCCGCAGGACGCTGAGATCCTGGCGGTTCTCGGGGAATGTGTAGGCAGGCACCAGCCAGCCGCGCTCGCGGAGGCGGTCGGAGACGTCGAACACGGTGTAGTTCTCGATGTCGCGGTTGAGCGCGAACGCAAACACCGGGAGCTCGTCACCTCTGGAGAGCAGCCGGTAGGGACCCAGCTTCGAGACCCCGTCGGAGATGTAGGTCGCGATCTCCTGCAGGTTCTGCATCATGTCCGTGTAACCCTTACGCCCGAACGCCATGAACATGTAGTACTGCAGGATGACCTCGCTGCCGGGGCGCGAGAAGTTCAGCGAGAAGGTCGGCATGTTCCCGCCGAGGTAGTTGACGTTGAACACGAGGTCACGGGGAAGCGCGGCCTCGTCACGCCAGATCGCCCAGCCGACGCCGGGGTACACGAGCCCGTACTTGTGGCCCGAGGCATTGATCGACTGCACGCGCGGGATCCGGAAATCCCACTCGAGGTCGGGGGCGAGGAACGGCGCCACGAACCCTCCGGACGCGGCGTCGACGTGGAGCGGCACGTTGAGCCCCTTGTCGGACTCGAGCTGGTCAAGCGCCTCGGCGATCTCCTTGACCGGCTCATAGCTTCCGTCGAACGTCGATCCGAGGATCGCGACCACGCCGATCGTGTTCTCGTCACAGTGTGCGACCGCGCGGTCGGCGGTCAGGTGGAAGGTCTCGCCCTCCATCGGCACCAGTCGCGGCTCGACCTCCCAGTAGCGACAGAACTTCTCCCAGCAGACCTGGACGTTGGCGCCCATCACCATGTTCGGCTTGTCGGTCGCCTTGCCGGCCGCCTGCATCCGCTCGCGCCAGCGCCATTTCAGCGCCATTCCTGCCAGCATCGCCGCCTCGCTCGATCCTGTCGTCGAGCAACCGGTGGCGCTCTCGTGCTCGGGCGAGCCCCACAGGTCGGCGAGGATGTTCACGCAGCGGGACTCGATGTCGGCCGTGACCGGGTACTCATCCTTGTCGATCATGTTCTTGTCGGCCGTCTCGCCCATCAGCAGCGCCGCGGTCTTCGGCATCCACGTGGTGACGAAGGTGGCCAGGTTCAGCCGTGCCTGACCGTCCAGCAGGAGCTCGCTGCTGATCCACTCGTATGCGGTGTCGATCCCGGTTCCGTGCGCCGGCAGCGCGTCGATCGGCATCTCGTGCTTGCCCTTCGCATGCGTGACCAGCTTGATCTCGTGGTTGTGCGGCCGGTCCTTCTGGCGTGCGCTGAGTGCCATTACCGATCTCCTTGCGTGATGTCGCCCGCTACGTCTGTCGCGCGAACACTACGGACTGGGCCCGGAGGCTGGGGTGGTGCAGGCTGGTGTCTTTGCCGGGCTATTCGATCGCGAGGATCACGTCCGAGGCCTTGACGATTGCCGTCACCTTGCTGCCCTCGGTCAGCCCGAGCTCTTCCACTGCCTCGACCGTGATCGACGCGACCACGCGCGTGCCGGACACGTCGATCGCGACGTTCGCGATCGCCTCGCCGCGGTGGACCTCCGACACGGTTCCGGCGAGTTTGTTGCGGGCGCTGAGCTTCATGTTCGCTCTCCTTGCGGTTGGGGTGCGTAAAGCTAGTACGAGCGCGCGGCCGGTGACCAGATCGCATCAAGCCGCGGTGGCTTGCGGAACACCAGACCGCGGATCTGCGCGGGCCGCTCCGGATCTAGCCGCAGGCCCTCCAGGCGCCCGAGCAGCGCCTGGAGCGCGGTGCGCGCCTCCAGCCGCGCGAGGTGGACGCCGACGCACACGTGCGGGCCCTGGGCGAACGCCACGTGCCGGCGATTGGAGCGCGTCAGGTCGAACTCATCGGGCGCCTCGAACACGGCGGGATCGCGGTTGGCGGCCGCGAGCGAGAGTCGCACCAGCTGGCCGGGCTCGATCTGCGCTTGGCCGAGCGCCACCGTCCGCGTCGCGTAGCGGTCGATCACGGCGGCGGCCGGTTCGAGCCGTAGCGATTCCTCGATCGCGGCGTCGAGGAGCGGTGGGTCGGCGCGGGCCTGCTCGAGCTGCTCGGGGCGCTCGAGCAGCATCAGCGCGGCGTTGGCGATCATCCCCTCGGTCGTCTCGATCCCGCCGAACAGCAGCACCGCCGCGTCAGAGATGATCTCGCGCGTCCCGAGCGTCGAGCCGGCGGCGGCGGCGCCCAGCAGGGAGTCCTGGTCGCCTATCGCAAGTTCCAGGCGCGTCGCCAGCGCGGCGAACGCGTCCTCTCCGTCCCGGGTCGCGCCCCGGCCCGCCGTGATCGCCGTGACCGAGCCGACGATCGCGTCATACCAGCCCAGGACGTCTTCGACCTCGTCTGCACCAAGCCCCAGCGCGCGGGTGACGATCGCCGCCGACATCGGCCCGGCGAAGCCGCGCCGCAGCTCTCCGCCCGCAGCCGGCTCGAGTGCGTCGAGCAGCTGCCCGGCCTCGCGCGCCGCCGGGCCGGCGAAACGCTCCCTGACGGCCGCAGGCCGAAACGGGCCGACGAACGGGGCCCGATGGCGGGTGTGCTGTTCGCCGTCCAGGCTCAGCATGCTCGGGCCGATGACCTGCCCGGTCGAGAAGCGCGGATCGTCGACCGTGAACGTGTCCGGGTCGCGCATCGCCGCCAGCACAAGGTCGTAACGCGTCACGAGCCAGCCGTCGAGGCTCTCAATCCACGACACCGGCTCGTGCTCGCGCAGCCGAGCGAGGACGGGGTACGGGTCGCCGTCGAGCTGCTCGAGCGTGACGGTGGCGCCGATCGGGAACCGGTTCACCGGGTCAATTCTGACGGCGCCGCCGCGATGTCCCTCAATCGTGAGGCGGCGGCTGGCACCCCAACTCGATCAGGTGGCGCAGGAACGCCTGACGGTCGCGCTCCGGGTGAAATGGCTCGAGCCCGTCACGGAGCAGTGTCGCGATCCGCTCGAGGTCACACAGCAGCGCCAGCTTTCCCGGCGGGTCATCCCACTCGCCCGAGTCGTAGCGGTCGGCCCACGCCGCCAGTGCAGCGAGCGTCTCGAGCTGGACCTCGTCCTGCCACCAGCCCGAGCGGATCGCCAGCCGGTAGCGCGCGCGCAGGGAGCACACGTCGGTCCACAGGCGCTCGAACCACAGCCACCGCTCCCGGGGATACAGCCCGCGCCAGGTCAGCGGCCAGCGGGCGCTGTCATCGTCGACCCACTCCTCGTCGGGCGGGCGATCGTCGCCTTCGCCGAAGCTCATTGCGCCGCCAGCCGTCGCAGTCGCCGGTCCGCGAACCACATTCGCAGCCCGATCTGGGCCGGCGGCAGCCGGCCGTACAGCAGCAGCGCGTGGCGCTCGGGCAGCTGGCGTAGCGCCTCGGCGGCGATCAGCGGCCGGCGGCGAAGCGAGCTCGTGCGGGTCCCGCCGGCCGCCCCGGCGCCGGTGGTCCGGCTCAGGTCACGCGCCTCCTCTTCGCCGGCGAGACCGGCGAAGTACCGCAGCGTCTCGAGGTCGGCGACGCCGGGCAGCAGCATCCGGGCGCGGTGACTGTTGACGACGGTCTCGGCCTGGCGCCCGTAGCGGCTGCGTGCCTGGGCGAGGTCGTGAAAGATCGAGACGAGCTGGATGTTGTGGCTCGGCGCCGTCGACGCGATCTCGGCCAGGTTCGGCAGCGGCGCGACGTTGCCGGCCTCGTCGAGGCACAGGAGCAGCGGCAGCTCGAGGCGACCGCCCGCGAGCGTCGCGCGCTCGTAGGCTCGATCGACGATCTCCGACAGCAAGGCCAGGAAGATCGGGCGCAGGAGCTTGGAGGCCTTGGCGTCCCCGATCAGGTACAGCGTCGCCCGGCGGTCGAGCAACTCGTCGGCGACGATCTCGCACGTCGCTGCCGCAGCGAACCACGCGCGTGAACCGGTACGCGCGCAACAGGCCCTGGGCGGTCGCCTCGATCGACGTCCGGGTGCGATCGGCTTGGCGCTCGAACGCGCGCAGCGCGTCATACGCGGCGTGAACGCCCTCGAGCTCCGCGCCGTCGCGCGCCGAGCCGGTCAGCCGCGCGATCGTCTCGTCGAGCTCGCGCGCTCCCTGGCCGTAGGCCCAACGCACGACCGCGTCCATCCCGAGCCCGCTCGCCGCCGCCGTGAACAGCAGCGGTGCCAGCCGCTGCTCGGCCGCGACCGCCCAGAAGTCGCCGCCGTCGACGCCCCGCTGGTCGAGCTCGCCGGCGGCCGCCAGGCGCCACGCGGATTCGAGTGCTCCGTCCCACGTGCGCGCGGCGCGCAGCGGCGACCACGTGTGTGAGGCGCCGCCCGAGAGCCCGAACGGGTCGAACACGAACACCGGCCCCACCGCACGGCGCCGGCTCTCGGTGCACGCCAGCAGGTCGGTCTTGATCGAGGAGGCGATCGCGGGGCCGTCCCACTCGAGCAGCGCCGGGACCGCCAGACCCGCCGATTTGCCCGACTGTGGGGGCCCGAACGCGACCAGCGCGTGGCGCTCCTCGGCGTGTAGCAAGCGTCCCCGATAGCGCCCGAGCGCCAGTCTGCCGGCTCGCCCCGGCCCCGGCCCCGGAGCGCTCTTAGTTGCGCGGCGCTGGCCCAGCGCGCGCCGGGCGGACGGCGCCGAAAGAGTCGCGCCCCAGTGGCACCGGCTGCCCCGGCGGCCGCGAGCAGAAGGCCCAGCGCGAGGTAGAAGTAGGCGGCCGCGGGCAGGCGTGCCCGTGCCGGCTGGGGCCAGGCGCGCGCGGGGTCAGACAGCCGCGATGGCAGATGCACGAGCACGGCCGGGAGCTGTCCCGGGCCAACGCCCGGCCAGCCGCCGCCGAACAGCGTTCCGGCCAGCCCTCCCCACAGCCAGACGGCGAGCATGACAGAGGCCAGACCACCGATCAGCGCCAGCATGGCCGCGTCGGAGATCGAGCTGTGCTCCGGTCCCCGGCTCATCGCCGTGCGAACTCCGTCACCGTCGCCCGCATCCCCGTGTCGGTGTTGGTCATCTCGGACTCGATCCGGGAGCGGTGGTGCGAGACGACGAACGAGCGCGCGCCGACGCGCCATAGTGCCTGACCGGCGGACAGCATCGAGATCAGCTCGGCCTCGCTGCGCGACAGGCCGAGCAGCGACCGCGTGAGCGGGACCTGGCTCTCGTCCTGGTGATAGACGACGCGGGTGGAGGCATCGGCTACGAGCCCCTCCGCGATCCGCGCCGCGCGCGAGCCCGCATCGCCGGCCGCATGGAGGTCGGCGAGCTTGTGCAGCACGACTAGGTTCATCACGCCGAACTGCCGCGCGAGCTTGAAGTTCGACTGAAACCACTCGCCGAGCCCGGTGTGCTGGACGATCTTCCAGGACTCGTCGGCGACGTTGATCAGCCGCTCGCGGCCCGGGCGCTCCGCGGCGCGCGCGAGCAGGGCGCTGATCCAGGCCGTCGCGCAGGCCATCAGGATCCCGACGGCCGGCGAATCCCTGACCGCGTGCAGGTCGAGGACCAGGAGCTTGGCGTCGAGGTCATTGCGAATCGCGGGCGTCGTCGGTCCGTCGAACATGCCGCGCAACGGCCCCTCGCACAGATCCTGGATCGCGAGCGCCGCACGGCGGGCGTCCGCGGCGAGCAGCTCCGGCGTCGTCTGCAGCCGCTGCGCCATCTCGGCCACGGGCGAGAACAGGCTCGCCGCGATCTCGGGCAGCGTCGGCTCGCCGTCCCCGCGGAGCCGGACCGTCCGCAGCGCCTCGCGCAGAGCACCGGCTTCGAGTTGGGTCAGCGGGCCGCCGAGCGCGGTCACCGTGACCGCCCGCAGCAGCTCGAGCTGGGCGTGCTCCTCGGGCCGCGAGGCGAGCGGGTTCAGCCGCACGCTCCCGCCCGGGACGAGCGACACCGGCTGGACGCCGACCGCCGCACACAGCGGCCCGTATTCGCGCTTGACGTCGAGCACGAACGCGCGGCGCCCGAACAGCAGCATCCGCCACAGCAGCGTCTTGACGAGGGCGCTCTTGCCCTGCCCGAGCTTGCCGAGCACGATCACGTTCGGGTCGTCGAGGACCCCTTCGCCGTAAAGAACCCACGGGTCAAAGCAGAACGCGCCGCCGCTCGAGTCTCGCCCGATGAACACGCCGCGCCCGCTCAAGCCGCCGGCGGTGATGAACGGGTAGATCGCCTGCGCGTGCCGGGTGGTGCTGCGGTGCCCCGGGCGCTCGGCGCCCCGCCGGCTCATCAGGCGCGCTCCCTGGGCGCGCTCATCTCAGCCCCCGGCAGAGCGGCAGGGTGAACGTGAACGCCTCCGCCTGCTGCCCGTACAGCCGGCGCAGCTCGAGGTGCGCGCGCGCCGCGTGATCGAGCACCTCCGAGCATGATCGCCGCAGATCGTCGGGATCGCGGCCCGACACGGTCACGAAGCCGCTCAGCCGTACCTCGCCATGGCCGACGGCGAGCTCGGCCTCGCGGCGGACGGTCGCGTCGCGCGCCTGGCGTTGTCGGGCGGTCTCGGACTGTCCAAAGCGAGTCCGCAGCTCGCGGTCGGCCCGATCGCGCGTGATCGCCGCCTCGATCTCGCGGATCGACCGTTCGCTCGCGAGCGGCTCGAACGTGACCGCCACCGAGCGCACCGCGCTCGAGCTCCCGAGCAGCGCGCTCATGAACATCGGCGAGACCTCGCTGCGTGGCCAGGACGCGATCCAGTACGTGGCGTGCAGGCTCCCGTCGGTGCGGTGGTGGTCCCATCCCTCGTGGGCTCCCAGGGGCCAGGCGCCCTGCTCATCGAGCCCGTCACGTTCGGCGTCGGCCGCTTCGAGGCTCGCGAGCTCGGTGCGCGCATAGGGATCGAACGCCGTCCGCAGCGCTCGCGCGAGCTGGCCGGCGCTGAGCGCTCCGAGCACCGTCACCTCGGCCGCCTCGAGTCCCTTCGCGATCCGCTCGGTCTCCTCGAGGAGCGCGGTGGCGAGCGCGTCGCCGGCGCGGTCACGCACCCGGCGCGCGTCGACCTGGATCGCGACCAGGATCTCGTGTTCCTGGGCCACGCGCGCCGTCGTCCCGATCAGCTCCAGGTAGGACTCGATGATCGGCGTGCCACGCGGGGGCAGCGCCGGATCGCGCTCGGCGTGGACCCAGCGGGCGAGCTCATCCCCCTGGGCGGGCGCCGTGCGCTGCACCCACTGAAGACGCCTGATCGATGACCCTCCCGCCCCCGACAGGACCATCCCCCAGCGTGCCAGGCGGCGTTCCTGGGCCTCGGGGTCCAGCAGCGAGAAGGCGAGCACCCGACACGCGAGCACCGCCGTCAACCGTCTGCCCGACTGCTCCGACAGGGCACCGATCGGCCGGTCGCGATACGAGGCCTCGGTGATCCTCAGGCCTCGCAGCCGCGCCGGAGGGGCCGGTGGCGGATCCGACAGCCCCGGCGCGCGCAGGCGGCCGAGGCCGCGGGTGACGGCGCCGATCATCGGTGTCGCCGAGTCAAAGCGGTTGTGGCCCGTCACTGCCCGCGCGGCGAATGCCGCCGCAATCGGCGTCCACTCCTGCGTGGTCCGCCCGGCGACGGGCGCGAAGCTCGCCCCAGCCGCGGCCGCGACTGCCACCACGGCGAGCAGCGCTCCGCCCGCCGACGGGGCCGCGTCGAGGATCAGAATCGCGGTCAGCGTGCCGCCCGCCAGCAGAAGGGCCTGGCCGGCGCGCAGCGGCCCGAGCAGGCCGCGACGCTCGAGTGGCCCGAACGCGTAGGTGAGGCGCTGTTCGCTCACGCGTCATCCCCGGTTTCAGACGAACCGGGCTCAGGCGGCTCGGACGGGATTCCTTCACCGAGCTCGGTCGTCGGCCAGCTCCAGCTGTCCGCCTGCCACATCGGCTCCATCTCGTTCTGGCGCGCGCCGGGCGCCGAGTCCGACACGCGCGCCGATCGGCCCGATCCGGCCGGCTCGGCAGCTCCCTCCGCGGCAACCGGGACCGCCGACCCACGGGACCCATCGGAGGGCGTACCGGGATCGCCCACGTGAGCGGCGACGTCGGCCGGGCGTGGTCCATCGGGCGTGCCGCGGGCGGGTGGCATCACCTCGGCCGGGAGCTGATGGACGAGCGCCTGGGCGGTCTCGGTCGCGCCCTGGGCGCGGGCGTCGGTGGAGGCGAGCAGCTGCGGCCTCGATCGAAGCCCGTCGAGTCCTCCGCTGAGCTCGTGCAGCGGCAGCAGGCGCAGCAGCGCCCAGGGCGAGAACGCGGCCAGCATCACGAGCGTCGCGCCCTCGAGCATCTGCGTGACGCTCGGGATGGTCGTGTGCCCGAGAGCGGCGGCGCCCAGTGACAGCACCGCGACGATCGCGAACTTCGAGATGATCAGGGCGACGAGGAGCTCGACCGCGCGGACTGCCCAGACGCGCCGGGCCGGCCAGACGAGCGCGGCGAAGAACAGCGGCAGCATCAGCACGACGACATAGACGGCGGCCGAGCGAATCAGCAGCTCGATCCACAGCGTGATCGTGGCGGCGACGGTCAGCAGGCCGGCGAACAGCAGCACGAACGTCGAGCCGCTCAAGTGCGTGAGGCCGGCCGAGACGAAGCCCACGTGTGAGAGGAATGTGGCTCCGGCGTTGCCCGAGGCGCCCGAGACGATCGCCGACAGCTCATCGGAGGCTGCCAGCAGCAATGTGGTCAGCGGCGCGGCGATGGCGACGGCGAGCAGGCCGAGCGGCAGGTATCCAAGCGCCGAGCGGGCGAGCATCGCCATGTCGGAGTGCATCACCGCCTGCACGGCGGCGGCGAACAGAAACGGCAGCGTCAGCAGCGCCGAGATCGCGGCCATGCGCCAGTAGGTGGAGGAGAACCAGGTGCTCTGCAGCTGTGGTCGGGTGGTCGTCGAGATCACGCTCGCGGTCTCGTTCAGGACCACCTTGGCGCCGCCGGCCACCCACGCGACAAGTGACGCGACGACCGCTCCGGCGGTCAGCGCCTTGGCCGCCGCCCCGCCGCCGCCGGTCAGCGCCTCGAGCGCGCCGCCGAGGTGGCCGCCCAGCAGCTTCTTGCCCGCCTTCAGCGCGCCGCCCGCGTGGCTGGCGACCGTGCAGGCCTTGCCGACGATCCCGCTCACGAGCCCCGCCAGCGTGCAGATCGGCTTGACGACGTTGACCGCCTGGGCGGGTGGCGGCGCCGCGCAGAACGCGAGCGTGACGGCGAGCGCGAGCACCGTTACGAGCGTTGCCAGGCGCGCGGTCATCGTGCCGTCGTCCCGAGGTGCTGGAAGAAGTTGACCAGCCCCGGCGCCGCGCCGACGATCAGCGCCGCGGCCGCCGAGATCAACGCGGCCATCCGTCCGCGCGCTGCATATTGATGGTTGTGGGTGTGTGACGCGACCGCCCACAGGCCGGCGCCGACGAAGGCTCCGAGCAGCGCGATCGCGAGCGCCCACGCCTCGGCACCATTGACGAGCTGCTGCAGGACATTGCTCCCCGGCAGCCCACGCAGATCGGGATGGGCGGAGACGGCCGCCCGCTGCAGGAAATCTCGCACTATGCCTCCTCGAGTTCAGTTGAGCCAATTGAAGTGATTTGACTCTACTGAGATATAACAAGCTAAACTAGCTGGGCTTGTAAATACTTAGACTCAATTGGACTCAAGGGGTGAGCCGTCATGCAGAGATCGAACGCTCGCGGGATCAATCGTCTGTCCCCGCCCCGCCCCGAGGGCGTTGCGCCGAGCCAGTCGCCGCCCGACGCATTCGCCCAGCTCTACGCCGAACGCGCAGCGCAACTGCGCCAGATCGTGCGGTGCTCGGTTCGCGCCCCCGACGCGGTCATCGACGATGCGTGTCAGGTCGCGTGGAGCCGGCTGCTGCGCCGCTGGGGCAGCGTCAGACGCGAGGCGATCTTGCCGTGGCTGGTCAGGACCGCAAGCCGCGCGGCGCTCCGATCGATGCAGCGCAGCGCCCGTGACGTTTCGCTCGACCAGCTCTGCGATGCGGGACACGATCCGACGCCGATCGCCCTGCGCGTGGCCGCGCCGGATGAGATCGCGCAGCTGCGCGCCCGCCTGGACGAGATCCGTGCGCTGCCCGAGCGTCAGCAGCGGCTGATCTGGCTGCAGGGCCTCGGGCTCACGTACCTCGAGATGGCCGACTACACGCAGGCGACCACGCGGACGGTCGAACGGCAGCTGATGCGCGCCAAGCGCGCGCTCCGCGCGGCGTGAGCGCCGCCGGCCGAGGTCGGCGATACGGCCGGGCTATCGGCGCGCGCGCCCGCGCTTGCGCCGGCGTCGCTCGGCCGGGCTGAGCTTGCGCGGCTTCGGCGGCGCCTTTGACCCGGAACGCCGCACCTCGAAGCCGCCGGCGCCGGAGGTGACCGGGGCGCGGCGGCGGGCATCGCGCCAGATGAAGAACGAGATCAACCCGAGTACGACCAGCGCGCCGACGGCGATCACGATCGCGCTGTTGCCGCTGAACGAGCTGGAGCCCGCCGAGTTTGTCGCCGAATTCGCAATCACCGGCGCCGTCTGCGTCGGCGTCGTTGCGATCTGCGGCTGCGGGAACGCCGACAGCGGGTTGTTCGGGTTGGCCGCCGCGGCTGCCCCAGCCGCCGCGGCCTGGTTCGCCGGAGTGGTCGCCGCGGCGGTCGTCGAGCTCGCGACGGCGTTACCCGACCCCTTGGCGGCAAACGCGGCCGACGGTCCCGCAAGACCGAGCGCCAATGCGACCAGCAGCGCCACCCCGCGATGTACGGCTGATCGGCTCAACCTAGATCCTCGGGCGCGCTCACCGTTCCGAAGCGAGCGGCTGCTCCATCGCGGGAGTCGACGGCGGATCCCGGTAGGGCTCCTCGTTCTCGGTCTTCTCCTCGTGGTACACGCTTTCGACATTGACTGCCCAGATGTCGTGATGGGTTCCCAGCAGGAGATTGTCGACCGCGCGCATCGCCGTCAACATCGAATGGTCGGAGTTGTTGTAACGGTGCAGACCATTTCGCCCGACCTGGGTCAGGTTGCCGATCCCTTCCAACCATCCGCGGATCGTCTCGACGCGCTCGCCGTACTCGACGTCGTAGATCGGATACGCCTTGTGCACGCGGACGACAAACCCGAACTTGACCGCATCCGCGCGGGCCAAGCCGAGCTTCTCGATCTCGAACTTCGCGAGCTCGACGAGCTCGTCGTCGGATGAGCTCCAGAGGTCATCGCCCTCGAAGCAGAAGTACTCCATCCCCACCGACGCGTCGGTCGTGTTGGGCACCATCCACGGGCTCCAGGAGCGGAAGTTCTGGATCCGGAGCACGCGAACGCCCGGCTGATGAATGTAGATCCAGTTGTCGGGGAACAGATTGTCGGTGCCGCCGACCACCAGCGAGACGGTCAAGAAGTCGCGGTAGCGAAGGCCCCGCGCGGCGTCGCGCACCTCCCCGGGCGCCTCGGGATCGGCGATCCCGACCGTCGTTCGCAGGGGCAGCGACGAGATCACGTGCGAGGGCTTGAGCGTCTCTCCGCCGGCCACCACCTCGAGCAGCTCGCCGCCCTCGATCCGCAGCCGGGTGACGGGCGCGTTTAGCCGTACCTCGCCGCCGTGCTCCTTGATGTCGACGGCCATCTGCTCCCACATCTGCCCCGGCCCATAGCGCGGATAGTTGAACTCCGAGATCAGGGACTTGATCTTGTTGCCCTCGTTGCCGAAGAAGGCGGCCTTGGCGGCGCTGAAGAAGGACAGGCCCTTGATCCGCTGCGCGGCCCACTCGGCCCGGATCTCCTTGGCCGAGACGCCCCACAGCTTCTCGGTGTAGGTCTTGAAGAAGTGCTGATAGAGGCGCTTGCCGAAGCGGTTGGAGACCCAGTCCTCGAACGAGTCCTCACGACCCTTGGGCTTGACGACCGCCCACATGTAGGAGCCCATGCAGCGGGCCAGCTCGACCGGACCGAGCTTCTTGATCACGTCCATCCCCTGCAGCGGGTACTCGAGGAACTTGTCGTTCCAGTAGATCCGGCTCTGGCGCGGACGCTTGAGGAACTCCTCCTTCATGATCTCGTGCCAGAGGTCGTCGACCTCCTGGACCTTGGTGAAGAAGCGGTGTCCCCCGAGGTCGAACCGGTACCCGTCGCGGACCTCGGTCCGCGCGAGGCCTCCGATCTGATCGGTCGACTCGAGCACGATCACGGGCTTGCCCTGCTTGGCGAGCAGGTAGCCGGCGGTCAGACCCGCGGGACCCGCTCCGAGCACGACGACAGGGTGCTCGGCGGTGATGTCGACGGCCGGGGCGACGGCGTCTTGAGGCTGAGTGGGCACTTGGTCGCTAGAGCTTTCTATAGAGGACGGCGCTGTCGGCAACGCAGCAGGCGCCCTGATAACTGTGTGGGGCCCAGGCGATCGGCTTCAAACTCGGATTGGAGGCGAGCAGCGCTCCCCACTGTGCCGACCGTCTGCGGATCAGCTGCGTCCACGCCGCCTCCCAGTTCTGCGCTCCCTCGGTCAGGGGACGCACGAAGACGACCTGCTGGTTGGGTTTCAGCGTAGCAATGAGCTTCCCCAGCGTCCGGGCCGGGTTGGCATCTCTCAGCCGCGGCAGCGCGTTGACCCAGTTCATCGACTGTGGGTCAGAGGTGGGACCTGTCGTGTCGGCGAATCTCACCCCGGCGGGGAAGTAGTACCAGGCCAACGGCACCGACTCGGGCTGGCCCATGATCACCAGGTCGCCCTGGTGGAGCTTCGGTCCGAGCTCGCCGGCGATGTCGCGCATGTCACTCTTGTACTGGGGCGCGAGCTTCGCCGGATTGGCCCAGAAAACGATCACCAGGATCAGCGCGATCAGGCCGACGCCCCGTGCGCGCGACATCCCCAGCGTCGCCAGCAGCAGCAGCGAGCCGAGGATCGGCGCGAAGTAGCGGTATGCCCACGCCGGGGAGATGTGCGACAGGATCCACCCGAACCCGAGCGTCCCGATCGGGATGATCAGCAGCACCCATAGGGTCAGCGACTCGCGGGTCCGCCACTTGCGGGTGAACATCGTCGCCAGGCCGAGCGCCGACGCGAGTACGAGCGCGACCGTCGCGCGGTCGCCGCCCATCAGATTGCGCGAGATCTGGACCGGGGCGCCGAAGTTGGGAGCGCTATCCCAGGGCGAGCCCGTGTGCGTCGCCTGGTAGAGGAACGTCGGCAGCCACGGCAGGAACAGGAGCGCGGCGGCGCCGAACACGAGCACCGCGTCACGGAGGATCGCGCGCGGCTCGTCGCTCGCGCGCCACACGATCACGCACGCGAGCGCCGCCCCGACCCCGAAGAACGCTCCCCACGCGTGGGTGTACAGCATCAACGTCTGCGTGATGCAGAACAGGATCAGATAGCCCCGTTGGCGGTAGATGAAGCCCTTGATGAAGGCGAACGTCGCCAGCAGCCCGAGTAGGGCCATCAGCGAGTACATCCGCGTTTCCTGGCTGTAGGCGGTGATGAACGGGTTCAGCGCGAACAGCACCAGCGCGATCACGGCCGGCCACCGCCCGAACAGGTCCCACGCCACCCAGGTGCCGACCGGGATGCACAGCAGCCCGAAGATCAGCGAGAGCGCGTGGGTCGCGCTCTCGCTCGAGCCGAACACGCTCATCCACACGTGCAACATCAGGTAGTACAGCGGCGGCGAGCCGTCGTGGCGCAGTACGTGCGGGATGTTGACCAGCGCGTGCGACGAGATCCCGACCGACAGGCCCTCGTCCATCCAGAACTGGTTGCCCAGGTAGCGCGAGCGCAGGATCCCCGAGATCGCCATCACCGCCAGGACGACGGCGCCGATCACGATCCAGATCGGCACGCCGGCGACTCGGTCGGGGAACCGCAGGTCGAAGCGGTCGGGGTCCTCGACGCGTGGTGACCCCGGTTGCGGGGCGGTGGCGGTCGCCATCAGCCCGACACTACCCCGCGCAATGTGTGAAGAGATTAAACGGGCCCCGGCTGCCCACATACGTGTAGTGGACGTGGGGCCACCACTGCACGAGCGGCAGCAGCGAGGAGCTGCGGGTGTCGCGGGTCTGCAGGATCACGTTCGGGGCGGGGCCCGGCGGTTCGCCGGCCGGCGGAGGCGCTTGGATCTGGAGCGTGTGCACGCCGAGTGCCCAGGCGACCATCGGCACCTGGAAGCCTTCGGTCATCACGGATCCGCAGCGCACGATCTTGCCGGCGCCTCCGGAGTCGGCGACGAGCTCGTTCAAACCTTGGCGCAAGTGTGCCTGGTAGACGAGGGAGCCGTGTGTGCGGGGGATGGAGATGAAGTTATTGCCGACCCACGACGGGATCATCACGAACACCAGCGCCACCACCACAAGTGCCGACCACGCACCGGTGCGGGTCACGGCCGGCGTGGCCTCGCGGCCGCGGCTGAACAAGCGGCCGGCGAGGTTGCCGATCTCCTGCGCCGCCCACCCCCACGCGACCGCGCCACAGATCTCCACCAGCGCCGAGCCGAGCACCAGGTAGCGGTTGTTGCCCGAGAACCCGGCCTGCGTCAAGGTCGCAATCACCACGAACCAGACCAGCCCGGCGACCCCGCACAGCGCCGCGACCGCTTGCGCGACAGCCTGCGGCTGGCGCAGCGCCGCCCGGCCGTCGCGGCGCCAGCCGCGGAACAGCACCGCCGCGACCACCCCGACGAGCACCGCCGCGGCGACCTTGACTCGCAGCAGGATCGTCGGCCAAGCGGCGTCCTCCAGCTCGGAGAAGAACGGGCTCTTGGCGAACGCGAGGCTGTTGGATCGCGGATGCTGAGCTCGGTTGACGCCGCGCAGGAAGTGGCCCGAGCCCCAGTACTCGGGCAGGAACCAGCACACCGGGATCAGCAGGAACAACGCGATCACCAGCCGGCGGGCGCCGGGGTCCTTCCAGAACAGCCACAGCCCGTAAGGACCCCAGAACAGCCAGATCTCCGGCCGATCGAGCGCAACGAAGAACCCGACCGCGAACGCTTGGCGCGGCCGGCCGTCGAGGTGCCGTTCGAGCGCGATCAGCATCAGCGCCGTTGCCAGTCCCTCCGAGTAGCCGAGCGCGTTATCGGAGACGTAGCCCCCGGTGAGAGCGAGTCCGGCGGCGGCGATCAGCCCCGCGAAGAGCGCCGGCGCGACGCGTGTGAACTGGCCCGGGTCGGCGGGCGCCGACGAGAAGTAGCTGCCGATCTGGCGCGTGAGCCTGAACGACAGCCGGAACACCATCACCACCGCCGCGAACGCCCCCGCGCGCGCGACCATGAGCCACAGGTTCGGCTCGGCGTTGCCGAACAGCGCGAACGGGACCGTGAAGATCATCGGCAGCGGCTTCCACGACGGGCCGCCCGTGGTCTGGAGGTTGAGGTGCACGATCTCGCGTCCCCAGACGATCCACGCCCACGGGTCGTAGCTCGGGGTCGACGGGATCAGCAGCGAGAGTGCGCCGATGGTCAGCGCGACGATCGCCAGCCCGACGTAGAAGCGTCCGGCGGGCACGTGCCAGCGGGCGGCGTCGAGCCCCCGACTGCGGGTGCGCGCGGCGGGGCCGCTCGCCGCCGGAAAGTCCGTTGTCGAAGCTGAGAGCATGTTGGCGAGCGGTCGGCTGGACACGTGTCTTTCAGACGTTGCGAGCCTGGGGCTCGCCTGATTGTGCGTCAGCGTCCGGCGAACCGGCACGCCGCGATCGAGACGCTGACAAGCGCGCCGAGGGCGGGCTTTGCGCGGGCAATTGTAGAGGCCACCGGGTCAGGCGAGTCCGAGCTTGTGCTTGAGGGCGAGAATCCGCCGATAGGCGCCGTCCGCGTTGGCGGCGCTGAGCTTGCCCGAGTGCAGCGCGCCCTTCAGCGCCGCGAGCTCGCCCGGAGCCGAGTCGGTGTACAGCAGGATGTCGGCGCCGGCGATCGCGGCCAGCAGGCCGGCGGTCCGCTGGCTGTGTCCCGTCGGCGCGCCGAGCCCGTCGGTCAGCGTCACGCCGCGGAAGTGCAGCTGCTTGCGCAGCAGCCCCTGGATGATCGGACGCGACAGCGCCGCCGGGGCGCCGCTCGAGTCAGACGCAGGGAAGCCGGCGATCGCGACGAGCACCGCGTCGAGGCCGCGCGGGATCATGCGCTCGTAGGGCTTCAGCGCGGCGCCCCGCTGGGCCGCGGTTGGGTGCAGCTCCTGAAGCTCTGAGTCGGTGTCGGTCGGCGCCGAGCCGAGGCCCGGGAAGTGCTTGGCGGTCGCGGCCACGCCGGCGGATTGGACGCCGAGCGCGAACGCCGTCGCGAACTTGGCGGTCTGGCCGGCATTGAAGGAGAAGGCGCGGCCCTGCTGCCAGATGAACGCGCCGCTGAAGGTCGGCACGTCGGAGACGGGCGCCAGGTCCATGTTGATCCCGTAGCGCTTGAGCAACTGGCCGGTGGCGCGACCCTGGCTGCTGGCGACCGAGACGTTGTTGGTGGCGGCCATCTGCGGCGGCGACAGCGTCGGCGCTCCCGACGGGATCCGCTTGACCTGGCCGCCCTCCTGGTCGACCGCGATCAGCAGCTTCGGGTTGCCGCCGGCGCGCGCGGCCCGCTGCAGCGCGTTCGTCAGCGCAACCGTCTGCTGACGCGAGACGATGTTTGCCGCAAACAGGATCACCGAGCCGACCTGGCCGGCCTTCGCCGCGTGCAGCAGCCACGACGGCGCGGCGGTCCCTGACATCCCCACCATGATCCGCTGGCCGAGGAGCTTGGTGGCCGAGCTCGGCACCGGCGCGAGCGATGCCTGGTCTGAGTGAGCCCGCGAGGAGCCGGCGGCCGTCGCGTGCGGCGCGTGGTCTGCTCGGGGCCCGCTGGTCGTCAGCACTCCGCCAAGCGTCAGCAGGGTGACGACCAGGGTGACGGCGAGCCGTACTACCCCGTAACCCCCTTCGCCATGCAGTCCTCGACCTTCTGCAGCAGGCTGTCGGTGGCCTGGTTCGGGTACAGCAGCGCCGCGCCGATCACCTCGGCACTCTGAACCGATCCGTCGATCTGATCCTCCTGGGCGGCGCCCGGGGTCGGCGTGAAGTGGACCGTCGGTCCACTGGGCTTGCTACCGATCTGCAGCCACGTGTGGCTGAACTCGGTGACCGGGATGTGCTCGGCCCGCAGGCACTCGACGTGCGTCGTCCGTGGGTCATCCACGCCTTTGTGGTTCACGGCGGCGGCCTTGATCGTGCCGGCTTCCGGCTTGGCCGTCGCGCCGCACGCCGACAGCGAGATCGCGACCACGCCTGCGACCAACGCGAGCTTCGCAGCAGACATGTGGACGGAGGGTAGAGGATGATCTACCCAGGTGATCGAGTTCGCCGCATTGACCGGGCCGCTGCCCAAGCTCGGCGTCGTGGTCGTGGCGCTGTTTGCCGCCGGCACGCTGCTGCTGCACGAGCGGCGCCAGCGGGCGCTCGCGATGCTCGGCGCGCTGGTCCTATCGCCGGTGCTGCTGCTCAGTGACATCTGGGACTCGCCGCAGCTGCGCCTCGTCCACCGCCACCCGCTGTTCGCGGTGGTGGGCGCGATCTTCGCGATCGCGGTGCTGTCCGCGGCGGCCCGGGTGATCGCCCGCCATCCGGGGCTGCTGGCGCCCCTGGCCGTGGTCGCGCTGCCATTTCGGATCCCGATCCAGACCGGGCCCACGACGTCGAACCTGCTCGTGCCGCTGTATCTGGTGGTGGCCGCGGGCGCGCTCGCCTGGATCGTGCCGGCGCTGCGGGCGCCTCGCGAGAGCGATCCTCCGGCCCCGGGTGACGACGGCTCGGGCGGGTGGGCGATCTGGGTCGAGCGCCTGCTGGCGATCTACGTCGTGCTGTACGGCCTGCAAGCCGTCTACTCGTCGAGCTTTGAGACGGCGCTGCAGCAGATGGTGTTCTTCTACGTCCCGTTCGCGCTTCTGTACCGGCTGCTTCGTGACCTGCGCTGGACGCGGGAGATGATCCGCATCTGCCTGCTGCTGACGGTCGCACTGGCGCTGATCTTCTCGGGGATCGGGTTCGTCGAGTACGCGACCAAGTCGATCATCCTCAACTCGAAGCTGGTAGTCGCCAACGACCTGCACACCTACTTCACGGTCAACTCGGTCTTCTTCGATCCCGACATCTTCGGCCGCTACCTGGCGCTGGTGATGATCCTGCTCGCCGTGCTGCTGATCTACGACCGTCCGCAGCGCGAGCAGGTCCAGACGATCATCGCCCTCGCCGTGCTCTGGGTCGGGCTGCTGCTGACCCTGTCGCGCTCCAGCCTCGGCGCCCTGCTGGTCGGGCTCGCGGTGCTGGCCGCGCTGCGATGGAAACCTTCACGCGCGCTCGTGATCGCGGTCGTGGTGATCGCGCTGGGCGGATTGGCGGTCGCCGCCACGCCACGGACGTTCGGCCTCAACCAGGGGATCAACGGCGCCTCGAGCGGACGTGGCGGTCTCGTCAGCGGCGGCCTGTCGTTGTTCGCCGACCGCCCGGTCTGGGGCTGGGGATCGGGCTCGTTCGTCAAGGAGTACCGCGCCCACCACCGCGCGACCGCCACCACGCTGTCTGCCTCGCACACGATCCCGATCACGGTCGCCGCCGAGCAGGGCCTGATCGGCGAGATCGTCTACCTGGCGCTGGTCCTCGCCGCGCTCGTGTGCCTCATCCGGCGCGCGCGGGGGGACCCGCTCCGGTCGGCGATCGGCGCCGCGTTCGCGGCGCTGGTGTTCCACACGCTCCTGTACGCCGATTTCCTCGAGGACCCCGTCACGTGGGCGCTGCTCGGGGTCGGCGTGTCGCTCGCCGTCACGCCGCTGCCGGCGGCGGTGGCCGCGGCGCCCGCCGGACTCCGCGCCAGGTTCAGCCGCTCGCGCGCCGCGCCGGCGGCTGGTCCGTGACCGGGGCCGCCGCCGCGTCGTCTGGATCGGCGGCCTCGGCGAGCTTGAACAACAACGCGTGGAGCTGCCGGCGCTCGTCCTCGTTGAGCGGCCCGAGCAACTCCTCCTGAGCCTCCCGCGCGAGCCGGCGGCCCTCGCGCAGTCGGCGCTCCCCCGCCGGAGTCATGTGCAGCGCGTTGGCGCGTCGATCAGTCGGATGGGGGCGCCGCTCGACCAGGCCCGCGCGCTCGAGCTGATCGATCGTCGCGACCATCGTGCTCGGATCGGCCTCGACCGCCTTGCCCAGCGCCTGCTGGGTGATCGGCTGCTCGGCCTCGAGCACGTTGAGCACGCCCCACATCCGGGTGGTGAGGTCAAGGGTCGCCATCCGCTGCGCGAAGCGCTTCTGCGCGAACGCACCCACGCGGCTTATCAGGTACCCGGTGTTCCGCGACAGCGCAGCGTGCAGCGCGTGGCGGGCTGAGAACGGCTCGTCGGACATTCGGCGATGAGAAGCTTAACAGGATGGTGCGAACAGAAAATAGTTTCTGCTACAAATGATTTGTGGCGTAAACGACAGGGGAGTTCGCATCAGATGATGACTTCGATCACGCGCTGGGTTCTCGGGCACAAACGGCTGGTCGCGATCTTCTGGGTCGCGGTCACTGTTGTCGGGATCGCGACCGTCTCGCAGGCGACCAAATCGTTCAGCACGCAGTTCAGCGTCCCCGGACGCGAGGGATACGAGACGAACGTCGCGATCCAGCGCCTCTATCACCAGGGCGGGCAGAACGCGCCGATCGTCCCGGTCGTCACGCTCCCGGCGGGCACGGCCGTGTCCTCGCCCCTGGTCCGGTCCGGGCTCGAGCGGGTCACCGGCAAGCTTCAAGCGGCGCTTCCCGGCGCGCGAATCGCGTCGTACGCCTCCACCGGCAGCTCCGCGTTCGTCTCGGCCGACGGCCGCACGACGTTCGTGCTCGCCTATCCGCTCCCCGACAACGAGAGCTTCGGCACCAACACGCACGCCGCGGCGAAGGCCGCCGCGGCCCTGCGCGGGGTGACGATCGCGGGCGCGCCCGTCCACGTGACGGGGATCGACGCACTGCAGAATCAGACCGGCGGCAGCGGCGGACCGGGAGTCCTGCTCGAGTCGGTCCTCGGCGGTTTCGGTGCGCTGATCGTGCTCGCGTTCGTGTTCGCCTCGCTGCTCGCGTTCGTGCCGATGCTGATGGCGGTCGTCTCGATCATGACCACGTTCCTGGTCCTGTGGGGCGTGACGGCGTTCGCGAGCGTCTCGATGATCGTCGAGTTCCTGGTCGCGCTGATCGGGCTCGGCGTCGCGATCGACTACTCACTGCTCGTGGTCGTGCGCTGGCGCGAGGAACGGGCCCATGGCTTTGAAGGCGACGAGGCGGTGGTCCGCGCGATGCAGACCGCCGGGCGCGCCGTGGTGTTCAGCGGCACCACCGTCGCGATCGGTCTGCTGGCGATGATCGTGCTGCCGCTGCCGTTCCTGCGTTCGATCGGTTACGCCGGGATGCTGATCCCGCTCGTCAGCGTGATCGTCGCGATCACGCTGTTGCCGATCGTGCTCGCCAAGGCCGGTGACCGGCTCGACTGGCCCCACATCCGCAGTGACGACCGCGCCAGCGGCGCCTGGACACGGTGGGCGCAGCTGGTCGTGCGCCGGCGGTGGTTCGCCGCGCTGGGCGCCGGCCTGATCCTGGCCGCGCTGACGCTCGCCGCGACCGGCCTGCAGCCCGGACAGGCCAATGTCAACACCCTGAGCAGCAGCGGTGATGCGCACACCGGGCTGCTCGCGCTCGAGCGTTCGGGAATCGGCCCCGGCGCGCTGAGTCCGATCGAGGTCGTGGCGCCGAGTGCCGAGGCCGACCACGTGGCGCACGCCCTGACCGGCGTCGCGGGCGTCCAGGGCGCGGTCGCGCCCGCCGGCGCCCAGTGGCGGCGCCACCAAACGGCGATCGTCGATGCCTTCTCGGTCGCCGACGGGTCGACCTCGACCGGCCTGGACACGCTCAACCGGGTCCGAACCGCCGCGCACGCGGCCGGCAGTGACGTGCGCGTCGGCGGCATCGCCGCCGAGAACCAGGACTTCGTGTCGGCGATCTACGGGAGCTTCCCGCTGATGATCGCGCTGATCGCGGTACTCACGTTCGTGCTGCTCGCGCGCGCCTTCCGGTCCCTGCTGCTGCCGCTGAAGGCGGTGATCCTCAACGTGATCAGCGTCGCGGCGGCGTGGGGCGTGATCACGCTCGTCTGGCAGGAGGGTCACGGGTCGAGTCAGCTGTGGGGGATCGCCGCGACCCACTCGGTCAGCGCCTGGATCCCGCTGATGGTGTTCGCGTTCCTGTTCGGCCTGTCGATGGACTACGAGGTCTTCATCCTCTCGCGGATGCGCGAGGAGTACGACCGCACCGGCTCCACCGACGCGGCGGTCGTGCGGGGCGTCGGACGCACCGGCCGCCTCGTGACGAGCGCCGCGCTGATCCTGTTCCTGGCGTTCGTGGCGATGTCGTCGGCGCCCGACACCGACGTCAAGGTGTTCGCGACCGCGCTGGCGGCCGGGATCATGCTCGACGCGACCGTGATCCGAGCGCTGCTGGTGCCGGCGGTCGTGTCGCTGTTCGGGCGCTGGAACTGGTGGCTGCCCGCGCGCCCGGCCCGCTCGCTCCGGGTGCAGCCGTCGAGTGCGGCCGCCGAGGGAGACACGCCCTGAGACCGTGTTGTCTGGCGGGCCATATGTTCCCGCCAGACAACTCGGTCCTTGCCGCTCCCGGGCCTTCGCTACTCCGGCGTGGTGTACGCGCCGGCGATCCCGCCGTCGACGACGAACGCGGTCGCGTTCACGTAGCTTGACTCGTCGCTGGCGAGAAACAGCGCCGCGTTGGCGATCTCCTCCGCGCGCGCGAAGCGCCCCATCGGCACGTGCACCATTCGCCGCTCGGCCTGGGAGGGGCTGGCGGCGAGGAGCGAGCGCAGCAGCGGCGTGTCGACCGGGCCCGGGCACAGCGCGTTGACCCGCACCCCGCGCCGCGCGAACTCGACCCCGAGCTCGCGTGACAGCGCGAGCACGCCGCCCTTCGACGCCGTGTATGCGATCTGCGGGGTTGCCGATCCCATCACGGCCACGAACGACGCCGTGTTGATCACCGAGCCCCCTCCGCCCGCCAAGACAAAAGGTATCCCGTGCTTGCAGCACAGAAACACCGTCCGCAGGTTCGCCATCTGGACGCGCTCCCAGGTCTCGAGCGACGTCTCGAGCACCGACTGGTCGTCGTCGGCGACGATCCCGGCGTTGTTGAACAGCACGTCGATCCGGCCCAGCTCACCGTGGACCCGCTCGTACAGCGCCGAAACCGCGGCTTCGTCGGTCAGGTCGGCGGTCAAAGCGAGCTCGCCCACCGAGTGGGCCACCACGTCGACGCCGACCACGCGCGCGCCCTCGCGCGCGAACACCTCCGCGCTGGCGCCGCCGATCCCGCCGGCCGCGCCGGTGATCACGCATACCTTGCCCGACAGGCGCATAGGCCGCGACTACAGGTCAGACGGTGCCGCCGGCGCCATCCCGGCGGCCAGCTCGCTGCCGCCGGGCTCATCGATCGTGCGCACCGGGCCGGTGAACTTGTGGCGCGCCGAGAGCGCGTACCAGATCGTCACCGCCAGCATTACGCCGACGGTCACAAACGGCGCGTAGTTCACTGCCGACCAGCTGAAGGTGCTCGAGAACGGCACCGCGGCGGGCGTGAACGGCAGCGAGAAGATGATCACGCACAGCACGACCCAGACGATCGCGATCACGTTGATCCACTTGTACTTGGCGCCCAGCGTCCACGGGCCGGTCTCGAACTTGTCACCCATGCGCCAGCGCAGGTAGATCGGGATCGTGTAGGCGATGTAGAGGCCGATGACCGAGATCGAGGTGACCGCGAGGAACGCGACCGGCAGACCGAGGTGGTTGCCCTTGTAGGCCGGGATCGTGATGATGAGCGCGACCACGGTCACGAACACCACCGCCCACGTCGGCGTCTTGTTCTTGCCCAGCCGGCGCCACAGGTTGTGGCCGGGGACTGCGCCGTCGCGCGAGAACGCGAACGTCATCCGCGAGGCGCTGGTCACGCACGCCATCCCGCAGAACAGCTGGCCGACGGTCGAGATCACCAGCACCGCCTTGGCGGCCGCCGAGCTGAGCGCGCTCTCGATGATCGACTGCGAGGTCCCGCCCGCGGCGTTGATCGTGCTCACGTGGGTCGCGGCGAACGTCAGCGCCAGCAGCACCGCCCAGCCGAACACCGCCGAATAGAAGACCGAGCGCCAGACGCCCTTCGGCGCCGCCTCGGCCGCGCCGTACGTCTCCTCGGAGATGTGGGCCGAGGCGTCGTAGCCGGTGATCGTGTACATGGTCAGCAGGAAGCCGAGCGGCAGCACGTAGAACCAGTACATGTGGCTGCTGAAGCCCGACAGGTTGATCCGGTGGCCGAACACGAAGCTGAAGCTCTGGTGATGGCTTGGCACCGCGATCAGGATCACGATGATCACGCACACGCCGATGATGTGCCACCAGGCCGAGACGTTGGTGAGCATCGCCACCAGGTGACTCGAGAAGATGTTGATCAGCGCGTGCACGAACAGGATCAAGAAGAACAGGACGAACGTGTGATGCAAGGACGCCTGCACGCTGCCGGTAGCGAAGTTGACCCCGAACAGGTGCAGGCCGTAGAACGACAGGGTCGAGTTGAGGAACGTCGCCGCGGCGTAGTCGACCGACGCGGTCACCGCCACGAGACCGATCAGGTTGAACCATCCGGTGAACCATCCCCAGCCCGGGCCACCGAGCTTTGAGGCCCAGTAGTAGATCCCGCCCGCGGTCGGCATCGCCGACGCGAGCTCGGCCATCGAGAACGCCACCAGCAGGATCAGGCAGCTGATCACCGGCCAGCCGATCGAGATCGCCACCGGCCCGCCGTTGAGCCACGCCTGCCCGTAGGTGGTGAAGCAGCCCGCGAGGATCGAGATGATCGAGAACGAGATCGCGAAGTTGGAGAACCCGCTCCAGCCCCGCCGAAGCTCCTGCTTGTAACCGAGCTCGGCGAGACGTTGCTCGTCGCCGCTGAGCGTTTCGGATCCGGTGCTCATTCGCCCTCCTCCAATAAAAGGTCTGCCGAGCGCTCCTTATGCTCGCGCAAGATATGCGCGGGGCACCTCAGAAGTCAAGTCACAAAAGTTGCCAGCGAGCGGACGGTCAGGCGCGCGGGAGCAGCCCGGCCAGGACGTGCTCGGTGCCGTGCAGATGCTCGGTCATCTCGCGGGCCGCGGCGGCCGGGTCGTGGCGGCGGACCGCGGCCAGGATCCGGCGATGCTGCGCGTTCGAGACGTCGAGCACCTCAGGCGGATGCGCGATCAACGAGATCAGTTCGCTCATCGCTCCCTGAACCTCGGTCATCGCGGTGACGAGTCGAGGGCTGCGGGTCGCCTCGGCGAGCGCGACGTGCCAACGCACGTCCGCCTGCCGGTAGGCCGAGAAGTCCTCGAGCATGCCGTCGAGCGCGACCACGAGCTCGTCGAGCGGGCGCAGCAGCTCCGGATCTGCGCGTTCGGCGGCCAGCACCGCGACGCCGACTTCGACCGCCATCCGCTCGTCGCAGACATCGCGCCACGCCGCCAGCAGCTGCGGTGACGGCGGCGGGGCGGGCGGTGGCGGATCGGCCACGAAGGTGCCGCCGCCGCGTCCGCGCGTCGCATGCAGGTGCCCACTCTGCCCGAGCGCGACCAGTGCCTGACGCAACGTCGACCGCGCGATCCCGAGCTTCGTGCACAGCTCGCGCTCGGCGGGCAGGCGCGTGCCCGGCGGCAGCAGGCCGAGCCTGATCGCCGTCCCGAGCCGCTCGACGGTCTCCTCGAACGCCGTCTGGGAGTGGACCGGCGCGAATACGGTCTCGAGTGACGTGGCCGATTCGAGTGCCGCCATGACCGCCGCGCGCTCGCAGTCGCCGACCTGCTCCCCGGTTGTCGAGCGCGCGGAGCCGGCCGGGGTCACAACCGCTCGAAGCCCCGGAAGCGCTCCCAGTCGGTGACCGCCGACTCGAACGCCGCCAGCTCGACGTCCGCCGCGTGAACGTAATGCTCGACGACCTCGTCGCCGAACGCGGCGCGGGCCACGTCGCTGGTCGCGAACAGATCCCGCGCCTCCACCAGCGTCGTCGGCAGCCGCGGCTTGTCATCGGCCAGGTAGGCGTTGCCCTCGTAGGCCGGCTCGAGCTCGAGGCCCTCGCTGACGCCGTGCAGCCCGGCCGCGATCATCGCGCTGAGCGCCATGTACGGGTTCAGGTCTGAGCCGCCGGCGCGATTCTCGAACCGCAGCGCGCCGCCGTGGCCGATCACGCGCAGCGCGCAGGTGCGGTTGTCGTGCGCCCATGCGACCGCGGTCGGCGCGAACGACCCCTTGACGTAGCGCTTGTACGAGTTGATGTTGGGCGCCTGCAGCAGCGTGAATTCGCGCATGCACGCGAGCTGCCCCGCGAGGAAGGACTCAAACAGCTCTCGGTCGCGCGCGAACAGCATCCCGTCGTCGTCGGCGAGCGAGAAGTGGATGTGGCACGAGCTCCCCTCGCGCTCGTTGAACTTCGCGATGAAGCTGATCGCCATCCCCTCCTGGGCGGCGATCTCCTTGGCGCCGTTCTTGTAGATCGAATGGTCGTCGGCGGTCGTGAGCGCATCGGCGTAGCGGAAGTTGACCTCGTGCTGGCCGAAGTTGCACTCGCCCTTGGAGTTCTCGACGACCATCCCGGCGGCGTCCATCTCGTTGCGGATCCGCCGGATCAGTGGTTCCACGCGCGCGGTTCCGAGCATCGAGTAGTCGACGTTGTAGAGATTCGTCGGCTCGAGATCGCGGTAACCCTTGTGCCAGGCGGCCTCGTAGCTGTCGCGGAAGATGAGCAGCTCGAGCTCGGTGCTCGCGTTCGTGCGCCAGCCGCGCTCGCCCAGGCGCCGCAGCTGTTCGCGCAGCACCTGGCGGGGCGAGGCGACGACCGGGCTCCCGTCCTCCCAAGCCAGATCGCACACGCACATCGCGGTGCCCTGGAGCCAGGGGACCGGGCGCAGCGTCGACAGGTCCGGGCGCATCGAGAAGTCCCCATAGCCGCGCTCCCACGACGACATCTGATAGCCCTCTACGGTGTTCATCTCGACGTCGACCGCGAGCAGGTAGTTGCAGCCCTCGGCGCCGTGCTCGGCCACCTCGTCGAGGAAGTGGTGGGCCGTCAGGCGCTTGCCCTGGAGGCGGCCCTGCATGTCGGTCAGGGCGATCAGCACCGTGTCGATCTCGCCCTGTTGGACCTTCGCGCGCAGTTCGTCGAGCGTCATTGGAGTCCTCCGAGCCTCACGGCCCGAAGGTATAGGAACTGAGCCTTAAACGCTAGGTTGTGCCGATGCCGGATCCGGGGGAGATCATCCGCCAGCTGGAACCGACGCTCGGCCGCGCCACGGGTGCCCCGGCGCCGCTCGAGGGCGGGATCACCAACCGCAATTTCCGGGTCCGATTCGGCGATCGCGACTGCGTGCTGCGGCTGACGGGCCGAGACACCGGGCTCCTGGGAATCGACCGCGAGGCCGAGCGTCTGGCGAGCGATCAGGCCGCTCGGCTCGGGATCGCGCCAGCGCTGGTCGCCGCCGGTGACGGCTTCCTGGTCACCGAGTTCCTCGACGGCGGGCCGATCGCCGGCGAGCGACTGCGAGGCGCGCCCGATTCGGCCGCGCTGGCGTTGCGCGCCTTCCATGACTCGGGGCTGTCGCTGCCGACGCGCTTCTGGGTCCCCGAGCTGCTCGACGAGTACGCGCGCATCGTCGCCCAGCGCGGCGGCACTCTCCCCGACGACTACCAGGACGCCCGCGTGCTGGCGCAGCGCGTCGCGGTTACGCTGCCGCTCGACGATCCGGTCCCGTGCCACGACGATCTGCTCCCCGGCAACGTCCTCGCAGCCAACGCCGACCCCGGCCGCGCGATCCTGGTCGACTGGGAATACGCCGGGATGGGACACCGGATGTTCGATCTCGGCAACCTCGCGATCAACAATGAGTTCGACAGCGATGCCGAGGAGCGGCTGCTCGAGGCCTATTTCGGCGAGCCGGCGACGTCAGGCCGGCGGGCGGCGCTCGCGCTGATGCGAATCATGTCCGACGCCCGCGAGGCCGCTTGGGGCGTGGTCCAGGGCGCGATCTCCGAGCTCGAGGTCGACTTCGGCGAGTACGCCGACAAGCATTTCGCGCGGCTGGCGCGGTCCGCCGGTGACCCCCGACTTCAGGAGTGGCTCGATGGCGCGACCGCGTGAGCTTCCCGCGCGGGCGCGGATCGTGATCATCGGCGGCGGGGTCGGTGGCGCGTCGATCGCCTACCACCTCGCCCAGCTCGGCGAGCGCGACGTCGTGCTGGTCGACCGCAACGAGCTCACAAGCGGCTCGACGTTTCACTCCGCGGGTCTCGTCGGTCAGTTGCGCGCAAGCGTGTCGCTGACGCGGATGATGATGGACTCGGTGGAGCTCTACCGCACGCTCGACTGCGGCTGGGTGCAGTGCGGCGGGATTCGGCTGGCGTGCACCGAGGAGCGCGAGCAAGAGGTACTGCGCCAGGTCGCCTGGGCCAGGACGTTCGGACTGCCGCTCGAGCTTCTGTCCGCCCAGGAGGCCCAGGACCTCTTTCCGCTGATGGTGACCGACGGCGTGCGGTGCGCGTCGTATCTGCCGACCGACGGCTATCTGGATCCCTCGCAGCTGACATACGCGCTGATCGAGGGCGCGCGAGCGGCCGGACATCAGGTGTTCACGCATACGCGCGTGCAGGACATCGCCGTCACCGACGGCCGCGTTCGGGGCGTGAGGACCGAGTGGGGTGAGGTCGAGGCCGAGATCGTGGTCAACGCGGGCGGCATGTTCGCCGCCGAGATCGGCCGGATGGCTGGCGTGCGCGTACCCGTGATCCCGTTCGCGCACGAGTATCTCGTCACGCAGCCGTTCCGTGACCGCGCTCCCGGCGAGCACCTGCCGACGCTCCGCGACCCCGACCTGCTGGTGTACTACCGCGAGGAGGGCGCCGGCCTCGTGATGGGGGGCTACGAGCGCCACAGCGCGCCGTGGGCACTCGACGAGCACTCCCTCGACCGGATCCCGGCCGACTTCAACGGGCGCCTGCTCGAGGAGGACTGGCCACGCTTTGAGGAGATTGCCGGCAACTCGTCCCGTCGCGTGCCCGCGATGGAGAACGTCAAGGTCACCCGACTGATCAACGGTCCCGAGGCGTTCACGCCCGACAACGAGTTCTGCCTGGGGGAGAGCGAGGTGGCCGGCCTGTTCGTCGCCGCGGGCTTCTGCGCACACGGCCTCGCCGGCGCGGGCGGGATCGGCAGGGTGATCGCCGAGTGGATCGCGACCGGTGAGCCTCCGCTCGACGTCTGGGAGATGGACATCCGGCGCTTCGGTCCGCAGTACCGGTCGCCGCGGTACACGCTCGCGCGCGCCAAGGAGGTCTACGAGACCTACTACGACATCCGCTATCCCGGCCACGAGCGCCAGGCCGGGCGGCCACTTCGGATCTCGAGCGTTTATGACTGGCACCGCCAACACGGTGCCGCGTTTGGGGAGAAGTCCGGCTGGGAGCGCGTCAACTGGTACGAGCACAATGCTGAGCAGGGCGACGAGCAGCTGCGCCCACGCGGTTGGGCGGGCATGCACTGGTCACCGGCGATCGGCGCCGAGGCGCTCGCCACTCGCGAGCGCGCGGGCCTGTTTGACGAGTCCTCGTTCTCCAAGCTCGAGGTCAGCGGCCCGGGCGCCGCCGAGCTGCTCGAGCGCCTGTGCGATAACCGCGTCGCGCGCGACGTCGGCGCGATCACCTATACCCAGATGCTCAACCGCCGCGGCGGGATCGAGTGCGACTTCACGGTCACCCGCATCGCCGAGGATCTGTTCGCGATCGTCACCGGGACCGCGTTCGGTAACCACGACGCGAGTTGGATTCGCCGCCACGTCCCCGCCGACGGCTCCGTCCGCCTTAGCGATGTGACCTCGCGCTGGGCGTGCTTCGCCCTCTGGGGCCCGAAGGCGGCCGAGGTCCTGCGCCCGCTGACCCCCGACCCGCTCGACTTCGGCTACATGCGGATGCGTGAGATCGCGGTCGGCGATGTCCCAGTCCGCGCGCTGCGGGTGACGTTCGTGGGGGAGTTCGGCTGGGAGCTCTACTGCCCGACCGAATACGGCGCCGGGCTATGGCGGGCGCTGTGGGAGTCGGGCCGCGAGCACGGCCTGATGGCCGCCGGTTACCGAGCGATCGACGCGCTCAGGCTCGAGAAGGGCTACCGCGTATGGGCTGCCGACATCACCTCCGACGAGACGCCGCTCGAGGCCGGGCTCGGCTTCTGTGTGCGCCGGGAGAAGAGCTTCATCGGGTCAGACGCGCTCGCCGAGCCCGAGCGGCGGTTGCGCTGTCTGGTGCTCGAGGATCCGCGCTCGGTGGCGCTCGGGAACGAGCCTGTGCGGATCGACGGGGAGGTGCGCGGGCGGGTGACGAGCGGCGGCTTCGGGTACGCCGTCGGGCGATCGATCGCGTACGCCTACCTGCCGGCCGAGGTTGAGATCGGGGCCGGCGTCGAGGTCGACATCTTCGGTCGCTGGGTGGCCGGCGAGGTCGCCCGCGAGCCCCTCTTTGACCCTGACGGACACCACATTCGTGGGGCCTTGAGATCCACCAGCGCATGAGCGGGCGTTGGCGTCTGCGAGCAGTTCGCGCGCCGATGGTTGTAAGTGACAACTGGCGCTAATCAGGGTAGGATCGCATTCTCGTGACGTGGGGATTCCTTTGGATCATGCTGGCGCTCAAGCTCCCGCTGGCCGCGCTGATCTACATCGTCTGGTGGGCGATCAAGCAGGAGCCCGACGAGTCCACCTCCAGCGACGACGACGGCGGCATCAAGCGCAAGCGTCCGCACCCGCGCCAGCCGTTCCCGCGCCGGCCGCGGCGCGGCCCGCACGGCGATCCGGCGCCGCAGCCGCCGGCGCGCGTGCGCACGGTCCGGGCCAAGGCGCGCACGCTCGGTCACTGACGGCTGACTTCCGCCTGCGCTGACAGACTCCGGCGCGATGCGCGATACCCCGACCGGTTGGCAGACTCCACCGCGATGAGTCAGATGCTGACTTCGGTGCTTTCCGATGGGACGATCTCGCGCCTCGTGGACGAGGGTCGGATCAAGATCGCGCCCTGGGACGCGCGCCTCGTCCAGCCGGCGAGCGTCGATCTGCGGCTCGGTGATTCGTTTCGCGTGTTCCACAACCACCGCGCCTCGGCGATCGACCTGCGCCGGCCGCCCGAGAACCTCACGGAGGAGGTACTGGTCCCCGAGGGCGAATCGTTCGTCATCCACCCCGGCGAGTTCTGCCTCGGCCGGACGCTCGAGTGGGTCGAGCTGCCCGACGACATCGTCGCGAGGATCGAGGGGAAGTCGAGTTTGGGCCGCTTGGGCCTGATCGTGCATGCGACCGCCGGCTTCTGCGATCCGGGGTGGAAGGGAACCCTCACGCTCGAGCTCAACAATTTGACCCGTGTTCCGATCAAGCTATATCCCGGCCTCGAGATCGCGCAGCTGTCGTTCATGATGCTCGACCGGCCCGCCGAGCGACCGTACGGAAGCCCCGAGCTCGGCAGCCATTACCAGGGGCAACGCGCGGCGACCGCGAGCCGCTATCGGGCAGCACCGGACTCCGAACGGATCGGGTAGGCTCGCGGCGTGCTGGCAGTCGTGTTCGCAGCCGCCGAGCCATCCAAGGTTCCCTGGTTCATCGCCGGCGGGGTGCTTGCTCTGTACGCCGTGATTCTCGCGGCGATCGGCCTGCGCAACCCCGAGTTTCCGTTCAACTTGCGTGGCCAGCGGCTCGTGATGCTGGTCACGTTCGTGCTCGTGGTGATCGCTATCGGCGCCGCGATCGCAACCGGGTAAGACGCCGGCGACGGCACGCCTCCCCGGGCGATCCCGAGCCGCCGGCCGGGCGCGCGTCCGCGGCCGCCTCGGCGGCGGGAGCGGGGTAATAAAGTCTTTAAGGGTCGTCCCGCTCGATCGGCTGGGTCGGGAGGCCCCGGTAACTGACAGGAGTTCTATGACCACCGAGACTCAGCACCAAGTGGACGGCGGCGCAGTGACGTCGACCGACACGCTAACGGTCACCGACAACCGGACCGGAAAGCAGTACGAGATCCCGATCCAGGACGGGACGATCCGCGCGACGGAGCTGCGCAAGATCAAGACCACTGACGACGACTTCGGTCTGATGACCTACGACCCGGCCTACATGGCGACCGCGTCGTGCCGCTCTGCGATCACGTTCATCGACGGCGAGCGGGGGATCCTCGAGTACCGCGGATACCCGATCGAGCAGCTGGCCGAGAAGTCGACGTATCTCGAAGTCGCTTATCTGCTGATGCACGGCGCGCTTCCTACCAAGCCCCAGCTCGAGGCCTGGGATCGCCAGATCACGCTGCATACGTTCGTACACGAGAACGTCAAGGAGTTCATGCAGGGATTCCGCTATGACGCGCACCCGATGGGGATGCTGCTGGCCTCGGTCAGCGCGCTGTCGACCTTCTACCCCGAGGCGAGCGCGATCCATGACAGCGAGGTCCGCGACCTGCAGGTGATCCGTCTGCTGGCGAAGATGCCGACGCTGGCTGCCTTCTCCTACCGCCACAACCGCGGCATGCCGTACGTCTATCCGGACAACGACCTCAGCTATCCCGGCAACTTCCTTTCGATGATCTACAAGGTGGCCGAGCTCAAGTACGAGCCCGACCCGCGGCTCGAGCACGCGCTCGACGTGCTGTTCATCCTCCACGCCGACCACGAACAGAACTGCTCCACCAGCGCGGTGCGCAGCGTCGGGTCCTCGCAGGTGGATCCCTACTCGGCCGTGGCCGCCGGCGTCGCGGCGCTCTACGGGCCGTTGCACGGCGGCGCCAACGAGGCGGTCCTGCGGATGCTGCGCCGGATCGAGCGCAAGGAGAACATCCCCGACTTCATCGACGGCGTCAAGCACGGAGACGAGAAGCTGATGGGCTTCGGCCACCGGGTCTACAAGAACTTCGACCCGCGGGCGAAGATCATCAAGCAGGCGACCGAAGAGGTGTTCGAGGTCACCGGCAAGAACCCGCTGCTCGACATCGCCACCGAACTCGAGAAGATCGCGCTCGAGGACGACTACTTCATCTCCCGCAAGCTCTACCCGAACGTCGACTTCTATTCGGGTCTGATCTACGAGGCACTTGGGATGCCGGTCGAGATGTTCCCGGTGCTGTTCGCGATTGGGCGCACGAGCGGCTGGATCGCCCAGTGGCTGGAGATGATCGACGACCCGGAGCAGAAGATCTCCCGCCCGCGCCAGATCTACACCGGCGCGCGCGGTTTGGACTACGTCCCGATCGACCGGCGCCCGTAGCCGAGTACCGCCAAGCTCAGTGTCCGGCGCCACCCACTGTGACGCCGGACACACAAACGCCGGGATCGGGGTCCTACCGTTGAAGCCGTGGCACTCTTCATCGCCAGCGACGGCACCAGGATCGAGATCCGACCGATCCGCCGAGACGACGCGCAACGTCTGCGGGGTGCATACGCCCGTCTCTCGCCCGAGTCGCGCTACCGGCGCTTTCTCGGCGTCAAGCCCGTTCTGTCGAGCGGCGATGTACGGTATCTCGTCGACGTCGACGGCGCCAACCATTTTGCGCTCGTAGCGACCATCACCGACGGTGACGACGAGTCGATCGTCGCGGTCGCGCGGTTCGTCCGCCTCGTGGAGGATCCAGCGACGGCCGAGTTCGCGATCGTCGTCGGCGATGACTACCAGCGCCAAGGCCTTGCGACCGAGATGCTCAGGCGCCTCGCGGCGGCGTCGCAGGAACGCGGGATCGACCGCTGGCACGCGACGACCCTGACCGACAACGTCGCGATTCAGAGGCTGATCGAGCGGCTCGCCGACGGCGAGATCGCCGCCGTGCGTCGCGGCTCGGTCACCGAGATCGACTTCCCGCTGCCGCCCGCTCCGGGCCCGCGGGCCGCGGCGCCCGGCCGGCGACGGTCGGTGCGACCGCGCGGAGGCAGCCTGCAATCATCGCGGCGTGCGCTGGAAGCTGACCGTCCGCTCCGGACCTAAAGTCAAGCGAACCACGTTCGCGACCCTCGACCTCGCGCTCCAGGAGCTCGAGGATCGCGGCCGCGAGCTCGCCAAGGCAGCGCCGCGCCGTCCCGTCGACGTGAAGATCAGGAGCTTTGAGCCATCGGAGCAGGTGTTCGCACGCCTCGAGTTGTCCGGGCCCGAACGCTTGGTCCCGAGCGTGCGCGGCGGCGTCGACGTCCACGGCGACGGGTCGACGGAGGCCTATCGGGGCCGGGTCCGCCGCGAGGTGATCGACGAGCGCCCGGGCGAATCCACCTACGCGGCGCTGCGCCGCTCACTCGCGTGAGCACGACCCGCGATCACAGCACGAGCGTCGCGCCGTGCCGGCGCAGCCACGCCTTCTGCCGGCGGTAATCCGGGCACCTTGAGGCGAGCAGCGTCCAGTAGCGCGGCGAGTGATCCATCACCTCGAGGTGGCAGACCTCGTGCCAGATGACGTACTCGAGCACCGGCTCGGGCGCGAGCAGCAGGCGCCAGTTGAAGCTCATCGCGCCGCTCGGCGAGCAGCTCGCCCAGCGCGTGCGCTGGCCGCGGATCGTCAACTTCGAATACGAGCTCCCCGCCTGCGAGCAGGCGGCGTGAAGTCGCGGGGCGATCTCGTCACGCGCCGCACGCCGGTACCAGCGCTCGAGCGCGTCATGCCGACCCTCGCCGGCGGGCACCAGCAACTCGGCGCCGCGCCGGTGGACCCGTATCCTGCCCGGCTCGCCGCGGAGCGCCAGCAGCTCGCCGAGGTAGGGCACGTGCTCCCCGCGCGCGGCGACTGTCGCCCGCGCGCGATCGAGCTCGGAGATCCGGCGTTCGATCCACGGCGCGAGCTCGCGGATCGCCGCGGCCGCCTCGCGCTCGGGCGCCCGTTGCGGGAGCACGACCTCGACGCCGCGTCGGGCGTCGACCGTGACTCGCACCCGCCTGGCACGCGGCGAGCGGCGGATGCTGTAGGCGATCTCTGCCACGGTGCGACAGAGTACGGTCAGGTTCCGACAATGCATTCGTTCCCTGACTTGGTCAGGCCCCTGCGCTCCGAGCGCGTGACTCTCCGTTTCGAGTCAGAGCGGGATATCCCCGAAGTCCTGATCGCGCACCAGGATGATCCGACGCTGCATGCACGGCTCGGCCTGCACCGGCCCCCCAGCGGCGCCGAACTAGGCCGTCGGATCGAGCGCGCCGCCGGGGAGCGGGCGGCCGGCAATGCGGTGCGCTTCACGCTGCTCGAGCCGGGCTCCGACGTGTGCCGCGGCCAGCTCGACGTCCATCGGGTCGACTGGGACGATCTGCGGGCTGAGGCCGGGATCTGGGTCGCGCCCGGATTTCGCGGCCGCGGCCTCGGCAGCGCTGCGCTGCGTCTCGCCGCGGCGTGGCTGTTCGACGTCTGCGGGCTCGAGCGCCTCGAGTTGCTCACCGAGCCCGACAATGCGGCGATGATCGCCGCGGCGAAGGCGGCCGGGCTGATCGAGGAGGGCGTCCTGCGGGCGTACGTCAACGAGCGCGACCGGCGCCTGGACCTGACGATCCTGTCGCTTCTGCCGGCCGATCTGGAGGAGGCATGAAAGAATGGCGCGTCCCGCTGCCCGACGGGGTCAGGACTCCGTTCGAGGTCTACGTCAACGGCATCCCGCAGGAACTCGGGACCGATTACCGGGTCTCGGAACGCGAGCTCTTGTTCACGCGCGAGCTCGTCTCCAACAAGCTCGGCCTCCGCGCGTGGCTGCTGGGGTTCTGGGGGATCGGCACCTACAAACGCAACGACGAGGTAGATGTCCGCTACGAACTCGACGGGCAGCCGATGCTCGCCCACGCGCTCGAGATCAAAGCGCCAGATTGACGATCTCCCGCCTGACCCACGGCCGCAGCAGCTTGAGCGCCGACAGGATCGCGCGCGTCGCCGGTGAGCGGTTGAGCGTGTAGAAATGCACGCCCGGCGCGCCCCGGGCCAGCAGCTCGGCGCACTGCAGGGTCGCGTAGGAGACGCCCAGCTCGAGCACCGCGTCTCCGTTCCCGGTTCGCAGCTCGAGCTGTGACATCAGCGCCGGCGGGATCGTCGCGCCGCACAGGCCGGTGATCGTCCTGATCTGGGCCGTGCTCGTGATCGGCATGATCCCCGGCAGGATCGGGACCTCGATCCCGACCGCACGCGCCTCCTCGACGAACCGGAAGTAGAGCTCGTTGTCGAAGAACAGGTTCGTGATCAGGAACGAGACGCCGCCGTCAACCTTGCGCTTGAGGTGCACGAGATCGCGTGCCAGGTCGGGCGCGTCGACGTGCACCTCCGGAAAGCAAGCTGCGCCGACGCAGAAGTCGTAATCGGCCGCGATCAGATCCACGAGTTCCGCGGCGTGCGTCAGGCCCTCGGGGTGCGGGGTCCAGGTGGTCTCGCCGCGCGGCGGGTCGCCCCGCAGCGCGAGGACGTTGTCGACTCCGGCCGCGGCCGTCGCGCCCAGGATCGCGTGCAGTTCGTCGCGCGACGCGCCGACGCACGTCAGGTGCGCCATCGTCTCGATCCCGAGCTCCTGCTTGATCCACTTTGTCAGCTTGACGGTCCGGTCACGCGTCGAGCCACCGGAGCCGTAGGTGACCGACACGAAGTCCGGCTCGAGCTGGCGCAGCGACTCGAGCGCCAGGCCGAGAACCCGCTCGCCGTCATCGGTCTTGGGCGGAAAGAACTCGAATGAGAAGACGGGCTCCTGCGCCCGAGCCAGGATCTCGTCGATCCGCATCGGCGAACCTTATCACGACCTTGACAAACTTATGTCAAGGTTTGATGGCGGACCAGCGCTCGCCGGCACCGTCGGGTTCCTTGCGCGTCCGTCCGACGAGTTCGAGGTGATGCAGGTAGCAGAGCGTCTGGGTCAGCAGCCAGGCGCCGTTGTGAAACGAGATCGGCTCGCCGTAGATCTCGGGCGCGATCTCGAGCGCGGTCCGGGGCTCGGCGGCGAGCGCGGCCAGCGTGGCCTCGATCCGCTCGCCGACCAGCTTGCGGTTGCCCTCGATGTGGCCGTGGACGTCGACGAACGGTTTGCCGTGGCCCGAGAGCGCGAGTCGCGCATCGAGCACGTCGACGCGGTCCAGCGAGCTCAGGAACTCCGACACCGGATCGGGCGTATACCCGTAGTCGAAGAACAGCGAGATGCGCCCGAGCACGTGGTCGCCCGAGATCAGCAGCCGGCGCTCGGCCTGGAAGAGGCAGATGTGGGACGGCGTGTGGCCCGGCGTCTCGTAGACGGTCCAGGTCCCGAGGTCGGTCTCGATCTCGATCCCGGGGACGAGCTCGCGGTCGGGCTCGATCTCTCGCGCTACTCCCGACGGCATGTCCTTGACACGCTCGACGAACGCCTCGATCGCCGCATCGGGCACGCCGCTCTGACGGGCTACCTCGATCCTGCGCGCGAGCGCGGAGCTCCGCTCGCCGCCGTTCTCGTCCCGGGGCGGCTCGGGCCGCCGGTGCATCCAAAATTCACACAGGGTCCGATCGCGGATCGGTGCCGCCTGGCCCCAGTGGTCGGAATGGGCATGCGTGCATACGAGCAGCCGGACCTGCTCGAGACGCAGTCCGACCTGGTCCATGGCCCGCTCGAGCTGGGCCATCGAGTCGGGCTCGTGCATGCCCGTGTCGACCAGCACGATCCCGTCGCCGGCCGCTATCGCCCAGGCGTTGCAGTGCGGAACGCCCGGCCACGGCAGCGGCAGGCGCAGCCGCCACAGCCCGGGTAGAACCCGTTCGCCTCTCCCGAGCTCACGCTGACGCGACACGATGACGAAACGATATTCGCGTCCCAATAGACTGCGACGGCCGATGGCCAGCCCGTCTGAGATCGCGAGGCGGTACTTCGCGGCGCTCGGAGCGCGCGATCTCGACGCGGCCGTAGCGTGCTGGGCGCCGGACGCGGTCGATCGGCTGGTCGGAGCACAGGAGCTGATCGCCCCCGACGGGATCCGGCGCTACTTCGGCGCGCTGTTTGCGGCCTTCCCCGATTTCGAGCTCGAGGTGCTCGAGGTCACCGCCGGCCGCGGGCGCGCGGCGGTCCGCTGGCGCGCGCACGGCACCTTTGCCGGGCCCGGCGATTTCCAGGGCTTCGTCGCCAACGGCGCGACGATGACGCTCGAAGGCTGTGACGTGGTGACCGTGCGCGATGACCTGATCCAGCACAACGACGCCTACCTCGACAGCGGCGATGTGGCTCGTCAACTCGGACTCCTGCCGGCGGCGGGGTCTCGCGCCGAGGCCCGACTGACCAAGCTCGCGAACGCACGGACGCAGGTGCTCGCCAAGATCAACGGGGTCGACACCGAGCCGATCGCCGACCGAGTGTTCGTTGTCCGCGGCGGCTTCCCGATCAAAACGATGAACGTCTACCTGATCGAGGACGGCGACGGCGTGGTCGTGTTCGACGCCGGAACCAAGGCGATGGGCCGCGCGCTGCGGGTCGCATGCGCCCGGCTTGGTGGCGCTAAGCGGCGTCGTCCTCAGCCACGCCGACGCCGACCACCGGGGCGGTGCGCCCGCGCTCGGCGCGCCGGTCTACTGCCATCCGGCCGAGCGTGCGGCGGCCGAGTCGCCCGACCCATGGCGCGACTACTGGGACCTCGAGAAGCTCGATCCCTACGGCCGCGTGCTGCTGCGCAGGTTGCTGCCAAGCTGGGACGGCGGCGCGGTCGCCGTGCAGGGCACGGTCACCGATGCAGACGAGATCGCCGGCTTTCGCGTGGTCGATTTGCCCGGGCACGCGCCCGGGCTGATCGGCCTGTTTCGCGACTCGGACCGGCTGGCACTCGTGTCGGATTGCGTCTACACGATCGATCCTCAGACCGGGCGCAACCGGCCGGTGCACTTGCCGCCTCCCGCGTTCGACGCCGATGTCGAGCAGGCACGAGCGTCGATTCGCAAGCTGGCCGAGCTCGAACCCTCGGCGGTGTGGGCGGGCCACGGCGAGCCCGTCACCGGCGATGTGAGCGGTCAGTTGCGCGCCGCCGCGGCGGCGTCGCCGTAGGTGATCTGCTCCGGACGCACCCAGAGGCCTGGTCGGTAGCCGTGGGCCGCCGCAATCGCAAGCGCGCCAAGCTCGAGCTCGCGCCCGACGAGTACCGCGACAGCGAGGGCAACGTGCTCGCGCTGCGTGGCTCGCTGACCGCCGGTGCCCGAACCGAGTATGCGCAAACGCTGGCCTCCGGGCTGCACCGCGAAGATGCCCGTCAGCGCGCGACGGAGCTGCTATTCGAGCGGCTTGCCGTCTCGTGGACGGTCGCCGGGCTCAAGCTCGAGCGCCAGAAGGAGCTCCTGGGGCGCTACCGGATGGCGTCCGCCTCAGAGCGAGCGTTCGTCCGTGACTCGCTGCGCGCACATGTCGAAGACCATTTCCCGGAACTGGAGGTGCCATGAACACGACACCCGGCGGACCCGACCCGACCGCGCTCGCCGAGCTGATCTGCGACTGGTGCCTGGAAGTGACGGCCGACGCGAAGGTGTTGGTCAGGTCGACCACGCTCGCCGAGCCGTTCGCGCTGGCGCTCCAGCAGGCGATTCTCGACCGTGATGCGTGGCCGTTCGTGGTGCTCTCGCCGCCGTCAGAGTCGGGCAGCTTCTTCCGTCACGCCCGCGAACGCCACCTCGAGGCTCCATCCCCGATCGAGCTCGCTCTGATCGGGTCGCTCGATTCGCTGGTCCGGATCGATGCGCCCGCCAACACCAACGAGCTCGCCGGCATCGATCCGAGTGTGATCGCCCGTGCGGCCGCCGCTCGCCAGCCGCTTGCCGAGGTCCAGCTGGCGAAGCGGTGGTGTGGGACATTGGTGCCGACGCCCGCGCTCGCTCAGCAGGCGGGCATGGGCACCGAGGAGTACGCCGAGTTCGTCACCCGGGCGCTGTTCCTGGACCGGCCGGACCCGACCGCGGCCTGGCGCGATCTGAACGACGCGCAGGCGAAGCTCGTGCAGCGGCTGACGCCGGCGCACCAGATCCGAATCGAGGCCGACGGCACCGACCTGACGCTCGAGGTTCAGGGCCGCACGTGGATCAACTCCAACGGAAAGCGCAACATGCCCAGCGGCGAGGTCTTCACCGGCCCGCTCGAGCGCTCCGCGAACGGGAGGATCCGCTTCACGGTTCCCACCGGGCCGAGCGGGGTCACGGTCACCGGCGTCGAACTCGGCTTCCGCGACGGCGAGGTGGTCGACGCGCGCGCCGAGCGCGGCGAGGAGTACCTCAAGGCGGCGCTCGAGACCGATGCGGGCGCCTCGCTGCTCGGCGAAATAGGGATCGGCACCAATGCGGGGATCGATCGCGCCACCGGCCACATCCTGCTCGACGAGAAGATGGCCGGAACCGTCCACCTCGCGCTCGGCCGCTCATACCCCGAGAGCGGCGGGACCAACGCCTCGGCACTTCACTGGGACCTGATCTGCGATCTGCGCGACGGCGGACGGCTCACCGCCGACGGTGAGACCGTCGTCGAGGACGGTGCGGTCGTCTAGGCGAGACGTCACGAGGGACGGCACGATCGTCGGTATTTGGCGTTCACACGGCGACGTCGGCCGGGCAAGCGCTTTCAGTAGCTTCCAGGATCATGCGCCGCACGAAGATCGTCGCCACGATCGGCCCCGCCTCACAGGATCCTGAGACCCTGCGGCGGATGATCGAGGCCGGCGTCGACGTCGCACGGCTGAACTTCTCGCACGGCAATCGCGAGCTCCACGCCGAGAACGCCGAGCGGATCCGGGCCGCGGCGTCGAGCGCCGGGCGCCAGGTGGCGATCCTCCAGGATCTGCCGGGACCGAAGCTGAGGATCGGCGCGCTGCAGGACGACATCGCGGAGCTCAAGCCCGGCGAGCGGCTCGTGCTGGCCTGCGGCTCGGCCGACATCGGCACCGAACAGAGGATGTCCGTCAGCTGGCCCGGGCTGGCGGACGCGGTCGACCCCGACGACGTCGTCTACTTGGCCGACGGCGCGATCCGGCTGCGCGTCCAGAGTGTCCGACCGGGAGAAGTCGAAACGTCGGTCGAGATCGGCGGCTCGGTCGCCTCGCGTCAGGGTCTCAACATCCCCGGCTCGACCCGCGGGCTCGACGCGGTCCCCGAGGAGGACCTCGACATGCTCCGCTTCGGGGAGACGATCGGCGTCGACATTGTCGCGCTCTCCTTCGTGCGGACAGCGGAGGATCTCGACACGGTGCGCCGCCAGACGCGGCTACCGCTGATCGCGAAGATCGAGAAGCCGCAGGCGGTCGAGGCGGCCGAGGAGATCATCCGCGCCGCCGACACGGTCATGGTCGCGCGGGGCGACCTCGGGATCGAGCTCCCGATCCAGGACGTCCCGATCGTGCAGAAGCAGCTGCTGCGTATCGCCGGACGGCTCGCGCGCCCGTCGATCACCGCGACCCAGATGCTCGACTCGATGGTCTCCTCCTCGCGGCCGACGCGCGCCGAAGTGGCCGACGTCGCCAACGCGATCCTCGACGGGACCGACGCCGTGATGCTCTCGCAGGAGACGGCGATCGGCGCCTTCCCGGTCGAGGCGGTGGCGATGATGGCGACGATCGCCGAGCGCACCGAGACCGTCCTGCCGTACCGCGATTGGAACGAGAACCGCGTGCGTCGCGACGCGCGCGACCCCGCGTACACGGTCGCGTACGGAGCGTGCGCGGCCGCGCGCGAGCTCGGCCTCGCGGCGCTGGTGATCCCGACGCTGTCGGGCCGTTCGGCGCGCCTGATCTCCGCCCACCGGCCGTCCGTCCCGATCTACGCCCTGTCCCCCGGCCGGGAGACGGTCCGCCGCTGCGCCGTCATGTGGGGCGTCCAGGCCAGCTCGATGCGCCGCCACGAGGTCACCGAGGAGCTGATCGCCGACAGCGCCCGCCGAGTTGTCGAGCTCGGCTGGGTCAAGCGCGGCCAGCGGGTCGGGATCACCGCCGGGCTGCCGAGCGGCAAGCCCGGCACCACGAGCCTGTTCCAGGTCCAAGAGGTCTGACCGCCGGAGCCGACTGCGGCCGGTGCTCGTCGCCCTCGTCCGCGAGCGCGCCGTCGGCTACCGCGAACCGGGTTGACGGTGCCCCGATTCGGGATATGGTTTCCGGGCCGTTCCACCGTGGTCGGTGCCGGAGGGCGAGCCGGGGGGGCCGCTCGGGGCACTCGAGAACAGGAGCAGGGGATGCCGCATTTGCCGAGCTCAATGCCAACGCGACTGGTGGCGGCCGTGGGCGCCGCGTTGGCTCTCTCACTCTGCGTCGCGTCTGCCGCCAGCGCCACCGTCACCACGACGTCGATCACATCACCGTCCGATCCGTTCTTCGCGTTCGACCAGGGTCAGACGCAGAACGTGACGATCTCGGGAACCTCGAACGGGACGAGCGGTGATCAGGTCCAGATCCTCTGTTACAGCGACAATGGGACCGACGGCACCGTGCTCGGAACGGTCGACAACGCCGTTTCCGTCGGTGCGGACGGCACGTTCTCGGCGACCGTCTCGCTCGGAGCCCTCGAGCAGGGAAACCTCGATACGTGTCGCCTGCGGGCGGTGCCGGCACCACAGCTGGCGCCGACGACCGGCCTGAGTGCTTTTACCGGTCCGCGGACGCTCGTCGGGGTGCTCGACCAGGACACCAACGGAAGCACCCTGTTTGACTATTTCATCCAAGAGCCGCAGCTGACGGCGACTAACCAGTACCTCTCCTACAGCGACTGCGGCCTCGACAACAGCTTTCTCGACGACCCGACGGTCGTCGGCCAGGCGGATGTCCAGGGCTTCTTCTGCAATGACCTCGTCGATAACCCCGCGGCATCCGACTCGACGCGCTCCGGGATCGAGGTCGACGGGCAGTCCGCCTACGGCCCGTACTCGGCCAACACCAAGAACTCGAGCGCGATAGGCTTGCCGGCCCTGACGCTCGGCCCGATCACGCAGAATCCGTCCAGCGGCGATCTGACCTTCGAGGAGACCGATCCGATCGTCATCTGCGACATTCCGTGTGAGGCCTTCAGTCCCAGCAGGGTCGAAGTCAAGCGCACGATCACCCAAACCGACGACGGGCACATGGTGTCGATCGACGATGCGTACTCGAGCACCGACGGCAAGAGCCATACGGTCAGCCTGCTGCTCGAGAACCAGCAGGATTTCACCTCTCCGGGTCTGAACCCCGTGCCCGGCGACGTTGACTACCTATTCCCCGGGGCGTCGCAGTTTTCGTCGTTTGTCACCGGACAGACCGTGGCCTCGACGAGTAACGCACCGGCATCGATCCTGGTGCAGAACACGCACACGGCCGATGGTCCTCCGTCGGCGGGCGCGATCACCTACGGCCAGGCACCGTCGAGTGCGTTCGTCTTCGGCGCGATGCCGTTCGGCGCCTCGACGTTCGACGTTCCCTACACCTCCTTCACCGTGCCCGCGTCGGGCAGCGTCCCGATCCGCTTCGTCTATTCGACCGAGTTCACGCTCGCCGCGGCGCAGCAGGACGCCCTGACGGCACAGGACGCGCTCCAGGCCGCCGCCGTCTCGTTCAACTCGCCCTCCAGCGGCGCGACGGTCAGCTCCTCGCCGGTCACGGTTACCGGTAGCGCGAGCGCCGGCTCGGGCGTGAAGAGCGTGACCGTCAACGGGGTCAAGGCGACCGTGTCGGGCGGGTCGTTCTCGGCCTCGGTGCCGCTGACCGGCGGTGCCAATACGTTGACGGCGGTGGTGAGTTCGAATGGTGGCGCGAGCGCGAGCGCGAGTGAGGGCGTGACGCTCGCGGTGGCGCCGCGTGCGATTACGAGCTCGGCGACGGGGGTCACGGCGACGAGGGCCGCGCTGACGGGTTCGGTGACGCCGGGGACGGCCGCCACCACCTACGAGTTCGAGTACGGGACCACCACCGCGTATGGGAAGTCGAGCGGCACGGGCGCGCTGACGGCATCTGCCTCGAGTTCACCGGTGAGCCTGTCGGTCACTGGTCTGAGCCCGAACGCGACGTATCACTTCCGGCTGGTGGCCACCAGCGGCGCCGGCAAGAGCGAGGGCAACGACGTGACGTTCAAGACCCCGCGTGCCACACCCAGCCGGATCAGTGACAGCGTCAGGCCGCACAGCGATCACACCGCTCCGTTCAAATACAGGTTCGGCGGGTCGATCACGCTGCCGGCGGGCGTGAGCCCGGCGTCGGCGTGTAAGGGCGCCGTGGCGGTGACCGTCAGGCACGGGCACAAGAAGGTGATGAGTCGTCGGCTGAAGGTCAATCGCAAGTGCAAGTTCAGCGGCAAGGTGAGCTTCAAGGCAGCCAAGCTGCACGGCAAGGGCAAGCTCACGTTCTCGTTCCGGTTTGACGGCAACGGGGTGCTCGCGGCCAAGAACGGCAAGTCCCACGCCGTGCGCTTCGGTTAGGGGCGGCTCACTCCGCTGAGCGCGCCTCGCTGAGCGCGCCTGTCACACGACCGCGCGACTGTAGAACTCGGCCTCCTCGCGGCCGAGTTCGGTCGCCGGCGGGTCGCCGTAGAACCACTCGCGCGCGATCCGGTGAAAGTTGCCGCGCGCGTGCAGTTGCGCGATCACGGCCAGGGTCAGGACCTCCATCCGCCGCCCGAAGATGTGGTCGGGCGGCGCCGACTCGTGGCGCAGGTATCCGAAGTACTCAGACCGCGGGTCGCTCATGTCGATCAGCACCTGGGTTGCATACTCGGGCGTCAGCTCGATCTCGCGATCCGCCGTGTACCACGAAGTCGCCGCGCGGAAATGCGCGAGAACGCGGTCGGGGTTGAACTTCTCCGGCTCGGGAAAGAAGCCGGTCTCGGTCCCCAGGCGCATGATCGTGTCGGTGTCACCCTCGATCACCGCCCGCGCCACGTTGATCTCGAGCTCGACCCCGCCGGGTGGCATCCGCTTGAACAGCCCGAAGTCGTAGAACGCCATCCGTCCGTCATCGAGGAGGACCGAGTTGCCCGGGTGCGGATCACCGGAGAACTGGCCGTGGCGGTACAGGCAGCCGAAGTAGAAGCGGAAGATCATCTCGCCGATCCGGTCGCGCTCCTCCTGGGAGTAGGTCTTGAGCTCCTCGAAGCCGGTGCCGTGGACGTACTCCGAGACCATCATCCGCTCGTGCGAAAGGGACGTGATCACGTCCGGGATCACGATGAACGGATGGCCGCGGAAGATGCGCGCCAGCGAGCGCTGGTTCTGGGCCTCGAGCTCGTAATCGAGCTCCTCCTGGATTCGTGAGCGGATCTCCTCGCCGATCGCCTTTGGGTCCATCCCGGGGGCGATCCGCTTGGCGAGCCGGAGGATCAGGCCGAGGTTCTGCATGTCGGCCCGGACCGCCGCCGCGACGCCGGGATACTGGACCTTGACCGCGACGCGCCGTCCGTCGAGCAGCGTCGCGCGGTACACCTGACCGATCGACGCGGCCGCGATCGGCTCCTGATCGAAGTCCTCGAACACGTCCGAGAGGCGCTCGCCGAGCTCCTCTTCGATCACCTTGCGCATGTCCTTGAAGGTGACCGTCGGCGCCGCGTCACGCAGCGCCGCCAGCTTGTGCTGGAACTCCTCGCGGTACTCCTCGGGGACCATGCCGACGTCGAGGAACGACAGCACCTGCCCGACCTTCATCGCGGCGCCCTTCATCGTCCCGAGCGCGGCGACGATCTGCTCCGCGGCCTCGATGTGCCGGCGCTCGAGCGCCGCCTGCTTGCCCTCCGGCGAGCGGCCCACGTTTGCCGCCATCGTCCCCGCCTGCCGGATCGCCTGTCCCGCGGCCAGGCCCCCGATCTTCGCCGTCCGCCCCACGCGGGAGGTGGGGATCTTGTCCTGAGCCACTACTGCGCTCGCTGCACCTGGGACCCGGGGACGATGTCATCGGATCCGTCGGGCCAGCGGACCCAGGCCTTGTAACCGCCGTCGTAGTCGTCGCCGAGCAGGATCAGAGTCGCATCCTCTCCCATCGCGGTGCAGCGCTCGTTGCCCTCGGCATCGGCGCCGCGCCAGATCCGCACGAAACGGTTGCGCTCGAGCTCGTCGGCAACCGTCGTCGGATCGGTGTGGCCCGGATGGATGCGCGTCTGCGGCGGCAGCGTCATCAGCTTGTCCATGATCGACGTCTTGAGGTCACCGTAACTCGTGCTGCCCGGTGCCCGGACGCCCCCGACCGAGCCCTTGAACAGGGTGTCGCCGGTGAACACGTCACTCCCGTCGACGAGCAGGGACAGCATCCCGGCGGTGTGGCCGGGGGTGTGAATCGGCTCGATCCGCAGCGCCCCGCTTTCGACCGGCTCGCCCGGCTGCATCGTGCCGGTCGCGCCCGTGACCAGCTCGCGCTCGAGCGGGTGGATCAGGACCGGGGTTCCGGGATACGCCTCGAGCACCTCGTCGAGCTCGACCACGTGATCGTGATGGTGGTGGGTGAGCAGCACGTGGGTCAGCTGCAGCTGGCCGCGGCGCAGGTACTCGAGCAGCGGCGCCACCGGGCCGCCGGCGTCGATCATCACCGCATGACCGCCCGGCTCGTCGGCCACCACGTAGGTGTTCGAGAGCCACGGGTCACTCATGGAGCGCTCGACGATCACACCAAGAGCGTATCGGGGTACGCTGTGCTGTACCGATGAGCCTGATCCACACCTGCTACCGGATCTTCGAGATCGATCGCTCGGTCGAGTTCTACAAGGCGCTCGGCTTCGACGAGATCGGGCGGATTCCGATCCGCGAGGAAGCGATCAATGTGTTCATGGGCCTCCCCGACGATGGCCCCGAGCCGCGGCTCGAGCTGACCTACAACCTCGATCGATCAGAGCCCTACGAGATCGGTACGGGATACGGCCACATCGCGGTCTCGACGGCCGATCTGGACTCGACGCTCGAGCGTCTGGCCGGTCAGGGCATCGAGCCGGAGCGGCCGCCGTACACGATCCGTGACGGCGGCAACCGGCTCTGCTTCGTCCGTGACCCGGACGGCTATCGCATCGAGCTGATCGAGCGAGGCTGACGAGCGGGCGTTCGAGATGGTCGATACCGCGACAATGGGCAAGCTGCTGGAGCGCTTCGCGCAGGGAGTGGCGGCCCACGATCGCGAAAACCCGGATCACAACAGCTGGGGGATCGGGATGGCGGCGTTCGATATCGACCGGCTCGGACTCGAGGAGGGCGAGGAGCTGCTGCCCGGGATCGTGCTCCAGGCCGACGGCGGCGTGACCGGCAACTTCCGCGTCCTCTGCGACGGCGACCACGACGCCGAAGGCGAGATGGAGGAGCAGGAGGCCGTCGACGCGGTCGCGTCCGAGGAGATCGGCGAGCCGGTCTTCGTCGAAGGTCCACCCGAGCCGATTCGCCCCCCGCTCTAGACGAGTTCGAGGAGCACCAGCGCGGTGGCAATTCGCCAGGCACGCGATGACGACGGGCCGACGCTCCAATTGATCGACGTCGCGACCTGGTCAGAGGACGTCACCCCGGCTCCGACGCCTCAGGTCGACGACGAGTTCTTCAGCGGCGACACCAGGCCGGAGGACGTCCTGGTCGCCGAGGCCGGCGACGAGGCGGTCGGCTATGTCCTCGTTGCCCCGCGCTACCGCGGCCTGACGGCCGGCGAGCATGTCCAGGAACTGAAAGCGCTCGCGGTGCTGCCGCCGTCTCAGGGTCAGGGCATCGGATTCCAGCTCGTGACGGCGGCGGTGGACACGGCGCGCACCCGCGGGGGCCGGCGCCTCACGCTCAGGGTTCTGGGCTCAAACGAGGTCGCCCGCCGGCTATACGAGCGCTGCGGCTTTGTCGTCGAGGGCGTCGCACCGGCGGAGTTCCTGCTGGGTGGGCGCTACGTGGACGACGTGCTGCTCGGTCTCGATCTCATAAGCGTCTAGCCGTCGAGGCCCGCGCGCTGCGCGACGCGCCCCGCCAGCCACGTCACGGTCGGGCAGCGCAACCCGTGGCGCTCCGCCGCGCGCAGGACCGCGCCGGCAATCGCGTCGAGCTCCGGCTCGCGTCCGGCGACGATGTCGCGCTGCATCGAGGAGCCGAGCTCCGCGTGGGCCTGGTCGAGCTCGGCGAGGGTGTCCGCGGGGTCGATCCGCGCGCCGTCGGCGTTTGCAACCGCCGCCGTCTCCCGCACCGCCCCTTCGAGCGCCGAGCGCCAGCGAGGCTCACTGCGGACGTAGCCGAGCGGGCGGTCGCTGGCGCTGGTCGTCAGCGCGAGCGCGTTCAGACGCGTGAGCTTTGACCACAGCACCTGCGATTCGCTGCCTCCGACGCGGACGTCGACGCCGGCCTCCCGCACCGCGTGCGCGAGCGCCGTGACCGGCGCGAGGAGCTGGGGCTGGTCCTCGGCGAGGTCGATCCGCACGCCCGGGCTGGTCTGGACGATCTGACCCGGCGCCGGACTGTCGGACTCGATTCTGATCACGCCCGCGCAGACAGCAGCGCCGAACCGCTCCCGCAGCGGCTGCATGTGCTCGATTCCGTTGAGCAGCGGCACGACCAGCGCCGGCGACGCCTCGACCCGTGTCAGCGCACTCGCCAGCCCACCGGCTTTGGTGGCGACCAGGAGCACATCGACGGGCTCGCGCCGGGCCGTCGTCACCTCAGGCCGGACGCTGAAGTCTCCGAGCGCGGCGCTGCGGACAGCGATCCCCCGGTCCGCAATCAGCTCGGCGGTCGGCTCGCGGGCGATCACCACGACGTCGGCGCCGCTGTGCGAGAGCGCGGCGGCGACGAACCCTCCGACCCCGCCGGGCCCGAGCACGGCGATGGTCGCCACTCGGCTAGGACCCCGGCTTGGCGCGCTCCAGCGCGCGCGCCTTCTTCGCGGCGATCAGCGCCTGCTTGTCGCTTGCCCGGGCGGCCTTCTCCGCGGCGCGCGTCTGCCGGCCGGCGTTGCGAGCGTCCTGCGGTGCGGCACGGGCGTCGCGATTGCCCGTGCGCGCCTGCTCACGGACCTGAGCCCAGGCGGTCCGAGCCTGCCGGACCGCCTTCATCATCTGCGTACGCGCCTCCTCGGCCGCTCGAGCTGCCTCGAGCGCCTGGTTCTTGGCGCGCGCGCCGCGAGCGAGCAGATTGAACGACCAGAGCCCGGTCTCGAGCACGCGCGCGGCGCGATCGAGGTCGGCGATCACCGCCCTACGCAGCTCCTGGCCGCGCAGCCCCGCCTCGACGTGACGGACCTGGGACTCGAACACGACGTCGCCCAGGCCGGCGAGCGCGCGGCCGGCGATCACCGGCTCGGGATCGTCGGGATCGACCTCAGCGAGGCTCGCGAGCTCGTCGCGCGCCACGGCCGCCAGGCGGTTGTGGAGCTCGAGCCAGGCGGCGTGCAGCGCCGGAGTCGACTCGACCATCTTCATGAACGCGGGCAGGAACGAGACCAGCTCGTCGGGCAGGTCCTCGTAGTCCGGGAGGCCGTCCTTGAGCGCGCGCACGACGGCTTGGGTCAGTGACTCGTCCGGCCGGCGCTCGCGCAGCGCATTTGCCACCGCCTCGATCGTCTCGTCGGCGTTGTCGAGGACCAGCGACTCCTTGGTCGGGAAGTAGTTGTAGATCGTCTTCTCCGAGACGCCGACCCGATCGGCGACATCGGCGACCTTGACGTTGTCGAACCCGTGGATCGCGAACAGCACCGTCGCCGCGTCGGAGATCAGCTGCCGGGTGAGCCGGCGCTTGCGCTCGCGCAGGCCCTCCTCGGGATTCGTCCGCCGCCGCCAGGCCTCCTGGGCTCGGCGCACCTGACGCATCAGCTCCGCGATGCTCTCGCCGAGCTCGTCGGAGATCAGCTGATGGAGGACCTCTTCGTCGGGCGGCTCGGGGAGATCGACGCCCTCCTGACCGTCGCCGATGCCCGGCTGGGCCTCGGTGCCCGGGTCGTCGGCGGCCATCTCGCGCTCATCTCCGGACGACTGTTGATTGGCCCCGGCGCGTGTCTTTTCTTCCATCAGATGAGTTTCGGTTCTGCCCGCGGTCTATTGCTATGAAGCATACCAACGAAATCTTCACTTGCAGTATTCTTGCAGTCACTGTAGATTTACCGTCCATGTCATCAAGAACAACCGCTATCCAAACCCAGGAACTGACGAAGCGCTTCGGTGATTTCGTCGCCGTCGACAGCCTGGACCTCGAGGTCGAGGTAGGCACCGTCGTGTCGCTTCTGGGGCCCAACGGCGCCGGCAAGACGACCACGGTGCGGATGCTCGCGACGCTGTTGCGCCCCGATGGTGGACGGGCGACGGTCGCGGGTCACGATGTGGTCACAGAGTCGGCGCGCGTCCGGGAGCTGATCTCGCTGACGGGGCAGTTCGCGGCGCTCGACAAGCACCTCACGGCACGCGAGAACCTCGTCCTGATGGCGCGGCTGCGAGGCCGCGGGCATCGTGACGCGCGCAAGATCGCCGACGAGCTGATCGAACGCTTCGACGTCGAGGGATTCAAGGACCGTCTCGTCAAGCAGCTGTCGGGCGGCGAGAGGCGCCGCGTCGATCTTGCCGCCGGTCTGATCGATCGTCCACACGTGCTCGTGCTCGATGAGCCGACCACGGGCCTCGATCCGCGCAGCCGGCAGGTCGTGTGGTCGACGATTCGCGAGCTCGTGCTCGACGGGGTGACGCTGCTGCTCACCACCCAATACCTCGAAGAAGCAGACGCGCTTTCCGATCGCGTGGTCCTGATCGACCACGGACGCGAGGTCGCAGCAGGGACGCCGGCGCAGCTCAAGGCGCAGGTCGGCCAGCAGCGTGTCGACGTGATCGCCGCCGATGGCGCCGCGTTCGAGCAGCTGCTGTCGCTGCTCGACGGACGCTTCGACGTCAGCCCACTCCGCGAGCAGCGAATGATTTCGGTGGCCGCTCCGGGGGAGACGGCGGACCTGGCGCGCGTCGCCGAGACCGTCGAGGCGTCGGGCATCGGCGTCGACGAGATCGCGTTGCGGCGCCCGACGCTCGATGACGCGTTCCTCGCCCTGACCGGACACCCAGCCGAGAGCGCCGAAGAACACGAACGCGAACGAGAGAAGGTAGCCGTATGACCGCGATCGCGGCAACCCCGCCTGCGACCCCGCAGATACGCCCCCGGCCACTGCGGTTCGGGCGTGACACCGCACTGCTGACCTGGCGCAGCCTGCGCGCGATCCCGCGCGTCCCGGAGCGGCTGCTGGACGTCACGATCCAGCCGATCGTGTTCATCCTGCTGTTCCTGTACGTGTTCGGCTCCGCCATCCACGTGCCGGGGATCTCCTACAAGGACTACATGTTCCCGGGGATCATCGGCCAGTCGTTGGCGTTCGGGATCATCGGCGCCGGCGTCGCCACCTCCAACGATATGACCGAGGGCGTGATCGACCGGTTCCGCTCGATGCCGATCAGCCGGCTGTCGATCATCTCGGCCCAGGTGACGGGGCAGTTCTGCGAGCAGGTGCTCGGCATGGTGATCGTCGTCGGGCTGGGCCTGGCGCTCGGCTGGGACCCCCACCTGACCCCCGCGCACGCGGTAGAGCTCGCCGGACTGATGATCCTGGCGATGTTCGCCTTCACCTGGTGTGGTGTGCTGCTCGGGATGCTCGTCCGCTCTCCCGACGCGATGCAGGGAGTGGGCTTCATCGTGATCTTCCCGCTCGCGTTCCTGGCCGGGACGTTCGTGCCGATCGCCGGTATGGACGCGGTTCCCCGCGCGATCGCGCAGTGGGATCCGATCTCGGCGCTCGTCGCCAGCGTCCGGTACCTGACCGAGGGGGTCAAGGCCGGAGGCTCGTGGCCGCTCGCCCATCCCACGCTCGCGATGGCGTTGTGGTCACTGCTGCTGATGGCGATCTGTGTGCCGCTCGCGCTGCGCCGCTTCAACCGCACGCTGGCGGCCTGAGGTTCGCCGGGCGCTCGCCTCTGTCGGGGGGGCGAGCGCCCGGACGGGGAAGCGCCGGAGGCGGGCGCGGTTCCGCGGCGCGCCGGATGGATATCCTCGCGCGCATCGTGACCCCGACGCTCACCGCGACTCGCGCCCGCCACGGCACCTACTCGATCGTCGCGCGCGACCCGCGCACCGGCGAACTCGGCGTCGCCGTCCAGTCGCATTGGTTCTCGGTCGGACCGATCGTCCCCTGGGCCCGGACCGGGGTCGGCGCGGTCGCGACCCAGGCCAATGCCGAGGTCTCCTACGGGCCCCTCGCGCTCGAGAAGCTCGCGCAGGGAATGAGTGCGCGTGACGTGCTCGACGAGCTGCTCGACGCCGACCCCGGCCGCGCCACGCGCCAGGTCGCGATCGTGGACACCGCGGGCCTCGTGGCCGCGCATACCGGTGGCGGCTGTATCGCGTTCGCCGGTGACGCCCAGGGCGACGCGGTCTCCTGCCAGGCCAACATCATGGCCTCCGGGCGCGTCTGGCCCGCGATGCTCGAGGCGTTCGAGAGCCATGCCGGGACGCTGACCGACCGCCTGCTCGCGGCCCTCGAGAGCGCCGAGCGCGCCGGCGGGGACATCCGCGGGCGCCAATCGGCGGCGATCCTGGTCGTTCCCCCGGCCGGCAACGCCTGGGACACGGTCGTGGCGCTCAGGGTCGAGGATCATCCGGATCCGCTCGTCGAGCTGGCCCGCCTGGTCCGCCTCCACGACGCTTACGCGTTGGCGGGCCTCGCCGATCAGCGCGCCGGCGAGGGGCGCCACGACGAGGCCGCGAGCCTCTACGTGCGAGCCAGCGAGCTCGCGCCCGAATCGCACGAGCTCCGCTTCTGGGCCGGCCTTGGCGCCGCTCAGGCCGGTGACATGGACGTTGCGCTCGCGCATGTCCGAGGCGCGATCGGTCAGCAGCCGGGATGGCGCGAGCTGTTGCCGCGGCTGACGCCCGAGCAGGCGCCGAGCGCGCAGGCGGTGCTCGAGCGGCTCGACGCCGGCGCCTGACGGGGTGTGTCATCGAACCGTCCGTGGCGGACGGTTAGTCGACACACCCCCTCCCGCGCGCGGGTCGTATGATCGCGCCACTCAATCGAAAGCGAGGTCCGCCGATGAACGAAGGTCCCGCGCTGATCCACGTCTGGGAGGTCGATCCCGACCGCGCTGACGCGGCGACCCAACATCTCGAGCAGATGTTCAAGGTGATGGTCTCCGATCCCGGGTTCGTTTCCGCTCGCGTGCTCGCAACCGCCGACCAAACCTCGCTGGCTGCGGTGATCGAGTGGCGCAGCGCCGAAGACCGCAACCGTGCCGAGCAGCTGCCCGAGGTTCGCGACACGCTCCATGACCTGCACGGAACGGCCAACCTGATCAGCCGGCTCTACCACGAAGTGGCGGATTACCGGGCCTAGTCGACGAGCACGCCTGGGTTCAGCGCACCCGCTGGATCCAGCTCGCGCTTGGCCGCCCGGAGCGCGGCCGCGAACGGCGCCGGCCGCTGCTGGTCATACCACGGGCGGTGATCTCGCCCCACCGCGTGATGGTGAGTGATCGTTCCGCCACCGGCGAGCACGGCGTCACTCGCGGCGGCCTTGATCGCCGCCCACTGCTCGAGCTCCGCTCCCTGGCGTGCCGGCCCCAGGACCGTGAAGTAGGGCGCCGGCCCGTCGGGATAGACGTGCGTAAGGCGACACGTCACCGAGCCGGCGCCGCACACCTCCCGCACCGCCTCCGCCGTGCGCGCCAGCACGTCATCATGGAATGCCTCGAACCGGTCCCACGTGATCGCGCTCTCGAACGTCTCCGACAGCACGCCGATCGCGACGAGCGTGTCACGCACGTATGGCACGCGCAGGAACGCGTCGCGCCAGTTGCCAACCGCCTGGTCGGGACGTTGGCTGACCTCCCACGTGCCGCCGTGGTCCGCGCAGCACTCGAGCGCGAGCGCCATCGACGCGGCCGGATCAAATGCCGCTGACTCAAACCCGAGCACGAGCAGCGCGCGCGAGCCGTCCCCGGCACCGGTCAGCGCCGCCTCGGCCGGGTCGATCAAGCGGCAGTTGGAGGGGTGCAGGCCTGACTGCGACAGCGCCCTGACCGCCCGCGCCCCGGCGAGGAAGTCCGGAAACTGCACGCCGACCGAGGCTCGGTGGCGCGGCCGCTCGCGCACCCGCACCCACGCCTCGGTGATCACCCCGAGCGTTCCCTCGGAGCCGATCAGCATTCGGTCGGGCGACACGCCGGCGCCCGAGCCCGGCAGGCGGCGCGACTCCCACACGCCGCTCGGCGTCAACGCGCGGACCGATTCGACGAGGTCGTCGATGTGCGTGTAGAGCGTCGCGAAGTGCCCACCGGCCCGCGTGGCGATCCACCCACCGAGGGTCGAGAACTCAAACGACTGGGGGAAGTGGCGCAGGGTCAGGCCGTGCTCGCGCAGCTGCGCCTCGAGCACCGGCCCGCTGGCGCCGGCCTGGATCCGGGCCGCCAGCGAGGTGCGGTCGACCTCGAGCACGCGGTCCATCGCGGTGACGTCGATCGTCACCACCCCGGCGAAGCGCTCCCGGTCGACGACCGGCTCGACGCCCCCGACGGCGCTGGTGCCGCCGCCGAACGGGATCACCGCCGCGTCCGCGCCGAGCGCCCACTCGAGCACCGACTCGAGCTCGCGCTCGTCACGCGGCGCAGCGACGACGTCCGGCGGGTGGTCAAAGCAGCCGCCGAACGCGCGCACGACATCACGGTATGAACGCCCATAGGCGTGCAGCACGCGCTCGTAGACGTCGGTCGTGCAGACCGGCGCGAGTGACTCGGGCACCGGCAGCGACGGCGAGGGCAGCGTGACCTCGCTGAGTGGCACGGCCTGCGCGGGGACCTCGGAGCCGAACCCGAGGTGCTGGGAGATGAACGCCGCCTGCGAGCGCAACTCCTCGGCCGACGGCTGCTCGTCCTCGTAGCCCCATCCCCAGTGCTTGCGTCTGCGGCCCACCGCGCGAGCCTACCCCGGTACGGTGTAGCGGTGTGTCGGACTATTCCGGTGTGCTGGCCCGCGGCCCTTGGGACCCCGCTCACGTGCAGGCGTCGTGGCTGGCGGAGCCGTTCGAGCCCGGCGCCGCCGCGGCGCAGGCCGCCGACGTCGCGATCGACGAGCTCAGACGACGGGGATCGCCGAGTCACGACGGGTGGGCGGCGCGGCTGGCGAGCTTTGACGCCAACCACGACCACCTGACGCTCGAGCTCCAGCCGGTCCGTTGGGCGCTGCGGCTGCTCGAGGTCGATGCCGCGAACAGCCTCTCGGCGATCTGCACCGTTCGCGCCGCGGATGGCCGCTGGCTCGCCGGGCGACGCGCCGAGTGGCTTGCGTCGTGGGCCGGGCGCTGGGCGCTCGGCGCCGGCGGCTCGGTCGAAGTGGACGAGCACCCGGCCGACACGATGGTCCGGGAGTTGCGGGAGGAGTGGTCCGTGGCGCCGGAACGGCTCACGGTCGAAGCGCTCGTCGGCCGCCCCAGCGGCGTCATCTTGATCATCGGGATGGCATGGCTGCCCGACGGGGCGAGCGTCACCCCCGATGCCGAGCACGACGAATTCGCCTGGTGGCCCGCGCGCCCGGAGCGCTGGCCAGCCGAGGCCCACGCGCCGCTGCGCCAGCTCGCTGGAACTCTGTCGCCACCTCAATGAGCTGGGAGACGTTTCGCCGGTGGGTCACCTTCCGCCGTCTGGAGGTGGTCTCGTTCACGCACTCGTGCGTCTTTTTGGCGCTGCTGCTGTGCGCCTTCGCGCTCGATAAGCCCGAGCCCGCCACGTTCATCTTCGGGCTCGCCCACGGCCTGCTGTGGATCGCGATGTCGCTGGTTTGCATCGCCGCCGCTCGCGCGCGCGTGATCCCGTTCTGGCTCGCGGTCACCGTCGCGGTGCTGGGCGGGCTGGGGCCGTTCTGCGGCTCGGCCGGATTCGTCATCGCTGAGCGCCGAAGGGCACGAACCCCGCGGTAGAGTTGAGGTTCGGAATGGCTGTAGATACCAGCACCGTGCAAGTCGTCATGCCCGCGATGGGTGACTCGGTCAGCGAGGGAACGGTGCTCGAATGGCGCAAGCAGGAGGGCGACGCGGTCGCGGCCGACGAGACGCTCGTCGAGATCTCGACTGACAAGGTCGACGCCGAGGTTCCGTCCCCGGTGGCGGGCACCGTGATCAAGATCCACGCCGGCGAGGGTGACACCGTCGTGGTCGGCGGGTTGCTGGCCGAGATCGCGGCCACCAACGGCGACGCGCCCGGCGCCGGTGCGCCCGCGGCCGCGACCGAACCGGCGAACGTGGCCGAGCCGGCGGCGCCCGAGCCGGCGGCGCCGGAGCCCGTGACGGAGCCGGCCACCGCCCAACCCGCGGCGCAGGCCGCCGGCCCGACGATCGACATCGTCACCCCGACTGGCGGCGAGTCGGTCACCGAGGGGACGATCCTCGAGTGGGCCGTCAAGGTCGGCGATCAGGTCAAGGACGGGGACACGGTCGTCGAGATCTCCACCGACAAGGTCGACATGGAGCTGCCGGCCCCGGCCTCGGGGACGATCGCCGAGATTCTGGCCCAGGAGGGCGAGACGGTGACCGTCGGCCAGGTGATCGGCCGCATGACCGCCGGCGCGTCAGACGGCGGCCGCCCCGCCCCGCCGTCCGCGCCCAACGGCGGGCAGGCCACCGCTCCGGCGCCGAGCGCCGCCGACAGCTCCGCCGGCGCGACGCCCGCTCCGGCCCCGGCCGCCAATGCCTCCCCGGTCGCGCGGCGCGTTGCGGCCGCCGAGGGCATCGACCTCGATTCGGTGACCGGCACCGCCCGCGGCGGCCGGATCACCAAGTCAGACGTGCTCGCCGTCGGCAACGGCGCTACCGCAGCCCCAGCCGCGCCCGCCCAGGTGCCCTCCGGGACGGAGCTGATCAAGGGCGCGGGCGCCGCGCTCGCTCGCTACATGGAGCAGAGCCGCTCGATTCCGACCGCGACCTCGTTCCGCACGCTTACCGTCACGACGCTCGACCAGCGCCGCCAGCAACTCAAGGAGGCCGGCCGCAGGGTCTCGTTCACGCACCTGATCGCCTACGCGATCGCGCGCGTCGCGACCGACGAGATGCCGGTGATGGCAAACCACTTCACCGAGGTTGATGGCAAGCCGCACCGCGTTCGCGACGGCGCCGTGAACCTCGGCCTGGCCGTCGACGTCGAGCGCAAGGACGGCTCGCGGAGCCTGATCGTGCCGGTGATCCGTGACGCGGGACGCCTGAGCTTCAGCGAATTCGTGGCCCAGTACGACGCGCTCGTGGGCAAAGCGCGCGACAACACGCTCACCGCCGACGACCTCAGCGGCGGCAACCTGACGCTCACCAACCCGGGCGGGATCGGCACTGTCGCCTCCGTCCCGCGGCTGATGGTCGGGCAGGGCACGATCGTCGCCACCGGCTCGATCGCCTATCCCGTCGGGGTCGAGAACGTCGCCGAGCTGATCGGCGCCGAGAAGGTCATGACGATGACCTCGACCTATGATCACCGCGTCATCCAGGGCGCCGAATCGGGCCGCTTCCTGGCCCGGATCGAGGCTCTGCTCCACGGCGAAGAGAGCTTCTACGACCAGGTCTTCGCCGATCTCGGCGTGGCGCTGCCGCCACTGCCGAAGGCGCCCGCGCCGACGCTTGCGGCCGGGGCCCCGGCGGCCGCGCCCGCCGGCCAGGTCACCGTCGACGAGACACTGTTGAACGCCGTCCAGGCGGCCACTTCGCTGCTCAAGGCCCACCGCACCCACGGCCATCTGGCGGCTCGCCTGGATCCGCTCGGGCGCCAGCCGGAGGGCGACCCGGCGCTCGACCCCGGACCGCTCGGCCTGACGCCCGAGCTGATGGCGAAGATCCCCGCTCACATCCTGCGGATGTACGTGCCCGGTGACACCCTCGTCGAGGCGCTCCCGCACCTGCGCGAGACCTACTGCGGCACGATCGCCTACGAGATCGAGCACATCGCTTCGCACCGGCAGCGGCTGTGGCTGCGCGAGGCGATCGAGTCGGGCACCTTCCGCCAGCCGCTGCGCGCCGAGGAGCAGAAGGCGCTGCTCAAGCGGCTGACCGAGGTCGACGCGTTCGAGCGCTTCATGCACAAGGCCTACCTGGGCCAGAAACAGTTCTCGGTCGAGGGACTCGACATGACCGTCCCGATGCTCGACGAGCTGATTCAGCTGTCGGCCACCCAGGGCGCGCGCGAAGTCGTGATCGGGATGGCGCACCGCGGGCGGTTGAACGTACTCGCGCACAACCTCGGCCGCCGCTACGAGTCGATTTTCGCCGAGTTCGAGGGCTCGTCGACGCTTGAGCCGATCACCACCCTGCCCCAGGGCGGCACCGGCGACGTCAAGTACCACCACGGCGCGCAGGGGTCATACCAGCTGCCCGGGGGCGAGTCGATCATCGTCCGGCTCGAGTCAAACCCCTCGCACCTCGAGTTCGTCGCTCCGGTGGCGGCGGGCGCCACCCGCGCGGCGCAGACCGCCCGTCAGGGTCCCCACGCCCATCAGGACACGAACGCTGCGATTCCGGTCACGCTGCACGGCGACGCGGCCTTCCCGGGCCAGGGCGTGGTCGCCGAGACGCTCAACCTGCAGGCGCTCGACGGTTATACGGTCGGCGGCACGATCCACCTGATCCAGAACAACCAGGTCGGCTTCACCACCGATTCCGACGACGCGCGCTCGACGACCTGGGCGTCGGACCTGGCGAAGGGCTTCGACGTTCCGATCATCCACGTCAATGCCGACGACGTCGCCGCCTGCGTCGCCGCCGTGCGACTCGCGTTCGCGTTCCGCCAAGAGTTCGGTCACGACGTGCTGATCGACCTGATCGGCTACCGCCGCTTCGGCCACAACGAGGCCGACGAGCCGGCATACACGCAGCCCGAGATGTACCAGGCGATCAAGAAGCACCCGTCGGTCCGGGAGCTGTTTGCGCGCCTGCTGATCGAGCAGGGAGTCGTCTCCGAGCAGGAGTCGACCGAGATGACCGATGCGGTCTGGGAGGTGCTGGCCGATCAGCACCAGGAGCTCAAGGAGAGGATTGCCGGCTCCAAGAGCGTCGATCACTCGACCGGCGAGTACCAGCTCGATCGCACGCCCTCGCCCGAGGTCAAGACCGCCGTCGCACTCGACCGTCTGCAGGTGCTCGGCGAAGAGCTGCTGTCGGTCCCCGACGGCTTCGACGTCCACCCCAAGCTGATCAAGCAACTCGAGCAGCGCCGAGAGGCGATCGAGTCCGGCGACGGGATCATCTGGGCGCACGCGGAGGCGCTCGCGTTCGCAACGCTGCTGACCGAGGGGATTCCGATCCGCCTCACCGGCCAGGACACCGAGCGCGGCACCTTCAGCCAGCGCCACTTGGTCCTTCACGATCCCAAGACCGGCCAGGAGCACTGCGCGATGCAGCACCTGCCGGGCGCATTGGCGCCGATGGAGCTGCACAACAGCCCGCTCTCGGAGATGGCCTGCGTCGGCTTCGAGTACGGCTACTCGCAGGAGGGCCCCGAGACGCTCGTGATCTGGGAGGCGCAGTTCGGCGACTTCGTCAACGGCGCCCAGGTGATCGTGGATCAGTTCATCACCTCGGGCCTGGCCAAGTGGGGCCAGACCTCGCGCTTGACGCTGCTGCTCCCGCACGGCTACGAAGGTTCGGGTCCCGAGCACTCCTCGGCGCGGCTCGAGCGCTTCCTCCAGCTCGCCGCCGAGGGCAACATCCGCGTCGCCAACCCGACGACCCCGGCTCAGTACTTCCACCTCCTGCGCCGCCAGGCGCGGATCGCCAAGCAGCGGCCGCTGGTGATCATGACCCCCAAGAGCCTGCTTCGCCTGGCGCAGGCGACGAGCGATCTCGAGGAACTCGTCGAGGGCCGCTTCCGCCCCGTGCTGCCCGACCCGACCGCCGACCCCGAGCAGGTCACGCGGCTCGTCCTATGCACGGGCAAGATCTTCTACGACCTGCTCGGTCACGCCGCGCGCGAGCGCAACCCGGGCGTCGCGATCGGGCGCGTCGAGCTGCTCTACCCGTTCCCACAGAGCGAGCTGATGGAGCTCGTCGCCTCCTACCCGAACCTGCACGAGGTGGTCTGGGTCCAGGAGGAGCCGCGCAACATGGGCGCGCGCGCGTTCATGTCGCCGCGCCTGTTGCAGGTGCTGCCCGAGGCGCTGCAGTTCGGGTACGTCGGCCGTCCCGAGCGCGCCGCCTCCGGCGAGGGCTACCCGATCGCCCACGCGACCGAGCAGAACCGGATCGTCGCCGCCGCGCTTGACCTCAGCCTGCCGCTCTCGCAGTATCCGCACAAGCTCCCCGGCGACCGGTAGAAGCGCCGGTCACCCGCCACGAGCGGCGCGAGCCCGCCGCCCGACATTCGCCCATAACCGGGCGTTCCCACGCGAACCGCCCGCATTTGACAGTCTTTTAGCCATCCGATTTCGTAGAGACGGTTCCCGTCGCGACAACTCACGGCGCCATCTGGCCCCCACGCTTGGGGTTCACGACATGGCGATCGATCTTGGCACCGCGAACACGCTCGTGTACGTGGGCGGTCGCGGCATCGTCGTATCCGAGCCCTCGGTTGTCGCCTCTGATGTCGACACCGGCGAAGTCCACGCGGTGGGCCTCGACGCGGAGCGGATGATCGGCCGCACGCCGGCCACTATCTCCGCCACGCGGCCGCTGCGCCACGGCGTGATCGCCGACTTCGAGGTCACCGAGGAGATGCTGCGCTACTTCATCCGCAAGGTGATCGACCGGCGGACGGCGCATCCGCGGCTGATCGTGTGCGCGCCGTCGGGCGTGACCGAGGTCGAGAAGCGCGCTGTCGAGGAGGCGTCACTGGCCGCCGGGGCACGGCGCGTCCATCTGATCGAAGAGCCGATCGCGGCCGCGATCGGTGCCGGGTTGGAGATCGAGGAGCCGATCGGTCGCCTGGTGGTCGACGTCGGCGGCGGCACCAGCGAGATGGCCGTCATATCCCTGGGCGGGATCGTGATCTCGCGCTCGGTGCGGGTCGGCGGCTACGAGATGGACGAAGCGATCGCGCACTACATCCGCAGCGTGTACCAGCTGGCGATCGGGTCGCGAACCGCCGAGGCGATCAAGATCGAGATCGGGTCCGCGGTGCCGATGACGCCCGAGACAACCGTCGAGGTCCGCGGCCGCCACCTCGTGACGGGCCTGCCGACGGGGATCGAGCTCCGCAGCGAGGAGGTCCGATCGGCGATCGCCGGTCCGCTGCGCGAGGTCCTCCAGGCGATCCGCGACACGCTCGAGCAGACCCCGCCCGAGCTCGCGAGCGACATCGCCCGCGATGGGATCCTGCTGGCCGGCGGCGGCATCCTCATCAGGGGCTTCGACCGGCTCGTCGCGACCGAGACGGGCATGCCCGTGCACCTGGCCGAGTCACCGCTGACGTGCGTCGCGGTCGGTTCCGGACAGGCGCTCGCGCACCTCGATCAACTGTCCGTGGGCCGCCAGCACCGGCGGCTGCCGACTACGCCCGACTGGCGCACCGCGCAGTCCTGACCGAGCGCCCGCGCGTCGAGGGCGCGGTCCTGAACGCGCCTACGCGCCGAGGGCCCGGCGCCTACGCGTCGAGCGCCGGGCGCCACGTGCGCCAGCCGATCGCCCGGAATACGCCCATGCGCTGCAGCGCGGCCTCGACCGCGCATCCGGCGAGCAGCAGTAAGAACGGGTCGATCGGCTCGCGGAAGCGCGGTGTCTCGACGTTGACGAACACGATCGTCAGCGCGTAGAGGATCGGGATCGCCCACAGCCACCGCGGCGCACCCCGCACCGCCGAGGTCATGATCCCGGCAATCGCCAGCAGACACACGATCCAGAACGAGAGCACGCCGATCCCGGCATCGCGCGTGCTGAGGCCGATCGCGGCCGCGGAGGCGTGCCACGCGAACGTGCCCTCGACCTCGAACATCCGCAGCGTGTTGTGGAGCCCAACGACCAGCGGGGCACTCGGATGATCACCGATGTATTGGAGCGCCTGTGACTCGAGCTTCGAACTCAGCCCGACCTCGGTGTACTGGCCGACGTGGCGCCTGAGCCCCGCGTCCTGCGGGATCTTCCAGAAGAACCGCCACTTGTACGGCACGCGTGGGTTCGCGGCCGAGGCCGGGTTGTACGTGCCGACGAGCGTGATCCCGGTCTCGTCGGAGACCGGGACGAAGTGGTGAAGCTCGATCGCGTTGCGGATCGTCCACGGCGCGATCGTCAGCGCGGCCGTCACCACCAGCACTCCCACCGCTGCGCCCGGGCTCACATGGTGAGCGGACGGGCTCGTGCGTCGCCGAGGGCCCTTGCCGTGTGCGCCGGTGCTCGACACGGTGACGGCCGAGTACCGGACCGTCCTGCTCCCCGGCCGGACCGCTCGGGCGGCGGCCACCACCGCAAACGCGAGCGGGATCAGGATCACGATCGCGTTCTCGTGGGTGAGCGTGGCTAATCCGGTCAGCACGCCGGTCGCCGCGATCCACGCGTAGGGATGCTCGGAGCGCCGCGCCCGCAGCGCCGCCCAGATCGCCCCCAGCAGGAACACCACCAGCAGGTTCTCGGCGACGAGTGTGCCTGACAGCTCGACCAGTACCGGGTACACCGCAGCGAGCGCCATGCACACCAGTGCGATCGAGTCACCGAACGCCTCGAGCGCGACGAGTCCCACCAGCGCGACCGCGACCGTTCCGACGACCGCCATCGCCACGCGTTCGGGCTGGATCGCGGATTTGCCGCCCGCAGTGTGCCCGTCGATCAGATCGACCGCCGCCAGGACGTAGGGGAAGGCGGGCGCGAAGTAGGCGGTCGGGCCGCGCGAGCCTCCGGCCCCGGAGCCCGGCTTGGTTCCGACGTCGTAATCGCCGGTCCTGGCGACCATCGAACCCAGGCGGTTGTATGAGCCGGCGTCGTTGACCGCGTGGTAGGGCGTCTGCTCGACGTATGCCACGCGGACGATCAGTGCGATTAACAGAATTGCGGCGGCCAGCACCGCCCCGGTGCGGGAATTCGTCACCGGCGGAGATTAACGGCCTCTGTCGCGGGTGCGGTTAGCGATGGACGAACGTTTGGTCAGTGGATTCCGACGATCCCGGCACAGACCCAGTCCGAGGCGCCGGCGCCACCGTTCCAGATCCTCGAGGCGACCGCGTCCTGCTCGGCCTTGCTCGTCAGGTACGCGGCGGGCCCGGTCCCTCCGAACAACTTCCAGGTGGAGGGAATGATCTGGTAGTAGCCCGATGCGCCGGCGCTGTTGGGCGGCATGTTCTGGCCGCCCGACTCGCAGTCGACGATTGCCCACGGGATCGCCCAGTTGCCATTCGGCCCGAGCGATGACGGAGCCGACGGACTCCCGACCGGTGCCGCCGGCGCCGCCGCCGCGGCCGCAGCCGCCGCGGCCGCCGCGGCCTGGGCGGCACGAATCTGCGAGATCTTCGATTGCAGTGCGTTGGCGCGCTCCTGGCTGGCCCGCAGTGCCAGCACCTGCGCTGATCGGGCGCGTGCGAGCGCCGACTGCTTTGACTGCAAGAGGGCATTCATCGACGCGAGCGCCCGTGCCTGCACGGTGGCCGCGTGCGTGATCCCACGATCCTTGGTCTCCAGCTTTGCCAGCCGGGCGGCGGCGTCGTCGGCCGCAAGCTTGTCTGCGCGGGTGATCGAGATCGCCGTCTGCTGCTGGGTCTCGGCCGCCTTGAGGAACGTGATCTCGTCGAGCAGATTGTTGAAGCCGTTGGCGGTGAGCACCACGGAGACGAGGTCGGGCTGGTCATCCTCGTAGCTCGACACGAGCTGGCGCGCGAGCACCATCCGGGCGAACGCGAGCCGGCGGCGCAGCTTGACCACCAGCGCCCGTTCCTTCTTGAGCTCGGTGGTCACTCGCGCGAGCTGGGCCCGGTCGGCCGCGAGCTCCTCCTGGACGCCGGCCAGACGGTTCTCGACAAGCCGGATCTGGCCATCGAGTCCCGAGATCAGGCTCGAGAGATTGCCGATCGTCGCGTTCAGGTGACTCTGGCGGGCCTGCTCGGCGCCGAGCTGCGAGTCGAGCTGGCCCAGCGGGTCGGCCCTCGCGGCCGTCTGCGCCGCCGAGCCGACGAACATCAGCGCAGCGAGGAGCGCCACTGCTGCAGCGACGCAGAAGCTGGCGCAACGGCGACTGAGGCTCATCTGATCGGTAACAGGGTGAGAGACCCTTGGGGATCCCCAATGTGCCCGCAAATTGCGGGAAACTCGGCGGTCGCCGCGAACCTAGCATCGATTTCGCCCCTCGCCCAGCGGTGATGCATATCCTGCAGAAATGGACTCCCGGCAAGCGGAGACGATCCTCGAGCGCATCCGTGCGACCCCCGAGGGCTTCGTCCGCACCTATGGTGACGTCTCGCCGGGCGCCCCCCGCGTGGCCGGCGCGGTGCTGAGCGCCTGCGACGATCCGACCGTGCCGTGGCACCGGATCGTCCGCGCCGACGGGTCGCTGGCGAAGGGGTGGCGGCAGCGCGAGCTGCTCGAGCGCGAAGGCGTCCCCTTCAACGGCGAGCGCGTCGTGATGCGCGTGGCGCGGATCCCCGAGCTGGCGCAGTGATCTGGGTTCAGCGCCGGATCACGCTCGCGCCACGTCCGCGCGGATTTCACCTGATCACGCGCGAGCTCGTCGAGGCGCTGCCTGAGCTCGACGGCTTCGGGGTCGGGGTGTTGCACCTGCTGATCCAGCACACGTCCGCATCGCTGGCGCTCAACGAGAACGCCTCGCCCGACGTCCGCCGCGACTTCGAGACCTGGTTTAACCAGGCGGTCCCCGAGCGGGCGAGCTACTGGACGCACACGCTCGAGGGCGACGAGGACATGCCCGCCCACGTCAAGGCGGCACTGCTCGGACCCTCGCTGACGCTGCCTGTCTCCCAGGGCCGGCTGGCGCTCGGGACCTGGCAGGGCGTCTACCTGTGCGAACACCGCAACCGCGGCGGCTCCCGGCACGTGGTCGCCACGGCCTGGGGCGAGAAGGAGTAGCGCCCGGCGCCGCCGGTTGCGCTCAGCGTCCCTTCCAGATCGGCGGCCGCTTCTCGGCGAACGCGGTCGCGCCCTCGCGCGCGTCCTCGGAGCGCATCACGGGCGCGACGATCTCCTCCTGGCGGTCGAAGAATTCCGTGTCGGGCCAGTCAACTGACTCCTGCAAAATCCGCTTGCTCGCGGCGAGCGCGAGCGGCGCGTTCTCGGCGATCCGCTCGGCGAGTTCGAGCGCCGCCTCGAGCGCGCCCCCCGGTTCGGTCAGGCGGTTGACGAGTCCGAGCTCGTAGCCACGCTCGGCGAGCATCGGCTCCCCGGTCAGCGCGAGCTCCATCGCGATGTTGCGCGGCAGCATCCGCGGCAGGCGCAGCAGGCCGCCGCCGGCCGCGACCAGGGATCGCTTGACCTCGGGGATCCCGAGTCGCGCCCCGCGAGCGGCCACGATCAGGTCACAGGAGAGCGCCACCTCGAGCCCGCCCGCGACCGCGAAGGCCTCGATCGCCGCGATCAGCGGCTTGGCCGCCGCCCGTCGCGTGATCCCCGCGAACCCGCGGCCTTGCACCCGCGGTGACTCGCCCGCGACGAACGCCTTGAGGTCCATGCCGGCGCAGAAGCCCTTGCCGGCGCCGGTGATGATCCCGATCGACAACTCGGACGCGCCGTCGAGCTCATCCATGGCGGCGGCTATTCCCTGCGCCAGCGCGGCGTTGACGGCGTTGCGCTGGTCGGGCCGGTTGAGCGTGATCACGAACACGCGCCCGCGGCGCTCGGTCAGGACGGCCGGCGGCTGCTTCATGCCGCGAACAGTGTCAGGTCCGGCTCGCGCTCGCCGCGCAGCACGTCGAGCTCGGGCACCTGCACCCATGCGATCCCGCGCGCCTCGGCGAGCACTCGGGCCTGGGGCTTGACCACCTGCGCCGCGAGCACGCCGCGGCAACCGGCGAACGCGGGATCCAGCTTGATCCGCTCGAGATAGCGCGACAGCTGCTCGACCGCCTCGATCCCGGCGACCCGTTTGATCTCGACCGCCACCCACTCGTCATCGACGTCACGACACATGAGGTCGACCGGACCGATGTCGGTCGGCCACTCGCGCCGCACGAGCCGGAACCCCTCGCCGCACCACTCGGGCTGCTCGGCGAGCAGCTCCTGCAGATGGGCCTCGACGCCGTCCTTGGACAGCGCCACGTCGGCTCCCGGCGAGCCCATCTCGTGGGTTACGTCCGAAACCACCTCCGCCAGCTCGATCTCGACCCGGTCCTCGCGGCTGCCTCCCCGCTTGCGCACGACGATCCGCCCGGGCGACTCCTCGATCACGGTCGGCGGGGTCATCCAGTTCAGCGGCTTGACGCTCTGGCTGCCGTGATCAGACCAGACCATGAAGGTGCCGTCCGCCTTGATCATCAGCAGACGCGTCGCCATGTCGAGGAAGGTGTTCAGGCGGCCGGAGTAGGTGATCGAGCAGCGGGCGACCATCAGGCGCATGGCGCGACAGCCTAATGGTGCTTTCGGCTGGGTTGGCCACGGCCCGGCAAAGGGCGCCGCCGCGAGCGAAATACACTCTGCAGCAGATCATGCGCAGCCAGCTCAGACCCCTCTTTGACCGGATCGTGATCAAGGAGCTCGACCCCGATCGAGTTCGGCGCTCGGGCCTGCTCGTGCCCGCGGGCTCCGACGAGCCGCCCCCGCAGCAGGGGATCGTGCTTGCGGTCGGCCCCGGCCTGGACTGGTGGGACCACGTCGGCGTCCGGATGCCGGTCAAGCCCGGCGACCACGTCGTCTTCCCGGCCTCGGCCGGCGCCTGGGTCGAGGTCGAGGAGGAGCGGCTCCTGGTCTGCCGCGTGGGCGAGCTGCTCGGCGTGCTCGAGCAGGCCGCCGAGTGCCCGGCGTGCGGCGGGCGCCAGCTCGCCTCGCACGAGTCATGCCCGGTGTGCGGGCGCGAGGGCTCGGTCGCGTCGCCCTGAGCCCTCGCCTGACGAGCCCCGAGACCGCTTACACGATCGGACACTCCACGCGCTCGGCGGCGGAGGTCGTGGCGCTGCTGGGCGAAGTCGACGTGCGTCTCGTCGCCGACGTACGGGCGTTTCCGAGCTCGCGGCGATATCCGCAGTTCAACCGGGGCGCGCTGGCCGCCTGGCTCGGCGAGGCGGGCGTCCGCTACCTCCACATGCCCGCGCTCGGCGGGCGGCGCACACCGGCGCCGGACTCGCCCAACGGCGGCTGGCATGAGCGCGCCTTTCGCGGCTACGCCGATCACATGGCGGCGCCGGAGTTCCAGCGCGCGCTCGCCGAGCTCGAGGAAGCGGCGCGCGAGACCCCGACCGCGATCATGTGCGCCGAGGCCGTCTGGTGGCGCTGTCACCGGCGCTTGATCGCCGACGCGCTGGTGGTCCGCGGCTGGCGGGTCGAGCACCTCGGCATCGGCGACGGTCGCGTCCTCCACGAGCTGACCGGGTTCGCGGTCGTCGGCCCGGGTACGGCGATCACATATCCGCCGGCGCAGGCGACCCTGCCCGAGCTCTGACCTGGTTACGCCGCGGTGCGCTGTGACAGGCCGCGTGGTGTGGCGCCCTGCACGCGGGCCAGCAACTCGCTGACCTCGGGGTCACCGCCGAGCGACAGCGCCTTGCGGCAGGCCTGCTCGCACTCCCCGAGCCGGTCGGTGCGTGCGAGCGCGTGGGCGTACGAGGACCACGCCTGCCGCGACTCGGGCTCGATCGTGGTCGCCGCCTCGGCCGCCGACACCTCGGCGCCGACGTCACCGGCCAGGTGGTAAGCGAGCGCCAGGTCGAGCATCCCCTCGACCGTGGGGCCGCTCAGGCGAGCGCGCTCGAGCGCGGTGATCGCCGCGTCGCGATCCATCAGCCGCAGGCGTAGCCGCCCGAGGCGTTCCCACGCCGACGGATCGGCCGGGGCGCGCTCGGCGGCGCGCTGTGCGGCCTCGGCCGCCAGGTCAAACGCACCCATGTCCTCGTAGATCCGTGACGCGAACCGCTCCGGCGTCGGGCGGTCGGTATCGACCCGGGCCCAGTCACGCACCGTTCGCGCTGCCGCCGGGAGGTTGCGCGCCTGCCAGAACGAGACCGTCAGCAGCCGCAGCACGGCCGGGTTGTCGGGCTCGGCATCGCGGGCGTAGACGAGCCGCTGGGCCGCGAGCGCCGCATCGCCTTCGGCGAGCGCGTGCTGGGCGGCGGTCATGAAGCGCTGCACGCGGTCGGCGGCTGGGTCGGGCTTGGAGAAGTCCACGAACTGCAGCGAGCCCGCCGGCACCGTGCGCACGCCGATCGCGAACATCACGCGGGCCCACTGCTGGACGTCGTCGCCATCGCCCGAGAAGTAGATCCCGGTCACGGTCCCGACGCCCCACTCGGGGTATGACAGGCACCGCGCGTAGCGGTGGACGACCGAGTGGTCGGGCACGCGCGAGCCGAACGGGTCGTTGCGCGCCCGGTCCTCGGCCGAGGCGCGCTCGCGCTGCTCGTTCTCGTAGGCGCGCCGCCCGGCGTCAGCGCGGGCGCGGCGGGTGGCTGCCGCCGACACCTTGACCGCGTTGCGGGTGACGCGACCGCCGCGCGAGGTCTCGGCCAGACGTTCGAGCTCGTCGGCGGCTTCGTTGATCGCCTGGAGGTGACGCTGGTGTTCGTGACGGCGGCCTGGGGGCGCGATGTCCGGATGCCAGCGCTTGGCCATCCGGCGCCGCGCGAGCTGCACCTTGCGCTTGTCAAACGGCGGGTCGAGTTCGAGCAACAGCATCGCGCTCTCGATGTCCAGGATCCGGGGCATGAGCCCTTTAAGTTAGCGGGGGCGCCGAGGTGTGAGCCGTCGGGACTGTCAGCGACAAGACCGCCGTCGGCTGCTCCGGATCGCAACAAATCAGTGTCAATCTGGCCGGCTGCGGGCGCCGCTGCCTTAGCGTCGCCGGGCGTGCAGTCGAGGCGCGTCTTGGAACCTGGGCAGCGATGCGGCGCTTGTTTTTGCTCGCTGTCGCGGTGACGATCGTCGTGCCGCTGCTGCTGGTGGTGGTGGTGACGATGGCCGCGCTGGCTACGGCGGACTGCGGTGACGGCACGCCGACCGCGGTCACCGTGCCGAGCGGCAGCGTGCAGACGATGGGCGAGATGGTCGGCTATCTGGAGAGCCAGTCGATCCCCGCGATCGACGCGGCGGGGATCGTCGGCAACCTGATGCAGGAGAGCGGCCTGAACCCGATGGAGCACGGGTACGGGCTCGCCGAGTGGAGCCCGGGCTGGTGGGCGTCGGCGTCGGCGTGGATCGCCGCGCAGGGCCAGAATCCCAACAGCGCGGGCGGCCAGCTGATGTACATCGCCGCCAACGTCAACCAGGGCGTCGACGGTGCGCGTTTCTACGCTGGGCTGAGGTCGGATCTGCACCGAGCGACCTCTGCACAGGCGGCGGCGCTGGTGTGGATGAACGACTACGAGCAATGCTCGGGCGCAGGCCCTCGGGGCTCTGAGAGCTTCACGCCCGGCTCGCTGTGTATGGCAGACCGGCGCGAGAGCTACGCCGTGCAGGCGCTCCGTGCGGCGGCGAGGTCGCAAGCAAGCGGGGAGGGTGAGCTGCTGCTCTCCTCGGCGCCGGACGGCTCGTGCAACTCGAGCTTCCCGCTGACCGGGAGCATCAGGGGCTACACGAACCCGCTCCAGAGGGCGACCGGGATCGTGTGGGAGCGCACCGACCAGGGCGTCGACGCCGCGATGGCGCCGGGCTCGCCGCTGCTCGCGTTCGCCCCGAGCATCGTGCGGATGATCGTCGGCGACTTCTACGCCGGTCAGCCGGCGATCGTGTTCGAGGTGACCGGGGGGCCGCTGGCGGGCAGATGGTGGTATCTGTCCGAGCAGATCACGCCGAGGGTCAGCCAAGGGCAGACGATCGGCGCAGGCCAGACCGTCGCGACGTACGCGTCGGCCGGCACGGGGATCGAGATCGGCTGGTGGATGCCCCGGGGTGGCTACCCACTCGGACACCCCGGCTACAGGGAAGGGCTGGCGACCAACGCGGGCGGCGACTTTCGCTACCTGCTGCGGGCGCTTGGTGCCAACCCGGGCACCGGCGCGGGCCTCTCCACCGGTCCCACGATCGGCAACGCCGATTACCCGACCGCCAATCCCGGGCCGTAGGCGCATGACCGTGAGGCGCTACCGGGCGCTCGCGCTCGCCGTCGTGGCCGCGCTGGCGCTGGTCGGAGCAGCGCTGGTCTTGGTCGAGGCGGTGCAGTCAGCGGGCGGCACGCGCGACGCAGCGCGATCAGCTCGACGACGTGCGCCGACCAGCGCACGCTCACCGCAGGCCGGCGCCGCGCCCGCGACCGGCGCGACGATCACCCCGACGCGGCCCATCTGCCGCTGGCGGCGGTTCTCCGACGGCGCGATCGGCGCGGACCCCAGGTGTGCGCCAGGAGAGCTCGATCCTGTCGTCCGCGGACGTGTCGCCTCGACGGTGTGCAACGCCTCGTGGGTTGCGGCGACCAGCAAGCTCTTACCTCCGTCGGCAACCAAGGCCCGGCTGCTGATCGACTACGCGCTGCCGGGCAACCCGCTCACGTACGTGATCGCCCGCGTCGTTCCGGTGCAGGACGGCGGCAGCCCCACGAGTGCCCGAAATCTCTACCCGCTGCCGATCAACGGCTTCGGTGCAGAGCGGACGCGGGCAACGATCGCCGAGACCCTCCACGACAAGATCTGCTCGCACGAGACAACGCTCGCCCAGGCCGCCCGGACGCTCGAAGGCGACTGGCTATCGCGCGGACTGCCCGATGATGACTAGTGCCCCGAGTCAAGAATTGGATGGCATTCGAGCGGCCCCTGGCGGCGCTGCCCGGCGTCCTCGTCGCCTCGCGTAGCGCTGCTACGCGTCGGCTCCTGCGTCCTTGTGCAGCATCCACCAGTGACCCCTCTCGGTGCCACCGAATTTCTGACTCGCGACACTAACCGACCTCAGTGCGCGATCACGTTCAGCACGACCGCGATCGCGAACGAGACCACCGCCGCGGTCCGCAGCCACCAGCCGGTCCACGCCCACTGGCGCTCGGTCACCATCCCCCCGATCGCAACGATCATGCAGACGATCGCGACCGTCGCGAACAGCACCGCCAGCACGCGCAACGCCGTCATCGTGTCACCGCGTGCACGGCTAAAACAGGGCCGCCTGCCGTCGCCGTCATGGGGCGCGCATCCCGAGTAGCCGCAGATAGCGCGACACCGCCTCGGCGCGATTGGCGACGTGGAGCTTTCGCAGGATGCTGTTGACGTGGAACTTGACCGTGCCGTCGGAGATCACGAGCGCCTCGGCGATCGCCTTGTTGGTATTGCCGTCGGCCATCAGTCGCAGCACGTCGAGCTCGCGACGCGTCAGCAGGCCCTCGAACACGGCGCGGTCATCGGGACGGCCGAGCGCGCCGGGCGTCTCGAGCGGGGCCAGCGGTGGGCTCGGCGGACGTTGCACGGTCGCCAGGCGGATCGGCGCGTCGGTCAGGTCACTCGAGCGCGCGCTGAGCCATTCCAGGAACGAGCGCATCTGCTCGCGCTCGCCGCGGAGCGTCCGTACCAGGCTTGCGCTCTCGTACGCCTGCGCGAGCGCGGTGGTGAACTCCCACAGGACGTCGCGGTCCAGGACGTCGAGCGCGCCGTCTCGCCCGCGGTCGGCATGCAGGACGCCGACGACACGCGGCCCGACCACGAGCGGTGCCGCCGCGTATGAACTCCAGCCCATCAGCGCCGCCAGGCGCCGGTCGGCGCGCGGCTGGACCTGGGCGTCGACGACGATCGTCGCCCGGCGCCGGCGCAGCAGCTCGGTCTCGATCAGCGGATGCTCGAGCGCGATCGGCTCCGCGCGGAGCGCCGTGACCACCGCCTCGGCGGCCGCCGGCGCGCCTTCGAAGTGGGCCGCCTCGGCGACCATCCGGCCTCCGCTGACGAGGCTCAGGATCGCGCGCTCGAAGTTCGACGCGCCGCACAGCGCGGACGGGGCGCGCCCCAGCATCCCCGCCGGCGAGGTGAGCTCGCGCAGCTCGAGCACGGCGCGGTGGGCGAGCGAGAGCGCCTCAAAGCGCGCGTCGAAGCGCTCGTGCAGCCGCCGCAGCGCCGCCTCGTGCTCGACCGCCAGCGCATCCGCGTCATCGGGCCGGATCGCCGCGAGCCGCTCTGACAGGCTTGCGGCGAGCTCGCGCAGGCGCTCGCGATCGGCCGCTCGTCGCGGCAGCGCCAGGAGCTGCTCCGCTCCAGCGCACGCGCGCGCCATCCGCCGCTCGAGCTCGGCTCCGAGCGGACCGGCGGGCATCCCGTCGGTCGCCGACCGTTGCCGGGCCGCCTCGCCGCGCGGTGCCGAGCCGCGCGTCACCGTGCCGCCTCCGGCGAGGAGGAGCGCACGAACCGTGACACCGCGTCGGCACGGCTCGTGGCGCCGAGCTTGCGCAGGATGTTCTTGACGTGGTATTTGACCGTGCCCTCGCGGACCACGAGCACGGCCGCGATCTCGGAGTTCGTCTTGCCCTGGGCGAGCAGCCTCAGGACCTCGAGCTCGCGTGGCGTCAGCGACTGCACCATCTGCCGCCCCGCCTCCGACCCCGGCCGCACCGCCTCGGCGTCGGAGAGCTGGTGCAGGCGCCCGCTCATCCACTGGACCGCCGACTGAAGCTCGGCGCGGTGCAGCTCGAGCGTGTGGCGCAGCACCGCCCGCTCGAGCACGCCCGACAGCCCCTGGGTGAACTTAGCCACCACCTCCGCATCGATCTCGTCGACCGCTCGGCCGCTGGCCCCGGCATCGGCGTGCAGCAGCCCGATCGTCTCGCCCTCGGCGACCAGCGGGCCGACGACGTACGAGTGAAGGCCCAGCGCCTCGGACAGCGCGCCCGCAGCGCGGGCCCCACCGTCGCTCACGGACACGATCTCGACCCCCCGCCGGAGGGCAACCTCGGCCTCGAGCAGCGGGTAGGCGAGCCGGATCGGGCGTTCCCGCAACGCACGCACCGCGTCGTCGGCGCCACCGTCACCGGATGCCGTCCAGAGCGCGAGCGGCACCAGTCGGTCACCCGAGACCTCGCTGATCAGAACCCGTTCAAACTGCGAGCGCACCCCGAGCTCACTCGCGGCCCGGGCCAGGATCCCGTCGGCCGAGCCGAGCTCACCGAGCACCCGGACTGCATCCCCGGCTCGCTCGAGCGCGTCAGCGCGCCGGACGTACTCGAGCTCGCACAGCTCGCGCTCGAGCGCCAGCAGCGCCACCAGCGCGCGCTCGAGCGCGCGCGCCGCCGAATCAGTGCCAGAACCAGCCTCGGTGCCGGGACTAGCTCCCGCCATCGCCACCGATCGCCGGGCGCGGCGCGCGGATCAGAGAGACACTCGACGGCGCAGCAGCAGCTCGTAGCGCGCTACCGCTTCCTCGCCGACGCAGCACATCCGGTACGGCCGTCCGGCTCGCTCGATCGCGTGCCAGGCCGCGCCGGCGACCGATGCCGGGACGAGTGCGAGTGCCCGGTGGCCGGACTCCAGCAGCCACAGTGCCTCCGCGTCCGCGAGCTCGGCGCTCGTGAACGGCGACACGCCGCGCGGGTCCCCGCTCGCTCCGAACACGCCGAGCGCTCGCAGGACGTCCGGCGCCGCCGCGCCGATGACCGTGATCGCCGCCCACTCGCGGCTGCGGTCGCGGACCGCGAGTCCCGGGAGCCGTGCCGCACGGGCGCGCAGCAGCTTGTGCAGCCGTTCGCCCAGCAGCGGCTCGCACAGGACAACGACGCGCTGGGCGCTGAAGCTCGGCGTCGCGCTGCCGGCGCCACACCACCACGCGCCCGCGGCGTTGAGCACGCCGCCGGGAGCCAGCGATCCCCCCGTCGCGTGTCGCGTCAGGTCGGCCAACTGGCCGGCGGGCCCACAGATCTCGAGCTTGGTCAGGTGTGAGGCGTCGGCGATCCCGGCGGCCTTCACGCAGGCGGCGAGCTCGCCCGCCGGCGAGCCGTAGTTGACGGCAACCGATTGGCCGTGGCGCGGAGCGAAGACGGCTCCCGCCCGCACGAGCACGTCGGCGAGCGCGCTCGGTACGAGCTCTGGGGACGCGTGAATCGACAATGCACCCGAGAACGTACATCTGGCTGATCGTCTCCACCCCTCCCGTTTGGTAGGAGTTAATCTACAAATCAGGAGGCTCCGCCGTGTGCACCGAGTCCTCGCGCCGCGGACGAGCGCTCAAGAGCGGAACCTACTCGAAAGTCCAGGTCGTTTAGGAGGTGTGGGAGTGGCGTCGGCCGCGGTCGGGGTACAAGCTGTCCCGATCGCACGGGCAACCCGGCGAGCGCGCCTGCAGCACGCAGTCATGAGAGGAAGAGGCTGAGGATGAGCACCCGATCAGATCCGACAACCCTCGAGAGCAACTACGCCCGTGTGACCGGGATGATCGCCACCGACCGGTGCGTGATCCTCGACGGCGCGATCGGGACCGAGCTGATCAAGGTCGGCGGCGAGCGTCCGGAGGTCGAGGAGCACCTCTGGGGTCTGACAGCGCTGATCGACCAGCCCGACGCGGTCAAGGCCGTCCATCGCGCCTACATCGATGTCGGCTGTGACGTGACCTGCACGAACACGTGGGGCCTGCCGACCGCATTGCGCGACGGCGGCTCCAAGCTGACGGGCCTGTTCGAGCCTGTCCACTGGATGGATCTCGCGCGTCGCGCCGTCCGTCTCGCGCGGGAGGCGGCTGCGGACGCGGGGCGCGAGCGCGAGGTCGCGATCGCGTTCAGCATCAACGGCGATGTCGACACGCCCGACGGCCGCGAGACGATCCGCCTGCTCTCGCGCGCGTTCGAGGAGGAGCCCCCGGACCTGATCCTGCTCGAGACTCTGTCCCTGGTCCGCAGCTCGACCTATTCGACCGTCGAGGCACTGCTCGGAACCGGATTTCCGGTCTGGCTCAGCTTCCGGCGCTGTCGTGAGGGCGTCTGTGGGATCTACGGCGAGCATTGGGGCGGACCCGAGGGCGACGCGTTCGGGCGGGCGGCGCGCCGCTTCGAGGAGATGGGCGTCGGCGCGCTGGCGATCAACTGCATCCCACCAGATCACGTCCCCGGGATGCTCTCGTGGCTGCGCGACTTCACCGATCTGCCGCTCGGCGTCTATCCGAACCTCGGGTACCTGTCGGTCGCCGGCTGGCGCGAGGATCCGGGCGTCGCCGGCCGCGAGTACGCCGAGCTGGCGCTCGGCTGGCGGGCGGAGGGCGCGCAGATCATCGGCGGTTGCTGCGGCGTGCGCCCCGAGCACCTGGCCGCCGCCCGCGCCGCGCTCGCTGACACCAAGCCGGGCCATGCGCGCCCCGCGACGCTCCCCGAGGAGGAAGGGGCGTCACGGAGGCGCACGGACCCGGCTCCGTCTTGGAAAGACGCCCGTGGGCGTGACCTCTTCCCGCTCGACGTTCCCGAGATCGAGGTCGATCCCGGCGTGTTCGAGCCGACGCAGGGCAGCTGGCTGGCTTGGAAATACCTCTACCGGGAGGGGATCGGGGCCCACCAGCGGTGCCTCGACATCGGCTGCGGCCAGGGTCTGCTGACCGTGCAGCTGGCCCGCAACGGCGCGGCGCACGTGCACGCGATCGACATCGACGGCGCGGCCGTCAAAAACACGCTGACCAACGCGTTCCGCAACGGGGTCGCCGACCGCGTCTCCGCCGCCGCTCAGGATCTGTATCCGTGGGTACCCGAGGAGCGCTACGACGTGATCGTCGGGAGCCTCTACCAGATGCCGATCGATCCCTTCGAGCAGGCGACCTCGCATCGGCCTCTGGACTACTGGGGCCGTAACCTCCTCGACCACCTGATCCACATCCTTCCCGAGGCGCTCGCAGAAGACGGAACCGCGTACATAATGCAGCTGTCGATCATCGGCGAAGAGCGAACGGCCGAGTTGCTCGAGCGCCATGGCTACCTGGCGCGTGTAGTCGACTTTTCGTTCTTCGAGTTCAGTTCGCTGTTCAACGAGAAGAGCGAGCAGATCGCCCGCGTCGAGGAGCACTCGGACGCGTACCACCTGACGTTCGGCGGATCCGAGGTGATGGTTGCGTATCTACTCGAAATCAAGAAAAAAGGTTGACTTGCGTATATGAATCCTTCTGAGACCGAGTTTCTGTTCACCTCGGAGTCGGTCACCGAGGGCCATCCCGACAAGATCGCCGACCAGATCTCCGACGGCGTGCTCGATGCCGTCATGCGTGACGATCCCGATGGTCGGGTGGCTTGCGAGACGCTCGTCAACACCGGCCTCGTCGTCGTGTCCGGCGAGATCACGACCTCGACGTACGTCGACATCCAGGACATCGCCCGCTCGACGATCAAGGAGATCGGCTACACCGACGCCGCGTTCGGGTTCGACTACGAGACGTGCGCGGTGCTCAACACGATCGACAAGCAATCGCCCGACATCGCCCAGGGGGTCAACGCGGCGTTCGAGTCGCGCTCGGGCACGAACGCCGGTGACGAGCTCGACCTCGCGGGGGCGGGCGATCAGGGGATGATGTTCGGCTACGCGAGCAACGAGACGCCGGAGCTGATGCCGCTCCCGATCGCGCTCGCCCACCGCCTCGCGCGGCGGCTTGCCGAGGTCCGCAAGGATGGAACGCTCCCCTACCTGCGCCCCGACGGCAAGACCCAGGTGAGCGTGCGCTACGTCGACGGCCGGCCGGTCGCCGTCGAGAAGCTGCTGATCTCGAGCCAGCACGCCGAGGGCGCCGAGTCGAGGATCCGGTCAGATCTCTGGGAGCACGTCGTGACGCACGTCGTCCCGGCCGATCTCTACGACGCGCGCGAGCTCGAGCGCAGCTTCCTGGTCAACCCCACCGGGCGGTTCGTGATCGGCGGCCCGATGGGCGACTGCGGCCTCACCGGTCGCAAGATCATCGTCGACACCTACGGGGGTATGGCGCGCCACGGCGGTGGCGCCTTTTCGGGCAAGGACCCGTCGAAGGTCGACCGCTCGGCGGCCTACGCGGCCCGCTACGTCGCCAAGAACCTGGTCGCGGCCGGGGTCGCCGAGCGCCTCGAGGTTCAGGTGGCCTACGCGATCGGCGTCGCGCGGCCGGTGTCGGTGATGGTCGAGACGTTCGGCACCGAGCGGGTCTCGCGCGCCAAGATCCTCGAGTTGATCTCCGACTACTTCGATCTGCGCCCCGGGGCGTTTCGCGCCTACCTCCGGCTGCACCGTCCGATCTACCAGAAGACCGCAGCGTACGGGCACTTCGGGCGCGACGACGAGGACTTCACGTGGGAGCGGACCGACAAGGCGCAGCAGCTTCGCGACGCCGCCGGGCTGACGCTCGAGGCGGCGAGCTAGTCGGGGCGCCGCCGGGCTGACGCTCGCGGCGGCGAGCTAACGCCCGCGCGCCGCCGAGACCGCCTCGTCCAGCCGGTCATCGCCCCAGAATGTCTGACCGTCGACGACGACCGTCGGCACCCCGAACACGCGCAACGACATCGCCCGGTCGTGGTTGGCGCGCACCGCGTCCTTGATTTCCTGCTCCTGGACGGCCTGCGCGAGCCGCTCGCGATCGAGCCCAACGCGCTCGCCGGCCGTCTGAACGGCGCCGAGATCCCCAAGATCGCCGCCTTCCAGGAAAGCGAGGCGCATCGCCGCGAGCGCGAACGGCTCGAGGGAGCCCTCGCGGTCGGCGTATGCCATCGCCCGCGCCACGACGACGTCGTTGGTCGGCCACGGGTCGGGCCACACGATCGGCCCCAGTCGATGCGCCGCCGCGCGTGAGTTGCAGTCCGCGATTCCCGCGTCGCGGCGCTCGGTCAGGCCCCACGTGCCGCGATCGTTGGCGCGAAACAGCGCGCCTGCGAACACGGGCACCCACTCCGCCTCCGGCAGCAGCGTTCCGATCCGTTCGGCGGCGAACCACGAGTACGGCGACATCGCGCCAAGGAAGAACAGCGGGGCGGCCATCTCCACGAAATCTAAGCCGTTCGTATGCTGAGGTGACGTGTCCGCCCAATACATCTTCACCACGCACCGGCTTTCGCGCCGGTATCCCCCCGACCGCGAGGTCCTGACTGACATCTCGCTGTCGTTCCTTCCCGGCGCCAAGATCGGCGTGCTCGGCTACAACGGCGCCGGCAAATCGACGCTGTTGCGGATCATGGCCGGGCTCGACACCGAGTTCGACGGTGTCGCCCAGCTTGCGCCCAACGCGACCGTCGGCCTGCTCGAGCAGGAGCCCGAACTCGATTCGACCAAGGACGTCAAGGGCAACGTCGAGGACGGAGTCGCGGAGGTCCGCGCGCTGCTCGACCGTTTCAACGAGCTGTCGATGAACTACAGCGACGAGACCGCGGATGAGTTCTCCCGCGTCCAGGAGCAGATCGACGCGGTCGATGCCTGGAACCTCGACACGACGCTCGAGATCGCGATGGACGCGCTGCGCTGCCCACCGCCCGACGCCGACGTCTCCAAACTCTCCGGCGGCGAGCGCCGGCGGGTCGCGCTCTGCCGGCTGCTGCTGCGCCAGCCCGACCTGCTGTTGCTCGACGAGCCCACCAACCACCTCGACGCCGAGTCGGTCGCCTGGCTCGAGCAGCACCTACGTGATTACCGCGGCACGGTCGTCGCGATCACGCACGACCGCTACTTCCTCGACAACGTCGCCGGCTGGATCCTCGAGCTCGACCGCGGCCGCGGGATCCCCTACCAGGGCAACTACTCGGGCTGGCTCGAGCAGAAGCGCGCCCGGCTCGAGCACGAGGCGCGCCAGGAGACAGCGCGGCGCAAGACGATCGACCAGGAGCTCGAGTGGGTGCGGCTCAATGCGAGCGCGCGGCGCAACAAACCCAAGGCGCGCCTGAACGCCTACGAGGCGCTGCTCGCCCAGGACCGCAACGTCAAGCTCGACCAGGTCCAGATCCACATCCCGGCCGGCCCTCGGCTCGGTGATGTCGTCGTCGAGGCCGACGGCGTGCGCAAGGCCTACGGCGACCGCCTGCTGATCGACGACCTCACGTTCAAGCTCCCGCGTGGCGGGATCGTCGGCGTGATCGGACCCAACGGCGCCGGCAAGACGACGTTGCTGCGGATGATCACCGGTCAGGAGCAGCCCGACGAGGGTGCGCTCCGGATCGGCGAGACCGTCGAGCTTGCGCACGTCGACCAGTCGCGGGAGGCGCTCGATCCCGACAAGAACGTGTGGGAGGAGATCTCCGGCGGCATCGACCAGATCACGCTCGGCGATCGCACGATCAACAGCCGCGCCTACGTGGCGGGCTTCAACTTCAGGGGCACCGATCAGCAGAAGAAGGTCGCCAAGCTGTCGGGCGGAGAGCGCAACCGCCTCCATCTGGCCAAGCTGCTGCGCAGCGGCGGCAACCTGCTGCTGCTCGACGAGCCGACCAACGACCTGGACGTTGACACGCTGCGCGCGCTCGAGGAGGCGCTGCTGGCGTTTGCCGGCTGCGCGGTCGTGGTCTCGCACGATCGCTGGTTCCTCGACCGGATCGCCACTCACGTGCTCGCCTTCGAGGGCGACTCGCAGGTGCGGTGGTTCGAAGGCAACTTCGAGGCCTACGAGTCCTTCCGCCACGAGCAGCTCGGCGCCGAAGCCGACCGTCCCCATCGGATCACGTACAAGAAGCTCGTTCGCGGGTAGAGTCGCGCTATGGCCTCGAGGGCCGTCCTGATCACCGGCTGCTCATCGGGCATCGGACACGCGACCGCGCAGCGGCTGAACGCTGACGGCTGGACCGTCTACGCGACCGCGCGGCGGCCGGACTCGATCGCCGACCTCGCCTCGGTGGGGTGCAAGACGCTGGCGCTGGACGTCACCGACGAGCACTCGATGAGCGCCGCCGTGGCCCAGGTGACCGGCGCCGAAGGCGCCGTCGGCGTGCTGATCAATAACGCTGGCTACAGCCAGTCCGGAGCGGTCGAGACGGTCCCGCTCGAGGCGGTGCGGGCGCAGTTTGAGACCAACGTGTTCGGCCTGACCCGGATGTGCCAGCTGGTGCTCCCCGGGATGCGCGACCAGGGCTGGGGCAAGATCGTCAACATCGGCTCGATGGGCGGCCGGCTCGTGTTCCCCGGCGGCGGCATCTACCACGCGACCAAGTACGCGGTCGAGGCGCTCACCGATGCCCTGCGTTTCGAGGTCCGCGGCTTCGGGGTTGACGCGATCCTGATCGAGCCCGGGCTGATCAAGACCGGGTTCGGCGAGGTTGCCTCCGGCTCAGTCGACGAGGCCTCCGCGTCAGCCGACGAGGCCGGGGATGGCGGCGCCTACGCGGAGTTCAACCGTCATGTGGCGAAGGCCACGGCGGAGGTCTACGACGGCCCGCTGATCAAGCTCGGGGGCGGCCCCGAGAAGGTGGCCGCGGCGATCGCCTCGGCGCTCGCGGCCAAACGGCCGAAGGCGCGCTACCCGGTGACCGCCAGCGCCCACCTGCTGATCGGCCAGCGCCGGCTCACGCCCGACCGCGCGTGGGACCTGATGATGCGCGCGCAGTTCCCGACGCCGAAGCCGTAGCTACAGAGCCTTGCCCATCAGCGCGAACAGCTCCTGGGCGTCACTGACGGCCAGGTCTGCGTCACCGAGCTCCTCGACCGCGAACGGTCCGGTCGCGACCGCGAACACCCGCAGATCGTCGGCGTGCGCGCACGCGATGTCGCGCGGCGTGTCGCCGATCACGATCGTCTGCTCGCGCGGATAAGAGACGCCGTTGGAGCCCGCGCGCCGGCGCGCGATCGGCGGCAGCGCGACGCGATCCTCGGAGTCGGAGCCAAAGCCGCCCTGCCCGGCCGGGAAGTGACGGCCGAGCCCCGCCCGCGCGAGCTTGAGGCGCGCGACCGGCTCGTAGTTGCCGGTCACGAGCGACAGCCGTACGTCATCGCGCGACGAGAGCCACTCCAGCAGCTCCGCCACTCCCGGCAGGACCCGGTCGGCCAGCGACGGCTGACAGAGCTTCGCGTACTCCCGGCAGCACACCGCGCGCACGTCATCTGCGCGCTCGTCGATCCGCAACGCGGAGACGCCCGCTCCGAGCAGCAGCGCGCGGGAGATCTCCCCGTCGGTCCGGCCTGCCGGCGCGAGCGGGCGCCCCAGCGCCGCGGCGTCGACGCCATGGACCTCGACCAGCGCAGCGTGGAGCGCGTCCCGATGTGCGGCGGCGGCCGAGCCGAGGAGCGTTCCGTCGATGTCGAACAGAAGCAGCATTGCCGCCGCCGGGCGCCCTCAGCGCTCGAACGACATTCCGGGCTCGAGCCGCTGCGCGAAGGCCGCGATCAGCTTTGCCGACGCCTCGATGTCGGCGATCGAGACGAGCTCGACGGGCGAATGCATGTAGCGCAGCGGGATCGAGACGATTCCGGTCGGGATGCCGCCGCGCGAGATGTGCACGGCGTCGGCGTCGGTTCCCGTCGACCGGCCGAGTGACTCGACCGTGAACGGGAGCCCTTCCTGCTCGGCGGTCTCGTACAGCAGCTCGGTGACGGCCGGGTGCAGCGAGGTGCCGCGCGCGATCACCGGACCGGAGTCAAATGCGTGCTTGGTGATCGGCCCGAGATCGACTCCCGGCTGATCGGTCGCGTGGGTCACGTCGACGACCACCGCCAGGTCGGGCTCGAGCGAGAAGGCGCTCGTCCGCGCGCCGGCGAAGCTCGTCTCCTCCTGGACGACCGCGAGCGCCATCACGTCGCCCGGCGCCCGCCCCGCCTCGGCCACGAGCCGTGCCGCCTCGGCGGCGACGTAGCAGCCGATGCGGTTATCGAGCGAGCGCGACGCCAGCCGATCGTTGGGGAGCATTACCGGCTCGGCGTCGATCACGCCGACGTCGCCGATCCGCACCAGCTCGCGCGCCTGGTCACCGTCCTTGGCGCCGATGTCGATGTGGAGGTCCTTGACCTGCGGGACCTTCTCGCGGTCGGGCCCCTTCAACAGGTGAATCGGCTTGCGGCCGATCACGCCCAAGACCGGGCCGTTACGCGTCGCGAGCCGGATCCGCTGGCCGATCAGGATCACCGGATCCCAGCCACCCACCTCGCCGAAGTGCAGATAGCCCTCGTCGTCGATGTGCGATACGTGCACGCCGATCTCGTCGATGTGGCCGACTACCGCGAGCGTCGGACCGTCGGCCGTGCCGCGCACGATCGCCATCGACGAGCCGACGTTGTCCACGCGGACCTCGTCGGCGAACGACTCACACGCATCGCGCCAGACTCGGGCGGGGTCGGTCTCCTTGCCGGAGGGGCCAGGGGCAGTCAGGAGCTTTTCGAGCAGTTCCGGGGTGGGCATCGCGCGAAGGCTAGTGGTCTACGAGTCCGGGCGACTGCACGCTAGCTGCGCGATAGCTCCCGTAGGACGTACTGGAGGATCCCGCCGTTGCGGAAATAGCGCTGCTCCTTGGGTGTGTCAATCCGTACGGTGACTTCGAACTCTTTGTCATCCGCCTTGACGGTCAGCTTGCGAGGAACCTCATCGCCCTCCGCGACTCCGGCGATCGTGAACGTCTCCTGGCCGGTCAGTCCGAGTGACTCGACCGTGTCGCCATCGGCGAACTGCAGCGGCAGCACCCCCATCCCGACCAGGTTCGAGCGGTGGATGCGCTCAAAACTCTGCGCGATCACGGCGCGGACGCCGAGCAGCCGCGTGCCCTTCGCCGCCCAGTCGCGTGACGATCCGGAGCCGTACTCCTTGCCGGCCAGCACGATCAGCGGCGTCCCGTCCGCGATGTACTTCATCGCGGCGTCGTAGATCGGCATCTGTTGTTCACCGTCGTCGCCGAGGTAGACGGTCACGCCGCCCTCGGTCCCGGGCGCGAGCTGGTTGCGCAGGCGGATGTTCGCGAACGTCCCGCGCATCATCACCTCGTGGTTGCCGCGCCGCGAGCCATAGGAGTTGAAGTCTTTGGGCTGGACGCCGTGCTCGATCAGGTACGCGCCGGCCGGGCTGTCGCGCTTGATCGAGCCGGCAGGGGAGATGTGGTCGGTGGTGACGCTGTCACCGAGGATCGCGAGCACGCGTGCGCCTTCGATGTCCTGTAGCGGCTCGGGCTCGATCGGCAGAGCGTCGAAGAACGGTGGCTGGCGGACGTAGGTGGAGTCCTCCTCCCACGCGAAGCTGTCACTGGCATCGCCGCCGGAGCCGGCGGTCGGCACCTCGAGCGAGTTCCACCGCTCGTCGCCGTCGAACACCTCGCCGTAGCTCTTGTGGAACATGTCGGACTGGACGGCCTCCTCGATCGTCCGGGCGACCTCGGCCGACTCGGGCCAGATGTCCTTGAGGTACACCGGCTCGCCGTTGCGCCCCTCGCCGAGCGGCTCGTCGTAGAGGTCGATGTCCATCGTGCCGGCGAGCGCGTAGGCAACGCACAGCGGCGGCGAGGCGAGGTAGTTCATCTTCACGTCGGGGTTGATCCGGCCCTCGAAGTTTCGGTTGCCCGAGAGCACCGAGACGACCGCCAGGTCCTCGGCGCCGACGACGTCGGAGATCTCCTCCGCCAACGGACCGCTGTTGCCGATGCAGGTCGTGCAGCCGTAGCCGACGAGGTTGAATCCGAGCTCGTCGAGGTACTCGGTCAGCCCGGCCCGGTCGAGGTACTGCGAAACGACCTTCGAGCCCGGCGCGAGCGAGGTCTTGACCCACGGCTTGACCGTGAGCCCCTTGTGGACCGCGTTGCGCGCGAGGATCCCGGCGCCGAGCATCACCGACGGGTTCGACGTGTTCGTGCAGCTCGTGATCGCCGCGATCACCACATGGCCATGGTCGAGCTCGGTCTCGGTCCCGTCCGCGAGTGTGACCGGGGTGCTCGCCACGGTGCGGTCGGCCACCTGGGTGCCGCCGGTGCCGCCGTGCGGGCCGTGACCGTCACCGTTGGGAAGGTGCGTCGAGACCGGGTCGGAGGCCGGGAACGACTCGGCGATCGACTCATCCTCTTCGTCGCCGTCGTCATCGGGCAGCATTCCGTCCAGCGCCATCCGGAAGGCGGGCTTTGACTCGGTCAGCGAGACGCGGTCCTGGGGGCGCTTGGGGCCGGCGATGCTCGGCACTACCTCGGCGAGGTCGAGCTCGATCTGGTCCGAGAAGGTCGGCTCCTCGGACTCCTCGTCGTGCCACAGACCCTGCTCGCGCGCGTAGGCCTCCACCAGTTCGAGCTGATCGGCCGGGCGCCCCGAGAACTCCATGTAGCGGATCGTCTCGGCGTCGATCGGGAAGATCGCACAGGTCGAGCCGAACTCGGGTGACATGTTGCCGATCGTCGCCCGGTCCGCCAGCGGCAGTCGCGCCAGACCGGCGCCGTAGAACTCGACGAACTTCCCCACGACGCCGCGCTCGCGCAGCTTCTCGGTGACGGTCAGGACGAGGTCGGTAGCGGTCGCGCCCTCGTGCAGCTCGCCGACCAGCTTGAAGCCGAGCACCTGCGGGATCAGCATCGACATCGGCTGGCCGAGCATCGCTGCCTCGGCCTCGATCCCGCCGACGCCCCAGCCGAGCACGCCGAGACCGTTGACCATCGTCGTGTGCGAGTCGGTGCCGACGAGCGTGTCCGGATAGGCCAGCGGCGGCTGCGCGCCGTCGTCCACGAACACCACTCGGGATAAATATTCGAGGTTGACCTGATGGACGATCCCCGTGTCGGGCGGGACGACCTTGAAGTTGTCAAACGCGCCCTGCCCCCAGCGCAGAAACGCGTAGCGCTCCTGGTTGCGCTCGAACTCGAGCTCGGCGTTGCGCTGGAACGCGTTCGGCGAGCCGAACACGTCCACCTGGACCGAGTGATCGATCACCAGCTCGGCCGGGACGAGCGGGTTGATCTTGTTCGGGTCTCCGCCGAGCGCGCGCATCGCGTCGCGCATCGCGGCGAGATCGACGATCGCCGGCACGCCGGTGAAGTCCTGCATGACCACCCGCGCGGGCGTGAATGCGATCTCCGCGCTCGGCTCGGCGGCAGCGTTCCAGGTCGCGAGCGCTTCCACGTCCTGCTTACGGACGAGATCGCCGTCCTCGTTTCGGAGCAGGTTCTCGAGCAGGACTTTGAGTGAGAACGGCAGTCGCGCGACGTCGTAGCGGGACTGGAGCGCGTCGAGGCGGAAGATCTCGTACGTGCGCTCGCCGACGCGAAACTCCGTGCGCGCGTCAAAACTGTTGCTGGCGGACATTTTCGGAACTCCTGATCTTCAGAGTGGGTCTTACCCCTACTCTAAGACCGCGCAACCGTCGGCAATGCCCGCTCGAAGGACCGCTGCCCGGCCGGACCTGGGCGTCTGACCGGCCATATGTTCCGGTTACCCGCCCAGGCGCTGAATTGCGCGCCCGCGGCGACCGAGTTGTTTAACGGGACATATGTTCCCGTTGGACAACTGGGTGGCGTGGCGCGGCGCTCCTACGGTGGGCTTAGGGACCTCTTCGCCTGCGCTTGCGCCGCGTCCGGATGCTGTTTGAGCAATGTCGATCCTCACAGTCATCGCCGCGGGCGCCCTGGCGGCGATCGGTGCACTGGCCGCGGTGGGCGCCTACGCCGAGGCCCACCGCGCCCCGGACCAGCCGTAGCCCTTTCTCAGCCTCCTCTTATGTGGATCTCGCATCCTGCTTACGTCGATGAGCTCTGACTCCGCCAGTTACCGGGCCTGGGCGCGGCCGCGGCGCGGATCGCCGCGCTCGTTTGAGCCGGCGCTCCAGCGCGTCCGCGAACGGGGGGAGCTGGTGGCCCTGATCGGCGTGGCGGCGGTCCTCAATTTCTGGGGACTCAGCATCAACGGCTGGGCCAACACCTACTACTCGGCCGCCGTGCGCTCGATGAGCACCAGCTGGCACGACTTCCTGTTCGCGTCGATGGACAAATCCGGGCTGATGACCGTTGACAAGCCGCCGCTCGCGCTCTGGGTGCAGGCGCTGTCGGCGCGCGTGTTCGGGTTTCACCCGCTGAGCATTCTGATCCCGCAGGCGCTGATGGGAGTCGCCGCGACCGCCCTGATCTACGACCTGACGCGCCGGCGCTTCGGCCGTCCCGCCGGATTCGTCGCCGGGCTCGTGCTCGCGACCACGCCGATCGTCGTCGCCGTCTCGCGCCACAACAACCCCGACGAGCTGCTCGTCCTCTGTTGCGTTGCGGCGCTGTGGTTCGCGATGCGCGCGCTCGATACCGGCCGCACGCGGTGGCTGGTCCTGAGCGGGATCTGCGTCGGGCTCGGCTTCGAGACGAAGATGGGCGTCGCGCTGATGATCGTGCCGGGCATCGCCGCCGCGTATCTGTACTGCGCGCCCTCGCGCCAGCCACCCGCTCGGCATCCGCTCGAGCCTGCGGCCCGCTCGGCATCCGGCCTCGCTGGTACGGGCCGCGCTCGAGTCATCCGGCTGCCGGATCGGGTGGCGCGCGAGTCATCCGGAGGCAGGCTCAAGGCGCTCGGCCAGCTCGCCGCCGGGGGCGCGGCGCTGGCAGTCGTCGGCCTCGCGTGGCCGGTGTTCGTCACGCTGACGCCCGCCGCCGACCGGCCCTGGATCTCGGGCACGGCGGACAACAGCATCTGGTCTCTGATCTTCTCCTACAACGGCGTCGGGCGGATCGCCGGACAGGCCGGCGGCCCGGCGGCGTTCAACGGCGGTGGCGGCGGGCTGTTCGGCGGCGGGACGGGCGTATTCCGCCTGCTCCAGTCGAGCCTCGGTGACCAGGCCGGGTGGTTGCTCGGCTTCGCGATCGTGGCCGGCGCCGGGGTGCTGGTCGCGTCCCGGCTGCGCCGCAGCGACCCACGCACGGGCTGGCTGGTCGCGATCGGCGGCGCCTTCCTGACGACCGCGATCGTGTTCAGCTTCGCGGACGGGATCTTCCATCCCTACTACGTCTCGTTCCTGGCGCCGTTCACCGCGGCGCTGATCGGAGCGGGCGTCGGACTGGCGCTGTCCGATGGTCGCCAGGCCAGAATCTTGGCGCCGCTTGCACTCGCCGCCGGCGCGGTGACCGAGCTCGCCGTGCTCGGAACGCTCGATGGCGCGCTCGCGTGGGCGCGCCCGCTCGTGATCGGGGTCACGCTCGCATGCGCGGTCGCGCTGGCGCTGAAGCTCTCGCTCCGCGTGCGGGCGGCGGTGCTGGCGGTCGCGCTCGCGGCGCTGCTCGCTGCGCCGGCGACGTGGGCCGCGCAGACGCTCGGCCATCCCACAAGCGGCACGTTCCCCGCCGGCGGCCCGGCGAACGCGGGCTCGTTCGGCGGCTTCGGCGGTCCGGGCGGTCCGGGCGGGTTCGGTCACCGGGGCGGCTTCCCGGGTGGCTTCCCGGGTGGCTTCCCGGGCGCCGCGGGCGCCTTCCCGGGCGGCGGCAGCTTCCCAGGTGGCCGCGCGTTTCGGCACGGGGGCAATTCCCAGGGTGGCGGCCGGATCCCGGGCGGCCTCGCGGGCCTGTTCGGCAACCGCTCGTCGCAGACGCTCCGCGGTACCACCCGTCACTTCCGGCTTCCGTTCGGCGATGGCCAGGGCTTTGGCGGTAGCCAGGGTTTCGGCGGTGGCCAGGGCTTCGGCGCCGGCCCGGGCGGCTTTGGTGGTCTTGGCGGGAGCGCGTTCGGCGGCGACAGCGCCACCCTGAACGCGGCGATCGCCTACGCGAAGGCACATGGCGGCGGCACAATCGGCGTTTCGAGCCAGAGCACCGCCGCGGCGGTCATCGTGTCCGCGGACGCCAACGTTGCCGGCCTCGGCGGCTTCTCCGGACGCGAGAGCACGGTCAGCGCCGCGTGGATCGCGATGGAAGTCCGCGAGGGGCGCCTGCGTTGGGTGATCAACGATGGTGCCCAGGATTTCCGCTCTCGCGGCGACACCCGGACCGGCAGCGAGCAGGCGCTCTCGATCGTCGCCAGGACGTGCCGTTCAGTGACGCTGCGCACGTCCGGCGAGGGCTCCACAATGTATGACTGCAAGGGGCGTGCAGCAGCTATCGCGGCTGCCGCGGACGCCAGGGGCAAATGATGAGCGCCGCAACGATCAAACTCGCCGTCGCAGCGATCGCCGCCGCTGCGGTCGCGCTGGGTGCGGCGCCCGCCGCGCTGGCCAACACGGCCAAGAGCTCCAACTGGGCCGGGTACGCGGTCCACCACTCCGGCATCAAGTTCAAGAACGTCAGCGGCCGCTGGAAGCTGCAGGAAGCGACGTGCGCTTCGGGCATGCGGACCTTTTCGTCGACCTGGGTCGGGCTCGGCGGTTTCAGTGGCAAGATCAACGCGCTCGAGCAGATCGGCAGCGAGACCGACTGCAACGCACACGGCAAGACGGTCGCCAGCGTGTGGTACGAGCTGGTCCCAGCGCCGTCACACACGATCCGGATGAAGGTCAACCCCGGAGACACGATCAGCGCGGCGGTCAAGGTCATCGGAAGGACGGTGACGGTCTCGCTGCATGATCTGACCCGCCACAAGTCGTTTACGCGGACGGTGACCGTCTCCAAGCTCGACGTCTCGTCGGCCGACTGGATCGTCGAGGCACCGTCGGAGTGCCGCGGGACGTCGTTCTGCCGCGTGCTGCCGCTGGCCAACTTCGGCTCGGCCACGTTCACCGCCGCCCGCGCGGTCAGCACGACCGGCAATGCGGGCTCGATCTCCAATCCGCGTTGGGGGACGACCGAGATCACGCTTGCCAGCAGCGCTCACCACTTCGTCGATAACCGGGACGGCGCCCTCAGCGCTCAGGCGTCGGTCTCACCGCTGTCCGCCAACGGTTCCTCGTTCACGGTCACCTACGCGAGCCCGACGACGACCACCACACCGCCGCCGGTCACGCAGGATCCCCCGCCGCCCGTGTCTCAGAGCCCGGTGCCGGCGGCGACCGGTTTGCGCCGCGCGCGCTGAGCGCGGGGGCGCCACCCGTTCCTACGAAGCTCTTACGCGCGTCCTACGCGGCTCTAGCGCGGCGCCGCGATCGTCGGACCAGTGTCCACCAACGCCGCGCCACACCTGTTTTGGATCACGAGCCGGGCCGCGGGGATCGTCGCGCTCGTGGCCGCGAGCCTGGCGGTCTCGGCCGGGCTGCTGGTCAGCACCAAGCTGCTGAGAAAGCGCGGCGCCGACTTGCTTGCCACGCACGAGGCGCTATCGGTCACGGCGATTGTCGCGATCGTCGTGCATGGCGTCACCCTCCTGGGAGACGGCTTCCTGCATCCGTCGATTGCCGACATCACGGTCCCGTTCGCGAGCTCGTATGAGACCTTCTGGACGACGCTCGGGATCGTCTCCGGGTGGGGGTTGATCGTGCTCGGACTCTCCTACTACGCGCGCCGGCTGATCGGCGCGGCCCGGTGGCGCAAGCTGCACCGCTTCACGGCGTTGCTATGGATCGCCGGACTGGCCCACTCACTCGGCGAAGGCACCGACGCCGGGCAGGTCTGGTTTCTGGCGATGGTCGCGCTCGTCGCGCTGCCGGCGCTGGCGTTACTCGCGACGCGGTGGCTCGGGTCCCCAGCGGCCCCCCGGGACCAACGGCCGCCCGGTGCCGTTAAAGGCCGGCGGGGTGGCGAACCACCGCGTCTGAAAAATCCTGCAAAGCGGGGGTTTGCGAACTGACCGCGCCGCAGTCGGCACAGCGCCGAAATGCGAGCGCTGCGTCGCGTCGGCCGGGGGCTTGCCATACTCGCAGCCGATGCGACGGCGTTACCTAATCGCATGCTTCTGCGTGCTCGGTCTGCTCTGCGCGCCCGCGGCCGCGCTTGCCCAAGGTGGCGGCGGGTCGGCGGGGGACCAGCAGTACACCGACCCGCTGGCCGGGACGACAACCGGCTCGCAGACGCAGCCGGCCACCTCGACGCCTGCGTCTTCGCCGACCACCACATCGGCGCCCGCGACCTCGACTCCGGCCTCGGCCGCGCCGGGCAGCCCGACGTCCTCGGGTCAAGCCACGACGCCGGCTCCCACGACCTCGGACTCGGCGGCCCCGACCGCGACCACCGCGTCTGCAACTACGGACTCCCAGAAGACGCTCCCGTTCACCGGCATCAACCTGTTCGCGCTCGCCGGCGTCGGCCTGGGCCTGACCGCCTCCGGGCTACTGATTCGAATAAGAGCGCGTGCGTAAGCCGGGCGTCGCAGCACTGATCGCGATCGCCTTGGCGCTCGCCCTCGTAACCCTGGGAGCGGCCGGGGCGGGCGCCCGTACGAAGACCACGGCGCAGGCCGCCTCGCTGCCGGTTCCGGCGCGGTTCGTCGGCGTTGACGTCGACGGACCAATGCTCGATCCGCCGTCGACTCTCAACGTCGTCAGCCAGTTCGGGGACATGGTCGGCAGCGGCGTCCAGAGCGTTCGCGTCGCCTTCAACTGGGCGTTCGCGCAGCCCTACCAGAACTGGTCCGACGTCCCGGCCTCCCAGCAGAGCCAGTTCACCGACGTCAACGGGATGCCGGTCGACTTTTCGCAGACCGATCAGATCGTCGCGCTCGCCGCCAAGCGGGGGATCAGCGTGCTGCCGACCGTGCTGTATGCGCCACCGTGGGACGGAGTGCCGAATCCCGCCGGTGTCGCGTTTCCCAAGCAGCCGGGGCCGTACGCCAATTACCTGACGGCGTTGATCGAGCGCTACGGACCGCACGGCAGCTTCTGGAACGCGAATCCGGGGCTCCCGCGAACGCCGATCCGCAGCTGGCAGATCTGGAACGAGGAGCAGCTCAGCTACTACTGGCACCAGCCGTTCGTGAAGGGCTACCTGTCCCTCTTGCGCGCCTCCCACAAAGCGATCAAGCACGCCGATCCCGGCGCCAAGGTCGTCCTCGGCGCGGTCACGAACACCGCCTGGAAGACCCTCGGTCAGATCTACAAGGCCGGGGCGCGCCACCTGTTCGACGTCGTGTCGGTCAACGCCTTCACGAGGACGCCGGCGAACGTGATCCTCTACATGCGGCTGACGCGACGCGCGATGGATCGATTCAAGGACAACCGGAAGCCGATGATCGCGAGCGAGCTGAGCTGGACCTCGGCCAAGGGCAACACGCCGACGAGGTTCGACTGGGACACGACCCAGAAGGGTCAGGCGCGCAACATCGCCTCGCTGCTCCCGATGCTCGGCGCCGACCGCAAGCAGCTCGGGCTGATCAGCTTCTACTACTACACCTGGATCGGCCTCGAACAGCACGACGCGCCCGATTTCTCGTTCGCGGGGCTCGAGGGGCTCAACTCGTCCGGCTCGGTGTTCAGCAAGCCGGCGCTCGGCGCGTTCCGCCACGCCGCGCTCGCGCTCGAGAAGTGCAAGGTCAAGGGGTCGATGGCGACCCGCTGCGCCAAGCGCGCCAGGTAACCGCGGCGACGGCGATTCTGCCGCGCAAACGCGGCAATCGCCCGATCATGGCGCGCACAGCCGGATCTGCGCACGTGGTCCCCGTGCCGCCCGCAGGCCGGCCTCGAACGCCGCCACGGAGGGCGTGGAGGCGCCGTCGATCCCGTTGATCCCGTACCAGTCCTGGCTGTCGTTCGGGTCGCGCCCGGGGGACACCCACGTGTAGAGCACCGCCGCCGCCAAGCCGCAGTTCAGGTGTCCGAGCGCCGCGACCGTCGAGGCCACATAGCTGGGCCGTTTCGCCGCCGGCGCGTAGCCGATCGCGGCTGGTGGACTCGTCGTCCAGCCGAACTCGGTCACGTACAGCGGTACCGGCCCGAGTCGCAGCGATGCGATCGCCGCGCGGGCGGCGCGGATCTTGGCCAGCACGACCAGCGGGCTGCCGTAGGGGTGGATCGCGATCCCGTCGATGTGGCCGCGCAACTGGGGCTGGGCGGCGAGCATCGCCGGGAGGAACGTCGCGGGGCTCTTCAGGCCCCCGACGAGCACGCGGGCACGCGGATCGGCGGGCAGCGATCGCCTCGCGGGCCTGCTCGTACAGCGCGGCGTACCGACCGGCGTTCGGGCGCGGCGTCCAGAACTCCGCGTTGTCGGGCTCGTTCCAGATCTCGTACGCCTGCACCGGCTCGGCGCGCAGTCCCGGGTGCGCGCGCCAGAACGCGCCGCCCGTGCCGTACCGGGCCGCGAATGCACTCGCGTAGGCCGCGTAGGCGGCATCGGAGCTGGGCGGCGAGTGGTCCTGGCCCGTGATCGACTGAGCCCACGGCGCCGTGTAGTCCAGGATCGGCAGCCACTGCAGGCCGTAGGCGGCCAGCGTCCCGGCGACCCGGTCGTCGAACGCCCAGTCGTAGTGGTGGATCCCGTTGACCGGTGCCGTCGGCTCGCTTGCCTCCCAGAATGCGTCACTGCGCGCGATCGTGATGCCGGTGCGCCGCAGCGCCCCCAGCTGCGTTGCCACCTGCCCGGCGGTGAAGTCACTGCCGTTGAACAGGTAGTTGACGTTGACGCCGTACTGCACGCCAACGGGTGCCGGGCGCCCGGGCGGATTGGTCTCCGGCGCCGGCGTGGACGTGGACGTGGACGTGGTGGTCACGGTGGGCGTGCCAGAACCACGAGTGGTCGGGGATGCCGCGGTCGTCGTCGGCGAGCTCCCCGAACCGTCCGCGATCACGGCGGCGATCGCGATCACCGCCACCGCGGCCGCGACCGCCGCGGCGAGCAGCGCGCGCGAGCGGCTCACTCTCGGCTGCCGCCCGCTCGCAGCGACCGCAGCGCGCGCAGCTGCCGCCGTTCGCGCTCGGCCGGGCGCCCGAGCACGCGTTTGGCCGCCAGCCGCGAGGCGAACGTGACCGCCTGCGCTCGATCGTCGATCGCCGCCCGCCGGCGCCCGAGCCTCCGCGCGACCACGTCGTGGCGAGCGCGGGCGAGCCGATCGAAGGGCTCGCCGCCGAACTCGGCCCGCGCCGCGTGGGCGCCGTGGTGCACGACGCGCGCCGCGGGCCAGAACCACGTCTGAACTCCCGCCTGCGCCGCGCGCAGGCCGAGCTCGAGGTCCTCGCCGTAGAGGAAGATCGTCTCGTCGAACGGCCCCAGTCGGCGCAGCGTCTCGGTCCTGCCGACGAGCGCGCAGCCGACCGCCCATCCGACCGGGCGCGGAACCGACGATCGCCACGGCCACAACGGCGCGCCGACCGACGGCGGGACCAGCGCGGGCGCCAGCAGGGACCGGATCAGGTCCGCCGGCGCCGCCGGCGCCGGGTGCACCGTGTCCTGTCGCGTCAGGTCGCCGTTGAGGACCAGCGGCGCGAGCAGTCGCTCGGGACTGTTGTCTCGCGACACCTCGGCCGCCAGCCCGAGCAGCGAGTCGTCGAGCAGTTCGACGTCGGGATTGACGAACGCCGTGACAGGCGCCCGCACCGAGCGCAGGCCGCGGTTGCAGGCCGGCCGCGAAGCCGAGATTGTCCTCGAGTGGCACGGTCGTCACCGAGGGCCAGCGCCGCGCGATCTCGACGGTGCGATCGCTCGAGCCATTGTCGACGACGACCACGGCCACGCCCGGCAGATGGCGCGCGACCGACTCGAGCAGCGCCTCTAGATCGCGCTCGGAGTTGCGCGTCACGGTCACGAGCGCGAGACGCTCGGGCCCGACAACGGGCGGCTCGAGCACCGCCAACGCGTCGGCGAACAGCGCACGCGACCGAGTCCGGTCAAAGCGAGCCCGCGCGCGGCGCCGCCCGGCGGCGCCCAGGCTCGCCCGTAGCTCCGGGTCGGTCAGGATCTCCACCAGCGCCCGGGCCGCCGCGTCGGCATCGCCGGGCGCAAACGTGCGCGCGCATGACTGATCGACGATCTCGGCCGGTCCGCCGGCGGCCGGGACGACCGCCGGACACCCGGCGGCGAGCGCCTCGGCGACCACCAGGCCGAACGGCTCCGCGGGCGCGCAGTGCAGCAGGCAGCTCGCGCGCGCCAGCGCCGCCGCGGCGTCGATCTCATCGCCGGTGATCTCGACGGCGCCCGCGAGATCGGGACGCCGTGAGCGTTCGCGCAGGGCGCGGAGGACGGCCTCGTCGCCGAACAAGGGCGCGCCCGCCACCCGCAGGCGCAGCTCCGGGACGGTGCGGCGAGCGATCGCGCACGCCTCGAGCGCCAGGTCCGGGCGCTTCCACGCGACCAGCGCCCCGAGCACGAGCACCTCGGGCGGCTGTGCGGGCACGTGCGCACGACCGAACCGCTCGAGGTCGACGCCCGGGTTGACGACGCGCAGACGGTCGGTCAACCGCCCGCGGGGGTCGAGGTCGAGCGCCACCGCGCCCGACGGCACGATCACGACCGTCGCCCGCCGCGCCGCCCGGCGGACCGCCGCCGCGACCAGCGCTCCGGGCAGCATGTCGTGGTGTGCGATCGCGACCGGGAACCGCTCGGGCAGTCGCAGACACGCGATCGCCGACCGCATCCCCCAGCCGACGACCGCGGCCGGCGCCAACGCCCGTGCCAGCAGGGAGACCTCGCGCGCGTGCGCCCCGAGCCGCGCGGGAGCCAGCAGGCGATCGTGGACGCTGGCCCGGACATTGATCGGGTGGCCGCGGAGCTCGACCACGTCGATCCCCTCGGCGCGGGCGTGGCCCGCAAGCGGCCCTGCGGGGCACGCCAGCAACGGCTCGTTCACGGCACTTGCGCAATCGAGCAGGACGCGTTCGGCGCCACCAAATGCGCCCGAATAGCTCACAAACAACAGTGCCGCCACGGACACGGCAGGCTAACCGTGTGGCGGTTGCACCACCGGGACGTCGTCGTCCGGCGACCCATAGACTGAGGCGGTGGCCACTGGGGTGACATCTTTCGGCCCCGCGCCGCGCATCGCGCTGGTGCACGACTTCCTGCTCGATCTCCGGGGTGCCGAGCGTGTGTTTTCGGCGTTGTGTGACATGTTGCCGGCCGCTGATCTGTTCACCGCGGTCTATGACGAGCGCGGCACCGAGGGCAGATTCTCGGGCCGCGCCGTGCATACCTCGTTCCTGCAGCGCCTGCGACCGTCGACGCGCACCTTCCGTGCGCTGCTGCCGCTGTATCCGGCCGCGATCGAGTCGTTCGACCTCTCGGGCTATGACCTGGTGGTGTCCAGCTCGTCGGCGTGGGCCCACGCGGTGCTGTGCGACGAGCACACGGTCCACGTCAGCTATTGCCACAACCCGTTCCGCTACGCGTGGAATGACCGTGACCAGACGCTCGCCCGGCTGCGCGACCCGGTGACGCGGACGTTCTTGCGCGCGACCTTCCGGCGCTGGCGCCAGTGGGATTGGATCGCCGCTCAGCGCACCGACCGCTACGTCGCCAACTCGCAGATCACCCAGGCCCGGATCCGCACGTACTTCGGACGCGAGGCGGCCGTCGTCCACCCGCCGGTCGACACCGGACGCTTCGCCCCGGGCGCGGTCGGCGAGCACTACGTGGTGGTGTCGGAGCTGATGGCGCACAAGCAGATCGACGTCGCGATCGAGGCCTTCAACCGGCTCGGCCGCCCGCTCGTGGTGATCGGTGACGGGCCTGACTATCGGCGGCTCAAGCGTCAGGCGGCCCCGACGATCCAGTTCGCGGGGCGCCTCTCCGACGGTGACGTCGCGAGCGCGCTCGCGGGCGCACGGGCGCTCGTCCTCACCTCGGTCGAGGAGTTCGGGATCGCGGCGGTCGAAAGCCAGGCCGCGGGCAGGCCGGTGATCGCCAAGCGCGGCGGCGGCGCCCTGGAGACGGTCATCGATGGCGTGACGGGCTGCTTCTGGTCCGGCGGGCCGGATGAGCTCGCCGCGGCGGTGCTCGGGTTCGATGATGTGACGGTCGATCCGGACGAGTGCGTGGCAAATGCGCGGCGCTTTGACGCCGTGACGTTCAGACGGGGGATGATGCGAGAGATCCGGGCGGCGCAGATCGGCGACTCCCGGAGGGAGATTCGAGAGCGCCAGCCGCTGGCGTCGACGCGGCTGGTCAAGCGCGCCGCGAGGGATCCGCACCGCTGAGCCGATGCGCTCGGCGGCGCTAAGCGCGGCCCGGCTCGCGTTGCTGGCGGGTCCGGCGGTGCTCTCGTTCTTCAGCGGCGGCTACTTCTCCGAAGCCCGCACGTGGGCGGGGCTCGGCGCCTGGTTGCTGGTCGTCGTTGGGCTCCTCGCCGAGCGAAGGCCCCTGCCGAGCGGCCGGCTCGCCTGGCTCGCGATCGGGGGGCTCGCCGGCTTTGCGGCCTGGACGCTGCTGTCGGTCACGTGGGCGCCGATCGCCGGCAGCGCCTACGGCTACGGTCAGATCGCGGTTCTGTACACGGGCGTCCTGCTCGCTGCCGCGATCCTGCTCAGGCCGCGCGACGTCGGCTCGCTCGCCGAGCCGGCGATGGCGGCCGGAGCGCTGATCGTGATCGGCTACGGCCTGTCGGAGCGCCTCATCCCCGGCGTCCTGCACTTCGCGCACTCGATCAGCGCCCAGGGACGGCTCGAGCAGCCGCTCACCTACTGGAACGCGATGGGCGAGATGGCGGCGCTCGGCTTCGTGCTCTGCGCCGCGCTTGCGGGGGGCTCCACGCGGCCCCGCCTGCTGCGGGCTGCTGCGGCCGCTGCGGCGGTGCCGCTCGCGGTCGGGCTCTACATCGCGTTCTCGCGCGGAGCGCTGTTCGCGTGCGCGGCCGGCCTGGTGACGCTGTTCATCCTCGCGCCCCGCCGCGAGCAACTGCGCAGCATCGCGATCGTGCTGGTGGCAGGGCTGGTGGCGTGCCTGGTGGCGGGGCCGATGCACGGCTTCACCTCGATGTCCGGATCGTTGTCGACGCGCGAGCTCGAAGGGGCGATCGTGTTCGCGGTCATCGCGCTGCTGGCCGCGGCCGCCGCGGCGCTCCAGCTCCGTGAGGCCGCGCGGGGCCCAACCGGCCAGATCGCGCTGCCCCGGCGGGCCCCCGCGATCGCTGTCGCCGTGATCGCCGCCGGGCTCGCGCTGGCGATCGTCGTCGGCGCCAAGGAGGGCTCGACGGGAAAGCTCAGCGGCGGCGCCGCGCGCCTGGGGACGCTCCAGAGCAACCGCTATGACTACTGGCGGGTCGCGCTGAAGGCCTTCGATGCCGAGCCGTTGCGGGGCGTCGGCGCCGGCGGTTGGGCTGTCTGGTGGCTGCGTGACCGCAACATCAACGCCTTCGCTCAGGATGCGCACTCGCTCCCGCTGCAGACGCTTGCCGAGCTCGGAATCGTCGGGATCGCGCTGCTGGCGCTGTTCTTAGGCGCGATGGCGGTGATCGCCGGACGCGCGCACCGGCTGGCTCCGGCGCTCGCCGCCGGTCCGGCGGCTGCGTTCGCGACCTACGTGGCCCATTCGCCGCTGGATTGGGACTGGGAGATGCCGGCCGTGACGTTGATCGCGATGATCCTCGGCGGTGCGCTGATCGCGATGGCCGACGATCAGAGCTCCTCGGCGATCCGCGGCGCCTCGCGGCGGAAGATCCAGACCGCGAGCACGCAGACCAGCACGTAGAGGCCGATCGCAATCGCGAGCCGCACCGGGCCGCCCATCGCCGCCGCGCCTGGCAGCGGCGTCGACGGTTCGGTCACCCACCGCTGCCCGAGGTCGAAGATCGGGGTCAGCGGGTTCATCGCGATCACATCGCGCAGGTGGTGCGAGACGACGTAGATCGGGTACAGGACCGGGGTCGCGTAGAACAGCGCCATCCCGAACACGCTCCAGATGATCGACACGTCGCGGTACCGGGGGTAGAGCGCCGAGACGATCATCGACACGGCGGTCGTGAACACGAACAGCGCGGCCAGCACGGGGATCAGCAGCACCCACGTGGCCAGCGGCGTGATCCCGAACACGATGATGAACAGCGCGAACGCGACGATCAGGTTGAGCACCAGGTTAAAGAGCGTCGTGCAGACGACCGCGAGCGGGATCACCAGCCGCGGGAACTGCGTCTTGCGGACGATCGACTCGTGTCCGACGATCGAGCCGACCGCCAGGATCGTGGCCTCCTGGAAGAAGCCGAACACCACCACGTTGAACAGCAGGAAGACGGGGTAGTGGGGCACCTTGGAGGCGAAGTGGAACACGTGCGTGAACACCGCCAGCAGGACCGCGAACATCATCAGCGGCCGCGCGACCGACCACAGGTAGCCGAGCGCGGTTCCGAAGTACGTCTTCTTGAAGTCGTTGATCGCGATCTCGAGCAGCAGCTCGAAGGCGCGCCGCCGGCTACCGCCGAGCGCCGACGGGCCCGGGACGTCGCGCAGCTCGAGCGCCGGTTCGGTGGTGACCGCCATCAGAGCTCGAGCTCCGGCTCGAGATCGGCGTCGAGCGTCACGACCCCGTGACGGGGCGCGGTCCCGTAGACCACGAACCGCAGCATGCGCAGCGCCTGCAGCGCCATGATCGTCTCGTGCTGGTCCTGGCGTACCCAGCAGTCGAGGTAATAGCGACCCGGGACCAGCCTGTTCTCGAGCCGCCCGCGTAGCCGCACGCGCTGGCCTTGGTTGACCCTGCGCTCGAGCGTGCGCGTGAACGCGAACACGACCACGCCCTGCTCGTTGATCACGTGGAACACGAAGATCGGGCCGGCGAGGTCCCGGGCGGCCTCGACGACGATGTCGACCTCGATCGGATTGGCCTGCTCGACGTTGGCGATCGCCTTGCCGCGCTCGTCGCGCAACGTCGCCTCGGCCACGCGCACGTTGAGATCGATCACCGGCGCAAGCCCGCCGGGCACCAGCGGGGCGTCGGTGGACTCCGCGAAGTTGATCCGGTAGTAGCGCATCGCGGCGTCCTCGGGCTCGCCGATGTAGTCGAGCTTGCCGTCGTGCAGCACCGCCGCCCGGTGACACAGCGACTGAACGGTCCCCATGTCGTGGGTCACGAGCACCAGCGTCTTGCCGGCCGCGCGCTTCTCGTGGAACACGTCGAGGCACTTCTGGGCGAAGGCGGCATCGCCGACCGCCAGCACCTCGTCGATCAACATGATGTCGGCGTCGGCCTGGACCATGATCGCGAACGCGAACCGGACCATCATCCCGGACGAGTAGTTCTTGAGCTTGAGATCCGCGAACTCCTCGAGCTCGGCGAACTCGATCACCTGGGCCAGCCGTCGGCGGGCCTCGCGCCGGCTCAGGCCCATCAGGACGCCGTTGAGGATGCCGTTCTCGCGCGCCGTGAGCTCGGGATTGAAGCCGACCCCGAGCTCGATGAACGGCGCCACCCGCCCCGCCATTCGGACCGTCCCCGCGTCGGCCCGGTAGATCGAGGCCATGATCTTCAGCAGGCTGCTCTTGCCGGACCCGTTGCGCCCGACGATCGCGAAGAACTCGCCCTTGTGGACCTCGAACGAGATCCCGCGCAGCGCATGGAGCTCGCGGTACTGGATTCGCGTCAGCGGATGGGTGGCGCGCTCCTTGATCGTGTCCATCTTCTGGTCGGGAATCCGGAACGTCTTCTCGACGCCCCGGGCCTCGATCACGACCGGTCCATGGGGCGTCGCGCCGCGGTCGGTCGGCACGATGTCGGCGAGTTCGCCTTCGATTGTCGGGCTGCGCAGGGGCATTAGACTCTGGGCCTCGATGCAGCCGAGGCGCGCCTAGATGATCGCATTCGCCTCTTCGATCACGAAGCCCGAGGTTTACCGGAGGTGCGCGAGGCCGGGGATCGAGCGCGCCGCCGAGCCCGGCTCTGAGATCGTCGCGATGCCGTCAGTGGGGTCGATCTTCGCCTCCTACAACGTTTTGCTGGAGCAGTTTGCGGCGCGCGAGGACCTCGATGCGCTGGTACTCGTCCACCAGGACGCCGAGATCGTCGACAGCGATTTCTGCCAGGTGGCCCGTGGCGCGCTCGAGGACCCCGATGTTGGCCTGGTCGGGTGCGTCGGCGCGGTTGGAGTGCGCAGCATCGCATGGTGGGAGGCGTCGGTCACATGCGCCTCGTTCATCAACCGCTACGAGGAGCACGGCGGCGGGGACCTCGCCTCGTTTTCGTGGGCGTGGAGCGAGGCTCCCGCGTATGCCCGCGTGGGCGAGGTCGAGACGCTCGACGGCTTCGTGCTCGTGCTCTCACCGTGGGTCGTGCGCAACATCCGCTTCGACGAGTCACTCGGGCAGTTCCACGGCTACGACCTCGACCTCTGCCTCCAGGTCCGCGCCGCCGGGCGCAAGGTCCTGACCGCGGGGTTCAGGGCGATCCACCACCGCCAGCTCGAGATGGTGCCCGATCCTGAGCAGTGGATCGACGCGCACATGAAGGTCGCCGACAAATGGGACGGTCAGATGGGGATCGGCACCGGCGCCGGCACCTGGCGCCAACGCGCGCGTCGCGCCGAGGCCGATACCGACGCCGCCTACGTGATCGCGTACATGAACGGGATCGAATCGGTGGCGAGGGTACGCGAGCTCGAGCGCGCCCTCGACGTGACCACCTCGAGCATCTCCTGGCGATTGACGGCGCCGCTGCGCCTGCTGCGCCGACCGAGCGCACCGCCCCCGGTGCAGGTCAGCACCCCCAGCATCGGCGAAGGGGTCGCCACCGCCGAGACATCGTGATCGCCTTCGGCTGCGCGATCAACAACGCGGATGTGTTCCGCAAGTACGGCGAGCCGGGCATCCGCCAAGTCGCCGAACCGGACTCGGAGCTGTTCGCATTCGCTCCCGTCGAGTCGGTCGGGCGGACCTACAACCTCGTGCTCGACGCCGCCGCCCGCTGCAACGACCTCGAGGCGCTGGCGCTGGTCCACCCGCAGACCGAGATCATCGATCCGGAGTTCTGCGCCAAGATCCGCACCGCGCTCAGCAATCCGGACGTGGGCATCGTCGGCGCGACCGGCGCGACCGGCGTCACCAGCATCGCCTGGTGGGAGGGTCGCGTCGTCTCCGCGCCCGCCGTCCACCAGTACGGCGAGCACGGGGGTGGCGAGCTGCCGGCCCTCTCGTGGACGCAGTGCGAGCCGCCGCCGGCCGAGGTCGAGGCGCTCGACGGCCAGCTGCTGGTGCTCTCGCCGTGGGTGGTGCGCAACCTGCGCTTTGACGAGGACCGCCTGCTCGGCCACGGCTTCGACCTCGATTTCAGCCTCCAGGTGACGGCCACCGGCCGCAAGCTGATCGTCGCCGACATCCGGCTCGTGCACCACCGTTCGCTCGAGCTCGTGGCCGATCTCGACGTCTGGGTCGAAGCCCACATCCGGATGGCCGAGAAGTGGACCGGGACGCTCGACGAGGACACCGACGATGACGCGGTCTGGAAGGTCCGCGCCCGGCGCGCAGAGGCGCGGCGCGAGGCCGCCCGCTCGATCGCGTTCTCCAAGGCGCTGACGCTCGATGCGCGCGTGCTCGAGCTCGAGCGCGCGCTCGCCGAGAAGACGAGCAGCCCGTCGTGGCGCGTAACGGCACCCCTGCGGACGATCAACCGCCTACGGCGCGAGGCTGCCCAGCGGCGCAACGGCGGCGCCGGGTCCGAGCACAGCAACGGCAACTAGGCGCTAGTCGTCGCGTTCGAGCGCCCGGCGGATCTCGTCCTTGGAGACGATCGACTGCTCCGTCGCGACGCCCGCAGACGCCCGCAGCCGCGAGAGCCGTTCAGCGACCGAGAACGCGCTCGAATCCAGCAGCCGACGGAGGACCTCTTCCTGGCGCGCGATCCGCTCGTTGGCCTGCCACAGCTCATACCGCCACACGTGCCCGCGCGCGAGATGCCGGACGCGGTTTGCCTCGAGCCGTTCGAGCATCGGGTGCTGATCGAACGGATCGAGGATCCGCGCCACATCGGCGGCCCACGGCTTGGCGGTGTGCCACGCGACCCCGAAACCGAAGAACGCCGGCACGACCGCGAGGCGGACGCCGTCGCGGGTGGCGACGAAGTCCTCGACCGCGGTCAGCACCCCGTTGCGCGGTCCGCCCTCGCGCGCTGCCGAGCGCGGGTATGGAAGCCCGCCCGGGCGCAGGCCCGGATCCCCGGGATACAGTCCCCCGCGGCCCTTGCCCGCGACTGGATGGCGGCTCTCGTCGGGGATCTGCGCGACGTCGAAGTAGTCGTCGCGGCGCCCGTGCGGCCAGCGCACGTCATGAAACAGCAGCAGCGGCAGCTCCGAGCCGGGCGCGCGCTCGCCGATCAGCCGCAGCTCCTCGCTGACCGTGTAGTAGTTGTGGTCGCCGTCGATCACGATCGCGTCCGGAAGCTCGATCGTCGGGAGCGCGGCGAGGCTCGTCTCGCGGATCAGCTCGAGCTCGGGATGCTCGTCGGCGAGCGTCACCAGGCCCTCCTGGGGCGCCGGGTCGATCGCGCTCACGCGCGCGCCGGCTCCCGCCGCCCAGCTCACGAGCACGCGCGTCAGGTCACCCGCGAAGGCGCCCACCTCGGCCACTGAGCGCACCCCCGCAGCGTCGAGGCACGGCGCGAGCAGCTCGGTCATCTGCGCCAGCGAGACGCCCCAGCCGTCGGGGTCGTTGAGGTAGGGGTCGAACTCCGGGGGCTGGCTCGTCATCGCGGATCAAACTCTGGGGGCGGGCTCGTCACGGCGGGCGCAGTCTAGAGATCCGCTACAGATCCGCCGGGCACGGCTCCGATAGCGTCCCGGCGGGTGATAATCGGGCAACGGTTCGCGTGGGCGCACCTCCCCAAGACGGGAGGGGATGCCACCTACCAGATGCTGACCGGCGTCGCGGGATTGGTCCAGTTCGCCGATCCGCTGGAGTCAAATGACAAGCACATGCCGTTCTTCGGCCGTGAGGCGGAGGTCGCGGGCAAGTTGCTGGCGATGAACATCCGCCGCCTCCCGGCGTGGGCGGTCAGCGCGGCCCACCATCAGGCGGCCCACGGCGTGTTTCCCGACTACCGGCCCCAGCCGCTGCAGACTGCCGACGAGATCGTCGCCAGCACCGATCCCGATGACCTCCTCGCGTGGATGACCAACCGCGGGGCCACCGGGATCGACCGCTGGTTGCGCGCCGAGAGCCTCGAACAGGACGTGCTCGCCCTGCTCGACGAGCTCGGCGAGCTCGACAGCGCCGCACGTGCGAGCGTCACCTCGGTGGGCGCAGTCAACGTCGGCAGCTATGACCGCCAGCGCGGCGCGTACTTCTCACCCGCGCAGATCGCCGCCCTGTACGAGCGCAATCCGATCTGGGCGGGGATCGAGCGCAGCGTCTACGGGGACCTGCAAAGCGGCGTTTAGCTAGGGCGGCACCTAGCCACCGCGCAGCGCTCGGAGGCCCTAGGCGGGGTTGTGAGCGAACGCCCACACCTGAACGGGGATATCGACCTCGTTGCGCAGCGAGTGCCAGCGCCGGTAGGCGGGCCAGCGGTCGAGGTTGCCGGCGATGCATCTGCGGTTGCCCCACGCGTCGACGGCGTCGACGCTCAGGCCGGCTTGGTCGAGCAGCCGTCGCAGTCCGTGCGGGGTGAAGCGCCAGTAATCGTTCATCGCGTACATCGGCAGCTCGTGGATGCGGATCAGAAACGGCGTCGAGACGACCACATGGCCGCCGGGGCGGCACAGGCCTCGCAGGTTGCGCGCTGCCGCGCACGGGTCCAGCACGTGCTCGATCACCTGCTCGCAGACGACGACGTCGAAGCGGCCGCGGACCGACCGGTCGAGGTCGGCGCACAGGTCGAAGTCGGGAAAGTTGAGGCTGGTGAAGCTCTTCCATCCGAGCCCCGCGCGCGAGTCGCCGCTGATCTCGGCCGCGTCGCGCCGGCCAGGGTCCAGCGACATCAGATGCGCGCGCACGGCCGCGTTGAGCGTCACGCGCTGCCACTGATCAGCGCCCGACGTCGCCGCGGGCAACAGAACGAGGTCGCGCACGCGGCGTACGCGCGCGCTCACCTCGGCGCCGAGACCACCTAGACCACGTCGCGCCATATCGGCTGGATGTCCTCGCGGCGCATCTCGAAACCCTCGAAGCCGCTGTCCTCATAGAACCACTTCTCGAACGCCTCGCCGTCGGCGATCTGGTTGTGCGTCGCCCACCCCTCGCGGGCGTCCGCCGGCGCCCACAGCCGCTGGCTGCGCGTGCGGTGACGCTCGCGGCAGATGTCGAAGTCCATCCGGTGCAGGTGGATCAGGCGCAGGTCGGGGTCGGGGTTGAAGTTGAAGTCCGTCCGGCCGTGGAAGCCCGGGCGCCACTCCATCGGGACGGTCGCCAGCGCGGCCTTGTCGTAGGCGCCGTTGAAGTACCAACAGCGGCGCTGGTGCAGGATCGGCCGGTCCAGCGCCAGCGGCGGCTCGGACTCTCTGAGGTGCAGCAGCTCGTAGCCGAGACAGTTGACCCACTCCTCGTCAAAGCGATCCAGATACTTCCCGAGCGAGCCGAGCGCCGGCGTCGGCGCGATGATCTCGTCGACGTCGGTGACGAGCACCACGTCGTAGCGGCCGAGCAGCTCGTGTTGCAGCTCCTCGATCGTGCGCACCATCCAGGTGTGGTTGACGCGATCCTGAGCCACCGGGATCCGCACGAACCCGTCGCGCGCGGTCGAGCCGTCGGTCGTCTCGTTGTCGAGCACATAGATGTCGCGCGGGTCAAAGAAGCGCGAGTAGTAGCCCAGCCAGATCGGCAGGAAGACGGGCTCGTTGTGGACCATCGTGATCAGCGCCCGCTTCGGCGGTCGTTTGCGCGGGCGCCGCGACGCGTAGTGCTCGCGCCGCGCCCGGCGCGCCTTCTCAAACCATGGCGCCATCAGGTGATCGGGGGAATCCCACGGTTCGAGCACGAGCTCGCGCGTGCCGTCGGACGGCTCGATCATGTCGTGCGATCGCGAATCGCTGCGCCCCATCTCGAGCCGGAGGCCCGTCTGCCGACCCTAGACCGCGATCGGGGCGTAGCCGTCGGGAAACCCGGAGGCTCCGAAAAACCAGTTTTCGAGCGCGAACCTCGGCTCCGGCATGGTGGGGTCAGACCCGGTCTTGTGCAGGAACATGTCGTCGAACAGGAGCGCGTCTCCCGGCTCGAAGATCGGCCGCATGATCGGCGTCTCGCCGGCCGCTTCCTCGGCCATCCGCTGCGAGATCATGTAGTCCAGCAGCGCCTCGTCGGTCTGGGTGGTGACGAAGTCGTCAAACCGCCGCGGCACGATGTCGAGCCCGGGCGCCACATCGCCGCAGCGCGACAGCGCCAGCCACAGGTTCAGCGAGCGCACTTCGCCCATGAACCGCCCGTCCTGGTGCCAGCCGCCCGGGACCGACGGCTCGGCCTTGCGCAGCGTGGTCTTGTGGGCGGTCGTCAAGACCGGCTCGCCGAGGTAGCCGTGGACCAACTCGGGCATCCTCGCGTCGCCGAGTATCTCCGTCATCTCGAAGTTGAGCAGCGGCGAGTCGACGGCGAGCACGCCGCCGCCCTCCTTGATCCAGGGGCGGCCGAGGTCCTCGCCGACGTGGTCGACGGGCTTGAACTCGTCATAGAACGCCGCGTCGTGAGGCTGCCCGGTGTCGTAGTGCTCGCGCTCGGCGAACGAGCGGTCGATGTGGTGCGCAAACTCGATCGCCCGCTCGCGCGGGATCAGGCCGCGAACGAACAGGCAGCCGTCGCGCAGGAACGCGGCCCGGATCAGCTCCGGCGTCAGCTCCTGCGGCGAGAACTCGGGCAGCGGACCGTCGGGCAGTTGCACGCCTGCCGGATCCGGAAAGCTGGCGCCATCGCGTGTCGCGTGCAGCCGGCGCATGCCGGCCTGGTTGCGCAGGCCGATCAGGTCGCGCTCGATCTCGACGCTTGCGCCGGCGCGTTCGCGCTCGGTCAGGCGCTCGATCTCGGCGAGCAGCTCCTCGTCGGAGCCGGCAAATCGGCCGGCGTCAGGCTCGGCCACAGCTACGCCGTTCGAGGCGCCGTGATCCCTGCCGCCGCCGAGCTTACGTCCGAACAGCTTCACGCGGCGGAGGCTATCAAGCATCAACGGACGCCTGGATCCGGCGGCGGGCGGCCCACGTCGCGGTACAGTCCGCTCGCGATGACTGCCCCCGAGCTCGCCGAGTCGCCACCGGCAGCGCGGGTCCAAGCGCCTCCTGCCGGGGGCCGACTGTCGCTCCGGACGCCGGCTCTGATCGTGGTCGGGCTGACCGTGATCGGGCTCGCCGTCCGCTATCCGATCGCACGCCAGTCGCTGTTCGCCGACGAGCTCTCGACCTACTGGATCTCGGCCACCCACAGCCTGCACGGGGTCCTCCAGCTGCTGTACGGCTCGGGCAAGATCGCGCACGCCGAGATCACGCCGCCGCTCTCGTTCCTGCTCATGTGGCTGACCTCGCGCGCCGGTCACTCCCCCGAGCTGCTGCGGCTGCCGTCATTGATCGCCGGCACCGCGACGATCCCGGTCGTCTATCTGGTCGGCCGGCGCACCGTCGGCCGCAGTGGCGCGCTCGCCGCCGCGGCGCTCACGACCCTGGCCCCGTTCATGGTCTACTACTCGACCGAAGCCCGGGCGTACGGATTGATGATGCTCGCCGTGCTGCTGTCGACGCTGGGGGTGCTGCTCGCGCTCGACACGGGACGCACTCGCTGGTGGGTGCTCTATGGGGTCAGCGCGTGCGCCGCCTTCTATCTGCACTACACGTCGGTGTTCGTGCTCGCCGTGCAGTTCGTGTGGGTGATGTGGAGCCAGCCGTCGGCCCGCCGGCCGTTTGTGATCGCGACGGTGATCGCGGCGCTGGGCGTCGTGCCGTGGCTCCCGGGGCTGATCAACGACTACCGGTCGCCGACCCTGAACATCCTCTCGGCGCTGGCCCCGTTCACGCCCTTCTACGTGCGCTACTACCTCGAGCACTGGGCGCTCGGCTATCCGCTGGCGCTGACGCTGACCCTCGTTCCCGGCGTAGTCGCGCTGATCGCCCTCGGCTGCTCGGCCGTGGTCGCGGTCGTCGGCGTGATCGTCAGCTGGCACGGCTCGGTCAAGGCCAGGCTGACGGCGCTCGACCGGCGCCTGCTGCTCGTCGTGGCGCTGGCGCTCGCGACGCCGGTCGGCGCGGCGTTCGAGAGCGCGGTCAGCAACAGCATCTTCAGCGCCCGCAACCTCGCGGCCTCCTGGCCCTACCTCGCGCTGACCTATGCAGCGCTACTGACGGCCTCGCGCCGGTGGTTCTCGTGGGTCGCGAGCGGCCTGGCGATCGCCGCGCTCGCGATCGGCACGATCAAGGCCCTGGGCACCACGTTCGAGCGTCCCGATTACCAGGGGGCGGCCGCGTACGTCACGTCCCACGCACGGCCGGGGGACGTCGTGATCGATGCGACCGGTGTGCTCAGTCCCGGACCACTGACCGGATTCGACGCCGCGTACCGCGGCCGGCTGCCGGTCTTCCGCGCCGACTCGCCGGCCGAGCGCGGTCACCCGTACACCGTGTTCGACCGCGATGTACCGCTCAGCCAGGCGATCCACCAGGCGGTCGCGGCGGCGGCAGGCCACCGCGTCTTCCTCGTCACCAGCGTGTTCAACACGCCGATCGCCCAACTGGCCGCCCGCAGCGGTTCGGTCCGCAGCCAGTTCGGCGGCCGCTACCGGCTGGCGACCGAGCGGCGGTTCCCGGGCATCGGCGGCACGGTCGTGGCCGTGTACAGCGACGCGCGAGCCAACGGCAGTGGCGACTGAACGCCTCGCGGGCCGGCCCACGGGCTCGCCTGCGCCCGCGCCCCTGAGCGAGCGCCGGGCCGCCTTCGGCTCGACCGTGGCGCTGACGGTCACCCTCGCCCTGGCCGCCTTCCTCGCGCTGATGGCGATCGTGGTGCTGCTCGCGCACCCACAGCTCGCCGGCCTCGGCCCGTCTCCCGGGTTGGTCAACAAACAGAATCAGACCGGCAAATCGCTCCTCTATCTGGTCACGTTCGCGGTGATCCTGCCGACGGCGGTGATCCTCGTCCCGCGGCTCGCGGATGCGATCGCGGCCGGGCGCAACGGCGCCGCGCTCGGGACCCTGTCCGCCCTGATCGTGTCCAGCCTGGCCCTGCTCTTGATCGCGATCAGGCTCTCGCACCGCCTTCCGTGGGGAGACGGGCTCAAGGTCGTCCTCGTCGGGGCGCTGATCTGGTCGGCGGTGGCCGGCGCGACGCTCGCGCGCAGCGCCGCCGGCGGTCCGTGGCCGGCGCTCGTGCGGCTGGCGCCCATCAGCAGAAGCGCATGGCTGTGCGCGAGCGTGCTGGTGTTCGCGGCGCTGCTCTGCGTCACCGCGAGCACTTCGCTGCACGCCGTACCGCTGCTGCTCGGCGCGCTCCTCGGGGTGGCGTTGCTGCTCGTCGCTCCGCGGCTGCGGACCCCCGGCGGGCGCCGGGGCGGCCGCGTGATCGATGTCGTGATGATCGTCGTCCTCGCGTTCGCGATCCCGAACGTGATCGTCTACACGAGCACCGGGGCGCTGCCGAACATCTACTTCCCGCCGGGGGTGATCGCCGACCAGCAGAATTACCTGCTCGGGTCGGCAAACCAGCTCCTCGGGGGCGGCGCGCTGCTGGTCAACGTCCCGGTCTCGCAGTACGGGGTCGGCCTCATCTACTTCCTCGACGGGTGGTTTCACCTCGTCCACATCGGCTACGGCACGGCCGGATTGCTCGACGGACTCCTGACTGCGCTTTCGTTCATCCTCGCGTACGTCGTCCTGCGGATCGCCCGCACCGGCCCGCTGCTGGCGGTGGCCGCGCTGGTGGTCGCCGTGCTGGTGCTCGTCTACGGGCGGCAGTACAACGTCGGCGCGCTGCCCGAGACCGGATCGCTGCGCTTCGGGCTGCCGCTGTTGATCGTCGCGTCGATGACGTGCGCTGTCCGCTGGCCGCAGCGGCGGGCGTTCGCGGCGGCGACCTTCGTCGCGCTCGGCGTCAGCGCGGTGTGGGCGCTGGAGGCGTTTCTGTATTCGATCGTGGTGTTCGCCGCCGCCGCCGCAATCCGGGCCTGGCTGCTCGCTCCCGGCCAGCGCCGACCGTGGTTGCTCAGGCAGGCCGCGTTCGCGGTCGGTGCCTGCGTGACGGCACACGTCGTGCTGGCGCTGATCACGCTGGCGATCACCGGCCAGCTTCCCGACTGGGGGCAGTACCTGGCCTACATCCACTCGTTCCTGCTCGGCGGACAGGCCGGCGCGATCACCTACGGTTTCCCGCGCTGGCCGCCGGGTCTGGCCGTCGACGCCGCGGCGTTCGCGTCGGCCGCCGCGCTCGTGCTGTTGGCCCGTCGTGCGCCGTCGGTGGCGCGCCGTGAGCCCGTCGTCACGGTCGCGCTCGCCGGCTCGACGGCGTACACGATCGCGCTGATGAGCTACACCGACAACCGCTCGCTCACTTATCTACTGGTGTACGTCTCGCTGCCGCTGGTCATGGCCGCCGTGCTCTGGCTGGTGCTGATCCTCCGCGCCCCCGAGGCTGGGATCGCCGTCCGGCGCGCCGCCGGCGCCTTCTCGGCCGCGGTCACGGTCCTGATGATCTCCGCCGCGTGGCCGCTGATCGGCGGCAACTTCTCGCAGTCGGCGCTCGCGCACGCGTATCCCGGCGGCGGCTTGAGCGCCGACCTGCACCGGCTCGTGCACCCGCCGCCGATCGATCCTCGCGCCCCCGTCGCCGTGCGGCTGCTCGACCGTTACGTGCCCGGCCACCGGGCCCTGATCGTGCTCCCGATCGATCCTGACCTCGGCGTCGAGATCCTGATGCGCGGAGATCGCACGAACTCGATGTTCATCGGCGATCCGGTCGATGACAGCCTCGTCGCGTCGCTCTGGATGCACAAGCTCACGACCGAGGTCGCCCGGCTCCGCCCGGGGCAGCGCCTGCTGATCGACGAGGGCACGCTGCGCGTCCTGGCGGGTCTCCGCGCGCACCCGAACATCGATCCGGCGGCGCACCCGATCGACGGCGGCGATCAAGAGCTCGAGTGGCTCGCCCAGCAGATCGATCGCCGCTTCACGATCAACCCGATTGCCCGCGCGCGAGACGGGCTGATCGTCGCCGAGTTGCAGCCGCGCTAGCGCTCGTAGGCCTTGGTCGCGAGCACCACGTTGTGCGCCGCGAGGCCGCGCAGGTACGGCGTGCGCTCGACCAGGCGCTCGACGGTCGCGGCCGCGCCCAGCAGCGGCGGCGGCGTGAAATCGGGCACCAGCCCGAGCTGCCTGACGTCCAGCAGTGAGGCTCCGGCAAGCTGCAGGCCGTCGACGATCTCGTCCTCCGGGATCAGGCGCTCCTCGCCGGTGTCCTGGGGCACGCGGCCCATCAGCGAGCTCCAGTACGGGTTGCGCGGGTTGTGGTCCCAGATCACGATCCGCCCGCCGGGACGCGAAACGCGGACCATCTCGGCGAGCGTCCGGCGCACCGCGCCGGGCGTGGCGATGTGGTGCATCGTCGCGACCGTCAGCACCAGCTCAAAGCTGTCATCGTCGAACGGGAGCTCGGTGCCCGAGGCCTGGACCGCGTTCACCGCGGGACACCGGCCGCGAAGGACCTCGAGCATCCCAACGGAGGGGTCGACGCCGGTCACCTCGTAGCCGGCGGCGGCGAGCCGCTCCGCGAGCGCGCCGGTCCCGCAGCCGACATCGAGCGCCGGCCCCGGCGGACACGTGGCGCTGACGAACGCGGTCCGCTTGCGCAGGTAGTGCTCGACGACGTGGGCGGGCAGCGACTCGTCGTAGACGGTCGCGATCTCGTCAAAGTGGGAGCTGCTCACGTTCGCGGTCGTGGTTCGATGCCGCGGCGTCTGCGAGCGCGGCCGGGCGCCGGAGCGAGCGTGGCGCCGAGCGCCGCATCGACAACGTGAGCGCGATCATCCGCAGGCCGACGGCGACCGCCTTCAGCGGGCTACCGGTCACGGCCGAGACGCCCACCCGCGGCAGATAGTTGACCGGGACCTCGACGAACCGCGCTCCCGAGATGATCGCCAGCAACATGATCTCCGCGCCCGCGTGGCTGCCGCCGACGGTCATCTTGGACGCGATCTCCTTCGCGGTAGGCGCGTGCAGCAGGCGATACGTGCAGCCGACATCACTCAGGTGGCTGGTGTTGTAGAGCACCTCGATCAGCTTCGCGACGGCCCAGTTTCCCCACCGCAGGAAGCTCTCCATGTTGGCCTCGGCCCAGATCAGCTCGCGCGTCGTGCGGGTACCGAACACGACGTCGCACTCCGAGCTGTAGACGAGCAGCTTGTGGATGTCCTCGGGCCGGAACGTCCCGTCGGGCTCGGCGAGCACGATCAGCTCGCCCCGCGCCTCGAGCAGTCCTCGCCGGGTCGCGTGGCCATAACCCTGGCGCGGCTCGCGCACCAGCCGCGCCTTGGTCCGCGCCACCTCCTCGGCCGTGCCGGCTTGCGCGTTGTTGTCGACCACGAGCACCTCGTCGACCAGGCCGGTCGCGAAGAAGCGCTCGATCACGTCCCGGATCGAGTCGCGCTCGGCGTAGGTCATCAGCACGACCGACACCTCTTTCCCGTTCCACATTGCCTGCTGACTCCTCTTGAGCGATCTGGGAGCGTAGCCGTCGCCGCGCGGTCCGTCACTCCGAAGCGGCGGTCGGCGGGATCGGCCTGGCCGGAGCGCCGACGACCGTCGCCCCGGCGGGGACGTCACCGACGACGACCGCGTTGGCGCCGATCGTCGCGCCAGCGCCGACGCTGACCGGCCCGATCAGCTTCGCTCCGGTGCCGATGCTGACGCCGGGACCGACGGTGGGCCCGCGCACGTCGCCTGACCGCAGGCCGATCGTCACGAACGGACTGATCACGACCCCTGAATGGATCTCGACCAGGCCGTCGAGGACCACCTGGCCGTGGACGATGTAGACGCCCGGCTCCATCACGACCGGATCGCCGATCGAGACCTGCGCCAGCGCCATCGCCAGCCGGTGGGCGATCAACGGCAGGATCGGGACCCCGCGGGTCTGAAGCCGCGCCTTGACGCGATACAGCGCCTGGGCCAGGAACGCGTCGCTGACCGCGCACAGGCGGATGATCTGGATCGCGGTGTCCGCGCGCGAGCGGAACACGTGGCGCTCGCCGCGGTGGATCGCCGTGACGCGCGCGTCCTCGCGCAGCGCCAGGCGCACCGGCGGATGGCGGGCGCGCAGCGCAGCCCAGAACTCCCTCGGGGTGATGCTCGGCGGCTGGCGCAACTCGCTCACGGCTGCCACCGTAACCGACCGGCGCAACGCTCTACGCTTCGCCGCCGTGGCGCGCCCGTCCCTCCATGTGCAGCTCGAGTGCGAGCTCCCCGGGGAGGTGGCGGTCGGGCTCGGCACGGCGGTGTTCATCTGCGGCTGGTGCTACTGCCCGGAGGCGAGAGTCGCCGGGCTCGAGTTCGCCGTCGGCGACGAGCTGCAGCCGGTCGCCGCGTACGGGATGCCCCGCCTGGACCCGTTTCGGGCGCTGCACCCGACGCTCGATCCGTTCACCACCGACGGCCTGCGCGATGATCCCGAGTCGGCGCAGGATCCCCATCTGTACGGCTATCGGACCGGCTTCTGGGGGTTTGTGACGCTGCGCCCCGGCCGGCTCGATGAACCGCTCGAGCTGACGTTGCGCGCGCGGCTGGAGTCAGGGGAGCACGCCGACGCCCCCCTCGCCACGCTTGCGCCGCGCGCGCACGTCGCGCCCTTCCCGATCTGCTGGCCCGATGGCGCCGCCGACCGGCGGGTCGCGATCGCGATGGCCACCCACAATCCGCCGCCCGAGTTGCTCGCGCGTCAGCTGGACTCGATCCGCGCCCAGACGCACGACAGCTGGGTGTGCGTGATCAGCGACGACTGCTCGGGGCCGGAGGCGTTGGCGGCGATCGAGCGTGCGATCGCGGGCGACGCGCGCTTCGTCCTCTCGCGTTCGCCGCAGCGGCTCGGCTTTTATCGGAACTTCGAGCGCGCGCTCGAGCTCGTCCCCGCCGACGCCTGCTACGTGGCGCTGGCCGACCAGGACGACGCCTGGCGGCCCGACAAGCTCGAGGTGCTGCTCGGCGCGCTCGGCGAAGCGCAGCTGGTCTACAGCGACGCGCGCGTCGTCGCGCGCGACGGGCGGGTGCTCTCGGACACCTGGTGGGACCGGCGCGCAAACAACCACGAGGACCTCCTCTCACTGCTGGTCGCCAACGCGGTGACGGGCGCCGCGTCCCTGTTTCACCGCGAGCTGCTCGACTACGCGCTCCCGTTCCCACCGGCCCAGTTCGCCCACTTCCACGACCACTGGATTGGCCTTGTGGCCGCGACGCTCGGCGAGATCGCCTATGTGCCACGGCCGTTATACGACTACGTGCAGCACGGTCAAGCGTCACTCGGGCACGCCGCCGCGAACCGGATGCCGTCACTGCGTGACCGCCTGACGCACCGGCGCGCGCTCCATGACCGCGTCCGCATGTGGCGGCTTCACTACTTCGTCGACATCTGCCGCCTGCAGCAGTTCGCGACGGTCCTGCTGCTCCGTTGCGGCCGGCGCGCGCCCGCTGCCAAGCGCCGCACGCTGGAGCGCTTCCTCGGCGCCGAGCGGTCACTGCCGCAGCTGGCGACGCTCGGCGCGCGCGGCGCGCGCGAGCTGCTCGGAACGCCCGAGACGCTGGGCGCCGAATGGATGCTGTTGCACGCGCTCGCGTGGCGCCGGCTCGTCGATCTGACCGCTCGTGACCGGCCCCGGGCGCGGCTGCGCCTCGATGCGCTGCCGCCGCCGACCTTGATCCAGCAACCCGGCGCGCGCGGGCTGCCCGCGGACGTGGCCGCGATCGCCGACAAGGTCGCGCCGCTGCGCTGGGCGGTCTCCGAGCGCGCGCCGCGGCGGATCAATTTGTTGATCCCCACGATTGATCTCGAGCATTTCTTCGGCGGCTATATCGCCAAGTTCAGCCTCGCCCGGCGGCTTGCCGAGCAGGGGTGGCGGGTACGGATCGTGACCGTCGACCCCGTCGGGCCGCTGGCGGGTGATTGGCGCCGGCGCGTGGCCGCGTACGAAGGGCTGGGTGACGTGTTCTCCGAGCTCGAGGTCGCCTTCGGGCGCGAGTCCGCCGCGCTCGAGATCAGCCCGACGGACGGCTTCATCGCCAGCACCTGGTGGACGGCGCACATCGCCTCCGACGCCCTGCGCTCACTCGGCGGCGGCCGCTTCCTCTACCTGATCCAGGAGTACGAGCCGTTCACGTTTGCGATGGGCTCGTACGCCGCGCTCGCCGCCGGGTCGTACGGGCTCGATCACTTCGCGCTCTTCTCGAGCGAGCTCCTGCGCGGCTACTTCCGCGCCCATAGGATCGGCGTGTACGCCGCCGGGCACGCCGACGGGGACCGCAACTCCGCCTCGTTTCAGAACGCGATCACGCCTGTGCCGGCGCCGTCGGCGGGCGAGCTCGAGGCCCGGGCGACCCGGCGGCTGCTCTTCTACGCGCGTCCAGAATCGCACGCCGCGCGCAACATGTTCGAGCTCGGCGTGCTGGCCCTCTCCGAGGTGCTGCAGGACGGCGTGCTCGCCGACGGCTGGGAGCTCAACGGAGTCGGGGCGGTCGGCCGCGGGAGCTCGATCTCGCTCGGCGACGGGTACGCGCTGCGCCTGCGGCCGCGTCTGGACCAGCGCGCCTACGCCGAGCTGCTGCGCGAGCACGACGTCGGTCTGGCGCTGATGTACACGCCCCACCCGAGCCTCGTCCCGATCGAGATGGCGTCGGCCGGAATGGTGACCGTGACCAACACGTTCGAGAACAAGACGGCCGACGCGATGGCGGCGATCTCGGCCAACCTGCACGCGGTGAGACCGTCCGTCGATTCAATCGCGGCCGGATTGCGCGACGCGGCGGCGTTCAGCGGCGACTACGCGGCCCGCGCCGCCGCCAGCCGCGTGCGCTGGAGCACCAACTGGGCCGACTCGTTCGACGACGCTTTGGTGGACCGGATCGGCAGCGCCCTGTGGGCCGGGTGAGCGCGCACCGCCAACCCGCTGCCGGCGCCGTAGCCGCCCGGACTGGGCGCGCTCAGTGGATCCTCGGATCGAGCTCGCCGAGGTGGGTGACCGCGCGCTCCAGCGCCGGCGTGTCGTGGTGCAGCGCCACGCGCGCGAGCGTCACCCAGGCATCGGCGTTCTGTGGTTCGGCTGCGGTCACCGACTCCAGCAGCGCGACCGCGCGCGCGGGCTGGTTGAGCTCCGACGCGAGCTCGCCGCGCAGCATCGTGATCGTACGGTCGGGGTTCAGTGTCTGCGCGGTGTCGAGCAATGAGCGCGCGTGGGCTGCGCGCCGCGCGGTCATCGGCGCCGAGGACGAGACGATCGCCGTCGCCCGCGTGGTGTCGATCGACTGGACGACGGCAAGGGCGAACCAGGCGCAGGCCGCCACCGCGACCACCAGCACCGAGATGCGCACGAGCGTCACCCGGAAATCATCCACGATTCCGGAGCCGCAGGCGTGAGCGCCGCCGCCGTCTCGGTCGTGATCCCGAACTGGAACGGCCGCGACTGGCTCGGCCCCTGCCTGGCGGCGCTCGGCGATCAGGAGCTCGCGCCCGCGGAGGTGATCGTGGTCGACAACGGCTCGCACGACGGCTCGCTGGAGTACCTGCGTGACGCCCATCCCGAGGTCGTCACGGTGGCGCTGGGCGCCAACACCGGCTTCGCGCGCGCGGCGAACGTCGGCCTGGGTCGGTCGTCGGGCGAGTACGTCGCACTGGTCAACGCCGACGTCGAGCTCGCCCCCGACTGGCTCGCGCGCGTGGCCGGCGCGCTCGATCGCGACCCCGGCGCGGCGGCGGTCGCCTGCAAGATGGTCTCGCTGTCGGACCCGAGCCTGATCTACGACGCGGGTGACATCCTGCGCCGCGATGGCGTCTGCGAGCAGCGCGGACGCTTCACCCGGGACGACGGCCGTTTCGACGCGCCCGGCGAGGTGTTCGGTGCGTGCGCGGGCGCGGCGCTTTATCGCCGGTCCGCGCTCGAGTCGCTGGGCGGCTTCGATGAGCGTTACTTCGCTTATCTCGAGGACGTCGACCTCGCGCTGCGGCTGCGGCTTGCCGGCTGGCGCTGCCGCTACGAGCCGGTGGTCGCGCGCCACGCCGGCGAGGGATCGGCGCACCAGCTACCGGGGGGCCACCACCTGCTGGTTGCGCGCAACACGGTCGTGCTGGTGGCGATCTGGTTTCCGCCGCGGTGGCTGCCCCAGGTCGCCTACCGCCAAGCCGGCTGGCTGTGGCACGCGGCGCGCGAACGGCGCCTGGCGGTGCACCTCCGCGGGCTGGCCGCCGCTGTTTCGATGCTCGGACCCGCGCTGCGGGCGCGGCGCGCGCGGCGCCCACCGCCGCTCGTGCCGATCGACCTGGCGGTTCCCGCGCGCCCGTTCCGCGGGCCGCGCGCGGGGGGCCATCGCAGCCGGATCGGGTGAGACAGGTGGGGCTACGCTGTCGGCAGTGTCGTCGCTCGTGAACGGCGTGACCCGCCGCCCACCCGCCACCGCGGTTCGATGCGTGTGGTGCGGCGCGCCCGCCGCCCCGGGTTCGGGCGGCCTTGCGCGCTGCCGGACCTGCGGCGCCGCGACCACCTTCCCGTGGCCCGACGAGGACGAGCTCGAGCGCGCCTACGGCGGCTGGTACCGGCCGGACGAGGGGCGCTTCTCGGGCGGCGGTGACCGCCTGCTCGCGATCTCCCGTGCCCGTCTCGCGTCGCGTCTATCCCGGATTGCGCCGCCCGGGCCGCTGCTCGACGTTGGCTCCGGCGACGGGACGCTCGTGCGCGCGATCCGTGCTCGCGGCCGGGAGGCCGTCGGCCTCGAACGCGCGGCGACCGGTGGGGACGCGCTCGCCGTCGAGATCACCGACTTCAATGACCGCCCTGGCGAGTGGGCGGCGGTCGTCTTCTGGCACTCGCTCGAGCATCTGCGGGACCCTGCCGGCGCGCTCGATCGCGCGGCCGAACTACTCGCCCCCGGAGGGGTGCTCGCGATCGCCGTCCCAAATCTCGCCAGCTGGCAGTCGCGCCTGTTCGGCGAACGCTGGTTTCATCTCGATCTGCCGCGCCACCTCGTCCACCTGCCGCTCTGCGCCTTGCGCGACGGCGTCCGCGCGCGCGGCTTCACGGTGCAGCGCTGCAGTCACTGGCGCGGTGGCCAGATCATGTTCGGCTGGCTCTACGGACTGGTCGGGATGCTCCCCGGGCGCCCCGACCTCTACAGCGCGATCCGGCGCACCGGGGCGCGAGGCAGCGAGATCGCAGGCGCGCGACGGGCCGCGGTGCTGGCCGCCGCGGTGGCGCTGGCGCCGGTCGCCTCCGCGCTGTCGGCGGTCGAGATCGTCGCCGGCGCCGGCGGGACGGTGTATGTCGAGGCGAGGCGCGGTTGATCACTGGCGAGCGGGTGACGACCGCCGCCGGCGGCTTTAACCCGACCTTCCAGCGCCACGTGGCCGCCTACCGGCTGTGCGCGCCGCTGCTGCCCGCGGGGCGCGTGCTGGACCTCGGCTGCGGCGTCGGACATTCCTATCGCGAGCTCGCGCCGCGGGTCAGCGTCGGCGTCGACGTCAACCCGGAGGCGCTCGCCGATCAGGAGCGCGAGGCGGTCTGCGCCGACATGCGCCGGCTGCCGTTCGGCGAGCGGTCCTTCGCGTCGGTGCTGTCGGTCCAGGCGATCGAGCATGTGCCCGACCCCCAGCTTGTGTTGGCCGAGGTCGCGCGGGTGCTCGAGCGCCCGGGTCGCGCGGTGCTCGTGACGCCCAACCGGCTCACGTTCGCCGTGCCCGACGAGATCATCGACCCCTACCACTACGTCGAGTACGACCCCGACCAGTTCGCGGCCCTGTGCCGACCGTTCTGCGATCGTGTCGAGATCAAGGGGCTGGCGGGCTCGCCGCGTTATGACGCCCTCGTGCGTGCCGAGCGGGCCGAGCTGCACCGGCTGCTCGCCCGCGACCCGTTGCGCCTGCGGCGGCTGATCCCGCGCCGTCAGCGCCAGATGCTCTACGACTGGCGGCTCAGCCGGGACCGGGCGACGCCGCGACCGGGGGCGCTCGAGATCGACCCCGACGACTTCCGGCTCACCGACACTCCGCGTGACGCGCTCGATCTGATCGCGATCTGCGACTACGCCGCGTAGCCCGCTTCGGGCTCACGCACGGATTTATCCGCGGGCCCTTACGGCATCAGCTTCCGGGTGCGCAGGATCCCGCGCCGGTGGAGCGCGAACCGCAGGGCCGCCTGGAGCGTCTTGATCCCGTAGATGACCGACTGGCGCGGGGAGGCCGACGACGCCTCGGGGAAGTATCGCGTGCGCGCCGGCACCTCGGCGATCCTGAAGCCGAAGTGGACCGCCTGCATGATCATCTCGGAATCGAACACGAAATCGATCGAGTTGCGCAGGAACGGCACCGTAAGTAAGAGCTCGCGCGAGAACGCGCGGTATCCGGTGTGCAGCTCGCTCAGATGCGTGCCGAGCACGGAGTTCTCGATCGTGGTCAGCCCTCGGTTGGCGAGGTATTTGTAGAGCGGCATCCCGCCCGCGCGCCACGCGCCGCGCTCGGCGAGGCGTGAGCCGAGCACCATGTCCGCCTCGCCGTCGAGGATCGGCTGCACCATGCGCGGGATCAGCGACGGCTCGTACTGCCCATCGGGATGCAGCATCACGACCACGTCGGCGCCCTGCTGGAGCGCCTGGAGGTAACAGGTCTTCTGGTTGCCCCCGTAGCCGACGTTGTGCGGGTGCCAGATCAGGGAGATCGGCAGCCGCCGGGCGATCGCGAGCGTCTGGTCGGTCGACTTGTCGTCCACCAAGATGATGTCGTTCACGATCTCGGTGGGGATCGCGGAAACCGTTTGCTCCAGCGTGCGCGCGGCGTTCCACGCCGGCATCACGACCACGATGTTGGCCGAGCGGATGCTCGACTCGGGCTTCGCCGGCGACTCGCCGCCGGGATGCGCGAGATTTTCGGCGGCACGATCCACGGCGCGGCCAGCTTAGAGGTCTATGAAGCCCGCGGGCCGCCTGCTTGACACGCGCGCATACGCAAGGGACGATGCGACCGGGTGTCCACGCGCCATTAGGGGGGCTTGAGCAGCAATGACCGGTGTTCTCTATCGGCTGGCACATTTTTGCGTGCGGCGTCGCTTCGTCGTGCTCGGAGTCTGGGTGGTCGTGGCGATCGTGCTGGTCGGGGTGTCGCACCAGGCGGGGGAGACCACGAACAACAACCTGTCGCTGCCCGGGACCGGTAGCCAGCTCGCCACCGACACGCTCGCTGGGCCGTTCCCGACGCAGTCCTACGGCTCCAGCCCGATCGTCATCCACACCAAGAGCGGCAAGCTGACCGACTCCAAGTACGCCAACGCGATCAAGACGGCCACGTCGGACGTGGCGAAGGCGGCCAATGTGGAATCGGCCGTCAGCCCGCTCACTTCGCAGGGCGCGTCCCAACTGAGTAAGAACCAGATGACGGGCTACATCTCGGTGACGACGTCGGTCAACCCGGGCACGCTTACGACCCAGCAGGCGCAGAACATCATCGACGCGGCTTCGGCGCCGCTCAAGTCGGCCGGGCTCGAGGTCCAGACCGGCGGCCAGCTCGGCCAGAAGGTGTCGACCCCGTCGACGGAGTCGAGCGAGCTGATCGGAATCATCGCCGCGATGTTCATCCTCGCGTTCACGTTCGGAACGTTGGTGGCGATGGCACTGCCGATCGTCACGGCGATCTTCGCGCTCGCCTCGACGCTCTCGATCATCCGGCTCCTCGGTCACGTCGTCGCGGTGCCGACGGTGGCGCCGACGCTCGCGACGATGATCGGCCTCGGGGTCGGCATCGACTACGCCCTGTTCATCATCACCCGTCATTTCCGCGGGCTCAAGGACGGCCTCGACACCAACGAGTCGATCGCGCGTGCGGCGGCGACCTCGGGCGGCGCGGTCTTCTTCGCCGGCGCGACGGTCACGATCGCACTCGCGTCACTGGCGGTCGCCGGCATCCCGCTCGTCACGACGATGGGCTTGATGGCCGCGATCGCGGTCGTCGTGGCGGTGCTCGGAGCGCTCACCTTGCTGCCGGCGGTGCTGGGGATCATCGGGACGCACATCAACTCGGGCCGCGTGCGCAACCGCCACCCGGAATCACACCCGTCGGAGGGCGGCCTGTGGGCGAAGTGGGCGCACGAGATCGCCTCGCACCCGTTGATCTCGGGGCTGCTCGCGCTGGCGATCTTGATCCCATTGATGATTCCGCTTCTGTCGCTGAATCTCGGCCAGCAGGACATCGGCGCGCTCTCGACCTCGACCACAGCCCGCCAGGCGTATGACCAGATCACCGATAACTTCGGCCAGGGCGTCAACGGCCCGCTGCTGATCGCGGTCAAGTTGGGCTCGCCGGCCCAGTCGACATCGGACTCCCGGCTGACGACACTCCAGAAGGACGTCAAAGCCGTGTCGGGGGTCGCCGGGGTGTCGCCGATCGTGCTTGACAAGGCCGGCACGACGGCGTTCTTCAACGCGATCGCCACCACGGCGCCGTCGGACACCGCGACCGCCAACCTCGTCACGAAGCTCAGGGATACGACGATCCCGCAGGCCGAGAAGGGGACCAACATGAAGGCCTACGTCGGCGGGCAGACCGCCGCGTACGTCGACCTCGCGTCGAAGATCTCGAGCAAGCTGCCGTTGCAGATCGCCGTGGTAATCGTGCTGGCGTTCCTGCTCTTGACGCTCGCGTTCCGGACAGTCGTGGTCCCGGCGCAGGCGGCGCTCATGAACCTGCTCTCGATCGCGGCCTCCTACGGCGTGCTGACCGCGATCTTCCAGTCCGGCTGGGGAATCAGCGTCCTCGGCCACAGTGATCCGGTACCGATCGTGTCCTACGTGCCGCTGTTCATGTTCGCGATCCTGTTCGGGCTGTCGATGGACTACGAGGTGTTTCTCGTCAGCCAGATCGAGGAGCACGTGCACGAGGGCGAGGACAACAAGAGCTCGGTCGTGCATGGGCTCGTGACGAGCGCCCGCGTGATCACCGCGGCAGCGTCGATCATGGTGTTCGTGTTCGGCAGCTTCATCCTCAACGGCAATCCGACCGTTCAGCAGTTCGGCGTCGGGCTCGCGGTGGCCGTGCTGCTCGATGCGACCGTCGTGCGCTGTCTGCTCGTCCCGGCGTTGATGATCCTGATGGGCAAGATCAACTGGTACCTCCCACACTGGATCGACCGGATCCTTCCGCGCGTCAGCATCGAGGGAGCCGAGTTCTTCGAGCGGCGAGACGCGGCGGCCGCGGGCCGACTCGAGCCGGCGGCGGCCGGCGCGGCGGCGGAATCCTGAACGGCAAACCCACATCGCCACCACTATCGACGACGATGTCGGTATAGAACTGCGTGCACGGATACGACCAGGACGTTCAGCTCCGCCGAGCTCGGACAGAAGGAGAGTGACGTGAAGGCGACCGAGAAGCTTCACCAGCAGGGCCAGAGTCTGTGGCTCGACAACATCACCCGCGAGATGCTCGACTCGGGGCAGCTCAAGCGCTACATCGACGAGTACTCGATCACCGGACTGACGTCGAACCCGTCGATCTTCGACAAGGCGATCGCGTCGGGCATGTACGACGACGCGATCAGCGCCAAGAGCACGGACGGCGCCGACTACGAGGATCTCTTCTTCGAGCTTGCGATCGAGGATCTGCGCCGCGCGGCCGGACTGTTCGCCGAGGTCCACGAGCGCACGGACGGGGTCGACGGCTGGGTCAGTCTCGAGGTCTCGCCGGAGCTCGCCGACGACACCGACGGCACGATCAAGAGCGCGATCGCGCTGCACGAGCGCGCCGACGCGCCGAACCTGTACATCAAGATTCCGGGCACGCCCGCGGGGCTGCCCGCGATCGAGGAGTCGATCGCCGCCGGCGTCCCGATCAACGTCACGCTGCTGTTCTCCGCCGAGCAGTACCTGGCGGCCGCGCAGGCTTACATGCGCGGCGTCCAGCGCCGGATCGACGCCGGGCTCGACCCGGCGGTCCACTCGGTCGCCTCGGTGTTCATGTCGCGCTGGGACGTGGCCGTCAACGACCAGGTGCCCGATCGTCTGCGCGACCGGCTCGCCGTCGCCGTCGGGATGAAGACCTACAAGGCGTATCGCGAGCTGATGAACTCCGACGACTGGCAGCGGCTGGCCAACAGCGGCGCGCGCGTTCAGCGGCTGCTGTGGGCGAGCACGAGCACGAAGGACCCCAAGGCGCCCGACACCCTCTACATCCACGCCCTCGGCGCACCGTTCACGATCAACACGATCCCCGACGCGACACTCAAGGCGTTCTTCGATCACGGCCATGTGGGCAAGCCGATGCCGGTCGACGGCGGCGACAGCCAGGCCGTTTTGGCAGAGTTCGCCGACGCGGGGATCGACGTTGACGCGCTCGCCGCGAAGCTGCAGTCCGATGGCGCGACCAGCTTTATCGCCGCGTGGAAGGACCTGATGACCCACATCGAGCACCAGTGCGCGGCGCTGCGCGCGTGACCGAACACCGCGAGGAGATCCGATGAGCACCACCGAGACGACCGCGACGCCGCTGCGCGAGCGTCCGGCCTGGACCGCGCTCGAGCGCCATCACGCGCAGATCCGTGACGTTCACCTCCGTGACCTGTTCGCCGAGGACCCGGGTCGCGGCGAGCGGCTGGGGGCAGAGGCGGCGGGCCTGTACCTCGACTATTCCAAGAACCGGATCACCGACGAGACCATCGATCTGCTGGTCGCGCTCGCCGAGCAGTCTGGGCTTGCCGAGCGGATCGAGGTGATGTTCCGCGGTGATCGGATCAACGTCTCGGAGAACCGTTCGGTGCTGCACGTGGCGCTGCGGATGCCCAAGGGGGTCTCGCTGTTCGTGGACGGCGTCGACGTGGTCGCGCAGGTCCACGAGGTGCTCGACCGGATGGCGGCGTTCACCGAGCGGGTGCGTTCCGGCGCTTGGAAGGGCCACACCGGGAAGGCGATCCGCAACGTGATCAACATCGGGATCGGGGGCTCGGATCTCGGCCCGGTGATGGCGTACGAGGCACTGCGCCACTACTCCCGGCGCGACATGACGTTCCGCTTCGTCTCGAACGTCGACTCGACCGACTTCGTCGAGGCGACCCGTGATCTCGCCGCCGACGAGACCCTGTTCATCATCTCCTCGAAGACGTTCACGACGCTGGAGACGATGACCAACGCCCATTCGGCCCGGGACTGGGTGCTGTCGGCGCTCGGCGATGAGGCCGCGATCGCCAAGCACTTCGTGGCGGTCTCCACCAATGCCGACGAGGTCAAGAAGTTCGGCATTGACACCGACAACATGTTCGGCTTCTGGGATTGGGTCGGCGGCCGTTACTCGATGGACTCCGCGATCGGACTCTCGACGATGCTCGCGATCGGCGCCGACGGTTTCAACGAGATGCTGGCCGGGTTCCACGAGATCGATCAGCATCTGCGCACGGCTCCGTTCAAGCAGAACCTGCCGGTCCTGATGGGACTGCTGTCGGTCTGGTACGGCGACTTCTTCGATGCCCAGACCTGCGGCGTGATGCCCTACGAGCAGTACCTGAAGCGATTCCCGGCCTACCTCCAGCAGCTGACGATGGAGTCCAACGGCAAACACGTGACGCTTTCAGGCGTTCAGGTCGACTACCAGACGGGCGCGATCTTCTGGGGCGAGCCGGGGACGAACGGGCAGCACAGCTTCTACCAGCTGATCCACCAGGGGACGAAGCTGATCCCGGTCGATCTGATCGGGTTCGGGCAGGCCCTGAACCCGCTGCGCGACCACCACGACATCCTGATGTCAAACGTGTTCGCGCAGTCGCAGGCGCTCGCGTTCGGCAAGACCGAGGCAGAGGTCCGGGCCGAGGGTACGCCGGAGGCCGTCGTCCCCCATCGAGTGATGCCGGGCAACCGCCCGACGAACGTGATCCTCGCCGAGAAGCTGACCCCGCGGGTGCTCGGAAACCTGGTCGCGCTCTACGAGCACAGCGTCTTCACCCAGGGCACGATCTGGGGCATCGATTCGTTTGACCAATGGGGCGTCGAACTCGGCAAGGTCCTGGCCAAGCAGATCATTCCCGAGCTCGAGGCCGACTCAGAGCCTGACCTTGGGCACGACAGTTCCACCAACGCGCTCATCCGCCGCTATCGGGCGATGCGGAGCGCCGGATAGAGAGGAGCACTGTGGCGACTGACACACCCATGCAACTAGGAATGGTCGGGCTCGGCCGGATGGGCGCCAACATCGTCCGGCGCCTGATGCGCGACGGCCACAGCTGCGTCGGCTACGACGTCAGCGACGCCGCGGTAGATGCGCTCGCGGCGGAGGGAGTCGACGGAGCTCACTCGCTGCAGGAGTTCGTCGGCAAGCTCGACAAGCCGCGCGTGGTCTGGGTGATGGTGCCCGCGGGCGAGATCACGGACAAGACGATCCACGGCCTCTCCGAGGTGCTTGAGGCCGGGGACACGATCATCGACGGCGGCAACACGCACTACCACGACGACATCCTTCACGCCCACCAGCTGAGGGAGAAGCGCATCCACCACGTCGACTGCGGCACGAGCGGCGGCGTCTGGGGACTGGACCGCGGCTACTGCCTGATGATCGGCGGCGAGGATGACGTGTTCGAGCGGCTCAAGCCGCTCTTTGCGTCGATCGCGCCCGGCGTCGGCGACGTACCGCGCACGCCCGGTCGCGACGGTCCACCCGCCGACTCTGAGCAGGGCTTCTACCACTGCGGTCCCAACGGCGCGGGCCACTTCGTGAAGATGGTCCACAACGGAATCGAGTACGGACTGATGGGGGCCTACTCCGAGGGGTTGAGCATCATCCGCCATGCGGACGCCGGCAAGCACCAGCAGGACGAGGACGCGGAAACCAGCCCCCTCGAGACGCCCCAGTACTACCAGTACGAGATCGACACGACCGAGGTCGCGGAGGTGTGGCGGCGCGGCAGCGTGGTCGGGTCGTGGCTGCTCGATCTCGCGGCGGCGGCCCTGTACGCATCCCCCAACCTGACCGAGTTCGCGGGCCGGGTGTCGGACTCGGGCGAGGGCAGGTGGACTTCGGTCGCCGCGATCGAGGAGGGCGTCCCAGCGCCGGTGCTGACGACCGCGCTCTATGCCCGCTTCTCGTCGCGCGGACTGAACGAGTTCTCCGACCGCGTTCAGTCGGCGCTTCGCAAGGAGTTCGGCGGCCACGCCGAGAAGCCCGCCGGCTAGGGCGGCGAAGTGAGAGGTCGGCGATGCTCGAGGCACCGCCGACCCCACTGATCCAATCGCCTAGCCGCGGAACGCCACGAGGTGAATCGAGCCGCTGAAGGTAACCGTCGAGCTCGAGTCATTGCAGGCCGTGAACTTTGCCTGGCCGGCTGTCGTCACCGCCCCCGGCGTGAACAGCACAGCTCCGCTAGGCGGCGTGGTCGTGTATGCGAACAGCGGGACATCGCCCAACTGCAGGGCTCCGTCACCCACCGTGAAGCCGCCGCAGGCGTTCGCGCCCAGGGTGAAGCCGACCGACCCGGTCACCGAGCCGATCACGCCGGTCGGAGCGGTCTTGTCGGTCGCACTCACCGAAACGCCGTTGCCGCCCAGGATCGAGCTCGTCTGACCGGTCGCCGCGTTGTTCTCGCCGCCCGAGACCGAGCTGCCGAATCCGGTCGTGGTGTTATCCAACCCTCCGAGGATTGCGTCGTGGCCGTCCTCGAGTCCGCTGTCACTGTTGACGCAGTCCCCGGCCTGCGCGGTACCGGTGCCAGCCAGGTTGTCGCAGCCCCCGACGACGAACGAGTCGTCGTCGATGGTTTCGTTGAACTGACCGCCCGCGATCGCGCTCTCGTCGCCATCGGCAATGTTGCCGCCGCCGCCGGTGACCGAGGCGAAGTTGCCCGAATCGCTGGCCCCCGCCGTGTTGTGGTCTCCGCCGCTGACCGCCGTTGAGTAGCCGTTCGCCTGGTTCTGCTGCCCGGCGCTGGCCGAGGAGAAGAGGCCCTGCGCCCGGTTCAGGACGCCGCCCGAGATCGATTCGTATCCGCTGCTGCCACATGCGCCGGTCAGAGCGGTGGCGCTTCCGGCAACTCCATCGCAGCCGCCAGTGATCGAGGCGAATGGGTCCGAGGCGAGGTTGTACTCGCCGCCGCCGACGCCCGACCACTGGCCCGAGGCCTGGTTGTGCTCGCCGGCGATGACCGTCGACGCGGTGCCTGACGCTTTGTTGGCCTCGCCCGCGGTCAGGCTGTAGGTACCGGTTGCCGCGTTACCTTCGCCGACCGCGGTCGCGTAGTTGTTGGTGACCTGGTTCTTGAACCCGCCGACGATCTCGCCGTAGCCCTTCCAGCCGTTTCCGGACCCGACGATCAGGTCATTGGAGCCGGTCTGTACATACGCGTTCGGGTTCTCGGCGTAACCGACGATCAGGTTCCCCTCACCGTTGACCGTGCCGCCTGTCGAGCCTGAGCCGGACACGACCTGCACGTTGACGCCCGAAAACGCGACCGTCGGCTTGCCGCCGACCCCGCTGGAAATGAAACTCGGCGCGAGCACCGGGGTCGTCGCCGCGCTGCACGAGGGAGTCGTGCCCGTCCCGCCTGAAACCACCGCTTGGCCGGCGGTTGCCGGGATGCATTCCCACCCCGGGGTCGTCGCCGCCGACGCATTGGCTACGCCGACTATCAATGTGCACCCTCCGGCCGCGACAACGGCCGCGGCGAGCGCGCGAGCATCTCTCAACATCCGGTCCCACCCCTTAGTTCGTTATAGCTCTTGCCGAGCGATTTATCCAGCGTGAGTATCTCACGCCCGCTCGGTCACATCGGCTATTCGTCGAGGTCCTAGCCCGCCGCCGCCTTGACCGCCCGCGCGAGCTTGACGCGGGCCGTCCTGTCGAGCTCGAGCTTGCGCAGCCTGACCGCGGCGGGTGTCACCTCCACGCACTCGTCGGCGCGCAGGAACTCGAGCGCCTGGTCGAGTGAAAGCTCGCGCTTGGGCACCAGCCGGACGAGCTCGTCGGCGGTCGAGGAGCGCATGTTGGTCAGGTGCTTCTCCTTGCAGGCGTTGACGTCGAGATCCTCCTGACGGGAGTTCTCGCCGACGATCATCCCCTCGTAGACCTCGTCACCCGGTTCGACGAACAGGGTGCCGCGCTCCTGGAGGTTGAACAGCGCGAACGCGGCCACGGTCCCGCGCCGATCGGAGACGAGCGAACCGGTTGGCCGTGTCCGGAGGTCCCCGTGCCACGGCTCCCAGCGGTCGAACACGTGGTGTACGAGGCCAGTTCCGCGGGTCTCGGTCAAAAACTCGGTTCTGAAGCCGATCAGCCCGCGCGCCGGTACGAGGTACTCCATCCGCACCCACCCGGTCCCGTGGTTGACCATCTGCTCGAGACGTCCCTTGCGCAGCGCGAGCAGCTGCGTGATCACCCCGACGTACTCCTCGGGTGCATCGACGCTCATCCGCTCCACCGGCTCATGGGTGACGCCGTCGATCTCCCTGGTCACGACCTGCGGCTTGCCGACCGTGAGCTCGAACCCCTCGCGCCGCATCAGCTCGACGAGCACCGCCAGCGCCAGCTCGCCTCGCCCCTGCACCTCCCACACCTCGGGACGCTCGGTCTCGGCTACCCGTAGCGAGACGTTGCCGACCAGCTCGCGGTCGAGTCGCGCCTTCACCTGGCTGGCGGTCAGCGCCGACCCGTCGCGTCCCGCCAGCGGCGAGGTGTTGATCCCGATCGTGACCGACAGGGACGGTTCGTCGACGGTGATCACCGGCAGCGGGCGCGGATCGTCGGGATCGGCGAGCGTGTCCCCGATCGTGATCTCCGGGATCCCCGCGACCGAGATGATCTCGCCGGCGGAGGCCATGGTGGCCTCGACGCGGTCCAGCGCCTCGGTCACGTACAGCTCCGAGATTCGGACCCGCTCCACCGTCCCATCGGTCCGGCACCAGGCCGTGGCCTCGCCGCGGCGGATCGTCCCGTGGCGCACGCGGCAGATCGCGAGCCTGCCGACGTACGGGGAGGCGTCGAGGTTGGTGACGTGCGCCTGCAGTGGGTGCTCGGGATCGAACTCGGGTGCGGGTACGTGCGCGAGCAACAGGTCGAGCAGCGGGCGCAGGTCGGTGCCGGGCTCGGCCGGGTCAAGCGAGGCCTGGCCGGCGCGTGCGTTGCAGTAGACGATCGGGAACTCGATCTGAGACTCGTCGGCATCCAGATCGATGAACAGCTCGTAGACCTCGTCGAGAACCTCTTCGATCCGCGCGTCCGGCCGGTCGACCTTGTTGATCGCGAGGATCACCGGCAGCTGGCTCTCGAGCGCTTTGCGCAACACGAACCGGGTCTGGGGCAGCGGGCCCTCGCTGGCGTCGACCAGCAGCAGCACGCCATCGACCATCGTCAAACCTCGCTCCACTTCTCCCCCGAAGTCCGCGTGGCCGGGCGTGTCGACGATGTTGAGCTTGACGCCGCCGTAGCGGATCGCGGTGTTCTTGGCGAGGATCGTGATCCCCTTCTCCCGTTCGAGGTCCATCGAATCGAGCACCCGCTCGGCCACCGTCTGACCGGTGCGGAAGGCCCCCGACTGCCACAGCAGCGCGTCGACGAGCGTCGTCTTGCCGTGGTCGACGTGCGCGATGATCGCGATGTTGCGGATGTCGGAGCGGGTTGCCATACGGGCAGCGAGGTTAGCCGCCGTCGTCGTCCTTGTTGCGTCCGGCGGGCGGCGGTGCGGTTTTCGGCTTGGGAGGGGAGCCGCCGCCAGAAGTGGGCTGTGTGAGCCGGCGTGGGTTGTTTCCCGGGCTGGGCGGTGGGTTTCTCGCCTACGGCTCGGAGCCGTGGGCGGATTTCTATGCCAGGCGCAGGGTTCTCACCTACGGTCCGGGGCGATGGTCCGATTACCCCCCGGCCAGAGGCGAAAACGACCTACGCCCACCGGCCGGCATCCGGTCGGGGCCCAGCAACCTGCCCACCCCTGCCCCAGCCCATCACGCACACTGCACCCTCAGTCGGTGTCTGGCGTCTCGCTTGGCGCGGACGTCGGCGCCGCCGCCGGCGTGGACGCGCTGCCGTTCTCCTTTAGCGCATCGCTCGCACCGCCGTTGTGCGCTTGGTCGCCGGGCTCGAGCGCGGGATGGGCCCCCGCCTCGATCTCCTCGGCCTTGGTCCGCGCCTCTTCGGCGAGACGTTCTGCGCTTGCGCTCGCCGCTTTCATGCCGCCGAGCGCGTCCATCATCGGCCGGACGACGTCGATCGGGATCGGGAAGACGATCGTCGAGTTCTGGCTGCCACCGATCTCGCGCAGCGTCTGCAGGTAGCGGAGCTGGAGCGTTACCGAGTTGTCGCCCATCACCTCGGCCGCATCACGCAACCTCGCGGACGCCTGGAATTCGCCCTCGGCGTTGATGATCTTCGCGCGCCGCTCGCGCTCGGCCTCGGCCTGGCGCGCGATCGCGTGCTGCATGCGCTCGGGGATCTCGACGTCGCGGATCTCGACCATGGTCACCTTGATGCCCCACGGCTCGGTCTGCATGTCGATCACCTGCTGCAGCGACTCATTGAGGTGCTCGCGATCGGACAGCAGCGAGTCGAGCTCGGCCTCGCCGAGCACCGAGCGCAGCGTCGTCTGCGCGATCTGAAGCGTCGCCGCCTCGAAGTCCTCGACCTCGGTGATCGCTCGGCTCGGGTCAATCACGCGGTAGTAGGCGACCGCGGTGACGCGCGCCGGGACATTGTCACGGGTGATGATCTCCTGTGGCGGGACCCTCAGCGTCACCGTCCGCAGGCTCACCCTCACGAGCCTGTCGATCGACGGGATCAGCAGCACCAGGCCCGGGCCACGGAGCTCCACCAGCCGCCCGAGCCGGAACGTGACGCCGCGCTCGTACTCGCGCAGCACCCGGACCGAGCTCGCCGCTGCGGCCAGCCCGAGGATCAGAAGCACACAGACGACGATGATGATCGCGGCGATCACAGCAACTCCCATTCCTCGGCTCTGCGGACACACAGCGTCAGCCCATTCAGCCGCTCGACGACGACCTCATCGCCGGCGTGTAGCGCGTCTTCCTGGAGCGATGAGGGCCGCGCTCGCCAGAGCGATCCATCGAGGGCGACGCTGCCACCCGCATCGGTCCAGTTGCGGACGACCCCGATGTGACCGACGATGCCCTCGGCGCCGGTCCGAACGCGCCTGTGCCTGGCGGCGACGCCCTTCTTCACCGACAGCGTCAGCGCCCCAGCTCCGACTGCGGCGAGCGTCCCGCCCGTAAGCAACCCGAGCACGATGCCCGCCCCGAGCCCGCTGATCGCGAGTACCGCGCCGACTGCCATCAGGGCGACGCCGACTCCGCCGGCGATTCCGTGGGTCGGGTAGTGGGCCTCGGCCACGGCGACCACCGCTCCAAGCACAAGCAGCGCCATACCAAGCACAGTCACTCTTTACAGCGTACGCCTCCCGCGCCGCCGGCGAGCACCTTCGGACCCGGGCAGATGGGGGGTGTCAGCCCCGCGACGCGTTACTCCCGCGGTCTTTCGGAGCACTCTGGTACCGAGACCCGTCCGCGAACGAAGGCTGTCCGATGAATAACACGCAACTACACGAGCTCGCGCAGCGCCTGCGGATCGACTCGATTCGCGCGGCGGCCGCTGCCGGTTCAGGTCATCCCACGTCCTCGATGTCGGCCGCCGACCTGATGGCGGTCCTGATGGCCCACCACCTGCACTACGACTTCAATGCCCCCGCCAACCCCAACAACGATCACCTGATCTTCTCCAAGGGCCACGCCTCTCCGCTCGTGTATTCGATATTCCACGCCGCCGGCGCGATCACCGATGACGAGCTGCTGACCTTCAGGAAATTCGGATCGCGTCTGCAGGGCCACCCGACACCGGCGCTGCCGTGGATCGACGTCGCGACCGGCTCGCTGGGACAGGGCCTCCCGATCGCGACCGGGCTCGCGCTCTGCGGCCGCGACCTGGACCGCCTGCCCTACCGCGTCTGGTGCCTGTGCGGTGACTCCGAGATGGCCGAAGGCTCGATCTGGGAGGCGGTTGAGCACGCCGGCGTAGAGCGGCTCGACAAGCTGGTGGCGGTCGTGGACGTCAACCGGCTCGGTCAGCGGGGAGAGACGATGCACGGCTGGAACCTCGACTCCTACGCCTCGCGCGCCGAGGCCAACGGCTGGAACACGCTCGAGATCGACGGCCATGATGTCGAGGAGATCGACCGCGCGTTCGACCAGGCCGTGGCGACCACCGGTCGTCCGACGATGATCGTCGCCCGCACGGTCAAGGGCTACGGCGCCAGCGAGACCGCCGACGTCGAGGGCAAGCACGGCAAGCCCTTGCAGGATCCCGAGCGGGCGATCCGCGAGCTCGGTGACGTCGGACCGGTGCACGTGGAGGTGTCGCCGCCCACCGATGCCGGTGAGCCGCACCACTTCGCCTTCGATCCGGCGGCGCCGCTGCCCAGCTATGACGGCGGCGGCGATCAGGTCCCAACCCGTAAAGCGTTTGGCGAAGGAGTCGCGGCGCTGATGCGCCGCCGCTGCGACGTGGTCGCGATCGACGGCGAGGTCGGCGACTCGACGTATCTCAACGACGCCCTCGAGGTCGACCGGGAACGGTGCTTTGAGGCCTACATCGCCGAGCAGATGATGATCTCGACCGCGGTCGCATTTCAGGTTCGCGGCTGGACCCCGTTCGCCGCCACGTTTGCGGCGTTCCTCTCGCGGGCCTACGACTTCGTCCGGATGGCGGTGATCTCCCAGGCGAAGCTATGCATCAACGGCTCGCACGCCGGCGTGTCGATCGGTCAGGACGGGCCGTCGCAGATGGCGCTCGAGGACCTGGCCGAGTTCCGCGCGCTCGGTGGATCGGTCGTGCTGTATCCGTGCGATCCCAATCAGACGGTCAGGCTCGTCTCGGCGATGGCGTCGCACGACGGAATCTCATACCTGCGCTCGACGCGCGGCGCGTTCGACACGATCTACCCGCCCAGCGAGGAGTTCGCGATCGGCGGCGCGCGCGTCGTGCGCGAATCAGACCAGGACGAGGTGGCGCTGATCGGCGCCGGCGTCACGCTCCACGAGTCGATCAAGGCCGCGGACGCGCTCGCCGAGGAGGGCATCAGCGCGCGCGTGATCGACCTCTACTCGGTCAAGCCCGTCGATCGCGAGACGCTCGCGCGCGCGGCCCAAGCCACCGGCGGTCGGCTCGTCGTGACCGAGGATCACTGGCCGCAGGGCGGGCTTGGTGACGCGGTGCTCGAGGTCTTCGCCGACGCCGACAAGCGCCCGCGGATCGCCAAGCTGGCAGTGACGCATCTCCCCGGTTCTGGGCAGCCGGCCGAGCTGCTGGCCGACTGCGGCATTGACGCCGACCACATCGCCCAGGAGGCGCGCAGGCTGGTCGCGCTCGGCCCGCAGATCGGCGCTCACGCGGCCACCGCCGCCTAGCGCTAACTGGCGCGCTCGCCGAGCCGCTGGGCGAGCCGCGCCGAGGCCTCGCGGGCCTCCGCGCCCAGGCGCCGGATCACCTCCGCCGCCGGGGCTGGCACGGCGAGCGCGTGCGCCTGTCCGGCCCACAGGTTGATCGCTGACGCGTCTGCCGCCTGGCGAGCGGCCGCCCGCACCGGGGCCGTCAGGTAGTGGACGTCGGGGTAGGCCGCCGGAGCGTGCTCGTCGTGCTCGGACATGAACCGGTTCACGATCCCGCGCGCCGAACGGCCGCTGAAGGCGCGCGTCAGCCGCGTCGGGTCACTCGTCGCGAGCGCGTCGCGCTGCGCCGGTGGAGTCCCGGCCTCCGGCGTCAGCATCAGCGCGGTGCCGACCTGCGCCGCCACGGCGCCCGCGCACACGACCGCGGCCACGGTGGCGCCGTCGGCGATCCCGCCCGCCCCGATCAGCGGCAGCGACACCCGATTGGCGACCAGCCGCAGGGCGGCCAGCAGGCCGAGCTCATCGGCGTCAGGCCGGTCCGAGAAATACCCCCGGTGCCCGCCCGCCTCGAAGCCCTGTACGACCAGCGCATCCGCCCCGCTGTCCCGCGCCTGCACTGCCTCGTCGGGATTCGTGACCGTCACCCACACATCGCAGCCGGCCCGCTGAAGCGTCTCGGTGATCTGCCGCGACGGATTCCCGAACGTGAATGACACGACCGCCACGCGCTCGTCGGCGACCAGCTCGAGCTTGCGCTCGAAGTCATCGTCGTCGTGGCGCGGCTCGCCGAGTTCGACGCCGTACCGTTCGGCCTCGACCCTCAGATGAGCGGCGTACGCATCCAGCTCGGCCGGCCCACCGGCGGGCGCCTCGGGCGGCGCGAAGACGTTGACCACGAACGGGGCACTGGTCAGCGAGCGCAGCTCGCGGATGTCGTCGGCGACCGCGTCGGCGCGCTTGTATCCGGTCGCGAGCGAGCCGAGGCCTCCGGCCTCGCTGACCGCGGCCGAGAGGGCCGGGGTCGAGGCGCCCCCGGCCAAAGGCGCCTGCACGATCGGCTCACGGAGCTGTTCGAGATACATCTACCGTCCGCGATTATCGCTGGCCCGACTGCTGCGTCGCCGGCGTAGGTGGATTACGCATGCTCCGGCGCTCACAACACCGTGACCTCAACGATCGTGCAACCTCGGCAGAATGCCCATGCACGTGGCCGACGCCGGATCGCCCCAACCCGTTTTGACGCCGCTGACCGAGGCGGCGATCTTCCTCGTCCTGACGGTCGACTCAGGCGCTGAGGATGACGTGCGCGGCGTGCTCGCCGACGTGAGCGGGCTGAAGCGCTCGGTCGGCTTCCGGATCCCCGAGGGCGAGCTGACCTGTGTCGTCGGGATCGGCTCGGCGCTCTGGGATCGCCTCTTCGACGAGCCCCGCCCCGCCGAACTCCACCCCTTCCCGGGCTTCGTCGGCGCTCGCCACACCGCGGTCGCGACCCCCGGAGACCTGCTGTTCCACATCCGCGCCCACCGCCTCGATCTCTGCTTCGAGCTCGCCGAGCGGTTGATGAGCCGGCTGCGCGGCTACTGCCAGGTGGTCGACGAGGTGCATGGGTTCAGGTCATTCGACGAGCGCGACCTGCTCGGCTTCGTCGACGGGACCGAGAATCCCGAGGGGAACGCGTCCGTGGAAGCGGTGACGATCGGTGACGAGGATCCCGAGTTCGCGGGCGGCAGCTACGTGATCATCCAGCGCTACCTCCACGACCTGGTGGCCTGGGACGCGCAGCCGGTCTCCGAGCAGGAGCTGATCATCGGGCGCACCAAGCTCGAGGACATCGAGCTCGCCGACGACGTGAAGCCGTCCGATTCCCACGTGGCGCTCAACACGATCGTCGACGATGACGGCGAAGAGCGCCAGATCATGCGCTTCAACATGCCGTTCGGCAGGGTCGGCGTCGGTGAATTTGGCACCTACTTCATCGGCTACGCCAGCACGCCCGCGGTGATCGAGCAGATGCTCTCGAATATGTTCATCGGCAATCCGCCGGGCAATTACGATCGGATTCTGGACTTCTCGACCGCCGTCACCGGCAACTTGTTCTTTGTGCCAACCGCCGACTTCCTCGACGATCCGCCCGACCGCGCAGCCGCGTCGGTCTCTGCCGGCAGCGATGCGTCGTCCGCTGAAGATGACGACCCATCGGGTAGGGACGGGTCCCTGGGAATCGGAAGCATGAGGGGAGACTCGCCATGAATCACCTCCTTCGCGGCCACGCGCCGATCAGCGAAGCGGGCTGGAAGATGCTCGACGACGAGGCGCGGGACCGCGTCGCGCCGGCGCTCGCCGCGCGCCGGCTGGTCGACTTCTCGGGACCGCATGGATGGGAGTACTCGGCCACCAACCTCGGCCGCACGACCGCGCTCCGCGCAGCGCCCGGCGAGGGCGTATCTGGACGCCAGCGCCGCGTGCTGCCGCTGGTCGAGGTCCGCGCCGACTTCGCGCTCTCGCGCGATGAGCTGCGCGATGCCGACCGCGGCGCCGATGACGCCGATCTGGGCGCACTCGACGGCGCCGCGCATCAGATCGCGGTGGCCGAGAACGCGGCCGTGTTCCACGGCTGGGGTGACGCGATCGGCGGCGTCGCGGACGCCTCGCCGTACCAGCAGGTCGCGCTCGGCGAGGTGCCCGACAAATATCCGAGCCGCGTCGTCACCGCGGTCGAGCAGCTGCTGTCGAGCGGGATCGGCGGCCCCTACGGGCTGGCGCTCGGCCGCGAGCAGTACCGGCGCGTCGTGGAGACGGCCGAGCACGGCGGCTATCCGCTGCTCGAGCACATCCGCAAGATCCTCGACGGGCCGATCCTCTGGGCGCCCGGCGTCGACGGTGCCGTCGTCGTGAGTCTGCGCGGCGGGGACTTCATCTTCGAGTGCGGCCAGGACCTGTCGATCGGCTACGACTCGCATGACGGCGACGTCGTCCGGCTGTACCTCGAGGAGAGCTTCAGCTTCCACGTCGCCACGCCGGAGGCGGCCGTCGCGCTCAAGCCATGAGCCCGATCACCCGTGGCTTCAGGGGGCGCCGCCGCGACACCGTCGATCCCACGCGGGTCCCTCCGGGCCAGTACGTCACGCGCGATTTTCCGGTCCTGTCGGCCGGCCCGACGCCGCACACGCCGCTCCCCGAGTGGAGCTTTACGATCGACGGCGCTGTCGACAAGCCGGCCTCGTGGACCTGGGAGCAGTTCCTCGAGCTGCCCGCTGACACGGTCACCGTCGACATCCACTGCGTGACCAAGTGGTCAAAGCTCGACACCGAGTGGCGCGGCGTCCGGGTTCAGACGCTGCTGGACCAGATCCAGACCGCGGCCGGTTACCTGACGGCCTGGTCTGACGGGGGGTACACGACCAACCTTCGGCTCGATGATGTCGTCGACGACCGGGCCTGGGTCGCGTACATGTACGGCGGCGAGCCGCTCGAGTCCGAGCACGGCGGGCCGGCACGCCTCCTGGTCCCGCACCTCTATTTCTGGAAGAGCGCCAAGTGGGCCCGCGGCCTGACGCTGACCGACGACGATGAGCCCGGGTTCTGGGAGAACTATGGCTACCACAACCACGGCGATCCATGGCTCGAGCAGCGCTACCAGGGCGACTGAGCTGGCAGCTGGGCCGCGTCCTGGAGCTCGTCGGCGAGACGGCGCGCGTCAAGAGCATCATGATCGAGCTGCCCGACTGGCAGGGTCACCGCGCCGGGCAGCACGTCGACGTCCGGCTCACCGCCGAGGATGGCTACCAGGCGCAGCGCAGTTATTCGATCGCCTCGGGCCCCGAGGACGACGGCCTGCTTCTGACCGTCGAGCGGCTCGACGACGGCGAAGTTTCGCCCTATTTGACCGACGAGCTGCGAGCCGGGGACGAGTTCGAGCTGCGCGGGCCGATCGGCGGCTATTTCGTCTGGGAGCAGCGGCTCGGCGGTCCGGTGCTGCTGATCGCCGGCGGGTCGGGGATCGTCCCGTTGCGGGCGATGCTGCGCCACCGGGCGGCCGTGGGCAGCACCACGCGGTTTCGGCTGCTGTATTCGTCGCGCACCTGGGACGAAGTCATCTATCGCGACGAGTTGGTCGCTGCGCCGGACGGTGATGCGGTCGACGTCCGCTTCACGCTTACGCGCGCCTGGCCGGACGGCTGGACCGGGAGCCGCGGCCGGATCGATGAGGCGCTCCTGCGCGACGTTGCGTGGCCCGACGGCGATCAGCCGCTGACCTACATCTGCGGGCCGACCGGCTTCGTCGAGGCGGCCGCCGCCGGTCTGGTGAACAACGGACACGCTCCGGGCCGGATTCGGACCGAGCGCTTCGGACCCTCGGGCGGCTGACGGCGCGATGCGGCGGCGCGACGGAAAAATGCGATCGCGGGCCAGCTGTTCGACGTCTTCGGGGTCGAGATGACGACCGCCGAGGGGACCTGCACAAGCTGCGGCCAGACCGCGCAGATCGCCGAGTTGATGGTCTACCTGCGGGCGCCGGGCGCGGTCGCCCGCTGCCCGGCGTGCGGCGCCGTGCTGATCGTGGTCACCGAGCGCACCGGCACCACGCACGCTGCCTTCAGTGGCTTCGCACTCCGTGACTCGTCCGCGGACGACTACTGCAGATAACGTTCGACCGTGCCGGCATCCCGGGCCTGCGCGTCGTCGGGATCGCCGCCCGCGTCGCGCAGCGCACGGCGCTGGCGCAGCAGATCCCAGCAACGGTCAAGCTCGATCTCGACTGCGCGCAGGCGCTCCTGATCGCCCTCGAGTCGCTCCGCATCGCCGCTGTCTGATTGTTCGCGGCTGCGAAGCTCGTGCTCTTCGGACACGAGGCTGTCGATTCGCGCCGCGATGCTCTCATCGCTCATGGCCACATCCTACGGCCCGGCACTAATGAGCTGCTCGGACCTCGGTTCGTCATCTGTAAGACTGCACGCAGTGGTTGACGCGAACCTCACTCCTGGGTTCGTTGGCGAGCTGCCAAAGAGTTCGGCAGCGCTCGCCTACGCGCGGCGGCTGCACGAGGGACAGCGCCGTCAGGTGGACGGCGCGCCGTTCATCATGCACCCGCTCGAGGTCGGATCTCTGCTGCACGCGGCCGGCGCCCCGGACCACGTGATCGCGGCCGGCATCCTCCATGACACGCTCGAGAAGACCGACGCGACGCCCGCCGCCCTGACGCGGCGCTTCGGAAGCCGGGTCGCCAAGCTCGTCGGTGCCGTGACCGAGGACGAACACGTCAAGGGTTACGCCCACCGCAAGGCGGCACTGCGCGAGCAGGTCGCCCACGCGGGGCCCGAGGCGCTGACCTTGTTCGCCGCCGACAAGCTCTCCAAGGTCCGCGAGCTGCGGCTGGGGCCGAGTACCCAGACGCAGTTGCGCCGCCGCCGGCTGCGCCACTACTACCACTGTCTCGGGCTCCTCCAGGAACAGCTCCCCGATTGTGCGCTCGTAGCCGCCCTGAAGGCCGAGCTCGATGCGCTCCCGGACCCGCCGCCTCGCAAGCGAGCGCCCGTCAACGCTCGCTGACACCCCTCGCTAACGACAGGAGGCCACAGATGAGTTCGACCACTGCCGCCGAGCCCGGGCCCGGCAGCCTGCGCGGCGTCCTGCCACGCGTGCTGCTCGTACTGACGCTCACGACGGGGATCATCGACGCCGTCAGCTATCTCGGTCTCGGCCGCGTGTTCAGCGCCAACATGACCGGCAATGTCGTCCTGCTCGGGTTCGGGATCGCCGGCACCGGTGGGCTCCCGGTCATCGCGCCGCTCGTCTCGGCGCTGGCGTTCGTGATCGGCGCGATCGCCGGCGGCAGGCTCGCGCTCGCCACCGCCGGCCGGCGCCGGCGTCAGCTCACGACCACGCTGGTGATCGAAGTCGCGCTGATCGTGGCCGCCGGAGCGTTCGCGGCGATCGTCAACGTCCGGGCCGACCACTTCACCGGTGATGCGATCATCGCGCTGCTCGCGCTCGCGATGGGAGTACGCAACGCGACCGTCCGCGGCCTCGGCGTTCCCGACCTGACGACCACGGTCCTGACGATGACGCTCACCGGGCTGTCCGCCGACTCCCGGCTCGCCGGCGGCTCGGGCAAGGGCACCGCGCGCCGAACGGCGGCGGTCGTGTCGATGCTCGTCGGCGCGATGATCGGCGCGCTGGCGGTCAAGAGCAGTCTCGTCCTCGCCCTGATCTTGGCGGCCGTCCTCGCGCTCGTCGCGCTCGTCGGCTATCTGCGCTTCAGCTGATCGGCCGTCGGCCGGGGCCCCTCTGTCCCGGAGGCCTCGCTGAGTGCCGCCTCGACCGCGGTGTTGAACTCGAGCCAGCCGTAGAACAGGCGTGGCTGCCCCGAAGGGCCCGTGAGCGTGCCGTGAATCACGGCCTCGTCGATCGTCGCCTCGAGAATCAATCTGCGCGGCTCCATCTGTGCAAGTCTCGATCGATGCCGCGCGCGCCGCATCGGGTGGGGGGGTCCGATCTGATCGCCGGCGCCGACCTAGGAAATGCTCGCGGCGCTCAACCGGGGCGCGTCGCCCTGCTCGTGCAGCCGGTCGCTGAGCGCGTCGGCGAGCTGGTCGCGCCGCGTGATGCCGAGCTTGCGGTAGATGTGGCTGAGGTGCGTCGAGGCCGTCTTGGTCGTGATGAACAGCGACTGCGCGATCTCCCGGTTGGTCAGGCCGTCGGCGGCGAGCCGCGCGACCCGCAGCTCGCTGGCCGTCAGCGCGTCGCGACCGGTGATCGCGTCTCGCCGGGGCTTTGCACCGGCGACGACCAGCTCGGCCCGTGCCTGCCCCGCGATCCGCGCCGCGCCACAGTGGTGAGCGAGGTCGAGCCCGCGCTCGAGCGCAGGACGGGCATCCGCCCGCTGCCCAGAGCGGCGCAGGGCGGCGCCATAGTCCGTCAGGGCCCGCGCGAGCTCGACCGGCGCCTGGGCATCCTCGAGCGTCTCGACCGCCTCTCGCAGCAGCTCCAAGCCGGTGTCATCGCCCGCGATCAGCCCACACGCTCGCAGCGAGACGCCCAGCATCCGCGGCTGACCGAACGCGCGCGCGAGCTCGAGCTGCTCCCCGGCGAGGCGGCGGCCGCCGTCGACGTCGCCGGTCGCCGCCTGAACGATCGCGGCCTCGCCGCGCCACGGAGCCCCGGCCAGAGAGATCAGGCCCAGCCGCTCGCAGCGCCGCCCGCATTCCAGGAAATCGTCCAGCGCCTCGCGCGGCCGGCCCTGCGCGGCGCGAAGCCCCCCGCGTGCCATCAACAGGCGTGCCACCTCGACTGATCGCGACGCCAGCGGATCGCTGATCTGCGCGAGCTGCTCCTCGGCTTCGGGCAGGGCGTCGCGCTCGACCAGCAGCCTGATCAGCTCGCCGGCCGCCTGCATCCGGTAGATCCCCTCGGCGCGCTCGAGCGCCCAGCGGGCATCGGCCTCGGCGTCGGCCAGCGCGCCCCGGTTGGCCGACGCCGAAGCGCGTAGCGCGCAGATGCCGACCATCTCCTGCATCGCGCCACGGTGCCGGGCAGCGGCGAACAGGTCGTCACATAAGCGCTGCTGGAGCTCGTAGTTCTCGATCAGGGTCAGCGGCGCGATCAGTGCCAGCGCGATGTCGAGCGGAGGTGGGTACGGCTCGTGGGCGAGCGCGCGCTGCACGAACGCCTCGGCATCGGCGGCGCGCCCGAGACGGGCGTAGTAGTTGCTCAACATGACCACCAGGTACAGCGGTGGGTCGGTCAGCGCCTGCAACCGGCCGTCGAGTTCGGCCGCGCGTACAAACGCGTCCGGCGCGGTGCTGTCGTCCATCATCCCCACCAACGCGATCGCCGCCTCGAAGTTCAGTGCCAGCGCCGGGTTCGTCTCCTCCAGCGCCGACCGGACACCGTCGAGCACTTCGACCGATCGCTGCACGCCGCGGTCGGTGACCAGGTAGGCGATCGCGAGCAGGGTGCACGCAGCGCTCAGCGTGCTCTGATCGGCGCCGGCGCTCGTCCGGGCCTGCTCGAGGTGCTCGATCGCGTCGGGATGGCCGATCCGCCACTCGGCCGTGCCGAGCGCCAGCAGCAGCGCCGGCGTTCGTGCGGGCTCGGGGGGCTCGGCGAGCGCTCGGCGAAGGTAGCCCGCCGCCACCTCCGGCGCCCCCTGGTCGAGCGCTCTGCCGGCCGCGTCCTGGAGTCGATCGACGGTCCACGGATCGGCCGCCGGCGCGCATGCCAGTAAGTGGGCAGCGACGCGCCCGGGCTGTCCCCCCTCGGCGTCCACGAGCTCGGCCGCGCGCCGGTGCGCGACCCGCCGTGCCCCCGGCGCGATGTCCTCTCGTACGGCCGCTCCGACCAGCGGGTGAAAGAACTCCAGCGGCCGTGCCGGTGCGAGGATCTGGGCCGCCGCGAGGCGGTCGGCGGTGAGCTCGGCGACCACCGGGTCCAGACCCGCCAGGCACGCCACCAGACGCACCTCGGAACCCGTCCCGAGCACCGCCAGCGCGCGGGCGAGCGCGACCGCCTCGGCACCCATCCGCCCGAGCCGCGCCAGCACCGAGGTCCCGATCGCCGCCGGCGCGATCAAGGTCAGCGACTGAACGCTGGCGCCCCGGGCGGCGATCCCCTCGCTGCGCACGGCCGCCAGCAGCTCGCGCATGAACATCGGATTGCCGCCGGTCAGCTCGCCGCAGGCGAGGCAGAACCGCTCGTCGGCGTTCTCGTCGAGCTGCGTGCGGACGATCGCGCTGACTCCGGTAGCGCTCAGGGGTCGCAGCTCGATCCGCTGCACCCCGTCATCGGTCAGCAGGCGCGAGAGCTCGGCGCGCTGCGCTCCGGTCTCGTCGGGGCGAAATCCGATCACCAGCAGCAGCGCAAGGTCGCGGGCCCGGCGCGCCAGGTAGCCGAGCCAGGCCAGCGACGGCTCGTCGGCCCACTGCACGTCATCGACCGTTACGACCACCGGACCGCTCTCGGCGCGGTTGGCGCACAGCCAGTAGAGCCCGTGGATCGCGGCGAACCGATCGGCCGGCGGCTCGCCGGACTGCAGACCCATCACCCTTGCTCCCACCCGCGCGACGCCCGCCAGCAGCTTACGTCGCTCGCTTGCCGACGCGCCGCGCAACATCGGCTCGAGCACCTGACAGGCGACCCCGAACGCCATCTCGGACTCGAACTCCGAGCCGCGCGCGGTCAGCAGGCCGAACCCGCGAGTCTCGGCCCGCTCCTGGACCTCGGCGAGCAGCGCCGTCTTGCCGATTCCGGCCGCCCCTTGGACGACGACCACCCCGCCGAGCCCGCTCCCGGTTTGTTCGATCAGGCCGTCGACACGCGCCAGCTGCGCCTCGCGCTCAAACAACCCCACGCACGCAGCATATGCCCAAACCTAAACCGTGGACAGGCTATGCCGGCGCCGCGGTCTCGGCGTACACGGCCTGCTCGACGACGGCCGCGGTCTCGACCGTGGGGCCGTCGAAGAACGGCAGCACCTGGGTCAGGAAGACGGCCCCGACGCCGGCCGCGCGATCGACCCAGTAGTAGCTGTTGCACAGGCCCGCCCAGTCGCCGCTCCCGGCGCGTCGCATACCCGGCAGGTCCTCGGTGAACAGGTGGAAGCCCAGCCCCCATCCCTGCGCGAACGGCGCCGACGGGATGTCGTTGCTGACCTGCGGCAGGGCCGACTTGATCAGCGCGGGCAGCTTCACGCCCTCCAGGTGGTCATCGAACGCGAGTTCGACGGTCGCAGGGTCGAGGATCCGTGCTCCGTCCAGCTCGCCGTCGTTGAGCAGCATCGCCTCAAAGCGCGCGTAGTCGGCGGCGGTCCCGAACGCTCCGTGTCCGGCGGGCCAGAACTCCGGCGCCGGGGCGGGGGCGCCGAGTTCGGTCACCTCGAGCTGACCATCGTCGAGCCGCTGGTGGACCGACATCAGCCGGGCGCGCTGTGCGTCGGACGGCGAGAACGTCGTGTCCGACATCCCCAGCGGCTCGAACACGTGCTCATCGAGGTATTCCGCGAGATCCTGGCCGCTGATCGCCTCGACCAGCTGACCGAGCCAGTCGGTGTTGATCCCGTAGTTCCACTCCGTCCCGGGATCGGCCACCAGCGGCATGTGCAGGCCCGCGCGCAGGCCGGAGAACGGATCCGGGATCCCGGTCACCTCCTGGTAGCGCAGCAGGTCGGCGTTGCAGAAGCCGTAGCCGTGGCCGGCCGTGTGGTTGAGCAGGTTGCGGATCGTCGCCTGGCGGACGGGATCGCGCAGGCGCGGCGTATCGCCGTCGAATCCCTCGAGTACCTTCAGCTCCCCGAACGCCGGCAGTACCGACGCGACCTCCTGATCGAGCTCGAACCGCCCCTGCTCGAGCAGCTGTAGCGCGGCGACGCTGGCGAACGCCTTGGTCATCGACATCAGCCGGAACATCGTGTCGGCCTTGACTGGGGCGTCCTCGTCGACGCGCAGCTTTCCGGCGGTGAGCACGTCCGGGACGCCGTCAGGACCGGTGACCGCGACGGCCACGCCGGGCAGAGCACCCTTCTCCACCGCCACCGTCAGAACGTCCTGCACGTTGCTCGTCCACGTGGTCGCCATCCAGTTCTCCTTGGTCCTCGAAGAGTGCTTCGCAGGGCGGCCTCAGCGAGGCCGCGATCTCGCGCTTGGCGTGCATCATCGCGCGCGCCTGTCACACGTACAAGCAGGTATATGGGGTCCAGACCCCATATCCGAGCCCGTCGGCGAACCCTAGGGTGCCCGCACAACCGAAAACCGGGGGGCTCTTCTTGAAGGTGCGCGCGCCGGTGTACCCGACGCGGAGAAAGCGGGGGTTATGAGACGTTCGAAGCGACTGGGCCACGCTTGAAGGACGGCAGGGGGTTGTTGGGGAGAGGGGCAATCATGAGGGCGCTGGCGCTGGCCGGCGCCCTCATGGTGTTCGGCGCGCCGGCGGCCCTCGCCCGCATGCGCGACGTGTGGGTCGCCGCCGTCCCGAACTGGTGGAACGTCGCGCCCAACGGCCATGACGCGATCATGGGAATGCCGGTCAACCCGGGGGACGCGATCTTCCCGACGGTCGTCTACCGCCGCTACAGCCCACATTGGGGCCATCCGCTGCCCAACGCGCGCCACTCGAACGCGGACGGGCTGCTGATCCCGGGGCCGCTCATCCACGCGCGCGTCGGTGACCGGCTGCGGATCCACTTCAAGAACATGGACAACCTCCGCCATGCCCCGCACTCGATGCACTTTCACGGCGTGCACTACCGGCCCAGCTCGGATGGCGCCTACATCCCCGGATTCTCCGGTCCAGGCGCCGACGTCAAGTACGGACAAAGCTTCACCTACCACCTCCGAGCCGGCGCCGACTCGGTCGGGATCTGGCCCTACCACGACCACTCGCCGTCGATGGATCAGTCGATCGCGGGCGGCATGTTCGGGATGCTGTCGATCCTCGGCCGCCACGAGCGCCCCCCGGACCGCGAGTTCGAGGTCGTCTTCTCCCCGTTCGGCAAGGACTTCATGGCTATCGACGGCCGTGCGTTCGTCGGCAACACGCCGGTCTTCCGGTCAAAGGTCGGACAGACCGTCCAGTGGGACGTGATGGCGATGGGATCCGACCACCACACGTTCCATGTCCACGGCCACCGCTGGATCGATCCCGACGGCACTCCGCGTGACACCCAGACGGTCGGCCCGGCGGAGAGCTTCCGGATCCGCTGGCGCGAGCACGACCCGGGGACGTGGCTCTACCACTGCCACGTCGAGGACCACATGATGCGCGGCATGATCGGCATCTACCAGGTGACACGGTGACGCCGGGCGGCAAGGCGGCCCTGGCCGCGATCGCGATCGGGCTCACGTTCGCCCTGCTGCCCCGCTCGGCGGACGCTGCGCCGGTGCCGGTCACGATCGAATACCAGTCGTTCTCCCCCGGTGCCATCGACGCGCTGCCGGGAGACGCGGTCACCTGGTCAAACCACGGCGGGCGCACGCACACGGTCACCGCCGACGACGGCACGTTCGACTCCGGTGACGTGTCCGTGGGCGGTGGCTTCACCTGGTCGTTCTCCACCCCCGGCATGTACATGTACCACTGCGTGATTCACCGCGGCATGCTCGGCGAGGTCGACGTGCGCCTGGTCACCCTCGACCAGATCCCGTCCGGCGCGATCGCGGTCGGCCGCACGATCCACATCCAGGGCCGCACCGCCGACCCAACGGCCGCGGTGACGATCGAACGCGACGCCGGGCAGGGGTTTGAGCCCGTCGCGTCCGCCACGCCAGACGCGGACGGAAGCTGGCAGACCGACATCACGGCGACGTCGCCGGCACGTTACCGAGCCGCGGTCACCGGCGGCTTCAGCGAGACGCGGCGCCTGCTCGTGATCGAGCGCCAGGTGCAGGTCCGCGTTGCGCGCGGTCTCCTCTCGGTCCGCGTCATCCCGCAGGCGCCGCACGCCCGCGTCGCGCTGCAGTTCTACCTGCGTGACCGCTTCGGCTGGTGGCCGGCCCGCCGCGCGCGCCTGAACTCCGCCTCGCGCGCGCGATTCGCGGTCCGCGGCCCCGTCCGGGCCCGCGTCGCCCTGCTCGGCCGCGACGGCTGGACCGCGCTCGCGCTCAGTCCGGTCGTGCAAGTCACGCCTCGCTAGCCCGTCCGCCCGCCGCGCCCGCCGCCGCCCGCCGTCGCCCGCCGTCGCCCGCCTCGCCCGCCGCCCGAGGGTCGCACGGCCCCTGCGCGCTCGGATCCGACCCGGCCCACACTCAGACCCCCCCGCAGTTCGTGGAAAACTCGCGCCCCCGCGCCGGATTTTCCACAAAACGCGGCATATGCGGGACGGACGTGGAAGATCGCCGGGCGGCCGTCAGATTTTCCACAAAACGCGGCTCGGGCTGGCCGCGGAGCCCACGTATCCAATCGTCTCGCGGCCCGCATGGCTACCCGCGCCGCTGGCCGTCGGCAGCGAGCACGGCGTCGACCTCCGCCGCCGTCGGCAGCGAGGGCTGCGCCCCGGCGCGTGACGCGGCGAGCGCGCCTGCCGCGCACGCCCGCCACAGCGCATCGCTGCGATCCATGCCCTGGATCAGGGCCACCACCAATGCCGCGCAGAACGCGTCCCCGGCGGCGGTTCCGTCGACGGCGTGGACTCGCGGTGGCCGCGCGCGGGCGATCTCCCTGCCGTCCTCGAGCAACACCGCCCCGTCGGCGCCGCTCGTCACCGCGACGAGTCCGGGGCGATCACCCACCTCGCGGTATTCGTACTGATTGGCGACCAGCAGGTCGGGTTCGCGCTCGAGCGTCAGCGGCCCGCGGGCGGGCGCCGCGTTGAGGCAGAAGAACCCCGCTCGAGCGGCCACCGCCGCGACTACCGCGTAAGGGATCTCGAGTTGGGCGATGACCGCATCGGCGTCACCGAGATCGACGTCATCGGGCTCGAGCCGGCGGTTGGCTCCCGGCGCGACCACGATCGCGTTCTCCCCCTCGGCGTCGACGAGGATCAATGCCACGCCGCCCTCGCCGTCGTCGCGGGTCACGCCGCTCACGTCGATGCCTTCGCGCTCGAGCGAGCGCAGGACGAGATCGTCGCGGCCGATCCGCCCGATGAACCGCACGCGCGCGCCGAGGCGAGCGGCGGCCACCGCCTGGTTGGCGCCCTTGCCCCCGGGCACGCGCTCGAAGATCGCGTCGGTTACGGTCTCGCCGGCTCGCGGCAAGCGTCGACACCGCGCGACCAGGTCGACGTTCGCCGATCCGACCACGGTGATCCTCGGTCCGCTGCTCACGAAAACCCACTGGCTAGCACGTAGCTGCGAGTATCGCTGAGGTGCCCGCGTCCGAGCCAGGATGACCGCGATCGAGCTCGAGCCCGTCGACCGGGTCTCGCTGACGGTCCTGGTCGACAACCTCACCGATCCGCTGCTGGTGGATCAGGATCCGGTCACGCGCATCAACTGGCCCAAGGCGCTCGCCGGCGGTCTGCCGCGAATGACGACCCAGGTCAGCCCGTCCACGGGTGCGCCCGATGCGCTCGTGGCCGAGCCGGGCTTCTCGGCGCTGGTGCGGATCGAGAAGGACGGGCACGAGCGGACGCTGCTGTTCGACGCCGGCGTGTCTCCGAACGGGATGGTCGACAACATGCGCCGGCTCGGGCTGTCGCCGGCCGAGATCGAGATCATCGTCCTCAGCCACGGTCACTGGGACCATGTGACCGGGATGGAGGGCCTGGTCCGTGTGCTCGGGCGCTCGAACCTGCCGGTGATGATCCACCCCGAGTTCTGGAGCCGGCGACGAGTGCGGTTCCCCGGTCTCGAGCCCGCCGAGCTGCCCGCGACCAGCCGTGGGGCGCTCGAGGGGATGGGCTTTGAGATCGTCGAGCAGCGACGCCCGTCGTTCCTGCTCGATCGGGCGGCGCTGATCACCGGCGAAGTCGATCGAACGACCGACTTCGAGACCGGCTTCCTCGGTCATGAGGCGCTCCGCGACGGAAGCTGGGCGCCGGACCCGCTGATCCTCGACGACCAGGCGCTCGTTCTGCGGTTGCGCGATCGCGGCCTCGTCGTGCTCAGCGGCTGCGGTCACGCCGGAATCGTCAACACCGTCCGCTACGCCAGCAGGCTCACCGGGATCGAGGCCGTCGCCGCGATCGTGGGTGGCTTTCACCTCAGCGGCCCGATGTTCGAGTCGATCATCGAGCCGACCGTCGACGCGCTGGCCGAGCTCGCGCCGGCGCTCCTCGTCCCGGCGCATTGCACCGGCTGGAAGGCCGTCCATCGCCTCGCGACGCGTTTCCCCGCCGCGTTCGTATTGAGCACGGTCGGCACGACGATCGAGCTCTGAGTCGTCAGACGTCGATCGCGGTCTCGCGTGCGCGCCGCGACGCCCCGATCGACGCGGCGACGACGAGCCCGATGCCCACCGCTTCGCGCCCGCTGAGTGACTGGCCCAGGAGGACGAATCCCGCCAGCGCGGCGACCCCCGGTTCGAGGCTCATCAGCACCCCGAAGACCCCGGTCGCGATCCGTCGCAGCGCCTCCATCTCGAACGTGTACGGGATCGCCGACGAGAGGATCCCGATCGCCCCTCCAAGCGCGATCGAGCGCGGCTTCAGGAGCGCGGCGCCGCCCTGCGCGAGCCCGATCGGTAGCACGACCACGCACGCGACCGTCATTGCGAGCGCGAGCCCGGTCGCCCCCTCGAACGCGCGCCCGACGCGGGCGTTGACGAGGATGTACGTCCCCCACATGCAGCCCGCGAACAGCGCGAAGGCAACCCCGAGCGTGTTGAGCCCGTGGGCGCCGCCGTGCATCAGGGCGATGATCCCGGCGCCGGCGAGCCCCACCCAGACGAGATCGAGTGGTCGATGTGAGCCGATCACCGCGACCACGAGCGGACCGATGAACTCGATCGTCACGGCGATCCCGAGCGGAATCCGGTCAATCGCCGCATAGAAGCTCAGGTTCATCACGCCAAGCACGAGTCCGAAGCCGCCGGCGAGCAGCAGCTCGCGCCGCGTCCGCCCCCCGAGCCGCGGCCTCCAGATCGCCAGCAGGACGATCGTCGCGGCGATCAGCCGGAGCAGCACGGCGCCGGCCGTACCGACGTCGGCGAACAGCTTCGTCGCGAGCGCGGCGCCGAACTGGACCGACGCGATCCCGCCGAGCACCAGCGCCGGCGACGGCGCGCGCGAGAGCAGGCCGGCGTTGGGCGCCGTTCTATCTGCCACAGCCACGGTTCGATCGTAGCTGTCGTGCGCTGCGCCCCAGCGGCGGCCAAGGCCCGAATGCGACACTACGGCCAAGGTGAGCGACACGGCACGACGATCTGGACCGGCGACCGGCGGCTGCCTGTGCGGGGCGGTCCGCTACGAGGTGACCGGGCCGCTGCGTGACGTTTTGATCTGCCACTGCGTGGAGTGCCGCCGCTGGGGCGGTCACGTATCGGCGAGCAGCGCCGCGCGCAAGGAGGAGCTCGTGCTGCTGCAGTCGCGCGGACTGCGCTGGATCGACAGCCCCAACAGCGATGCGCGGGCGCGGCGCGGCTTCTGTGGCGAGTGTGGCTCGAGCCTGTTCTGGGACCCGCCGGGCCGCGAGACGATCAGCATCGCGGCCGGCACGCTCGACGACGCGACCGGCCTGCGGATCGTGAGTCATTGGTTCGTGTCCGACGCCGGCGCCTATTACGACCTGCCCGACGACGGGCTGCCCCACCACCAGCGCAGCGCCGAGCAAGAGCTGCCGTAGATGCCCCAAGCAGGAGGACACATGGTTCTGATCGGCTATGACGGCTCGGACAACGCCAAGGACGCCATACGACACGCCGGCGCCCTGTTCAAAGGACAGCCGGCCGCCGTGCTGTCGGTCTGGGAACCGTTCGCCGACATCGTCGCCCGCGCACCCGCCGGCCTTGCCGGCGCGGCCGGAATCACCGACTACGAGCGACTCGATGACGCGAGCCGCCGGGCGGCCGGTCAGCAGGCGCAGGAGGGCGCGGCGCTGGCCCGCGACGCCGGGCTCGACGCGACCGCGCGCACCTCGCCGCGCGCCGGGGCGATGGCGCAGACGATCCTCAACGAGGCCGACGCCGTACAGGCCGACGCGATCGTGCTCGGCTCACGCGGCCTGACCGGCGTCGGCTCATTCATTCTCGGCAGCGTCTCGCACGCTGTCGTCCAGTCGGCCGACCGGCCCGTGCTGATCGTCCCCTCGCCCGAGGTCGCTCAGGAGCGGACCGAAAAGCGCCGCGGGCGCGACTAGATCACTGGGGCGATCGCGGCTCGCCGGCGCGTGAGCGCGTCAGCGCTCAGAGCAGAGCTCTCCTAGCGCCGCGATCCGTGCCTCCCACAGCGGAGCCGACGCCCGGCGGGCGACGTCGCGAGCTCTGGAGAGGTGGCCTGAGGCGGCCGGCAGGTCGCCGATCGCGAGCGCGAGCGCCCCGAGGTAGAGCTCGACCGGCCCCCAGACGCCGAACGCCGGGAACGCGACCTGCAGCCGCCATGGCACCAGCAGCCGGTAGAGCCGACCGGCCGCCTCCGCGTCTTGCAGTCTCGCGCTGACGTGAGCGTAGATGCAGATCGCGGCCAGCCAGGTGACGTCATACGGCAGCTCGTCGAAGTTCGACGAGGCCGCTTGGTTGAGGATCGTCTGCGCCGCATCGGAGCGGGAGTCCTCGGCCAGGGCGAGCGCGAGCGTGGCGCGAAAGCCCGGCACTCCGGGGTTGGCCGACACCGCCTGCTCGAGCAGCGGCCTCAGCTCATTCGCTTGGCCGGCCTCGAAAGCGATTGACGTGCGCTGCGCCGCATAGCAGGCGAGCGCGTCGGGCTCGCTCGGCTGTCCGATCTCCAGCGCGGTGCCGGCGAGGTGCTCTGCGGCTTCGAGCTCCCCGGCGATGATCGCCAGGTTGGCTTCGTCCGCCCAGGACAGCCACAGCATCGTGGGCTGGCGGTAGCGGTCTGCGATCTCGCGCTCGCGCACGGCCCACGCTCGGGCGTCGGTAATTTCACCAGCCTCGATGCACGCATAAGCCCGCCAGTGGTAGGCGTAGAACCGGGCGAGCGGATCTGACAGCGCCTCGGCCACGGGGACCGCCTCGACGGTGTTCGCGCGCCGCTCCGCGAGCGTCTCGGGCGCCAGCAGCGTGACAAAGCGCAGATTGAGGACGGCGATCAGAGCACCGCGGTCGTCGAGGCGCCGTCCGATCGCGAGGGCCTCATCGCTCAGCTTCACGCGGCGATCCCACTCGCCCGAATACATCAACTCGGCGCCCTGCATGGCGAGCAGGCGTGCCCGCTCCGGGCCGTCGCCGCTGCCGATCACCGCCAGGGCGTCGTCAAGCGTCGCGATCCGCTCTTTGTCGACGATCCCGGTCTCGCTCTGCATCCCGCGGGTATTGGCGAGGGCGCTGGCGGCGAGCCGCTCGCGGTCGCCGATTTGCCGCGCGATCTCAGCCGCTCGGAGCAGCGTCGCGCGAGAGCGGATGTCACCGGCTTGTCGCATCGCAACGCCGAGCTTGAGCAGTAGGTCACACCTCTGTGCCCTGGTAGCGGCTGGGTCTCGACCGAGCAGGTCGAGAGCGGTCTCGTACCAGCGCAGAGCTTGGGTCGGGGCGATCTTCTCGAGCGCCTCGTCGCCGGCGAGGATCGAGTACTTGCGCGCGTTCCTGGCTCCGCGTTCATCGGTGTGCAGCCAGTGCCAGGCGAGCTCTGCGACCGGCGCCTTGCCCGGTCGCCGTGCGGCTGCAAGCGCGCGTGCGATCCGTCGATGCAGCTCGGCGCGTCGATGTGGGCCCAGCTCGCTGTACAGATACCGCTGCATCAGCGCGTGGACGAACCGGACGCGCCGTTGCCGATCCGGCACTTCGATCAAGATTCCGTGGGCGACCGCGGCATCGAGTGCCTCAGGGGCGTCGTCGACTTCGGACACGGCCCCAACGAGATCAAGGTCGAACTCCACCCCGAGCACCGCCGCCGCGCTCAGACAATGCTGCACGCGATCTGACAGGCGCCGCAGACGGCGCGCCAGCGTGTCGCTGATGCTCGTCGGCAGCCGATCGCCGACCTCGAACTCATCGAACGTCTGCCAGCGGCCTTGCTCGTCCACGAGCGTGCCGCTCTCGACGAGGCTCTGCATCAGCTCGGTGATGAAAAACGGGTTCCCGTTGGTGCCGCTCTGGAGCGCGCGCGCGAGCGGCTCGTCGGCGCCGGCCGGGAGTTCGTCGGTCATCGCTCGCACGAGCTCTGCGACGGCGCGGGTCTCGAGGCCTGTCAGATCGAGTCGCAGCACGTGTGGCTGTCGGTGAACGTCGGCGAGCAGTTGACGTAACGGATCGTCGCCGTCGAGCTCGGTCAGGCGGCACGTCGACAACAGCATCAAGGGCGAGCGCCGGGTCGAGGTCAGTAGCCGCCTGAGCAGCTTGACCGTCTGCACATCCGCCCAGTGGAGGTCCTCGAGCACCAGCAGGGCCGGACCTTCCGTGGACGCCGTCGACAGCAGCCCCTCGATCGCTCGATACAGCACGTAGGGCTCGGCTTCGCTGCGCTCCGGTATAAGCGGGGGCGGTTCGGACAGGCGCGCCGCCAGCTCCGGGACGATCCGCATCAGTGACACGCCGTATGCCTCGACATAGCTGCGCAGCAGCTCTGCGTCGGCGTGCTCGATGTAGTCCTCGAGCGCCTCCGCAAACGGCTGATAGGGGAGATCCAGACCTTCATCACACCGCCCGGCGAGCACCAGAGTGCCCGATGCATGAGCTTGGCTCGCGAGCTCGCTCACCAGGCGCGTCTTTCCGATGCCGGCCTCTCCGGTCACGAACGCGGCGCGGCGGCCCGACACGGTCGTTCCTGTCAGCGCACGCGACAGGACATCGCTCTCAAACTCGCGCCCGACAAAGATCGCCGGGCCATACGGCGCCAGCCGGCTCGGCAGCGGGACCGCCACGCGCGGCGCCACGTCAAGATGCGCGGAGTGCTGTGAGTGGTCCGTTTCCCGAGCCGGGCCTTCGAGTGACCCAGCCTGGGCGAGGATCTCGGCCTGCAAGCCTGCGAGCTTGGCTCCCGGGCTGAGCCCGATCTCGTTCAGCGACGCGCGCACGCGCTGGTAGACATCGAGCGCATCGGCCTGGCGTCCGGAGCGGTACAGCGCCAGGATCAGCAGCTCGGCCACGTGCTCTCGCGTCGGTTCCTCGGCGAGCAGCGCATCGAGCTCGTCCGTCACTTCGCCATGCCGCCCCAGCTGTAGGTTCCCGTCGGCGCGGGTCTCCAGCAGTTCGACGCGCTTCCCCTCCAGCAGGCGGATGTCCTCCTGTGCGAAGTCCTCGAACCCGACATCGGCGAGCGGCGGCCCGCGCCATAGGAGCAGGGCCTGGTCAAGCAACTCGACCGCGCGCTCGGGATCGCCTCCCTCGAGCGCTCGGTGCGAGTCGGCGATCAGTCGCTTGAACACGTCAGCATCGAGCTCCCCGTGCCGGATCGCCAACCGGTAGCCACCTCCGACGGTCAACAGCTCGGTTCCGTCGTTCTTCAAGGGCTCCAGAACCTGCCGCAGCCTCGTGATGGCCATGTGCAGCCGATTGCCACCACCCGACCCGGCAGATCCCCACACCGCGTCGATCAGTGCGTCATTCGACACGGCCTTGTTCGCGTTCAGGACCAGAAACGCAAACAACTTCAGTTGCTTGCGCCGCCCGAGATGCAACACCTGTCCGCCGGCAGCAGCTTCGACCGGCCCCAGTATTCGAATTGTGGTCATGGCTGTGCGCCTACAAGCAACCGAACGCTAACGATTGCTACCCCTGACGGCAACACAAAGGCTCGGCCCGTGACCACGCGGCCAAGAGGTCTCTCATCATCGAGTGTTGGGGGGCGTCGCGTCGCCGCGCGCCCCGTTACCGAATGTCAGCGCCCCGTTAGGGCCGGACGCGAGAGTTCCGGAGCGAGAACACTTCGCGCGGGCCCGGCGGTTGCCGGCCTGTGCGGGTCCCGAAGTAAGCAGCGCACCTTGAACTCACAGAACGAACGCGACGAACAGGATCCCGCGGGGTCTGGAGTTCGCGATGGGACCGCGGGGCGCGGACGTGCCCGTGGGTCGTGGTGGGGGGGACTTGGGCGCCCACCGCGACCCCGGGCACATGGTCCATGCGACCAGCGGCCGTAAGTGCGGGAGTGACCGAGACTGATGCTCGACGCTGATGGTGTTCCGATCGGCCCCGGCGGCCGGACCGGGCTGTCGGGCGCTGACGGGTCTCCCGTCCGCGAGAACGAGCGCGCCGAGCTGGCTGCGGTTCTCCCGGCCTTTGAGATCGACGTGGTGCTCAGCCGGGGCCCGCTCAGCTCCGTGTACGCGGCGACGCACCGGCGGTCGGGACGGGAAGTTGCGATCAAGGTCCTGTCCGGGAGGCTCGTTCGTGACCCGTACACGCGTGATCGCTTCGCGACCGAGGCGCGAATCCTGGAATCGCTCGATCACCAGCACATCGTGCGCGTCCACGGTTACGTCGAGGATGATGTGTGCGCGCTTGTCATGGAGCGGCTGAAAGGCGGACGGCTGGCCGACCGTTTGAGCGCCTCGGAGGCGCCCTCGCTGGCGCAGTCGTGCGCCTGGGCGCTGGCGGCCCTCTACGGCCTCGACCACGCACACCGGCGCGGGATCCTGCACCGTGACATCAAGCCCGAGAATCTGCTGTTCTCCGAACCCGAAATCCTGAAGGTCACCGACTTCGGGCTGGCGCGGATCATCGGCACCGGTGGCGTTCCGTTCACGAGGACCGTCGGTGGTTTCGGGACGCCGGCGTATATGGCGCCCGAACAGGTCAGTCGCGCCGCCGGACGCCTATCCCCGGCGACTGACGTCTGGGCGCTCGGGGCCGTCCTCTACGAGATGCTCGCGGGTGAGCGTCCATTCGCCGATGGCGAGGTCGGCGATGTGCTGCTCAAACGGATGACGATGGATCCGCCACCGCTTGCTGCGGTCGCGCCCGGCGTGCCGAACGAGCTGGCCGAAGTCGTCATGTGTGCGCTCGCGCGCGCCCCGAGCGCCCGCTACCCGAGCGCCGGCGAGTTTGCGGCCGCGCTCGAGCTGGCGGTCGAGGCGGCGTTGGCACCGGGCGCGATCGCGGGGACTCGGATCCCAATCTGCAAGTGAGATCCGGCAGGCGCCACGGGGCGCCGCCGGCGAGGCCCGGTTCGCGCGCCGGACGCAGTCAGGCGCTGAGCTGAGTTTGACCCTCGTCGGGTGCCGTTTCGTCGAGCCCGGCGTCCTGGACCAGCGCCACGCCGATGCGCCGGGCGAGCTTCGGCACCGCCAGGATGATCGCCAGTCCGATCGCCAGCCAGATCCCGACCACGAGCGGGAAGCGGCTGTATGGGAACGCGACGCCCTGGACGTTCTTGTAGAGCGTGTAGATCAAAAACGCGATCCCGAGCAGCGGGAAGATGATCTCCCACAGCGGCGCGCGGCGGGCGCGGATGAACAGGTAGCGGATCGCTCCGACGTTGGTGACGATGTAGGCGACCAGCAGGCTGAGCACACCGATCGTGCCGGGGTAGAAGAAGGCGTTGACGGCCGACACGCCGGCGATCCGCTGCCCGGCGATCGCGCCGATCCCGACCACCAGCACCACCGCGAGCGCGCCCGCCGGGGCGCCCGTCCGCGTCGTCGTACGCCCGAATACGCGTTCGAGCGGCGTGTGGCGACTGAGCGCGTACAGGATCCGGGCGCCGGCGACGGTCGCGGCGAGGCCGCTGGCAAAGGCGCTGATAGTCGCACCGAAGTTGATCGCGTCGGCCATTCCGGAGCCGACGTAGGTCTGGGCCAGCTGTCCCAGCGGTGCGGCCGAGCTCGAGAATGCCTTCGCGCCGGCCGCGTTGGCGCCGAAGCCCCAGGTCTGGACGAGGATGCAGAGGATGTAGAAGATTCCACAGCCGACCACCGCCCCACGGATCGCGCGCGGAATCTCCCGGCGCGGATTGTCGGTCTCCTCGCCGAGTGAGGCCGCGCCCTCGAAGCCGGCGAACGAGAGGAACCCGAACACGGAGGCGGTGGCGATCGCCGAGAACGAGACGCCGCTTGGGATCTTGAACGCATCGATCGTGATCGTCTGCCCGTTGGGGGCGGAGCCGCCGATCAGCTTGACCACGATCACGATCATCAGGATCAGAATCAGCGTCACCGAGATGCCCTCCATGCTCAGCAGCGAGCGCGTCGCGAAGCGGATGTCGCCGAACGCCAGAAACGCGATGATCACGCCGGCGATCGCGGCGATCACGAAGTAGTCGGCCGACTTCGCGACGTGAATGCTGTTCAGGAACGCGACCCCGAATGTGCCGGCCTCGGCCGTCGACGCACAACAGAACGCCATGTAGGTGCCCAGCAGCGCCCAACCGGAGAAGAACCCCGCCTGCGGCCCGAGCGTCACGCCCGAGAACGCGAACACCGAGCCCGCGTGGCTGAAGTAACGCGACAGCCGGATGAACGCGTAGGAGACGAACAGCACGCCGATCGTCGCGAAGATGAACGCCAGCGGCACCGCGCGGCCGATCAGGCCCGCCGGCGCGACTCCGTTCAGCGCCATCGCGGCGGTCGGCGCCATGATCCCGATCGACAGCGCAATCGCTTCCCAGAACTTCAGCTCGCGGCGCAGTCCGCGGGTGGTTCCCGAGGGCGCGTCGACCGCGCTCGACGACTCTCCCGTGCTCATCGTGCGTTGTCACCTTCCAAGTCGAAGATCGAAAGTGCAAGAAAGGCTCCGACCACCCAATTGGGCGCGTCGACGATCTCGTGGATTCGCAGGTCGACCGCCACCGACGCGATCGCATACGCCTCCTGACGATCGAACCCGCGTTGCGTGACGAGGTACTCGACCATTTCCCGTATCGCCTCCCGTGTGGCCTCGAACAGGTCCGGGCCGATACCGGTGCAAACGTGGTAACTGGACCGCTCCGTCTGTGCCAGCTGTCCCTCGGGGACGTCGTACTGCGGGTAGCGCAGCGACAGGTCACGCCGCAGGTCGAGGCGCACCGCGATATCCATTGCCGTCTCGACCGCGGTCCCGCACACCTCGCCGTCACCCATCGCGGCGTGCGTGTCCCCGACCGAGAACAGGGCGCCCTCGACGCCGACCGGCAACAGCAACGTGCTGCCCTGCCGCAGGTGCTTGATGTCCATGTTCCCGCCCCACTTCCGCGGTGGGACGATCGAGTGCTGTCCCGCCTCGGGCGGTGCGACCCCGATCGTGCCCGGGAAGGGCGAGAACGGAAGTGTCACCCGGTCACCGAAGCGGACGTGGCCGCGCTCTGCGTCCACCTCGGAGATCCGCAGCCACGGTTCGGTGAACTCGTCGGCAAGCAGGCCGAATCCGGGGATGATCGCCGTCCAGCCCCAATCGTGGGCACGAAACTCGAGGATCTCGACCGACAACACGTCCCCCGGCCGGGCTCCCTTGACAAACACCGGACCGGTGACCGGGTTGACCCTTTCAAAGTCCAGTGACGCGACGTCCGCCGGCACCGAGCTCGAGTCCAGCTGTCCGCCTGAGGCGTCGGCGACTTCGACCTCCACCACCTCGCCGGGCTCGATCTCGACCACCGGCGCCAGGGAGTTGTCCCACACGAACGACGTGGCGCCGGCGCTGTGGATGGAGTGGGAATGGCCGAGTCCCGACACGGCGGCGGCACACTATCAACAACCGCACTGTCGGATGTCTTATTTGCCCTGCTTGGGCTTCACCACCTTCACGGTGAACGGTGAGGTAGTTCGACGCATGAGATCCTTTGGGCATGGAACAACGGATCAGCCTGGTGACCCTCGGCGTTACCGACCTCGCGCGAGCCCGCTCGTTCTACGAGGCTCTTGGATGGCGCGGCGCCCAGCAACCCGATGACGAGGTGTGCTTCTTTCAGGCCGGCGGGATGGTGTTCGGCCTGTGGACGGCGTTGGGCGGCCATGGCGCGCCCGGCATCGAGCTCGCCTACAACGCTCGCTCGCCGCAGGAGGTCAGCGACGTCCTGACCGAGGCTCAGCGTGCCGGTGGCACGATCAGGCGCCCGGCCGGGCGCGCCGAATGGGGCGGCACGACGGGCGCATTCGCGGACCCGGACGGCTACGTGTGGGAGGTCGCGCACAACCCGGGCTGGACGCTCGACGCCAGTGGTGCGGTGAAGATCTAGCCAGCCACGCCGGGTCCCGGGGTGCCGGGGCGACGGTCGGGCGTCGTTACGCTCTTGAGATGGGCGTGCACGCAGAAGATCTGCCCCCGGAGGCCAAGCGCTTGCCGACCAGCCGGCTGGCACGCACGGCGCGCGTCGGTGGGCTCGTGACCGGGCAAGGCGTTCGCTGGGCGGGGATGCGGGCGGCCAACCGCGTGCGGACGCCCGAGCGCGCCGCGGCCGCCGAGCAGGATCGGACCGCAGCGCTGCTGAACGAACTGGTCGATCAGCTTGGGCGGATGCGCGGTGCCGCGATGAAGGTCGGCCAGATGATCTCGATGGTCGATCTCGATGGCCTCGATGCCGAGCAGCAGGACGAGCTGCAGCGAAAGCTCGCGACGCTCCGGGACGGTGTTCCGCCGGTGCCCTTCAGCCGCCTTGAGAAGCTCCTGCGCCAGGAGCTTGGCGCGCCGCTCGCGACGGTGTTCGCGGACTTCGACGAGCGTGCCTTCGCCGCGGCCTCGATCGGCCAGGTCCATCGTGCGACGACGATCGACGGTGACCAGGTCGTCGTCAAGGTCCAGTACCCCGGGGTCGCGGAGGCCGTCGACACCGACCTGCGCAACGCGATGCTGCTGGTGCCGCTCGTCAAGCGGCTGGCCCCTGGACTGGACGCGAAGGCGATGGCCGCCGAGATGCGAGAGCGGATCGCCGAGGAGCTCGACTACGAGCTCGAGGCTCAGAGCCAGCGCCGGATCGGGCGACTGATGCGCGGCCACCCGTTCATCTCCGTGCCGCGCGTCCACACCGAGCTTTCGACGCGGCGAGTGCTCGTTTCGGAGTACATCGAGGGTGAGGGCTTCGAGACGGTGCGGCGGGCCGACGAAGCGCAGCGCGATCGCTACGGGGAGATCGTGTTCCGCTTCTTCTTCGGTCTGCTCTACCGCGACGGGATTGCGCTCGGCGATCCCCATCCGGGCAACTACCTGCTCCGGCCCGACGGCAGCGTCGGCTTTCTGGATTTCGGATTGCTTCGGGACGTCGACCCGGCCCACCTGGCCGCCGAGGCGGCGATCGCCGGCGCCGTGCGTGACCGCGACGCCGCCGGACTCAAGGCCGCCCTGATCGCCGGCGGCTATCTGCCGCGCGATCGCGCCGACCTGGTCGAGGCCGAGCTGGCGCTGCGGCTGATGCGCCACGCCACCAAGTGGTACGCGGTCCCCGGCCAGCGCCGGTTCTCGGCCGGGCGCGAGCCTCGTGGCCGCGACCGGCCTCCCTCAGATCAGCCCGAGCCGGCTCGCCGCGACGATTCCGAGGACGGGTCCGAGGAGCGGGCCGCGGTCAAGACCCAGGTCAACCAGTTCACCGTGCCCCCAGAGTCGATCCTGATCAGGCGGATGCACGTGATGGTCGCGGTCGTCCTCCAGAATCTCCGCGCCGGCGCCGACTGGGGCGCGATCGCCGCCGAGTACCTCCATCGTGCGCCGCCGGCGACGGCGCTGGGGGAGGCGGAGGCCGACTTCTTCGCGCGCCGCGCGCTCGCTTAGATCTGCTCGATCACTTCCGTGACCCAGCTCTGGAGGACGTCCACGAACACCGGGTCGATCGCGTGGAACATCGGTGACTCGCGGTACAGCACGCGCGCTCCTGCCGCCTCCAGGCGCCCGCGCGCCTCGCGGCCGAAATTGACCGGGATCACCGGGTCGTGCGTGCCGTGCCCGATCGCCACCGGGTAGCCGCCTCGGTCTGACAGGTCAAGCTCGAAGCCGTCGACGGCGGGCATGAAGCCGCTCAGCGCGAGGATCCCGGCGGGGGCCGGGCGGCCCGCGCCGAGCCCGAGTGCGTAAGACATCACGGCGCCCATCGAGAAGCCGCCGAGCACCGTGCGCGTCCACGGGACGCCGAGCGCCTCGGGCAGCGCGTCCAGCCACTGCGCCGTCAGCGTGTAGCTGTGGTGAAACGTGTCGTGGTCGGGATAACCGACCACCCGCGTGGCGTACCAGTGAAATCCCCCCGGCGCGAGCGCGAGTGGCCCCTGGGGGGTGAGCCCGACGAAGCGCCGGGCGGGGTCGAGCTCATCGAGCAACGGCAGGAGATCGAACTGGTCGGTCCCGCGGCCGTGCAGCAGCACGAGCGCGCCCTCCGGCTCGCCGCGCGCGGGACGGAGCTGATGCTCGAGCAGTCCGAGTCCGTCGCTCACGCGTTCGTGGCCCCCGCGCGGGGGTTCGCCAGAGGCGTCAGCGAGCGCTCGAGTTGGCTGCGTAGCTGTTCGTATTGAGGCGGAAGGCGCAGCGCCTCGCCGAGGTGCTCGGGGTCCTCATCGACGGCGAATCCGGGGCTCGGAGTCGCCAGCTCGAACAGCACCCCTCGTGGCTCGCGGAAGTAGATGCTGAAGAAGTACTGACGGTCGATGATCGGGGTCGGTCGCGCGCCGATCCGCTGCAGGTGCTCGCGCCACGGCTCATGTTCGCTGTCGCGATCGCACCAGGCGATGTGATGGACCGTGCCTGCGCCCTGGAGGCCGACCGCCGACGGAGGCTCGTCGTGGTCATAGCGCGCGCTGCGGTGGCCGCCCTCGATCGTGTAGCTGCCGGGCGCCTTCATCGTGAACCCGAGCCCTTCGATGAGCATCGGCTCCGGCTCGTCCCACGCCCGGCTGTAGGCGCGAACGCCGTCGAAGCCGAGCAGCGCGTGCTGCGGCGGGATCCCTTCGGCGTCGGCCCGCAGCGGCTCGTCGCCGCTGTCGGTCACGGCGAGCTCCAATCCGAGTCCCTCCGGGTCGCGGAACGCCAGCGCGTGTCCGTCGGCCATCGGATCGAGCCGGACCCCCTCACGCGCCAGGCGCTGCGCCCAGAAGCCGAGTGCATCCTCGGAGCCGACGCGCCAGCGCAGCCGGTGGATCATCCCCTCGCCGGCGCGCCCCCGCGCTGCCTCCGGGAACTCGAAGAAGGTGAGGATCGAGCCCGGAGCGCCCCGCTCGTCGCCGTAATAGAGGTGGTACACGTCCGGGGAGTCGAAGTTGACGGTCTTCTTGACCAGCCGCAGTCCCAGGACGCGCGCGTAGAAGTCGACGTTTCCCTGCGCGTCGGCGGTGATGCATGTGATGTGGTGGATGCCGTCGAGCTGCATGCGGTCGTTGGCCAGCCGTCCGGGGGCTCGCTGCCAGGCAAGCCTAGTCGCCGCCGCTAGCGCAACACCGGCGGCAGCCCGAACGGCGCCAACGGGTCGGCGCCCGCAAACCAAGTGATCGCCGAGATCTGGCCGCCCGCGAGCGTCAGCACGAACAGCGCGAACGCGCGTGCGCCATCGCTGTCGGGCACCGACAGGTAGCACGCAAACGCGGGCTGCCCGTTGGCCCGGGTCGGCAGCAGCCGCATCGGCGCGCCGCGGCGCTCCTCCGCGCCTCGAAGGAAGGCACCGATCGCGTCGCGCCCCCGATAGACGTGCGGCAGCGGGGGCATCGTCAGCCACGCGTCCTCGGTCAGCAAGGTGACCAGTCCATCGATGTCGCCGTTCTCCACGCTGTCCGCGAACCGGTCGATGGTCTCGCGCTCGGACCGCGAGTTCGGAAGTGGCGCCCGCTCCCGTCCGACGACCGGCAACCGGGACTCGAACGCCGCCCGCGCGCGGCGCAACAGGCTGTTGACCGATGCAGCGCTCATGTCGAGCATCTCGGCGACCTCCGTGGCGCGGTAGCCGAGCACGTCGCGGAGCATGAGCACGGCTCGCTGCTGGGGTGGCAGATGCTGGAGCCCGGCGATGAACGCCAGCTCGATCGTCTCCTTGGATTCGTACCGTGCGTCGGGTCCCGGAGCCTCGTCCGGAACCCCCTCGAGGAGAACGTCGGGGTAGGGAGTCAGCCAAAGCGGCTCGGTCCACTGAGTCGGCTCGGGCATCTGCGCCATCCGCGGGTCCTCGAGACGTCGCCGGCGCGCGCGCAGCGCGTCCAACGACCGGTTGGTCGCGATCCGGTAAAGCCACGAGCGAACCGAGGCGCGCTCCTCGAACTGGCCCAGGCCACGCCATGCTGCGAGCAACGTCTCCTGCACCAGGTCCTCGGCGTCCTGTGCCGAGCCGACGATCCGGTACACGTGCAGCTGCAGCTCGCGCCGGTATGGATCGGTGAGCGCGCGGAACGCGTCCTCGTCGCCGGCGCGCGCCCGCGCGAGCGTCCCGCCAGTCACGTTGGCATCCGTGTGCGGTTCATAGCCATCCCAAACCAATGACGTCGGCGCGGCGCGAAATTCGCCGGTCAGTTTCCGCCGCCGCCGACGCCTCACCAAACGAAGGCACCAACCCTCCATCCGAAGGAGAACTAAACATGGGAAGGATCGTGATCAGCGAGAACGTCTCGCTCGACGGAGTCGCGCAGGACCCGACCGGTGAGGAAGGCTTCAAACACGGCGGCTGGTTCAACCAGATGTCAGACCGCAGCCGCGAAGCGTGGGCCGAGGCCGGGTTCGAGGAGGCGCTGGCAAGCGAGGCGTTGCTTATGGGTCGCCGGAGTGACGAGTACTTCGCGACGCGGTGGCTGTCGCGCAGCGGCCCGTGGGCCGAGCGGTTGAACGGCCTGCCGAAGTACGTCGTGTCGTCGAGGCTCAAGGAGCCGCGCTGGAGCAACTCGACGGTGCTCACGGGTGACGTCGTCGAGGAGGTCTCAGGGCTCAAGCAGCAGCTGGATGGGGACATCGTCGTCATCGCCAGCTGTCAGCTCGTGCCCACGCTGATGGATCACGCCCTCGTCGACGAGGTGCGGCTGATGGTCCATCCCGTCATCCTCGGAGCCGGCGAGCGCCTGTTCGGCGCGGCCGGCGACAGAGCGTCGCTGCGCCTGCTCGACACCAAGCCGGTCGGCGATGGGCTCGCCCACTTGGTTTACGAGGTCGTCCGAGAGGCGTGAGAGGCGACCGACCCGTGCGACCCGGATGTCCGCCTCGGGGCGGGCGTCCGGGCGTTCGGGAGCGACCGTGGTTCACGTACCCAGCAACGCGAGCGCTTGCTCGAGCGTCAACCGCCTGTAGGTCTCGAGGGGACGGCCGTCCTCCCGCAGCGCCGCCCGCTGTGCCTGGACCGCGGGAGCCGAGTCGAGCACCTGGTTGACGTATGACTCGGTCACCTCGTTGCCCGTGACCCGCACGTCCGCGTCGGTGACGCGGCCGCCGGGCGAGTAGGCAAGTGCACTCGTGATGCGGTCACGCGCGCTCGCCAGTGACTCCCGCTCGAACGCCGTCTCGGCGGGGTCACCATCTTCGACCACCAACCGCGTGATCGCACGATCGTTGATCGCCCGCAGGATCTCTTCGGGCCGGTCGGCGACGACGACCTCTTTGTGGTCGGGCCAGACGTCGAGCATCGAGTGGTCGCCGAGCCGTCCCCCGACTTCAAACAGGAAGTAGTCCGGGTAGATGAAGAAGTCCGCGCCGCGGGCGCGCTGGATGTCATAGAACGCGGTCACCGCCGCGAGCAGCAGACAGCTTGCGCCAACGGCCCCGCAGGGCTGACGGACGACTACCCCCAACCGGTCTTGCGCGGTGAAGTCGGGGAACAGATCGTCGAACCTCGCCCTCGCGCCGTCGACCTCGACGACGAACGAGTTGCGGTCCAGCTCAGTCGACGAGTGCATCGGACCGCCGAGAGTAGTACAAGCCGACGGCACGGCGCTTGGCCCGAGCCGGGCCCGGCCGAAGCCGGGCCCGGCTGCGGAGCCGCCCCTATCTCCCGCGGTGCCCCCGCGCGGAGTGCCCCTCGTCCGCGCCCTGCCCGTCAAGCCGTCCCCAGTGACCGCCGCCGGCCGGCCGCCACGGAAGGAAATACGCTCGGTAGGTGTTGACCCCGGTGGGGAACTCGGCGTTGAACACGAGCTTTCCAGCCGCGTCGAACTGCGAGATGAACGGCAGGATGCCCCAGCCGACGAACTCGCCGCCGTCGCGCAGGTGCTGGGCGTTGCCCTGTGACGTCGCCACCTGACCCTCCGGCTGGTTGTCGGATGCGACCAGTGTCGCGGTCCGCGCCCAATCGTTGAGGCGGATCGTGACCGCGCGGGCGAAGTCGAACTCCGAGGTCGAGCCCACTCCGGTGTTGGCCACGCCCGCCGACTCGTTGTCGAACACCGTGTACGTGGATGGCCCGATCTGCTCGGCGTCATGCTGCCAGGCGAAGATCTTGCCGGCGTTGTTGAGCGTCTGGCCGGCGGCGGCTCGCAGCTTGAAGCTCGACGCCTTACCGCCGAGCTGCCAGATGATCTGGCCGGTGTGCGACGACACCTTGTATGCCGTCCACGTGTTCCGGGCGTCGATCAGCAGGTTGCCGTCCGAGGTCAGCTTGACGGCGTTGATGTGAAACCAGTCCCACGCCGTGCTCGCCGAGGTCGGCAGCGGCTGCTCGGACTGTCCGTAGGGCACATGGTCGGCGCTGTTCCACGAGAACAGGACCTTGCCGGTCCGGATGTCGATCTCCTGCACGACTCCGTCGATAACGGTTTGGTCGGCCGGTCCGCCGATCGACGTCAGGTCCGCGGTGGTCGCCTTGTAGGCGAGGATCCAGGCGTCGCCCCGGTTGGTGACCAGGAACTCGTGCCCGTCGGCGGATAGGCCGTCACCGGCCTGGACCGAGGCGATCTGCCGATAGCGGTCGTTGTAGATGTAGTCGGTGCCGGTCGACAGGCCGCCGAGGTTGGTGCCCTCCCAGAAGGTCAAGACGGGACGGCCGTGCAGCGTCTGAGTCCGGAAGTCCGCGTCCTCCTCGCCGGCGGGGGCGGGGTGAAACCAAAGCTCCTGACCGCTGCGGTCAAGAATCTCGGCGCCGTTGGCGTACGTGGTGGCGTCGCCGAACGGCGACACGAAGATGTCGCCGTGACCGACGGCGCTCGAGCCGGTCACAACCGTCAGCGGTGGGGGCGCCGTCGGGGTGGCCGCGAATGCGGCCGAGGCGCCGATCATCGCGAGCGCGAGGCCGGCGGCCAGAGCCGCCGCCACGCGGTACGGGCGGCGATTGCGACCGTCCTCCGGGGGTGATACTCGAAGCATGTGATCCTCTCTGCCTGTGGGTCTGGGGGCAATGGCCGGCCACGGGCTGGATGTCGGGCCGGCTCCCACAGCATACCTAACTAATTTGATTGACTTGCTCAGGTATCTGCTAGGCGACAACCAGAACGCGCGGTCTCGTCTCGCTCAGCGCCGTGCGGATCGAGGCGCGGGCAGGCCGCGCCCAGAGCTCAGCGCGCTTTGACCGCGAAGTCCTTCTTGGCCGCGGGACTCGCGCCTGACGAATTGCGCGCGACCGCGACGAGCACGTAGCGGCCGGGCAAGAGCTTGCGGCCGCGGACGCGTCCGGTGAAGTGAAAGCGGTTGCTCCCAGCGCGATCTCCGTGGCTGAAGTGGCCGCCCTTGACCAGCCGTGTGCACCGCTTGTGCGAACGGTTGCGCTTGGTCGCCTTGACGCATGACTTGCCCTTGAGCCGTCCCGCCGCCCGGCGCTGCACCGTGAACGTCGTGGTCGCGGCGACGGTGTCGTCGTAGCTGACCGTTGCGCCGGTCTTGACCGACGTCACGGCCCCGCCGTGTGCCGCGGGCGCAAGCGTGGAAGGGGAGACCTTGAGTCCGGTGATCCTCGGCTTCCTTGACGGCGGCGGAGGTGGCGTAATCGACGAGGCGGTCGTGAACGTCAGATCGGAGCCGACCTCGGTTGCGGCGCCGTTTGTGACGACCAGCCGGAAGTGGTAGACGGTGTGGGGCGCAAGGCCCGAGATCGAGGCCGAGACCGGCGCGTTCGCGACCCCACTACCGACCTCGTCCGCCGACGTGTCCGACCCGTACGCCGTCGTAAGTCCGTACTGGAAGTGGGCGCTGCCCGGCAGGATGTCCGGGTTCGACGCGCGGCCCTTCAGCACCGCCGCACCGGTCGTGATCGAGCTCGCCGCGAGCGTGGCCGCGGTGGGCGTCGCGACTTCAAACGCGCCGCTGTCGCACCTGACGCCGGCGGGACGAAGCACGCCCCGCGCGTCGGTGGACGGGCAACCGGAGTTCAACCCTGAGTCGATCGCCGGGCTGCCCGCCTCGAGCGCCATCGTCGCCACGGGTCCGCCGTTGTCCGCCAGGGGCCCGAGCAGCGGGTCGATGTTGACGTGGTCGCTGCCCGCGTGGAAGTTGCACTGATCGAGGCTGTCGACGTTGCCGCCGACCGACAGGGGCGAACCGACGCAATTCTCGAAGCCCGGGTCGGCCACGCCGGCGCTGACGATCGTGTTCTCGACCTGCGTGTTCGGGCCTCCGAGCGCGGCGTCGCCTCCCTCGGCGTCTGTGCCGGGCCCGTCGGTCACCGTGTTGGCGCTCAGGGTCGCGTTCGTGAGCGTGATCGTGGGGCTGTTTGATCCGAAGCTCAACCCGCCGGCCTCGACGCTCCCGCCGGCCGTCGTCCGGGCCACGTTGTCGGTGAATGTCACGTTCGCCGCCGATATCACGGGCGCATTTGTGACCATGAAAGCCCCGCCGCCCTCGGCGATGCCCCCGGGGCTGCCGCCACTACCGGCCGAGGCATCGGCGAGGTTGTCGTCGAAGGTGCTCGCCAATAGGACGGTCGGGCCGGCAGCCGCTACCTCGAGCCCGCCGCCGTCGCTGATCCCACCGAGCGCGCCGGCGCCGCCATTGGCGTTGGCGGTGTTGGCAGTGAACCTCGAGCCTTCGATCGTCTGGGTACCGCCGGTGTCGATACCGCCGCCACCCACGGACCCGCCGAATTTGTTGGCGGCGCCGACGGCGGTGGCGTGGTTGTCCGTGATCTCGGTGTCCTTCACGATGAGCGTGCCCCCGTCGCCGCTGAACACACCGCCACCTTCCGCGATGCCGCCGTTCCCACCCGTACCGGCTGCATCGGCATCGGCCGTGTTGTCCGAGACTATGTCGTCACTGAGCGTGAGCTTGGCGGCGTCGTTCAGGACGCCACCGCCGGTGACGACGCCCGCGGACGTCGGAGGATGACCGCCGGTGATCGTGACGCCGGTGATCGCGATCGCGTTGCCGGATCCGCTTGCGTGAAACACGCGCGTACTTGCGCCGGCGCTGCTGATGATCGTGGTCGCCGCGCCGGCGCCTGAGATCGTCAGGCTCTTGGTGATGGCCAGCTCGGCGCTGACGACCGTGTAGTTCCCTGCCGGCACCACGATCGTCCCGCCCGGCATCACGTCGAGGATCGCCTGTCGCAGGGAGCCGGCGCCGCTGTCGGCGGTGCTCGTCACGGTGATCGTGTCTGCCGACGCCGTCGCCGACATGACCCCCAGAAAGAGACCGGACGTGACCAACGCTGCGGACCACAGCCTCAACGCGCGACTGCTGCTCATCTCGATCTACCCCCTCGCGCCCGACGCTGTCGTGGCGCGTCCCACTCAGACGTTAGTTAGTAATCCTAACGACATCGAGGGTCGCAGACAAGAGCGTTGGCTATCCCCAGATGAACGGGGGATAACGCTCGGTCATGAAGTACGAGTAGACGGTGCCGCGCATGCTCCATCGGAAGCCCGGCACCATGAGCTCGAACAGGCCGCGGGGGATCTGCTTCGTGAACAGGATGGTGAAGAACGCGAGGAACGTCAGGACCCCGGTCAGCCAGTGCAGGACGTCGGCGATCAGCACGTACGGGATCGCCAGGATCCACTGCACCAGCGTCCGCCAGCGGGCGATCCGCTGCGGATACTCGACGTACAGCCGCACCGGGTAGTCGGGGTCGTCGGCGAGTGAGAACGGGGGGTAGGCGTCGGTCATCAGATGGAAATACATCAGCACGCGATATGACCACCGCAGCGTGCCGACCAGGAAGTCAAACGCACCCCTGGGCCAGCGCCCGGTGAACAGAACCGCAAAGAACGCGAACACGAGCACGAAGAAGGCCGCGATGCCGACGAAGAACAGCGCGATGAAGTGGGGGATGACGAGCAGCCACTTGACGAGCGGCAGCCATCGGTTGAGCTCGGGCGGATAGCTGATCTCCAGCGTGGCCTGATAAACCGGTGACGGCGGCCCCGACGGATCGCTGACCGCGACCTCCTGGGACTCGAACGCCGGGTCACTCAACGGCCCCTCTGCGGACCGTTCCGGCCACCCCTGCGACGATGGTCCCGGAGCCTCGTCAGACGAGCCCGATGGCGGCTCGGGAGTGCTCACACGGAAATGGTAACCGCTTCGCAGCGGGTAACCGCTTCGCAGCGGGTAACTGCTTTGCAGACGGCGATGTCACGCGATGGACGGTGACCACGACCTGGAATCCCTAGTCAGTCGTCCGACGCTTGTAGAGCCGCGCGGCCAGCGGCGCGAAGATGGCCAGCAGCACGGTCGACCACAGCAGTGACGCCACCACCGGGTGCTGCATGGGCCAGGCGTCGATCATCGCGGAGGGGTTGGGGTTGTGAAACAGCTGCCGGGCGGCGGCTGTCACCGCGCTGACCGGGTTCCAATCGGCGATCGTGCGCAGCACGGTCGGCATGTGTTGGGTGGCGACGAGTGCGTTTGACACGAACGCCAGCGGGAACAGGACGATCAGCCCGATTCCCTGCGCCGACTCGGCGTCACTGGCGGCGATTCCCAGGCATGCGCAAACCCACGAGAGGGCGTACCCGAACAGGAGGAACAGCCCGAAGGCGGCCAGCGTCGACAGCAGCGGGCCGTCGGGTGACCAGCCGACGATCAAGCCGACCACGCCGACGATTGCCGCGCACAGCGTCGCGGTCACGAGGTCGGCCAGCGAGCGGGCGACGAGCACCGCGGACGGCCACATCGCGAGCGTTCTGAAGCGGTCAATGATTCCGGTCGCGAGGTCATTACACAGCCCTACCGAAGTCCCGATTTGCGAGGTGGTCAGGTTGAGCGCCAGCAGCCCGGCGATCGCGTAGTCGGTATAGCTGCCTCCGCCGGGTACCGATACGCCGGCGCCGAAGACGTACACGAACAGAAGCGTGAATAGAACCGGCTGGACGGTTACGTCGGAGAGCCGCAGCGGTTCGCGGCGGATGTGGATGAAGTTTCGGACCGTCAGTACGGCGACGTCACGGATCCGTCCGAGGACGCGGCCGTGACGCGACGGCGCCGCGGCCGCCAGCGGGATGGCTGTGGCGGTCATCTGAAGGTCACCTCCAGCTGCCGCGCGTTGCCGTTGTCATCGCCGTCGAGTTCCTCGTCGGCGACGGTCGATCCCGCGTCGTCGGCCGGATGGCCGGTCAGCGCGAAGAACACGTCGTCGAGCGATGGCTGGCGGATCTCGATGTCGTCGACCGCGATGCCGTGGTCGTCGAGCGCCCGGACGATCCGGGTCGCCAGTCCGGCCCCGGCGCGCACCGGTGCCCGCAGGCGCAAGCCGCCGGCGTCGACCGCGATCTGGCCATCGACCAGCGGCGCCAGCGCCTCGCTCGCCTGGACGTGCGGCGCCGCCAGCCGGAGCTCCATCTGCGCGCCGCCGGTCTGGCGCTTGAGTTCGGCGGCCGTACCGTCCGCGATCGCGCGTCCGTGGTCGATGACCACGATCCGATCGGCGAGCGCGTCAGCCTCCTCGAGGTACTGGGTGGTCAGCAGCAGCGTGACGCCGTCCGCGATCAGCCCTCGGATCACGTTCCACATCCGAACTCGACTGGTCGGGTCCAGGCCGGTCGTCGGCTCGTCGAGAAACAGAACCGGCGGACGGATCACCAGACCGGCGGCCAGGTCAAGCCGCCGCCGCATGCCGCCGCTGTAGGTCTTCGCCATCCGGTCGGCGGCGTCGCCGAGGTCGAAGCGATCCAGCAGCTCACCGGCGCGCGACCGGGCGTCGCGACGGGGCAGGCCGCTGAGGCGACCGATCATCACCAGGTTCTGCCGTCCCGTGAGCGTCTCATCGATCGTGGCGTCCTGTGCGGTGACGCCGATCTGGCGCTTGACGTGGCCCGCGTGGGCGACGACGTCGATCCCGGCCACCCGGGCGACGCCGTCGTCCGGGATGGCAAGCGTCGTCAGGATCCGGACCGCGGTCGTCTTGCCCGCGCCGTTGGGCCCCAGCACTCCCAGCACCGAGCCCGCCTGCGCCCGAAGGTCCAAGCCGTCGAGCGCCTGCGTGGCGCCGAATCGCTTGCGAAGCCCCTCGGCTTCGATCATCAGCTCACTCATCGATCTCCTTACCGGTCGTCAAGTAAGGAGCAGAATACAGTCTGCTTACCGGTCGTCAAGTAAGCACTGTCGGGTAGACTATATGCCGATGAGCACAACGACCGAGAAGCCCACTGGATCGGCCATCTCGACGCGCGAACGGATCCTCGACATCGCGCTCGAGCTGTTCACCGAGCAGGGCTACGACAAGACGTCGCTGCGCGACATCGCCGAGCGCCTCGGCACGACCAAGGCGGCGCTCTACTACCACTTCAAGAGCAAGTCAGACATCCTGCTCGAGCTCCACCTCCGCCTGCACGCGCTGGGCCAGGGCGTCCTCGACGATCTCAGCGCGCTCGAGACCGGGCCCGAGAAGGCCGCGGCCTGGCCCCATCTGCTTGACCGCTTCATCGCCGAGGTCGCCGCCAACCGCCCCTTGATGCAACTGCACCAGCGCAACCAGAGCGCGGTCGAAGCGCTGCACGACTCAGAGCGTCATCGCGCCGCCAACGACGACATCGAGGAAGGGTTCCGCCGGCTCCTCCGCAGCCCCGACATCCCGAAGGAGACCCGCGTCCGGATGGCTTGCTCGATCGGGGCCGTCATGGCCGGGCTGCTCACCGCCGAGATGTTCGATGACATCCCCGATGACGAGCTCACCGGGCTGGTGCGGTCCACCGTCTTGGAGATGTTCGACGAGGCCTGACGCACTTTGCGCCCGCAACCGCTGATCTCGGTCACCGACGTGCAACGAAGCAGCCGCTTCTACCAACGGCTGCTCGGCTGCGCGAGTGACCACGGCGGCGACGAGTACGAGCGCCTCGTCGGCGACCGAGGGCTCGTCCTCCAACTCCACTCGTTCGAGATCGAGCACCACCATGGTCAGATCGGTGACCCCTCGTCGCGCCCTTACGGAAACGGCGTCGCGCTCTGGTTCGAGATCGACGACTTTGACGCCGCCGTCTCGCGGGCCCAGACGCTGGAGGCGGAGGTCGTCCTGCCTCCGCATCGCAATCCGCCCGATGGTCCCGGGGGTCCCGACCACCGCGAGATCTGGCTACGCGACCCCGACGGCTACCTGGTCGTGCTCGCGAGCCCGGACGGCGAGTCGCCCTGGCCCGATCCCCGCGTCGGCTGAGCCACAGCAGCTCGCGCGCTCGTCAGCGCGAGATGCCGATCGGAAGCTCGACCGGACGTCCCGCCGCGGCCGAGGCGTACAGGGCCTCGACGGCCGCCGCCTGGGCGATCGCGTCATCGGGACCGATGAGCGGGGCACGTTCGCCCCTGATCGCGGCCGCGAAGTCCTCGAGCTGTAACTCGTAGGCGTCGAGCCGCTCGGTCTGCACGCGCTCGGTGTCGCCGGCGCGGTGGATGAAAATCGCCGGCTCCTCGCCCTCGCCGCCCAGCCACGGATCGTGAGCCTCGATTGTGCCCTCGCCGCAGACGAGCTCGAGGAAATCGCGTCGCGGCACGTCGATCCCCGCATCGAATTGGGCGATCACGTCGCCCGCAAAGCGCATCGTGCCGGAGAACAGGAGGTCCACGCCGTCGTCGTTGCATCGCTGCTCGCCGTAGACGCGCTCCGGTTCACCGGCGACAAAGCGCGCAAAGTCGACGCAGTAGCAGCCGACATCCATCAGCGCTCCGCCCTCGAGCCCACGAAACAGCCGCACGTCGTCGTCCTCGGTGATGGCGAAGCTCTGGGCGGCCCGGATCAGCCGCAGCGGTCCGACCGCGCGGTCGTCGAGCAGGGACTTGAGCTGGATCGTCTGCGGGTGGTGGCGGTACATCAGCGCCTCGGCCAGGATTCGCCCGGCCCGCTCGGCCGTGGCGAACGCGCGCTCGGCCTGTTCGCGCGACCGCGCCAGCGGCTTCTCGCACAGGACATGCTTGCCCGCGGTCAGCGCGCGCTCGGACCACTTGACGTGAAACGAGTTCGGCAGCGATATGTAGACGGCGTCGAGCTCGTCGTCTGCCAGCAAATCGTCGTAGGACCCGTACGCGCGCTCGATTTCGTGCTGCGCCGCGTACTGTTGCGCGCGCGCCAGGTCCCGGCTGCCGATCGCGACCACGTCGAGCCCGTCACACGCGCGCGCGGCGGGGAGGATCAGCTCGTTGATGCGGGCGGTCGAGAGCAGCCCGAGGCGAACCGTCGCGCGGGGCACTAAAGCCCCGGATGCGTTTGCAGCCACCGCCGGTTGCGGATCTGCGCCCCGATCGCCTCATCCAGTGGCTCGTCGTCACGCAGGATGCGATCTTGCTCGACGACCACCCATCCCGCGTAGCCCGTCTCGGTCAGCGCCGCGAAGAAGCCGTCCAGATCGACGTCGCCTTCGCCCAGCTCGCAGAAGATCCCTCGCCGCCACGCCTCGAGCGCGTCGGCGCCGTCCCGGATGACCGTCTCCAGAACGCCCAGGCGAACGTCCTTGACATGGACGTAGTTGACGCGCCGTCCCCAGCTGCGAACCGAATCGATCGGGTCATTCCCGCCGAGGAGCAGGTGGCCGGTGTCGACGAGCAGCCCGATGTCCGACGTCTCGAGCAGGCGCTCGATCTCCCACGGGGCCTCGACGTGGGTGGAGGTGTGTGGGTGGAAGGTGGGCTCGAATCCGCGCGCGCGGGCGCGGTCCTCGGCGCGCTGCAGACCCTCGAGGAACCGGGCCCAGCCGGCTTCGTCAAGACCGAGTGAACGGTCCTCCTGACCGCGGCCCGGGTTCGCCCAGCGCGCTTCCGAACCACCGTCGCCGAACACCGGGTGTGCGTCGGTCGCTCCCGCGGCGGCGAACAGCGCGAGCGTACGGTCCAGCGCCGCCAGGTCCTCCTCCCAGTGCTCGGGCTCGCTGAAGTGGATCGGACACCAACCGCCCGTCATCGCCAGTCCCCGTTCATCGAGCCGGCGACGGAGCTCGTCTCCCTCGCCGAGATAGCCGGGGACGCCCAGCTCGGTTCCCACGAAGCCGGCCTCGGAGACCTCGTCGAGGTACCGCTCAGGCCCGGGGACGTTGGGGAAGATGCCGACGGTCATCTCGAACGCCCCGTAGGAGAGCGGCGCATTCCCGACCCGCAGCGCGCTCATCAGAACGAGACCTCGATCTTCACTGCGCCCCCAAGTCGAAACTCGTCGAGCGCCGCGGGCAGACCGTCGATTTCGACCCGGTGGGTGACCATCGGCGAAAGGTCCACCACACCGCTCTCGAGCACGCTGACGGCCATCGGCATGAGATCCCGGCCGCCGATGTATGCGCCGAACACGGTCAGCTCGCGCCGAGTGATGCGCTCCTGTGCGATCTCCGCTCGCGCCGTCGTGTTCATCCCGAACAGCACCACGCGGCCGGCCGGACGCACCGCGCCCAACGCCGTCGCCATCTGCGAGCCGACCGCATCGACGGTGATGTCGGCGCCGATGCCGCCGGTCAGTCCGAGCACCTCAGCCACGACCTCGGCCCCCCCTGGATCCAGCACCTGCCTGGCCCCCAGGGTTCGAGCGAGCTCGGCCCGTGGAGCGGACGGCTCGACCGTGATCACGTGGGCCCCGGCGGCGGCGAAGAGCGCGGTGAACATCAGCCCGGCGGGTCCCGCGCCGAGTACCACGGCGGTCTCGCCGGGAAATGCGCCGGCGAGCCGGACGCCGTTGGCCACCGTGGAGAGCGGCTCGGCGAGGACCGCCACCTCGGCCGGGACGCTCGGCGAGATGCGGTGGCAAACGTGCGCGGGCACCCGTACGCGACCGGCCAGCCCGCCATCCTCGTAGATTCCGATCGTCGTCATCTCCGGGCACTGGTTGGGCAGCCCGCGACGGCAGTACACGCACGTTCCGCACCCGATGTTCGGCGCCACCACGACACGGTCACCGGACGTCAGTCCCGCCTCGGGGCCGGCCTCCACGACGACGCCGAGGATCTCGTGTCCGAGGATCACGCCGGGCGTCGCGGGATGCGCCTGCGGCCGCTCGAGAATCTTCAGGTCGGTCCCGCACACCCCGCACCGCTCGACGGCGAGCACCACGTCACTGGGCGCCAGCAGCTCCGGCTGCGGACGCTCGGTTATGTCGAGCCGTCCTTGCCCGGCGAACACCGCGGCGGGCATCACCTGTGTAGCAGTCATCGGTGCCCTCCCAGGGCGGCGGAGGACCCGAGAGGCGCGCTGACTTCGCCCACGTCCTCCCAGGCCTCGGACTCGGCCGAGCGCGCGATCGCGTCGAGCACGCGAGCGGCGGCGGCCATTTCCTTCACCCCGGGCGCGCGCTGTACTCCGTCGACGATCGACTCCAGGAACAGGAATGCCTCGATCACCTTGAGGTCGCCGTAGCCCATTGCCAGCCCCGGCCCGGGCTGGAAATGAGCGAAGTCGGGATGCCGGGGGGACATGTACACAGTCGAGTAACCGCGATCGCCGCTGGTGAGCGGCATGTACACGTCGAGCTCGTTCATCCGCTCGAAGTTCCACGACACCGCGCCGTCGGTCCCGTTGGCCTCGAAGTGGTACCGCGCCTCGGGTCCGACGGCCACGCGGCTTGATTCGATCGTGCCGATCACACCGCTCTCGAACTCGACCAGGGCGGCAACCCGGTCCTCGTTCTCCACTTCACCGAGCTCAACGTCACCGTCGGCCACCGTGAAGTGCGTGCCGGTTCCCGGCTCCATGCGCGGCCGGCGCTCGATCATCGTCGACCAACGTCCGGTCACTCGGCTGATCGGCCCGAGCAGGAACTGTGCCATGTCGACCTCATGGCACATTAGGTCGTAGAGGATTCCGTAGCCCGCCAGCTCCCGGGAGAAGCGCCAGGAGAGGCCACCCTGGGGGTGACTGGCGTAGCCGGCGAGGAACTGTGAGCGGTAGTGGTTGACGGCGCCCAGCTGGTGCGAGGCAATCAGCTGACGCGCATACTGGACGGCGGGCACGTGCCGGTAGTTGAGTCCGACCACGTTCCGGACGCCGGAGGCGGTAACGCCGTCGGCGGCCCGCACCGTCTCGGCCGGGAAGCGCCCAAGGGGCTTCTCGACCCAGATGTGCTTACCCGCCTCGGCGGCCGCCAGCGCCATCTCACAGTGCAGGAAGTTCGGCGCCGTGATGCTGACGGCGTCTACCTCGGGATGCGCGAGCACTTCGCGCCAGTCCACCGTCCACCCCTCATACCCGAGCTCCTCGCTGGCGGCGCGAGCGCGCTGCTCCGAGGCGTCGGCCGCCAGCACGAGCCGCGGGCGGCCCTGGCAGGCCGGATAGTGATCGCGGACCCGGCGGTAGGAGGCGCTGTGGAGCTGACCCATCCAGCCGACGCCGAGAAGCCCAATCCCGATCTCACGCAACGCTGCCAGCCCCTTTGACCGCCACCGGCCGTCGCTCTCGCCATGACGTCTCGCAGGCGATCGCGACTGCAAGCGCGCTCAGCGCCTCCTCCGGCGGGCAGAGATTGGGGCCCCGGCCGAGCACCAGATCGACGAACGCCGCCGTCTCGTCGATGAACGCCTGGTGAAAGCGATCGAGGAAGCCGTGGTAGGGGTTGACGGGCGGCGCTGGTGCACCCGGTTGGACCGAGCGAACCGGGGTCCGGTCATCGACTCCGACCACGATCGAATCCCCGGAGCCCAGCAGCTCGGCGCGAAAGTCGTAGCCGACGGGGTCATGCCGCGAGCCGGTGACCACAACCGGCAGGCCGTCATCCATCGTCAGCACCATCGCCGAGCTGTCGACGTCGCCCTGACGGCCGTAGGCCTCCCAGGCTCGCACGGTGCCGGTCGCGAATACCTCGCTGACCTCGCGGCCGGTCAGCCACCGTGCCATGTCGAAGTCGTGGACGTGCAGATCGACGAAGATCCCCCCGCTGGTCGCGATGTAGCGCTCGTCGGCGGGCTCGTGATCGTGCGCGCACATCCGCACCGAGTACACCGTCCCGAGTCCGCCCTGTGAGACCAGCTCGCGCGCGCTGCGAAAGCCGGCATCGAACCTGCGCATGAACGCGATCTGAAGCTCCACGCCCGCTTCACGGACGCGTTCGATCGTCGCCTCAGTATCGGCGACGTCGATCGAGATCGGCTTCTCGCAGAGCATCGGTAACCCGCGCTCCGCGCCCGCCGCCACGTGCTCGGGATGCTCCGCCGTGACGGTCGATATCACCAGCGCGTCGAGCTCGGCTTCGAGAACCTGATCGATAGTCCCTCCGCGCCCGCCGATCGCCCCCGCGAGCTCGCCGGCACGCGCCGGGTCATGACTGCCTACGAAGACCTGCTCGACGTCGGCGTGGTCGGCCAGCGCTCGAGCCCGAAACGCCCCCATCCGACCAGTCCCAAGCAGACCGACTCTCATCTATGTAAACGCTTGCATCTAGTCGAACTGGAGCGGCTCGTACGGCGGCGCCAGCACCGCCTCGAGGTTCGAGACGACCTTGGCGAACGCCTCCACGTAGGCCTCCATCAGCGCGCTGTTCTGGATGATGATCGGGTGATGCTCGGACCCGAGGATGAACGAGGAGTCAAGGACTCGCGACGCGACCGGGTACTCCGCCGGGTCCCACGGGCGCAGCGGCTCGGAGTCCTGAGCCGGGAACCAGGGTCCGTACACGTCGCGCCGGAACGCCGGATAGGCGGGGAGCGGCTCGGTCTGCCACAGCAGCGCCTCGACTCCCTCTGCCCGAAGTGCCCGGATCAGGCGGTCGCGGAGCTCACTCGCTTCAACGTCTGCGCCGAGCGCCTCGCGATCGAAGCCGAGCCGGTACTTGTAGAAGACCGAGGTCCGGTCAGCGGGCACGTAGGGCGTCGTCAGACCGGTCATCGCCGATAGGCCCTCGTTGAGGATCGCCGCGTTGCGTTGGGCGTTCTGCGTGTACGCGTCCAGGCGCCGCAGCTGCGAGCGGGCGACCGCCGCCGGCAGCTCCTGAAGGCGATAGTTCCAGCCCAGCCCGTGCGACACGTATGACTTGATCCTGAATTCGCCGGGGCCGATATTCGGCACGGGCTCGCCACGATTGGAGAAGCGGCGGGCGACGGCGAACAGGTCCGGGTCGTCGGTCACGAACAGCCCGCCCTCGCCGGCGGCCAGGTTCTTGGTCTGGTTGAGGCTGAAGCCGGCGCAATCCGCCAGCGCACCTGCGCGCTTGCCCTTGTATGTCGCCCCGTGCGCCTGGGCGGCATCCTCGATCACCGCGAGACCGTGCCGGTCGGCCACCGCCTGGATCGCCTCCATGTCCGCTGGGAGGCCGTGCAGATGGACGGGCATGATCGCCGCCGTTCGCTCGGTCACCCGCTCTTCGATCCGCGCCGGGTCGATGTTGAAGGTCCGCTCGTCGATGTCGCAGAACACCGGCACGGCGCCGTGATGCGCAACCGCCGCCGCGGTCGCGATGTAGGTGTAAGCCGGGACGATCACCTCGGCTCCCGGGGAGATGCCCAAGGCCGCGATCGCGGTGTGCAGCGCCGCCGTGCCCGAGTTGGTGGCCAGGCAGTGTGCGACGCCGAGATACTCCGCCCACTCGCGCTCCAGGCCCGTGACGGCCGGGGCGTCCGCGCCGCACAGGATGCCGCGATCGAGCACCGCGAGCACCTCGGCACGGTCCTCATCGGTGATGTCCGGCCACCGCGCGTGGTCGGCCGTGCTCACCATTGGTGGCCCGCCGGCAACGGCGAGCTTATCGGTAATCGCCATGGCGGCAATATACAAACGTTTTCATGGGCGTTCAAGGCTCGCGGCGCTCTGGAGGCGTGAGCCAACCGCGGCGCGCTGGACGCCGGCGCTAATGGATCACCGGCTCCATGACCCCCGTGCGGCGCTGCAGAAACTCGAAGTCGCACCCGAGGTTGGCCTGCGTCACGTGCCGCACGAACAGCTCGCCGTAACCGCTCAACCCGCTCGGAGCGAAGTCCTCGAAATCGGCCCGGCGGTGGGCGAGCTCAGCTTCTGAAATCAGCAGGTCCAGCCGCCTGCCCGCGACGTCAAGCTCGATCTCGTCGCCGTCGCGAACGAACGCCAGCGGCCCCCCGACCGCCGCCTCGGGCGCGACATGCAGGACACACGTCCCGTAGCTGGTGCCGCTCATCCGGGAGTCGGAAATCCGCACCATGTCGCGCACTCCCGCCTCGAGCAGCCGTTGCGGGATCGGCAGCATCCCCCATTCCGGCATCCCGGGCGCGCCGATGGGTCCGCCACGCTTCAGGACGAGCACTGAATCGGGGGTGACCGGCAGGACGGGATCATCGATGCGCGCCTCGAGATCGGCCTGATCCTCGAACGTCACGGCTGGGCCGCGGTGATGCAGCAGCGCCGGGTCGGCGGCGACCGCCTTGATCACCGCACCGTCGGGGGCAAGGCTCCCGCGCAGGACCGCCAGCGCCCCGGACGGCATGACCGGGCGCTCGAGCGAGCGGATCACCTCACTGTCGTACACCTCCGCCCCGGCGCACGCCTCGCCCAGGCTCCCGCCGACGGTTCGCGCGTCGAGATGCAGCAGCTCTCGCAGCTCGGCCAGCAGCGCGAGCAGTCCGCCGGCGTAGTGGAAGTCCTCCATCAGGTATCTGCCGCCCGGCCGGATATCGGCCAGCACGGGCGTCGATCGCGAGAGCTCGTCGAAGCGATCGAGCGTCAGGTCGACCCCGGCCCTGCGCGCCATCGCGATCAGGTGGATCAGTGCGTTGGTGGAACCGCCGAGGGCGAGTACCGTCGTCACGGCGTTGTCGAATGAGGCGGCGGTCAGCAGCATGCTCGGCGTGCGGCCCTCCCAGACGAGCTCCACGATCGCGCGGCCGCATGCCGCCGCCATCCGGCCGTGGCCGGCATCGACCGCGGGAATCGACGACGCCCCGGGCAGCGTCAGCCCGAGCGCGTCGACCGCCGCGGTCATCGTCGACGCGGTCCCCATCGTCATGCAGTGCCCGGGCGAGCGCGCGATGCCGTCCTCGAGCTCACGCCAGGCGCAATCGTCCACCTCGCCCGCCTGACGCTCGGCCCACAAGCGCCAGACGTCGGTCCCGCTGCCGACCGGCTGACCCCGCCAGTTGCCGCGCAGCATCGGTCCCGCCGGCAGGAAGATCGCCGGCAGGTCGGCGGAGATCGCCCCCATCACGAGCGCCGGCGTCGTCTTGTCGCAGCCTCCCATCAGCACCGCTCCATCGATCGGGTAGCTGCGCAGCACCTCCTCGGTCTCCATCGCGAGCAGGTTTCGGTACATCATCGCCGAGGGCTTCTGAAACTGCTCGGCCAGCGACAGGACGGGGATCTCGAGCGGGAAGCCGCCCGCGGCCCACACGCCGTTGCGCACCTGTTCGGCCCGTTCTCGGAAGTGGGTGTGGCAGCAGGCGATGCCACTCCAGGTGTTGAGAACGGCGATCACCGGCCGCCCCTGGAAGTCCTCCGCGGAATAGCCCATCTGCTTGATCCGCGAGCGGTGACCGAAGGCCCGCAGCGAATCAGGGCCGAACCACCGATGGCTGCGCAACTGCTCGGGCGAACGCCGCGTCGGCTCAGACCCAGCGCGGATTTCGCCGTGCCCGAGCTCACGAGGCCCCGTGCAAGACCACCGTCTTGGAATCGGTCATCTCCCTGACGGCGTAACGCGGGCCCTCCTGGCCGATGCCGCTGCCCTTCAGCCCCCCGTACGGCATCAGATCGGCACGCCATAGCGGCGTCCAGTTCACATGCAGGGCTCCGGCATCGACCTCGCGCACGAATCGAATCGCGTTTCTGAGATCCCTTGTGAAGATGCCGGCCGCGAGGCCATATCGGGTCGAGTTCGCCAGCTCGACGGCGTGATCGACATCGCTGGCCGTGCTGAGCGCGACCGCCGGACCGAAGAGCTCGTCCTGGCTGAGTGGGCCCCTGGGGTCCACGTTGGTGACCACCGCCGGCGTCAGCACCGAGCCGCTGCGCTCGCCGCCGGTGACGATCTGCGCGCCGTTGGCGGATCCCTCGCGAAGGGCCGCCTCGACGCGGATCGCGTCACGCTCGGAGATCAGCGACCCCAGGGCCGTGTCGGGATCCGCGGGGTCGCCGAGCTTGATCGCCTCCACCTTGGGGACGAGCGCGTCGAGCAGGTCGGCGACAACCCGCCGATCGGCGACCACCCGCTGAACGGAGATGCACACTTGCCCTGCGTTGGTGTAGCCGCCGCCGGCGATCGCGCTCGCCGCCAACTCGATATCGGCATCCGGCAGGACCACCACCGGGCAGCTTGCGCCGAGCTCGAGCGACAGCTTCTTCACGCCGGCGACGCGCGTGATCCGCTCGCCGGTCTCTGAGCTGCCGGTGAAGCTGATCTTGCGCACGCGGGGGTCGGCGCAGAGCGCATCGCCGAGCACATCGCCCGGACCCGTGAGGCACGAGATGGCGTCCGGGTGCAGGCCCGCCTCGAGGAAGATCTCGCATAGCCTCAGCGCCGTGAGCGGGGTTTGGCGCGCCGGCTTGAGCACGACCGAGTTGCCCGTCGCCAGCGCCGGGCCGATCTTGTGGGTGACGAGCAGCGCCGGGAAGTTGAACGGAGTGATCGCTACGACCACCCCGCACGGCTGGCGCACCGTGAACCCGAGCCGCCCCGTGCCGCCGTTCGGCGCCGCGTCCAACGGCAGGCTGTCGCCATACAGCTGCGATCCCTCGAAGCCCGACAGCCGTAGGAGGTCACCGACCCGTGACGCTTCGCCCGCCGCCTCGGCGATCGGTTTGCCCGTCTCCCGCGAGATCGTCCGCGCGAGCTCGTCCGCGCGCGCGTCGGCGATCTCGCCCGCGCGGCGGAGGATCGCCTCGCGTTCGTAGGCCGACAAGCCACGCTGGTGCTCCGCGCCTCGCACCGCCGCGGCAATTGCACGATCGACGTCGCCGACGTCCGCCACCGGGACGGTGTCGATCACCTCATCGTCGTACGGAGCACGAAGCTCCTCCTGCTGGCCACCCGAAGCCGGTTCGCCGGCGATGATCATTTGCATCGGTCAGCCGCACCCGATCGATGGCCTGGCGCCCTCGCGCACCGTGTTCCGGCGGGGTCCACGAGTCGACCGCACGGTCGGACTCAGCCGAACCACCTCTGGTTGGCCAGGCCCTCCTCGTAGGCGGCGCGCTTGGCCGCGATCGAAGGCTCGCCGGACACCTCCGCCGGCGCGACGTCCCACCAGACGCCGGATGGCGGGAGGAAGGTATGGGGCGCGGTCGGTACCACGATCACGGTTGCTTCGGTCCCCTCACGCGCCTGCGCGAGCGCCTGGCGCAGCTCGTCCGGCGTGCTCGCCGACAACGCCTGCGCGCCCAAGCCGCTGGCGACCGCTCCGAGGTCGAGCTCGAGGTAATCGCCCTCGAGCGCGCCCTCGCCGATCGCCCCCACGCGGCGTCGCAATTCGTTGCCGAAGTGGTGGCCGGTGACGTTCATCTGCAGACGGCGAATGACTTGAAAGCCGTGGTTGTCGGAGATGACGATCGTCACCTTGAGCCCTTCCTGAACCGCGGTCGCGAGCTCGGACGGCGCCATCAGGTAGGCCCCGTCCCCGACCAGTGAGATCACCTCACCCTCGGGTCTCGCGAGGCGGACGCCGAGCGTGGCGGGCACCTCATAGCCCATGCAGGAGAAGCCGAACTCCAGGTGACAGTGCCGTTCGCCGGTTGCGTCCCACACCTTCTGAAGATCGCCCGGCGGCCCGCCGGACGCCGCGATGATCGTGTCACCGGGACGGGCGAGCTCGTTGAGGATGCCGATCAGCGCGCCCTGGGTCATCGTCTGGTCGGCGGAGCCTCGGAGCGCCTCGCTTCTGGTGGTGAGCCACTCGGCTTTCCCAGCCCGCGCCTGTGCCGTCCACTCCGGCCGAGGCGCCGCGCCACCGCGTCGAGCAGCGTCGAGCAGCGCGGCGAGCGCCAGCTTGGCGTCACCCTCGATCGCGAGTGCCCCCTGCTTGCGCGCGTCCTTGCCGACGACGTTCACGGAGGCAAAGCGCACCTGCGGGTTGCGGAAGATCGACTGCGACGCGGTCGCGAAGTCGGTCAGGCGTGTGCCGATGTGCAGCACGACGTCGGCGTCCGCGGCGAGGGCATTGGCGGCCGGGTTCCCCTCGAGGCCGAGGCCGCCCATGCCCCACCAGCGGTCGTGCGCGACCGCTCCCTTGCCCCCGAACGTCTCGGTCACCGGGACGCCGAGCTCGTCGGCCAGGGCGGCGAGCTCACTCTGAGCCTCCGAGTAGAGCACGCCCCCGCCGGCGATGATCAGTGGCCGCTGCGCCTGCGCCAGCAGGTCGGCGACCGCCGCCACCTCATCGGGGCTAGGAGCCGGACGACGGATCGGCCACTCTCGCGCCTGCAAGAACGCGGCCGGGTAGTCAAACGCCTCGCTCTGGATGTCCTGAGGTAGGGCGATCACCACCGCCCCCGCCTCGGCCGGACTCGTGAGCACGCGCATCGCCTCGGGCAGCGCGGTCAGGAGCTGCTCCGGGCGCGTGATCCGGTCGAAGAACCGTGCCACCGGTCTGAAGCAGTCATTGACGCTCACGTCGCCCGCGGTGGGGTGCTCGAGTTGCTGGAGCACCGGCCCTTGCCGCCGGGTGGCGTAGACATCTCCGGGCAGCAGCAGCACGGGGAGCCGGTTGATCGTCGCGAGCGCGGCCCCGGTGACCATGTTCGTGGCGCCCGGTCCGATCGAGGAGGTGACGGCCAGCGTCGAGTTGCGCAGGCTCGTCTTCGTATACGCGGCAGCGATGTGTACGAGCGACTGCTCGTTGCGGCCCTGGATGTACGGAAGCTCGCCCTGGTATTCGTCAAGCGCCTGGCCCAGGCCGGCCACGTTCCCATGGCCGAAGATGCCGAGCATTGCCGGGATCAGCCGTTGGCGCCGGCCGTCTCTGACGCTGTACTGGCACCCGAGGTAGCGGACGATCGCCTGCGCGGTGGTCAGACGAACCGTCTGGTGGCGACCGGACATGTCGCCGCTCGGCGGCGCGGTTTGCAGCGCGTCAGCACTCATCGGCGGGGCTGGCGGAAACGTTTGCACAGAGGTTGGCCACCGTCAAGTCGAGCCTCATCTCGAGGGCGGCGCCGTTGACTCGCGGGCCACGAGGCTCCCGCGCAGTAACTCCCACTGCATCCGCGGCTCGCTGCGCATGTCCTCGAACAGCAGCTGGCTCGCCCGTTCTCCCATCTCGTACTTCGGTGCGCGAACGGTGGTCAGCGCGGGCTCGAACAGACCGGCCAACGTGATGTCGTCGAACCCGACCACCGAGACGCGGCCCGGGACATCGATCCCCAGCGTTCGCGCCGACCGAACCACGCCCGCCGCGAGCAGATCGTTGAACGCGATGATCGCCGTGAACTCCGGGTCATCGCGCAGAAGCTCGAGTCCTGCGGCGCACCCCTGTTCGAAGGTGTCGCCACCGTAGGACACCGAAGCCAATGCCAGGCCCGCCTGCTCGAGGGTCGTGCGGACGCCGGCGATTCGCAGGACGGTGGCGAGCGTCGGCGGTCCGGCTAGAAATGCGATCCGCCGATGGCCGAGCTCGAGCAGGTGGTGGGCTGCGATCTCGCCGGCGTTGACATCGTCGAAGCTCACGTGCGACAGCCGCGCGGCCAGACGGTGGCGCTGTCCGGCCTCGAGCAGCGTCGCGATCGGGGCCGACCGCGCCCCCTCCAGCTCTAGGGTTCCCACGGGCGGGTCGTGGCCGACGACCACCGTCGGCAAAGTCAGCCCGTGGCTCAGCTGCGGCTCGGCGACGCCTGCGGACGTGGTCACGATGATCCCGTCGACGCGGTTGCCGAGCAGCACCTCGAGCGTCTCGCCGGCGCGTACGGGATCTCCGTATCCGCTGGCGATCAGAACCGCAAAGCCCTCCTCGGCCGCTCGCGGCTCGATGCCGGCTGCGACCTCGGCCCAGTATGGGTCGCGGATCGTCGGTACCAGAAGACCGATCGTCCGGGAGATTCCCGTGACGAGCGTCCGTGCCGCGTGGTCGGGCCGATAGCCGAGCCGGCGTGCCGCGTCCTCCACTCGCGCTCGGGTCGCCGGTAGGACCCGCGGGTGGCCCTGGAGGGCCCGCGTGACGGTGGCTGCCGACACGCCGCTCAGCTGGGCCACATCCTTGATCGTCACCGGGCGTCTGCGTCGCGCCGCCCGGAGCCCGGTGCCCTGGGGGGAGTCAGCAGCCATGACCACCCGGGCCGATCGGGTCGCGTCCAGAGACGGGCAGGCAGGCCCGTCCTGACGCGCGAAACGCCGCCGCTAGATGGGAGCGCGGCCACCTTGACATGTCACGCGCATTCGTGAAATCGTTTGTACATTCCCGAGTCAGAATATCCGCGCCAGGCCATCCCGGGGGGAGATCGCCACCGCAGCGTTGACCAGCTGTTTCGAGCACGTCGCGATGCAACCTTATGACGTGATCACGACCGGGCGCGTAGGTGTCGATCTCTACCCCCAGCAGATCGGCGTCCCGCTTGCCCAGGTCGACACCTTCGCCAAGTACCTAGGCGGCACCGCCACCAACGTCGCGGTGCAGGCGGCGCGCCTCGGGTCGCGCACGGCGGTGGTCACGAAGGTCGGCGCCGACGGCTTCGGCCCGTTCGTTCGCGAGGCGCTCGAGCGCTTTGGCGTCGATGCTCGTTGGGTCGGAACCGACGACGAGCTCCACACTCCGATCGTGTTCTGCGAGGTGCACCCGCCCGACGATTTCCCGCTCCTCTTCTACCGTGAGCCGAAGGCTCCCGACATGAACCTCTTGCCCGAGGACTTCGACCATGAGGAAGTCCGCCGGGCCGCGCTGTTCTGGATCACGGGATCGGGTCTCTCCGAGGAGCCGAGCCGTAGCACCCTGCTCGGGCTGCTGCAGGAGCGTGCCCGCGGCAAGGACTTTGCCGGCGGCAAGGAGCTTGCCGACGGCAGTTCGGCGCCCGATGCGCCGATGACGGTGCTCGACCTCGATTATCGGCCGATGTTCTGGACCTCGGTCGATGAGGCCTCGCGGTGGATGCGTGAGGCCCTCCCACACGTGACGATCGCGGTGGGCAACGAGACCGAGGTGGAAGTTGCCGTCGGCGAGCGCGACGCGCGCACGGCCGCTGCGCGACTGCTCGAGTTCGGCGTCGAGGTGGCGATCGTCAAGCGTGGCGCTGACGGGGTGCTCGCGGCGACTCGGTCGAAGATGATCGAAGTGGCTCCGGTTGCACTCGAAGTCCTCAACGGCCTCGGTGCCGGAGACGCCTTCGGCGGCGCCCTCGCTCACGCGCTCGTGCACGGCTGGGCACTCGAGGCAGCGCTCGAGCTGGCCAACGCCGCGGGCGCGCTCGCCGCTTCACGGCTTGCCTGCGCCGACGACTTCGGAAACCAGGAGGAGATCGAGTCGGTCCTCAACACCTCGCCGCGGCGCGCGGCATGACGCTGCTCGTGCATCCCACGCGCGAGCCCGGCGCAGGACGGAACGATCCTGCGGGTTACGCCGTCGACGGCTGGGTGGGAATACGTCGGCTTCGAGGTCCTGCGGCTGGATGGCGACGTCGTGGCGCAACGCGACACCGGCGAGCGCGAGGTATGCATCGTGGTGATCGCCGGGAGGGTGGACATCGAGTCTGACCACGCCACATGGCGCGGCGTCGGCGGACGTGAGGATCCCTGGTCCGGCCCGCCCGATGGCGCCTACCTGCCGCCGAACACTCACTTCGGTGTGCGAGCGTCTCCGGGTGGTGATGGCTCGGAGGTCGAGGTCGAGGTCGCGCTTTGCTGGGCCCCCGCCCGCCACGGCGCCGCACCGTGCGTGCTTCCCGGGCTCGGAGGTCGAGCCCGAGACGCGCGGGCACTCGGCCCTCGAGCGGACGATCCACCCGATCCTGATGGGCGACCGTGAGGCCGAGTCACTGCTCGTGTGTGAGGTCCTTACCCCGGGTGGCCATTGGTCGAGCTACCCCCCGCACAAGCACGATCGCAATGACCCGCCAACCGAGACGGCCCTCGAGGAGACCTATTACCACCGCCTGTCGCCGACGCGCGGATTCGGATTGCAGCGGGTGTACAGCGAAGATCGCACACTGGATGAAGCGGTCGCGTTCTCGGACCGTGACTGCGTCCTCGTGCCCCGGGGCTATCACACGGTATCGGCGCCACCCGGGTACGAGGTCTATTACCTGAACGTGATGGCCGGACCGGTGCGTCTGTGGGCAGTGCAGGACGATCCCGATCACGCGTGGACCCTTGCCCACTAGGTGGCCCGCCGTAATGGCGACCGGCGCGCGGCGCGGTCGGGCCGTTACGGCCCCTGGCGGAGCAGGCCGGTGGTGAGCGGCAAGGCATCGGTAAAGCTCACCGGCTGGGTGCGCGCTGACGTGATGTCACTCGTCGCACATCTCGAGCGTCGACTCAACCGAACGCCCGCACCGCCGGTCGAGGTGACGGCCACTGGACGTGCGCTCTCATTTCATGCCTGCACGTGGCAGCCAATTCTGATGGCCCGCGTCGAGGACGCAATGGACGACGTGTGCGGCTCGGCGTGGCGCGGCTAGTTCAGCTCGCGGCGGGCGTCAGCCTTCGGTCGGCCCGCGGCGTTGGCGTCCGCCGCTCTCGGCGAGCTCGGGCACCGCCGAGGTCATGAACTCAACTGCCCGCCGTACGCCTGACTCGCCCGGGAGGAAGGGATCCTCGTTCTCGATGCTCAACTCGTCGTCGTAGCCGATCTCGTCGAGCGCTCTCAGAAAGGCGAGCCAGACGGCGGCGGGCCTACCCTCTCCCACCGTTCGAAAGACCCAGCTTCGGTGCTCGGGCTCCTCCCACGGACGAGGGTCGAGAACGCCGTTGAGTGCGAGCTCGTCGTCCAACAGCCCGGTGTCCTTGAGGTGGACGTGGAACACGGCCGGCCCCAGTGCCTGGACTACGCGCACCGGATCCATCTGCTGCCAGAACATGTGGCTCGGGTCGATGTTGGCCCCGATCACCGGGCCGACCGCCTCGCGGAGCCTCGCGAGCGTCGAGACGTTGTAGGCGAGGTGGAGCGGATGAAGCTCGAACGCGATCCGGCTGACGCCGTGGGCGCGCGCAAAGTCAGCCAGGCCCTGCCACAGCTCGATCGCCTGGTCCCATTGCTGCTCCAGGATCGGCTGCGTCTCAGGCGGCCAGGGGAACCAGATCCAGTTGATCGTCTTCCCTTCGGGCGAGTCACCCGGGCACCCCGACATGGTCACGATCTTTTCGACTCCGAGCTCGCCGGCGAGCCTGATCGAGTCCTCGATGAAGCGGGCCTCCTCCGCGCCCCGTTGCGGGTGCAGCGGCCAGGCGGAGCAATTGATCGCCGCGAGTCGCAGGCCGCGCGAGGCGATCGCCTCCGCGAATGCGTCGCGGGCCGCACCGCTGGCGAGCAGCTCACCTAGTCGCATATGTGGCGCGCTCGACTGACCCCCCGACGCGATCTCGACCGACTCGAGCCCGAGCCCCGCGGCGAGATCGAGGGCCTGCTCGAAGGTTAAATCAGGAACCGAATCAGTGAGAAGGCACAGCTTCACGCGCCCACCCCTGTTCGAGCGTCATTGCTCGCACCAACCATTACAAGTTAACTCCCAGCCTCGGGTCCTGATAGGTCCATCTACCATGGTCACACAACTCATTTGCAACGATCTATATCACGTCACACTGGTACGCATCAATGTTCAGTAGGCAATGAGTGCATGATGTTTCATATTTGCAATAGAGCGAGGCGATCTTGACCAGCACCTCCATCGACCCGCACCATGAGATTCTCTTCGAGCAGGTACGCATCGGCCCCAAGACGATGCGCAACCGCTTCTACCAGACCCCGCACGCCGATGGCCTGAACTCGCAGTACCCCGGCGCGGAAGCCGGCTTCCGTGGCATGAAGGCCGAAGGTGGCTGGGCGGTGGTGAATACGGGCATGACGAGCATCGCGCCCGAGTACGACCACTCGGGCCGCGAGGTGGTGTCAAGGATCTGGGATGACCTGGACGTGCGCAACTGGGCCCATCTCTGCGACCGGATTCATGAGCACGGGTCCCTGGCCGGCATCGAGTTGATGGCCAGCGGAGGGCATGTGACCGGCTACGAGACCCGGCTGCCGGCCGGCGCCGTCTCGGAGGTAGCCGGACGACTGGCTGTTCATGGGCTCCTCGTTTGAGATGGACCGTGATGACATCCGACAGCGTCCAGCAGAAATATGTCGCCGCAGCTCGCCGCGCCAAACACGCCGGTTTCGACATCGTGAACGTGATGGGAGCGGAGCTCGTCGCGCTCCCGATGACGTTTCTGATGAGCCGCTACAACCGGCGAACCGACGAGTACGGCGGCAGCTTCGAGAACCGCGCACGGTTCTGGCTGGAGACGCTCGAACAGGTCCGGGCCGAGCTCGACGGCGAGTGCGCCATCACGGCGCGGTTGTGCATTGACACCCTCGATGGCAGTGAACGGGGAATTCGCGCCGAGCACGAGGGGGCCGCCTTCATCAAGCTGGCCGACGACCTCGTCGACTTCTGGGACATCGTGGTTGCCGGTGAAGGCAACACCTGGGCGAAGGATCTGGGCCCCTCCCGGTTCTACCAGGAGAACTTTCAGAGTGACTACGTGCGTCACGCCCGCCCGTCCACGGGCAAGCCGATCGTCGCCGTCGGGCGGTTCACCAGTCCGGACACCATGGTGCAGGTGATCCGCAGCGGACAGCAGGACATCATCGGCTCCGCCCGAGCCTCCATATCAGACCCGTTCCTGCCCCAGAAGATCGCCGAAGGACGGATCGACGAGATCCGCGAGTGCATCGGCTGCAACGTCTGCGTATCACGGGTCAACACCGCGACGCGGATCATTTGCACCCAGAACGCGACTACCGGCGAGGAGTACAGGCGGGGCTGGCATCCCGAGCGCTTTGCCCCGATCACCAATGGCCTGGCGCGGGTGCTGCTCGTCGGAGCAGGGCCGGCCGGGCTGGAGTGTGGCATCGTGCTCGCGCGCCGCGGCGTCGAATACGTCCACGTGGTCGACGAGGCCGCGCGGCCGGGCGGGCACATGGAATGGGTCCCGCGCCTTCCCGGCCTGACCGAATGGGCGCGCCTCGTCCATCACCGTCAGAGCGAGGCGCAGCGGCTGTCCAACCTGACGCTGATTCCCAAGAAACGGCTGAGCGTGGACGACATCCTCGACTACGGTGCAGAGCTGGTGATCCTCGCCACGGGATCCGCGTGGGCGCGAGACGGGCTCTCGTCGGTTACCCGCCGGCCGCTTCCCGGAGCGGACGCGACCCTGCCGCACGTGCTGACGCCGGACCAGATCATGGTCGAGGGCAAGGTGCCAACCGGTGACCGTGTCTTGATCTATGACGCGGAGGGGTACTTCATGGGTGTCAGTCTGGCCGAGCGCTACGCACGGGAGGGGAGACACGTGATCTATGTGACGCCCCGGAGCGCGATCGGCGCCTACATGCATCACACCGGCGAGGACCAGCTCATGATCCCGCTTCTGTCTGACCTGGGCGTCGAGCTGTGGCGGGAACACGCCGTGACGTCGATCGCGCCTGGATCGATCGAGGGGCAGCCGCGCACGCCGGGCGGCTCACCGCTGCGGTGGGAGGCGGACTCGATCGTTCTGGTGACGCAGCGCAACCCCCGCGTCGAGATCTACCGCGAGCTGAAGTCCCGCTCGGATGAGTGGTCGGACGCGGGCATCCGGGCCGTGTATCGAACCGGCGACTGCATCAGCCCCCGCCAGCAGGTGGCCGACGCGATCTTCGACGCCCACCGCCTCGCCCGTGAGATCGATTCCCCTGATCCGGCCGTGCCGCTGGCGTGGATCCGGGAGGAGCGGTTCATCGCAACCTCGGACGCCGACTACGAGTCGATCCGCGGCCGGCCGACGGTCTCGGCCTCGAACCAGTCGTAGAGAACGGTTGCGCTCTCGTCGGCCGCGCCAAGCGTCACGGAGAGCCCGTCTCGCTCGCCGACAAGTCGGCCTCGAGCCGACTCGGGTCCTGCACCGGTGCCTGCTCGAGGTGGGCCCGCGCGACCGACCGGCAGAGCATCACGTCATGGAGCCCGTCACGACCGTTGGTGAGGGGCTCGCGGTCATCGGTAATGGCGCGATGGAGCTCGACCAGCTCGCGCTTGAACGCCTCGTCATAGGAGACGATCTCCCGCCGCGACCACGAGTGCGCACTTCCCGGCTCGCCTCCCTCGACGGTCAGCTCGCTCGGCTCATTGCGCAGGTAGGGGGAGGGCAGCGTGAGCGTCAGGCGCTCGTCGGGGGCCAGGAACATGAACTCCTGCCGGTAGCGGGCAATCCCCGACAGCAGATCGACCCACGAGAGGTGACATTCGACGTCACCGAACGTCAAGTTGACGGCGACGACGCTTCGGGAGAGGTCGGCGAAGGTGACGCGGTCAGGCTCGCCCAGCGCGCCGCGTAGCGCGTTGAACTCGTGTACGAGGTTGTCCAGGAGCATCCAGCGGTAGCAGAAGCGAGTCTCCTCGTCGGCGCCGGGCAGGGCCGCGTCAAGCCGTCTGGCGTCGTCCTCCCGAAGCGCCGCGAGCACGGAATCGGGGACGCCGCTCGGCGCCACCAGCGGATAGTGCTGGACGTAGGGCTCAAACGGCGACTCCAGGGTCGTGACGCGGACCAACCGGAGACCATCGACCTCGGGCAGGAGCTCGAGCAGGCGCTGATATGCCGGGTCGTAGCGCTTCATCGTGCCGACCATCAGGTGCACGCCGGCGCGATCGGCCGCCTCGATCATCGATCTGCCCTCGGCAGGGCTTAGACACATGGGCTTCTCGACGAAGACGTGCGAGCCGGCCTCGGCCGCGGCGACCGCCGCCGGTGCGTGACTACCCGAGGTCAGCACGAGCACGACGTCGAGCTCCATCTCGACGAGGTCCTCCCACCGGCTCACGGCCTGCCCGGCGCCGAACCGGCGCATGCACGCGTCGGCGACGCTCGACGATAGGTCGCAGACGGCCGCCAGCTCGTACCGGTCATCGAGATAACTCAAGTGCGGCAGGTGCATCACCTGCGCGATCACGCCGCACCCAATGACGCCGACTCTCAGCCGCGGTGTCATACGTTCAGCCCTCCTCTGAAAGCCCTCGTTGATTGTCTCGCGATACCGGCGGTGCCGCGCGTCACACCGAACCCGGCGCGGCGGGCGCGACGCTCTGCATCTTCTGGGCACGCATGCTCTGTACCCGGCGTACCGGAATGCGGATCAGGCGCGGAATGATCAGCCCGAGCGCCGTGATGCTCAGGGAGGTCACGATCAGCAGCGTCGCCACGGCGTTGATGGCAGGCGTGATTCCGAACTTGATCTGCGTGTAGATGTAGATCGGCAGCGTCACCTGCGCGCCGATGATGAAGAACGTGATCACGAACTCATCCAGCGACAGCGTGAACGCGAACAGCGCACCGGCGAATACCGCCGGAGCGATCAGCGGCAGGATCACGTAGCGGAACGTCCGCAGCGTGTTCGCGCCGAGGTCGCTCGCCGCACGCTCCAGCGAGCGGTCGAAGCCCTCCAGGCGTGACGCCACGATCAAAAGCACGAACGGTGTTGTGTAGACCGACTGGCCGATGACGACGGTGTTAATCGACAGTGGAATTCCCAACCCTTGCCGCAGGAAGGTCAGCAGGCTGACTCCGATCAGTACCCCGGGGATCATGATCGGCAGTGTGAACCCGATCCGGAACCCGGTCCGGAAACGGAGGCGGCTTCGCACAAGCGCAAAGGCTGCCGACGTTCCCACCACCGTGCTGACCACCGTTACCTCCAGGCCGACCCTCAAGGAGGTCTTGATCGCCTCTTGCAGGTCCGGGCTGGTGGCGATGCTACGAAACCAGTGCAGCGTCCACCCGGTGATCGGAAACGACCCGTATCGATTCTTGTTGAAGCTCAGCATTATGAGAAGAACGATCGGACCGAACAGGAAGAAGTAGATCAGGACCGCCCAGCCGGCCAGCGCACGGCGAACCAGGCTGGTGTGCCGGGAGACGATCTCGACGGCAGCGCCTGCCTCACCGGCCATATAACTCACCCACCTCGAGTGAGCGCCGGAAGATCACGAGCAAGATGATCACGACGGCCGCGATCAGGATCGCGATGGCCGCTCCTTCGGCGTACTGTGCCTCCTGGAAGAAGTTGTCGACCAGGTTGCCGATCATCACCCCCCGCGTCCCACCGACCAGTTCCGGCGTGAGGTATTCGCCGAGGATCGGGATGAAGACGAAGATCACCGCCGTGGTGATACCCGGCTTGATCTGGGGCAGCATCACGCGCCTGACCGCCTGAACGTGGGTAGCGCCCAGATCCATCGCCGCGTGCAACTGTCTCCAGTCAAATCGCTCTAAGGCCGCGAACAGCGTCAGCGCGGCAAACGGGAAATAGAGGTAGGTGAGCACGAAGATCACCGCCGGACGGTCATACAGGAGCCAGCCCGGTGTGCTCAGCCCGACCAGGCCAAGCACGCGAGAGAGCGCGCCGTTGTTGCCCAAGATGATCGTCCACGCGGTGACGCGCAGCAGGTAACTGACCCAGAACGGCAGGATGACCAGGAACAGAAGCGGCCGCTGCCACCGGCGGCTGACATACCGCGCCAGCCAGTAGGAGAACGGGAACGCGATCGCCAGCGTGGCCGCGGTCGCCGCCGCCGTCATCCACAGCGTCACGACGAACGTATTGACGTACACCGGCGTGCTGAACACCGACTGGTAGTTCGCGAACGTCCAATCCGAGACCACCTGATAGCCGTTCTGTGTCCAGAAGCTGTAGCAGACGATCAGTACCATCGGAGCGGCGAAGAACAGCCCGAAGAGCACCATTGCGGGCGCGAAGCCCGTGTACTGCGAAACGGCCGCGAGGCCGCGGCGCAGGCTCATCTTGCGACGAGGCTGCGCCGCGACGGCCGCCTTGGGCTCACTCGACGCCGGCGCTGTCGAGGAAGCCATCAGGCGGCCGTCCTACGTTCCGTGGCTACACGCATCACCTGTTCCCTTCGGCGATCACTTCCTACTTACGCGCCGAACACCGAGTTGAACGCGGTGATGTATGCGCTGATGTTCTTCGCCGGGCCCTTCAGGTGCGCCTTGAGCGCCTCCTCGGGCTTGTTGTAGAGGAGCGCGTCGGCGAGCTCACCTTGACCCTGGTTGACCAGCATCTTGTAGGCCTTCTCGTTGAACCACGCTTCCTTGAACTCCTTGAACAGCGGCGGGATCCATTCCGCTTGACCCCAGGCGTTGATGAACTGGGAGAAGCGGTCGGCGTTCTTGGTCTTCATCTTCTGCTCGGCGTCCAGCCAGCCGACCACGCCTTCCTTGGGCACCGCCGCCTTGATCAGGGGGCCACCCGCCTCCTTGACGCGGATGTCCGTGCCCAGGTTCTCGGACGTGAACCAGGCCGACTCGTTGGTCAGCGCCTGGACCACGCCGGTGTTCTGCGACACGAGCGTCAGGAACGCCGGCTTGGCCTGCTTGAGCCAGTCGGTGGCGCGGCTGAGCTCAGCCGAATTCATGTTGTAGGGCTGCTTGGCCCCCGTCGCCAGGCCGGCCTCCGCCATGATGTCGGTAGGCTGATTCTCACGGACGAACTTGCCCTTGTACTTGGGATCGAGCAGCACATCGTAGGAAGTCGGCGCCGGATTGACGTACTTGGGGTTGTAGTAAATCCGCAGCGCGGACCACGCCCGGGGGTACGCCAGGTACCCGGCGTTGTTGTTCCAGATGCTGAACTCACGCGCCACTGAGTAAAGCTGCTTCGACACGGGGATCTCATCGATGTCAAACGGGTACGTGAGGCCGTTCTTGTAGTAATACGGAACCCAGAGTGCGTCCGCCGACACGATGTCGAACTGCCCGCTCTGCTGGGCCTTGATGAACATCGCCGCGTCGTCTGACCCAAGCGTGACGTTGACGTTGATGCCCGTTTCCTTCTTGATCGCCGGTAGCTGGGTCTGCGGGTTGTAGTGGTCGTTCCAGGTCAGCATGTTCAGCGTCACTGGGGTCTTCGTGTTGACGTTGGCCGGGGCCTTATTGCTACCGGAGCTGGCGCTGCTGCTACCACATGCCGCAAGGCCCACTGCCCCGAGGCCGGCCGCCCCGACCCGGAGTGCGTCACGCCGGGTGAGTAAGTTGTTAGTCATCCTGTTCTCCTCTCTCTCATTGACTCGTGCTACGCGTCCTCAAATAACACCGTGGCGTCCGCCTCCCATTGGAGCTGTACTAATGCGTCCTCTCTCACCTGCTCGTGTAGCTTGGCCTGGATCTCGACGACTATGAGGTCCTCCGCCGCCGCACAGTCGATGCTCGCGCGAGTGAAGTTGCCGAGAAAGGACAGCTTGGCCACCGTGCCGAGCAGGCCGGGGTCGTCGGCTGAGGCCGGCGCCAGGCGCACCGATTCCGGCCGCACCATCAAGGTTCCGCTTCCTGACCCTTTCCTCTCCGGCGCCGGCAGCGCGACCTTCTCGTGCGAGGTCCTCACCACACCGTCCTGCCACTCGACTCCGATGAAGTTCGACTCCCCGATGAAATCAGCGACGAATCGCGAAGCCGGCTGTGTGTAAATCTCGTTGGCTGTCCCGATCTGCTCTACCCGCCCTTCGTTCATGATCGCGATGCGGTCGGCCATCGCCATCGCCTCGCCCTGGTCGTGGGTAACGAAAACGAAAGTTGTTCCGATCTCACGCTGAATTTGCGAGAGCTCGACTTGAAGGCGCTTACGGAGCTTGAGGTCAAGTGAGCCGAGCGGCTCGTCAAGCAGCAATACCGCCGGGCGGTTGACCAGAGCGCGCGCCACGGCGACGCGCTGCTGCTGACCCCCCGAGAGCTGCGCCGGGTAGCGGTCGGCGTACGCGTCGAGCGCGACCAGACGGAGCGCCTCGAGCACGCGTGAGTCGATCTCGCCCCGTGCCACCTTCGCCATGCGCAGACCGAAGGCGACGTTGTCGCGGACGTTCATGTGGGGGAACAGCGCGTATGACTGGAACACCGTATTGACCTTGCGGCGGTGCGGCGGCGTCCGGTTGACCACGTCACCCCGGATCCGGATCTCGCCCGTCGATGCGGATGCGAAGCCGCCGATCAGGTTCAACGTCGTCGTCTTGCCACATCCCGACGGACCGAGCAGGCAGAAGAACTCCCCTTCAGCTATGTCCAGGTCCATCGGCTCAACTGCGGCGTGGGCGCCGTAGAGCTTCGACACGCCCCGAAAAGCGATCGCTGGCGGGGCGGCCGTTGCATCGTGGTCGGCCTGCGTCATCTGGGCTGTCACCAATGCGACATTCCTCCGATCATGAGCTCGGTAGCCGATGTGTCCACGCCCACCGCTGCGCGTCCGCGCACCTCGCGGGCGATCTGGTCGCGCGCGTCCTCCAGGCCCTTGAGCACGCCCTCGCGCGCAGCACCGAACCGCGCTTCGTCCATCGATACGCTGATGCCGAGGGCGCGGTCCTCCAATTGTCCGAACGGCGCCGTCATGGCTACGCAGCACCGCCCTCCGACCGCCTCGCCGTGTTCCTCGGCGTGCCCCGCAGCGCGCACCCGCGCCAGCTCGGCGATGAGATCGTCGAGCCCGGTGATCGTCTCCTTGGTTATCGCGGTCAGTTGGCCGTGCTCCTCGAGCTGCTCGTGGAAGATCTCCCGCACCCGCTCGTCGTCATAGAGCGCCAGCATCGCCTTCCCCAGCGCGACCGCATTGGCCGGCAAGAGCTTGCCGACGCTTGACAGCAGGAATACCGAACGCTGGCCTTCCTCCCGCACCAGGTACAGAACGTGGGCGCCCTGCAGGACTCCGAGATTGACTGTCTCCCCGGTCAGCTCCGCCAGCCACCGGCAGACCCGGCGCAGTGACGACATCAGCGGCATCTGTACCGCGAACGCACCTCCGAGCTCGACGGTGGCGAGGCCCAGGGTGAAGTGACCGGTCTCGAGCTTGGTCACGTATCGGCGTGGCTCGAGTTCCGCCAGGACGCGGTACACGAGCGATTTCGAGTGACCCGTTTGCTCGGACAGTTCGCCGATCGAAAGCTCTTCACCTCTCCGGGCCAGGGCGAGCAGGATGTCCGCCGCGCATCCGGCCGCGGGCGCCGAGTACTTGGTCTTGACCGGCGCGACGCTCATCGGGCCGCCATCACGTCGGCTCGCGTCTTGATCGGGAGCGCTGCCGGGAGGGCGGCCGCCGCCAGCAATGCGGAATCGGATGCGATCGCCACGAAAGTGAAGCCGGCCTCGACGCACTCCAGCGCACGGTCGCGGTCCGGAGTGAGAATTCCCGCCGGGACCCCGGCCGAATGTGCGGCCCGCACCACGGCGGCGAGCGCCGCCCGGAATTCGGGCGCATCGAACATCCCCGGCACGCCCAGGGCGAACGAGAGGTCGACCGGGCCGACGAACAGGACGTCGACGCCCGGAACCGCGGCGATCGCGTCAACGTCCTCCAGTGCGCTGACGGTCTCGATCTGCACCACGCCGACAACCCTGTCGTTCGCCGTCGCCAGCGCGTCAGCCCGCATCCCGAAGCCGCAGGCTCGGTTGTAGGTCGCCACCCCGCGGTCACCCTCGGGCGGATAGCGCAGGTGGCGGGCCGCGTTGGCGACTTCTTGAGCGCTGTCCAGGCGCGGGAACATGACGCCGGCGACACCCAGGTCCAACACTCGGCCCGAGCGAATCCGCTCAGCGCTCTCGACGCGGACGATGACCGGGACCTGATGGATCCCGGCTGCCAGTACCTGCCCGAGCAGGGCGTCCTCGCCTCCGGCGCCGTGTTCGAGATCGACGACCAGCCAATCGAAGCCCGCCAGCGCGCAGGCCTCGGCTGCCATCACCGAGCCGAGGTTGACGAACGTGCCCACCGTCGGCTCTGCTGATCGCAGCCGCGCGCGGAGTGAGGAGGTCATGGAGGACCCTCCGTCTGGCGCAAGTTCCAACGGTGCGCCAGGGTGGGCAACTCATATATGAAATCATGTTTCATGAGCCCGGAAGGGCGTTCTTATACCTCCGGTTGCCGAGCATGTCAACCGTTGCCGGTGGCCATGGAATCGTTTACACTCGCCCGCCCGTGGAAACTGCGAGTTTGTCTGGCTCGGGGTCGTCCGTAGCTGCCGACGGTCGTCTTGCCCTACTCGGCGGCACGCCGGTCGGCCTGGCCGCCAGGCCCCATTACCCGCGATTTACCGAGCAGGCGCGGCGCGACATTGATGAGGTCCTGCGCGAGGGGGACATGGTCGGCCTTGGCAGGGCCCACCCCTGGATCGACGCCGCGGAGGGCGGGATCGCGGAATGGCACGGTGTCGGCCGTTGCCTGACGACATCCTCGGGGCACGCGTCGCTGCACGCCGCCCTCATGGGGCTCCAGATCACCGCCGGTGCGGAGGTGATCACGACGCCCTACAGCTGGGGAGCTTCGACGTCGCCGATCCTCTACAACAACGCACTCCCGATGTTCGCGGACGTGGACCCGGAGCGGGGCCTCCTGGACCCGGACTCGGTCCGCGAGGCGATCGGGCCGCGAACCGAGGCGATCCTCGCCACCCATATCTACGGTCAGCCGGCCGACATGACGGCGCTGCGCAAGGTCGCCGATGAACATGGCCTTGCCCTGATCGAGGACGGTAGTCAGGCTCACGGCGCCAAGCACCGGGGTCGGCGGGTCGGCGGCTTCGGAGACGCGAGTGGCTTCTCATGCATGGGTGCCAAGCTGCTGGCCACCAGCGAGGCCGGCTACATGGTCACCAACCGCGACGACGTCTACTGGAATGCGGTGATCAGCTGCCAGCACGCGGGCGGAACCGAGCATCAGGGGCGAGCAGACGAGGACGGGTTCCCCTCGGATCTGCGCCCGTATATGGACTCGCTTCATCTGACCTATCGCGTGAGCGTGCTGAACGCGATTCTCCTCGTTCACCAGCTCGCCAAGCTCGACGAGGAGAACGCCAACCGGGTCCAGAATCGGGCCTGGTTTGTCGACGCGATCAACGGGGTCGGCAGCGTGAGCGTCCCGACCTACCCGGATGGTGACCCCGTCTACCACATCGTCTCGCTGAACTTCGCGCCCGAGCATGCCGGCATCTCCAAGCAGACCTACCTCGCCGCGCTGCAGGCCGAGGGAGTGCCCGCGTTCAGTTACATCGCCGTGCCGCTGCACCGCCTCGAGCGCCTACGTCCTGAGACGCAGGCACCGCGGACGATGTGGGCGCAGCGCCTCGCGCGCACCGGGACCGACTATGCGGCGCTCGAACTGCCCGGCTGCGACGCCAAGGTCGAGCGCTCGTTCGAGATGAGCTGGAACTGGATCGACCCGGACCGTGAGGCGATGAATCGTCTCGCGGCGGCGTTCATCAAGGTCGAAGAGCAGCTCGACGCGCTTCGCAGCCACGAGCGATCGTCGCGATGACGGCCGACCGCCGCGTGCGCGTCGCGGTAGCGGGCCTCGGCGATATCGGACTGATGCACGCGCACAACGTCGCGCGTCAGGACGCAGCCGAGCTCGTCGCCGTCGCCAGCGCCACGCCCGAGCGCGCGGCCGAGGTGGCCGCCGAACTGGGGCCAGATGTGCGAGCGCTCTCCCACGGACAACTGCCCGGGACCGATGACGTCGATGCCGTCGTCCTCTGTTGTCGCGCACGCGAGCACGTCAAGTACGCCGTACCTCTGCTCGAGGCCGGCAAGCACGTGCTCATGGAGAAGCCCGGCGCGACCACGCTCGCGACCCACGACCGGCTCGCGGCCGCGGCCGCTGCGGCTGCCGGCAGCTTGTTCCAGATCGGCTACATGCGGCGGTTTGATCCGCTCTTCCGGGAGGCACACGAGCGTGTCGCCGCGGGGGCGATCGGGGAGCCGCTGGTCGTCCGCATGACCAGCCGCGATCAGGAGTTCCCGCCCGGCGAGGATCCCGCAGACACCGGAGGGTTCATGCTCGACATGGCCGCGCACGACTACGACACGGCATGCTGGATGCTCGGTCAGCGGCCGGTGCGGGTCTCCGCCGACCGTCAGGCGCTGGTGCACCCTCAACTGCTCGAGGTTGGCGATCTGGACAACGCGATCGTCACTGTCGCGTTCGACGGAGGTGGGCTCGCGACCTCGCACATCTCTCGCACATGCGCGTTCGGGCACGACATCCGCGCCGAGATCATGGGACGCGAGGGCTCGATCTTCGTCGGCAACGGTGCTGAGGGGACGGGGATAACGCTCCTCGACGCCCGCAGCCAGGATCGCTTCCCGATCGACTACCAGGCCCGCTTCCAAGACGCTTTCAGGACCGAGATCGCCCACTTCATCGCCGCCTGCGCCATCGCGCTGAGCGGCGCCGGGGTCGACACCGCGATCGCGACGGCCAACGCCCGGTTCGGTGACGCCGCGACGCTGGACGACGACCGCATGGCGGTCCAGACCGGAGTCGCCGCCCGCGCCAGCGCCGTGCAGGAGCGGCCGCTCGCCGTCGGACCGGACTGGCCCTGGACGGCACAGCCAGACGACGACGCCGCGCGCCCGCCGTCGGCCGTGGCCGGCGGCCGGGACGGCGGCAACCTGAGATGACGGCCAGCGCGCGCGCCGCCGTGATGAAGCAGCCGGGCGTGATCGCGGTGCAGCAGTTCCCGCTGGCCGACCCCGGACCCGGAGCGGTCATCCTGGAGATGTCGATGTCGGGCATCTGCGGGACGGATAAGCACACGTTCCGCGGCGAGACGTTGCAGTACGCCGGAACGCCACACGAGCGGCAGATCGAGTACCCGCTCATCTGTGGCCACGAGAACGTCGGTCGCGTTGCGGCCACCGGCGGCGAAGTGCTCGACAGCGAGGGGCGCGCGCTGCGGCCCGGCGACCGCGTCGTCCCCTCGGCAAACGTCAGCTGCGGACGGTGCTGGTTCTGCCAGAACGGCCTTCCGTATTACATGTGCGAACAGCTCGAGGACTACGGCAACAGTCTCAACTGCGCGCGGGCGCCGCATCTGTTCGGCGGCTGGAGTGAGTACATGTACCTCCTGCCGGGAACGCAGCTCTTTCGTGTGCCGGATGCGCTCCCGGATCACGTCGCTGTGATGACCGAGCCGATGGCGGTCACACACGGGTTTGACCGCGCCCGTCTCTTGAACAACACCTTCGCGGAGACGGTTGTCATCTACGGCGTCGGCCCGCTCGGCATGTGTCACCTGATCAAGGCGCGCCTCATGGGGGCCGGCAAGCTGATCGCCATCGATCGGTTCCGCACCCGCCTGGAGCGCGCCGCGGACTTCGGCGCCGAACAGCTGCTCGACGCGAGCGAGCTCGGCGCCGACGAGCTGCTCGCCCGCGTCCGCGCGCAAACCGGCGGCCGCGGGGCTGACATCGTCCTCGACTGCAGCGGTGTGCCGGAGACATTTGTCGCCAGCCTGCGAATGGCACGCGTGGGCGGCACGGTCGTGGAGGCCGGCGCGTTCGTCGACATGGGTCCCGTCGAGATCAACCCCAATGCCGACATCTGCACCCGCAACGTGTCCGTGCTCGGCATCGGCGGCGAGACGGCCGAGTCATACCTCCCGGCGATGGAGCTCCTCGCTCGAAACCTCGATCGCCTGCCGCTCGACCGCTTCGTCTCGCATCGCCTGCCGTTGGAACAGGCCGAGCAGGCAGTGCAACTCGCCCAGCGCGATGAAGCGATGAAGGTAGTGCTCGCGCCCACCGCCGGCTGAGGTCAGGGCGGCCCCGCCGGCACCCCTCGGGCCGACGCCTACTGGTACAATGTCACGCACTACTGGCCGAGAAAGCGGTGCATATGCCCGAGGCAGACTTTGACGTGGTCGTGGTTGGTGCCGGGTACGCGGGGGTTACGGCCGCCCGAGACATGTGTGACCGCGGGCTGTCGGTCGCCGTTCTCGAGGCGAGCGAACGGATAGGGGGCCGCGCCTTCGCGTCGGTCTTCCAAGGCCGCGACGAGCCAATCGAGCATGGCGCACAGTGGATCAATCAGAGGGTCAGCCACAACATGCGGCGCGAGGTTCAGCGCTACGACATCGCGACGGTAGCCGACGAGGCGCCGGACAGCGTGACGTTTTGCACTGGCGGGGAGAGGCGGACCACGCTCCCCGTCCCGGTTTCGGAGCTCGCCAAGCTGGAGAGCGCCTGGTTTCGACTCTATGACGCATCCCGCCGCATCTCCGCCGCAACGCCGGTGTGCGACCAGCCCGTATCCGATCTGGACATCTCGGTAGAGCAGTTCTTCGCCCCGCTCACTCTCCCGCCGGCGACGACGGACCTGCTGTATTCGATGATCGCCGCGCACTGCTGCGCGCCCCCTCGAGCGTTGTCGATGCTTCGACCACTTGAGCAGCTCGCCGCTTTCGACAGCAGCCCATATGCGATGGGCGGTGAGTCCTTCGAGAAGTTCGCGCACGGTACCGGGGACCTAATCTCCACGATGGTGGAGACGTCGGCCCTCGATCTCCGGCTGTCGAGTCCGGTGACGCACGTCGCGCAAGGGGCGAGTGGGGTCACGGTCACTACAGCGTCCGGTGGCTCGGTCTCGGCTTCGGCTTGTGTCGTGGCTGTGCCCAGCAACGTCATCAGGCGAATCGAATTCGAGCCTGAGCTCTCAGAGGAGAAGCGGCTCGCCACGGCCGAGAATCACGTCGGACGCGGGTACAAGATCAGCATGATCGTCGACGGCATCCCGCCAAGACCGTTGTGCATCGGGCCGGGTCCGCTCCAGATGATCGTCACCGTTCGCGAGCTCTCTGACGGAGCCTGGCTGCTGAGCGGCTTTGGCTGCGAAGGCCACTCTGACCCGGACCCGACGAGGCTCGAAATGGCCCAAGAGGCGATCGAGTTCTACTTCCCCGAAGGCCGCGTGATCGCCAGCGACGCTCACGACTGGAACCGGGATCCGTGGTTCGACGGGACCTACAGAATCGAGGCCGCCGGACGTGCGCACGCCTTCCCTCGCATCATGAATGTCCCTGAGGGGCGGGTGTTTTTCGCGGGGTCGGACATGGCTATGTCCGTCTTTCGGTCGATCTGGATGGAGGGTGCGATCGAGAGTGGCCATCTCGCCGCGGGGCGGGCGCTCGCGTTGCTCAGGGTGCCGACGGCGCGCAAGTCCACGAGTCACATAGCCGCATAGCGAACTGTCAACCGCGAGCGGCGCGCAGCACCACGCGGCGCTAGTCGAGGTTGTCGACGATCTCGGTCGCGCGTGACCACTGCGCGGGCGGGACGACGAGGTAGACGTCGCCGCGGCCGAACCGGTCGAGCGGATGGTCAGCCACACAACTGGCATCGACGCCCAGCTGGCGAAGCTGGTCCCGCCAGGCCACCGCGGTGCGTTCGTCCTCGAACGTCGTGACCGTCTCCCACCCCTCGACGCGTGGGTCCCCGATCAGCACTGCCGGCTCCTTGGCGGCGCGCCCTCGGCGGAAGCGGCGGACGGGCATCGGCTCAGCGTAGCGACGTCGTTTCACTACGGCGTCGGGACAGTCCCGCGCGCGTACCACGCTCGGGCTTCCAGCTGGAATCCGCCGTCGGGCAACTGAGCTCGGCAGGCATCCCGCACCCGCGCGCGCTGGACGGCCGGCAGCGAGGCGAGATATTGGCCGGACGGCCCGACCCCAAACGTGAACGGTTCCCAGAAGTCATCGAAGCCGGCGTAGTCGGCGGATGCCTCGAGCGCGCCGCCGACCACCTGGATCAACCCCGCGCGCGCGAACCTGGCGGCGATGTCCCCCTCCACGGTGCCGGCCAAGCGCCGCTCCCCAGCTGCGCCCGGCTCCAGCAGCCGCACCGTGTCCCAGAAGATCCGCAGCATCGTCATACCACCCGTCGCGATGTCCCACATACAGGCGGCAACGGTCCCGCCGGGTCGCGTGACGCGCGCCATCTCCCGCACGCCCCGATCGGGGTCAGACATGAAGCCGATCACGAGTGACGACACGGACGCGTCGAATTCCCCGTCCGCCCACGGCAGCTGTTCGGCTACGCCCACACGAACGTCGGCCTGGGGATGGCGCTCCGCGCACGCCGCCGCGAACTGCTGCGCCGGATCGATCGCCGCGACGTTGTCCGCGCCCGCGCGCCGGCAGAGTTCGCCTGTGAGCCCACCCGGCCCGCAACCCACGTCCAGCACCCGCATGCCGGGCGTGACCTCGACAACGTCGGCAAGCTCGACCGCGAGCGTCTGCGCATAACGCCCCATGAATCTGTCGTAGTGATCGGCCGACGCCGCGAACCGTCGGTCAGTCGGGGGCGATGACGTCGAAGCTGACGCGCCGGTTTGATCTGGCGATGCGTCGGACGATCTGTTGTCTGCAGCCAATGGCACTCCCGCTCGGGTCTCCCACCGACGCTAGCCGGGCCGGGGATGGCACGCCATCGGGGCGACCACCCATCCGTGACACCGAGACGATTCGCGATCGTGCGAACATCTGGGTCGCCTCCCACGGCGAAATTTGCGACTACCCGAGGAAGCCATGATCGCTCGTCAGCTTTCTACTGAGCATGATCCGTTCCGCCGCGGCGCCGAGTTCGGGCGCGAGCATCGCGACGCGGTCCACCGGACGGTGCAGGCCTACGAAAAGCTGTTTGCCGCCTTCCATGGCTACGGGCGATCGGACATCGCGGCGGCCGGCGCCACCGTCTTCGCGACGCTGGACCGCGAGTGTCCGGAGCTCGCCTCGGAGATAACCGGCATCGCCTCAGGCGCGGAGGTGGAAGCCGACCTGCTGATGGCGCTGAACGCGCGGACCGAAGTCCTGGCGGGGGCGTCACGGCCCGAGTGCAGCGCGATCGGGGTGCTGCCGAGCCGGACCGACGGCGGGACGATCATCGCCCAGAACTGGGACTGGCATCCGGACGTGCGCTCGTCGCTCGTGGTCTGGACTGTCCCTTGCGCCGACGGCGGCTGGTTCACGACGTTCACCGAGGCCGGGATCCTCGCCAAGATCGGCCTCAACAGTCACGGCGTCGGCGTCTGTCTCAACATCCTCGGCTCGTCGGCCGACGGTGGGCTCGACGGCGTGCCGATCCACATCCTCTTGCGCCAGCTGCTCCAGAGCTGCCAGAGCCTCGAGGACGCAGACGGGCTGTTGCGCCGAGCTCGGGTCACGGCCTCCTCGTGCTTCAACGTCGGGTGGTCCGGCGCTGAGGAGGGCGGCGCTTCGATCGCGGCCTTCGAGGTGTCTCCCGGCGGCGTGGTCCGCCTGGAACCGGAGGACGGGGTTGTGCTTCACACGAACCACTTCGTGGTGGATCCTGCCTCCGGCAGTGATCAGATCCTGCCCCAATGGCCCGACACTGCCGCGCGGCTTGACGAGCTCGAGTCGCGAGTGGCCGAGTCGGCGGTGCTCGATGTTCCGACCATCCAGGAACTCTTGCGTTCGCACGCTGCCGGCCCGGTCGCGATCTGCTGTCACGATGCCGAGAATCTGGCCTACTCCGATCGCCAGGAGTCGCTCGCGTCGATCGTGATGCGGCTGGACGATCGCTCGCTCGAGATCAGCGAGGGGCCGCCGTGCGCGAACTCTTACCAGGAGTTCCTCCCGCTCGCCGCGGTCAGCACCTGACGCCCCACCAGTTGCGTGCGCGACCTCGCGGGCGTCCCAGGCGCCCGCGGGCGGCGCGCTCCGGAGTCGTGAAGCGGAGCTCAAGGCCCACCGCTCCCGTAGCCGGTGCAGGGACTCAGGTCGTGACGATCCCGAATGGGGCCGACCCCGCTGGCAGCGTGGTCGGAGACGACGCGAGCTCGGTCAGCGCCCCGCCGTGGACGCGGAAGGTGCTGACCTGCGCGGTGCCGCTGTCGACCACCGAAAGCGTCGAGCCGTCCGGGCTCAGGCGCGGGCGTCGTGAGTGATCTCGACCCAGCAGGGCGCCGTCTGTTGGTCAGCAAATGGCGACGCACCGATCGAGGTCAGGTTCCCGGTCCAGCCGTCGCGGAACGCGGACACCGTGCCGGCGCCGGTACCGCCGTGGGCGTTTGACACGTAGAGCTCACTCGGGTTGGTTGGCCGGAACTCACTGCCGAACGGCCCAGGTCCCCTGGGCGGCGAACGGCGAGCCGGTCGCCGCGTGCAGTCGACCGTCACGGCCAACGACGAAGCTGTCGATCTGCGACGTGCCCACACGCGTGCCGACGAGTCGCGTGCCGGTGGAGTTAAACAGGAGGTCGCCCGGCTGCGCTCCATCGGGCAGCGCGATCGTCGAGCCGGGCAGGTGGTGGAGCGCACCGTCGGCTCCCAGCACAAAGCCGCTGTAGTTGCTCTCGCCAATGCCGGCATTGGCGACGTACACCAGGTTCCCATGCACGGCGATACTCACCGGCTCGAGCCCGCGCGAGCTCACGGGCTCTCCCCGGAGGTGGCGCAGCGAGCCGTCGCCGCGAACCGCCAACACCGAGATCTGGTTGGAGCCCGCATCGACCGCGAGCACGAAGCGGCCGCCGAACGCAGGCTGCAGCGAGCCCTGCGACCCGATTGCGATTCCGGTCCCCGCGCCCCCGGTGGTGAAGGGCGTGCCCGGTAGCGGGATGAGCGACCCATCGGAGTTGCGCCGGAATCCTGCTACCGAATTGTGGGTGGCGCTGTTGTCATTCACATAGACATAGCCGGAGCGTTGCGAACGATGTGACAGATGAGAAAGATGCGCCGACGCCGCGGCGGGGGCAAGCGTTAACCCTGCGCCGACGGCAAGGGCGCAGCAGCCCGTGAGAGCGCGCGCATATCGTGTGTTCCTTTCTGAGGGTAAGACGGATGAGTTGCGGGGTGACTGCCGGCGGGCCTTCAGTCCTCGCAAGGCACCGTTTGTTACACGTCGCGCTCAGCGCCTATCCGCGCAGATCGCGGAAAGCGCCCAGGAGTGACGCGTACGTCGCGGGATCCGCCGGCGGATGCGGGTGCGCGTGCAGCGAGTGCACCATCCGGCGCATGTCCTCGAGATAGCCGTCACACCCATCACACTCCGCGAGATGAGCATCGAAGCGAGCTCGATCGGCATCGCTCAGCCTGTCCTCGAGATAGTCGGTGACGAGTTCGACGAACTCACGACAGACGAGCGGGTCGTGACGATGGCGTCGACGGCGGAGGAAGCGCATCACGCCTCAGCCTCCACGAGCGGTGCGAGCTCGGTGCGGACCCGGGCCCTGGCTCGGTGCAGGAGTACGCGTTGACTGCCGTCGCTGATCTCCAGCAGCGAGCACACGTCGGCCGCGTCGAGCCCGACGAGATCGCGCAGCGTGAGCACGATCCGCTGGGCCGGGGCGAGAAGCTCGAGCGCCTGCAGCAGGTGGGACCGCAGCTCATCGCTGAGCAGGCTCGCCTCGGGGTCGGACTCGAGCCTGGACGGAGCGCTCCGCCAACGCCCATCGGTGCCGAATGCATCGGGAGCGACCGTGGGCCCCTGGTCGCTCTCGAGGGCCGAGAACGGGATCTGGCGTGACTCGCGCGTAGCTCGCGTGCGCGCCCGGTTGACCAGGATGCGGAAGATCCAGGTGCTCAAAGCGGATCGTCCCTCGAATCGGTCAAGCCCACGGATCACCGCCAGCCACGTCTCCTGAACGACATCGTCGGCGGCTGCGGGCGTGCGGACGAAGTTGCCGGCGACGCGGCGCATCGACCCGTCGTAGCGGTTGACAAGCGTCTCGAACGCCGCCTCCTCCTGTCCTCAGGCGTGCGAGCAGAGCCGTGTCGTCCTCCACTGCAGTCAACGTATCGCGCAGGCCGTGAGCGAGGGGGGGTTTGGCGGCGCGGCACCTCATCGTCCGTATCGCTCAGTCTCGGAACCGCTGTGGTTGTTACACCGACGTGGCGGCGCGGTCGAGCTACACCGGGACATCTCGTGAACGCGCGATCCGCGACGCGGGCGCTGCGACCGCCCCGGCCTGTCGGCCTGGGCATAGAATGGGCCGATGACGGGCTTTGGTGCAGACGAGGGGCTTGAGCACGCGCACGAACAGGACCTCGCCCGTACTCCGCGCGGCCTCGACACCTACACGCACATCGAAGGGCTTGTCGGCGAGGAGGACGAGCTCCTGGAGGCAGCCGAAGAGGACCGCAAGCAGGAGCATCGCGAGCGGCTGCACGCGATCAGGCAGGAGCTCGATCGCGCCTGGGAAACGCTGCGCCGGCGCGCCGAACGACGCGCTAAGCCAGATACCTGAAACGACGGTCCGGCTGGGGGGTCCGCAGCAGATCGACGTCCCATACCGCTATTGTCGATGGCTGCTGGGAGTCGAGGTTGGTCGGACCGGGAGACCGAGTGACGAGGCACACGGGTCTTCGAATAGCCGTTTTTCTCGTTCTTGCTGCGGCCAGTGTTGCGCTGGGGCTGAGCCGCGGCAGCGACAGCGCCGCGGCGAGGGCGACGGCGAAGAACCCGCCGGCCCAACCCGTGTCGACGCAGCCTTCCGTGGCTGCAACGTTGACTTTCAGCGGCGACAGTGAGCCAATCCCGACGTCGTTCTTCGGGATCTCGATGGAGTACGACGAGGTCGCGGCCTTCGAGGACCACGGCGCGCTGTTTGATCGAGCGCTGTCGCTGATGCGACCCGGGAACGAATCCCTGATGCCGCTGAGGATCGGTGGGCGATCGGCGAACGAGGTCTACTGGAGGACACCCCCCGGGCCGGCGCGGAGCTTTGTGATCGAGCTCGGAGATGAATGGCTCAAGCGGCTGGCGGACCTGACACAGCGCGATGGCCTCGAGGTGATGCTCGACCTGAACCTCCCAGTGCACTCACCGTCGATGGCGGCAGCGTTCGCCCTCGCTGCGTCAAAGGCACTGCCCCCGGGACGTCTTGCTCAACTGGCGATTGGTAACGAGCCCGACCTCTACGACGGGCAGCCTCAGTACCAGAAGGAACGGATCCGCACGACGCTTCGCTCAACGCCAACCCATTGGACCGTCGGCTACTCGGCGGCCGATTACTGGCGCGATTTTCAAGCCTATGCACAGGTGCTGCACGCTGCGGTGCCCGGCGTGCCGATCGCGGGTCCCGACGTTCCTCCTTTCGCCACCGGCTGGGTGCAGGGAGCTCCTGATCGGAGTGACGACGGGCCGCAAGCGATCGAGGTTCACCACCCCGGCACCTCTACCTGCTGGGGACGGGCCAATACGCCGACCGTTCGCCGCCTGCTCGCTCCCAGCGCGGTCGATGGCCTTGACACCACGGCTGGCGGCGCGCTCGAGTTCGCGCGCGCCCATGGTCTCCCTTTTTACCTTACGGAGACCAATGCAGTCAGCCTGTGCGTCAGCATGCCGGTCGCGACGGTCGCAAAGTCCTTCGCCACCGCGCTGTGGGCCCCAGATGCGCTGTTCGAGATGATCTCCGCCGGAGTCCAGGGGGTCAACCTGCACCTCCGGTCGTCGTACATCAACGCGCCGTTCCATCTAGGCGATAAGGGCCTCGTTCCCCGTTCCGAGCTGTACGGATTGGCTCTGTTTGCGCGGATGCTCGGGCCCGAGGCGCAGTTGGTGGGCGTACGCCTCGATCGCGCGGGACATCTGAACGTGAAGGCGTGGGCGGTCAGATCCAGTGGCGCCCTCCGCGTCCTGCTCATCGACAAGGATTCTCGGCCGATCAACGTGGCGATTCCAGCCGGCAGGCCGGCCGCGCCCGCCCAGCTCGAGCGCCTCGAGGCGCCCTCGCCGGACTCAGACTCGGGCGTGACGCTTGCCGGCCAGCAGATCGGCAGCAACGGGCTCTGGTATCGCGACAAAGTGGTCACCTCCGTACCGGCGCGCCGGGGTGATTACGACGTGCACGTCTCGCCCTACAGCGCAGCCATGGTCGAGATCCCGGCGCCTGATGGCATCGACCGCCCCACCGAGGCCGCCAGGAGCCTCGTGACACCTCGGTCGGGCGCCGCGAGACCGCTCTGGCCGTCGATGCTCCGGGCCGCGGTTGTTAGTAGCGTGACGCCGAGGAGGTCTTGGTCATGACCACAGCGATCATCGGCACCGGAGGGCTTGGATCGGTCATCGCCCGTCAGCTCGTCTCAGGCGGCGAGACGCTGCGGCTTGCGAGCGCCGACAGTGAGTCGGCGCGAACTTTGGCTGCGGAGATCGGTCGCGCTGCGGTGGTCGCCGTCGACAACCGGGACGCGTTGGAGGGTGCCGATGGCGTCATCCTCGCGCTGCGGTTTGGCGTGCTGAAGGGCGTCATGGACGAGATCGCCGACCAGCTAACCGACAAGCTGGTGGTCGTTCCGAGCAACCCGGTCGGCCTCGACGCACAGGGCAACGTCGTACGTCTGTTGCGCGAGCGAGCAATCCTCTGGCGTGGTTGTAGCTGGGTGGTTGCCGGCAGGGACGCGCTTGGCGATGGCGTTCGGGAGCATGTCGGGCGATCTCTTCGAGTCCTCGAGCAACCGGTCACCGGAACCGGCGGTCCTCTTCTACGTGACCGACGACGACCGTGCGGGCGAGGACGTTGAGCGGTTGATCCGAACGGCCGGCTTTGAGCCGCTGAAGGTCGGCGGGATCGAACAGTCGGGTCGACTCGAGGTGGGCGGTGACCTGCACGATCTCGTAGTCGGCCTCGCTGAGGCTCGGTCATTGATCGGTACGGCCTGATCGCTTCGCCGCCCCGGCCCGGCGTGCAAACAATGGAGGATGCGGTCGCGCTCGGCCGATAGCTCGCACGGCTGCTGAGGCATATGATCGTGCCTTGCGCACATGAAGGCGGGCCGTTCATGGGGGAAGGCGACGGGTGAAGAGAACGAGTCGCAACGATCTGATCACGCTGCTGACCGAGGCGGCGGCGGTTGAGCATTCGCTCATGTGCCAGTACCTGTTCGCGGCGTTCTCGCTCAAACAGCGGACCGATGAGGGGCTCACCGAGGATCAGTTGACCGACGTGGTGGGCTGGGAGCGGCTGATCCTGTCGGTGGCCCGGCAGGAGATGGAGCACCTCGGCCTCGTCATCAACCTGCTGACGGCGGTCGGTGGGGCCCCGCGGCTCGCACATCCAGAGTTCCCGTACGCCACTCACCTGTTCGGCGGCGAGATGGCGCTTGTGCCGTTCTCGGCCGCCACGGTGAAGAAGTTCGTGTGCTTCGAGCGGCCAGTCACGATCGACCCGAAGGACGCGTACTGCGAACCCGCGCCCGCCCCACCTGGTGACGACTACACGACAGTTGGCGAGTTGTACGAGCGCATCGAACAGGCCCTGATCGACGCCGACCAGGGTCCCCAGCCGCTGTTCATCGGCCCGCCCGGCGCGCAGGTCGGTGGCGGGGTGCTTGGCACCGACTTTCCGCGCGTCGGCGCGATGGGCGGCGGTTATGACGTGTACATGTCAGCCGTCACCGACCTCGCCACCGCCCGACGGGCGATCGACCGGATCATCGAACAGGGCGAGGGCAACCCCGGCGACCACGAGTACTCGCACTACCACCGGTTCGTGCAGATCGTCGAGGAGCTTGAACGCGTCGGCGACGCCTTCGCCCCCGCTCGCGATGTTGTCCCGAACCCCGCCCTCCAAGGCAACGCCCAGCCTCAGTCGACGATCATCACACACCCCGTCACCCGCGAGGTGATGGGTCTGTTCGACGCCGCCTACAGCACGATGCTGCTCGTGCTCACCCGCCTGTTCGCGCACACCGACGAAACCGAGCCCGACCTCGCCGTGCTTCGCTCCGTGGGGTTCTTCCCGCTGATGACGATGGCCGTCCGTCCGCTCGCGGAGTTGCTCACCGAGATGCCGGCGTTCCCGGACGACGCCGAATCGAAGGCCGGCGCGTCGTTCAACACGTCCGGCAGGATCACGTTCCTCCCGCACCGCGAGGCTGCCTGGACCGTTCTGGAGGAGGAGCTCCGTGGGCTCGCGCAACGCGCTGACGCCGTCCGCCGCATGCCCGGCGCGCCCGCCCGCCTGAAGTACATCGCCCACTCCTTCGACCTGATCGCGCGCCGGTTCGCCGCCGGCATGGGGATCGCGCCGACGCCGTGCTGACGCTCACCTTCGAGGGCTGGTGGCAGTGCAGATTCGCCACCGACCCCGACCCCAGCGATGACCCGCGCGGAGTGAGCGGACCCACGTTCACCGTCGCGGGCGAGCCGGACTTCGATCGCATCATCCGTCTGCAGAACCCGGTGTCGCCGCGGTACCCGCACGAGACCGATATCGGCGTCACCGTCCGCACGGTCACGATCGACGGCACACCCGCTACGGACCACCCGCTGCTCGGCGCGGACGTTGACCTGCACGGCGGCGCCGAGTTCATGCAGCGCAATCTCATCTACGTCACCGCACCGTTCATTGTCATCGTCGACCCGTTCGACCTCAGCGTCAGCGGTAACGGCGTTGTGCTGCGCCGTGCGGCACTCTGGGATGTAACTCGGCCGCATCTGCGCTTCGACGACGTCTTCCTCGACCAGGCGACCGTCACCCCGCGCCTGAACGAGATCGCGATCCAGTCTCCCGAGGTCGCCGAGGCGACGGGCATCATGGACTACGCCGTCGCTCGCGCCGCGCGGCTCGCCGACCTCAGGAGGCTCCTCGTCTACATCCCGGACGCCGCCGGCGGCACAGACGAGCAGAAGGCGGCCCTGCGTAAGCGGATCGCGGCGCTCGAGGCCGACGAGCACCTCGAGGGCGCCCGGCTCGCCGCCGAGCAGTTCATGGGCATGCAGGCGAGCTACGTCTTCGCGCTCAACGGCCCCCCGCACGTCGAGGACTCGGGCTCGGCGCCTGCAAGGGGAGGTCGGGCGATCGCAGCTGTGGCAGGTCGCCTTCTGGCTCGGTGGCTACGACGTCGACGCCCTATGCGGCTACATGTCGGGCACTCCTCACTGTCCCGTTCCACCTCGACCCAGGCCGGACCGGACCCTAGGCGTGCACGAACTCGTCCCGCGCTTCCTGCTGGACCGAATCGCCGCCGGTCAGGAGCAGGGCGCGGTCGAGGCGACCGCCCTCTACATCGATATCGCCGGGTTCACCCCGATGACAGCGGCGCTCTCGCGGCACGGCTCCCACGGCGCGGAGATCGTCGCGGAGATCCTCGACGGCGCCTGGAACCCGATCGTCGCCGCCGTTCACGCCGAACACGGCGTGATCGCCACCTCCGCCGGCGACTCGCTCACCGCGATCTTCCCCGGCCCCGGCCACCAGGCGCGCGGCGCACGGGCAGGTGATGCGATCGTCACCGCCGTCGCATCTCCGCGCGAGCACCCGACCCCGTACGGGACATTCACGATTGCGGCGAAGCTCGGCCTCGGCAGTGGCTCGGCCGCCTGGGCGGTGGTCCGCTCCGGTGACAAACGCCGCGCCACATACCTGTTCGGAGGAACGGCGATCGAGCGCGCGGTCTGCGCCGAGATGGGTGCGGCTGCAGGACAGCTGATCGTCGACTCGAGCGCCTCCGCCGGCAGCCCGACAGCCGCGGTTCCGATGGACCCCCTCCAGGCAACCGGGAGCGCGGTCACGCTCGGCCGCGCGAGCGCTCGCCCGATGGCGGCGCCGTTCGTCACGCCCGCGCTCCTCGACTGGGACGGACCCGGCGAGTTCCGCTCGATCATCCCCGTCTTCGTGTCCTTCCCCGCCGACCAACTCCAGCCGATCGTCGACGACGTATTCACCCTCCAGGACCGCTTTGGCGGGCTGCTGCGCCCGGTCGAGGTCGGCGACAAGGGCTACGTGCTGATGATCGAGTGGGGAGCACCGATCGGGTTCGAAGGCGACGCCGAGCGGGCGGTGAGGTTCGCGAACGAGCTGCGGCGCCGCCATCGGACCCTGCGCATCGGCGCCTCGTACGGGGTCGCGTTCACCGGGCTGATCGGACCGCCGGCGCACGAGGAATTCGCGATCGTCGGCGCGCATGTCAACCTCGCTGCCCGGCTGATGGCGTCCGCCGCCCCGGACGAGCTCCTGATCGTGCCGGCGCTCGAGGCCCGTGTTCGCGCCCACTTCGCGATCCGCCCACGCGGAACCCGCACGCTGCGGGGGATCGCCGCTCCGGTCGAGCTCAGCGCCGTGCTCGGCGAGGCGTCGGTGGTTCGCGGCCCGCAGCCGCACGTGCAGACCCGCGACCACGTTGGTCGTGAGCGCGAGCTCGCGGTGCTCACGGACGCTCTCGCGCCGGTTGCCGAGGGGTTCGGTGCGGGGGCGATCGTCGTCAGCGGCGAACCGGGGATCGGCAAGAGCAGCCTGGTCGCCGCAGCTCGCGCTCAGCTCCCCGACCCACGGTGGGTCAGCACCGCCGCCGACCCGGTCTGGCGCCAGGCGCTGCAGCCGATGCGCGGCGCTGCCCGCGAACTGCTCGAGCAATCCACACACGCGCCGCGAGCGGTTAACGAGCAGCGATTCGACACCGTCATCGATCGCTACTCGCTCATTGGCGATCGTGCCTTCCTCGGCGCTCTCGTCGACCTGTTCTGGCCTGACTCGGACTGGGAGCGGGCGGAGGCGGCCCAGCGCCAGCGCCGGACGCTCGTCGCGCTGACAGCGCTGCTGCGCGCCGTCGCCACTGACGGCCGCGGGCTGGTGCTCGAGGTGGAGGACATGCAGTGGGCCGACCTCGAGACGCGCGCCTACCTGCCCGAGCTCGCAACCGCGCTCGCCGACGTCCCGTTCGTGCTGCTGATGACGACCCGCCCGGACCCCCGCGACGAGGGCAGCGCGGTGGACGCACTGCAGATGACCGACGGCCACCCGCGCACCGAGATCCCGCTCGGGCCCCTGTCCGCTGACGATCTCGGTGCACTTGCCGCCCATCGCCTCGGCCGGCCGCTCGCCCCGGAAACCCTGGCGTGGCTGAGTGAGCGAACCGCGGGCAACCCGTTCTTCGCCGAGCAGCTCGTCCAGCACCTCCAGGAGCGCTCGGCCCTACACGACTCACCGGCCGGCGTGACGACCGACCTCACCCAGCTCGAGGTTCCGCCCTCCGTGGAGGAGGTCGTCGTTGCGCGCCTCGATGACCTGCCTGGGCCGACCCGGCGGGTCGTACTGATCGCCTCGGTACTCGGCGCTCGGCCCGACCGCGGCGAGCTCGAGACGATGCTCGCGAACGCCGGCGCTCGCGATGCGCTCGCCGACGCGGTGCCCACGGCCGTACGAGGCGGCTTCTGGATCGACGAGGCAACCCATCTGGAGTTCGCGCACGCGCTTGTGCGCGACGCCGCGTACGGGACGCTGCTTGTCGCCACCCGCCGGCGCCTGCACGCCGAGGCGGCCGCCGCGATCGAGCAGCGCCATGCCGAGCGCCTTGGGCCGCACCTGCATCGGCTCGCCGGCCATCATGCGGAGGCCGAGCAGTTCGACCACGCGATTGGGCGCGAGCGGGACGCGGCCGACCGGGCGCTCGGGCTCGGCGCCTACCGGGAGGCCGGCGAGTACGCCGCCGCCGGGCTGGCCATCGCCCAGCGCGTCGACTGCAATCAGGCGCCCGACGGATCGGAGCTCGGGCTGTGGCTGGCGCTCGGCGGCGCCCGGATCGTCACTCACGGGCAGGCCTCCCCCGAAACAAAGGACGCCTACGATCGCGCCTCAGCGCTCAGCCGGACCGCGACCCAAACCCGTGACGGCTTCCGCGCGCTGTTCGGCCTTCGCACGTACCACCTCTTCGCGGGCGAGCACGACACCTCGCTGATGATGGCCGAGCGCTCGCTGCAGGTCGCCGAGGCGATCGGCGACGAGGACCTGCTCGTGCAGGCGCATCTGATGGTTGGCAACGCGCGTTTCTGGGTGGGTGACCTCGACGCCGCCGAGCACCACCTCGGTGAAATGTTCCGGCGCCTACCCACCGGCCATGACGAGCAGCACTTCGCTGCCTTCGCCCAGAGTCCGCGCTTCACGGCGTTGTTCCCCGCGGCGATGACCCGCTCGCTCCGCGGTGACGCCGAAGGCGCCCTGACCCTCGCCACCGACGGCCTGCGTGACGCGCGCGCTCTCGGCCATCGCTTCAGTGAGGCCATGGTTCTGCAGGTGCTCGGCTTCCTGCACTGCCGCGACGAACGACCGCAACGCGCGCTCGAGCTCGGCCAGGAGCTCGCCGCACTCGCCGACCGCGAGGGCTTCCCGGTGTACGCCGCGATCGGCGCGCTCGTCATCGGGTGGGGGAAGGCGCGGCTCGGCGACACCGCCGCCGGCCTCGAGCTGATCGCGACGACGGTGGTACGGATGCAGGCGACCGGCGCCATGGTCGCCACGACCCTGATTGGCGCGCTCACCGCTGACGCGCAGCTCGCCGCCGGACACGCCGACGCGGCCCGGCGTACGGCCGAGACGGCGCTGGCCGATGCGCAGCGGCGGCGCGAGCTCGCGTTCGTCCCCGACCTCGAGCGCCTCCGAACGCGCGCGCTACAAAGCCAGGCCGCAACTCCAGCAACAGCCACGAGCGAAAGGCGAACATGAGCACGACCGCCGAACCCCCGACTCCCGCCGGCACTCAGCTGAGCGAACAGGATCTCAACGACATCGTCAACGGCGCCTGTCTGTTCGGTTCGGGCGGCGGCGGGCCACGCAGCCTCGGCGAGACGCTCGTACAGGCGATCGTCAAGGACGGCCAGCCGGTCATTCTCGCCGACCCGGCGGCGATGCCCGGGACGGACCTGACCGCCGTGTCAGCGGGCGTAGGGTCGCCCCACGCCGCCTCGTCGGGCTTCCCGGTCGCCGCCGCCGGGCAGGCCTTCGGGGCGCTCGAAGTCGCGGACGAGCAGAGGTTCACCTATGTCCTTCCCGGCGAGGTCGGCGCCGCCAACTCGATCGTCCCGATGACGACCGCTGCGACCCGGGGCGTCCCGGTCCTCGACGCGGCCGGGTCGCCGCGGGCGATGCCCCAGTTCGAGCAGGCGACATTCGCGATCCACGACGCGCCGATCGGGACGATCACGCTCGCCAACGACACCGTCCAGGTGTCCTTCGCGGGCGGCAAGCCGGCCGACGCCGACAGCCTCGTGCGCGCAGTCGTCTCGACCCAGGGTCTGTTCACGGAGGACGCTGGCATCGCGTTCTGGTCGATGGACGGCGCGACGATGCAAAAGGTGTCACTCTCCGGCACGACGACCCGGGCTCGGGACCTCGGCGCGGCGCTCCGCACCGCGCCCGCCGGACAGCAGGCTCAGGCGGTGTGCGACTTCCTCGGTGGCCGCGTGCTCAGCACCGGCACGATCACCGCCACGCAGGAGCAGACCGGCGGTGGCTTCGACGTCGGCTATGTCACCGTCACCGACAAGGCCGGGCGCACGCTCCAAATCCTCAACCAGAACGAGAATCTGCTCGCGTGGTTTGAGGATTCACCCGCGCCGGCCGTGATGGCGCCCGATCTGATCGCGTTCATGACGGCCGACGGGCAGCCGTTCTCGCTGGCCGACTCTCAGAACGTGAAGGGCACCGAGATCGTCGTCATCGCCGCGCCGTCGCCGGCTGGGTACAACGACCAAGCGGTCATCGACGCCTGGCAGCCACTGCTCCGCAGCATCGGCTACTGGGGCCCGTACGTGCACTTCGTCTAGCGGGCGGCCGTTGGGTCTCGCTACCGTTGCGGCGGCGGTACGTGGCGGAGCCTCGCGGTCAGTGATTCGATCTCTTCGGTCCGATACCTGACCGCGCGACGGACCGTGTCAGGCGGATCATGCCCGAGGCCGGTGCCTGGGCGCCATGCCTGGCGGGGGCGGATCGGCCGTCGCACCAATTCGCCTCCGCAGTTAGGGCAGACGTTGCCCAGGACGTCCTCGACGCAATCGGCGCAGAAGGTGCATTCGTAGCTGCAAATCCTGGCGTGTGGTGCGTCAGGAGGGAGATCTGCGTTGCACAGTTCGCAGTTTGGGCGCAGCGCGAGCACGGCTCCCGCTCGTCGGCCGATCCGAGTCCGAGGGTCAGTCGGATCGGCCCGGTGGTCGGAAGGTCGCGGTCGCGGCCCTGCGCATCGCCTCCTGTGCCTCGTTCATGTCGAGGAGCGCGGTCGTCTCGGTGCTGATCTGTCCGCTCGCCCCGACCGCCATCGCGAGCGCGACGACGGTGGCGTTGTCCGGCGCCTCCAACAGGAACACGCCATCGTGCTCGCCGAACGCCCACCAGATGCCCTGCAGCTTGCAGCCAAGCGATTCGGCCGTCTGGGCGGCGACCGCACCGCGATCGTGCGGGTTCTCGATCATCGCCTTTATCGCCTCAGCGGAGTACTTGAAGCGACCTAGATAGAGCGGCACCGCAGCCTCCAATCGTTCGCGAAGCTCATGCTGCGATTCTCGTCGACGAACCTCGCGATCGCAAGGGTGGGGTGGGACCGTTCCCGGCCCCACCCCAAGTTCCTCAGCAGTTGGTCCAGGCGCTTGGGCCCACGGAGTCATAGATCTTCTGAGCGATCGCTGTCTGCTCGCTCATCGGAGCGTTCTGTGGAGCGCCGGTCCCACCGTACGCGGCCCAAGTCGAGGGCATGATCTGGTAGTAGCCGCCAGCGCCCGAGGTCGGATTCACCGCCGACGGGTTGCCGCCGGACTCCGGCTGCCAGGTGCAGGCCGGAAGTGGTGAGCTTGAGGACGCCGTCGATGTGCCAGCCGCGGTGGGGCTCGCTTCGCTTACGGCGGGCGCCGGCGCGAGCATTCCCTCCAGCACGCTTATAGACCGGACGACATCGGCGTCATTGGCGGATCGGCTGGGCAGTCCGTCACGGACGATGTCCCGGCCGGGAGCACGCGGTCCGAGCTTCTTGGACGTGTGCCGGTACAGGTACTCGTAGACCCCGCGGTGGCGGGCGGTGGGTTTCTTCGCCGCCGCCGTAGCAGGAATGGAAACGACGAGCGCGAGGCCCGCCGCAATGATCAAGCGTTTCAATTGGTACTCCGATCGTTTCGTTTGAATCAGGTACAGCCCAGGCCACGCAGCTACCCCCTGGATTCGGGGGCGCACTCGTACGTTGACTTCCTTCAGCGCGGCCTAGTCGGGTTGGCCCTACGCATCACCTTCTTGTCGTTGAACAGCGGGACAAGCCCACGGCTGCCACCGGCTCGTGGGCATCGCCATCGCAGTGCGATAGGCACTCGCCTAGCGGCCGTTGCGCCATCACGATCCCAGGACAGCCGATCGTGCGAGGCGTGCAGCACTTGGGCACGTAGGCGTAATCACCATAGAAGGTGTGCACACCTAACGCGATACTGCAATTGGATGATCCTCCGGCCTAACTCCACCTACGGCTCAGCCACCTACGCGGCGGCTGAGAGACGGACCCGGGCTCGACGGATCAGCCAAAACGAAAGCCCCGCCGAAATTGCGAGGCTCTTCGTAGTGGAGCTAGGGGGACTCGAACCCCCGACCTCCTGGGTGCGATCCAGGCGCTCTCCCAACTGAGCTATAGCCCCGTGGGGCGGCATCGGCCGCGCGGTCGGCCTAGTTTAGCCCCGCGCCGCGATCTGACAGGGGTGGCGCACTGGTGGACGTTTTGTTCCACGACTTGCGGGGCGCGCGCGACACGCCGATACGCTCAGAGCTCTCCCCTGTCCAGAGATGAGCTTTCGCCTCCGCCTAACCAGCTTTTTCCTGCTGATTGTCGTCATCCCGCTGGCGGTCGTCGCCGTCCTCGTGTTCGGGCTGATCAACGCCAGCCAGCGGGGTAAGGCCGACGCGCGCCTCAACGGCGTCGCCAGCACCGCCGCAAGCGTCTACGAGCAGGCGAGCCGGTCCGCAAGCCTCAAGGCGCGGACCGCGGCCCAAGCACTCGAAGGCCGGAGCGGCGGCGAGCTCGACGCGCGCTTGCAAGGTCTCGCCCACCGGATCGGGGCCGCCCGCATCCAGGTGACAAGCGACGGCACGACCGTGGCGGACTACGGTGACCCAAGTGCCATCGCTCCGGGTAAGGCGATCGTCCGGCGCGTCGGTTCCCCGCGGACGCGTACCGTGACGGTCTCGGCACTGACCGCGTCGCAATATGGGCGCCAGATCAGCGGGCGGGGCACGGCGGTGGTCGTCAAACAGGGCGGCCGGATACTGGGCTCGACGCTCCGGCCAGTCGGCGGCCGGACTGTCCCGCGGTCAGGCGAGGTGAAGGTCGGCCGATCGACCTACCGGGCGACGACGGTGCGCTTCAGTGGGTTCGGGCCGAGCCCAGTCGCGGTGACGGTGCTGTCCGATACTGTCGCGAGCGGCGGCTCGGCTGACAGGGACAGGCTCCTCGCCGCGCTATTGATTCTGGGCTTTCTCGGGCTCGCGGTGTGCTTCACGCTGCTGATGTCCAAGGCCCTTCAGGGCCAGCTGGATCGTTTCTTGCAGGCCGCCCGGCGCCTGGGCGCGGGGGACTTCTCGTCGCAGATCGAGACACACGGCGATGACGAGTTCGCCGCTCTGGGCGCCGAGTTCAACAGCATGTCGCAGCAGCTCGCGCATCGCCTCGACGAGCTCAAGCGCGAGCAGGCGCGCGTGCGCCGATCGATCCGCCACATCGGCGATGCATTTGCGTCCAATCTCGATCGGAGCGGGCTGCTCGACCTCGCGCTGGAGACAGCGATCGACGCGACTGCCGCCGACCGGGGCAGGATCACCGCCCGCGGCGACGCCGGCGAGCCGCTCGTCGAGGTCGGTCATATCGGCCCGCTCGAGGGGCTCGCGGACCAGATCCACGAGTCGGAAAGGCTGGCGCTGACCGGTGACAGGCTCGGGCAGGTCTCGGCGGATCCGTTCAGCATCGTGACCGTCGCGCTCGGCCCGATGGCGCCGGGCGGCCCGCCACACGGGCTGATCACGGTCGCCCGTAAAGACGCCGGCTTCAGCGAGGACGATCTCGAGCTGCTGCGCTCGCTCGCATCGCGCGCGACGCTCGCACTGGCAAACGTCAACCTGCACTTCGACGTCCAGCGACAGGCGATCACCGACGATCTGACCGGTCTCGCCAGCCACGGCCACTTCCAGCAGCTGCTCGCAGCCGAGCTCGACGGCGCCCAGCGCTACGGGTATCCGGTCGGTCTGGTGATGATCGACATCGACGATTTCAAGGCGATCAACGACGTCCATGGCCATCAACAGGGTGACGTCGTCCTCCGTCAGGTCGCCGAGCTGCTGCGCGAGAGCTCACGCGATGTCGACGTCGCGGCGCGTTACGGCGGTGAGGAGCTTGCATTGATCCTGCCGCATACCGACGTCGATGGTGCCTTCGTAATCGCCCAGCGCGCGCGCCGGGCGATCGAGCGGCTGCAAATCCCCGTGCAGGACGGCGGCGCAGCGATTGAGATCACCGCCAGTATCGGCGTCGCCGCGACCACCGCGGCAGGCAAGGAAGAGCTGATTGCGGCGGCCGATAACGCCCTGTATGCGGCCAAGCGGGCGGGCAAGAACAGGACTGTTAAGGCACGTGAAGAAAGCGCCAACGTACTCGGTGGCCGGTAGGCTGTGAGCTATGGGCCTTCTTGATGATGCGATCCGTGAGCACCTTGACCTGAAGCGCCGCCGGGGCGCCGACCCGCTGGAAGTGGAGCGTGACGAACGCGAAGCTCTCGGGCCCGTGAGACGGGCTCCGACAGCGCCGCCGGACGGCGAGCCGGGCGACGAGTCCGAGGAGACTTCATTCGCCTACGACCAGGAGCAAGACGAGGACGGTTGGAGTCCCGACGCAGGCGAGCAAGAGCCGGATGACGGCGATCTCGAGCACGAAGAAGCGGAGCCCGACGACGACGATCCGTTCGGCCCGGACGTGCCCGAGTTCGTACCGCGCGCCGGGACGGCGAGCGGGACCGAACCGGCGGCTCCCTCGCACCACCACTCCGGCGACGAGACCGTCGAATACGACGTCGAAGAGGCGCTCGGGCCCGAGCACCATGACGTCGAGCATGACGTCGAGCCGACCAGCGGCGACGACGACGTGCTCGAGGAGACGCCGGAGTTCCTGCAGGACACGCCCGACCACGATCGGCTGTGGTTCGAGCAGCGTCCACCGAAGGACTTCGACTTCGACGGCTGATAGTCAGCGCCCGCCCACCTGGCCTGGGGGCCGCGGCGGCGGGCGACGCGCGAAATTGGCTCAAACCCGAGCGGATTTCGCTATTGACGGGCCGCCTATGCTCGTAAGTCAGATACTGCACTAAATCAGTGCTGTTTGATCGAGAAAGGGGCTCCGTCCTTGTTCTTTCGCCAGATTCTCTATGGGGACTTGGGGTGCGCGTCGTACTTCATCGCGTGCGGCGGGCAGGCCGTCGTCGTCGACCCGCGTTGGGACATCGACGTATACCTCGAGCTGGCGCGCAAACAGCGGTTCGAGATCACTCACGTGGTCGAGACGCACAATCATGCCGACCACGTGTCCGGCCGACTCCGTCTTGTGGCCGCGACCGGAGCCAGGGCACACCGCCCCGACGTCGAGCCTGACGGCCGGTCAGATGCGATCGTCGCCGGGGACGTGATCACGATCGGCAAGGTCGAGCTCCGCGCCTTTGCGACCCCGGGCCATCGCCCGGAACACCTGTCCTACGAGGTGATCGACCACAAGCGCTGTGACTCGCCGTGGATGGTTCTGACCGGTGACACGCTGCTCGTCGGCGACATCGCGCGCCCCGATCTTGCCTACGAAGCAACCGACGGCGCCGAGGCGCTGCACCGGACGCTGGCGCGGCTGACCTCGTTCGAGGACCACGTCGAGATATGGCCCGCCCACGTCGGCGGGTCGCTCTGCGGTGGCGCCGGTCTCAGCGGCAAGACGAGCTCGACGGTCGGCTTCGAACGGCGCGTCAATGCACTGCTCTCGATGGACCTGTCGCAGTTCGTGCGCCAGCTGACGACCTCGCTCCCGACCCGCCCGCCGAACGTCGACCGGATCGTCGAGCTCAACCGAACCTCGAAGCTCGAGCCCCGTCTCGATCCCGAGCCACTGAGCGCAGCGGTCATGCGCGAGCTGCTCTCCGACGGTGCGACCGTGCTCGACGCCCGCGCCCCCGAGCAGTTCGACGAGGGCCACTTGACCGGTGCGATCAACCTTCCAATCGATTACGCGGGCGCGGGAACGCGAGCGGGCTGGGCGTTCGAGCCTGACCGGCGAATCGCGATCATCGCCCGGGACCGTGACCAGGCGCGCGCGATCGCGAGCGCGCTGCAGGCCGTAGGTCTGTTCGAGCTCGAGGGATACATGGTCGCCGACTACGACCAGTGGGCGAGTGACGGCCTGCCGGTCGCGCAGGCCGGCTCTTGGGATCTCGACCGGCTCGCCGACGGTCTCCGTGCGGGCGCGGTGCAGCTGATCGATGTGCGCGAGCCGTCCGAGTGGGTGGCCGGCCACGTCCGCGGCTCGCACCACGTGCCGCTGCACCGGCTGCGCGACGTGACCTCGGTACCGCCTCCAGGCGAGGGGCGCACCACGGTCGTCGCGTGCGCGGCGGGCGCCCGGGCGGCGTTCGCGGCGAGCCTGCTGCGCCGTGACGGACAGGACGCAGTGCGCCTCGCCGGCGGTGGCGTCCCGGACCTGGGCGCGCGCGGGATCGAGCTGGAGCTCGGTGCCGGCGCAGAGCCCAAGCCCCTGGCTACATCCTGAAGACTCCGTAGCGCACGTCGGCGAGCGGCGCGTTGGCCGCGGCGGATAGCCCGAGCCCCAGCGCGTCGCGTGTGTCACGCGGGTCGATCACGCCGTCGTCCCACAGCCGCGCGGTCGCGTAGTAGGGGTGGCCCTGGCGCTCGTACTGCTCGCGGAGCGCGGCGCCGGTCTCGGGCTGGCCGACCTCGCTCATCACCGTCGCCGCCTGGTCACCGCCCATCACCGAGATCCGCGCTCCCGGCCACATCCACAACAGCCGTGGCGAATAGGCGCGACCGCACATTCCGTAGTTGCCGGCGCCGAATGAGCCGCCCACGATCACGGTGAACTTTGGCACCCGGGCGGTCGAGACGGCGGTCACCATCTTCGCCCCGTGCTTCGCGATCCCGCCGGCCTCGTAGTCGCGGCCGACCATGAAGCCCGTGATGTTCTGCAGGAACAGGAGCGGGATCCGCCGCTGGTCGCACAACTCGATGAAGTGAGCGCCCTTGAGCGCGCTCTCGGAGAACAGGATCCCGTTGTTGGCGAGGATGCCGACCGGGTGGCCGTGGATATGGGCAAAGCCGGTCACGAGCGTGGTGCCGTACAGCTCCTTGAACTCGTGCAGCCGCGACCCGTCGACAATCCGGGCGATGATCTCCCGCGCGTCATACGGCTTGCGCACGTCGGTCGGCACGGCGCCGAGCAGGGTCTCGGGATCGACGGCCGGTGGCTTAGCCGCCACGCGCTCCCACGGCGGCGGCTCCTTGGGAGCCAGCGTGGCGACGATCTCGCGCACGATCTGCAATGCGTGCCGGTCATCCTGCGCCAGGTGGTCGGTAACGCCTGACTTGCGCGAGTGCAGGTCACCGCCCCCGAGCTCCTCGGCCGTCACCTCCTCGCCCGTCGCGGCCTTCACGAGCGGCGGCCCGCCGAGAAAGATCGTCCCCTGGTTGCGGACGATCACGTTCTCGTCGCTCATCGCCGGGACGTACGCCCCGCCCGCCGTGCACGAACCGAGCACGGCCGCGATCTGCGGGATCTCGGCGGCGGACATCGTCGCCTGGTTGAAGAAGATCCGCCCGAAATGCTCGCGATCCGGGAACACCTCATCCTGACGCGGCAGAAACGCCCCACCCGAATCGACGAGGTAGATGCACGGCAGCCGGTTCTGGAGCGCGACCTCCTGGGCGCGCAGGTGCTTCTTGACCGTCATCGGGTAGTACGTCCCTCCCTTGACGGTCGCGTCGTTGGCGACGATCACGCATTCGCGTCCGCTGATGACACCGATCCCGGTGATGATCCCGGCGCCAGGCGCCTCATCGTCGTAAAGGCCGTGCGCGGCCATCGGCGAGAGCTCGAGAAACGGCGAGCCCGGGTCAAGCAGGCGGTCGACGCGCTCGCGCGGCAACAGCTTGCCCCGGCCGACATGGCGCTGACGCGCGCGCTCGCCGCCGCCCAGCGAGACCCGATCCAGCTGCTCGCGCAGGTCGGTGACCAGCGCCTGGTTGGCGCGCGTGTTCTCCTGAAACTCGTCCGAGCCCGGATTGAGCTTCGATCGCAGGATCATTTCGCCGGCTCCACTCGGGCGAGGGGTTGATCGACCGCGACCTTCTCGCCCACGGCGACATTGAGTTCGGCTACGTGCCCATCGACCGGCGCTGCCAACACCAGCTCCATCTTCATCGATTCGAGGACGACCACGGGGTCGCCCGCCTGGACGCGCTCGCCCACAGTTGCCGGCACGAGCAGCACCTGTCCGGGCATCGGCGCGCGCAGGTCACCATCGCTCTGCGCCTGCTCCGTCGCCGCGTCGGTCTGCCTGCGGACGGCCCACGACCATCCGTCGGTTCCGAGCCACAACGTGTCACCGTCACGCGCGAACGACCACTCGCTCCGTTCGCCCGCGACCGTGACCGCGAACGTGTCCGGTCCGGTCCGCTGCGGGTCGTGTCCCGCGCTCTCGCGCAGCTCGACCTCGACCTGTTCACGGCTTCCGATCGAGAACCGCCACCACGAGCTCGCACGCCGCCCGGCCAGTCGCCATCCATCCACGCGCGCAAACGGCTCGTCGCCACCCCGCTCGCGCTGCAGCTCCGACGAGATCACGGCCGCGGCCAGCGCGACGGTGTCAAGCGCCGGGCCTTCCGGCAGCGGCTGCACGCGGCCGATCAGTCCTGTGTCAAGCCGTCCGGCGCGCACGTCGGGCGTCGCGATCAGCGAACGCAGAAACCCGGTCGTGGTGGTCACGCCCAGGATCGTGGTCTGCGACAGCGCGCGCTCGAGCTCGGCGAGCGCGGTGCTCCGGTCGGGTCCGTGGACAATCACCTTCGCGACCATCGAGTCATAGGTCGTGTCGATCTCGGTCCCGGTCTCGATCGCATCGTCGACCCGTGCCGCGCGCGGCCGGCGATAGCTCAGGATCCGGCCGGCGGTGGGCAGAAAATCGCGCGTCGCGTCCTCGGCATTGATCCGCGCCTCGATCGCGTGACCACCGAGCTGCACGTCGTGTTGCTCGATCGCCAGTCGCTCGCCGGCCGCGATCCGCAGCTGCTGTTCGACGAGATCGAAGCCGGTGACCAGCTCGGTGACGGGATGCTCGACCTGGAGCCGTGCGTTCATCTCGAGGAAGTAGTGGTCGCTTGGGTGATGCGCGTCGGCGATGAACTCGACCGTGCCGGCGTTGACGTAGCCGGCCGCCTCGGCGAGAGCGACTGCCTCCCCGCCCAGCTGGCTTCGCAAGGCGTCGTCCACCGCCGGCGACGGGGACTCTTCGATCACTTTCTGGTGGCGCCGCTGCAGCGAGCATTCACGCTCGCCGAGGTGAACCACGGTGCCGTGGGTGTCGGCCAGCACCTGCACCTCGATATGGCGCGCGCGCGGCAGGAACCGTTCGATGAACACGCGCTCGTCCGCGAACCCTGCCTTCGCCTCACGGCGCGCGGACTCGAGCGCGGCGTCGAGATCGACGGCCGACGCGATAACACGCATCCCACGGCCGCCCCCGCCGGCCGCCGCCTTGACGATCAGCGGATACGGCGCGTCGCCGGCCCGCGCCTCGGCCTCCGTGTAGCTCGGCACGACCGGCACGCCGGCCTGTCGCGCGGCCTCCTTCGCACGCAGCTTGTCCCCCATCAACTCGCTGGCGTGTGGGGGCGGCCCGACGAACACGACGCCGGCTGCCGCGCACGCCCGGGACAGTGCCGGGCTCTCGGACAGAAACCCGTACCCCGGGTGCAGCGCCGCCGCGCCGCCGCGCGCGCAGGCGGCGATGATCTCCTCGATCACGAGATACGAGGACACCGGCACCGCCTCGGCCGCCTCGCGTACGTGGGGGGCGTGCCGGTCGGCGGGCGCGTAGATCGCGATCGACCTGATGCCGAGCCGGTCGAGGGTTCGGATCACGCGGCGCGCGATCTCGCCACGATTGGCGATCAGCACGCGCTCGAACATCAGCGGTGCCAGTCGACCGGACCGGCGACGAGCGTGTGGCTGCCAAGCGGTCGGCCGAGGTGGCGCTGCAGCAGCCGGGTGCACTCGATCAGCGCGGGGAGGTCGACGCCGGTCTCGATCCCGATCTCGTGCAACATCGAAACCAGGTCCTCGGTCGCGATATTGCCGGTCGCACCGGGCGGGACCGGGCATCCACCCAGCTCTCCGAAGCTAGATTCGAATGACGACACGCCGGCCTCGAGTGCCGCGTACACGTTCGCCAGCCCCTGACCGCGCGTGTTGTGGAAGTGGGCCGTCAGCTCGACGCCGGGGAGCCTCTCGCGCGCCTGTTCGAAGAAGCCGCGCACCTGGACAGGGTTGGCCATCCCGGTCGTGTCGCCGAACCCGATCTCCTGCGCGCCGGCCGCTGCGAGCCGCGTCCCGATCGCGAACACCCGCTCGGGCTCGACGCGGCCTTCGTAGGGACAGCCGAACGAGACGCTGATCACGCCTTCGCAGCGCAGCCCGGCTTCGCGGGCGCGTCCGAGGACACGCTCGAGGCCGGTCAGCGACTCCTCGATTGAGCGGTTGACGTTCTTGCGATTGTGGGTCTCGGATGCCGACAGGAAGACGTTGATCTCGTCGAACCGGTCCCGGACCGCGAGCGCGTTCTCGAGCCCGCGCTCGTTGGGGATCAGGACGCCGCGACTGACGCTCGCCGGCACGTCGATCTGCTCGAGTACGGCCGTGGCATCCGCGAGCTGGGGGATCACATCCGGCCGGACGAAGCTGGTCACCTCGAGCCGCGGCAGGCCGGTGCGGGCGAGCGCGTTGATGAGCTCAACCTTGACCTCGGTGGGGAGGACCTCGGGTTCGTTCTGGAATCCGTCACGGGGGCCGACCTCGCGGATCTGCACTTGCTTGACGTGTGGCGCGGTGGAGCCATTCATCGCGGCGCGCCCCCGGTCAGGCGCCGAGCGCTCGGGCGATCACCATCTGCTGCACCTCGTCGGTGCCCTCGCCGATCGTCAGGATCTTCGCGTCGCGGTAGAAGCGACAGACCGGATACTCCTCGATGAAGCCGTAGCCGCCGTGGATCTGAACTGCCTCCTCGGTGGCGCGCACCGCGAGGCGTCCGGTCTTCAGCTTCGCCTGCGCGGCGGTGAGCCCGAACGGCCGGCCCTGGTCCTTGAGCCAGGCGGACTTGTAGGTCAGTAGGCGCGCGGCCTCGATCTCGGTGGCCAGGTCGGCGAGCTTGGCCTGGATCGTCTGGAACTTTGAGATCGGCTTGCCGAACGCGCGGCGCTCCTTCGCGTACGCGAGTGCCTCGTCGAGCGCTCCCTGCGCGAGCCCGACGCCCATTGCCGCCACCCCGATCCGCCCGATGTCGAGTACCTGCAGGAACTGGCTGAACCCATGACCGCGGTGGCCGAGCAGGTTGTCCGCGGGCACGCGACAGTCGGTGAAGGTGAGCGGGCGGGTGTCAGATGCGTTCCAGCCCATCTTGCGATACGGCTCTCCCTGCTCGTAGCCGGGCGTCCCGTTGGGCACGATCAGGTTCGAGATCTCATCCTCACCGGTGCGCGCGGTGATGCTGACCAGCCCCGAGATCTCGGTGCCCGCGTTGGTGATGAACTGCTTGGCGCCGTTGATGACCCACTCGCCGTCTGCCAGCTTGGCCTTCGTCCGCGTGTTGCCGGCGTCGGAGCCGGCCTCGGGCTCGGTCAGCCCAAACGCGCCCAGCACCTCGCCGGCGCACAGCCGCGGCAGCCACTCGCTCTTTTGAGCGTCGGAGCCGAACAGGTAGATGGGCTGTGTACCCAGCGACGTGTGGGCGCACAGTGTGATCGCGACGCTCGAGTCGGCTCGGGTCAGCTCCTCGACCGCGATCGCGTACTGGAGCGTGCTCCCTCCCGATCCCCCGACCGACTCCGGAAACGGGATCCCCATCCACCCCAGCTGAGCCATCTTGCCGACGATCTCGTAGGGGAACGACTTGGTCCGGTCCAGCTCTCCGGCGGCGGGCGCGACCTCAGCCGCGGCAAATTCCCGCACGGTGCGCTGAAGCAGCTGGGTGTCGTCGTCAAGGTCGAACAGCATCTGGCCAATTATACCGACCGGGCATTCGAATTCCGAATGGCCATTCGGATAATCCGGTCTACTATTAGCGGATGCCCGATCGCCCGACTCGCCCCGCGCTCCAAGAGCGTTATGACCGTCGGCGTTCGGAGATGGTGTACGCCGCCGCGAAGGTGTTCGCCGACCGCGGCTATGACCAGACGACGATGCAGGACCTCGCCTCGTCGATGGGCCTCGCGACCGGCGCCGTCTATCACTACTTCGGCAGCAAGGAGCAACTGCTGATCAACATCTGTGACCAGCTGATGGAGCCCCTGCTCGAGCGCGCCCGGGAGATCATGGTCGGCGACGATCCACCCCGTGACAAGCTCCGCGCCCTCGTCCGTCTATGGGTCGCCAACGTCGTGCAGTACCGCAACCACATGCTGGTCTTCCAGCAGGAGCGCCACGCGATCGAGTCAGGCGCCCAGTGGCGCTCCGTCCGCGACAGCCGCAAGGCCTTCGAGCGCCTCGTCGAGCACGCCCTCGAGGAGGCCAAAGCCACCGGCCCGCCGGGCCTCGACAAGCGCCTCGCGCTGGTCGCCCTGCTCGGCATGGTCAACCACACTGCGCAGTGGTACCAGCCGCGCGGGCGCTTTCGCCCGGACGAGATCGCCGACGGCTATCTCAGCCTGCTGCTCCCGCAGGCCTGACCCGCATCGCCGTTAAACTCGGCGGCCAGCGGGGCCATAGCTCAGTTGGGAGAGCGCCTGCTTTGCAAGCAGGAGGTCGCCGGTTCGATCCCGGCTGGCTCCACTAAAAGAAGCGCCTGCAAAGTGCGCGCTTTTAATGCGGCGAGGTGGTGACCTGAAGCTGGGCTTGTCCCACTATTTAAGCGTTATGGAAGCCTCCCGGACTCGGCGGCTCGGAGAGAAAGAACGCTGGGGCCACTGATCAAGGGCACGAGCACAGCGGCGGCGGACGTCGCCCATCGCGATCGCCTTCATGCGTGAGCGCTCGTCCGCCGGTTGGCACCCCGGGCGACGCCCTCGTCGCGACGGAGGACTCGTCGGGCGGTGGCGATGGTGGATCGCTCCTATGTGGCCTTCTGCGTTGGTGTAGCGGTGACTTGACATGCAGCCATCTAGCTGCCTATTATTGGCAGCCAGATGGCTGCCTATTCGCTGGATGAGGTCTTCAAGGCGCTGGCCGATCCGAGCCGGAGGCTGCTGCTTGACAGCCTCAACGAGCGCAACGGCCAGACGCTGCGGGAGCTCTGCTCGCGGCTCGCCATGGCTCGACAGTCGGTGAGCAAGCACCTCACTGTGCTCGAGGCGGCCAACCTCGTGACCACCATTCGCCGCGGCCGGGAGAAGCACCACTACCTCAACGCGGCGCCCATCAACGACATCGCCGAGCGCTGGATCACGCGGTACGAGCAGGACCGCGTCAATGCGCTCGCCGACTTGAAAAGAGCACTGGAGGAAAGCCCCGTGGAGCTCGAGAAGCCTTCATTCGTTTACACGACTTACATCCGGACGACGCCGGAGAAGCTGTGGCAGGCACTGACCGAGCCGGCGTTTACCGAGCGCTACTGGTCGATCACGTTCCAGACCGACTGGAAGCTGGGTTCGCCGATGATCTGGAAGACGCGCGGCCTGGCGATCGCCGATCCCGAGCAGGTCGTGCTCGAATCGGAGCCCTACCGTCGCCTGTCGTATAGGTGGCAGACGCATTCGCCGGAGTGGGCGCAGGCGCTCAACCTCAATGAGGAGGCCGGCGACCGGCTCGCCTCCGAGCCGCGCTCGAAGGTCACCTTCGAGATCGAGCCGCTCGGCGATCAGGTGAGGTTGACCGTGATCCACGACGATCTGGTGCCCGGCGGGCTGACGGGCTCGATGATCAGCAACGGCTGGCCACGGGTCCTCGCGAACCTCAAAACGCTGCTCGAGACCGGTGAGACGCTCCCGGACGTCCAGCTGAACACGCCGTCCAGGCTCGGGCTGACGCGATGAACGGCATGTCGATGCCAGTGATGCCGGTGTCTGGGATGCACGGCACGCCGATGAGCGGCACGCCGATGGCTCTCCCGCTGTTCGTGGTGATGATGGCCGCGATGATGCTGCCGAGCGCGGTCCCCGCGATCGTGCGGCGGGCGCGTGACGGCGTGGGTGTGCTCGCGGCGCCGCTGTTCGCTGGCTTCTATCTCGGCGTATGGGCGCTCGCCGGTCTGGCGATGTGGCTGCTCTATCAG
>CAWBFH010000013.1:0-143798 GCA_963788005.1 uncultured Solirubrobacterales bacterium | reverse complement strand
GTTTGACGACTGCAGGGGCTGACCGGCGAATCAACCGATCGGTTGATCCGATCGCGGGTTCCGCCCGGCCAGGACACACGCCCGTCTGCCAGGTCACACGCCTGTTGGGCTGATCCGATCGCAGGTTCCGCCCGGTCGGCCACAAGCCTGTATGGATGGCGTCCGGACAGGCAGCCGCCGCACGGTCTGATCGCCTCGTTCTGAGTTTCGATCTGGCAGCGACGTTCCTCTTCGGACTGGAGGGAGCGAGCAGCGCGGTTGCGGGCAACCTCGACCTGTTCGGCGTCCTCGTGTTGGGTTTCGTAACCGCGGTCGGCGGCGGAATCATCCGTGACCTGCGCTGACCGCGATCATCCTCGGCGTCGTGACGGGAACCGGCGGCGGCGTGATCCGGGACGTGCTGCTGAACAAGGTGCCGGCGATTCTGCGCGTCGACGTGTACGCCTCGGCGGCGCCGCTCGGTGCGATCGTGCTGACGATCGGTGTTCAGCACGGGCAGCCCGTGGGCGGATGATGTTCATCGGCGGAGGCCTGTGCTTCGCACCGCGCTTTGTGGCCGCCTGGCAGCACTGGGGTCTCCCCCGCGCCGGCGCCCTCTGACGAGCCGATCCGGGCCGACCGGCCGCCCAGTACCAGCGCCTAGCATGACAGCCGTGAAACGGATCGGCTTTCTCTCCTTCGGCCATTGGCAGCCGTTACCCGGCTCGCGTACCCGGACCGCACAGGAAGCACTACGTCAAACGGTTGAGCTGGCTGAGGCCGCCGAGGAGATCGGCATCGACGGCGCCTTTGTGCGCGTCCATCACTTCGCTCCCCAACTCGCCTCGCCGTTTCCGTTGCTGAGCGCGATCGCGGCGCGTACCAGCCGGATCGAGATCGGCACCGCCGTGATCGACATGCGCTACGAGAACCCGCTGTACATGGCCGAGGAGGCCGGCGCCGCGGACCTGATCAGCGGTGGACGTATGCAGCTGGGTATCAGTCGAGGCTCGCCGGAGCCGGCGCTGCGCGGCTCTGAGTCCTTCGGGTATGTCCCCGGCGAAGGCAGCACCGACGCGGACATGGCACGGACCCACACGGAGTTGTTTCGCGCGGCGATCGCCGGCGCAGGCGTGGTCCCGGCCGATGTGCGGATGACGGGCGCAGCGGGCATGCTCCCGATCCAACCGCAATCGCCCGGGCTGCCCGACCGCATCTGGTGGGGGTCGGGCACTCGCCAGACCGCCGAGTGGACCGCGGAACAGGGCATGAACCTGATGAGCTCGACTCTGCTGGTAGAAGACACCGGCGTCCCCTTCGATGAGCTTCAGGCCGAGCAGATCCAACGGTTTCGCCAGGCCTGGGCGGAGGCAGGCTGGGAGCGCACGCCGCGTGTCTCGGTCAGTCGCAGCGTCCTGCCGATCGTCACCGACGAGGACCGGCGCTACTTCGGCGGCCGCGCCGGCCTGCCCGGCGAAGACCAGGTCGGTTATCTCGAGGGCGGGCTGGCTCGCTTTGGACGCAGCTACACCGGCGAGCCCGACGTGATCGCGCAGGAGCTGAGCGACGACCAGGCGGTGCGCGACGCCGACACACTCCTGCTCACGGTACCCAACCAGCTGGGCGTCGAGTACAACGCGAGCATGCTCGAAACGATCGCACGGCACATCGCCCCCGCGATCGGATGGCAACCGAGCGCGGCGGACAAGACGGACGCGCCGCAGACGCACGTCTGATGGCCGCCGGACGGCGCGGCGCAACGCCGCACGCGTAAAGACCACGATCCTGGTCATCGGGGCCACAGGTACCGTCGGGCGGGCGCTCACGGACGAGCTCCTCACCGCGGGCGCCGCGGTCCGCGCGCTCGCGCGCGACCCATGCGCTACCCAATTGCCAGCCGCCGTCGAGGGGGTCAAAGGTGACCTTGCGACCCAGCGTCGATCGATGGCGCGACGGCCGGCGCCGACGGCGCTTCCCTGCTGTGGCCGTTTACCGCGCCCGAGCGGGCGGATGAGCTCGCGGCCGAGGTGGTGCAACGGCTCGCTGGCACCGGGCGGATCGTGTATCTGCCGGCGGAGGCATCGATCCGCGCGCCGGACCGTTTCTGGGGCCGGGTCGAACGGGTTCTCGAGCGCATCGCCCCGCGGTGGACGGTTCTGCGCCCGACGGGCTTGCGAGCAATGCGCGGATCTGGGCAGGTCAGATCCGAACCGGCGATGTGGTGCGATGGCCGTTCGCCGATGCTCGCCGTTCGCTGATCCACGAGCGGGACATCGCCGCCGTCGCCGGCTCGTCAGCCGCCGCCGGGCACCGCGAGCGCGTCGCTTCAGGTCTGCGACGGCCGATGTCAGACGATCAGTGACCGGCCCGAGCGCGAACGTCCGGCTTGTCGAGCCAGGTGCAGCGCATCTGCGCCAGACGCGCCGCTCGTTGGCGGTGTATTCCTACGCTGTCGCCGAACAGCTCGACGAACGGGCCGTGGCGGCGTCACCAGCTGCCCGAGCCAGTTCGGCAGGACGCAGCCCGACGGGGTCGCGCCGCCGCGATCCCTTCTGGCCGAGACATCGCGTTCGAGAAGTCCTCGCGGTCAGCGAACCGCACGAAGCCGATGTAGCGCACATACCATGCCCCGACGGCCGCCCCGCGTCGCGGAGCAGACGCGGTGTGCCGGGGTGTAGCTGCGGCCGGTCGCCCATCTTTGATGCGCTCAGATGGCAAAGACGGCCGTTCCGAACGCGCGATCCGGCGCCGGGCGTCGCATCAACGCCGACCGATCGGGGATCATTCTCGCGTGGCGAGCACGCTCCAGACGGCGCCGGTCATGGAGGTCCTGGGCCGGCTGCACGCGCAGGCAGACCGCGAGGACGTCGAGGCCAAGCGGCGGGTCCGTGACCGCGAGTCCGAGCTCGGTCACCGGCTCACGCAGGCCCAGCGGTATGAGCTTTACGGTGACGCGCCGCTCGCGATCATCCGCGAGGTCGGCGAGCTCTACTACCTGCTCGTGGTCAGCCACCGCCCGACGACGATCGTCGAGTTCGGCGCGTCGCATGGGATCTCGACGATCTACCTCGCGGCCGGCATCCGCGATGCGGGCGGCGCCGGGCGGCCGCTGATCACGACTGAGGTCTTGGCGCACAAGGCCGAGCTGGCACGGCGGAACCTGCGCGAGTGTGGGCTGCAGGACGTCGTCGAGATGCGGGTCGGTGACGCGCTGGAGACGCTGGCCGACGGCCCCTCAGCGCCCGACATGGTCGTGCTCGACGGCCGCAATGACCTCTATCTGCCGGTGCTCGACCTGCTCGCACCGCGGTTGCCCGCCGGCGCACTCGTCGTCGCCGACCTCAACACCGACGATCCCGACGTGCTCGCCTACCAGCGCCGCATCAGGGATCCCGGCAGCGGTTTCTTCTCGATCGAGCTGCCGCTCGACGCCGGGATCGAGCTCTCGGTCCGCCTGGAACCTTGACCCTGCGGCTCAGGGTTGACAGACGCATCTAGGTGATCAATCCGCGGCCCAAGGCGGGACGCCGCGCCGAGGATCGGATCCCGCGAGCGCGTCGAGCGGATCGCACTATTGGTGGACCCCAGCAGAACGTTTCACCGGTTATGGCGGCCCCGGATGACCGCCAGGCTGTGTCCTCGGGATCCTCGTGCAGCGCTGCTGCACGTCGGACCCTGCGTCCTTGCCTGACGGCCCCCGGGGACTCGCCCCTCCCGGCAAAACGTTCCGTTCGAGCCCACTAGACTGCAACGGCGATGCCAAAGCAGCAGCGAATGATCCGCGTCGAGCAGCGCAGCCAGATGGCCGCGATGCAGCAACTGGAGACGCGCTCCGACGAGGAGCTCGAGGCCGAGACCAAGTTCAAGGCGGCGGCGCAGGCGATCCTCGGCGCTCGAGCGGCCGAGCGCTATGACGCCAAGGCGGCGCGTGCCCACTTCCAGCGCGCGATCGCCGCCGCAAGACCGCAGGAGCGCCTGCAGTTGCGGCGGATGGCCGATGCTTCGCTCGCGCTCGCCGAGCGGCGTCCCGACGACCTCAAGAAGGCAACCGAGCGTCTCGGGGTCGAGTCACCGACCAACCGTCAGCTGCTGGGTCTGCGCTTCATGGGGCTTGTCGCGCCGCCCAGGAGCGCCGGGATCCTCGCCCGCACTCGCGGCATCGTGATCGTGATCCTGCTGATCATCGCCGTCCTCGCGCTCGCGTTCGGGATCGTGAACCTGATCGCGCTGCCGTTCGGCGGCATCTCGCTCGACCTGGGGATCTTCTACGGCTTCGTGCTCGTGCTGGTCGCGCTCGGCGTGTTGATCTACTTCGGCCGCCGGCGGCAGAAACGAGCGAAGGCCGAGCGCTCCGAGCAGCTCGCTGAGCGCTCCGGCTGATCCGGGAGCGGTCAGATGTGCGGCCGCTACACGCTCGCAACCCCTGATCCTGCCGCCATTCGGGAACGGTTTCCGATCGGCGAGCAGATCGAGGTGCGCCAGCGTTTCAACGTCGCGCCCGGGGACGATGTCCTCGCGGTCACGACGGACCGCGAAGGGGCGCCACGTGGCGAGCTGCTGCGCTGGGGTCTGGTCCCGTCCTGGGCCAAGAGCCCGAACACGGGCCTGAAGATGATCAACGCGCGGCTGGAGACCGTCAGCGAGCGGCCCGCCTACCGGCGTGCGTTCGAACGGTTCCGGTGTCTGCTCGTCGCCGACGGCTTCTACGAATGGCAGCCGAGGCCCGGCGCGCCCAAGCAGCCGTTTCACATCACGCGCGCGGACGGGGCGCTGTTCGCGTTCGCCGGGCTGTGGTCGATCTGGTACGCGCCGGACGGCACCAAGCTGCGGACCTGCACGATCCTGACGACCGCGGCGAACTCGGCGATCGCGGGGTTGCACGAGCGGATGCCGGTGATCCTTGCTCCCGATGCCGAACGGGAGTGGCTCGATACGGCGACGCCGGCTGATCGCCTGACCGACATTCTGGCCGGATTGCCCGCTGTCGGCACCGCGATGACGCCGGTCGGGATGGCCGTCAACGACGCCCGCTATGACGGCCCCGAGTGCCTCGCGCCACCGCCGACGGATCCGCAGGCGGCGCTGTTCTAAACCGCTGCGGCGTCAGCCGCCTCGGTTGGCGGCCCGTCGCGCGTCGGCAGCACGGCGAGTGGCACGGGATCGATCGACTCAGCGGTGGCCGGTGCGGGCTCGCCGGCGGCGCCGCGGTCCGTATTCGCGGTACGCAGCCAGTCGACGAATGCATCGGCCGGCATCGGACGGCTGAGGTGGTAGCCCTGGGCGAGGTCGCATCCCAGGAGCGCCAGCTGGTTCAGGGTCGCGCTGTCCTCGACGCCTTCGGCGATGATCCGCAAGCCCAGGTCGTGGCCGAGATTGATCGTCGAGCGGACGATGATCAGGTCGCTCTCGTCGTGGAGCATCGGCCCCACGAACGAACGGTCGATCTTGAGCTCGTCAATCGGCAGGCGCCGGAGGTTCGCCAGTGACGAGTACCCCGTTCCGAAGTCATCGACCGACATCCGCACGCCGAGGTCGCTGAGGCGTGTGACGGTCGCGATCGCTCGCTCGGGGTCAGACATGATCATGCTCTCGGTGATCTCGAGCTGGAGCGCGTCGGCGGGCAGCGAGTAGGTCGCCAGGAGACGCTCGATCTCCTTTGGGAGATCACGGTCGACGAGGTTGCGGACCGACAGGTTGACCGCGACCGACAGCCCGTAACCGGCCTTGCGCCACGACTCGCACTCCGCGATCGAGCGCTCGAGCACGTGGCGCGTGAGCGGCCCGATCAGACCGGTCTGCTCGACGGTCTGCACGAACGCCGCGGGCGGGATCAGGCCCAGCTCGGGATGCTGCCAGCGGACGAGTCCCTCGGCACCGGTGACGGCGAGGCTGTCGAGCTCCACGATCGGCTGGAAGTGGACGACGATCTCGTCCGAGCTCAGCGCATGGCGGATATCGCTGAGGACGCTCAGCCGGCGCACCGAGTGCTGGTTCTGGTTGGCCGCGTAGAGCTTGAAGTCGCACTGAGCCTCCTTGGCGGCGTACATCGCGATGTCGGCGCAGCGCAGGAGCGCGTGCGAGTCGTCGCCGTCGTCGGGGAAGCGCGCGATGCCGATGCTCGCACCTACCTCGAGTGACAGCTCATCGACCACAAACGGGGCGCTGACGCAATGCGTCAGCCCGGTCGCCACCTGCTCGATCCACGCCGGGTCGTGCACGCCCGGTGGCGGCAGCACGCCGAACTCGTCGCCGCCGAGGCGCGCGACGAGGCCGGCGGGTCCGATCGCCTCGACCAGGCGGGGACCAAGATCGCGCAGGAGCACATCGCCGTAGTGGTGCCCGAGGGTGTCGTTGACCTCCTTGAACCGATCGAGGTCCATCAACATCACCGCGAACGCGCCGTCCGCATCTCGTGCGGCGGTGATCCGCTCCTCCATCACCTCGCGGAATCGTTCGCGGTTGGCGAGCCCGGTCAGGTCATCGGTTGTCGCGATCCGCTGCAGCTCCTCGCTGCGCTGTTTGGACTTCAGCAGCTCGCCGACGAGGTACTGGAAGATCACGAACACGATCCCGAACAGCGCGATTCCGGTGGTTCCGACTCGGAACGCGAGGTACGCGGCAGCAGTCGTCAACAGCGCGGAGAACAACTCCGCGGGCAACACTGGGACGAGGGCGCCGCGCACCGTCTGGGGCATGCTCGAGCCGTTTCGGTAGCACCCGTACGTCGCGACGAACAGGAAATTCAACAACAGCCCGAGCACGAAGACCGCGAGCACCAAGAGGTAGAAATCGATCTGTGATGGCCGGGCGCCGGTGAGTCTCACGCACTCGTAGAACGCAAGGCCAACCAGCAGCGGGAACCAGGCGAACGTCGCCAGGTTATTCCGCAGTTGATCGCCGGCTTCGCGCGAGCGAAGCCAGCCGATGCTGATCGCCGTCACACCCACGAGAGCCGCAGGTCCACCCCCGAGCAGGACCGCGGTCAGGATGATCCCAAGGAAGCTTCCAGACACCCGAACACGGGTGGAGCCGCTGACGACCGCCATCAAGTCACTCGCGGCCGCAAACGCGGCGATCGCGAGCAGCTCCGGGATCTGCCAGGTGTTCGTGTCGTTGGTCGCCACGAGGGCGACGGCGGCCGCGAGCAGGACGACGATCTGCACCGTCGTCACACCGCGTCCTGGGACCCGCTGCGGCCGCTTCGCTGCGGCGGTCACTTCTACGTCCATGTCCCAGTCGTTATCGGCCGACGGACGCGATCCCTCAACGAAATGGCACCCTTTCTTGGACGCCGCTCAAGGTTCGCGACTCGCGGCCGATAAGTCAGGCCGAGGGCAATGGAAGAAGCGGAGGAGCCGCTGCAACGGACCCTCCGCCGCTCTCCCTAAAACCCCTTGAATCCCACGGAGTCTCTCCCTTCGTAGGACGTTGGGACGCGGAAACGATGTGTTATCGGCAGCCGCGCGCCGGAACTTTAGTCCCGGCGCCACTGCTGCATGTCAGAAGTCTGACAAACCCCTTGCCATATCCCCAACAGGTGGCGCGATTGCGCGGGATTGTCGCGTCGGCCACCGCGGATGCGACCGCGGGGTCGGTTGGCGAAGATCTGCCGTCGGTAGACGAAGATCTGACGGTGGCTACGCGACTTCGCCCAGTAAGGGCGCGTCGTCCTGCAGCGACTCACGTAGCCCGCGCTTCAGGTCCCCGTGGATCTGGCAGACCCGGCTCTCGGAAACGCCGAGGATCTCGCCCGTCTCGCGGAGGGTGAGGTCGCGCACGTACAGGAGCACGGCGACGGTGCGCTCGCGCGGCGGGAGCCGGTCGAACGCCTCTCGGAAGCGCTCAATCGCCCCCTCCCGCATTGCGGCGTGCTCCGGATCGGAGGCGAGATCGAGGCTCGCCAGCGTGTCGAGCCGCTCGCTCGGGCTGTCGTCGTCGCCGATCACGAGCGTATTGAGCGAGCCCACCTCGCATCGGGCGAGGTCCTCGAGGAGCGCGTCGAGTTCGTCCTGGCTGATCGCGAGCGCCTCGCTGAGCTCGGTGCGCGTCGGGACGCGGCCGTGAAGGACCGTGAACCGCTCGCGCGCGCGGTTCATCTCGCGTTCGAGCCGGCGCACTGAACGCGGCGCCCAGTCATAGCGCCGAAGCTCGTCAATCACCGCGCCGTGGATCCGTGTCCAGGCGTACTGCTCCAGCGTCGCTCCCTTGTCGGGGTCGTAGCGATCGATCGCTCGCAGCAGAGCCTCGATTCCGCACGAGAGAAAGTCGTCGACCTCGCGGTATGCCGGGATCTGCCGGACCTTGCGGTAGACGATGTGCTTGACGATCGGCGCGAGCGAGAATATGAGCCGGTCACGGGCACGGATGTCACCGTCGTCCTTGTACTGGCGCCATAGCGCCAGCAGTGCGTCCTGCGACATCCGTCCGCTTCGCTCGATCTGCTGCAATGTCCCCATTCCCGCCCAGTCCGTGTGCGAGTGCGAGAGGTATCGGCGTCAACGCGCGGTGATTGGACCGCGGTGACTGCTGTCCTAGGCTCCGTAGAAGCTACGTACCTAGAGCGCGCGAGCGCTCCCGCGGCCCCTAACGATGCCTCTCTCCCCCCTTCTTCAAGGCTACGACCACGTTCTGCTCGATCTGGACGGCTGCATCTGGGTCGAGGACGAGTGCATCGCCGGCGCTCCCGAGGCGTTGAGCGAGCTGCGCGCGGCGGGCAAGCGGGTGGCGTTTCTGACCAACGATGCGCGCCGCTCCCCAGAGGAGTACGTCCGCAAGCTGTGGTCACTGGGCCTTCGTGCGTCGCTCGAGGAGATCGTGACCGTGGGCGCGGCGATCCAATACGCGCTCGCCGGCCGCCTGCCGGGCGCGACCGCGTACGTGATCGGCTCCCCGGCGATCTTCCGCCATGTCGCTGAGTCCGGGCACCGGATCGTCAACGGAACCGAGCTCGCCACGAGCGCCGACGTCGTGGTCATCGCCGGCCACGACGAGTTCTCCTTCGATGAGCTGCGTGACGCGACCCAGGCGATCCTCGCGGGTGCGGAGGCGATCGCCGCCGGGCGCGATCGAGTCTTTCCGGCGGCTGACGGAATGTGGCCCGGCACCGGCGCGATCGTCGCGGCGCTCGAGTACGCGACTCAGCGCACCGCGCGGATCGCGGGCAAGCCCGACGCGCTGATGTTCACGGTCGCCTTGGAGCGCCTCGGCGAGGGTGCGGCGCTGATGATCGGTGATCGTCTCGAGTCCGACCTGCTCGGCGCGGCCGCGGTCGGGATCGACTGCGCGATCGTGCTCACGGGAGTCACTGACCGCGAGCAGGCGCAAGCGGCCTCCGACCCGGCGCCGGTGGCGATCGCCGACGACCTGCTCTCCCTCGTCGTCTCGTGAGCCTGGCGCTGATCGTCAATCCGTCCGCCGGAGGTGGCCGCGCGGGAAAGCATCTGCCCGACGTCCAGCAGCGCCTGACCGCGCTGGGATTAGAGCACCGAGCCGACTACACCCGCAGCCTCGACCACGCGCGAGAGCTCGCAAAACAGGCCACAGCCGCTGGTGCCACGGCGGTCGCCTTCGGAGGCGATGGGCTCGTGGGGGCTGTCGCCGGCGCGCTCTCGGGCTCGGACGGCGTGCTGGGCATCCTGCCCGGCGGGCGTGGAAACGACTTCGTGCGCATGCTCGGGATCCCGGCGACGCCGGTGGCGGCCTGTGACGTGCTCCACACTGGCGAAGTGCGAAAGCTCGATCTCGGCGAAGTCAACGCGGTCCCGTATGTGGGAATCGCGAGCTGCGGCTTTGACTCGGTGGCCAACCGGATCGCCAACGACACCCGGATCGTGCCCGGCAAGCTCGTGTACGTCTACGGCCTCTTCAGGGCGCTTGCCGGCTGGAAGCCGGCGACGTTCACGATCGAGTTCGACGGTGGCCAGGCGCGGAGCTTTACCGGGTACTCGGTCGCCGCCGCCAACTCGCGGTTCTACGGCGCCGGCATGATGCTCGCGCCCGACGCCTCGTTGCAGGACGGTCAGCTCGACGTGGTGACGATCGGCGCCGCGACCCGCCTGCGGTTCCTGCTGCGCGCGCCACGCGTACTGCGCGGTACCCACGTGCGCCTGCCGAACGTCGAGGTAGTCCGCTGCTCGCAAGTCACGATCAGCGCCTCGCGTCCGTTCACGATGTACGCCGACGGTGACCCGGTCGGCGATCTGCCGGTGACGGTCCGAGCGCTGTCCGGCGCGGTCAACACGATCGTCCCAGCGGGCCAGTGACGACCGCGCTCGACGCCAAGGTCCTCGCCGCGCGCGCGGTCGGCGAGCTCGCCCGCCGCGCCGGGCGCAGCGGCGGCACCAGTCTTCCCGGCGAGGTTCTGACGAGGCTCGAGCCCAACGCGATCGAGCGGCTCGCCGCGCGGCTGCACGACGGCACCGCGGTGATCTCGGCGACCAACGGCAAGACGACCACGGCGGCGATGGCCGCGTCGGTGCTCGAGCGCTCGGGGGTCAGGCTCGTCCACAACCGCGCGGGGGCGAACATGGCGGGCGGAGTCGCCGCGGCGCTGCTGGCCGCCGCCCGGCGCGGGGACGCGATCGACGGCGAGCTTGGGCTGTTCGAGATCGACGAGTTCTGGCTGGATCGGGTCAGTCCACAGCTGCATCCACGGGCGATGGTGCTCGGCAACCTGTTCCGAGACCAGCTGGACCGCTTCGGCGAGCTCGAGACGATCGCCGACCGATGGGCGGCGCTCGTCCGGCCGCTGACCGCTACCGTGCTGGCGCTTAACGCCGACGACCCGCTGATCGCCGACCTCGGCCGGGACCGTGCCGGCGTCACCTACTTCGGAATCGAGGATCCCTCGATGGCGTCCGCACAGATGCAGCACGCCTCGGACTCCAAGCACTGCCGCCGGTGTGGCGCCGCCTACGTCTACGAGGCGATCTACCTCGGGCACCTCGGGCGCTACAGCTGCCCGTCCTGCGGCCAACGGCGGCCCCAACCGGCGGTGGCCGCCGAACGGATCGTGCTCAACGGAACCCGCAGCGCCCGCTTTGGGCTTCGTACGCCCGCTGGAGCGGCGACCGTGTCGCTGCCGTTACCCGGGCTCTACAACGTCTACAACGCGCTCGCGGCCGCGACCTTGTGCCTCCAATTGGGGTTCGGGCTAGAGCAGATCGTCGCCGGCCTGGAGTCGGTCAGCGCCGCATTCGGCCGCGCCGAGGTGGTCGAGCTGGACGGAATCGAGCTGTCGATCCTGCTGATCAAGAACCCCGCCGGGGCGAACGAGATCCTGCGCACGCTCGTGCTCGAGCCCGGCGAGCACGACGTCGTCGCGATCCTCAACGACCGCACCGCCGACGGCCGCGATGTCTCGTGGATCTGGGACGCCGATTTCGAGCTGCTCGGGCCGCGCGTACGGCGGATCACCTGCGCCGGAACGCGCGCGGCCGAGCTCGCGCTCAGGCTCAAGTACGCACGCGTGCCGGTCGATCGGCTGCACGTGGTGCCCGAGCTGTCGCCGGCGCTCGACGAAGCGCTGCGGGGGGCGACCAACGGCCGCGTCTACGCGCTGCCGACCTACACCGCGCTGCTCGAGCTGCGCGATGAGCTCGCGCGGCGTGGGCTCGTGAACCACTTCTGGGCGGCCGAGGACGGAGCGCGGGCATGAGCGTGATCTGGCATGACCTCGAGTGCGGGGCCTACACGGAGGACCTCCCGGTTTGGCGTGCGCTGGCGGCGCGGCACGGCGATCCGGTACTCGACATCGGCGCCGGCACCGGCCGCGTCACGCTCGACCTGGCCGGCGCCGGGCACGCGGTCACGGCGCTCGACGCCGACCAGGAGTTGCTGGCCGAGCTCGAGGAACGCGCCCGTGAGCTCGACGTCGTGACGGTGGTCGCCGACGCACGCAGCTTCGACCTCGAACGTCGGTTCGCGCTCTGCATCGTCCCCATGCAGACGATCCAACTGCTCGGCGGCCCACCGGGTCGGACGGCATTTCTCGGTTGCGCTCGCAGGCACCTGCTCGAGGGTGGGCTGCTCGCGATCGCGGTCGCCGACCAGCTTGACCTGTTCGAAGTGCCGCCCGGCGCGCCGTCACTGCTGCCCGATGTGTGCGAGATCGACGGCGTCGTCTACTCGAGCCGCCCGACCGCCGTCCGTGCCGACGGGGACGGATTCGTCCTCGAACGCGAGCGCCAGGTGGTCACCGTCACCGGAGAGCTGTCCTCCGAATGGGACCGCATCCATCTCGATCGACTCGATGCCGCGCAGCTGGAACGCGAGGCGGCATCGGTGAGGCTCGCCGCCGCCGGCCGGACCACCATCGCGGCGACCGACGAACACGTCGGCACCGAGGTGGTGATGTTCTGTGCCTGACCGCGGACTCCGCGTTTGCGCGCTGTATCCCGACCTGATGAACATCTACGCCGATCGCGGCAACCTGCTGTTGCTCGAACAGCGATGCCGCTGGCGTGGGATCGACTTCTCCCTGCAGAGCAGCACGATCGGTGATCCGCTCGATCCCGAGGGCGCCGATCTGTACTACATGGGAGGCGGCCAGGATCGCGATCAGCGGCTGTGCGCCGATGACCTCTACGCGCGCAAGCGCGAGCAACTGCAGGTGGCCGCCGACCGCGGCGCCGTCGTACTGGCGGTGTGCGGCGGCTACCAGCTGCTGGGTCACTCCTATCAGCTCGACGCCGAGACGCTGCCCGGAGCCGGGCTGGTCGACATCGCGACGGCCAGGGCCTCGGGGCCGCGGCTGATCGGAAACGTGGCGATCGAGGTCGAGCTCGAGCCGGGCTCGCGCCGGCTGCTGGCGGGCTTTGAGAACCACGGTGGCCGGACCGCGCTCGGTGCGGGCGCCGCGCCGCTCGGCCGGGTGCTCAACGGCCATGGCAACGACGGCCACAGTGGCTATGAGGGCGTCCGCCGCGACAACGTGATCGGCACCTACCTGCACGGGCCGCTGCTGCCGAAGAATGCCTGGTTCGCCGATTGGCTGATCGCGACCGCGCTCGGCCTCGAGCTCGGACTCACGCCGCTCGACGATCGGTTCGAGGACGCGGCCCACGCCGAGGCGCGCCGAGCAGCGGGGGTATGACGGCCCGTCGGGGCTACGATGGTCGCCGTTGCACTGTGATGCGTCTGTCGACCCGCCCGCCCAGGACAGCGCCGGTCGCTGCCTGCCTCTCGATCGTGATCGCGATCGCGTGCTCGGCCTGCGGAACGTCGGACTCGGGCACTCAGACGGTCGCGGCGAAGCCGACCTCCGACCGGCCGACGACGACGACGACGACCACCACCACGAGTTCGACGACAACGACGAGCGCGGCGGCGACGACCGCGGCACTCCCCGGAACCGGCAAGCCGCCGGTCACGATCGGAGACAAGAACTACACCGAGCAGTTCATCCTCGGCGAGCTCTACAGCCAGGCGCTCCAGGCGCAGGGGTTCAGCGTTCAGCTCAACCAGAACATCGGCCCGACCGACGTCACCGTGCATGCGCTGCAGTCCGGCCTGCTCGGGATGTACCCCGAGTACCTGAACGTGTTCAACAGCGCGGTCGCCCGGTACATGCACAACTTTCGCAGCCAGGCCGCGGCCTACCGGGCCGCCGAGCGCTACGCGGTCGGGCACGGTCTGCAACTGCTGGCGGCTACGCCGTTTAGCGACACGGGGGCGATCGGCGTCACCGTCGGCTACGCGCAAGCCAACCATCTGCACTCGCTCAATGACCTACGCCGGGTCGCCTCGTTCATGACGCTCGGCGGACCACCCGAGAGCGAGCAGACCAGCCCTGGCCTGGCCGGGGTCGAGGAAGCTTACGGATTCACGCCGAAGGCGTTCACGCCGCTCGCGGTCGGGGCGCAGTACGGCGCGCTCAACAGCGGCTCGGTGCAGGCGGCCGAGGTCCAGACGACCGACGGCCAGCTCGCGAGCGGCGATTACCGGCTGCTCTCAGATCCCCAACGCGTCTTCGGCTGGGGCAACGTCGTGCCGGTCGTCTCGGTCCGCGCGCTCAACGCCGAGGGTCCAGCGTTTGCGGAGACGATCGACCGGATCAGCGCGGCATTGACGACCCGCGTGATCCGCTTGCTCAACCAGGCAGTCGATATCTCGGGACAGAGCGCCGCGACCGTCGCGCACCAGTTCCTGGTCACCCACGGGCTGATCCCAATGTCCTCGCCGTGAGGCGCTCAGTTAGTGTCACGATTCAGAAATTGGATGGCATTCGAGCGGCCCCGCGGCGCTGCTAGCGTCTTCGCCTCGCGTAGCACTGCTACGCGTCGGCTCCTGCGTCCTATGCAGCATCCACCAGGACCCCTCCGGGCCACCGTTTCCGACACCGTCGCCGGCGCGCCGCTTGAGCCAAAGCCGCCCGCGCCGCGCTCGCTGTCGGACAGTTGATCGACCTCGACGAGCGTCGGCGAGTGGACGTCGACGAGCACCAGCTGCGCAATCCGATCGCCGGCGGCGAGTGCGACGGCCTCAGTCCGATCGGTGTTGAGCAGGAGCACCGCGAGCTCGCCGCGGTAACCCGAGTCGATCAGGCCGGGGGCGTTGACGACCGAGATCCCGTGGCGCGCAGCGAGCCCCGAACGCGGGAGCACCAGGCCTGCCGTGCCGCGCGGGATCTCGACCGCGATGCCGGTTCGGATCGATGTCCGTGCGCCCGGCTCGAGCCGCGCCTCCTCGAGCGCACAGAGGTCCAGGCCCGCGTCACCGGGATGCGCTCGGGTGGGCACGACGGCGCGCGGGTCGAGCCGCACGAACCGCAGGTTCATCCGGCCGGTTGCTCGTGACCGAGTTCGAACGGGGCGAAGCGCGCGGCGACCCCAGCCGGCAACCGCACCAGCACCCGTACACCGTCGGGCGTGTCCTCGCGCTCGAGGTCGCCCGCGAGCTCGTGCAGCTCCGCCAGCCGTCCGCCCTCGTCATACGGGACAAGCAGCTCGACCTCGGCCAGGCGACGCTCGAACTCGGTGCTGAGCCGCTCGATCAGCGCTGGGATCCCCTCCCCCGTGTGGGCGCTGACCAGCATCGCATCGGAGTGGCGCCGGGCGAGCACCGCGCGACGGTCGGCGTCGAGCTTGTCGGCCTGCGCGAGCACGAGCACGCGCGGCACCTCGTCGGCGGAGATCTCCTCGAGCACGTCCTCTACGGCACGGGTCATCTCCACGAGCTCCTCCTCGGGCACGGAGGCATCGGCCACGTGTAGTACCAAGTCGGCGCGGCGGGTCTCCTCCAACGTTGCACCGAACGCGTCGACGAGCTGGTGGGGAAGCTTGCGGATGAAGCCGACCGTGTCGGTCAGCAGATAGTCGCGGCCACCTGCCCGCAGAACACGCGTGGTCGGATCGAGCGTGTGGAACAGGCGGTCACGGACCGGGATGCTCGCGCCGGTCAGCGCATTGAGGAGCGTCGACTTGCCGGCGTTGGTGTAGCCCGCGAGGGCGATCTGGGGAAGGTGGGCGCGCTCGCGCTCGGCGCGCATCACCGAGCGCGTCGAGCGGACATGAGCGAGGCGTCGCTTGAGCGCCGCGATCCGATCGCGAGCCAGGCGGCGGTCGGTCTCGATTTGGGTCTCGCCGGGGCCTCGGGTCCCGATGCCACCTCCGAGCCGCTCGAGGTGCGACCACAGCCCGCGCATCCGGGCGAGGTTGTACTCGAGCTGCGCGAGCTCGACCTGGAGCTTGCCCTCGGCGGTGTGGGCGTGCGCGGCGAAGATGTCGAGGATGATCGCCGTGCGATCGATCACCGGCACGCCGAGCGCGGCCTCGAGGTTGCGCTCCTGACGCGGCGAGATCTCGTCGTCGCAGGCGACGAGGTTCGCGTCCGCCGCGGCGATCTCGGCCTTCACGTCCTCGAGCTTGCCGGGCCCCAGATACGAGTTCGGATGCGGGCGATCGCGGTGCTGGACGAGCTCGCCGACGGCCGCCACGCCGGCCGTGCGCAGCAGCTCCTCGAGTTCGGCCAGGTGGGGATCGTCGCCGGCCGGGACCGCGGCGACCATCAGCGCGCGCTGACGCGCGCGTCCTTGCGGCTGCGCGCCGTTGTGAGACGGCCGCCGATTGCGCGGTTCAGACTGCGGCACTACTGCGGATGGTAGCCGCGCGGCGGACCGCCAACGGCCCTGGCCATGGCCTTACAGCTCGCGCAGGCGGTTGACGGCCTCGAGCAGACGGTCGTCTGGCGTCGTGAGCGAGATGCGAAAGAACCCTTCGCCGTTGGGACCGTACGCGCCTCCGGGAGATACGACGACCGCTGCGCGCTCGAGTACGTGCTCGCAGTACTCGGCGGCCGACCCGAAGCCGGGCGGGATCGGCGCCCAGACGTAGATCGTCCCCTTCGGCCGATCGACCGTGACGCCTGCCTCGGAGAGCGCGTCGCAGACCAGGTCGCGGCGCCGCTGGTAGACCGCGTTCATCGCCTTTACCTCGTCGTCGAGCTCCGGCGACAGCGCCGTGACGGCGGCGAGCTGGACCGCCTCGAACAGACCCGAGTCGATGTTCGACTTCAAGCGCCAGAACTGGGCGATCGCATCGGCATTGCCGATGATCGCGGCGCACCGCCAGCCGGTCATGTTGTAGCCCTTGGAGAGCGAGAAGACCTCGACGCCGACGTCCTTGGCCCCAGGCGTCGCCAGAAACGACGGGGCGACGTATCCGTCGAACGTCGTCTCGCTGTAGGCGTTGTCATGCACGACGAGCAGGTCGGCGCGGCGCGCGAGTTCGACCGCCTGCTCGAACACGCCGTCGGGCACGATCGCGCCGGTGGGATTGTTGGGATAGTTGATGAACATCAGCCGTGCGCGCTCGAGCACGTCGGCCGGGATGGCCGCGAAATCGGGCGCGAAGCTGCGTTCGGGCGCGAGGCCCAGCAGATACGGCTCGGCCCCAGCCATCAGCGGGCCGCCCGTATAGACGGGGTAGCCGGGGTCGGATGCCAGCGCGACGTCGCCGGGGTCGAGGAACGCGAGGTTGAGGTTGAAGATGCACTCCTTGGCGCCGATCGCGGGCATGACCTCGGTCTCGGGGTCGATCGTCACCCCGAAACGACGCTCGTAGAAGCCGGCCACAGCCTCGCGGAAGGCTGGGAGCCCCCGGTTGGTCGGATACGTATGCGTGCTCGGGTCGGCCACTGCTCGCTGGGCCGCGGCGACGATCTCCCCGTAGGTCGGCGTGTCCGGGTCCCCGATCCCGAGGCTGATCACGTCGACGCCGGCGGCGCGCTTGGCGGAGATCTTGCGCTCCAACTCGGCGAACAGGTATGGGGGGATCTGGTCGAGTCGCTTACTCGGTCTCATCAAGCTCCTTGACGAACTCATCGGACGCCGTGCCCCTGAACACCGGCACGGCCCACCCGCTCAACGTTACGTGAAGTCCCTCCGCGACCGTGACCTCGAGCTCGCCCCCGTCGAGGACCACCGTCACCGGCGACTCGCCGCCGTCGAGCACGTGCGCGATCGCGGCGCCCGTGGCGCCGGTTCCACTGGCCGAGGTCTCGCCGACTCCGCGCTCGAAGATCCGGGCGCGAATGCGGTCGGCTGACAGCGGCGTGTACCAGGAGACGTTGGTGCGATTAGGAAACAGCTCGCTGTGCTCGATCGAGGGGCCGATGGCGGGCAGGTCCAGCCCCTTTAGCTCCTGCTCATCGACGACACGGATCGTGCACTGGGGGTTGCCAACCTGGATGTGACGGAAGTGCCATCTACGACCGCCTGCGAACAGCTCTCCCGATCCGTCGCCCGATCCCGACGGGAAGTCGTCACTGCGCAGTCGCGCCTGACCGAGCTCGATCGTGCACGTGGTCGGCGACGTGATCAGCGGCCGGATCTCGCCCGCTGCCGTCTGAATCGAGAAGCTGTCGCTGTCGGCCCACCCCGATCGGCGCAGGTACAGCGCCGCCTCGCGCGCTCCGTTGCCTGACAGCTCGGCCTCGGAGCCGTCCGGGTTGAAGATCTGCAGGCGCGCGACGAAGCCCGGCGAGTCGGGCTCTGAGAGCAACAGCACGCCGTCGCCGAACACGCCCGTGTGCGGCGCGCAGAGCGCGCGGACGCGGGCCGGGGTGAGCTCAAACGGCAGCGCGCGTCGCTCCACGATCAAGTAGTCGTTACCGAGCGCGTGCCATTTCTCGAAGTCCACGCGGCGGCAGTGTATGTGTACCGTCGCCCCGGCAATGGTTAGGCGCATTCGCATTTGGGCCACGACCCCGCTCGTGCTCCTCGCGGTCGTCTCGGTGCTGTCACTCGCCGCGCGCGCCACGCTGCTAGGCGAGCCATGCCAGTCACCGTGCAATCGGGCCAGCGAGCACACGCTCATATTCGACGAGGCCTACTACGTCAACGCCGCGCGCGTGATCGCGGGCATCCGGCCGGCACCGGGTCAGCACTACTCCGACGCTCCGCTCGGCACCGATCCGAATGCCGAGCACCCCGCGGGCGTAAAGCTGATCATGGCGGCCGCGATCGAGCTGTTCGGCGATGGCCCGTTCGCGTGGCGGATTGGCAGCCTGATCTTCGGCTCGATCGCGATCCTTGGAATGTTCGCGCTGGTGCGCTCGGCCGGCGGCGGCCCGTGGTCGGCGCTCTGCGCGAGCACGTTGATGGCGTGCGACAACCTGCTGCTCGTTCACGGGCGGATCGGCACGCTCGACATCTATGCGGTGGCGATGATGATCTGGGCGATGGCGTTCTACTTATGGCGCCGTCCGATGCTGGCCGGGCTGACGCTCGCGGTCGGTACGGCGTTCAAGGAGGTCGCGCCGTACGTGCTGATCGCGGTCGCGCTGCTCGAGCTCGGCCGCGTGATCGCGCGGCGCAGTCGCGGAGGGCCGGAGGAGTGGCGCGTGCGGCCCGCGCTGGTCCGTTTCGGCTTCATCACGGCGACCGCCGCGCTGGGGTTCGTTCTCCTGCTCACGATTATGGACGCCATCGCGACGCCGTATGCCGATGCGACCGCGCAGCTGATCACCGGCGGCCCATTCGCCGAGATCGCCCACATCATCTCCTACGCGAGCCAGCAGTCGAGCCCCCACGGGCCGCAGGGCATTGCCTCGTATCCGTGGGCGTGGCTGATCGATCTCAAGCCGATCACGTATCTGCGGATCAATCCGTCGCTTCCCGGCCACGGGCTGTACGCGATCCACCCGGTCTCGAAGTTCCTCGGCATGATCAGCCCACCGATCCTGTTCGCCGGGATGCTCGGGCTCGTGTACTCCGGCTACCGGCTGGTCCGCCGTCCGCGGGGTCCGGCGCCGGCAGCCTCCGGGCCGTGGGCCTCCGAGCTGCCGCTGCTGGGGGTCGCCTGGTTCCTTGGCACCTGGACCCCGTTTGCGCTCACGAGCCTGATCGACCAGCGCACCAGTTACCTCTACTACATGGTGATCGTCATGCCCGGCCTGTACGTCGCCGCGACCTATCTGGCGTCGACGCTGTGGCGGCTGCACCGCGCGTCGGCCTCGGCGATCGCGATCGTCTGGGGTCTGGCGGTCGTGGCGGCCGTCGTCTTGATGTATCCGTTCATTCCGGCGTTCTGATCCACAGTGCTTCGATCTCGGCGGCCACCTCGTCGGCCGAGCGGCCGGTCACGTCGAGCTCGCTGACCCCCGCCAGCTTGCGCATCCAGGTCAGCTGGCGGCGCGCGTAATTGCGCGTGCGCCGCTTGGTCGCCTCGACGTCGCCGGCCAGCAGGTCCTCGAACCCGAGCGCCTTGCGGGCCGTCAGAGATACGCCGGCGGCGGCGGCGCGGCGCACCTCCTCGAGCACCCCATCGGCGAGCATCTGATCGACCCGGGCGTCGATCCGCTCGTAGAGGTGCGCGCGTTCCATCACGAGCCCGACGAGCAGCGTGGGCACGCGCATCGCGGAGCTCCACAGCTCGGACTGGCCCTGCGGCGGCGGCTCGAGCTCGCCCGCGTCGAGAAGCTCGAGCGAGCGGACGATCCGCTGTCGATCGCCAGGCTCGATCTCTTCCGCCGCCCACGGTGCCCGCCGCGCGAGGATCGCGTGCAGAGCCTCGGGACCGCGGCTCTCGAGCTCGCTCAGCCAACGGTCCCGGATGCCCTCGGCGGGGACCGGCCGCAGGCTCAGCTCGGCCAGCGCGGCGCGCAGGTAGAGGCCGGTACCGCCGACGACGATCGGACGGCGCCCGGCCGCGAGCAGTCCGTCGATCTCGGCGTGCGCGAGCTCGGCGTACTGCCCGGCGCTGAAGGTCGCGTCGACGGGCAGGAACGAGATCAGCCGGTGCTCGAGCTGCTGGCGCTCTGCGGCGGTGGCGGCACCGGTCAGGATCTCGAGGCCGGCGTAGACCTGGAGCGCATCCGCCGAGACGGCGACCGGATCCTCGCCGCGGGCGCGCAGCCGCTGCGCGAGCGCGACCGCCACGGCCGTCTTGCCGACGCCGGTGGGACCGAACAGCGCGAGCACGGCAGCGCGTGGCATCGAGGGCAGTATCGTGGAGCGATGCCTGAACAGACCCGCGTTGGAGCTGGGATCTCGACTGAGCCCGATCCGCGTTCCGGCGGATGCTCGGCCGCGGAACTGGCAGCCGGTGCCCTTGGCGGAGCGGAACCTGACCTCGCCGTCGTGTTCGCGGCCGGCGCACACCTGGGATCGCCCGAGGCGACGCTGGAGGGCGTCCATGCCGCGATCACTCCCCAGTCACTGGTCGGATGCGGCGCCGGCGGGGTCCTCGGGGGCGGGCGTGAGCTCGAGTCGGGAACGGCCGTGGCGGTCTGGGCAGCGTCGTTCGGTAGCGGCAGCACGCAGGCCTTTCACGCCACCGTGACGGGCGACGATGACGATCCCGTGCTCGAGGGAGTCCCCGAATGTCGCGCCGACGGGGCGCTGATGATGCTCTGTGACCCGTATTCGTTCCCGGCCGACGCGGTGCTCGCGGGACTCGCCGCGCAGGTGCCCGGCCTGCCGGTGCTCGGCGGACTCGCCAGCGCGCGGACGCTCGACGGCGCCGGGGCGCTGTTTCTCGACGGCGACGTGTACGAGGACGGCGCGGTCGGCGTTTGCCTTGAGGGCGTCGAGATGCTCCCGTGCGTCTCGCAGGGGGCCGCGCCGCTGGGTCGCGAGCTCACGATCACCTCCGCCGAGGGCAACGTGATCTACGAGCTGGCCGGACGGCCGGCCGTTGAGACGATCGAGCAGGTGGTGGCCGGGCTCAATCTCCGCGATCGTGGCCTGATCGCCGGGGGCCTGCTGATCGGGCTGGTGATCGACGGGGGCAAGCCGGAATATGAGCAGGGCGACTTCCTCGTCCGCGGCGTCCTCGGTGCGGACCCTTCGAACGGCGCGATCGTCGTCGGCGCGAACGTCGAGACCGGGCAGGTGGTCCGTTTGCACGCGCGCGACGCGCGCTCGGCCGACGAGGACCTGCGCCGCGAGCTGCGGCTGCGCGCCCAGGCGATCGGCGACCAGCCCGCGGCCGGCGCGCTGGTTTTCTCGTGCAACGGGCGCGGCAAGCAGATGTTCGGCGCCTGCGACCACGACGCGGCGATCGTCGATGAGGAGTTGCGCGGCGCGCCCGCCGCCGGTTTCTTCGCCGCCGGCGAGATCGGTCCGGTGGGTGGACGCAGCTTCCTGCACGGGTTCACGGCGACGGTTGCCGTGTTCCCGGCCTAGCTTCGCAGTCCGAACGGGCCCCTTAGACTCCGCGGCCGTGTCGACGCGGTCACGGATAGTGCTGGCTGACAGTACGGCGCTCGTGACTGGTGCCACCGGCGGGCTCGGTGAAGCGATCGCGCGCGCGTTCGCCGCTCGCGGGACGCGCCTTCTGCTCACCGGCCGGCGCGAGGAGGTTCTCGAGGCGCTCGCGCACGAGTTGGGAGCGCGCGCGACCCGGTGTGACCTCAGCTCTCGAACCGAGGTCGACCGGCTGGCGCAGGCGGCCGTTGACGCCCGCGTCGACGTGCTCGTGGCAAACGCGGGCCTGCCGGCCAATGGCGTGCTGGAGGACCTCAGCCAAGAGCAGATCGACACGATGCTCGAAGTCAATCTGCGCGCCCCTGTCGCCCTCGCGCGAGCGCTGCTGCCGTCGATGATCGAACGCCGCTCCGGTCACCTGGTGTTCATGTCATCGCTGTCCGGCAAGGCCGCCACGCCGGCGGCGTCGATGTACGCGGCGACCAAGTTCGGACTGCGCGGCTTCGCGCTCGCGCTGCGGGAGGATCTGCAGTCGGACGGGATCGGCGTCTCGGTCATCCTTCCCGGGTTCATCCGCCACGCCGGCCTGTTCGCCGATTCAGGCGCCAAGCTTCCGCTGGGCGTCGGCACCAAGTCACCGCAGGACGTCGCCGCCGCGGTGGTCAAGGCGATTACCCATAACCGCGCCGAGGTCGAGGTCGCGCCTGTCGGGCTCCGACTCGGCGCGTCGTTCGCGTCCCTCGCGCCGGAGACCGCCGCCGCGGTGAGCCGCCGCCTGGGTTCGCACCGCCTCGCGACCGATATCGCGGCGGGCCACCACGACAAGGGCTGAGTCGGGCTATTCGCGGACGCGGGTGCGCTCGCCGGGCACGCCGGTCCGGCGGCCGCGAATCGCGTGTCATCACGGCGGGTGGTGCCGCCGTCGTCTCGAGCGCCGGCGTTGGCGTCGTCGCGGCGGACCGCGGTGGGCTGGTCAGCGTGGTCGCGCGGCCCTCGGTCGCTCGACGCCACCTGCTCGTGCTCGCCGGTGACCGAGGAGAGCGCGGCGATGATCTCGTCGGCAAGCTGGGCGCCGTCGCGTGCCAGCTCGGGCGTGGCCTGGACGCGCACGACGAGCTCGGGTCCATCGACCTCCTCGAGCAGCACGGTGGCTTTCGACCGCGTCGGCGTCGCGATCTCGTTGTCGAGGATCGCCTGCACCTGGCTCGGGCGCACGCCGCTGGACAGGCGCACCCTGACGTCGACCGAGTTGGGCTCCTTGAGCGGGACGATGGCCGCGGCGAGCACGACGTTGTTGGGGATCATCATCTTGTCCGAGCCGCCCTGGATCAGGGTCGTGTAGAGCAGCCCCAGCGAGCTCACCGTGCCCTCGACCACGCCGCCGACGACGCCGGCCTGCAGCCGAACGCGCTCTCCCACCTTGAACGGCCGGGCGCTCAACAGCACCATCCCGGCGATCACGTTGCCGAGCGTCTGCTGGGCGGCGAGACCGAGGATGACCGCGGTGAACGCACCGCCGACGGCGAGTGTCTGGGGCTTGACACCGGCCACCCAGAGCGCCACCAGGATCATGATCGCGATCGTCGCCAGGCGGATCAGGAAGCCGACCGTGCCGGCAGTTCCGGGATCCATCCGCCGGATGAAGCTCGGCCCGGCGGCGCGGCCGACAGCCCGCGCGAGCGCCCATCCGAGCGCCACCAGCACGATCACCGTCACGATCTGGATCGGCGTCTGAAGCGTCTTCAGCGCGTGCTTGCCGAGGATCTGCTCGCGGTGGTCGTAGGCGATCAGCACCGCGATGATCAGCGGCACGAGCACCATCGCCTCGCGCTGCGCGCGCTTGACCGTCTTCTCGCTGACCTCGTGCATGGGGATCCCGGCGCGCTCCCAGGCCTCGCTGCGCGTCTCGAACATCCGCTCGAGGTACAGGTCTCGCTTCTGTGGCTTGAATCGGTTCGGCATCGCCTTGCTTACTTATCACCGCCCGGGCTCGACGGTTTCACCGCGAAGGCCGTCTCAAACAGCGTTCCCTGGCGGGGCAACGGAGCCGGTCCGGCCGGTTCCGGCGGCGGTTGCCGCACCATGCGGCCGGTTTGGAAAGACTCCCGTTCCGTGCCTGGGACAAGCCGAGCCAAGCGCTTTCGCTCTTGTTGCGGCGCGTAGGCGCCGTTGCGGTACAGCTCACGGTAGCGCGTGATGAGGTCAGGACGATGCTCGGCGAGCCATTCGAAGAACAGCTGCCGCACCTCCCCACGCAGGTGGAGCGCGATCGGAGTCACGTACGTCGCGCCCGCCGCGGTCGCCAGTTCGAAGATCTCCGTCACCTGCGCCGGCGAGTCGTTGATCCCGGGCATCAGCGGGGCGATCAACACTCCGGTCGGGATGCCCGCCCGGTTGAGCTCGGCGACCGCTTCCAGCCGCGCCCGCGGGTTTGGGGTGTGCGGTTCGGTCGCCCGCCACGCGCGCTCGTCGACCGTCGGCACCGACAGCGCGGCGGTGAAATCCGTGCACGCCACCAGCTTTCGCATCAAATCGAGGTCGCGCAGCAGCAGTGGTGATTTGGTGAGCACCGAGCATGGGTTACCCGCCTCGATCATCGCTTCCCAGATACCCCGCGTCAGCTTGTAGCGCCCCTCGACCCACTGATACGGGTCGGTGTTCGTCCCCAGCGCGACGTGCTCGCCCTTCCACGACGGTTTGGTGAGCTCGACGCGGAGGCGCTCGGGCGCATTGACTTTGACGATGATCTCGCGCTCGAAGTCTCGGCCGGCGTTGAAGTCGAGATAGGTGTGGGTCGGACGGGCAAAGCAGTAGGCACACGCGTGCGTGCAGCCGCGGTAGGGGTTGATCGTCCAGCGGAAGGGCATCTGTGACGCCTCGGGGACCCGGTTGAGGATCGATTTGGCGCGCACCTCGTAGAACCGGGTCGGGATCGCGTCCGGAGCGTCGAAGTGGCGCACGACCGCTTCCTCTCGGTATCCAGGCAGCCGGGCTCGCTGCTCGATGTCCATGCTGAGGTTGCTCCACCGCACGAACGTATGTTCCTACTCGATTCGAATGGATGCGCCTGAAACCCGATCCCCAGCCGACATCCCGCGCCCCCGCGGGGTTTCCGATCTGAGTGGAAATTCCATGTCCATCCAAATCGAGTAGGACGTATGTTCGCATCAGCGGCGGACAGACGGCTAAAGGCGCTGCAGACTCAGCTGATCGCGGCCGCGACGAGCGAAGCCTCGCCGCCGAGAGTCTGGCTCGTCGCCGTCGTGATCCGGACCTCTACCAGCGACCCCGGTGACGCGACCCCGTCGAAGTTCACGACCTTGTTGTGGCGGGAGCGGCCGCGGACGCGGCTCGGGTCGGTCCGTGACGGTCCCTCGACGAGCACCTCCACCGTGCGGCCGACGAACCGCTGCGCGCGTTCGAGCGCACGCCGCTGGATCACCTCGACGAGGCGCTCGAGCCGCTGCACCTTGAGCTCGTGGGGCAGCTGATCGGGCATCGTCGCCGCTTCGGTCTCGCGCCTGGGCGAGTAGATGAACGTAAACGCGCCGTCGTAGGCGACCTCCTCGGCGACCTCGAGCGTCTGCTCGAAGTCGGCCTCGGTCTCGCCCGGGAAGCCGACGATGATGTCAGTCGTCAGCGCGCAGTCGGGCACGTGCTCGCGGATCAGGGCGACCCGATCTAGATAGCGCTCGCGGGAATATGTCCGCCGCATCCGCTTTAGCACCGTGCTCGAGCCCGATTGCAGCGGCAGGTGGATGTGCTCGCAGAGTGCCGGCAGCTCGGCGTGCGCGCGGATCACATCCTCGCGCATGTCCTTCGGGTGCGGACTCGTGTAGCGGATCCGGTCGATCCCCGGCACCGCGTCGATGCGCCGCAGTAGCTCCGCGAACGTCAGCCGCGTGGCCCGGGGCAGGTCACGGCCGTAGGAGTTGACGTTCTGGCCCAGGAGCGTCACCTCGCGGACGCCGTCGGCGGCGAGCCCGCTGACCTCGGCCACGAGCTCGTCCGCTGGACGGCTCACCTCGCGGCCGCGCGTCGACGGGACGATGCAGTACGAGCAGACCGAGTTGCAGCCGATCGAGATCTGCACCCAGCCCTGGAAGTCGCGCGCTCGCTTGGCGGGCAGGTGCCCGGTGAAGCCCTCGAACTCGAAGAACCCCTGGGCGGTGAGCGAATCGCTGGTCAGGAACTCGGCCAGTTTGTGGACCTGGCCCGGCCCGAACGCCACGTCGACGAACGGGAAGCGGGCGAATACCTCCTCCTTGACCGACTGGGCCCAGCAACCGCCGACGCCGATCACGCGTAAGGGATCCTCGCGCTTGAGCCGCTTGGCCTCTCCCAGGTGGGCGACGAAGCGGCTGTCGGCGGCCTCGCGGATCGAGCAGGTGTTGAACAGGATCAGGTCGGCGTCGGCGCGGCCGTCCGCCTCCGAGTAGCCGAGTGACTCGAGCATGCCCTTGATCCGCTCGGAGTCGTGTTGGTTCATCTGACATCCGAATGTCGTCAGGTGGTAGCGCTTGGTCGGCACTGGCATCAGTCGCTCGTCCGGCGATCGCGGTTCATCGAAGGCTCAGGGTACCGGCGTTCGCTGCGCCGGTCGTGCCGACACCGACGGTTCGAAGCCCGGGAGCATCAGTTCGATCCGGGCGCCGGCCGCGCCCGGCGCCGGCTGCCCCGCGCGCACCACGCCGTGGTGCGCTTCGGCGATCGCGCGCACGATCGCCAGTCCGAGGCCGGCGCCGCCACGGCTCCGGCTGCGGGCGGGGTCGGTGCGGTGGAAGCGCTCGAATACCCGCTCGCGCTCGGCCGCTGGAATGCCCGGGCCGTTGTCGGTCACGACGAAGCGGATCTGGCCGGGCTTGGGCTGATCGACATCGAGGGACACAACGCCGCTGTGCTCGCCTGTCTGCGCGATCGCGTTCCGGACAAGGTTGCGCAGCGCCTGGGCAAGGCGGTCGGGATCCGCGCGCAGCACTCCGGACGGCACCGGGCCGAGCTCGAACTGGCGATCCGCGGTCAAGCTGACCCCGTCCCACAGCTGGTCGACGAACGTACGCAGATCGATCCGCTCGGGCCGCAGGAAGTCGGGGTGCTCGGCCTGAGCGAGCAGGAGCAGATCATCGATCAGACGGCTCATGCGTGTGATCTCGCGCTGCACGTGTTCCTCGGTGAGGCGCACGTCGCTCGCCGACGGATCCGTCTGGGCGGCGAGCACCTCGAGTTGCCCGCGGATGACCGTGATCGGCGTCCGCAGCTCGTGCGAGGCGTCGGCGATGAACTGCCGCTGTCCCTTGAGCTCGCCGGTGAGGCGATCGAGCATGTTGTTGAACGCCTCGGCCAGCACGGTGACTTCGCCGTCGCCGGACGGCACCTCCATGCGGGGCTCGAGCTCGCCGGCGTCGACCCGGGCCGCAACCCCGGCCATCCGGCGCAGCGGCGCCGACAGGCGGGCGCCCGTCAGGTATGACGCGACCAAGGCGAGTGCCAACGTCAGCGCGCCGGCGAGCACGAACGTCCGCGCGACCCCGTCCTGCGCGCGATGGACGACTGCCAGCGGCTCGCCGGCTCCGACCACGACGTGCAGGTCACCCACAGAGATGGCCCGCTCGAGCACTCGCGTCGCGCCCACGTCCGGGACCTGCCTGACCGTGTAGCCGAGATGCGGCACCAACAGCAGCCGCGCCTCGGCGTCCTCGGTCGCCTGCTGGGCCGGCGTCTCGTCCTCGTCGGGCTGGGCGGAGCCAACGATCTCGGGATGGTTGAACGCCGGGCGGGCTCCCGGCACGAATATGAACAACAGCGTCGACGTGGCGTCGTAGGGCTGTGCACGGACGTAGGCATGGGCGCGGACGGCGATCTGCCCCGCCCCCTGCCCGGCGTGTGCCATGACCGCCTGGCTGAGCTGTGTCGTGTCGCCGGCCAGGTCGTGATCGATCTGGCTGCGCAGCTCGGTCCCGGTGTCGGTGTAGACGACGTAGAAGATGACCGCGACGGAGAGGATGATCGCTGCGGCGACCAGGCTGGTCAGTCGTGCGCGGAGTCCACCCGGGAGCCCGCGCCGTCCCGATCTGGAGCGAGCCTGGGAGCTCGCCACCGCTATCGCCGCCTACACGGGCGCATCGAAGCGGTATCCGACCGACCTGACCGTCGCGATCGGATCCTTGTCACCTGGCCGGCGCAGCTTGCGGCGCAGGTATCCGACATACACGTCGACGACGTTCGTCCCGGGATCGTAGTCGTACCCCCATACCGCGCGTAGGATCTGTTCGCGCGACAGGACCCGTCCCGAGTTGCGCAGCAGATACGAGAGCAGCTCGAACTCGGTCGTCGACAGGCGTACCTGGACGCCGCGGCGCCGGACCTCGCGGGTGATCAGGTCAACTTCGACGTCGCCGCCACAGAGCGTCGTCGCCGGCGTCCGGGCGACCACCCGGAGCTGCGCTCTGATCCTGGCCGCGAGCTCCGCGAGCGAGAACGGCTTGGTCAAATAGTCGATCGCGCCCGCGTCGAGCCCCACGATCCGGTCCTCGACCCCACCCCGCGCGGTGAGGATGATGACCGGCAGGGTGGGCTTGGCCTCGCGCACGTGCGCGAGCAGCTCGAGCCCGCTGCGGCGCGGGAGCATCATGTCGAGGACGATCAGATCGAAGGGCTCGGATAGTGCGCGCCTGGGTCCCCACCAGCCCGTCGGTCGCGGACTCGACCTCGAAACCATGCGTGCGCAGCCCGCGTTCGAGGAAATCGACGATCCCGGGCTCGTCCTCGATCACCAGGATTCGCGCGGTCATCTCAACGGGCGTACTCGACGGCACGCGACTCCCTGATCACGGTTACCTTGATCTGGCCCGGGTACTCGAGCTCTTTCTCGATCTCGCGGGCGATCTCGAAGGACAGCATCGTCGCCGCATCGTCGTCAATCGCCCCCGGAGCGACCATCACTCGGATCTCGCGGCCGGCCTGCATCGCGTAGACCTTCTCGACGCCCTTGTGCCTGGCGGCGATGTTCTCGAGGTCGCGCAGGCGCTTGACGTACTGCTCCAGTGACTCGCCGCGAGCGCCCGGGCGGGCGCCGGAAAGGGCATCGGCCGCCTGCACGATGACCGCCTCGATCGTCTGCGGCTCGACCTCGTTGTGATGCGCCTCCATCGCGTGCGCGACCGCCTCGGTCTCGCCGTATTTGCGCGCCATGTCGCCACCGACGAGCGCGTGCGGTCCTTCGATCTCGTGTGTGACCGATTTGCCGATGTCGTGCAGTAGCGCCGCCCGGCGCGCGGTCTTGGCGCTGGCGCCCAGCTCGTCGGCCATCAGCGCCGAGAGCTGGGCGACCTCGATCGAGTGCGCCAGCACGTTCTGGCCGTAGCTCGTGCGAAAGCGCAGACGCCCGAGCAGCTTCACCAGCTCGGGATGCACGCCCTGGACACCGGCATCGAGAACCCCCTGTTCGCCGAGCTCGATGATGTGGCCTTCGAGCTCTGACTTGGTCTGGTAGTAGGTCTCCTCGATCCGGGCCGGATGGATCCTGCCGTCCTGGAGGAGCTTCTCGAGGGTCAGGCGCGCGATCTCGCGACGGACCCCGTCAAAGCCCGAGAGGACCACGGCACCCGGCGTGTCATCGATGATGAAGTCGACGCCGGTGAGGTTCTCGAGCGCCCTGATGTTGCGACCCTCGCGGCCGATGATCCGTCCCTTCATGTCGTCCGCCGATAGCTGCACGACCGACACCGTCGTCTCGGCGGCGTGCCCGGCGGCCAGGCGCTGCATGCAGACCGACAGGATGTTGCGTACGCGCCGTTCGGCCTCGCGCTTGGTGTCCTCCTCGATCTGGCGGATCCGCTTGGCCGCGTCATGCTTGGCCTGGTCTGAGATCTCGTCCAAGAGCACCTGCTTGGCCTTGGCGCTGGACATGCCGGCAACGCGTTCGAGCTTGCGCTCGACCTCCTTGCGACTCTCGGTGAGCGCCTCGCGCTCATGATCGAGCTCGGCCTCGCTTCGGCCGAGCGTCTCCTCGCGGCTGGTGATCGACTCCGTTCGCCGATCGAGCCCGGCACTGCGCTCCGCCAGAGCCGCCTGCAGGGCGGTCGCGGCGTCGCGGTCCACGCTCGGACCGGAGGCGGCCACGGCGCCATGCGTGCGGCCGTAGAGCACCGCCGCGATCACTACTGCGACCGCGATGAGCGCTGCGGCACCGATGATTGCCATCGTCGTTCCTCTCATTGAGCCCGGAGGACCGGGCCCATTTCCTCTGATTGCTATGGGGAGCGACCGACCGGCCCGTTCGCGGACACGAACGGATGCCACTCCAGACGACGTGTGTCACCGGGCTTGCTGCTAGTCAGTTGAAGCTGTCTGTGGCAGTCTGGGCCCTCGCGGGGGCCCTTCGCAGATTGCTGTCAACACAGGGTTTCCGTTACTCGATATCTGAAGATTTGCGGGTGTTTTGCGGCCACGAGGACCGTTCGTTCGCTGGCGCAAATCGTAGTACCGAGCGGTATTTGATGCAAACCGCACAAACTTGCTCGCTACCCCGAGCGCGCGTGAGCGGCCAGCGCGTCGAGCGCGAGCTCGGGGTCAAAGCCTTTGCGGATCAGAATTCCGAGCGCCTTGTCGCGCTCGCGGCGCTCGCTCGGCGGCGACGGGAAACGGCGCTGCAGAAGCGCCAGAGCGCGATCGAGCTCGCTCTCCCCTGCCCCCCACTCGGCTTCGTGTTGGGCCAGCGCGGACTCGACCAGATCGCGGTCGATCCCCTTGGCCGCCAGCTCGCGGCGGATCCGTTCACTGCCCCAGCCGTCGAGCTCGCGCCGGTCGTGGACGAACATCAGCGCGAAGCGACCGTCATCGAGGTAGCCGTCCTCGAGCAGCGTGTCCACGCACGCCTCGATCGCCTCGGGGGCGAGGCCCTTGCGCTCGAGGTGGAGGCGGAGCTCGGCGACCGTGCGTTCGCGACGGTTGAGGTAGGCGAAGCTGAGCGCCAGCGCCCGCTGCGAGCGCTCGTCAGCCTCGAGCATCGTCGCGGGGCCCGGCGCGCGGCTCGGGCGGCGCGGCGCCGGCGATGTCGCGCCGCGCGCCAGCCGTGGGCTTTGATCTGGTCGCGGGCGTTCTACGCGGCCTGGTCGTGGGTGTCCTCGACCGCTGCGAGCGGCGCCTCATCGTGCTCGATCTCCTTGACGAGGTCACGGCTGATGCCGAGCGCGTCATAGACCTTGGCCTCGATCTCGGCCGCCATCTCGGGGTGCTCATCGAGGAACGCCTTCGCGTTGCCGCGTCCCTGACCGAGCCGCTCGTCCCCGTAGGAGAAGAACGAGCCCGACTTGGTGACGATGTTGTGCTCGATCCCGTAGTCCAGCAGGCAGCCCGAGGTCGAGATCCCGCTGCCGAACTCGATGTCGAACTCGGCCTGCTTGAACGGCGCCGCGACCTTGTTCTTGACGACCTTGACGCGTACCCGGTTGCCGACCGCCTCGGTCCCGTCCTTGAGCGTCTCGATCCGGCGGATGTCGAGCCGCTGCGAGGAATAGAACTTCAGCGCCCGGCCGCCCGGCTGGGTCTCGTTTGACCCGAACATGACGCCGATCTTCTCGCGGATCTGGTTGGTGAACAGGCACAGCGTCTGGGTCCGGTTCAAGTTGCCGGCGAGCTTGCGCATCGCCTGGGACATCATCCGCGCCTGGACGCCGACCGTCTGGTCACCCATCTGGCCCTCGAGCTCGGCGCGCGGCGTGAGCGCCGCGACCGAGTCAACCGCGATCACGTCGACCGCGCCGGAGCGGATCAGCATGTCGACGATCTCGAGCGCCTGCTCGCCGTAGTCCGGCTGGGAGACGAGCAGCTCGTCGATGTCGACGCCGATCCGCTGCGCGTACAGCGGGTCCATCGCGTGCTCGGCGTCGACGAACGCGCACACGCCGCCGAGCCTCTGCGCCTCGGCGATCACGTGGTAGACGAGCGTCGTCTTGCCGGACGACTCGGGCCCGAATACCTCCACGATCCGCCCACGCGCCACGCCTCCGATCCCGAGCGCGATGTCGAGCGACAGCGCCCCGGTCGGGATCGCGTCCACGGCCACACGCGCGCCAGGGTCCCCCATGCGCATCACGGCTCCCTTACCGAACTGACGCTCAATCTGGGTCAGGGCACCCTGCAGGGCCGCCTGACGCTTTGCGTCGGCCTTGCGGTCAGACGCGGGGGCTGCGCCTTTCTCGTTCTCTCTCATGCTCGCTGCGGCTCCTTGTCTGATGCGCGTTGAACCCGTCACGGTAGGGCGGGCGGCGGACAGAACGGGACGCTAGATCCAGGCCCTGAAACGGAACAAGACACGGTTGCAACGAATGTGTGCCAATGTCGGCAGACGATCGCGCGGGCGCGCGGATCACAGCGCCAAAGCGGCAGCTACGCGCGGCACCCCACGACCGGTGAGCCCGCCTGCCGCCGCGACTGCTGCCAACATGCGTCGGTCAACGAGCAAACGACCCCCTGGAGACCGTGTCCACTCTCACCGAATCACTGAAGAACGAGCACACCAAGCGAATCCTGTATACGACCGGGATCCGGCGGCCGTCGCTGGTGCAGCGTCAGACCCCGCACTACCGGATGCCCAAGCTTCAAGCCAACGGCGGCTACCTGGAGCTGAACAAGTACAACGGCCCGGAGATCCCCAAGGAGGAGTACGAGAACCTGTTCTTCACCACGTATTCCAGTGACGACTCGACGACGTTGGCGCCGATCACCTCGTGCACGGGTGAGATGGAGCTCAAGGGCTTCGAGGCCTACGGCAAGCCGGACCTGGACGGGGTGTGGACGGAGAACGCCAAGAAGTGCCCCTCGATCGTCGAGTGGGTGGAGGGCATGGGCGCGCGCTACGGTCGCGTCCAGTTGCTGAGGATGAAGCCCAACACGATGCGCGAGTGTCGCTGGGGCCTGCATCTCGACAACAACAACGCCGCCAATAACCCCGACGAGAACGGCTGGGTGGTGCGCGTCTGGCTCGAGCTGACCGACGATGACTCGAGCGCGCTCGTGGTCCGCAAGGCTCAGTTCGACAGGCGCACCGAGGTGTCGATCCCGCTGCCGCGCTACCAGCAGGCGGTCGTCGACTCGGAGTACCTCTACCACGGCGGCTACCACCATGGGCCTGGCATCCGCTACGCGTTGATCGTCAGCTGCGAGAGTGGCCCCGCGCTGGAGAAGTGGATCGACAGCCAGTCGGCCTAGCCCGATAACCGGCAAGCTCGCGTGAGACGCGAGAACCTGTTCACGGCCGAGCTCGACCTCGAGCAGACACGAGCGGGCCACCGCTGGCGCGCAGCGCGGCTCGGAGGACGGCTCGGCGCGGAGCTGATCGGCGGCACGATCTACGAGCTCGACGCCGGATGACGGAACGCTGCGGGTGACGCCGCCCGGCAAGCTCTTCCGCGAGGCGGACGCGATCCCCTCAGAGCGCGACTGACCGCGCGACTGTTTCCCGCGCGCAATACGACCGGCCTGCGAGGGCGATCAGCCCGACCGATCGCCCAACGTAACCGCCGACAGCCGCTCGTACTCGGCGCCGCCGGGGCGTGTCCGCGAGCGCATCAACACCACCTCGGAGCCGACGCACGCGATCGGCCTTGGCGCGGGCAGCGGCAACGGCCGCGGCCGTGCGGTCCCGGTGGCCCGGGCGACCGTCACGTGAGGGCGAAACGGCCGCCGCTCGGGCTCATACCAGCTGCCCTGTGCGAGCGTCGCCGCGAGCGCGGACTGAAGCGCGGCGAGCTCACCCGGACCGTCGCCGAGCGCGACCGCGAGCACCCGCGGGCGCCGGCGCGGCAGCCAGACGGGCTCGCCGAGCTCGAGCACAGGCGGCGAACGGTGAGCAGCCACCGATGCGCAGGCCCCCGCGATCGCATCGATTTCCCCGACCGGCTGCGGGCCGAGAAAGCAGAGCGTCAGATGGAGCGCCGCGGCCGCGGTCAGCCGCAGACCGGACACGCCGGCAACGCGCTCGGAACGCCACTCGGCGAGCTCTGTGCGGACGACGGCGGGCAGCTCAAGCGCGACGAACAGGCGCGCCCGCTCGTCCGCGCCGGTCACTGGTGCTCGGCGCTCGATGCCACGTCGTCGCGTGGACCCTGGTCATGCTCGCCCAGCAGCAGGCGCCGCAGGAGGTGCATGGCGACGGTAACCGACCGGTCGCGCACGTCACGCCGTCCGCCGGGCATCTGGGTGCTGCGCGTGATCTGACCCTCGCGATCGCAGACCGAGATGCAGACCAGTCCGACGGGCTTGTCCGCGCTGCCACCACCGGGGCCGGCGATCCCGGTGACCCCGACCCCGATCTCGGCGCCGAAGCGCGCGGCGATCCCCTGTGCGAGCGCCTCGGCGACTTCGATCGAAACCGCCCCGAAGCGTTCGATCAGCGCCGGATCGACGCCGGCGATGTCGACCTTGGCCTCGTCTGAGTACACCACGCCGCCGCCCAGGAAGTAGGCGGAGGACCCGGCCTGGTCGGTCAGGCGCGCCGCCAGCAGCCCGGCCGTGCATGACTCGGCGGTAGCGATCGTGCGGCGAGCGAGCAGCCCGGCGATCTGCTCGTCGATCGTCGACCCGTCATCTGAGAACAGGTGCCTGCCGTGGCGCCCGCGGATGAACTCCAGCAACGCGTCGTAGTCCGACTGAGCCGGGGGCTCGTAGCGGGTGGCGATCTCCAGCTCGCCGCGCCGCAGGCAGGTGGTGATCTCCAGCGAGTCGAGCTTCAGACCATCGGACTCGGCGGCGCGCAGGGTGTTCGCGATCTCCGACTCCGGTATCCCGAACAGGCGCACGATCTCGCGCCGGTAGGTGGTAGCGCCGGCGATCGCGGCCGCAAACGCGTCGGTGGCGCGGGCGGTCTCCCACATCGGCTGGAGCTCGCGCGGAGGCCCCGGCAGGACGACGACCGTCGGGGTCGTGCCCTGCAGCGGCGGCACGACGAGCCCCGGGGCGGTCCCCACTGGATCAAGCACGGTCGCGCCGGCCGGAATCACCGCCTGCTTACGGTTGGACTCGCGGATCGCATCCTGGTCGAGCCCCGGCCAGCGGCGCATCAAAGGTTCCAGGATTTCCGCGATCCGTTGTTCAAGGGGCTCGTCGAGAACCATCTCGCGGCCGCAGAAGCGGCCCACGATCTCGGCCGTGAGGTCATCCGCGGTCGGCCCGAGCCCGCCGCTCGTGATGATCAGCGCGACCCCCTGCGAGCGAAAGTACTCGAGCGCCGCGAGCAGATCGTCCGGCCGGTCACCGACGATCTGGATCGTCGACAGGTCGACGCCGATCTCGACCAGGCGCTCCGAAAGCCAGGGGCCGTTGCTGTCGGCGATGATCCCGGTCAGGACCTCGGTCCCGGTGACGAGAATCGCGGCGCGCGGTGCGGGAGGCGAGCCGGCGTTCATGAGCACGTCGGCCCCGCGCCGGGCGCAAGCACGTGGTGTGAGGTGGGCAGCAGCTCGTAGCCGATCGCACTCGACGAGGCGGCGACCGGCACCGTGACGCCGTTGACCTTCATCTGCACCGATGCGTTGCCGAGCGTCAGCAGGAGCTTGCGCCCACCCTCGGTCGGGATCGTCTGGCCGACGTTGTAGATCACTCCCGGAATCAGCTTGCGCCCATCGCCGTTGACGAGGCAGACGTAGACCGCGCCCGTGGGGACGAGCTGAAGCGTGACCATCGTGTGCGCGGGGTGCGGCTTGGCCGTGGACTTATGGTGCGAATGATGGTGGTGTGTGGTTTGGGTCGCATGCGTGCCGGTCGTTGAGCTCGAATTGTTCTTGTGCACGCCGACCAGGTAGAGGACCACGACGACGGCGATCAGCACGACGCCGACGATCGCCCACGGCGGCACGATCGGCCCACGGGAACCGCGGTCTCGATCGCGACCGGGCGGCGCGATCGGGCGCACCTCGTGCTCTGAGGGGTGCTCGTGCATCCGCCTGAAGTCGTCCATCAACTGGCGCGTGTCGAGCCCGAGAAAATCGCCGTAGGTACGCAGGAAGCTCTTCGCGTAGACCTCGCCAGGCAGGAGGTCCCACTCGTCGTTCTCCATCGCCCGCAGGTACTTGGCACGGATCTTGGTCCGCACCTCGACCTCGTTGATATCGATCTTGGCGCGCATGCGCGCCTCCCTGAGTCGGGCGCCGATTTCAGCCATTGCTCACAAGGCTACCGGCGCAGGCGCGACTCAAAAGCCCCGCAAATCTGGATCTGTCTGCTGCGCGGCGGGGCCGTCGGGGACGTCGGGCACCGGCGCCGGCGTGGCCACCGCGGACGGCGCCTCAGCCTCGGCCAGATGCGACAGGATGCGGGGCACGTCGGCCTCGGTGATCAGGACCTGCCGGGGCTTTGAGCCCTCGTAGCCGGAGATGATTCCACGCCGCTCGAGCATGTCGATCAGCCGCCCGGCGCGCGTGTAGCCGAGCCGCAGACGGCGTTGGAGCATCGACGTCGAGGCCGTCCCCATCTGCGCCACGAGCGCGATCGCCTCCTCGAGCAGCGGATCCTCGTCGGCCGCGTTCCCGCCTTCGTCATCGGACTGGGGATCATCGCTGGCCACCTCCTCGAGCAGCTCCTCGTGGAACTCTGGCTCACCCTGACGGCGCCACGCCTCGGTCAGCTCGAGGATCTGCTCTTCGTCGATGAACGCGCCCTGGATCCGCTGGAGCTTGGACGAGCCGACCGGCGAAAACAGCATGTCCCCCTGGCCGAGCAGGGACTCGGCGCCGTTGTGATCGAGGATCACCCGCGAGTCGGTCTGGCTCGAGACCGCGAACGCGATCCGGGATGGCACGTTGGCCTTGATCATGCCGGTGATCACGTCGACGCGCGGCGACTGCGTCGCCAGCACGAGGTGGATGCCGACGGCGCGCGCCTTCTGGGCGAGCCGGATGATCGAGTCCTCGACGTCGGCGGGAGCGACCATCATCAGATCGGCGAGCTCGTCGATCACGCACAGGACGTACGGCAGCGGCGGCTCGTCGCGCTTGGCGCGAGCACGGTTGAGCTCGGGCAGGCTCCGCGTCCGGGCGAGCGACATGATCGAGTAGCGCTGCTCCATCTCCTTGACCAGGTTCTGGAGCGCGTTGGCGGCCATCCGTGGGCTCGTGATCACCTTCGTCAGCAGGTGCGGGATCGATTCGTAGTGGTTGAGCTCGACCTGCTTCGGGTCGACCAGGACGAGCCGAACCTCGTGCGGGGTCGCACGCAGCAGAATGCTCGACAGCATCGAGTTGATGCACGCGGACTTGCCCGCTCCGGTGGTTCCGGCGACCAGCAGGTGGGGCATCTTGACCAGGTCCGCGCCGATCGCGCGCCCGGCGATGTCCTTGCCGAGCCAGACCGTGAGTGGCGACCAGTCGGCCGGTGGCTCCTGGAATACATCGCCGAGATGGACGATCCGGCGTCGCGCGTTGGGTACCTCGACTCCGACCGCCTGCTTGCCGGGGATCGGTGCCAGGATCCGGATGTCGGTCGCGGCCAGCGCGTAGGCAAGATCATCCTTCAGCGCGGCCACCTTCGAGACCTTCGTCCCGGGAGCCAGCCGCAGCTCGTAGCGTGTGATGTGGGGACCGGTGACGCGACCGATCACCTTCGCATCGACCCCGAAGTGGCCGAGCGTCTCGAGTAGCGTGCGAGCTACCTGCTCCTGGCCGGCGGTGTCGGGCTTGGCTGCCTCGCCGGTCGACCTGGTCAAAAAGCGCGTGCTCGGGACGCGCCAGACGAACTCGGGATCGTCGGTGATCGACGCCCGGTAGCGACCCTGGGGCGTGAGGTCGTCCGCCGACACCGGCTTGCTCGGGCCGCTGCCGGAGGCCTCGACGCCGTCGACGTCGTCGAGTCTCAGATCGTCGGGCGGATCGAGCTCCTTGATCTCGTCCGAGTGCTCGCCGATCGGCGGCGCCTCGACGTGCGTGGCCCGAACGACGAGCTCGGTCGTGTCGGGCTCGGGCGGCAGCAGCGGCTCGCTCGGATAGCCCGCGGATGGCCCGGGGCCGGTGCCCTCCCGGGCGAGAGCGGTAGCCGGCCGGCCCGCTACCGTCGCCCGCAGATCACCGGTCGAGCGCCGCAGAGCGCGCCCGGTGCCGGCCACTCCGGTGCCCGTCGCGCGGATCGCCCCCGCGAGCGTCGCGCCGGTCACGAGGATCGCTCCGGCGATCAACAGGAAGACGGCGAGGATGCTCGAGCCGAGCGTCGAGAACAGGTGCGAGGTAATCCAGAACTCGGCCTGTCCGATCACGCCGCCGCGCGAGTCGAACGCGGCCGGCCGCCAGAACTCGTGCGCCGGGACCTGCCCAGGGCCGATCCCGAGCGTGCCCGCGGCGAGCGCCAGCGTGAGCGCCGCGATCAGACAGATGATCCCGGTACGCATCGGACGGGCCGGCGGACGGAGCTCGCGTGCGAGGATCAGGCCGCCGCCGGCGACCAGCCCTGCGGGGACCGCATAGCCGAGCACCCCGAGACAGAATTTCGTCGCGCGCATCGCGCCGTCGCCCAGCGCTCCACCCGCCCAGTGCGCGTACTCGACGCCGCCGAGAAACACGCCGACCGCGATCAGCGCGAGCGCGAGGATGTCGGTCTGGTGGGGCTCGAGGGCCACCATCGGCATCCGTGGGCGCGCAGCCAGCAGCGAGCGACGAGCACGGGCACGCCGGGTCTTGCCCTTGGTTGGCTTGCGCTTCTGCGTGGTCGCCATCTCCGAACGAGAGCCTTCGACGGGCGCGACCCGCCTCCTTCAGCGTCGGTGAGCCTCCTCGCCTCGGGCTCGCGGCGAATGCCCTGCTCAGCGGTTCGTAAGCGGTATGTAAGACCGCGTACGGCCGCGCCTGCCTGGCCGTACCATCTTCGGCAGCAATGGCTGATTTCGAACGTCCGCCCCGGGTCCTGGTAGTCGAGGACGACGATGCGATCGCGCAGGTGCTCAAGCGCTCGCTGCGGATGGAGGGTTACGAGGTCCGGGTGGCCGAGGATGGGATCGCGGCGCTCGACGAGGCGCATGCTTTCCTCCCGGACCTGGTGATCCTGGACCTCGGCCTGCCGGGGATGGACGGCCTGGACGTCGCCAAGCAGTTGCGCAGCCAGCAGGACGACGTGCCGATTCTCGTGCTGACGGCCCGGGACGCGGTCGAGTCCCGCGTCGAGGGCCTCGACGCGGGCGCCGACGATTACCTCGTCAAGCCGTTCGAGCGCCAGGAGCTGCTCGCCCGGCTCCGCGCGCTGCTGCGCCGACGCCCGCCGCGCGGTCAGGCGAATCTGACCGTCGGTGACCTGAAGCTCAACCCGGACACGCACGAGGTCATCCGCGGTGAACGGACGGTCGACCTGACACAGCGCGAGTTCGAATTGCTCGAGTACCTGATGCGCAACGAGCGGATCGTCGTGTCGCGCCAGCGCCTGCTCGATGAGGTCTGGGGCTATGACCCGTTCTCGATGACGAATACGATCGAGGTGTTCGTCTCCAACCTACGACGAAAGCTGGAAGCGGATGGCGAGCCCCGGCTCCTTCATACGATCCGCGGCGCGGGATACGTTCTCCGCGTATAGGTCGGTTCCGATCCGGTGGCGGTTGGCCGGAGGCTCAGCGGCACTGACGTTCGTGATCCTCGCCGGCTTCGCGACGATCGTCGGCACGCTCACCGGTCGTCAGGTCCGGACGCAGTTCGCAGACCAGCAGAGCTCCAACGTCTCGCAGCTGTTCAACCAGCTCAACCGCAAGCTGCGCTACAGCCCCGACGGGCTGTCGCTCGACTGCTTCCGTACGAAGATCCACCTCAGTGACTTCGCCAGCGGCGAACACGCTCAGATCCGGATCTTCGACCCCGCGGACGGCAAGCTGCTGTGCACGCAGAACGCCCTCCGCGGCCCGAAGGCGCCGTTGCAGCCGTCGAAGTTCAGGACATATCCGCTGCGGCTGGGCGGGACCTACACGCAGGACGGCTACCGCATCGTGGTGAAGCAGCTGCAGGCCAAGCCCACCGGGCAGCAGGCGACGCTGCTCTACGCGCTGCCGCTCTCGGACGTCGACCACACGATCGCGGAGGTCCAGATCTTCCTGCTGCTCGGCGTGCTCGGTGGCACGGTCGCGGCGCTGATCGCGGGACTGTTCGTGTCGGCGCGGGCGATGCGCCCGATCGTCGAGCTGACCGACGCGGCGCGCGAGATCGAACGGGCGCGGGACCCGAGCCGGCAGATTCCACACCCGGAGGCCGAGGACGAGATCGCCGAGCTCGCACGGACACTCGAGGGGATGCTCCGGGGGCTCGACGCCGCGCGTGCCGACACCCAGGCGATGCTCGATCGCCAGCGCGAATTCGTCGCTGACGCGTCACACGAGCTGCGCACGCCCCTGACGAGCGTGCTCGCCAACCTCGAGCTGCTGACCGAAGAGCTCGGCGGCGAGCAGGCCGAGACCGCCGAGGCCGCGCTTCGATCGACGCGCCGGATGCGCCGTCTGGTCGGAGACCTGCTGCTGCTCGCGCGCGCCGACGCCCGGCGCGCGCAGCCGCGCCGAGCGACCGATCTCGCCGAGGTGCTCGTCGAAGCGGCCTCCGAGCTGGGCCCGATGGCCGACCGGCACGAGCTGTCGATCAGCCCCGGCCCGGCGATGGTCGACGGCGTCCGGGACGAGCTTCACCGCCTGGTGCTCAACCTGCTCGAGAACTCGGTCCGCCACACGCCCCCGGGGACCCAGATCCAGGCAAGCACCGAGCAGGTCGGCGGCGACGCGGTCCTGATCGTCGCCGACAACGGGCCGGGGATCCCGCCCGAGCTCCAGCAACGGGTGTTCGAGCGCTTCGTCCGCGGGGGTCGCGACGGTGGTCGCGGCTCGGGCTTGGGCCTGGCGATCGTCCGCGCGGTCGCCGAGTCGCACGGCGGCACGGTCACGATGGAGCCGCCGCTGAGCGGAACCGGAACCCGGTTCGTGATCAGGATCCCGGCGGTCGGAGTCCGTCAGCCCGAACCGGCGGTCGGCATCGAGGATCAGACTTCGACGACTACCGGAAGGACCATCGGCCGGCGCCGCAGCCGCTCGTAGACGAACGCGGCGAGGTCGTCGTGAAGCTCCTCCTGGAGCAGATCGATCTCGCGGACCCCATCCTGCGCGGCGCGGGCGAGCGACGCCTCGACCTCGCCACGGATGTCCTCCACGAGTCCGTCGGCCTGCTCGATGAACGGAACGCCACGGAAGATGACCTCGGGCGGGACGACCGACTCGCCGGTCTGCTCCGAGACGGTCGCGACGACGATGAAGATCCCATCCGCCGACAGCATCCGCCGGTCACGCAGCGCGACGTCGGCCGGATCGCCGATATCGACGCCATCGACGAAGATCATCCCGGCCTGTTCGCGCTCGCCGAAGCGGGCGCCGGTGGCGTCGATCTCGACCGGAAGCCCGTTCTCGCCGCTGAATACGGCGTCGGGATCGATCCCGACGGCATCGGCGAGCTCGGCGTGCAGCCGTAGGCGCTTGTGGTCGCCGTGCACCGGCATCACGTAGCGCGGGCGAACGAGGTTGAGCATCAGCTTGAGCTCCTCGGCGTAGCCGTGCCCCGAGGCGTGGATCGGCGCCTCGCCTGGCGTGATCACGCTGCAGCCGATGTGGTACAGCCGGTCGACGGTCTCGTTGACCGCGCGTTCGTTGCCGGGGATCGGGGTGGCCGAGAAGACGACCGTGTCGCCGCGCTGCAGGGCGATCTGACGGTGGTCGTCGTAGGCCATCCGCCGCAGCGCCGAGAGCGGCTCGCCCTGTGAGCCAGTGGAGATCACGACGACCTTGTGATCGGGCCAGTCCTCGACCTCGTGGGGCTGAATCATCATCCCGTCGGGGACCTCGATGTGGCCGAGCGAGCGGCCGATGTTGACGTTCTTTCGCATCGAGCGGCCGACAAGCGCGACCTTGCGCCCGAGCGCGGCGGCCGCGTCGACCACCTGCTGGACGCGGTGGATGTTGGACGCGAAGCTCGTGACGATGATCCGGCCCTCGGCGCGCGCGAAGACCTCCTCGAGATGAGGGCCGACCTGCCGCTCGGATGGGGAGAAACCAGGCCGGTCGGCGTTGGTCGAGTCGCCGCACAGCAACAGCACCCCCTCGCTGCCGAGCTCCGCCAGGCGGGCGGCGTCGGCGGGCACGCCGTCGACCGGAGTCTGGTCGAACTTGTAGTCGCCGGTCAGCAGGACCGTCCCGAGCTCGGTCCGTAGGGCGACGGCGCACGAGTCGGGAATCGAGTGGGTCATGTGAACGAGCTCCAGCCCAAACGGGCCGAGCTGCACCTGCTCGCCCGTCGGCAGGTCCTCGAGGTCTGCCTCGCGGAGGTTGTGCTCGTCGAGCTTGGAGCGCGCCATCGCGATCGTCAGCGGACCGCCGTACACGGTCGGCCCGTCCTCGGCGCCGAGCTCGCGCAGGATCCACGGCAGCGCGCCCAGGTGGTCCTCATGGCCGTGGGTGATCACGATCGCCTCGATCTCATCCGCCCGGGAGCGCAGGTAGGCGAAGTCGGGCAGTACGAGGTCGATGCCGAGCTGCTCCGTGGTCGGGAACCGCAGCCCGGTGTCGACCACCACGATCCGGTCCTCGTACTCGACGACCGTCATGTTCTTCCCGATCTCCCCGAGCCCGCCGAGCGGCAGGACTCGCAGCGTCCCGTTGCTCACACCGCCATCGCCAGCACGAGCGCCATCATCCCGCGGCCACCGAAAGCAGGCCATGGCGTTCGAGCATCGCACGCACGACGGCCAGTTCGGCGTCATCGAGTTCGACGTAGGGCAGCCGCGGCGCACCGACCGGGACCCCGATCATCGCCAACGCGGCCTTGAGGCTGCATGCGGCCGGCGCGATCGCCAGGTCGCGGTACGTGTCCTTGAGGCTCGCGTCGATCTCGTGGCGGTGCTCGGGCTCGTCGACCACGCGGCGCATCTCGTCGCCGAACACGTGGCTGCCGGTCAGCACGCCGCCGGGCTCGCCGAGGTCGAGCACGTCGGCGAGCATGTCGTCGTTGCCGGCGTAGATCACCATCCCGTCGATCTTGGCCAGATTCGCCGGGTTCGCCTGCTTGACGCCGCAGATGTGGTCTAACTGCGCGAGCTCGGCGAGCAGGTCATTGGGCATGTCGGAGCCCGTCCGCTGCGGGATGTTGTAGACCAGGATCGGGAGGTCGGTCGCGCGGACGACCTCCTTGTAGTGGGCGACGATCCCGCGCCGGCTGGGTCGGTTGTAGTACGGGTTGACCGACAGCAGCGCGTCGGCTCCGAGGTCGGTGGCGCGCTCGGTCAACTCGACGGCATGGCGGGTGTCGTTGGATCCGACGCCGGCGATCACCGTCGCCTTGCCCCGCAGCTCTTGCACGGCAAGCCCGATCAGGGCCGCCTGCTCATCGTCGGTCATCGTCACCGCCTCGCCGGTCGTCCCGCAGACGACCACGCCCTCGGATCCGTGCGCGATCAGATGCTGCATGAGCGCGACGGCGGCGTCCTCGTCGAGGCGCCCCCGGTCGTCGAAGGGCGTGACCATCGCCGTGAGGATGGCGCCGAAGTTCGCGGACATCGCCGCCATTATCTCATCCGAGGTGGCGCTCGTACACGCGCCAGCGCTTGACCAGGCGGCCGCCCATCGCCTCCAACCCGCGGTTCATCGAGGTGTTGACCTCGAGAATGAAGCTGGCCTCGCCGGTCTTCTGGCGGCTGTGCTCGGCGGTCTGGAAGTGCTCGAGGTAGAGCGCGGCGGCGACGCCGGTGTGCTGGTACTCGGGCAGCACACCCAAAAAGCCGACTCGGAGGCGGTCGATGATGCGCCCGCGCAGCAGGTAGTAGAGCCAGCCGAGCGGGAGCAGCCGGCCGTTCATCTTCTTGTAGACCTGGTGGATGTCAGGGATCGTGATCGCCATCGCGACCGTCTGACCATCGGCCTCGGCGATCATGAACCAATCGCGCGAGAACACGAGCTGCATGTCGATCGTGAACTGGTCGAGGTCAGCCTTCGAGTACGGGACGAAGCCCCAGTTGTGCGACCAGGCGGCGTTGTAGACCTTGGCGAACTCGTCCATCTCGCGGCGCAAATGGCGCCGCGACATCTTGCGGATCGTGATCCCGTACTTGGTCTGGGCCCGTTCGGCCACCTTGGGCAGGACCGGGTTCATCCGCTCGCGGTCTGAGATCGAGAGGTCCCAGCCGAACAGGTCCATCGCCTTCGTCAGCCCGGCGGCCTCGCAGCGGGCCGAGTAATAGGGCGGGTTCCACGGCTCGCGGATCAGCGGCTCGCGCTCGAAGCCCTCGATCATCACCCCGCCCTCATCGTTGAGCACAAAGTTCATCGGGCCGACCATCCGGTCACACCCGCGCGCTTGCAGCCAGTCGGCCGCCGCCGCCAGCAGCGCATCGACGATCTCCTGATCGTCCTCGAACTCGAGGAAGCCGAACATCCCCCAGCGGCTCTGATGGAACTCGTTGAAGGCGCGATCGATCTGCGCCGTGATCCGCCCCACGACCCGGCCGCCGCGGCGGGCGAGGAAGTACTGCGCCTCGGCGTGGGTGAAGTACGCGTTGAGCTTGCGTGTCAAGAACACGTAGCGCTCGAGCTTCAATGGCGGGATCCACGGCGTCCCGGCGTGCAGCCGGAACGGCAGCGCCACGAACGCGCGCAGGTCTCCCGGCCCTTTGACCGCGCTAATTTCGACGGGCATCGGCTCGACACCCTATCCAAGGACATTCACTTGAGCTCAGTCGCACCGGAGCCCGATCAGCGGCTCACGCCGACGCTCGATCATGTGCAGCTGGCGGCGCCGTCGGGGTGCGAGCCGGCCGCGCGCGACTTCTACGGCCGCCTGCTCGGGCTGGTGGAGCTCGACAAGCCGGCGGCCCTGCGCGCGCGGGGCGGCGTCTGGTTCGCGCTCGCCGGCGGCCAGCTCCACATCGGCGTGCAGGATCCCTTCGCGCCCGCGACCAAGGCGCACCCGGCGCTGCGGCTGGCGGACCGCGCCGCGCTCGAGAGCTTGGCGGCGCGCCTGGAACGTGGTGGTGCGCCGGTTGTCTGGGATGACCAACTCGACGGCGTCCGGCGGTTCTTCACCGCCGACCCGTGGGGAAACCGGATCGAGCTGCTCGCATGAGCGCCGCGGACCGAGTGGTTCGTCGCCCTCGCGCAGGCCGCTATCGGCGCGGCCGGACGCCGTGGCCTCGGGATACCCGCGCGGACTTAGAGGAGATGCTCGAGACCGACGACCGGCGAGCGGTCGAGGTCCCCGACGCGCCGCACCGCCAGCAGGACGCCGGGCATGAACGACTCGCGGTCGATCGAGTCGTGACGGATCGTGAGCGTCTGGCCGACGTCACCGAGGATCACCTCGTGATGGGCGACGAGACCGGGCAGCCGCACCGAGTGGATCTCGACGGCGTAGTCGTCGGCGCCCCGCTCCTGCACCATCAGCTTGGCCGTGCGCGCGGCGGTCCCGCTGGGCCGGTCGAGCTTGCCCGCATGGTGCAGCTCAATGATCTCCGCGGACTGCATGTGCTTCGCCGCCTGGGCGGCGAACTGCATCATCAGCACGGCGCCGATCGCGAAGTTGGGCGCCGCGAACACGTTCGCCTTCGCCCCGCGGAACTCGTCGAGCTTGTCCAGGTCAAAGCCGGTCGTGCCGATCACGACATGGACGCCGGCCGCGAGCGCCTCGCGCGCGTTGGCGAGCGCGGTACTCGGAACGGTGAAGTCCACCAGCACCTCGGGCCCCTCTTGGAGCGCCTCAGCGAGCGGGGTGTCGAGCGCCGGATCGGCGCGCGCCACGAGCTCCATATCGGGGGCGGCCTGCACCGCTCCGCAGACCGTCTGGCCCATGCGCCCGGCCGCGCCCGCGACCGCGACCGCGATCATCCCGCGCTCTCCGCAAGCGCTGGAACCACCTCCGCGAGCGCCTCCTCGAAGCGTGATTCGTCGGGTCCGATTCCGGCTGCCGACAGGCGCTCGGGCAGCCACAGCTCCTCTACCAGCGCGACCAGGTCGTCGTGCGAGACGGAATCGATCCTTCGCACGACCTCGTCGAGCGCCATCAACGGCTCACCGGCGAGGACCTCCGATCCGAGCCGGTTCATGCGAGCGCCGGTCGATTCGAGCGCGAGTACGACGCGGCCCTTCAGGTTCTCCTTGGCGCGCACCAGCTCGTCGTTGGTGGCCGGATCCTTGAGCGCGCGCGTCAGCTCGGTCCCGACGACCTCGAGCGCCTGGACGAGGTTGTCGGCGCGCGTGCCGACGTACAGGCCGATCTGCCCGGTGTCCTGGTAGCCGGAAGTGAACGAGTACACCGCGTACGCGAGGCCTCGCCGCTCGCGCACCTCCTGAAACAGGCGCGACGACGATGTGCCCCCGAAGATCGTGTCGAGCACCCGAAGTGCGAAGCGCCGGTCATCGTGGCGGGAGAGTCCGGCTGTCCCGAGGCATACGTGGAACTGCTCGGTCTCCTTGCGCTCGAAGCGGCGTCGCGGGCCATCGGGCAGTTGCAGCGGGCCGACCGCCGCGAGCCCGTCACGACCGCCGCCCGTGGCGGGCACGCGGGTGCTGGCGAGCTCGACGAGCTGGTCGTGGTCGACGGCGCCGGCCGCCGCAATCACGATGTTCGCCGGCGCGTAACGGTCATGGTGAAAGGCCGTGATCGCGTCGACCGGGGTACCCGAGATGACCTCGGCCCGCCCGATGATCGCGCGGCCGAGTGGATCGCTGCCGAACGTCGCCTCCCCGAGCAGATCGAACACCTTCTCCTGGGGATCGTCCTCGTACATCGCGATCTCCTCGAGGATCACCTCTCGCTCGGAGTCGACGTCGGTGAGCAGCGGACGAAAGACCATGTCGGCCATCACGTCGAACGCGTCGGTGAGGTGCTCGTCGATCACGCGCGCGAACACCGACGTCGTCTCCTTGCCGGTCCCGGCGTTGAGCTCGGCGCCCATCGCATCGAAGATCTGATCGATCTGGACGGACTCGTATTTGGCCGTTCCCTTGAACAGCAGATGCTCGAGCAGGTGCGAGAGCCCCGCCTGCTGCTCGGACTCGTGCCGTGAGCCGGTCCCGACCCAGAAGCCGATCGACACGGACCGGACGGAGGGCATTGCCTCCGTCACGATCCGTACGCCCGACTCGAGCGTTGTCAGGCGATGGTCTTCTCGCACAGCCGCGGGCCGCGGACTACGAGTGCGGGCGGTCTGGGTCGCGGTCCCGAACCCGGCCGCGGTCACGATCACGGTCGCGGTCACGCCCGCGGTCACGATCACGCCCGCGGTCGCGGTCACGCGGCGGCCGGTCACGCCGCTGACCGCCGCCGTTCTCGGCGGCCGCGATCGCGGCGAGCTCCTCGGGATTCTTGCCCTGGATCTCCGGATCGCTGGCCAGTCGCAGACCGATGCGTCCGCGCTCGCGGTCGACCTCGACGACCTTGACGTCGACGTCGTCGCCCTTGTTGAGCACTTCCTCGACGGTGTCGATCCGCCGCCCGGGGCTGATGTTGGAGATGTGCAGCAGGCCGTCGGTGCCCTTGGAGAGCTCGACGAACGCGCCGAAGGTGGTCGTCTTGACGACCTTGCCGGTGAACTCGTCACCGACCTCGACCTCCTTGGTCATCGACCGGATCCGGTCCACCAGCGCGTCCCCGCGCTCGCGGTCGGCCGCGTAGACGAGCACCATGCCCTCGTCGTTGACGTCGATCTGGGACTCGAACTCCTCTTGGAGCGCCCGGATCGTCTCGCCACCCTTGCCGATCAGCAGGCCGATCTTCTCGGGGTCGATCTGGACCGAGGCGATACCCGGCGCGTACTTGGACAGCTCGGCGCGCGGCGTATCGATCACGGCGGCCATCTCGCCGAGGATGAACTCCCGCGCGACCTTCGCCTGCGCGAGTGCGTCACGCATGATCTCGAACGTCACGCCCGTGATCTTGATGTCCATCTGCAGGGCGGTGATCCCGTCCCTGGTGCCGGCGACTTTGAAGTCCATGTCACCGAGGTGATCCTCGACGCCGGCGATGTCGGTGAGGATGATGTATTCGTCACCCTCCTTGATGAGCCCCATGGCGATCCCGGCGACGGGCGCCTTGATCGGCACGCCCGCGTCCATCAGCGACAGCGTCGAGCCGCACACCGAGGCCATCGAGGACGACCCGTTTGACTCGAGGATGTCGGACACGACGCGAATCGTGTACGGGAACTCCTCCTGGCTGGGGATCATCGGCACCAGCGCCCGCTCAGCGAGCGCCCCGTGGCCGATGTCGCGGCGCTTAGGCCCGCGCATGAAGCCCGCCTCCCCGACCGAGAACGGCGGGAAGTTGTAGTGGTGGAAGTATCGCTTGGTCGTCTCCAGGCCGAGCGTGTCGAGCCGCATCTCCTCACGGGTGGTGCCGAGCGCGACGACCGAGAACGCCTGCGTCTGGCCGCGCGTGAACAGCGCCGAGCCGTGGGTGCGCGGGGCGACATCGACCTCGATCGAGATCGGGCGGATCTGCTCTGAGCTGCGCCCGTCGGGCCGCTTCTTCTGGATCGCGATCCGCTCCCGGATCAGCGTCTTCTCGAGCTTGTCGAACGCGGCCTGGGCGTTGGCGCGGGCTTCGGCGTAGGTCTCCGACTCCGGGTCGCCCGAGTAGTGCTCGAGGATCGCCTCCTCGACCTCCTTGGTCGCGTCCTGGCGCTCGAGCTTGTCCTCGACCTGGGTCGCGGCGTCGAGCGCGGCGCCGTGCGACGCCTTGATCTGCTCGTAGAGGTCGGGCTGAACCTGCGGGACCTCGACCTCGACCTTGGCCTTGCCGGCCTTCTCGGCGAGCTCGCGCTGCGCGGCGCAGAGCTTCTTGATGTTCTCGTGCGCGATGTCGAGCGCGTCAAGGATCTCGGCCTCGGGAATCTCGTTGGCCCCGGCCTCGACCATCAGGATCGCCTCATCGGTCCCGGCGACGATCAGATCGAGATCTGTGCCCTCGAACAGGTCGAGCTCGTCGGGGTTGACGACGAAGTTGCCGTCCACCTTGCCGATCCGCACCGCGCCGACCGGGGTCGGGAACGGGATGTGGGAGACCATCAGCGCCGCCGAGGCGCCGTTCATCGCGAGGATGTCGTACGGGTTGACGTGATCGACCGACATCGGCATCGCCACGAGCTGGGTCTCATAGCGCCAGCCCTTGGGGAACAGGGGTCGGATCGGACGGTCGATCAGACGCGCCGAAAGCGTCGCCTTCTCCCCTGCGCGTCCCTCGCGCTTAAGAAAGAGCCGGGAATCTTCCCGGCTGCGTACATGCGTTCCTCTACGTCCACGGTGAGCGGCAGAAAATCCACCTCACGGAGGTTGCCGGCGGTGGCGGTACAGAGGACCATCGTGTCGCCCGCTTGGACGACCACTGCGCCGGAGGCCTGCTTGGCCAGCTTGCCGGTCTCGAACGAGATCTCCTTGCCCTCGATCTCGACGGAGACGCGCGTAACGGCGTCAGACATATTCAGTTCCCTTCTTCTCTCCACCCTTCGGTCGGCGGAGCTGCTTCGTTTCTCGTCATTTATTCCGAACGCGTTTGATGCTAGCGGGTCATCGGGCGTCGAGGCAGGGGTTTCAGGGTGCAGCCGGCGCGGCCTGAGCGCCGCGCGAAAACGGACTCGACGGTCCGATAAAACGGACCCCACAGTCCGGTTGTGCTACCGTAACCGGACCGTCTGGTCCAGTTAGCCCGAAACGCCCCCTCTTCCAGGAGCCACTATGAGTCTAACCGCACCCGCCCCCAGCGCTGAACCACAGCACGCCGGCAACCGCTGGCAGGTGCTCGTGATCGCTTGCATGGCTCAATTCATGGTCGTGCTCGACGCGACCGTCGTCAACGTTGCCCTGCCGTCGATCCAGCACGGACTGGACTTCTCCGCCGACAACCTGCAGTGGGTCGTCAACGCCTACACGCTCATCTTCGGCGGCTTTCTGCTGCTCGGCGGGCGCGCGGCCGACCTCGCCGGCCGCAAGCGGCTGTTCGTCGCCGGGGTGGTGCTCTTCTCCGCCGCCTCGCTGCTGAACGGGATCGCCCAGTCGTCGGACATGCTCATCTTCGGGCGCGGCCTGCAGGGTCTCGGTGCCGCGCTGGTCTCGCCCGCCGCACTGGCGATCATCACCACCACGTTCACGGAGCAGGCCGAGCGCACCAAGGCGCTGGGCATCTGGAGCGCGATCGCGGCCGGCGGTGGCGCCTTCGGACTGCTGATGGGCGGCGTGCTGACCGATATCGCGTCGTGGCGGTGGGTGTTCTTCGTCAACGTGCCCGTCGGGATCATCACGATCGCGCTCGCGATGCGCTACGTCGCCGAGTCGCGGGTGCGCACCGAGCAGCGGTCGTTTGACATCGCCGGTGCCCTGACCGTCACGTCCGGTCTGGTGGTGCTCGTGTATGCGATCGTCAAGGCACAGGAGTTCGGCTGGGGCTCAGCGCGCACGCTCGGCCTCGGGGCCGTTGCGATCGCGTTGCTGGCGGCCTTCCTCGCGATCGAGCGCCGCTCGGCGGCGCCGCTGATGCGGCTCAGCATCTTCCGCGTGCGGACGATCGCGGTCTCGGACGCCGTCCTGCTCCTGGCAGCCTCGGGCCTGTTCGGAATGTTCTTCTTCGCGTCCCTGTACGTGCAGGAGATCCTCGGCTACAGCCCGCTCAAGGCCGGGCTCGCGTTCCTGCCGATCACGTTCGGGATCGCCGCCGGCGCCGGCGTCTCGCAGCAGCTGATCAAGCGATTCGGGGTAAGGAACATGTCGGTCACCGGGCTGGTTCTGGCCGCGGCCGGGATGCTCTACCTGACGCAGTTGCCGGTCAACGGCAGCTACGTGTCCGATCTGCTGGTGGGGCTGCTGCCGATGAGCATCGGCATGGGCCTCGTATTCGTGCCGATCACGCTGCTCGCCACGAGCGGCGTCAGCGCCGACGACTCCGGGCTTGCCTCGGGACTGTTCAACACCGCGCAGCAGGTCGGCGGCTCACTCGGGCTCGCGATCCTCTCGACGCTGGCGGCCAGCCAGACGTCGAAGCTGCTGCAGGGCGGCGGCGTCGGGGAACTCGCCGCGCGCGTATCCGGCTACCACGTGGCGTTCCTGGCCGCCGCGATCATGCTCGCGGCCGGCGCCGGGATCATGGCCTTCGGGCTGCGCCAGCGGCACATGAAGGAGGTCGAGCTCGAGCTCAGCGAGGGCGCGGCGGCTCCGGCGCCGGTCGCCTAGCCGCCTCCCTCGTGATGATTGATGCTTTCGGCCGACAGATGCACGACAATCCAGCCAACATGGAAACCGAGCGCCGACCATTGCGTGCAGACGCCGAGCGAAATCGGCGCCGTCTGCTGGACGCCGCGACCGCGGTCTTCTGCGAGCGCGGGCTCGACGTGGGCGTCGGCGAGATCGCCGAGCGTGCCGGCGTGGGGCGCGGGACGCTGTTTCGCAACTTCCCGTCCAAGGAGCATCTGATCGCCGCGATCGTCGTCGAGCGGATGCACGAGTCCGTGGAACGCGGCCAGGCGGCGCTCGAGGCGCCGGATCCCGGCGAGGCCCTGTTCGCGCTGATCGAGCAGGCCGTCGGGATCCAACAAACCGACCGGGCGCTGTTTGACGCGCTCGATGACGAGTGGCTCGCGAACGACGAGATCCACCGCGCCCACACGGAGCTGATGGGAGTGCTCGATACGCTCGTCCAGCGCGCCCAGGATGCCGGCGCGGTGCGCACCGACATCAGCGCCGTCGACGTGATGATGATGGTCAAGGGCGCGTGCGAGACGAGCCGCTCGTTCAGGCAGTTTGACCCCAACCTCGCGGCCCGGCAGCTCGACCTCGTCCGGGCCGCGATCTCGACGCCCGGCGCACAGCGCCCGTTGCGCGGCCGTCGGCCGACGGTCGAGGATCTCGAGCGAGCGCACGAGCTTCCGGTGGCGCCGGACACGCCGCACCTGGCGACCGGCTGACCGTAGGTCTCGTTCCGCGCTACGACGGTTCCGCGCGTACCGCCGGCGTTACCCGAATCTGCCCCGCAGCGCGTCGAGGTCGGTGCGCTCAGCCACTCCGTCGGTGAACTGAAACAGCGCCGGCGTCGTGACGACCCCGCCCCGGACCCCGGAGTGAAAGTCGCGCCTGACCCGCTCGAGCACCGCGTCGCTGCGGCGATCGCCGTCGAAACGCTCGAGGTCGAGGCCCAGACCGCGCGCGCGATCCCAGAGATGGGGATCCTCGAGCCGCCCCTGATCGGCGAACAGGGAGTCGTGCATCTCCCAGAAGTGGCCCTGTAGCCCTGCCGCCTCGGCCGCGCAGGCGGCGGCCCAGGCGCGCGGGTGGCTTGACCGCACCGGGAAATGGCGGAAGGCGATCCGGACCGGCAGGTCGGTGAGGCGTTGGTGAAGCGCAGCGCAGAACGGGCACTCGAAGTCGGCGTACTCGATCACCAGCGGCGCGCCCTCGGCGCCGCGGACGTGGTCACCGTCCTCAGGCCCGGGGAGCGGTGCAGAGCCGAGCTCGGTCACGGGGGCGAGCCCCGTCAGGCATCCAGGCCGTCGAAGATCAGGTTGGCGCCGGGCAGGTCGGCCGGCGACGCCGCCTGGTAGCTCCAGCGCACCGTCTGGTCCGGGTTGACGATCACGAGCGCGCGCTGGGGGAAGCCGCCCGGGTGATAGACACCGAAAGCACGGCAGACCTCGCCCTTGGGCTCGAAATCAGACAGTTGCTCGATCGACACCCCGAGGCGCTCCTTGAAGGCCGTCTGCGACCAGGTCGCGTCGCACGAGACGCCGTACAGTGTCGCGCCCCGCTCGCGCAGGTCATCGAGGACCTCGTCGTACAGGTTGAGCTGGTCGGTGCAGACCGGGCTGAAGGCGAACGGGTAGAAGACCAGCACGGTCGTCCGGCCCTCGAGGTCGGCGCGCGTGAAGTCGCTGCCATCGGCGCGCTTGAGAACGAACTCGGGCGCCGGGGTGCCAGGCTCGATCACTTGCGCAGGCCGAGCTCGCGCACCAGCGTGCGGTAACGCTCGAGGTCGCTGCTCTGGAGGTAGTTGAGAAAGCGGCGACGGCGACCGACGAGCATCAGCAGGCCGCGGCGGGAGTGGTGATCCTTGCCGTGGGCGCGCAGATGCTCGGTGAGCATGTTGATCCGCTCGGTGAGCAGCGCAATCTGGACCTCGGTCCGGCCGGTGTCCGTGGCGCTGTCTCCGAACTGCGTGACCAACTCCTGCTTACGTTCTTGTGTCAGAGGCATGCGGCCGGTGAGGCTAGCAGGTGCTCAACCGCACAGTTCCCGCGTGTGCTGCACGTCGAGCTTCATCTGAGTGATCAGGTCCTCGACGGTGTCGAACCGACGCTCGCCACGAAGCCGGGCGACGAAGTCGACCGCCAGCGTCCGGCCGTAGAGATCGACCTCACGGTCGATCAGGTAGGCCTCGACCAGCACCGCGCGTCCGGTACCGAACGTCGGCCGCACGCCCACGCTGACCGCCGCGCACGAGCCGTCGGCCCGCGCGGCGTAGACGCCGTGGCCCGGGCACACGAGGTTCTCGTCCGGGACGATGTTGGCGGTCGGGAAGCCGAGCGTCCGCCCACGACGGTCACCGGTCACCACCTCCCCGATCAGCTGGAACGGCGATCCCAGAAAGCGGGCGGCGCGGTCGACGTCGCCGGCCAGCACCAACCCTCGGATGTGGCTCGAGGAGACGATTTCCCCGTCGACCTCGACCAGCTGCACGACGCGAGTCGCGAAGCGGCGATCGGACTCGAGCAGTGCCGCGTCGCCGCGCGCCCCGTGGCCGAAGCGGAAGTTCTCCCCCACGGACACGTGGGTCGCGCCCAGTCGTCCGACCAGCACCTGATCGATGAACCCCTGCGCGCTCTGCTGGGCGAACCGCTCGTCGAACGGGATCACGACCAGCTCGCGGACGCCGAGTTCCTTGATCTTGGCAATCTTGGCGTCGAGGCTCATCAGCAGCTTCGGCGCGGCCTCGGGCCGGATCACGGCGAGTGGGTGCGGGTCGAACGTGAGCACCGTGTCGCTACCCGCGATCACCTCGCGGTGGCCGAGGTGGACGCCGTCGAACTCGCCCACCGCCAGGCGGCGGGGCCGGAGCTCGGCGTCGGGGAGCCTCGTGACCTGCACGGTTGCAAGCCTAATGATGGGTTTGCGTGTGGGCCGGGACGTCAGCCGCGCAGGCCGACCACCGGGCGCAGCTCGCCGGGTTCGGGCCCGGCCTGCGCGAGCGCCACGAGCTCGCCGCTGTGCATCAGCCGGACCATGCCCGTGGGCGCGCCGGGCGCGTGCAGCCGGACGCCGTTTGCCGCCCGCCGGGCCTGCTCCTCGTCAAGCGTCAGCGCAGGCATGAACCCCAGCGCCTGCGCCAGGCCGACCGGCCGCTCGGGATTCGCGTCGGCGACGTCGAAGGTGCCGATCCTGGTCCGACGCAGCTGCTCGCAGTAGGCGTCACCGAGATCAGCGATCAGCGACCGCACGTACGTCCCCGACGAGCATTCGATCTCGAAACCGCGGCGCTCGCGGTCACGCCAGAGCTCGGCAAACCGGTAGACGTCGACCTCGCGCTCGGGCAGCTCGACCTCGACGCCCGCCCGCGCCAGCCGGTAGGCGCGGCTCCCCTGCACCTTGATGGCCGAGTAGGCCGGCGGGCGCTGACGCAGTCTCCCGACTGGCAGCTCGAGCTCGCCGTCGGGGACGATGCCGGTAGCGGTGATCTCGCCCTCGGGGTCGCCGGTGCTCGAGACGGCGCCGAAGCGCGCCGTTGCCTCATAGCGCTTGGGCAACTCCATCAAGAAGCGCTGCACCCGGGTCGCGCGGCCGACGAGCACCAGCAGCAGCCCGGTCGCGAAGGGATCGAGCGTTCCGGCATGGCCGACCTTGGTCTTGCGCGCCAGGCCGCGCCGGACCCGGGCCACGACGTCGTGCGACGTGATGCCCGCGGGCTTGTCGTACAGAAGCACGTAGTCGTGGAGCGCCACTCGCCCAGACGGTACTGAGGCGTGGGACCCGTACTTCGGCGGCGCTCGCTAGAGCTGTGCGGCGAGCTGATCGAGCAGGAAGTGGACGAGCTCGTCGTGCGAGAGCTCGGTCGTGAAGCCGGCCGCCTGGCGGTGGCCGCCGCCGCCCTGCGCTCGGGCGATCGCCGAGACGTCGACGCGATCGTCGCTGGCGCGCAGCGAAACCTTGTTGCCGCCGCCGTTGTTGATCCGCTCGCGGATCAGCGCCGCGACCGCGGTCCCCTGGACCGCACGCAGATGGTCGATGACGCCCTCGGAGTAGCTCTCCTCGGCGCCGGAGTCCTTGAAGTCGGTCGCGGTCAGGGCGGTCACCGTCAGTCGCCCATCGTCATAGCGCTCGACGTTGGCCAGCCCGCGGGCGAGCAGCGCCAGCTTCCCGTACGGCACTCCCTCGTACACGCGTCGGTAGAGGTCATGGACGTCGACGCCGGCGTCGATCAGGTCGGCCGCCATCAGGTGCGCGCGCCGGCCCGTGTTCTCGTACATGAAGCGTCCGGTGTCCGTGATCAGGCCGACGTACAACGCATCGGCGATCGTGCCGCTTGGCCGGACGTCGAGCCCGCCCATCAGGTCCCAGATGATCTCGGCCGTGCACGATGCCTCCGAGACGACCAGGTTGACCGTCCCAAAATGCGTGTTGTCGTGGTGGTGGTCGATGTTGAGCAGGCGTATCCCAGGACGCCGGAAGGCCTCGGCCGGATTGCGGTCGAGGTTGCCGCAGTCCAGGAATACGACGGTTCGCTGTTCGATGTCATCGGGAGGCTCGGAGACGAGCCCGACGAGCGGGAAGAAGCGGTATTCCTTTGGCAGCGGAAGGTCATGCGCATCGATGAACATCAGGCAGTCCTTGCCCATCGCGCTGAGGATGCCGCGCATCGCGACCAGCGATCCGATCGCGTCCCCGTCCGGGTTCTCGTGCGTGACGACGAGCAGCTTCGACGCGTCGCGCAGCTCATCGAGCACCAGCTCGCGGTCCGAGCGGTCCCCGTTAGTCGTCATCCGAGCCCTCTGTCGGGTGGGCCAGCTCGGAGTCGATCAGCTGCGTGATCCGCATCCCGCGATCGACTGACTCGTCGTACTCGAAGGCCAGCGTCGGGGTGTGCTTGAGCGACAACTCGGTCGCGACCCGGCGCTGCAGAAAGCCGTGTGCCGAGCGCAGGCCATCGAGGCTCGCCTCGCGGGCCCGTTCATCTCCGAGCACGCTCACGTACACGCGGGCATGCCGCAGATCAGGGCTTGTCTTGACTCCTGTGACAGTCACGAAACCAACGCGTGGATCCTTGAGGTCCTTCGAGATTGCATCGCTGAGTACGGCCCTCACCGCCTCATCGACTCGGCGCATCCGGGTGGGGCCCATCCTACCCTCCGCACGGACGTTCGCGTTGCGACCTCATCGGCGGAGGTCCTCCACTGACGCTAGCAGCCGTTCGACGCTCGCCCCCTCGGGGCAGCGGGCGATCACCCAGCGCTCGAGCGCGTCGGCGGCGGCGGTCAGCTGGCGCAGCGAGCCGCCGGTCAGCGACGCCGTCAGCGTGGCGCGCTGCCACAGGTCCTGATGGCCGGTCTCGGAGACCGCGGCCCCGAGCCGCCCGTGGAGTTGCGCTTTGATCGAGGAGAGCTCCTTGCGCTTTGCCTTCAGGCTGCCCGCGTCCGGGAAGTGAAGCTCGATTACGAGCACCGCGACGAAGCCGCCCAGGGCGGGCATGCGCAGCCAGGAGGTCTACGCCAGCTCGCGCTCGACCTGGCGCGTGGCGTAGGTCTCGAGCACGTCGCCTTCCTTGACGTCGGCGTAGTTGACCAGCACGATCCCGCAGTCGAAGCCCGACGCGACCTCGCGCACATCGTCATTGAAGCGCCGCAGACTCGCGATCTGGCCCTCGTAGACGACCGTCCCGTCGCGCACGAGGCGGACCTTGGAGCCACGCGTGATCGTGCCCTCGGTGACGTGACAGCCGGCGATCGTGCCGACGCGCGAGGCGCGGAACGTCTGGCGCACCTCGGCGGTCCCGAGCGCCTCCTCGACCTCCTCGGGGGCGAGCATGCCCTGCATTGCGTCGCGCAGCTCGTCGATCGCGCGGTAGATGATCGAGTAGTTGCGGATCTCGACCCCCTCGCGATCGGCCGCCGCGCGCGCGTCGCCGACGGGCCGCACGTTGAAGGCCAGGATCACCGCCTCCGAGGCCGCGGCAAGCATCACGTCGGACTCGGTCACCGCACCGACCGCACGGCGGATGACGTTGACCGAGACCTCCTCCTGCGGCAGCTTGGCGATTTCGTCCTCGATCGCCTCCAGCGATCCGGCGACGTCGGCCTTGAGCACGAGGTTGAGCTCCTGCAGGCCGCTGCCGAAGATGTCCTCGAGCGAGACGCGCTTTCCGCTGCGGCGCGCGATCGACTCGGCCTTCAGCCGCGTCAGGCGCTCGCCGGCGAGCTGACGCGCGCGCCGCTCGTGATCGACCACACGGACGTGCTCGCCGGCCTCGGGAACGCCGTTGAAGCCGAGGACCTCGACCGGCTCACCGGGCAGCACCTGCGCGACGCGGGTGCCGAGGAAGTCGTGCATTGCGCGCACCCGGCCCCAGTTCGCGCCGGCGACGAGCGCATCGCCGACCATCAGCGTGCCGCGGCTGACGAGGATCGTGACCACCGGACCGCGGCCCGGATCGAGCTTTGATTCGATCACGGTCCCCGAGGCGGCGGCCTCCGGGTTGGCGCGCAACTCCTCGATCTCGGCCATCACGATGATCGTCTCGAGCAGCTCATCGAGTCCCTGCCTGGTCTTCGCCGAGACGTCGACGAACTCGGTGTCGCCGCCCCACCCGACCGGCTGCAGGCCAAGCTGGGTCATCTCGGTGCGCACGCGATCGGGCTGCGCGCCCTCCTTGTCGACCTTGTTGACGGCGACCAGCATCGGGACCCCGGCCTCCTTGGCGTGGTCCACCGCCTCCTGGGTCTGAGGCTTTACGCCATCGTCGGCCGCGACCACGATCACGGCGATGTCGGTCACCTTGGCGCCGCGGGCGCGCATCGCGGTGAACGCCTCATGGCCCGGGGTGTCCAGGAATGTCACGGTGCGTCCGTCGTGCTGAACCTGGTAGGCACCGATGTGCTGGGTGATGCCGCCGGCCTCGCCGGCCGCGACCTGGGTCTCGCGGATCGCATCCAGGAGCGAGGTCTTGCCGTGGTCGACGTGACCCATGATCGTCACCACCGGGGCGCGCTCCACGAGGTCTTCGTCGGAATCATGGAAGACCGGCTCGGCCACCTCCTCGTCCTCGGAGTGGACGATCTCGACGCGCTTGCCGAGCTCGGCCGCGAGCACCTCGATCGTCTCGTCGGACAGGGTCTGAGTCAGCGTCCGCATTTCGCCCAACCCCATCAGCTTCTTGATGATCTCCGAGGTCGAGACGTTGAGGTATTCGGCTACGTCCTTGACGGTCGAGCCGGAGTTGATCTGGGTCGCGCCCGGTTCCGCGGGGGCGGTCTGCGACGGACGCGACTCCGCTTCCTCGTCGTAGACGCCGCGGCGGCGGCGGCCACGCCGCTGGCGCCGTGGGGGCTGATTTGACTGGGGTGGCCCGCCGCCGGGGCCGCCGGCACGGCGCGAAGCCTGAGAATCGATCACGACCCGGCGCCTACCGCCCGCGTTGCCCGGCGCTCGCTCGCCCTGCAGCGAGTCGCGCGTCGGACGCTTGTGCGTCGACTCGCCGCCGCCCGTACGGGTCCCATCGCCGGCCGCCGGCGTCGCGTCGCCGGCTGGAGCCGCGGCTGCCTCCGCCGCCGGTGCGGGCGCGGGCTCGGCCGCCGGTGCGGGCGCGGGCTCCGCCGCCGGTACGGGCGCAGCCTGAGCAGCCGGTCCGGGCGCGGGCTCGTCGCGGACGGGACGGACGGTCTGATCGCGCTGCGCGGTCGCGGCGGGGGCCGGCTTGCGCTTGGTGGACGCCGCGGCCTTCGCGGGCGGATCGGACTCCTCGGTCTTGGCAGGCGCCGAGCGGCGGTTTTTGGAGTCGCCGCCGTTGGACAGCACGCGCCTTGCGACCTCCTCATCGACCGACGACGACGACGCCTTGACGTCGACCCCGGCCGCCTTCAGGCGGGCGAGCACGTATTTGGCTTCGAGCCCGCGCTCCTTGGCGATCTCATGGACGCGTTTGTTCATCTGCCTCCAGTTTACGGCGCTACGAGCTGGCGCCCTCGGCCGCCGGCGCGTCAGTCGCGCCGCGGGGATCATCTCCGTTGTCGGCCTCGAGCGCCGGCGGGTCCGCGACCGCCTGGGCGGTGTCGGCCGCCTGCGGCTCCTCTTGAGTCGGCGCGCCGTCGACCCTATCGGTGTCCTTGTTGGCGAGCGCCTGGTGGGCCTCGATGCCGCAGTAGCGCGAGCCGGGCAGCGCCGCGTTCGGGCAGCGGCGTCCGTTGGAGAGGATCGCGGCGCAGCGGCCCTGCGCGGCGTCGTCCTCCTCGTAGCCGTGCTCGGCTTCCTCGGCGGCGAACTCGGTCTCGGAGCGGATGTCGATCCGCCATCCGGTCAGCCGCGCGGCGAGCCGGGCGTTCTGGCCCTCGCGACCGATCGCCAGCGAGAGCTGGTCATCGGGAACGATCACCGTCGCCTGCTTGCCGGCGTCATCGACGAGAACCTCGCGCACGCGGGCCGGCGACAGCGCCTTGGCCACGAACCTGGCCGGCTCGTCGTTGTAGGGGATGATGTCGATCTTCTCGCCGCGCAACTCGGACACGACCATCCGCACCCGCGATCCACGCGGGCCGACGCAGGCACCGACCGGATCGACGCCGTCGACGTGCGACACGACCGCGATCTTCGAGCGGTAGCCCGGTTCGCGCGCGACGCCCGTGATCTCCACCAGCCCGTCGGCGATCTCGGGCACCTCGAGCTCGAACAGCGACTTGATCAGCTCAGGGTCACGCCGCGAGACGATGATGCTCGGTCCCTTGGTCGAGTTCGAGACATCCTTGATCACGGCCTTGATCCGCTGCGAGTGGTCGTAGCGTTCGCCGTCGACCTGCTCTGACTTGGGCAGCAGAGCCTCGACGCGCTCGCGCAGCTGGACCAGCGTGTAGCGCGAATCCGATTGCTGCACGATCCCGGTGATCAGCTCACCGACGCGGTCGCGGTACTCCTCGAACATCACGTCGCGCTCGGCCTCGCGGATCCGCTGCAGCATCACCTGCTTGGCGGTCTGCGCGGCGATCCGGCCGAAGTCGTGGGGGGTCACGTCCTCGGTCTCGATCTGATCCTCGTACTCCTTGAGCTTCTCGAGGTCGATCTCGGGCTCGGGCACCTCGCGCATCTCGCCGGTCTCCGGGTCGACGGTCGGCAGCTGGTCCTCGGTCGCCTCGACGAGCAGCTGCTCCTCGAGCTCGGGCGGGATCTTCAGCTCCCAGACCATGAAGTCGCCGCTTTCACGGTCGACCTCGACGCGCGCGTACGGCGCCGATCCGGGCGTCTTCTTGTACGCCGACAGCAGCGCGTCCTCGAGCGCTTCGATCAGCTTGTCAAACGAGATGTTCTTTTCCGCTGCGAGGCCCCGTACGGCCTCGACGATTTCCTTGGACATGGACTCAGTCTCCGGGTACGAGGTTAGAGCGGACGATCTGCTCGTAGGGGATCGTCACGACGCCCTCGGGGGCGGCGATCGTCACGTCGCGCTCCGAGGCACCGACGAGCTCGCCGGTCAGGTGCTTGTGTCCCGCGTACTGCTTCTGCTGGCGCGCGGCGTCGCCGCGCAGGCGGACCCGAGCGCGGCGGCCGAGGAAGCGCGTGTAGTGCTGGGGCTTTGTCAGCGGCCGGTCTTGGCCGGGCGAGGACACCTCGAGCGAATAGCGTTCGCGGTACTCGTTGAGATGTCCCGAGACCCGCTCGCAGAGCGCCAGCGTCACGCCGTCGGGATGGTCGATGAACAGGCGCAGCGTCGAGCCGGAGACGACTTCCGCCAGCAGCACCTCGACCTCGGGCTCGAGGCCGGCGAGCCGGGCTTCGATCTCGGTCTGTAGTGCACTCACGTTCTCCCTCCGTCGATAAATCTCACAAAAAAAGCGGGCGAGCGCCCACTTTCAAAAACTGGCGCCGGGAAGCGCCCGGCACACGAAAGCTGTGCATTCAGCGTAGCACCGCGGGCGCAGACGTTGAAGGCTTGTGACTAACGTGTTTCCGGGAGCCCGGTTACACGACTCGACCCACCGGCCGCGCGCGCTCTGGCACGGTCGCGGTAGACGACGTAGTCCCGCCGTCCCGGTTGCAGGCAGGCCGCCAGCGCCAGCGGCTTGCGCGCCTCCGCGTGGCGGCCAAGGACCTGCAGCGAACGCCCCAGGCAGAACAGCGCGTAGTCGTTGGTGGGAGCGCGATCGATCACGGCCTGGAACTCGTCCGCGGCCTGCTCGTAGTGCTGGCTGTGAAACAGTGCGCGGCCGAGCGCCTCACGGATCGAAGTCTGCTCGGGCGCTAGATCGCGGGCGCGCGTGAGCGGGATCACCGCCTGATGGTGGTGGCCGGCTTCGAGCAGTTCGGTCCCGCGCCGGTAGAGGTCATACACGTCGTCCACGGAGACGAGTTTAGGAGGCTGCCCAGCGTCTAGCCAGCCCGGCGACCGCGCCGCGCGCGCAGGCGCGGGGGCAGCGCCCACAGCGCCCGTAGGCGCCCTGTCACGCCCAGATCGCGCCGCAGCTGCTCGCGCATCGCGCGGCGCCCGCCGCGGGCCGGCCACCCCGGATCGCCGCCGTAGCGCTCGATCGCGCAACGAGCGGATGTAGGCCGCGGCCCCCGGCGACTCCCGGTAGCGGTGCTCGAGCCCAGCGAGGGTCACCCCCGGCCCCAGCGGCCGCCCCGTGCGGACCATCGCCCGCTCGAGCTCGTCGAGCAGCGTGTCGGTGCTCGGGGCCGGGCGCAGGAACGCCCGCACCAACCACGCGAGCACGGCCACCACCGCGAGCGCGGCGAGGATGGCGAGCACGTCGATGCCGCCGCCGCCCGTCCGCTGGACCGGGCTCGCCGCGCTTCGGGGTCGCGCCTGCCTTCTTGGTCGGACCGGCGGACGACCCGGGCACCGCACCCGGGAGGGCGCGCAGCTGCGCAGGGGTCGTGGCACCGCCGCGGGCGGGCGCGGCGACTGGCGTCGGGTCAAATCGCACCCACCCGTAGTGCGGGAACCACACCTCGACCCACGCGTGCGCGTCGATGTCAGTCACCAGCCACTGGTGGTGGACGCCGTTGCGCGTCCCGGGCGTGAAGCCGGCCGCGACCCGCGCCGGCAGCCCGCCCATCCGCAGCAGCAGCGCCATCGAGCCCGAGAACTGCTGGCAGTAGCCGCGCTTGTCGTTGAACAGGAAGTTGACGAGCGGATAGCGGCTGACCGGCGGCGACTGGTTGTAGATGTAGCCGTGCGACAGATACCGCAGCACGCTCTCCACGAACGCATATGGGGTGGGCGCGCGAGCGGCGAGGTGCTGCGCGAGCGCGTACGCGGCCGCGTAGGGACTGGCGGTCATCACCGCGGAGATGTTCGGTTGGTTGGCGGCGGCCACGGCCGACGGCTGACGACCGTGAAACGGACCGAACGTGACCTGCGTGAACTCCTGCGGCGGGGCGCCCGTCTGCGGGATCGTCAGCGTCAGGTCATCGCTCAACGCGACCCATGGGTAGGCGTGGCCGGCCGTGCGAAGCTGGGTCGCGGAAGGGTGCGGTGAATAGCTCGTCACCTCGTAGCTCGCCCCGGTCCTGAGCGTCCGCTCGGTGGTCCAGGTGCCGGCGTCGACGCCGGGCTCCACTCCGCCCGGGACCTGGACCGGGCGTCCGAGCACCTCGCCGGGCGCGATCACGTCGTTGGTCTTCATCCCCTCGACCGTGACCCGGACCCGCTGAGTCCACGCCGCGAGCGCTGACCGACGAACGGGCGGCAGCGTCGGCTGCGCCGCCGCGGCGCCGAGCACCCAGTCGTAACCGTTGAACATGTCGAGGTTCTCGGCCTTCCAGTAGTCGGCCTGCTTGGCATCGACGCTCAGCACCTCATGGCCGGAGTGCGGCCAGCGCAGCGGCCCGTAGGTCTGGTTCCAGTTGAATGTGTCGGCGTGCGCGCCGGCGATCGATCCGGTCCAGGCCCGGTAGTCCAGCCATGCCTGGTGCTGGTCGAGCCGCGGCGCGACGAGCGCCGCCACGATCCCGGCCACCAGCGCGAGCGCGAGTGCGGTGCCGGCCGCATCGCGACGGATCCGCTCTCCCCAGATGAACGCCGCCAGCAGTCCGAACAGCAGCAGGCCCTGGAGGTACGGAAACTCGGGCCGCACGAGGGTCGACGGAACCACCGCCAGCGCGATCAGCGGCAGCGCGACCGCGGCCCGCCGTCCATCGCCGAGCGCGCGGGGAGCGTACGCCAGCATGATCGCCGCATCGAGCAACAGCACCGCGGCGCCGAGCGAGATCACGAACCGGATCGTCTCGCTCGATCCGTTGTAGGGCACGAGCGCGTTCGGCAGACCGGCCAGCCCGTCGGAGACGTGGCGGGCGCTGACGGCGATCCTCAGATGGATGAACGAGTGCCACTGCAGCCCCGCGATCGGGAATGCGAACAGGCACAACACGATCGTCAGCACGAGCGCGGGGAGCTTGCCGTAGCGGCGGACCGGCCCCACCGCGGCGGCGAGCGCGACGGCAAGTCCCCAGAGGCCGAACAGGCGCCAGATCGGCGCCGCCGTCGTCAACGTCGCCCACCGGACCGTTCCGTACAGCGCCAGCGCCGCGAAGCTGACCAGCCGGATGATGGTGCGCTGGGTCTCGGATAGGGAAGTCGAGCCGGTCAGGGTCGACTGCTCAAGTCGTCCGCTGCCGACCAGCGGCTGCGCGCCGGCGCTCATGCCGGGCTCGTCTCCCTCGCCTTGACGCGGTCGACCTCACGGCGCCCCCCGAGCGTGAAGCCGCGGCAGCCAGACACTTCGAAGGTCGCGTGCATCGGCCCCCGCACCCCGCGCGGACGGCCATCGGCGAGCGACTCGTGCGGGACCACAAGTACGACCGGGCCCTGTCCGGATGACAGCAGTGCCGCGAGCCGTTCGGGCGGGCGGACGGCGATATAGATCATCGCCCCGAGCCTGCCCGGAGACGAGCTCAGGCCAGGCGCGCGTGCGAGCGGGCCGCCCTCGATCAGCGCCAGGCGACCGTACGCGGCCGGCCACGCCGTCAGCTCGCGGTCGATCGTCGTCACGCGCTGTTCGCCGCCGAGCAACAGGCCGCAGCCGCCGGACCGCGCGAGCTCGAGCGTGAGCGACGCGGCCGCGCGGACCGCCGCGTCGAGCAGTTCCGTCGGGCCGCCGCCACGCGGATCGAGCACGACCAGCGGTCGCGTGTCGCCGTCGGCCCGCAGCCGCCGCTCGATCAGCCCGGCGCCGCGCGCGACCGCCGGCCAGTGGATGCGGCTGGCCGGGCTCCCGACGCGGTAGGGACGGAGCCCGTCGACGTCGACGGCCGCGAACGCCTCAGCGTGCGATTGGCCGTCGGGAAGCTCGAAGTGCCTGCCGCCGCCGGTGTTCAGCCATCGCACGGCCTCGGTGCGCGGGAGCACGAGCAGCCGCTCGGCTGGCGCGTCACTGACGCGTTCTACGCGCGCGAGGTCGAGCGGATCGCTCGACGTCAGCGACGGCGGCGGGAGCGTTTGCATCCCACGCCGGGGAAAACGCGCCATCACCCGCACGTAGGCGACCCGCCGGCCGCGAAACGGCGATCGCCGGCCGCCCAGCCGCAGGCGCGAGCCCGTGAAGGGATCGATGACCTCGGCGCCCGGGAGCCCAAGCGGGCTGCGACGGATCTCGATCGTCGTTGCGAGCAGCTGCTCCTCGACCACGCGCTCGGCCTGGAGATGGCGCAACGCCTGCGCCCCGCGTGCACTGAACCAGACCCACGTCGGAGCGATCAGGCCGATCAGCGTCAGCGCGACCGCGGGCACGAACAGGGGCGCGGCGTCGAACAGCAATGCGATCAGCAGCAGCCCCAGCCCCGCCGCGACGACGGCCATCGCCCGTTTCGCGAACAGGCGCTGGCCCTTCATCACAGCGCGCGAGTTGCGGAAATCGCCTCGGCGACCACGTCGGCCGCGGCGGACCGGGGCGTCTCGGGCGCGAGCATCAGGCGGTGGGCGAGCACCGGCTCCGCGAGCGCCTGGACATCATCGGGGAGCGCATGGTCGCGTCCGGCGAGCATCGCATGCGCCTTGGCGGCGCGCAGCAGCATCAGGCCGGCGCGCGGGCTGGCGCCGAGATCGACGCGAGGGTCCTCGCGCGTGCGCCACAGCAGTCGCACGATGTAATCGCGCAGCGGCGCCGTAGCCCGGATGGTGGCGGCCGCGTCCTGCGCGGCGAGCACCTCGGCAGCCGTCGCCACCGAGCGCAGCGCGAGCACCCGGTCTCCGGACTCGTGCGCGGCGAGCATCCCGGCCTCGGCGGCATGGTCGGGGTAGCCGAGCGAAATCCGGATCATGAAGCGGTCGACCTGCGCCTCCGGCAACGGATATGTGCCCTCGTACTCGATCGGGTTCTGGGTCGCGAGCACGACGAACGGTCGCGCCAGCTCGTGCGTGTGGACATCGACCGTCACCCGTCGCTCCTGCATGCACTCGAGCAGGCCCGACTGGGTCTTGGGCGAGGCGCGGTTGATCTCGTCGACCAGCACCACGTTCGCGAACACGGGTCCGGGGCGGAACTCGAAGCGCTGCTCGCGCTGGTCGTAGATGTTGGTTCCGACGACGTCGGCCGGCAGCAGGTCCGACGTGCACTGAATGCGCGCGAACTGGCAGTCGATCGATCGCGCCAACGCGCGCGCGAGTGCCGTCTTGCCGACCCCGGGGTAGTCCTCGACCAGAACGTGACCCTCGGCCAGCAGCGCCACGATCAGGTGCTCGAGCGTCTCGGGGCGGATCTGGACCGCCTTGGTCACGTTCTCCGCGATCGTGCGCCCGACCGCGGTGAACGCGTCAAACTCTTGTGGCGCCGTCGGGGTGTGCTCGGGTGGCTCGATCGTCTCTCTCCTTCCCAGCTAGCAGCGACTCGACCTCGTCGAGCACCGCCCCAGCGATGAACTGCTTACCCGTTTTCTCGACCTGACGCGCGCCCCCCGACGCGAGCACGATCGTGACCTCGTTGTCGGGGGCGTCGAAGCCGATCCCGGCCTGCGAGATGTCGTTGATCACGAGCGCATCGAGGTGCTTGCGCTCGAGCTTGGCGCTCCCGTCGGCGACCGCCTGCTCACCGTGCTCGGCCGCGAACCCGACCAGGACCTGGTCCGGGCGCCGGCGCGCGCCGAGTGTGGCGAGGATGTCCTCGGTCGGCTCCAGCTCGACCCGCGGCACTCCTTGGTCCTTCTTGAGTTTGGTGTCGGCGGGGTCACGGGGCCGGAAGTCAGCGACGGCGGCCGCCATGATCAGCACGCTCGCAGACATCGAACTCCTGCTCGCAGGCGGTGGCGAGCTCGGCCGCGGTCTGCACCGCGACCAGCTTGGAGACGGGCGGCGGATCGAGCGCGACGTTGGCGGCGATCACGGTCACCCGTGCGCCGCGGCGCGCGGCCTGCTCGGCGAGCGCGAATCCCATCCGGCCCGAGGAGCGGTTGCCGATGTAGCGCACGCTGTCGATCGGCTCGCGGGTCCCTCCGGCCGTGACCAGCACGTGGCGCCCGAGGAGCGGGCCGGGCTGAGTGCCCGCCGGTGCCAGCAGCGCCTCGCAGACCGCGAGCAGCTGCGCCGGTTCGGCCATCCGGCCGACCCCGTGCTCTCCGTGGGACGCGAGCTCTCCTTCGCCGGGTTCGATCACGGTCACGCCCCGGGCGGCGAGCAACTCCACGTTCGCCCGCGTCGCCGGGTGCTCGTACATGTGGTTGTTCATCGCCGGCGCGACCGCAACCGGGCACTGCGCCGCCAGCGCCGCCGCGGTGAGCAGGTTGTCGGCGTGCCCGTGGGCAAGCTTGGCGATCGTGTTCGCGCTCGCCGGCGCGATCAGGTACAGGTCCGCGTTCTGGACCAGCGCGAGGTGCGAGATCGCGGTTCGCTCCGGCGCCGGATCGCCCGGATACGCGCCGCGCATCGGATCCGGCTCGAACTCATCGCGCAGCACCGGCGCGCCGGTCAGCGCCTCAAACGAGGCCTGTCCGACGAACTTGGTGCTCGCGTCGGTCTGTAGGACCCGCACCGCATGTCCGGCCTTGACGGCCAGGCGCGCGGTCTCCAGCGCCTTATAGGCCGAGATCCCGCCGCTCACTCCGAGGAGCAACCGGGCCATCGGCTCCTACCGTCTGCTCGCCCGCAAACCGAAGGAGCTGACCACGGTCTAGCGGTAGTGGTATTTGAGCTTGCCCTGAGCGACCTCTTCGAGCGCGATCGTCAGGTAGTTCTTCGAGCGCGTATCGACCATCGGCGGCGGAAACTCGTCGAACGTCCCCTCGCCGAGGTTGTGGTAGTAGGAGTTGATCTGGCGCGCGCGCTTGGCGGCCACGATCACGCTCGCGTAGTCGGAATCGACATGTTCGAGGAGCTTGTCGATACGTGGTGAGATCACTGGGTCAGTCCTTCGTTGGGTGCTCTTAGGTTAGCGGCACCGCAGTCTTTTCCCTCCAGTCCGCGGCGTACGATCTGCTCGAGCTCTGAGGTGGCCTGTTCGAGCCGGTCGTTGACGACCACGTGGGCGAACTCGGGCTGGGCCTCAAGTTCTCGCTCGGCGGTCTCCATCCTGCGCTCGATCTGCTCTGGCGTGTCGGTACCGCGCCCGACGAGCCGGGCACGGAGCGCCTCGCGCGACGGCGGCGCGATGAACACGGCCAGCGCCTCGGGCATCGCCTCGCGCACCTGGCGCGCGCCCTGGACCTCGATCTCGAGCACGACCGGGATGCCGTTGCGCAGTCGTCGTTCGAGCTCGGACCGGAGCGTCCCGTATCGGCTGCCCGAGTAACTCGCATGCTCGACGAATTCGCGATTGTCCACGCGCCGATCGAACTCCTCGGCGTCCATGAAGTGGTAGTCAGCCCCGCTCTGTTCGCCGGGCCGCGGCGCGCGCGTGGTCGCCGAGACCGACAGTTCGAGCTCCGGCACGCGTTCGATCAGGCCGCGGATCAGCGTCCCCTTGCCGACCCCGGACGGGCCGGTGATCACGAACACCCTTGGCACTGCCCCCACTACCGCACCGGCGCCGGCGCGCTCAGCGGCGGCGCATCAGCGCCACGAGCTCATTGCGCTGGCGCTCGGACAGTCCGCCCAGCGTCTTGCTGGGAGAGATCCGGCACTGAGACAGGATCTTGTTGACCTTCACGCGCCCGTACTTGGGGACTGCCAGCAACAGGTCGAACACCTTTGCGGTCAGCAGATAATCTGGTGGCTTGAGCAGCAGGTCGCTGATCGGCGTGCGTCCCGCTTTCAGGTCGCGCTTGAGCTGCGCCCGCTGGCTGCGGATCGTGTTCGCGCGCTGAAGGGCCTCCATCCGCTGCACTAGCGAGCGCTCGGGGGCCGCGAGGGGCTTGGAGAACGATTCACTGACCGGCGGCATGCGGCGCGACTATACATCTTGAGGCGGGGCGATCAAGGTCAACCGGCCCAAATTCGACTCGACCTCAACCTGAGCTTCAGCATTGTCGAGCCTACTTGCGAGAATAGTCATCTTTTGCAGGGGCTTTATCGAGTCGTGAAGGATTTGCATAACTGCCGGGCCGACCTGCCCAACTAGGACGTCAGTCGTGCCCAACAAGCTTCGGCGAGGGCCGCAAAGCGTCCAGCTCGGCCGCGATGCGCAGGCCGGCGGTCGGGTCTCGGAAGCTCTCGGTGCCGACGGCGACGAGTGTAGCCCCAGCGCGAAGCAGATCGAGCGCATCTGCGCCCGATTGGACGCCGCCCATGCCGACGATCGGGATCGTCACCGCGTCGCTGACGGCACTGACCTGTGCGAGCGCGACGGCCCGCACCGCCGGGCCCGAGACGCCGCCGGTCCGGCCGCCGAGCCACGGCTGATCGGTGCCCGGCGCGAACGCCATCCCGCGGATCGTGTTGATCAGCGACACGGCGCTGGCGCCCGCCTCCTGGGCCGCGTAGGCGACCGCCGCCGGGTCGTTGGCGTTCGGCGTGAGCTTGACGATCAGCGGCTTGTCGGTCAGCGGTCGCACGACCGCGAGCAGCCGCGAGGTCTCGTTCGGGTCGGCTCCCATCACCAGCCCGGTCTCAACGTTTGGGCACGAGACGTTGAGCTCGAGCGCGGCGACCTCGTCGCGCGCCGCGAACGCCCGCACGAGTTCGGCGACCTCCTCGCGGCTGAAGCCCATCACGTTGACGATCAGCGGCACCTGGAGCTCGGCCAGCGCCGGGAGATCCTCGGCCAGGTAGCCGTGCAGTCCCTTGTTGGGCAGTCCGATCGAGTTCATCAATCCGGCTGGCACCTCCCACAGGCGGGGTGCCGGGTTGCCCTGCCGCGGCGCCACGGTGACGGTCTTGGAGACGTACGCCGAGAACGGGAAGCGGTCGAGCAGCTCGTCGCCAAATGCCCGGCGCGCAGCGATCGCGTCAAACGTTCCGGAGCCGTTGATGATCGGCGCGGGCAGCTCGATCCCGCAGAACTCGACCGAGACCCCATTGCTCGCGGTGGCGCTCAATGTCCCGCTCCGATCCCCGACAGAGCCTCCGGTCCCAGGTCGGCCGCCTCGAGCACCGGGCCGTCGAGGCATACGCGGACGAACCCGCTCCGCGTCTGCACGACGCAGCCAAAGCAGGCGCCGAAACCACACGCCATTCCGGACTCGAGCGCGAGCTGCGCGGGGATCTCGCGCACCGAGCACAGCAGCCGGACGGCCTCGAGCATCGCGGGCGGCCCGCACGCGTACACCTCGGCGTGGGAACCAGAGTCGAGCTCGTCGTCGAGCAGCTCGGTGACCAGCCCGTGATGGCCGCGTGACCCGTCGTCGGTCGCCACCTGGGCGTCGGTGAGGAGCTCCGCGCCGGCCGCGTGCGCGCGGTCGCGGAATCCGAGCAGCACGGTCGCATCATCGCCGAGCTCGTCCTGCCAGATCGCCAGCGGCGCGATCCCGACGCCACCGCCGACGAGCAGCGCGCGGCGGCCATCGCGCGGTGGCGCAAAGCCGTTGCCGAGTGGTCCGACGAGCGACAGCCCGTCCGCCGGGCCGGAGCTCGGACAGGCGGTTGGTCCCGGGCCCGATGTCGTCGACCAAGAACTGAAGCGCGACGCCGACGCCGCTCGACGGCGCCGGGCCGACTCGCAGCACGCTGAACGCGCGCGGCAGGTAGGGGCGCTCGCCGGCCCCTCCCCCCCACCGATGCGCGGCCATCAGCATGTAGAACTGGCCTGCGTGCGGCCGCGGCCCGTCGTGGTCGGCGCACTCGAGCACCGTGTAGGCGCCGTGCTGCGAGCAGCCGGTGACAGTCGTCACGCGGGCGCCGAACGGCGCCGTCACGCGTTGCGCGCGCGTGCTGGTCATCGTGACGCCGGGCTCACTTGGCTGCCCGCGTGAAGCTCCTGGAGCGACACGACGTCGGGCTCCCCCCGCCGTGCCGCCGCGATCGCACGCGCGGCGGCCATGCCGCCCGCCATCGTCGTGATGCACGGGATCCCGCGTGCGACGGCCGCGGAGCGAATCTCGTAGCCGTCGGCGCGGGCGCCGGTGCCGACCGGGGTGTTGATCACGAGGTCGACTGCACCGCGTTCGATCCAGTCGACGACGTGCGGCGAGCCCTCGCCGATCTTGTTGATCTCCTCGACCGGCACGCCCCATCTCCGAATCGACTGCGCCGTCCCGCGCGTCGCGATGATCTTGAAGCCGAGGTCGTGCAGCTGGGTCGCGATCCCGGTCGCCGCCGGCTTGTCGCCGTCGGCGACCGTCAGGAACACCGTCCCCTGGTTGGGGAGCCGGGCACCGGCGGCCGCCTGCGCCTTGGCGAACGCGGTCGGGAAGTCCGCGGCGATCCCCATCACCTCCCCGGTGGAGCGCATCTCGGGGCCGAGCAGTGAGTCCGAGCCCGCGAACCGGTCAAACGGGAGGACCGCCTCCTTGACGCACACGTGGCTGCAGCAAGGCTCGGCGGGTAGGTCGAGGTCGGCGATCCGCTCGCCGAGCATGATCCGGCACGCCAGCTTGGCGAGCGGCAGACCGATCGCTTTGGAGACGAACGGCACCGTCCGCGACGCGCGCGGGTTGGCCTCGATCACGTGCAGGCCGTCGTTGCCGTGGATCGCGAACTGGACGTTGAGCAGCCCGGCGACCCCAAGCGCGCGCGCGATCCCAGCGGTCTGTTCGCGGATCTGGTTGAGCATCTTCTCCGCGAGCCCGTGGGGCGGCAGGACGCAGGCCGAGTCCCCGGAGTGAATGCCCGCCTCCTCGACGTGCTGCATGATCCCCGCGATCCAGACTTCGCCTTCGCCGTCGCCGAGGCCGCCGTCGCATAGCGCGTCAACGTCGACCTCGATCGAGTCCTCGAGAAAGCGGTCAAGGTAGATCGTGCTGCCCTGAGCCCCGACCCGCTGCAGGTAATCACGCAGGCCGTCGACGCTGTAGACGATCTCCATCGCGCGCCCACCGAGCACGTAGCTGGGGCGCACCAGCAGCGGGAAGCCGACCTCGGGCGCGCGCCGCAACGCCTCCTCGGCGCTGGCAGCGGTCGCGTACGGCGGGGCGCTGTAGCCGAGGCGGTCGAGCAGCGCCCCGAACCGGGACCGGTCCTCGGCGAGGTCGATCGCGTCGATCCCGGTGCCGAGCACCGGGAACCCCGCGGCGTGCAGCCCGGAGGCGAGCTTGAGCGGGGTCTGGCCGCCGAACTGGACCACGACACCCTCGGGCTGTTCGTGCTCGCAGACGGCGATCACGTCCTCGAGCGTGAGCGGCTCGAAGTAGAGGCGGTCGGAGGTGTCGTAGTCGGTTGAGACCGTCTCCGGGTTGCAGTTGATCATCACCGCGTCCCGTCCAAGCTCGCGGACCGTCTGGGCGGCGTGCACGCAGCAGTAGTCGAACTCGATCCCCTGGCCGATGCGGTTGGGCCCCGAGCCGAGGATCACGACCGCCGGCCGCTGACCTGGTTGCGCCTCATGCGCCGGTCCCGAACTGCCGCGGCCCACCCGCTCCCAGCCGGAGTAGAAGTACGGCGTCTGCGCCGCGAACTCGGCCGCGCAGGTGTCGACGGCCTTGAACGTCCGCGCGCCGGCGAACGGCGCCTCGGGATCGGTGACGAGCTCGGCGAGCTCGTGCAGAAACCAGGGGTCGATGCTGGTGCGAGCGTGCAGGTCATCCACGGTCGCGCCGCGACGGAGCGCCTCGAGCAGATAGTCAAACCGGTTGGCGCCGGCGATCTCGATCAGCGCCAGCAAGGCCGCATCGTCGTCGGGCGGAGTTGGCGGCTCGTCGAGCTCGCGCGAGCGCAGCGCCTTGGCGAACGCCTGCTTGAAGGTCCGCCCGAGCGCCATCGCCTCGCCCACCGACTTCATGTGGGTCGTCAGGTCCGATTCGGCGCCGGGGAACTTCTCGAACGCGAACCGGGGCCATTTGACGACGCAGTAGTCGATCGCCGGCTCGAAGCTCGCCGGCGTCGCCTTGGTGATGTCGTTGGGGATCTCCTGCAGCGTGTACCCAACCGCCAGGCGTGCCGCGATCTTGGCGATCGGGAACCCGGTTGCCTTGCTCGCCAGCGCGCTCGACCGTGACACGCGCGGGTTCATCTCGATCACGACGATCTCGTCGGTCGCGCGGTTGACGGCGAACTGCACGTTCGAGCCGCCGGTCTCGACGCCGACCGCACGGATCACCGCGATCGCCTGGTCGCGCAACGCCTGGTACTGCTTGTCGGTCAGCGTCTGCTGCGGCGCGACGCACACGCTGTCGCCGGTGTGGACTCCCATCGGGTCGAGGTTCTCGATCGAGCACACGATCACGACGTTGTCGGAGTGGTCACGCATCACCTCGAGCTCGAACTCGCCCCAGCCGAGCACCGACTCCTCGAGCAGGACCTGTCCGATCGGGGACAGCGCCAGCCCGCGGCCGACGACCCGTTCGATCTGCGACTCGTCGTGCACGACGCCGCCGCCGCTACCGCCGAGCGTGAACGCCGGCCGCACGATGAACGGAAGGCCGATCTCCGCGAGCGCCGCGTGTGCGTCGGCGACGCCGTGGGCGATCGCACTGCGCGGGACGCGCAGGCCCGCCTCGGTCATCGTGTCGCGGAACCGCTCGCGGTCCTCGGCGCGGCTGATCGCTTCGGAGTTGGCGCCGATCATCTCGACCCCGAACCGTTCCAGGGTGCCGTCCTCGTGCAGCGCCTTTGACAGGTTCAGCGCCGTCTGACCGCCGAGCGTGGGCAGCAGCGCGTCGGGACGCTCGCGCTCGATCACCTGCGCCACCGGACCGGGCAGCAGCGGCTCGATGTAGGTGGTCGTCGCGACCTCGGGGTCGGTCATGATCGTCGCCGGGTTGGAGTTGACGAGCACGACCTCGTATCCCTCCTGGACCAGCACCCGGCACGCCTGGGTGCCCGAGTAGTCGAACTCGGCCGCCTGGCCGATCACGATCGGCCCGGAGCCGAGCAGGAGGATCTTGTGGATGTCGTCGCGGCGGGGCATCGGCTACGCCGCGGCCCTGATCTCGTCGACGAAGCGGTCGAACAGGTACAGGGCGTCGTTGGGGCCCGGGCCGGCCTCGGGGTGGTACTGGACCGTCGCGCCCGGCACGTCGAGCAGCCGCAGTCCCTCGACGGTCCGGTCATAGAGGTTGATGTGGCTGAGCTCGGCGGCCCCGAAGTCGGTCTCCCAGCGGACCGCCTCGTCGCGCTCGATCGTCGCAGCGCCGTCGGGCCCGAGGACCGCGAAGCCGTGGTTCTGACTGGTGATCTCGGTTCGGCCGGTGACGAGGTCCTTGACCGGATGGTTGGCGCCGTGGTGACCGAAGGGCAGCTTGTAGGTCTCGAGCCCGACCGCACGGCACAGGAGCTGATGGCCGAGGCAGATGCCGTACACGGGAAGCTCGCCAACGAGCCGCCTGACGGTCGCCACGATGTAGTCGAGCGCGCCGGGGTCGCCGGGCCCGTTGGCGAGGAACACGGCGTCGGGCCTGCCGGCCAGCAGCTGCTCGGGGCTCGCGGTGCAGGGATGCAGCTCGACGGTCGCCCCGCGCCGGTTGAGGTTCGCGACGATCGAGCGCTTGACCCCGGTGTCGATCATCGCGATCCGCGGACCCGGCTCCGGGTGGTCGGGCTCGACGACCACGGTCCGTGTCGGGGTCACCTCACGCGCGAGGTCACGGCCGGTCATCGACGGCTCGGCCGCGATCAACTCGCGAGCTCGCGGTTCGGCTACGTGTGACGGAAAGAGCCCGCCGCGCATCGCGCCGGCGTCGCGGATGTGGCGCACGAGCGCCCGCGTGTCGAGGTCGGTGATCGCCGGGATGCCCTGCCCGGTCAGCCATCGCAGCCAGCCGCTCTGCGCGCCCGGGGCGTCGTCGCGGTCGACCGCGGCGCGCATGATCGCCGCGCGCGCGTACGCGCGATCGGACTCCATCGCCGCCGGGCTGACCCCGTAGTTGCCGATCTGCGGGTAGGTGAACGCGATCAGCTGGCCGGCGTAGCTGGGGTCGGTCACCGCCTCCTGATAGCCGGACATGGAGGTGGTGAAGACGATCTCGCCGACGGCCGGGCGATCGGCCCCGCACGCGATCCCGTCAAAGCGGGCGCCGTCCTCGAGCAGCACGTAGGCGGTGCAGTCGGGCGTCATCGGCTACTGAGCGTCCCCGCGTCGGCGAGGATCGCGGCCCGGAACGCCACCGCGCCGCCGGCAATCGTGAGCTCGACCCGGCCCTGGAGCGTGCGCCCCGCGAAGCAGGAGTTCGCCGACCGGCTCGCGTACCCGCGCGCGCCGACCTCCCAGCGCGTGTCGAGGTCGACGAGGCAGACGTTGGCCGGCTCGCCGACCGCGATCCGGGGCGTCGGGAGCTCATACAGGGCCGCGCCGTCGCTCAGGCGCGTCACGATCGTCTCGAGCGCGACCGCCCCGGGGAGCACGAGCTCGGTGTAGAGGGCCGCGAACGCGGTTTCCAGACCAGTAGTTCCCATCGGCGCCTGCTCGAACGGGACCTCCTTCTCGTGCCGAGCGTGGGGGGCGTGGTCGGTCGCGATGCAGTCGATCACGCCGCTTTGGAGGCCCTCGATCAGTGCCTGCCGGTCGCTCTCGGTCCGCAGGGGCGGGTTCATCTTGAAGCGGCTGTCGAGCGTGCGCACGACGTCGTCGGTCAACGTCAGGTGGTGCGGGCAGACCTCGGCGCTCACCCGGGCGCCGGCCTGCTTGGCAGCAGCGACCGCCTGGACCGATTCGACGCACGAGAGGTGCTGGAAGTGCATCCGGGCGCCCTCGTAGAGCGCGACGCTCGCGTCGCGGGCGATCATCGTCGATTCGCTGATCGACGGAATCCCGGTCATCCCGAGCCGCGCCGACACCGCTCCCTCGTGCATCACGCCGTCGCCCGACAGCGCCGGGTCCTCCTCGTGCAAGGCGATCACCCCGCCGCACAGCCGCTGGTACTGCAGGGCCTTGCGCAACATCCCGGCCGAGACGACCGGCATGCCGTCGTCGGTGAAGCCGAGCGCGCCGGCGTCGCGCAGGTCGGCCATCTCGGTCAGCTCGTCACCGCCGAGCCCACGCGTGATCGACGCGAGAAAGCCGACCGGTACGGCCGCCTCGCTGCGGGCACGCTGCACGAGCGAGCCCAGGACGGCCGCGTCGTCGACGGTCGGGACCGTGTTCGGCATCGCGATCAGCGCGCAGAACCCGCCGGCGGCCGCCGCCGCGGTGCCGGTGGCGATCGTCTCCTTGTACTCCTGGCCGGGGGTCCGCAGATGGACATGGGGGTCGACGAATGCGGGGAAGAGGTGCTTGCCGGCGCCCTGGATGGTGTCGATCTCGTTCTCGCCGGCACTCGAGTCTGGCGGCGCCAGTTCGGCGATCCGTCCGTCGCGGATCAGCACGTCGTGCGGCTCGTCGATGTGCGTCCGTGGGTCGAGCACGTGGGCCCCGCGGATCAGCAGCTCGGCGCCGGGGTGCTCGGGCGCGAAGAGCCGCGGGCGGGGCTGGGCGGAGCCGTTGTCCGAGCGTCCCATCACGCCACCGCCGCAAGCATCGGCGGCTCGACCAGCAGCTCGTAGAGGACCGCCATCCGAACGGCGACGCCGGCCTTGACCTGCTCGCCGATCAGGGCCTGGGGCGAGTCGATCGTGTCCCCGGACAGCTCGACGCCCCGGTTGACCGGGCCGGGATGCATCACCAGCTGTCCGGGTCGGAGCCGACCGGCGTTGATCTGGTATCTCGCCGCGTACTCGCGCAGCGAGGGAACGAACGACTCGGTCATCCGCTCGTTCTGCATCCGCAGGACGTACACGACATCGGCCTCGTGGAGGCGCTCGAGGCTCGGCGTCGCCTCACACCCGAGTGCCTCTATGTCCCGTGGGATCAGAGTCGGCGGGCCACAGACGGTGACGCTGGCCCCCATCCGACTGAACGCGAGGATGTCCGAGCGCGCGACCCGGGAGTGCAGCACGTCACCGACGATCCAGATGTTGACGTCGTCGAGCGATTGCAGGCGCCGGCGGAGCGTGAACACGTCGAGCAGCGCCTGCGTGGGGTGCTCGTGCTTGCCGTCGCCGGCGTTGACGACGGCGGCCGAGGTCCAGCCGGCGACCAGCTGGGCTGCACCGGCGTACGGCGAGCGGATCACGATCGCGGCCGGGTCATACGCCGACAGCGTCTGCACCGTGTCCTTGAGTGACTCGCCCTTGTCGACGCTCGAACCGGCCGAGCGGACGCTGACGACGTCGGCGCTGAGGCGCTTGGCGGCGAGCTCGAAGCTCGAGCTCGTGCGGGTGCTGGCCTCATAGAAGAGGTTGACGATCGTCCGCCCGCGCAGCGCGGGAACCTTCTTGATCTCCCTTCCCGAGACCTCGGCGAATGACTCGGCGCGGTCGAGGATCCGCTCGATTGCGCCACGGTCGAGATCATCGATCGAGATCAGGTGGCGAATCCTGTGGACGCTCATGCTGCCTTGATCCTCGTTTCGTTGGCGGGGCCGATCGTGACCTCGTCGACCCCGTCGACCTCTTCCACGCGGACGTTGACGCGCTGGTCCTGGGAGGTCGGGATGTTCTTGCCGACGTAGTCGGGGCGGATCGGAAGCTCGCGGTGGCCACGATCGACGAGTGCCGCAAGCTGCACCCGGGCCGGGCGCCCGAAGTCGAAGATCTCGTCGATCGCCGACCGTGCGGTGCGGCCCGTGTAGAGCACGTCGTCGACGATCACGATCGTGCGCCCGTCAACCGGGAAGTCGAGCTGCGTCGCATGGACGACCGGCGCGCTGGGGCGGAAGTTCAGATCGTCGCGGTAGAACGAGATGTCGACCGAGCCGAGCGGCACCGAGCACTCGAGCAGCTCGCCGATCAGCACGTGCAGTCGTTCGGCCAGGTACGCGCCACGGCGATGGATGCCGACGATCGCGACCTGTCCGTCGGGATTCTTCTCGACGATCTCGTGAGCGATCCGCACGAGCGTGCGGCGCATGTCATCGCGATCGAGTACGACCGTGGCGGCTTGCAACTTGCTCCTTCCTGGCCTCGCGGGACCGGGTTAAAGGGGCTTCAGGTTTGCGCTGAGCAGCCTAGCACCGGTGGCGGAGGTCACCCGTTCGTGCCGCTCCGGGATCAGCGGCGTCACGAAGCGGTCTCGGCGGGCGCCGGCTGCTCTTCGATCGGCACCCGGGTCGCGTCCCAACGCACGAGCCTCGGCTTGCCGCGCTCGGGCAGCGGGATCTCGAGCGTGTCGAAGTCACGCGGGACGACCGTATCGGCGAACACGGCGCGGGCCTCGTCACGCAGGAGCCCGACCGGATGGCGGGTCGAGAGGTGGATCAGGGCGAGCAGGCTCACCTCCGCGTCGCGCGCGAGCGTCGCCGCCCCGGCCGCCGTCGAGTGGCCCGTCTCCACCGCGCGGGCGCGCTCCTCCTCGGCGAACGTGGCCTCGTGGACGAGCACGTCGGCCCGGTGGGCGGCGACCCGCAGCGCCTCGCACGGCGACGTGTCCCCGGAGAGGACGATCTTGCGCCCCGGACGTGACGGGCCGAGCACCTGCTCGGGCGTCACGCCGCGGACCGTCTCGCCCCGCTGGATGCGCCCGAACTCAGGGCCCTCCTCGAGGCCGAGGCGCCGGGCGGCCTGCGGGTCGAATACGCCCGGCCGCTCATCCTCGAACAGGACGTAGCCGAACGCCGGCCCGCGGTGGGAGACGGGCACGGGGGCGATCCGGTAGCCGTCGCGGTCGAGCACGTCACCGCCCTCGAGTTCGACGACGTCGAGCTGGTAGTTGACGCGCCCGCCCATCCGCAGCACAAGCGCGATCAGGGCCTGGACTCCGGGCGGTCCGTAGATCGTCAGCGGCCGGTCACGCCCTCGGAGGTCGAAGGTCTTGAGCATCCCCGGCAGGCCGAGCCAGTGGTCGGTGTGAAAGTGCGTCAGGAAGATCTCGGTCAGCTCGATCAGCCCGGCCGAGCGGACGAGCTGGCGCTGGGTGCCCTCCCCGCAGTCGAACAGGATGCGGTCACCGCCGCGGCGCACGAGGGTCGCCGGCAGCCCGCGGCGTGCGGTGGGAACCGAGCCCCCGGTGCCGGCGAAGAAGATCGACAGGTCCATTGCCGGGTCAGTCTGTCAGTCGAGCAGTACGAGCTCGAACGTGAGCCGGCCGCCGTCCACGGTCGCGACGCCCATCGTGTGGTGCGGCGCGCGCCGGCGCTCGGTCGGGCTGCCCGGATTAAAGATCTGAAACCCGTCGTCGTCGGTTTCGTGCAGCGGGATATGCGAGTGGCCAAAGACGACCGCGTCGGCCTCCGGAAAGCTGCGCCGCATCCGCTGCAGCCGGCCCCGGGAAGCGCCCGCGTCATGGATCACCGCGAGCCGGCGGCCGTCGGCCTCCACCGTCGCGGCGAGCGGCAGCACAGCCCTGACCGCCGCGTCGTCGACGTTGCCCTGCACGGCAACCACCTCACCGTGCTCTCGCAGCTCGCTCAGCAGCGCGAGCGTGCACAGGTCACCGGCATGCACGATCAGGTCTGCCCGGCGCAGCCGCGCGACGCACCCGTCCGGGAGCCGCCGGCCGCCGCGCGGCATGTGCGTGTCCGAGACGATTGCGATCTCCACTAAGCTGCCCATGATCTTCCCCGATCTCGAGCGCCCGTAGCTCAGGGGATAGAGCGTCCGCCTCCGGAGCGGAAGGTCGCAGGTTCAAATCCTGCCGGGCGCGCTCCTCGGTCAAGCGCCGCTGCGACCGCAAACTTACGGCCGTCTTCGGCAATTACCTCAATCGTGCGATGGTCGAGAGGCGGCCGGATACCTACGATTCCGCGCGCCCCTAAACCCCGCCGGCGCCAAGGACATCTCACCCGATCCCAAAGCGCCGGCGGGGATTTATTTGTCCAGAGCCGCTCTCTCGCATAGCGTCGTACATGCCGTTTCGAGTCAAGGTCACAGCTGCCTATGGACCGTTGATGCCCTCGCTCTCAGATCTCAAGGGTCCGCCGCCCGCCGGCTACCGGAAGGTCGCGGCGTTTGCACGGCAAGACCAGCATCCACCGAACTGGTTCATCGAGGAGCATGACGAGTTCACGCCGGCGCTCGTGATCCTGGGCGCCTACTACGACGTCCAGGCGGTCGGCGAGTGGGATGCGCGCGCGGAGGCAAGGGCGCGCTTCGAGCGCGAACTCGCGCAACTGAAGCTTCCGCGCCCGGCGGATCCGGTCCACGCCGAACTGGCGAGCTGACCGGGGGCGGCCTACCGCGGGATAAGTACAGGCGGCGTGACCAATCCGTTGGCCACCCCGCCTGCATTCGCCCCCTTACGTCGCCCCCGGGGCTGGCCCCGTCTTCGAGGGCCAACCCGTGACGCCTGAGTTGCCGTTCTTTGACTGATCGGCTGCTCGGGCCCGATGCGAGCCAACTCGGGTATGTGATTGGCTCGCTCCAGCGGCTTCCAAAGTCTGCATGCAAGTTCATGCCCAGGCTGGGGAACCGGCCCGAAGCACGACGGGGTTTTTTCTCCCCATCGACGCCGCCGTCGGCGCTCGCCGAGCATGCTTGATCAACTATGTTCCGCGTTTGGTAGATGTGGGGGTTCGGCTCCTCGCGGGTTGTTGTGGGCACTCGACAGCGTTCACGGCGTGGTGAACCTCCTAGAGGCGTTGGGGTCGTGCGGTTGGCGGTGTCGCGGTGAGCGTCTGGGGAGTCTGTTGTTTGTTTGGTTTCGTGTTTGCGTAGTTGTTTGGCTGCGATGATGGCGTCGTGGCGGTTGTGGACGTCGAGTTTTCTTAGGACGCTTTTGATGTGGCTGTAGATGGTGGTTGGTGAGAGGACGAGTTGGTCGGCGATCTGGTGGGTGCTGGCTCCTTTTTCGAGTAGTTCGATGATTTCCCATTCGCGGGTGGTGAGGCGGCTGTGGAGGGGTCGCCAGCCGCCGTCGGGTATTTCTCTGATGAGTTGGAGTAGTGCTGTGAGTAGTTGGGTGGGGATGATTGGTTCGCCGTCGGCGACGCGTTGGACGATCTGGGCGAGTTGTTCGGGGTCGGTTTCTTTGGCGATGTGGCCGACGGCGCCGGCGCGTAGCGTTTTTAGGGCTGCGCGCGGGTCGCCGGCTGAGATGGTCAGGATTCGGGTGGTGGGCGAGACGGCGAGCACCTGGGTGATCAGGTCGGTCGCGCCTGTGGGTGGTATGTCGAGCTCTGTCACGAGCACGGTGGGGCGGTAGTAGCGTGCGAGCTGTACTGTTTCGCGGCTGTCGGCGGCGCTGAGCACGATCGCGATCCTGTCGCAGTCGTTGAGCGCGGCGCGCATCATCGCCCGGGCGAGTCCGTCGTAGTCGGCGACCAGTACCCGCAATGGGCGATCATCGAGTCCGGCGGTGACCGGATCGGCGATTGCTCCTGGGGCCAGGTGCCGTTCGGGGTGCTCATGATCCACCCCCGTTCGCGCCCGCGTCTGGCCCTGGGGTCGCCGGGCTGGTCGTCAGTCGGCTGAGGTCGGCTGCCGCCGCGCGTGCCATCTCGGCGATCTCGGGGTTACCCCGGCGGCTTGCCCGGCGGTACGCGCGGAGCGCGCCGACGTGATCTCCGGTCTCCTCCAGCAGCGCAGCCAGGTTAAACGCGCCGTGTGCATCTCCGCGCTCGTCGGCGCGGCGATAGCACTCCTGTGCCGCCTTGGCGTTGCCGTGTTCCTCGAGGATCACCCCGAGATTGGTGGGCGCGGCGGTGTGTCCAAGACGGTCGGCGCGCTCAAACGCCGCCTTCGCCTCGTCTGCCCTGCCCTGCTCCCAGAGCAGCACCGCGAGATTGAACGACCCGTTCGGGTCGCCGACCTGATCGGCACGGCGATACCACTGATCGGCGGACGCGACGTCGCCCTGCTCCTCAGACAAGACGCCGAGGTTCACCGCGGCACCCGCGTGACCGAGCTCGTCCGCGCGCTCATACGCGGTGACCGCGCCCGCCTGATCGCCGTGCTCGCTCAGCCATGACGCGTGCGCGAACGCGCGATCAGAATCATTCATCCACTCCGGCCCAGTCTCCATACCTGCCGGCGCATCCAGCTCCTGAGTCATCGTCTGACCGCGCGTCAGACCGACCGGCACGACTGCGGGCTCCTCATCACGGGCCGGCATAACCACCGGCTCCTCATCGCGGGCCGGCACAATCGCCGGCTCCTCATCGCGGGCCGGCACAGCCACCGGCTCAGCGTCACGGGCCGGCACAGCCGGCTCCTCATCACGGGCCGGCGCAGGCGCCGGCTCCGCGTCGCGGGCCGGCACGTCGCCGGCTCGTCCGCCGCGTCGGCTGGGCCGGTGACGGTGTCCGGGTCCTTTGGCTCGCGAGAGCCCGAGCCGCGCAGGCTGTGGACCAGCCATGACCCCGCGACGCCGAGCAGTACCCCGAGCGCGAGGATCAGGAGCACCAGTCCGATAGACGGCGAGCTCGATGAACTGCTGCTCGTCGACGGTGTTGGGTTGCTTGACGGCTGACTGCTAGCCGGTGCCTTGTGGGTGCCGGCCTGCGTGCTGGAGCGTGCTTGGGGTGACCCGCCGGCTTGGCCGTGCCCTTCGGGTTAGACGTACTGTGCGGCTTGGCCGTGCCCGTTGGCTTGGCCGTGCTGGGCTGCTTGTGTCCTGTTCGTGCTGGGTGCTGCGCGTGACCTGCAGCTGGGTTACCGTGACGCGCGTGCTCGCCGTGCTAGCCGGGCGAGCGTGACCGGGCCGGCGATCCCGCTCGCGGTCAGTCCGTGCGCGGCTTGAAACCGAGCTACCGCCGCCTCGGTCAGCGGCCCGTAGCGACCGTCGACCGGCCCGGGCGAGAACCCCGCTCGGCGCAGGCGGCGCTGAAGCCGCGAACCCGGGTCAAACCATTCCCGCTGTAACCGGAGCCGGGATACAGCACCCGACCATGGATCCCGAGCACCCCGAGCGTGATCGGACCCGCGATCCCGTCGACCACCAGCCCACGCGCCGCCTGAAAACGCATCACCGCCGCCCGCGTCAGCTGGCCGTAACGCCCGTCAAACGGACCCGGCACAAACCCGGCGCGCGCGAGGCGATGCTGCAAAGCGCGGACCCGCCGGGAGCCCGTCGGACTCCCATACCCCGAACCGAACGCCAACACCATCAGTCTGTGCGGCCGCGCCGACGCCGAAACGCCCCCGGCCGCGTGATCGGCATGCGAGCCACTCGCTGCCAGTGCCGAGGAAGGCACCACGGCGAGCCCCGCAAGCCCGGCCATCACCAAAACCATCAACAAGTACTGCCTGGCTGACGAAGCCACGACCACGAGCGAACAAGATCCTCGCTCGGTCCTGCCGGGCCGATCGGCGCCGGCAGGCGCGTGCTGCCTCGTCAACGCCCACAAAGAGCGTGACATGAGTCGTTCTCCTAAGTTGCGATTAGCTAGATGCGAACCGCGTCCCGACACACACGTGCCCGGACGCGCTGGAGTACGACTCCGGCCCTAGCCAGGCCGCTCTAGCAACAACGAGAACGGAGACGGCGCGCGCGAAGCCCAGAAGATCCGCAGCACGCGAAGCACACGCGGAACAAACAAAGCCGCCAACGACAACAACGCCGCCACACCAAAAAAGAAGAACCCCGAACCACCACCAGCAGCCGACCCACCACCAGCACCAGGCTGCGCCATCCCAGAACCCGGAACCGACAAACCCGGCGCCACAGAACCCGACCGCAAACCACCCGACCGCGAACCCCGGGCGCCCGCCAAACCATCACTCAAACCCGACGCGGACCCGAACTGACCCGGGGAGCTCACAACCCAGCTCCCCGAGAGCGCGCTCCGCCGCGACCCGAAGATCACCGAGCTAACCGCCCGGCCCGAAAGCCCACGCCCACGCCACCAAGACGGCACACCAGCGCCCACCCGACCGCCACCCACAGATCGCGCCGCCGGGGTGGCGCCCGAAATCGACGCCCCCGCCGAAGACACCACCAACGCCGCCGCAGCCCCCGCGCCCGCCGTCGCCGGCACGGCTGCACCAGATGCGGTGCCCGACCCCACGCCGGTCCCGGGTACACGCGGCACCGGAAACACGCTCGTCACCGGCGCCAGACCGCTCGTCACCGGAGCCAGCCCACTCGTCACCGGAGCCAGCCCGCTCGACGACCGGAGCCAGCGCGCTCGTCACCGGAGCCAACGCGCTCGTCACCGGAGCCAACGCGCTCGTCACCGGAGCCAACGCGCTCGTCACCGGAGCCAACGCGCTCGTCACCGGAGCCAGCGCACTCGTCACCGGCGCCAACGCACTCGTGACCGGAGCCAACGCACTCGTCACCGGCGCCAACGCGCTCGTGACCGGCGCGAGCACGGAGCCAGCGCACTCGTCACCGGGCCAACGCACTCGTCACCGGAGCCAACGCGCTCGTCACGGGAGCCAGCGCGCTCGTCACCGGAGCCAACGCGCTCGTGACCGGAGCCAGCGCACTCGTGACCGGAGCCAGCGCACTCGTCACCGGCGCCAGCGCGCTCGTGACCGGCGCCAGCGCGCTCGTCATCGGAGCCAGTGCGCTCGTCACCGGAGCCAGCGCGCTCGTCACCGGAGCCAGCGCACTCGTCACCGGAGCCAGCGCGCTCGTGACCGGCGTCAGTGCGCTCGTGACCGGCGTCAGTGCGCTCGTCACCGGCGCGAGTGCACTCGTCACCGGAGCCAGCGCACTCGTCACCGGAGCCACCGCACTCGTCACCGGAGCCAGCGCACTCGTCACCGGAGCCAGCGCGCTCGTGACCGGAGCCAGCGTCTTGGTAGCCATTGTCACTGCGCTCGTGCCCGTCGTTGCGAGTGGAGCTATGGGGCTGGCGATCGCCTTCGTCGTCGCTGCGGCAGCCTGCATCGCAGGGCCGGTGGTGCTGATCACCGTGTTCGCTGCCGACGTGGCTGCCTGCGTCACGGGGGCCGTAACGCTCGTCATGGTGTTCGCTGCGGAGGTCGCGGCCTGCGTCACGGGAGGCCGTAACGCTCGTCACGGTGTTCGCTGCGGACGTCGCGGCCTGCGTCACGGGGGCCGTAGCGCTCGTCACCGTGTTCGCTGCCGACGTGGCGGCCTGCGTCACGGGGGCCGTAGCGCTCGTCACCGTATTCGCCGCGGAGGTCGCGGCCTGCGTCACGGGAGCGGTAGCGGTAGCGGTAGTCACCGTATTCGCCGCGGAGGTCGCGGCCTGCGTCACGGGAGCGGTAGCGCTCGTCACCGTGTTCGCCGCTGAGGTCGCGGCCTGCGTCGAAGGAGCGGTAGCGCTCATCACCTTGCTCGCCGCCGAGATGCCAGCCTGCGTCATGGGAGCGGTAGCGCTCGTCACGGTGTCCGCCGCCGAGGTCCCAGCCTGTGTCACCGGGGCCGTAACGCCCGTTACCGTGTTCGCCACGCCGGTCGCAGCCTGCGACACGGGGGCTGTATCCGTCGTCCCGGCGTTCGATGTCGACGTGGCTGCCTGCGTCACGGGGGCCGTCGCGCTGGTCACGGTGTTCGCCGCGGAGGTCGCGGCCTGCGTCACAGGGGCCGAACTGGTCGCCACAGTGTTCGATGCGGATGTGGCGGCCTGTACCACCGGGACCGTCGCGCTCGTCGCCGCGTTCGCAGCGGAAGTGGCGGCCTCCGTCGCAGGGGCCGTAGCGGTCGCCACCGTGTTCGCTGCGGAAGTGGCGGCCTGCGTCGCGGGGGTAGTGGCATTCGCTGCTGTAGTCGCCGCCTGAGTCGCGGAAGCTGCGTTGTTTGCTGACGTGCTCGCTGTCGGTGCCGCCGCCTGCGTAGCCGGGGAAGCAGTCTTCGGTGCGGTGTTTACTGTCGATGCCGCTGCCTGCGTCGCGGGCGCCACAGTCTTCGTCACCGTGTTCGCTGCCGACGTCACTGCTTGCGTCGCCGGGGCGGCGGCCGTCGCTACCGTGCTTGCCGCCGATGTGACCGCTTGCGTGGCAGGCGCCGTGACATCGCGGCCGCAGCCGGCGCGGCAGCCGCTGGCTGGCTCGCCGGGGCTGGCGCCGATGCAGGCGTGCTCGACGACGCTGTCGCTGAGGTCGGCGAGCTGCCGGCCGGACTCGCCGACGGAGCTGGCGCCGATGCAGGAGCGGGGGCCGACGCCGGAGCGGCGGCCGATGCCGGAGCGGCCGTCGATGCAGGAGCGGGGGCCGACGCCGGAGCCGGGGCCGACGCCGGAGCCGCGGCGGACGCCGGAGCGGCCGCAGATGCAGGAGCCGCCGTCGATGCAGGAGCGGGCGTCGATGACGGCGCAGTGCTCGGCGCGGACGAGGACGAACTCGATGAAGCACCTGGCTGTGCGGCATTCGTGACCGCGTTCGTGACGGGCGCAGTAGCCGAAGAGACCGCCCCAGTTACCGAACTCACCGTTCCACCGACACCCGAGACAAGCGACGAGGGACCGGATGCGGAGGCGCTTGCCGCAGCAAATAGGCACACGGCTAACGCGATGATGATCGCGGTAACTCCCAGAACAGACCGGCGGCCTAACCAGTGCATCGGACAGACCGTACCCCGCGTGTACAAAACCAATCAGCTTTGGGTACGTATTTGGTCCAAAGGTGCAGGGGAACTTTCTCCCCAGGCTGCCTTCGGCATGTCGGCAACACCGGCTTTACTCAACAACCAACCCGGCGCACACGACGCCGAACGGCGTTCCGGCGACTGTCAACTTGATTGACTGCCGCCGGAACGAGGGAGGCGCCCCCACCCCCATGCGCCTGTTCTACCTCAATTTAGAAAAACTAAGCACACAGGGGATCGGGACGGATGCGAGCCGGTTTCGAGCTGCGCTCGGCGAGCCGCCGGCAAGCGCTTAGGTGAGCGCTAGTGGCTTGCGTCGTCGGGATGCTGCGAGGCGTATGCGACCCGGCAGCCGGTCCCGCAGAAGTAGACTCGTACGCCCGCGACGTCAAGGTGCTGGGTCGACTCGCTCGCGGCCACCTTCATCCCGCACACCGGATCGATCGCGACGCCGGGCTCGCCGTCAACCTCCGACCCGGCGGGAGCATCGACAGGGTCCGCCAGCAGCGCGGGAGCAAAGCCGTAGGCATGCTCCGCCGGCTCTTCGGCGGCGGACTCGTGCTCCGCATGGCCGTGGGCGACGGCGATCTCCGAATGGCCGTTGGTCCCGGCGTGGTCGGAGTGGCCGTGGCCCTTCTTGTCCTTCTTCTTCGACGACCGTTCGCGATCGGCGTCCTGGCGGTCGACGTCCTCGCGGCCGGAGTCGGGCTCGAGCTGGTCGGACGCCGGGTTGGCGCGCAGCTCGACGATCAGCTCAGCGAGAATCGAGACCGCGATTTCCTCCGGGGACTCGGCGCCGATGTCGACGCCGGCGGGCGTGTGAAGCTGGGCCGCCAGCTCGGACGGCAGATCGAGGGACGCGCGCACGGCCTCGCCGCGCTTGATACTCGCGACCAGGGCAACGTAGGGCACGCCGGCCGAGAGCGCGGCGGTGAGGGCGTCCTCCTCGCCGTTGCCGTGCGAGGCGACCACGACCGCCGTCGTGCCGAGAATCTCCGCGTCTTGAGCCTCTTCGCCGGCTTGCACCTCGTACCCGGCTACGGCCGCTAGCTCTTCGAGAGCCCGGGCGACCGGGGAGGTGCCGATGATCACCATCCGCGCGGGCGGAAGCTGCGGCTCGATGAAGATCTCGAGCGCCCCGCCACTGAGGCAGGGGTTGTGCTCGACGATCGCGCCATCCATCCCATCACTTTGCTCTTCGCCTCCATCGACGCCCGGGATCAGGCGCAGGAGCAGCGCCTCGCCGGTCTCGAGTGCCCGCAGCGAGTAGAGCCGGACCGATGACTCGGCGCACTGACCGCCGACGAACCCCTCGATCGTGCCGTCGGTGAGAACGACCGCGGTGGCGCCGGGGCGAACGCTGGCCGGACGGCGGGCACGGACTACGGTCGCCAGGACGAACGGCACCCTGTCGGTGGTGAGCTGAGCGACCTTGGCTGCGAGCTTTCCTCTGATCATGAATTGCTCCTTCCTGCAGCAATCATCGAGCGTACCGACCGCGCGGTCAAACCTTGACCAATCGTGCTCAACGATTGTTCGAGCGGCGCAGGTAGCCGACAGCGCGCGCGACGTGTCGCGTCAGGTGCGCTCCCGTGGACGCCGTGCCTGCGTAACCGGGTTCTCGGCGGCGATGTTGACGGTCTGGCAGCGCCCGCAGCGGATCCGCACCCGGCGGGTCATGTACTCGGGATCCATCCCGGACGCGAGCAGATTGCCGCACTTGACGCACACGTAGTCGAACTGGCCGTTGCCGCTGAAGACCGGGCGGTCGACATGATCCTGTACCGCGGTGCCACCGTCGACCGGCGTCTCGCCCGGCCCCACCTCCCGCATTGTCCGCGGCTGCGTCATCGACGGGCCTCAGAGCGTCGCGAGCTTGCCGGTGAAGTCTTTGATCAGCGCGTCGAGCACGCTGGAGACGACGCCCTCGCCCATCGAGGCCGCCTTCCCGGTGATCTGGGCGGCGGTGTGAACGGTGCCGCCACCGTCGGCGAGCGTGAACGTCACGTCGGCGTTGGCGTATCCCTGCCCGCCCGCCTCGCGCGACTTGACCTGCATGACCGCGCGGTGATCCGCGTCATCGCGCTCGATGATCGCCACCGTGCCGGTGAACCTCATCGACATCGCGCCCATCTTGACGAGGATCTCGGCTTTGACCGAGTCCGGGCCGGTCCGTTCGATGACCTTCCCTCCCTGGACACAGGGGACCAGCCGGTCGAGGTCAAGGATCGAGGCCCAGGCCTCGTCGATCGGCTTGGATGACGTGAACGGGTGGTCAAGCTCAACCACGTTTGGCGTTCCTTTCGTAGGTATGTTCTGAGGGCAAACAGTCGATGTGGAGATGCTGAATGTCGATCGAGCCGGGCACGTATGAGCTGGGACCAGAGAACGGGACGCTTCGGATCCGAACCGGCCGCCGCGGTGGCGCGGCAAAGGCAGGCCACGATCTGCTGATCGAAGTGACGGATTGGAAGGCGACGATCGACGCCGCCGAGGAGCCGGCCCAGACGCGGATGTCGCTCAGCGCCGACGCGAAGTCGATGCGGGTGCTCGAAGGCACCGGCGGGATGATGACGCTCGGTGACAGCGACAAGGACGGGATCCGCCAGACGATCGATGAGGAGATCCTGATGGGATCGGCGATCGAGTTCCGCTCCACCGACGTGCAGGTGGACGGCAACGGCGGGCCGCTGAAGGTTCGCGGCGACCTCAAGCTGCTCGGCAAAACGGCGCCGGTCTCGTTCACGCTGCAGACCGGAGGCGACGGCCACCTGACGGGGTCGGCCAAGCTCACCCAGAGCGACTGGGGCATCAAGCCGTACTCGGCGCTGTTCGGCGCGCTGAAGGTCGCCGACGAAGTCGAGGTCGAGTTCGGCGCCGAGCTGCCGTCCGGCTGAGCGCCTGCGGCGCTCGGGGCGGGCTTACCCGGTCCGTTCATCGAGCGGCTAATCGCGGTAGACGGTCTGAGCGTCGAGCCCGCCCTCGACTCCGGGCGGGAGCGCGCCGGTCCCGTGCGCGTAGAGCGCGAGGTCGGCGATCGTCCTGACCTCGGTGGCGTCGGCTGAAGCCGAGAATGCACCGTCGTCCCAGATCAGGCCCTCCGCCGGGGCTTCGAGCGCCATCCCGGCCAGCTGCTGGGCCTTGTCGCGGATCTTGCCGGCGGCGCTGGTGACCGCGGTCGCGCTCCCCGCGGAGGGACTCTCGTTGTAGCCGTGTCCGACTCCGAATCTGTCCGCGTCGGCGGGCACGACCTTGACGTCGAGCGCCGGGACCCCGAGCTCATCGGCGACGAGTTGCGCGTAGCGCGCCTCGTTTCCATCTGCCACGGTAGTCAGGCTGAGGACCATCTTGCCGGTCGGGTGAACGCGCAGAAAGACCGCCCTATAGGCCTCGTCGGCCATCTCTGAACCTCCTCACTGGTTTGACGAACTCCCGGACTCGCGCTCGAGCCGCTCGCGCTCCTGATGGGCGGTGAGCGCGTTGTGCTCCTCCAGGTCGCAGAACGCCGGCTGCGGCCCGCCGAGCGGATGGGGCGGGACCGCGGGACGGTCACAGCCCGGGTAGATACAGATCTTCGGCTGCTGCTGTTGTTGCTCGGAGCTCACTGCCCCAACCCCCATCCGGGCGTTGTGCGGCCGCGACTCGGCCCGTAGCCGCTGGGCATCGCCACCGAGCTACCGGGGACCGGGGTCGCGCTCGCCCACGTCTCGCCCTCATCGGGTTCATCGACGGTCGCGCCGTGGTGCTCACCGTCATTGCCACGCACCGCTGAGATCTCGTCGGCGACGGCCTCGAGCGCCTCGAGCGTGTGGCCGCTGACGAGCGCATCGCAGAACGGGAGCGCCGCCGCCATCCCGCCCGCGCGCGGTGAGAAGCCGGCCGCGGCGGCCCGTGGGTTTACCCACACGATCCGGTAGGCGAGCCGGCGCAGGCGCTCCATCTCGCGGCCGACGAGGCCCGGATCGCCGCGCTCCCAGCCGTCGGACAGGATCACGACCACGGCTCCGCGGGCCATCCCGCGCCGGCCGTGGCGATCGTTGAACTCCTTCAGCGCATCGCCGATCCGCGTGCCGCTCGACCAGTCGGGGGCCGCCGCCGCCGCTCGCTCGATCGCGCGATCGGGATTGCGCGAGGCAAGCGCGCGCGTCAAACGCGTCAGCCGCGTGGCGAAGACAAACGCCTCCGCGCGTGGTCCGGCGCCGGCAGCGCAGACGAGGAACTGCAGATATGCGCGCGCGTAGGGCTCCATCGATCCCGAGATGTCGCACAGCAGCACGATCCGGCGCCGGATGATCCGCCGCTCGCGCCGTGCCAGCCGGATCGGATCGCCCCCGGTTCGCATGCTGCCCCGCAGGGTGCGCCGGACGTCGATCCGGCGGCCATGGCGGCGGCGCTCGGCCCGGCGCGTCAGCCGGTACGGCGTCGCGAGCGAGAGCTGGCTCATGAGCCGGTGCAACTGCCTTAGCTCATCGGGCTCGAGCGCGTCAAAGCGCTTGGCGCGCAGGACCTCCTCGTCGCTGGCGACGGCGCGGGGACGGGGGCCGCATCGCTGTCGGGCTCCGTGCCTTGGCGCCGCCGGCGAGGCAGGCTGGCCGAGGCGCCGGACTCCGTCTCGGCGGCCAGGTCGTCCGGGCGCTCGCTGGGCGGCCGCGCGTCGGGCGGCGCCGCCTCGGTCGACAGCGTGCCGGTCTCGTCGAAGGCTTTGGGCTCGTGGCGGGAGCCGAACACGTCGGCGAAGACCGCATCGAACGCCCGTACCTGGGTTCGGTCCGAGACGAACACGGCCCGGGCAGTCCAGTACAGGCGCCGGCGCGAGATCGGCTGCACGGCAGAGAGGGCATCCGCGAACCGCGCCGCGCGCTCGGGGCCGACCGGCAGCCCGGCTTCGCGCAGCCGGCGCTCGAACGCCGCCGCGGTCTGCGGCAGGGGCAGCTCGATCGTCTCGACCTTCACCGCCCGCCTCCCGCGTCCCCGACGAGCTGCTCGAGCCCGCTCGCGCGGACCGTCTCCTGGTCCTCGCGGTATTTGAGAACCGAGCCGAGCGTGCGCTCGATTGCGGGCGCGTCAAGGCGCTGCACGCCGAGCGTGCTCAGCGCCGCGAGCCAGTCGATCGCCTCGGCGATCCCGGGCGGCTTCTGGATATCGGACTCGCGCATCCGCGCGACCGCATCCGCCACCTGGACGGCGAGCGTCTGCGACGCATCCTTGACCCGACGGCAGACGATCTCGACCTCGCGCGACGGGCTCGGGTAATCGATCCACTGATAGAGGCAGCGCCGCTTGACGGCGTCATGCAGGTCCCGCGTACGGTTCGAGGTCAGGACGATGATCGGGGGATGGGTCGCTCTGATCGTCCCGAGCTCAGGGATCGTGACCGCGGCCTCGGCGAGCAGCTCGAGCAGGAACGCCTCGAAGTCGTCGTCGGCGCGGTCGATCTCGTCGATCAGCAGCACGGCGGGACGGGGACCCGGATGCTCGAGCGCGCGCAGGAGCGGCCTGCGGTTGAGGTACTCGCGCCCGAACAGATCGGATTCGGCGAGGTCGGTGCCGCGCACTTCGGCGAGCCGGATCGACAGCAGCTGCCGCGGGTAATTCCACTCATACAGCGCCTCGGCCGCGTCGATGCCCTCGTAGCACTGCAGCCGCACCAGCGGCGTGTCGAGGACGAGCGCCAGCGCCTTGGCGGCCTCGGTCTTGCCGACCCCCGCCTCGCCCTCGAGCAGCAACGGCTGGGGTAGGCGCAGGGCCAGGAAGATCGACGTCGCGAGCGCCTCATCGACGAGGTAGTCGGCAGCCGCGAGGCGGGCTGCCAACGTCTCGACGTCCGGGACGAGAGCGCGGACCTCGCTCTCCGCGTCTCCCGTCGTATGGGTCATTGGGGCGGTTCGGGCCGACCCTGCATCGCGGCCCACACCCGCGCCGGCGTGCATGGCATGTCGATGTGGTCGACTCCGTGGGTCTCGTGCAGCGCGTCGATCACGGCGCTGACGATCGCCGGCGGTGAGCCGACGTTCGGCGACTCGCCGACGCCCTTGGCGCCGAGCGGGTGGTGCGGGCAGGGCGTGACCGTCTCGCCGAGCTCGAAATCGGGGCATTCGAGCGCGGTCGGGATCAGATACTCCATGAACGAGCCGTTGAGGCAGTTGCCCTCCTCGTCGAAGGTGATCACCTCCATCAGCGCGATCCCGATCCCCTCCGCAAGGCCGCCGTGGATCTGCCCGTCGACGATCATCGGGTTGATCCGTACGCCGCAGTCATCGACGGCGATGAACCGCCTTACCGTGACCGCCGCGGTGTCGGGGTCGATGTCGACGACGGCGATGTAGGCGCCGTACGGGTAGGTCAGGTTGGGCGGGTCGTAGATCACCTGGGCGTCAAGGCCGCCCTCCATCCCCTCGGGCATCGGGTGGCCGCTGTAGGCGTATTCGGCGATCTCCTCGATCAGCGCGCCCTGCTCAGGGTCACCCTTGACGTACCAGCGTCCCTTCTCCCAGGCGAGGTCATCGGCGCTGGTCTCGAGCATCGTCGCCGCGATCAGCCGCGCCTTGTCGCGCACCTTGCGCGAGACGACGGCGACCGCCGCCCCCGAGACCGGCGTCGAGCGGCTGCCGTAGGTGCCGAGCCCGTACGGAGTCCGGTCGGTGTCACCGTGGCGCACCTGGATCGACTCCGGCGGGATCCCGAGCTCCTCGGCGACGATCTGCGCGAACGTCGTCTCATGGCCCTGACCCTGCGTCTGGGCGCTGATCGAGACCATCGCCTGGCCCGACGGATGGACCCGCAGGTCGGCACCGTCGTTCATCGCCAGGCCGAGGATGTCCATGTGCTTGCGCGGCCCGGCGCCGACGCCCTCGGTGAAGAACGAGACGCCGATCCCCATCAGCTCTCCCCGCGCGCGCTTCTCGGCCTGCTCGCGGCGCAGCTCCTCGTAGCCGGCGATCTCCATCGCGACCTTCATCGTCTCGGCGTAGTTGCCCGAGTCATAAGTCCAGCCGGTGGTCGTCTCGTACGGGAACTGCTCGGGCGCGATGAAGCTGTTCATGCGCAGCTCGATCGGGTCGACCCCCATCTCCGTCGCGAGCGCCGACACCATCCGCTCCACCAGGTACACGGCCTCCGTGATGCGGAACGAGCAGCGGTACGCGACGCCGCCCGGGGCCTTGTTGGTGTAGACCGCCTTGACGCGGACGTGCGAAGCCTGCAGGTCGTATGAGCCGCAGCAGATGTGGAAGAAGCCGGCTGGGAACTTGGTCGGCTGCGCGGTCGAGTCAAACGCCCCGTGATCGGCGATCACGTCGACCCGCAGCCCGGTGATCTTGCCGTCCTTGGAGCAGATCTGGGAATGCATCACGTAGTCGCGCGCAAAGCCCGTCGACATCAGGTTCTCGGACCGGTCCTCGATCCACTTGATCGGCACGCCGGCGACGATCGAGCCGGCGATCGCGCACACGTACCCGGGGTACACCGGCACCTTGTTGCCGAAGCCGCCGCCGATGTCGTTGCAGCGGATCCGGATCATGTGCTCGGCAAGGCCGGCCACGTGCGCATAGACGGTCCGGTGCGCATTCGGCGCCTGGTTGCCGTTGTAGATGTCCAGCTGCCCGGTCTCGGGGTTGAAGTCGGCGATCATCCCGCAGGTCTCCAGCGGCGCCGGGTGACAGCGCGGGTAGATGATGTCGCGCGTCACGACCGTGTCAGCCTCGGCGAAGGCGCGGTCGGTCGCCTGCTCGTCGCCGGCCTCCCAGGTCGGGCTGGCGAGGTTGTCGCGCTGACCGTCCTTGTCATCGCGGATCAGCGGCGCGTCGGGGTCGAGTGCCTTGCGGGCGTTGACGACCGCCGGCAGCGGGTCATACTCGACGTCGATCAGCGCCAGCGCGTCGCGCGCGATGTACTCGGTCTCGGCGATCACGAACGCGACCTCCTGGCCCTGGAAGCGGACCTTGTCGCCGGCGAGCACGGCCTGCGTGTCGTAGGAGATCGTGGGCATCCACGCGAGCCCGAGCGTCTCGAGGTCCTTGGCCGTGATCACGGCCGCGACGCCGGGATATGCGAGCGCGGCGGAGGTGTCGATCGAGAGGATCTTGGCGTGGGCAAACGGACTGCGCAGTACCGCGCCGTGGAGCATCCCCGGCAGGCGGATGTCGTCGAGATAGGTGCCCTTGCCGCGGATGAAACGCGCGTCCTCCTTGCGCTTGAGGCGGCCAAACCCGATCGGCCGCTCGTGGGTCGGGCTCGGAAGGTTCTCTGCGATCGCCATCAGATCTCCTGGGTCGAAGCGGGTTCGGCGGCCCGGTTGGAGGCCTCGTGTTCGGCCGCCCACCGGATTGCGGCCACAATGTTCTTATAGCCGGTACAACGGCAGATCGCGCCGGAGATCGCGGTCCGGATCTCGTCCTCGGAGGGATCGGGATTGTCGTTGAGCAGCGCGCGGCCGGTCATCAGCATCCCCGGAGTGCAGAAGCCGCAGTGCAGCGCGTGCTTCTCGTGGAACCCCTGCTGGATCGGATCGAGCTGACCGTCGCGCTCCAGTGACTCGACCGTCTGGACCTCGTGGCCCTCGCACATCGCCGCCAGGATCGTGCACGACTTGACGGGCTTGTCGTCGAGCAGCACCACGCACGCGCCGCAGTTGGACGTATCGCAGCCCCAGTGCGTGCCGGTCAGGCCGGGTGTCTCGCGGATGAAGTGCACGAGCAGCAGTCGCGGCTCGATGTCGCGACTGACCGGCTGGCCGTTGATCGTGATCGTGACGTTCATGTCAGTGCCGTGTCCTTTAGTTGCAGAGCGCGTGCGGTCGCGCGACGGAGCGCGCGGGTCGTGAGCACCCCGGCGAGATGACGTTTGTAGTCGACCGGCCCGCGGCCGTCGGCGATCGGCGCGCAGTCGGCGGCGGCGATCTCCCCCGCCTGCGAGAACAGCTCGTCGGACGGCCTCGACCCACGCAGCAACTCGACGGCACGGTCGACGTGGATCGTTGTCGGACCGACGGCGCTGAGCCCGATGCCGGCGTCGACGATCGTGCCGCCCTCGATCCACACGGCCGCCGAGGCCGCCGCGATCGCCCAATCCCCCGCGCGACGCTCGACCTTCTCGTGCGCGCTGCCCGCGCCCTCACGCAGCGGCAGCCGGATCTCGGTCAGGAGCTCGGCGTCGCCGACCGCGGTCATATACGGCCCCAGATGAAAGTCGTCGATCGACACCAGCCGCTGGCCGTCACTGCCGGTGATCACGAGCTTCGCGTGCAGCGCCGTGGCGACCGCGCTCAGGTCCTCGGCGGCGTCGGCCTGGCAGAGCGAGCCTCCGATCGTGCCGCGGTTGCGAACGACCGGATCGGCGATCACCTGTTCGGCGTCCCGGAACACCGGGAATAGCCGGAACAGCGTCTCGGAGTGCTCGAGGTCGGCGTGGCGCGACATCGCGCCGATCCGAAGCTCATCGCCGTGCTCGTTGATGTAAGCCATCTCGGCGATGTCGTTGATGTCGATCAGGTACTCGGGGTTTGCCAGGCGCAGCTTCATCATCGGCAGCAGGCTGTGGCCGCCGGCGATCACGCGCGCGCCCGGCCCGACCCGCTCCAGGGACGCGATTGCGCCCTGCACGCTGGTCGCGCGCTCGTATTCAAACGGGCCTGGTGTCTGCACCTGCACTCCTTTCAGAGGCCGCGGGCATCTGCTTGCGGGGCCCGCCGACCTCCTCGGTGGGGTCGTACTGGACCGGCGAATCGGTGCCGATCACCGGCGAGCGTGGCAGCTGCTCGGGTCTCGTCTGACGGATCTCCGGGTACAGCGCCCGAGCCGCGGTGCTCCCGTAGGCGGGGTTGCGCAGCGCCGGGCCGTTCGGGGATGCGGCCGCGATCGGCGCCTCGCGTCCCAGCCGGGCGAGCGTCAGCGTGCCCTTGGTGTAGACCTCGGCGATCCTCGGCGGCTTGACTTCCCTGCTCTCGGGGAAGTTGCGCAGTCCGGCCGCCGCCGCGCCCGGGTAGAGGCCGTCGATCAGCCCGACGGCATCGTCCATGCCCGCTTTCGTGACCAGCAGGCCCTCGAGCAGGTCAACGCCCGCGTCGAGGTTCTGGTTGATCGTCGTCACCACACTCTCCACCGGGGCGCTCTTTTCGATGATCCCGACGACGCCGGCGATCGCTTCGTCGAGACCGCACGTGATCTTGCGCAGCGCGAGGATCACCGACACGAGGTAGAAGACGACCGCCGCCACGATCAGCACGACCGCGATGATGATCACCACTCCAGCTGCTGGCATCGTTCAGGCCCCTTTCACGCGTCGTCGAGGATCACGTCGAGCGAGCCACCGTAATCGGCGGCCGCCACGACTGTCTTGATCACCTGGTCCTGCGTCGTGAGCAGCAGCGCGGCGGCATCGAGGTCCGTGGAGCCGGCGTGCGCGCTGGCGGCGATCGATTCAACGCTGGGGACGATCGAGTTGGCGGCGTTCAGGACTCCGCGCAGGAGGTAGATGACGATCGGCAGCACGACCAGCAGCAGGATCAGGGCACCGATCCACTCGAGGATCATTGCGGCCTCCTCTCCGCTACGACCTTCGCCTTCGCCGCGATCCCCGGCAGCGCGCCGGTGATCACCTCGAACTGAGCGTTGATTGCCTTGACGGCCGGCTCGAGCGGCTTGAGGTGCTCTGACTCGACGCCCGCGAGGGCCGTGGCCAGCGTCGCCAGCTTCTCCGAGGTCGACTCGAGCTTGATGCGGACCCGGATCAGCGCCGCGGCCAGTACGGCGATGATCACGATCGCCAGCAGGACGCTGAGAATCGTGAGCGTTGTCGAGCTGCTCATGCTGGCCTCCGCTCGCCTTCCGGGCTCGCCGATTCGGAGGCCGCATGAGTCATCCGGCTCTGCACCTGGTAGCCGTCGGTGAGCGCGTTCATGTACCCATCCTGGATCACCGCTTCGTCGACGATCTCGGCGAGTACAGGCGCGGTGGCCTGAAGCTGCGGGATGTTGGCCGTGTTGCCGGCGACCTTGCCGGCGACCTCGAGCAGGCTCGTCGCCGAGCGCTCGATGTCGTCTACCGCCCGGATCAGAAGCACCAGCAGCGCGGCGACCGCGAGCGCCGCGACGAGCCCGATGATCAGCGCGATGCCCCAGGCACCATGGTTGGAGAGGGAAGCGATCGTCAGCATCATCTGCCCACCGCCACCTTCCGCAGGGCCCGCGCCGAGTGCAGGATCCTAATCCCGGAGTCGTTGATCCGGCCGACGCCGTCGAGCGCATCGGTCTGCTCGCGCACCTTCTCGACCCCGCCGACCGCGGTTCGAGCCTGAGCCGAGATCTTCGATGCAAGTACCACGATTGTGATCACGATCGCGGCCGCCACGATCACGACGATCACGCCGAGCACCAATCCGATCGCCCAGCCGGTCGATGCGGCGATCAAGGTAGGCATGTCCAAGGCTCACTCCTTGCTCGAGTTGAGGATGCCCAGGGATCGGGCAGACCCTCCTCATCGGGCGGCCATTCTTGCTGATCGCGCGTTTTGCATGCAACAGCCAACGTTAGACGTGCGAGGATCGGGGCTGCACTTAGAGACGAGGAGAGCGATGAGCGAGGCAACCCCTTCCACCAGCATGCACGCGACTGTGGCGGCACTTGCGGGCGCCGCCGCCGAGCGATTCGGGCAGCGCGTGGCGGCGCGTCACAAGGTCGACGATGAATGGCGCGAGCTCACCTACGAACAGGCCGGGGCCGCGATCGAAGAGGTGGCGCTGGGGCTGGCCGAGCTCGGGATCGCGCCCGGTGACCGGGTCGCGATCCTCGCCGACACGCGCTTGGAATGGACGCTGGCGAGCTATGGGATCACCGCCGCCGGCGCGGTCGTGGTGCCGGTCTACCCCACCAACTCCCCCCGCGAGTGCCAATGGGTGCTCGGCAACTCCGGCGCCCGGGCGGTGTTCTGCGAGAACTCGCAGCAGCGGGCGAAGATCGACGAGGTCGCGAGCGAGCTGCCCGAGCTGGCGCACAAGATCGGAATCGAGCCCGACGCTGGCGATCTGTCGCTCGCGCAGCTGCGCGAGCGCGGGACCGGCGGTGATCGCGACGAGCTCGCCCGGCGACGGTCGGCGGTCGCGCCCGAGGACCCGTACACGATCATCTACACGTCGGGCACGACCGGACCGCCGAAGGGCGTCGTGCTCACGCAGCGCAACGCGATGTCGGTTTGCGAGATGGTCCAGGAGCTGGAGTTCGTCGGGCCGGACGAGCGGACCTACCTGTACCTGCCGCTCGCGCACGCGTTCGCGCTGACCGCCCAGCTCGCGTCCTACGACCTCGGCAGCATGATCATCTACTACGGCCGCGACACCAAGCGGATCATCGAGGAGCTGGTCGAGACGCGACCCACGTACCTGCCGTCGGTGCCGCGGATCTTCGAGAAGCTGTACACGGCCGCGATCAAGATGCGCGACCAGTCCCCCGACGGCGACCGCGGTGGCTTCGAGCAGGCAGTCAAGCTCGGCGTCGATGTTCGCCGTCGGCGCCGTGCCGGCGAGGACGTGCCCGACGAGCTGGCGCGGGCTTTCGAGGCCGCCGATGAGCGTCTCTACTCCCGTGTCCGGGCTCTGTTCGGCGGCGAGATCATCCAGGCGGTGACCGGCGCCGCGCCGATCGCGGCCGAGATCCTCGAGTTCTTCTACGCGTGCGGGGTTCCCGTGCTCGAAGGCTGGGGCATGACCGAGACGACCGCGGTCGGAACGGTATGCACGCTCGACAAGCTCAAGTTCGGCACGGTCGGGCGTCCGATGCCGGGCGTCGAGATCACGATCGCCGACGACGACCAGGAGATCCTCGTCCGCGGACCTAACGTGTTCAGCGAGTACTGGCTCAATCCCGAGGCGACCGAGCAGACGTTCGTGGACGGCTGGCTGCAGACCGGCGACGTCGGCGAGCTCGACGACGACGGCTTCTTGAAGATCACCGGGCGCAAGAAGGACATCATCATCACCGCCGGGGGCAAGAACCTGACTCCGGCGAACATCGAGAACGACCTCAAGCAGTCGCGCTTCATCTCGCATGCCGTGATGTACGGCGACCGCCGGCCGTATCCGGTCGCGCTGATCACCCTCGACCCCGAGGAGATCGTGCCGTGGGCACAGGAGAACGGACTCTCGGATGACCTGGCGCAGCTCGCGGTCGCCGACGAAGTGCGCGAACTCGTCCAGCGCGAGCTCGACCGCGCCAACTCCAACTATGCGCAGGTCGAACAGATCAAGAAGTTCGCGATCCTCGACCATGACCTCTCGCTCGAGCAGGGCGAGCTGACGCCCACGCTGAAGGTAAAGCGCAACGTGATCAGCGACCGCTACGCGGAGCTGTTCGAGTCGCTCTACGGCTGACCCGCCGTGTCCTCAAGCGACCCCTCTTCGGCGCCGTCACTCGAGATCTCCAACGCGATCGCGCGTCTGCACAAGCAGTACGTGGGTCGTGGGCCGACCAACGTCCGCACCACGATCGACGGCGAGCTCGTCGTCTGCCTGCTCGAGGGCGGCCACACCCGCGCCGAGCAGACGCTGGACGAGACCGACAAGGGCTACGTGGTCGCCGCCGGACGGCTCGGTCTCCAGGAGGCGATGGGCGACGAGATGATCGATGCCGTCCAGAGCGTGCTCGGCCGCCCCGTCCGCTCGCTGATGAGCGCCAACGACGTCGAGCGCGATCTGCAGGTCGAGGTGTTCGTGCTCGAGCCCGAGAGCTCGTAGCGCGCCGGCGAGCGTGAAGGCGGCCGGCCGGCGGCGGCTATCATGGCCGCGGCCCCGGAATCGCCAACGGCGGTGTCCGTGGCCCGCATCGTTGAGCGATGGGAGGCTTCCGGTCGAGACGCCGGCGCAAACTGTCGTACAGATCTGACGTACGGAGATGTGCGCATGCTCTATCGACCGACCCGCCGCGTTTCGGCGCGCGGCTCCCATACTCCGTGACATCGAGTCGCGACGACCTCCGGGGCCTCTCGACCAACGAGCTGTTCGAGCGCTACCGCGCGGACGGAGACGAGCGCGTGCTCGAGCAGCTCGTGACCCGCTTCGAGCCGCTGGCACGCGGTGTCGTGGGCCGCTATCAGGGGCGCGGCGAGCCGACCGAGGACCTGCTCCAGGTGGCGATGCTCGGCCTGCTCAAGGCGATCTCGCGCTTCGATCCGAGTCGGGGGTTCGCGTTCAGCACGTACGCGACGCCGACGATGCTCGGCGAGATCAAGCGCTACTTCCGCGACGCCGGGTGGGCCGTGCACGTACCCCGCGGGGTCAAGGAGCGTGCGCTCGAGGTCGCCCGCGTCAGCGACGAGTTGTCTTCCCGCCTGGGCCGCTCGCCGTCGCTGTCGGAGCTCGCCGAGGCGCTGGGCGCCAGCGAGGAACAGACGCTCGAGGCGATCGAGGCCTACCACGCGCGGCAGGCGCCGTCACTCGAGCATGCCGGCGACGACGAGCTCGGGCTCAGCCCAGCGGAGCTGCTCGGCGTCGAGGACGAACGGCTCGAGCAGGCGGAGTACCTGAGCGTGATCGCGGCCGGCGTCGATTCGCTGTCGGAGTCCGAACGGCTGATCCTGTTCCTGCGCTTCGGACGTGACCTCACCCAATCCGAGATTGCCCAGCGGCTCGGCACCTCCCAGATGAAGATCTCGCGCGGCCTGCGAACGGCGATCGAGAAGATCCGCCGCGCCAGTGGGGAGCCCGCCGAGCCGGGGTAACGTGTGCCCGCGGGCGCGACTCAGCCGCCGGCGACGGCCGGCAGGATCGTGACCTCGCCACCGTCTTCGACCTCGGTGTCGAGCCCATCCAGGAAGCGGATGTCCTCGCCATCGACGTAGACGTTGACGAACCGTCGCAGGCCGCCGTCCTCGGCGATCCGGCTGCGCAGCTCGCCGTAGCGCTCGTAGAGCGCGTCGAGAACCTCGCCGACGGTCGTGCCGTCGACGTCCGCCAGCGACTCGCCGTCGGTCGCTGAGCGCAGCTGGGTCGGGATCTTGACGTGGACCGCCATCGGGGTCATCAATCCTATGCGAGAGCGCCCATGGCCTCGGCCGCCCGCTCGAACGAGTCAACGTTCGGCTCGATCTGCCACGCCTCGAACGTACCGCGGGCGCAGTCGAGCGTCTTCAGACCCTCGCCGGTGATGTACGCCACCACGCGCTCGTCGGCGCGGATCTCGCCCCGCTGCGCGAGCTTCGTCAGCACGGCCGTCGTCACGCCGCCGGCCGTCTCGGTGAAGATCCCGGTCGTCTGCGCCAGCAGCTTGACGCCGGCACGGATCTCGTCGTCGGTGACCGACTCGATCGACCCGCCCGTGCCGCGGGCGAGGTCGAGCGCATAGGGCCCGTCGGCCGGGTTTCCGATCGCCAGCGACTTGGCGATCGTGTTCGGCTTGACCGGCCTGCAGAAGTCACGGCCGTCGGCGAACGCGGTCGCCACCGGAGAGCAGCCGGCCGCCTGGGCGCCGTGGAAGGTCGGCAGCTCGCCGCTCACCAGGCCGACGTCGATCCAGTCACTGAAGCCGCGCGCGATCTTGGTGAACAGCGAACCCGATGCGATCGGAGCGACGACGCGCTCGGGTAGCTCGAACCCGAGCTGTTCGGCTGTCTCATAGGCGAGCGTCTTGGAGCCCTCGGCGTAGTACGGGCGCATGTTGATGTTGACGAACGCCCACTCGTGCTCTCCCGACAGCTCGGTGCAGAGGCGGTTGACGTCGTCGTAGTTGCCGGCGACGGCGACGAGGTTGGTGCCGTAGATCCCGGTCGCCAGCACCTTCTGCTCCTCGAGATCGGCGGGGATGAACACATAGGACTCGAGCCCAGCGGCGGCGGCGTGGGCGGCGACGGCGTTCGCCAGGTTGCCGGTCGACGCGCAGGCGACGGTCTGATAGCCCAGCTCGCGCGCGCGGGCCATCGCGACCGACACCACGCGGTCCTTGAAGGAGTGCGTCGGATTGGCGGCGTCGTTCTTGATCCAGACCTCCTCGAGCCCGAGGTGCCGGGCGAGGCGATCGGCGCGGATCAGCGGCGTCCAGCCGGCGTGCAGCGTCCCCGGCGGGGGTGATGCGACCGGCAAGAAATCGCTGTAACGCCACAGCGAGTGCGGCCCGGCCTGGATGCGGCGTTTGAGCGCCGCCGGGTCGACGCCATCTCGCGAGGCGTAGGCCACCTCGAGCGGCCCGAAGCAGTGCTCGCAGACGTAGCTCGCGTCGAGCGGGTAAACCGAATTGCATTCTTTGCAGCGAAGCGACTCTGGCGGCATATAAAAAACCTCCGCCGGGGTTTGTGGTCGGAGGTCGAAAAACCGCCCTGTCCACATCTCCCAGGCTTTCGTAGTTGGAGCCTGATGGAATTGGCACCGTTCCCTTGCGGGCGGTTGCCGGGGCTTCGCAGGGCCATATCCCTCCACCCCTCTGGATGCGTACTGCTATGTGGGCGCCAGTATAACCAAGGCGCGTAACGACGCTCGATGAGCGGTGTTGAGCAAACCCAATGGCAAGCGCATCCGCCGATCCGCTGCAAAGACTCGAGGCGCTCCTCGACCTCGACGATCGCGCCGTGCCGAGCCGCCGGATGCTGGTGATCGTCAACCCGTACGCGACGACGGTCTCTGACCGCCTCAAGAATCTGGTCGTGTACGCGCTCCGCGGGCGCTACGAGGTCCACGCCGTCGACACCGAGGCGCGCGATCACGCGACCGAGTTGTGTCGCGAGGCGGCGCGCGAGGGCTACGACGTGGTCGTCGCGTTCGGCGGCGACGGCACGGTCAACGAGGCCGCCAACGGCCTCGTCGGCTCGGACACGCCGCTCTTCCCGCTCCCCGGTGGCCGCACCAACGTCTACTGCCGGATGCTCGGGATCCCCACCGACGTCGTCGACGCCACCGAGCACCTGCTGGGTCTCGCGCACGACTGGCGCCCGCGCAAGGTGGACGTCGGCAAGGTCAACGACCGCTACTTCGTGTTCTCGGCCGGGGTCGGGCTCGATGCGAGCGTCGTCGAGCGCGTCGATGCCCATCCCCGTCTGAAAGCGCGGCTCGGCGAGTGGTACTACGCCTGGACCGGGATCCAGACCTTCAACCGTCACTACCTCGTGCATCCGCCGCGGTTCGAGGCCGAGCTGGGGCCGGAGCGCCTGACCGGCGTGACCGCGATCGTGCAGAACGCCGACCCCTACACGTACTTCGGCGGTCGCCCCGTCCACATGGGCGAGGGGGCGACGCTCGAGAGCGGCGATCTGGCCGGGGTGATCCTGCGCCGGGCGAGCCCGATCGACGTCCCGACGATCATCTGGCGCGCGCTGTCGCGACGCGCCAAAGTCGCGCGCCACCGGCAGGTGCGAGCGTTCAGCGAACTCGAACGCGTTCGCGTGACCGCGCTTGACGACCGGGCGCTGCCGCTGCAGGTCGACGGCGACTACATCGGCGAGTCCGGCGAGGCGGTATTCGTCGTCGAGCCGCGGGCGATGCTCGTAGTCGCGTAGTTCTTCGGCTGGGAGGGGGGCGAACCTGGGTCGGCTCGGCGCTCAGGTCCTCATGGACGATCACGGCGTCGCGAGCCCGGAGAACGACGCGCCTGGCGGCAGCCCCGCGGACCTCGGCGAGCGCGACCGGCGCCTGCTCGAGTTCGCGGCCGAGCATCGGCTGGTGCTCGCCGCGCAGGTCGCGACCCTGCTCGGCGTCACCGCGCCCACGGCCCGTGACCGGCTGCACAGGTTGTCGCGTGCCGGCTATCTGCGCTCCGCCCGCGAGCTGAGCGGGCCGGGGTGCTATCTGATCGAGCGCCGTGGGCTGAACGCGGTCGGCAGCCGCCTGCCTGCGCCCCGCTCGCTCAACCGCGCCGAGTACGAGCATGACGTCGGCCTTGGCTGGCTGTGGCTCGCCGCCCGGCGTGGCGTGTTCGGGCGGCTCGACGCGGTCGTCTCCGAGCGGCAGATGCGCTCACATGACGCCCGTCGCGATCGCCAGACCGATGCGCTCGGCGTGCGGCTAGGAGGAGTCGGACCGCGCGGGGGCGAGCGCCTGCACTACCCCGATCTGCTGCTCGAGTGCGAGACCGGGCATCGGGTCGCGGTCGAGCTCGAGCTGACCGGCAAGTCGCGCCTGCGCCGCGAGGCGATCCTCGGCGGCTACGCCGTCGACGCGCGCGTCGACCTGGTCCTCTATCTGGTGGCCGAGCGATCCGTCGGCAAGGCGATCGAACGGGCTGCCGCGAGGACGGGCGTCTCATCGCTCGTGCGGGTGCAGCTGGTCCGCCTCGATGCACCGGCCGGGGTGGCGGCCGGGCGCGCGGCTAGCCGCCGGCGGTCCCGCATCGCCGGCACGGCCACGGCGACGCCGGCGGCGCGCACCGGCGCGACCGAGGTCGGACGGTGAAACGCGCGCCGGTGCCGCGGCGGCCTCCCTATTGGACCCTGGTCGCGCTGCCCGTGCTTCTGTGGCTCCCGTTCCAGTGGGCCGTCGTCACGCTGATCGCCGCCACGATCGCCAAGGCAGGGATACGCGTCGCGCGCGCCGCGGCCGCCGGCAGTGACGCGCGCGCTGCCCGTGGCGGCGACGGCGACGGCGCTGCGGTCTCGCTCGGAATCGACGAGCGCGGACGCGAGGTGCTGCTCAGCGATCGCCAGCTAGCCGCCCATGGCCTGATCGTCGGCGCGAGCGGCGCCGGGAAGTCGACCACCCTGCTGGGGATCCTCGGCGACCGGATAGCGCGCGGACTGCCGGTGATCGCGATCGACCTGAAGGGCTCGCCGGCGTTCGCGGACGAGCTCGAGCGCGCGGCCGGGGTCGCCGGACGGCCGATCCGGATCTGGACCCCGGATGGCCCGAGCCACTGGAACCCGCTCGCGCGCGGCAACCCGACCGAGCTCAAGGACAAGCTGATCGCATCCGAGCGCTTCACCGAACCCCACTATCAGCGAGCCGCGGAGCGCTACGTCCAGGCGGCCCTCCAGGTCCTGCATGCCGACGGCCGCGAGCCGGCGATCGCCAACGTCGTGGCGCTGATGGAGCCGCGACGCCTGGCGGCCGCCGTCCGCGGCGTCGATTCGCCCCTGCGTGAGCGGGTCCAGGACTACATCGCCGGGCTGACCGCCGACCAGATCAGCGCCGTCCGCGGGCTCGGAACGCGGCTGGCGATCATCAGCGAATCGCACGCCGGGCGCTACCTGATGCCCGGCACGGCCGGCGAGACGGTCGACCTGCGGGCGGCGCTCGAAGGACGCGACGTGGTCGTCTTCAGCCTCAACTCGAGCATCTACGGACAGCTCGCCGCGCAGCTCGGCACGCTCGCGATCCAGGACATCGTCAGCGCGACCGGCCATCGCCTGCAGGCGACCGGGCAGCGATTGCCGGCGACGGTCGCGGTCGATGAGTTCTCGGCCCTCGGCGCCGACCACCTGCTGGCGCTGGTAGCGCGTGGACGCGAGGCCGGCGTCAGCGTCCTGCTGGCGACCCAGGAGCTGGCCGATCTCGAGCGCGCCGCCCCGGGCTTCCGCGACCAGGTCCTGGGGCTGACGGCGGTCAAGATCGCCCACCGCCAGGACGTCCCGGCGTCGGCGCGGACGATCGCCGAGCTCGCCGGGACCGAATGGGTGTGGGCCGAGTCGCGGCAGATCTACGGCCCGTTCGCTCGCGGCAGTGGCAGCCGCGGCACCCGGCACGAGGTCGAGCAGTACGTCGTGCACCCCAACGAGGTCAAGACGCTGCGCACGGGCGAGGCGGTGCTGCTGACCAAGACGCCCGAAGCCGGCGTCAGCCGCGTGCGGATATGGCCGCCGCCCGCGTCTGGGGCCGCTGCGGTTCCGAGTGCGTCACGCGGACAGCCGCGGCGGTGGGCGGTCGGCTCGCGCAATCGGCCGGGGCGATCAGCCCGAGCCCGGGGTGACGCGGTAGGCGTCGAACACCGCATCGATGTTGCGCAGACGGCTGATCGCGTGGTCGAGCGAGCGCGTGTCCCCGACCTCGACGACGAACCGATTGCGCACCATCGGGTGGTTGACGGTGCAACGCGCGTCGAGGATGTTGATGCCGGCCTCGGCGAACGTCCGCGACATGTCCTCGAGCAGCCGGTGGCGGTCCCAGCCGTCGACCTCGATCTCGACCCGGAACGCCGTCTCCGCGTCGCCGTCCCACGAGACCTCGGTGAAGCGCTCAGGGTCTTTCTTCAGGACCGCCACGTTCGGACAGTCCTCGCGGTGGATGGTGATCCCGCGTCCGAGCGAGATGTAGCCGACGATCGGATCGCCCGGGACCGGGCGGCAGCACTTGGCGAGTCTCAGCATCACCTCGTCGATCCCCTCGACCGAGATCCCGTAGCGCGACGAGAGCGTGGTCGGCCGGCTGCGGCGCCGGCTGGTCTTGAGCAGGTCGTCGGCCGCGGTCGGCTCGGACTCGGCCGTCTCGCCCTGCTTGAGGCGCTGCATGACCTTGTTGACTACGACCTTGGCCGAGATCTTCGCGCCGCCGAGCGCGATGTAGAAGTCATCGGCCTTGCGGAAGCCCATCTCGCGGATCACGTCGGCCAGCAGGGGCGAGCCGACGAGCTTCTGCGCCGGGAGGCCCTGGCGCTTGAGGTGCTCCTGGAGCAGCTCGCGGCCAGTGTGCTCGGTGTCGCGGCGCGACTCGGCCTTGAACCAGGCCTTGATCTTGTTGCGCGCCCGGGTCGTCTTGACGAGCGCGAGCCAATCGCGCGACGGGCCGCGCTCGCGCTTGGACGTCAGCACTTCGACGATGTCGCCCGAGCGCAGCTGGTAGGAGAGCGGCACGATCTTGCCGTTGACCTTCGCGCCCACGCAGCGATGGCCGACGTCGGTGTGAATCTCGTACGCGAAGTCCAGCGGCGTCGCCCCCGCCGCGAGTGACTTGACCTCCCCCTTGGGGGTGAAGACGAACACCTCGTCCTCGAACAGGTCGACCTTCAGCGTCTCCATGAACTCCTTCGGGTCGCCGCTGAAGTCCTGCTGCCAGTCGAGCAGCGAGCGCAGCCACTTGAGCTTGCCGTCGGGGTCGCGCTTGCTGGTGGTATCGCCGACGTGGGGGTCGGCTTTGTACATCCAGTGCGCGGCGATCCCGAACTCGGCCAGATCGTGCATCTCGCGGGTCCTGATCTGGATCTCGAGCGGCCTGCCCTCGGGACCGATCACGGTCGTGTGCAGCGACTGGTACATGTTGAACTTCGGCATCGCGATGAAGTCCTTGAAGCGGCCGGGGAGCGGCTTCCACAGCGAGTGGATCACGCCCACGGCGCCATACGTGTCCTTGACCGAGTCGACGATCACGCGCATCGCGGTCAGGTCGTAGATCTCGTTGAACTCGCGCCCCTTCTTCGTCATCTTCGAGTAGATCGAGTAGAAGTGCTTGGCGCGGCCAGAGATCTCGGCGTGGATCCCGAGCACGGTCAGCTCTTCTGCCAGGTATTCGCCGGCCTCGTTGACGTAGCGCTCGCGCTCGCCGCGCTGCTGGGCGACCAGGCCCTTGATCTCGTTGTACTTGCGCGGGTGCAGCGTCTGGAACGCCAGGTCCTCGAGCTCCCACTTGATCGCGTGGATACCGAGCCGGTGGGCGATCGGCGCGTAGATGTCGAGCGTCTCGCGCGACTTCTCGATCTGCTTCTGCTTGGGCATCGCCGAGATCGTGCGCATGTTGTGCAGGCGATCGGCGAGCTTGATCAGGATCACGCGGATGTCGGTCGACATCGCGACCACCATCTTGCGGTAGTTCTCGGCCTGCGCCTCGTCGCGCGACTGGAACGTCAGCCCGGTGAGCTTGGTCACACCGTCGACGAGCCCGGCGATCTCCTCGCCGAATGCGGCCGAGACCTCCTCGAGCGACGCGCTCGTGTCCTCGACGGTGTCGTGCAGCAGGGCGGCGCACAGCGTCTCGGTGTCGAGCCGCATCCCGGCGCAGATCTTCGCCACGCCGACCGGGTGGGCGATGAAGTCCTCGCCGGACTTGCGCCGCTGGTCGGCATGGTGGACGCAGGCGTAGACGAACGCCTCCTCGACGCGACCGCGGTCGATCGACGCCGCGGCGTGATCGGCGTGCTCCTCGACGATCGCGAACAGGTCACCGAGGAGTTCCTGCTCGAACGGCGACAGGTCGGCGCGCATGACCAGCGTGTGGGGCGTCGAATCGCTGATGCCGTCGACCCGCTGACGCGCGCCCGCCAGGGCGGTCGAGGATGCCGCAGAAACCGCGTTGGCGTCGCTCTCCGGAGCCACGGCATCGGCACCTACAGCCGAATCGCCGCGTCCAATCGCCCGGCTCAGCCGCCTGGCGGTGGGTTTGTGCTGCTCAGGTATCGCCTTCCATCCTCGTATCGCTGGGCGAACGCCCTGAACGACGGCGAGCGGTCAAGCGCCGTGGGCGCCGCGTCCGCAATCGCGAGGGCTGGCAGATCCCGGTCGAGGCTGACGAGCTCCAACTCCGCCAGCACCCGTACAAGTCGGGCGGCCAGTCGGGCCGATCGACCGTGCGGACCATCGCCGCGAAGCAAGCGCTCGAGCTCCTCGCCGGCCGCCCGCTGCCGCTCCCTGAGGGCGCGATAGAAGGCGACGAGCGAAGCACGAAGTCCGTACTCCAGCTCGTGCATCTGCTCTGCAAAGCGTAGCTCAGGCTCGCCCCACGCCAGCTGAATGAATCCCTCCCCCATGCCGCGCAGCTCGGTCGCCGCAGGGTCGAGGATCACGAGCTGGCGAAATCCGAGCGCGAGTTGGGGCTCGCGCTCGAGCGCCTGATGGCAAACCAGCGCAAAGCCGCCACTCCGCGCCCGGAGGCCGTCGAGCCGGCGCGGGACGTCGGCGCAGACCGCCAGCACGGGGCCACCGGCGGCGATCGCGTCGGTCAGGACGGCCAGCGGGCTCTCACCGCGACGGTCGATCACGCGCCGCGCGGTTGCGGCGGGTCGATCGCCGTTCTGGGCTTGCGCCGGTATCGGCGCGTGGTCCAGCTCGCTCAGCACGGCCGTAAGGTAGTCACCGGGCTCGGCGATCACCGCGATCGGCGGCGGCGCGCATGGCTGCTCGTGGCGCAGCACGAGGCGCGGCTCGACGGCGCCGTTGTAGGAGCTGCGCTCGAGCTTGAACGTCGCGTCGCGCGACAGCGACTGATCGCCGGGCAGCTTTCCGCCGCACCCGAAGGCGACCGCCCGCGCGCGCACCCCGCCAGACACGACGCAGAAGCGCGCGTGCCTGCCCTCGCCCATCGGCCGCTGGTCGGTGAAGCGCGCTCCCGGCACCAGCAGCCGCGGCGTCGCGTTCGCGATCCCGCACGGCTCGAGCAGCGCCAGCTCCTCGGCCATCGGCAGCCCGAGCTCGGCCCCTGACACGATCGCGTCCACCCGCTCGGTCGGTTCCAGCAGGTCGGGCGTCAGCACGGACTCGGCGTGGCGCTCGAATGCGTCCCGGAATTGATCCAGCTGCTCGCGGGAGATCGTGAGGCCGGCGGCTGCCCGGTGGCCGCCGTAACGCTCGAGGTGTCGGGCGCTCGCGTGCAACGCGGCGAGCAGATCGAACCCGGGGATGCTGCGCCCGGAGCCGGTCCCAGATTGGTCATCGAGCGCGACCAGCACCGCGGGGCGGTGGTGGCGCTCGGTGATCCGCGAGGCGACGATCCCGATCACGCCCGGATGCCAGCCGTCGGCAGCGAGCACGTAGGCGCTGCGCGGCCCCGCCTGGGCCACCTGCGCCTCGGCCTCCCACACCGTTCGCTCCTCGAGTGCGCGACGCTCGGCGTTGACGGTGTCGAGCTCGGTCGCGATCTCGCGTGCTCGCTGGGGATCGTCGGTCAGCAGCAATTCGAGCGCCACATCGGCGCGGCGCAGCCGTCCGGCGGCGTTGATCCGGGGCGCGAGCCGGAAGCCGAGCGTGCCCGCGTCGAGCGCGCTCGGGTCCGCACGGCTGACCGCGATCAGCGCCCGCAGGCCCGGTCTGGCCGTATTCGCCAGCGCCGCCAGTCCCTCGCGGGCGAGCCGCCGGTTCTCGTCGACCAGCGGTACCAGGTCGGCGATCGTCGCGAGCGCCACGAGTTCGATGTCCTCGGCGGCAGTCGTCGCCCCGAGCGCCTGCGCCAGCTTGAACGCGACCGCCGAGCCGCACAGCCCGTCGAACGGGTAGCGGCACACCCCAGGATGAACGATCGGGCAATCGGGCAGCCGTCCGTCGGCCAGGGGCGCGTGGTGGTCGGTTACGACCACGTCGACGCCGGCGGCGCGCGCCGCGGCCACCTCGTCGACGGCGGTGATCGCACAGTCGACGGTCACGATCAGCGCGGTCCCGCGCGCCGCCAGGCGCCGCACGGTGTTCGCCGCGAGGCCGTACCCATCCTCGAGCCGGCTCGGGATAAACCAGCCGACGTTGGCGTCCAGCGAGCGCAGAGCGCGGAACATGATCGCCGCCGCGCAGACGCCGTCGACGTCGTAGTCCCCGTGGATCGTGATCCGGTCACCGGCGGCGATGTGCGCCCTGATCAGCGCCACTGCCTGCTCGATTCCCGCGAACCCGGCCGGCTCGTGGACCACACCGGCGGCGAGGAAGTCCCGCGCCGCGGCCGGATCGCCCAGGCCGCGGCGGACGAGGACCTGGGCGAGCACATGGCTGACGTCCAGCTCGCGCTCGAGCGCCAGGGCGGCCTCGAGCTCGTACGGCGGGATCCGCAGCCGGCGGCGCGCCGGCGGGCGTGCGACCGGATGCAAGGGCGCGAGCGCGCCGTCCCGGGCGTGGTGGTCGGTGACCGCGAGGGCTGGCTCGGCCATGCGCGGCAGGCTAGGCGCGCCCTCAGACGGATCCGCCGCGCACTGGTCAGCCGGACCGAACGGGACGACCCCGCACGCGATCCGTGGAAAAACCGCCGGCGACGTTTGGATCTTCCACGCCCGTCGCGCATACGCCGCGTTCCGTGGAAGATCCGAAAGCCGAAGCCGGATTTTCCACCGATTGTCCGGGTGCGGTTGGCACAGTGGCCGCCACCGCCGCCAGCAGGATGGGCCGAGCGGGGGGGCGGCTCGGACCGTTCGCTGGAGTGCTGCTCCGTCAGCCAGGACCCCGTTCTGCGACAAACCGGCACGCCGACTCGCGACCTGCCACGAACGTCGGGCTCAGCCCGGCGTTTTGTGGCGAGTCAACCGGCGACGCCCGGTTTGGCGCAAATCGTGGGGCCGGGCCAGCGGCGCAGCCGCGCGCCGAGCCGCCGTTCAGGCACACATCGGGGCCCGGGGCGCGGGCCGGCTAGAGAACTGGCTCGGGCAGAGCCCCATGGCGCTGGCGCCGGATGCCCTCGAGGTAGACGAGGCCCATCCCGATCACGGCGCCGGGGATTCCCTCCAGCGCGGTGACGATCGTCGTGTCGTGGCGGCCGGGGATCTGGAAGCCGTGGATCAGCAGGCCGAACAGGGCGGCGCCGATCAGCGCGGCGATGCAGGCGCCGACCATCCCGCCCCAGAAGCGGTCGGGGAGCCAGATCGTGAAGTGCCACAGCGCCAAGCCCATCATCACCCATGCGAGCAGGCCCATTAGCGGCGTCTCCCGTGACGGCGGTTTCGTGACCGGGACTTGGTCGGGCGGCTCGGCTTGGCGGGCTGGGCGACGCCCTCGTTCTCGGCCTCGTCAGGCGCGCGCTGGAAGCCGTTGCCCTCGTCGTCGCGCTCGAGGCCGGTGAGCTCGGGGGATCGCTCGGTCCCGTTGCCGCGCTCCACGTCCGCTTCGCGCTCGACCTCTTCCTCGGTCTCGCTGTCGCGCGCGAGGCGTTTGGTGAGCGTCGAGGTGTGGCGCGAGGGCTCGGCCTCCTCCTCGGCGATATCACGCTTCATCTGCTCGAACTCAGCCGCCGACACGGTGTCGGGCTCGGGCTCGGTCAGACGGCCGACGCCCCGCAGCGAGCGCTTGCGCGAGGGCTCGACATCGGCGCCGTCCGACGCGTACGCCGGGACCATGCCCAGCTCGGCGATGATCCGCTGGCGGCGGCCGCGGTAGACCGGCTCGCGCTCCTTCCAGTGCATCAGCACCGGCGAGGCGATGAAGATCGACGAGTAGGCGCCGGACGCGACGCCGATCAGCAGCGCGAACGCGAAGTCCTTGAGCGTCGAGCCGCCGAACAGCAGCAGCGCGATGATCGGCAGCAGCGTGCAGCTTGTGGTGGCGATCGACCGCGTCAGAACCTCGCTCATCGAGCGGTTGACGATCTGGGAGAACGCTGCCCGCGGCATCCGCGGGATGTTCTCGCGCACTCGGTCGAACACGATGATCGTGTCGTATAGGGAGTAGCCCAAGATGGTGAGCAGGGCCGCGACCGTATCGACCGTCACCTCCCTTCCGGTCAACGCGTAGACGCCGGCGGTGATCAGCAGGTCGTGCGCCAGCGCGATCAGCACCGGGATCGCGAACTTCCACTGGAATCGGAGCGCCACGTAGGCCGAGATCACCAGCAGCGACGCGATGATCGCCACCACGGCCGAGTTGGCGACCGTGCGCCCGAAGGTCGGGCCGACCGAGGTGACGTCGAACGAGGAGTTGACCCCGTAGCGGTCGCGCAGCTGGGTCTCGACCTTGGCCACGCCGCTCGGCGGCAGTTGCTTGGAGGAGATCTGGAACTCGTCGCCCTTGCTGCCGACCTTCTGGACCTCGGGATTCGCCGCGCCGGCGTTCTGCACGGCCTTCGAGACACTCCCCGTCGTCGCGGGCTGGGTCAGGTGCGCGGTGATCCGGGTACCGGACGTGAAGTCGATGCCGAGGTTGAGCCCGCGGCCGCCGATCGCGAGCGCGCCGATCAGCAGGATCACGCCCGACATCGTGAAGAAGTAGCGCGACTTGCCCATGAAGTCGAACTTCCATCTGTGCGCCTTCTCGCGGACGCCGAGCAGCGAGGGGCGCGAGATCATCTTCGTGTCGCCCATCGACATCAGGATCGCCTGCGTCGCCATCACGGCCGTGAACAGCGACACGATCACGCCGATGCCGAGGGTGAAGGCGAAGCCCTGGACCTCCGCGGTGGCGAGCACGAACAGGATGAACGCGGTCATGATCGTGACGACGTTCGCGTCGATGATCGCGGTCAGGCCCTTCTTGTAGCCGGTCGCGATCCCCGAGCGGATCGATCTCCCGGCGCGAATCTCCTCCTTGACGCGTTCGAAGATCACGATGTTCGCGTCCGCGGCGACACCGATCGTCAGGATCAGGCCGGCGATCCCCGGCAGCGTCAGCGTGATCGGGATCAGCTTGATCAGCGCGTAGAAGTAGAGCGCGTAGGCGGCGAGACCCGCGACCGCGATCAGGCCGAGCAGTCGGTAGTAGAGCAGCAGGAACAGCGCCACCACGATCAGCCCCGCGAGTCCAGCCACCAGCCCCTGATGCAGCGCCTGCTTGCCGAGCGTCGCCGAGACCTGCGAGGTCGAGATCAGCTTGAGGTTGATCGGCAGCGCGCCGAAGCGCAGCTGGGTGGCGAGGTCCGAAGCGGACTGCTGGGTGAAGCCGCCGGTGATGTCGGCGCCGTTGCCACCGGTGATCCCGTCCGGGTAGACCTTGTAGTCGATCGACGGGACCGTCAGCAGTTGGGTGTCGAGCGCGACGGCGAAGTGCTGGTCGAGCGTCTGCCCGAGGGTGCTGACGTCCTGGCCGCGATGCGCGATCTGACCGGTGACGTTCTGAAACGCGTTGTTCCCGGCGGAATTGAAGCCGAACTGGACGTCGGGGTTGCCGCCCGAGTCGGTCGACGCCTGCGGGTTGGTGATGTCCGAGCCGCGCAGCGCGACGTTGTCCTTGAGCACGAAATACTGGCCCGACGGGCTCCAGAGCTTGGCCTGGTGGGCGGCGCTCGGGTTCGCCGCCTGCAGGACGACCGTCCCCTGCTGGACGACCAGCACCTCGCCCTCGGACGCGTCCACGCCGGGCGGCAGCTGTTGCTCGAGGTTCTTGACCGCCGTCGCGTGGGAGGTGCCGTACTGCTCGCTGTCGGGGCCGGCGAGCAGGCAGTGCTGACCGGGCGTCGGCGTCGTCCCCTCATGCTGGGCCTGCGCCTTGCAGGCGGCGCTTCCGGGTGCCCCGAACATGAAGTACTGCGGCCCGAGGCGCGCGTTGTTGGAGCTGACGTTTTTGGGCTGCTGGGAGGCCAGCTTGACCGCGTCGTACAGGCTCATGCTCCCGGCGTTCGGCGTCCCGGGGGCGGCGAAGCTCGTTCCCTGGCTGATCGTCGTCGCCTGCGTGTCCTGAGTCTGCAGCTGGCTTTCGACCGTCTTGCCGTTCGGCGTCAGCGCGTTGGCTTCCCAGTCATAGAAGTACAGCTGGGCGGTGGTGCCGACCTCGCTCTCGGCGCGCTGGGTGTCCTGGACGTCGGGCAGGCCGACCGTGATCTGATTACCGCCGGAGGTCTGGATCTCGGGCTCAGACACGCCCAGCTGGTCGACGCGCTCGCGCATGATGTCGACCGCGCGGTCGAGCGCGGCCTGCGTGACGTGAGGCGTCTGCCCGCTCGGCTCGCCCTGATAGACGAGCTGTGTCCCGCCCTTGAGGTCGAGCCCGAGCTCGGTCGTCTGGGTGAAGATCACGAACAGCGATGCCGCGATCAGCCCCAGGACCAGGAGCAGGACGAAGCCGTGACGCTGGCGGTCGGACATCGGTCTCGAAGGATGCTAGAGGACTACGGCGCGATCGGGTCGCGTTTTGCTCAACACGCCAAAGGCCCCGTCAGTGGTGGTTGGTGGGCGTCAGCACGAGCAGCAGACCGCCCTCCTCGTCGTCGTAGGCAGGGAACAGATCGGCGATCGCGTGCGCGGGTAGGTCGTGTTCGGCGTGGACCTCGACCTGCTTGCCCTGCACCCTGACCTCCCATTCCAGCGCCGTCCCGATGTGATCGCCGCCGTCGTCGAACCGAAGTCCGAGCACCTCGCGGACGGGGCGGCCGATCGCCTGCTCCGTCTTCAGCCCCGTGAGCTCGAATGACCCGCGCCCGCAGTCGACGATCCGCCCGTCGGCATCGCACGCGAAGAAGGCGGCGTTCGGGGCCGGGTAGTAGTCGTCGAGCAGTTCGAACAGGTAGGCGAAACCGCACCTGTCACATCCCCGCGCCTCGTGGCGGAAGCCCGCGTTGCGCTCCGTGCCCATCGAGCGGTTGCCGCAGTGGGGGCAGATGAAGTAGTGCTCGTGACTCATCGCGTTTTGAGGATAGACAGACAAAGGGCCAACTTAGAGACCTCTTCAGAAGCGATCGGCGCCCGCGACCGACCCTTTTGACCGTCGGGCGCCGCCGTCTACAGCAGCGTCTGCGGCCCGGGCGTCTCGAGTCCAAGATGGCTGTAGGCGCGCCTGGTCGCGGCCCGGCCGCGCGGCGTGCGCTCGATCAGTCCCCGCTGGAGCAGGTAGGGCTCGTACACGTCCTCGATCGTGTCGGACTCCTCGCCGACCGCCACCGCGAGCGTCGAGAGACCGACCGGACCGCCTCCGAACCGCTCGCAGATCGCGCGCAGGATCTCGCGGTCGAGGCGATCGAGCCCCTCGTGGTCGACCTCGAGCAGGTCGAGCGCCTCCGCCGCGACCGGCTCGCTGACGACGCCGGTGTGGCGAACCTCGGCGTAGTCGCGAACGCGTTTGAGCAGGCGGTTGGCGACGCGCGGCGTGCCGCGGCTGCGGTCGGCGATCGCCACGGCGCCGTCGTCGGATATCTCGACCCCGAGCAGGCGCGCCGAGCGCCTGACGATCGTCGCCAGATCGTCGGACCCGTAGTGCTCGAGGCGGTGCTGGATCCCGAACCGGTCGCGCAGCGGCGTCGTCAGCAGCCCGGTCCTGGTCGTCGCGCCGATCAGGGTGAACGGCGGCAGCGGCAGCGTGACGACCCGCGCGCCCGCGCCCTGGCCGACGGTGATCGGGAGCGCTGCGTCCTCCATCGCCGGGTAGAAGGTCTCTTCGAGCGCGCGCGGGAGACGGTGGATCTCGTCGACGAAGAAGACCGCCCGCGGCTCGAGCGCGGTCAGAAACGAGGCGACGTCGCCCTTTCGCTCGAGCGCCGGCCCGGCGGTCTGCACGAAGCCGACCCCCAGCTCGGCGGCGACGATCTGCGCCAGCGAGGTCTTGCCCAGCCCCGGCGGCCCGGCCAACAGCACGTGATCGAGCGCCTCTCCGCGACTGGCGGCGGCCGCGATCGAGACCGTGAGCTGATCCTTGATCCCCTCCTGCCCGACGAAGTCCTCGAGCCGGCGAGGGCGCAGCGAGCGGTCGAACTCGTCCCCGGGGAGCTCCTCCGGGGTCGGCAGCCGCGGGCTCCCGGCACTCATCGCCGCGCGCTCCGCAACGCGTGCGCGATCAGATCCTCGGCGCTCTGCACGTCGGCGCCCGCTCCGGTAAGCAGCTCATCGATCTCGCCGGCGCCGTAGCCGAGGCCGAGCAGCGCCTCGCGGGCCAGCGCCCGCGGGTCGTCTCCGCGGCTGACCGAGATCGCATCCTCGGCGAGCGCCGAGCCGACCTTCTCGCGCAGCTCGACCACGATCCGCTCGGCGGTCCGCTTGCCGACCCCGGGGGCCGATTGCAGCATCGAGACGTCACCGGCCGAGACGGCCGCGAGCAGCGCGCGCGGCGGCGCGCCCGAGAGGACCGCGAGCGCCACCTTCGGGCCGACCGACTGCACCGCGAGCAGCATCAGGAACAGGTCACGCTCCTCTTCGGTCGCGAACCCGTACAGCGCCAGCGCGTCGTCGCGCACGACCAGGTGCGTGTGGAGCGTCACCGGCAGGCCGACGCCGGGCACCTGCTTGAGCGTCTCGGCCGAGACGGCGAGCCGGTAGCCGACACCGCCCGTGTCGACGACGACGTGATCGGAGCGGCGCACCGCCACCGAGCCCGAGATCAGCGAGATCAACGTGCCACCTCGGCGGCGGCGGCCGCCATCGCGCTCGCCAGCGGCGCCCGGTTGAGATCGCAGATCGCGACCGCCAGCGCGTCGGCGGCGTGACTCGGGGTTACCGGCGCGGTCCGCCCGAGCAGCCGGGCCACCATCCGCGCGACTTGAGCCTTGTCGGCGCGGCCGTTACCGCACACCGCGCCCTTGACCTGCTGCGGGGTGTAGGAGCGCGACGTCACGTCGCGCTGACCGGCAGCGAGCAGGACCACGCCCCGTGCCTGCCCGACCGCGAACGCCGTGCGCACGTTGGCCCCGAAGTAGAGCTCCTCGACGGCGACGGCGTCGGGACTGTATTCGTCGAGCAGTTCGCCGACGCGTCCGTGGATCTGCGCCAGCCGGCGCTCGAGCGCGACCGCCGGACGCGTCTCGATCACCCCTTCCTCGAGGGCCTCAAGACGCGAGCCGGCGCTCCGGACGATCCCGTAGCCGGTACTCGCAGTCCCCGGGTCGATGCCGAGCACGAGCATGGGACGTCATTCTGCGCGCGGCCCCGGACGCCTGCCCGTACAACCCGCTTCACAGTGTCCCAACGTCGGGCAGCGCAACCTCAGCGGTCCTGTGCTGTTCTAGTTCTGTCATCCCCTGCACCCCCTCATCCCGGAGGGCCGGGACGTTGGGCGCTCGGCTCCCGACCATGGCCGTGGTCCTCGCGCTGGTGGTGGTGCTGTTGGCGCTGCCGGCAGTGTCCGGTGCCGCGACCAGGCGGACGCCGACGCTCGCTCCGTCGAGCACGGTCGTCGACGGCCCGAGCGCGAACATCCTCGGCCTGTCGGGGCTCGCGGTCGCCCGCGACGGCAGTGGCGGCCTGATCTACCTGAAGCGGGTCAACGGAGTCGCGCATGTGTTCGTCTCCGAGTTGGTCAACGGCGCCTTCCAGCCGCCGGTCCAGCTCGACGGCGGCCTTCCCGGCGCCTCATCGCAGCCGGTGATCGCGGCGACCAACGGCGGCCTGATGGTGGCCGCGTTCATCAACGGCGGCACGCTGTACGCGGTCCAGCAGCAGGCCGGGGCCACCGGCTGGCAGGCCCCGCAGGCGTTGCTGCACGGCGCCAGCAACCCGTCGGTGTCGATGAGCGCGTTCGGCAAGGCATATCTGGCGTTCACGGCGGCCGGCGACGGCGGCCATGACGTCCGCACGGCCTACTACTTCCAGGGCCAGTGGGCCCTCGGGAGCGGGCCGCTGGACGCAAATCCCGCCGACGACGCCGGCGTTGGCACCGGGCGCCCGGACGTCGCGACGGCCGGGGACGGGACGGCGATCGTCGTCTGGGGCGAGGACGGGCACGTGTACGCGCGGCGTGTGCTCGGAACATCCCCGAGTATTGAGTTCGAGCAGGCGGACCCGCCGTCGATCTCCGGCTGGAATGAGGTGTCGGCCGGCGATCCGGCTGTATCGGCGGGCGGTGACTCCTCCTACGCGGCGGTCGCATTCGAGGAGGAGGTCGCCTCGGGCGCGAGCACGCAGACGCGCGTGCTCGTCAACCGGCTGCTGGCCTCCCAGTTCACCGGCGCGCAGGCGGCCGATGCCCTCACCACGCCCGGGGCCGACAGCGGCGATCAGCCACAGGTCGCCGTGCAGGAGTACGGAGCCGGCTGGGTGACGGCGCAACAGGAGCAATCGTTCAACGCGTTCGCGATGTCCCTCTCCAACAACGACGCGCCCGGCGGCGTCAGCCAGCTCAACGCCCTGCCGCAGCAGAGCGACGCCGACGCCGTTCCGGCGGTCGCCGGGACGATCTCGACGCTGATCGCGTGGCAGCAGGACCCCGGGTCGGTCGGGTTGCCCGAGATCCGCGTGCGCTACGCACCCAATGGTTCTGACCTCGGCCCCGACCAGGTGGTCTCCTCGACGGCGTTCGGTCCTACCAACGCTGACGAGGGGTTGTTCGCCGGCGGCGACCTGTCGGGCGATGCGGCAGTCGCCTGGGTCCAGGGGAGCGGCGCCCAGACGCGGATCGTGGCTGGCCAGCTGTTCCAGCCCCCCGGCGGCTTCAGGGCGGAGAAGTCGGCGCTCGTATCAGAGGACGGTCAACCCGGTGTTCGCCTGGACATCGGCATCGGAGCGCTGGGGCGCGCCGCAGTACGTCGTCACGGCCGATGGGGTCACGATCGCGACCACGACCGCTACCGAGATCCGCTCGCCGGTCGCGCTTTCGCAGGGGCGGCACACCTGGCGCGTGACGGCGGTCAACCGTGCCGGGCTGACGAGCACGTCGCAGGCCGCCTCGGTGTTCGTCGACTCGCTCGCGCCGCAAGTTTCGTTCAAGGTCACCGGCAAGCGGCGGGTCGGCTCGGTCGTCCGCGTCACGGTGGACGCCACCGACTCTCATCCCGGTATCCCGCGCTCGGCTGACTCGGGCGTGAAGTCAGTGCGGCTGCGCTGGAGCGGCGGCGCCAAGCTGGCGAAGGTCAAGCGCCGCGCATCGCATGTTTACCTGCGGCGCGGCACCTATCGCGTGACGGTGACCGCCACCGACCGCGCCGGCAACAAGACCGTCGTGACCGAGAAGGTCAAGATCAAGCCGCTGCCGAAGCGCAAGCCCGCTCGCCGAAAGGGCCACAGGCGTTGATCGTCTCCAGCTCAATGGCCGACGCAGCTGCTGGGCGGCAGGCGCGGGTCGGTCAGCGCCACCACGCGCCAGACGCCCGCGCCGCCGAGCGGCTTCTCATGGGTCAGCCGCGGATCGACCGGCGCCGGACCGCCGTCGGTGGCGTCGTGGGGCCCGATGAAGTCCACGCCGGGCGCCGACATCACGGTCCCGACGCGCTCGAGCGTCACGTGCAGCTTCCAGGCGAGCGCCGTCTGAACCGAGTGGTTGACCGCCGCGAAGCTGCTCTTGCACGGGAACACGCCGTCGTGACCACCGACGGCGGCGACCGCCTGGCTGAGCTGATCGAGCCTGGTCACCGCCTGCGAGGCCGCCGGGAACGCGGCCCGAGCCTCGCTGACGCGCGTGGTCGTGAACGGGATCGAGATCAACACCAGGATCGTGGCCACGCCGACCGTGACCGCGACACGGGCACCCGCGACGGCATTGCCGGCGATCTGCGCCAGCTGCACGACGCCGACGCCGGCGAGCACGCAGGTCAGCGCCGCGGCCGGGAGGTAGAACCGCTCGAGCCCCGGATAGCCGTCGAGCGTCATCGCGATCACGACCACCCACCAGGCAGCGATCCCGACTCCCATCGCGAGCACGACGCGGCTGCGATCGCGAAACCAGCCGATCGCGACCGCGATCACCGCGAACACCAGCGCCGGGAGCACCTGCAGATCGCGGCCGCGGCCCACGACGGCGCGGAACGGATCGGGCCCGAGATGGCCGTTGTACTCCGCTGCGTGCGTCGCGGCGAGGAACGGGTTGCCCGAGCCGATCCACGGCGGCACGAACCAGAAGAACGGAAGCGCGACCAATCCGGACACCAGCAGCACCCGCATTTTCGTGCTGCGGAAGTCGGGATCGCGGAACCACAGCCAGAGCGCGTAGAGCCCGATGAACGGCCACCACTCGGGGCGGATCAGCCCGGCGGCCACCATCAGCAAGTACGCCTGGACCTTACGGCCGTCGAGCAGTCGGTCGATCGCCCACAGCGAGACGCCGATCAGGACGACCTCGGAGGTTCCGCGCAGGAAGTAGTAGAACCAGTCCTGGGTGAGCACGATGCCGACCATCGCCAGGACGGCCGCGAGCGCCCCTCCCCAGCCGCCGCCGGCGAGCCGGTTGGCGAGGCGCCAGGCGGCCACCAGGCCGAGCAGACCTCCGGCCCGGGCGGTGATCACCCACAACGTCGGTGCGGCGCTGTCGAACGGTCCGTAGACGGTCGTGAACAGAAACGGGAGCGGCTTCCAGGAGGGCCCGCCGCTGATCACGAAGCTCAGATGCGGATCGGTGACCTCCTTGCCCCAGACGATCCACGACCATGGGTCATAGCTCGGGACGGTGGGGAGCACCGCGGCCGAGATCACGGCGAGCACCACGCAGCCGATCACCGACTGCACGGCGCTCGAGCGCAGAGCGTTATGAAGGGAGCGGGACGATGAGGCGCCTCGGGGTTTCACCGAACCGCCGTCGGAGCCTGTCGCTGGCGGCCGCTCCTGTGGCGGGTCGACCACGGGCATCGGCGGGCGATTGTAGCGACGCCCTCGGGCGCGAGATCGCCCTCCGCACCACCGTAACGGTGTGCAAATCGATCCGTGTGGGGCTGATCGCGCTGGTGGCGGCGCTGGCTGTCGCGCTGTCGATCAGCGCACCCGCGAGCGCGCAGCCGGGGGCTGTGTACGCGGCGACGCCGCCCACCAAGGGCGCCCTGTACGCCGACGGGCAGGATGACCGCTGGTTGCTCGGCGGCGAATGGCTCTACCAGGCCGACCCCGGCAACGTCGGCGTCCAGGACGGGTGGTGGCGCAACGTCGCCAGCACCGCCGGCTGGTCACCGGTGGCCGTCCCCAACTCCTACAACGCCGGCGACTTGAGCGCCGCGAGCATGGCCGGCTCGGTCGGTTGGTACCGACGCGATTTCACGCTGCCCACAAGCGCGTTCGCCAACTATGTGCCGACGCGTTTTCGAAGCTGGATCGTCCGCTTCGAGTCGGTCAACTACACCGCGACCGTGTGGCTCAACGGCCATCGGCTCGGCACCCACTCGGGCGCCTACCTGCCGTTCGAGTTTCCGCTCACCGGCGTGCGCAAGGGCGTCAACCGCCTGATCGTGCGCGTCGACGACCGCCGCACGCCGGCCGATCTGCCGCCCGGACCGAGCGGCGGGTGGTGGAACTTCGGCGGCATCAACCAAGAGGTTTATCTGCGGTCCGTGCAGCGCGCCGACTTGTCGCAGGTGCAGGTGCGCCCGGTCCTGCCGTGCGTCGGCTGCGCGGCCACGATCGAGGACGAGGCGACGGTCACCAACCCGACGTCGAGCGCCCAGACGGTCACGCTGCGCGGCACCTACGGCTCCCGGAAACTGGTCTTCGGCACGCACAGGATCGCGCCGCGCTCGACCTGGACCGCGACCGCGCAGACCACGCTCCGGGCGCCCCATCTGTGGGCACCGGGAAGCCCGTACCTGTACAAGGCCCGGTTGACGCTGTCGGATTCCAAGGGGCGCCATCTCGAGGGCTACTTCACCTACAGCGGCGTACGCAGGATCACGATCACGCCGACCGGTCAGATGGAGCTCAACGGTCGGATCCTGCATCTGCGGGGGGTCAACCTGCACGAGCAGAACCTGACGACCGGCGCAGCGCTGACGACCCCGCAGCTCGACGCGCTCGTCGGCTGGACGCGCGAGCTGGGCGCGACGATCATCCGCGCCCATTACCCGCTCAACCCGCAGATCGAACAGCTCGCCGATCAGGACGGGATCCTGCTCTGGTCAGAGATCCCCGTCTACCAGTCCCAGCGAATGTTCTTCCGCCAGAAGTCGTGGCTGGCCAGCGCGCATGCGTTCCTTCGCAACAACATCCTCGACAACCAGAACCACCCCTCGGTCCTGCTCTGGAGCATCGCCAACGAGCTTCCGACGCCGCCCGACGGCGGCGAGGCGAGCTACATCCGCGGCGCCGTCGCGCTCGCCCACAAGCTCGACCCGACGCGGCCCGTCGGCATGGCGATCTCGAGCTGGCCCGGCATCTCCTGTCAGAGTGCGTACGCGCCGCTCGACGTGATCGGCTACAACGACTACTTCGGCTGGTTCGACGCCGGCGGCGGCACCACCGACGACCGCGATGCGCTCGGTCCGTACCTGGACAGTCTCCACGCCTGCTACCCGAGCAAGGCGCTGTTCGTGAGCGAGTTCGGTTTCGAGGCCAACCGCAACGGTCCGGTCGAGGTGCGCGGCACCTACCAGTTCCAGGCCGACGCGGCCGAGTATCACCTCGGCGTGTTCGCCAGCAAGCCCTACCTGGCGGGAGCGATGTGGTTCGCGCTTCAGACTTTCGCCGCGCGGCCGGGCTGGACCGGCGGTGACCCGGTCGGTGACCCACCCTGGGTGCAGAAGGGCGAGGTTGACCAGTTCGGCAACCCGACGCCTCTGTTCCCGATCATCCAGTCGATCTATCGCTCGACGGTCCAGATCGGACCGGTCACGTCGGCGCAGGCTCGGCGTGGCGCGCGACGGGTACGGGCCCCGATGCCCGGGCTTTAAGCGTTTGCGTCGCTGCGTTTGGCTTGGGGAGGGGTGAGCGGTGGCGGGCCCAATCGGGGTCTGGCTCTGAGGTGTGGGTGCTTTACCCTCCAGACGCAGAGCACCTGCGGGCGGCGACTCACCTCCCTCACCCCCTCCCAGCAAATAAACGACCGCCCCAGGCAACCGGCACTCGGCAGCCGGCCACAAGGCGCAGCCGCTACCCGACAGGCGTCAACCGGCAGCGCACCAGCGTGGCGATCACGCGGAAGCCGTCGACCGCCGTCAGCTTCTTGCCCTCGTCGTTGGACCGCGCGCGATAGTGGACCGGAACCTCGAAGATCCGCTCCCCGTGCTGGACCAGCCTGGCGGTGATCTCCGGCTCGATCGCGAACCCGGGCGAGCGCAGCGCCAGGCTGCGGAAGAGATCGGTCCGGATCATCTTGTGGCAGGTCATGATGTCGTGCAGGTAGACGTTGTAGAGCATGTTGCAGGCCAGCGTCACACCCTTGTTGCCGAGCACGAACAGGAACGAATGGCTCGTGTAGCCATCGAACGCGCGGACCCCGAAGCAGGCGTTCGAGCGCCCGTCGAGCAGCGGCGGCATCAACAGGGCCAGATCGGCGGGGTCGTATTCGAGGTCGGCGTCGAAGATCGCCGCGAAGTCGCCGCGCGCATGGGTCAGCGCCGTCTGGATGGCCGCCCCCTTGCCCTGGTTGTGGTCATGCTCGACCAACCGCACGCGCCCGTCCCAGTCACCGTCGCGCAGGATCTCGGTGGTCCCGTCGGTCGAACCGTCGTTGACGACGATCAGCTCGAACTCGTCCGGCAGCTCGGTGGCGAGCACCTCGGCGATCGCGCGCTCGACACGCTCACGCTCGTTATAGACGGGCATCAGGATCGACAGCATCTGGGCTCTCACTTCGCAATCTGAGCAAGCGCACCAACATTTGGCGCTCACGAGGAGTCAAGATCGTAGCGAACCGATTCCTCTGAGAGGATCCGGCGATGGACTTCGAGGCCGAGGGCATGCTCGAAGATCTGACCGCGGCTCAGCGCGCCGCGCGCCTGGAACTGCTCGAGCGCCTCGCGGCCGAAGGCTTCTCGCCCCAGCAGCTGCGCGACGCGGTCGCCGAGAACCGACTCGCCCTGCTCGGAGTCGACCGTGTCCTGGGCGGCGAGTACTCCGCCGCCGACATCCAGGAGCTGACCGGAGTGCCGGTCGAGCTCATGCTCCGGATCCGGCAGGCCCTGGGCCGGTCCGCGCTCGGCGCCGATGAGCGCGCGTTCAGCGAGGCCGATCTCGACGCCGCCCGCTCGACGAAGCTGTTTCTCGACGCGGGCTTCGACGAGCGCCAGATCATCGAGATCTCACGGGTGCTCGGGGAGGGCATGGCGCGCCTGGCGGCGGCCGTCACCGCGTCGTTCCTGGACACCTTCCTGGCGGCGGGCGACAGCGAGGCCGAAGTGGCCGAGCGCTTCGCGGAGCTCACTGCACAGCTCACCCCGGCGCTCACGCCGCCGCTCGTGGCGGCCTTCAGGGGACACCTCTCGGACAGCGTCAGCCGTGGAATCCTGGGACGCGAGGAGCTCGAGTCGGGCGACGTCCTGGGCAGTCAGGACCTCGCGGTCTGCTTCGCCGACCTCGTCGGCTTCACGCGCCTCGGTGGGGAGATCGAGCTGCGCGAGCTCGGGAGCGTGGCCGGCCGCCTGGCGGCGCTCGCAACGTCAGTCGCGCAGGGGCCGGTCCGACTGATCAAGACGATCGGCGATGCCGCGATGTTCGTGAGCCCCGACGCGGGGCCGCTCGTTCGGGCCGCGCTGACGCTGGTGCAGACGGCTGAGGAGGCCGAGCTCCCGAGCCTCCGAGCCGGAATCGCGGTCGGCCCGGCGCTGCTGCGCGCCGGCGATTACTACGGGCACTCGGTCAACATCGCCAGCCGCGTGACCGGCATCGCGCGACCCGGGAGCGTCCTGTGCACCGAGGAGGTTCGCGACGCCGCCGGTGACGACGGCCTGGTCTGGTCGGCAGCCGGGAGGCACCGGCTCAAGGGCGTCAAAGCCCCGGTGGCGCTGTACCGCGCGCGTCTGGCCGAGCCCGACGGTGGCGGCGAAATCAGCCCGCCGCCACCCGCTGGCACCAGAGCCGCTAGGAGACCCCGTGCAGGTCGATCACGAAGACGAGCGGAGAGTTAGGCGGGATCTTCGGCGGGCTGCCCGCGGCGCCGTAGCCAAGACTCGCCGGAATGATCAGCTCGCGACGACCACCGACGCGCATTCCGGGGATTCCCTGCTGCCAGCCCTTGATGACTCCCGTCAGCGGCAGCGAGACGGGCTTGCCGCTGCCGTCGTCCCAGGAGGCATCGAACTGCTTGCCGTTCTTGTAGAGGACGCCGACGTACTGGACGGTGACGGTCGAGCCGGCCTTCGCGACCGGGCCGGTGCCCTTGATCAGATCCTTGACGACGAGCTTCTTCGGCGCGGGACCGGACGGCGGCACGACCTTCGGCTTGGTGTTCAGCGCCGCCGGGAGCGGCGTGCTGCTGGTGCTGGTGGCGCTGGTGCTGGTAGTCGCGCTCGAACTTGCGGTGGTTACGGCGGCTGCGGTCGGGCCGCTCGACGGGGCGAGTTGGACGCCCGGGGCCGTTGAGCTGCCGCAACCTGCGACGGCGAGCGCGAGAGCGGCCGCGGCGATGGAGAACGTGATGGGTTTGATCATGGGCAGTGGTCGAGGGTAGCGAGCGCGCCGCGGCGGCGTTGAAGAACCAGTTATGAGTGTGCGGAGGCTGGCGCGCTCAGCCGGCGATCCGCTCGAGCACGGACGCGTCGACATCGAAGTTCGCGTGCACGGCGGAGACGTCGTCGGATTCCTCGAGCATGTCGATCAGCTTCAGCAGCTTGCCGGCGTCTGACTCGCTGACCGGAACGCGCGATTTCGGCCGTTGCGTCACATCCGCGCTCTCGACCTCGACGCCGGCGTCGCGAAGCCCCTGGGCGACCGCGACGAGGTCCCCCGGCTCGGTGATGACCTCGTAGACATCGTCATCGAGCGCGATGTCCTCCGCGCCGGCGTCGATCGCGACGATCAGATCGTCCTCGCCGTAGCGCGACGCGTCGACGACGACCACGCCCGCCTTGTCGAACAGGTACGCGACCGATCCCGGCTCGCCGAGGCTGCCGCCGTTCTTGGAGAAGGCATGCCTGACGTCGGCGCCGGTCCGGTTGCGGTTGTCGGTCAGCGCCTCGATCAACAGCGCCACCCCGCCGGGACCGTAGCCCTCGTACACGACGGTCTCGATCTGATCGGCGTCTGCTCCCTCGCCGGTCCCCTTGGCGATCGCACGCTCGATGTTGTCCTTGGGCATCGATGCGTCGCGAGCCTTCTGAATCGCCAGCGCGAGCGCGGCATTACCTTCGGGATCGCCGCCGCCCTCGCGAGCGGCAACGGTCACCGCGCGCGCCAGCTTGGTGAACTGCTGGCCCCGCCGCTGATCGACGACCGCCTTTTTGTGCTTGATCGAATGCCATTTGGAGTGCCCGGACATCCAGACAACTATAGGAGCGCCTCGGGGTGCCGGCGATAGAAATCGATCGTCCGGCGCAGGCCCTCCTCGAGCCCGACCACGGGCTCCCAGCCGGTCAGCGCGCGCAGTTTGGACGCGTCGACCCACTGACGATCAATCTCCCCGCGCGGGACTCCTGCGCCGACGATCTCAGGCTCCACCGTGGTGCCGGCGAGCCGGCAGATCAACGCCACCACGTCGCCGACCCGGTGCGGCGTGCCGCCACCGGCGTTGAACGCCTCCCCCGCGCCGCTGCCGATCAGCACTGCGCGCCAGATCGCGAGGTAGGCCGCGGCGGCGTCCTCGACGTACAGGAAGTCGCGCTCGGGTGAACCATCCGAGCGGATCACGGGCGCCCGCCCGGCGAGCGTTGCGCCGATCGCCTCGGGGACCAGGCGCGACCGGTTCGTGTCCCCGCCGCCGTAGAGGTTCGCGAACCGGGTGACGGCGACCGGCAGCGCGAACGTGTGCCAGTAGGAGCGTGCGAGCAGGTCGGCCGCAGCCTTCGATACGTCGTACGGAAAGGTCGGCTCGAGGGCGAGCTCCTCCGTATAGGGGAGCTGCGCCTGGCGGCCGTAGGCCTTGTCCGAGGAGGCGACGACCACGCTCGCGACGCCGTGCAGCCGGCACGCCTCGAGCAGCAGCCAGGTACCGCGGATGTTGGTCTCAAACGTCGACAGCGGAGCGCGGTTGGCCGTCGGGACGAGCGTCTGCGCGGCCAGATGAAAGACGCTGTCGACGTCGTACTCGTTCAGCGCCCGGGCGATCAGGCCGGGCGCGCAAAGGTCGCCGTTGACGGTGGTGACGCGCCCGGCCAGCCCGAGCATCTCGAGCGCCGAGCTCGACGGCTGGTCGCGGCGGATCGTGACGACGCGCACCCGCTCGGCGAGCAGCGCCGCCACCAGCCACCCTCCTAGCAGGCCGCGGGCGCCGGTCACCAGCGCCGTGCGCCCGGCAAGTGACTCGGGCTCGCCCGCCGCGGCGCTCACGCCCAGACCTTCCACGGTGCCGCGCCGGTGGCCCACAGATCGTTGAGCAGTAACGCGTCCTTGTAGGTGTCAAGGCAATCCCAGAAGCCCTCGTGGCGAAACGCGCGTAGCCCCCCGTGCGCCGCGAGCGCGGCCAGCGGCTCGCGCTCGAGCACGGAATCGGGCCCCAGGAGCTCGAACACCGCGGGACGCAGGCAGAAGAAGCCGCCGTTGACCCACTGCTCGCTGCGCGGCTTCTCGCAGAACGCGCTCACGGCTCCGTCACCGTCGAGCGCGGCGACGCCGAACGGCAGCTCCGGGCGCACCACCGTCATCGTGGCCGGCGCATCGTGGCCGGCGTGGTAGGCGAGCAGCTGCTCGAGATCGATGTCGGCGACGCCGTCGGCGTAGGTGAGACAGAAGTCGGCCCCGTCCAGGTGGTCTGCGGCCAGGTGCAGCCGCCCGCCGGTGGGTGTGTCAGCGCCGGTGTCCAGGCAGTCGACCGACGCATCCGCCGGCCACGCCTGGCGATCGACGAAGCGGCTGATCTGCTCGCCGCGGTGTCCGGTCAGGAGCAAAAAGCGCCGAAACCCCTGCGCGAGGTAGATCTGGATCACGTGCCAGAGGATCGGGCGGCCGCCGATCTCGACCATCGGCTTGGGCAGCGACGGTGCCCGGCCCTGCAGGCGCGTCCCGCGGCCACCGCACAGGATCACAACACGGGGTCTCACGGCGGCGGATTATCAGGCATCATCAGGCCCGGATGAGCGAACCTGTCAACCCGGCGATCTTCAAGGCGTACGACATCCGAGGCGTCTACGGCGATGAGATCGACCGCGAGACGGCGGTCGCGATCGGCCGGTCGTTCGCGCGCGTGATCGCCGAGCTCGAGGGCAAGCCGACCGGCGAACTGCGGCTCGGCCTCGGGCGCGACATGCGCCTGACCTCGCCCGAGCTGGCCGAGGCCTACCGGGAGGGAATCTGCGACGAGGGCGCCACGGTGCTCGACGCCGGCGAGGTCGCGACCGAGGTTCTCTATTTCCTGGTCGGCTCGCATGACCTCGACGGCGGGCTGATGTGCACCGCCTCGCACAACCCCAAGCGTTACACCGGGGCAAAGCTGGTCGGGCGCGGCGCACTGGCGCTGTCGGGAGACGCCGGGATCGCCGACGTTCGCTCCCGGATCGATGCCGGCCTCGGTGACGCCCCCGGCGGCGGCTCGGTGGAGCAGGTCTCGATCATGGACGAGTTTCACCAGGCGGCGCTGACGTTCATCGATCCGGCCCTGATCGCGCCGCTGAAGGTCGTGGTCGACGGGGGCAACGGCATGGCTGGGCCGATGGTCGGGCCGCTGCTGGAAGGCCTCGGCCTCGACCTGATCGAGGCCTACTGGAAGCCCGACGGGGAGTTTCCCGATCACGAGCCGAACCCGCTGCTGCCCAAGAACCGGGAGTTCATCATGGCCGAAGTGCAGCGGCGCGGGGCGAACCTCGGGATCGCCTGGGACGGTGATGCCGACCGCTGCTTCTTCATCGACGAGCGGGGCGCGTTCGTCGACGGCGATTTCCTGACCGCGCTGTTGGCCGGATCGTTGATCAGCAAGGAGCCCGGCGCGACCGTGCTCTATGACGTGCGTGCGAGCTGGGCGGTGGCCGACACCGCGCGCGAGGCCGGCGGTCAAGCGCTCGTCAACCGCGTCGGGCATGCGTTCTTCAAGAGCCGGATGCGGGCTGAGCACGCGGTCTTCGGCGGCGAGGTGTCCGGCCATTACTACTTCCGTGACTTCTACTGCGCGGACTCCGGGACGCTTCCGGCGCTGCTGATCCTCGAGCTGCTCTCGCAGCGCGGCGCGCGAATGTCCGAGCTGCTCGAGCCCTACCGCTCGCGCTACTTCATCTCCGGGGAGATCAACAGCGAGGTCGCGGACCCGGCGGCGAAGCTCGAGGAGCTCGCCGCGCGCTACACCGACGGGCGCCAGAGCCGGCTCGACGGGGTGTCGGTCGACTACGACGACTGGCACTTCAACGCTCGGTCGTCGAACACCGAGCCGCTGCTGCGTCTGTGCGTCGAATCGCTGCGCTCGCGCGAGCACCTGGAATCCCGCCGGGATGAGCTGCTGAGCGTGATCCGCTCGTGACCGACGTCGAACGCCGGAGCGCGGAGGCCGCGCGGTCCGTCGCCGTCGCGGCCGAGGCCGGGATCCACACGATCGCCGTTCCCACCCCGTTCCTGGTCGGCAGGGTCAACTGTTACCTGATCGAGGACCGGCCGCTGACGCTGGTCGACACCGGCCCCAACTCGGGCAAGTCGCTCGATGAGCTCGAACGCGCCCTCGACGGGCTCGGCCACCGGATCGAGGACCTCGAGCTGATCGTGATCACCCACCAGCACATGGACCACCTCGGCCTGCTCGAGATCCTCGCCCGCCGTTCGGGCGCCGAGGTCGCCGCCTTTCACCGGCTGGGGCCGTACCTGAGCAGTTTCAGCGCGAGCGCAACCGCCGATGACGACTTCGCGATGGAGATCATGCGCCGCAACGGCGTCCCGGCCGACCTGGCGACCGCGCTGAGCTCGGTGGGCGCCTCGTTTCGCGCCTTCGGATCCAGCGGCCACGTCACCCGTCCACTCCGTGACGGCGACGAGCTGGAGTTCTCGGACCGCAGGCTGCGCGCGCTTCACCGCCCCGGCCACAGCCCCTCGGACACCGTGTTCTGGGATCGCGAGCGGCGAATGCTGATCGGCGGGGACCACCTCCTGGCGCACATCTCGTCAAACCCGCTGATCAGCCGGCCGCTGGGCACGGACGCCGTGGAGGGTCGCCCGCCCGCGCTGATGACCTACATCGACTCGATGCGCGCTACCCGGGAGCTCGACCTCGACCTGGTGCTGACCGGCCACGGTGAGCCGGTCACCGACCACGTCGCGCTGATCGACGAGCGCCTGCGAATGCATGACCGGCGCGCCGCCAAGCTGCACGGGATGCTCGCGGCCGAACCGTTGACGGCCTACGAGCTGGCGCTGGGTATGTGGGGCAATGTCGCAGTCACGCAGGCGTTTCTCACGATTTCCGAGGTGCTGGGCCACATGGACCTGCTGGTCGCGCGCGGGCAGGTGCGCGAGCGCGATGACGGCGTCGTGACGCGGTTCGAGGCCCTCGGGGACGCGACCCTGAGCGGATGAGAGACCGCGAGGATCGCGGGTTTCTACTGACTCGAGCCGTCCGTCAGCGGCCGATGAGTTCAAGGACATGTCCGGCCGGACCACGACCCTGGGGAAGACTCGTGCACGCCCGCAGCCACCCCCGACGCCGCGATCGCGCGCCCGCGCCGACTACCATCGCGCCCTGCTGCACCGGGTCCCGGCGATCCTCTACATGGCCGACGCCGGCGAATTCGGCGCCTGGCGCTACGTCAGCCCGCAGATCGACACGATCCTCGGCTACTCGCCGGCTGAGTGGTGCGCGGACCCGGGCCTGTGGGCCAGCCGGCTACATCCGGACGACCGCCAACTGGTGATCGAGGCCGAGGCGCGGACCGGCCACGGCGACGCACCGCAGGGAGCCAGCGAATACCGCCTGCTGCACCGTGACGGGCACGTGGTCTGGGTCCGCGACGACGCGCTGCTGGTGGTGTCAGAGGACGGGACCACGTGCTGGCACGGCGTGATGTCCGATATCACCGAGCGCAAGCAGGTCGAGGCCGAGCTCGAACGGCGCGCGGCGCAACAGGCGGCCGTCGCGCGGCTCGGCGAGCACGCGCTCGAGGGGGCAAGTCTGTCGGACCTGCTGCTGGAGGCGGCCCGTGCCGCCGGACAGCTGCTCGACGTCGAGATCGCGATCGTGACCGAGCTCGTCCCCGAGCGTGACGCGTTCGTGTTCCGCGCTGCCTACGGGTTGACGGGCACCCCGATCAACCAGCCCCTGGACGGCGCGCAGGAATCCCAGCTCGTGCACGCGGTCCGCAGTGGCGCGCCGGTCGTGGTCACCGACTGGGAGCTCGAGACCCGCTTCGCGCGCTTGCCGATCCTGGCTGAGCATGGCGTGCGCAGCGGCCTGTCGGTCGTGATCGAGGGGCGCCGCGGCCCGTTCGGCGTGCTCGGCCTGCACAGCACCCAGCCACGCGATTTCAAGCCCGAGGACATCGACTTCGTCCAATCGCTCGCCAACGTACTCGGCGACGCGGTGGAGCGCCAACTCACCGACGACGACATCCGCCACCGCGCGCTCCACGACCAGCTGACCGGGCTTCCCAACCGACTCCTGTTCATCGACCGCCTCCAGCAGGCGCTCGAACGTCAGCGCCGGCGGCGCTCGCTGACCGCGATCCTGGTACTCGACCTCGACCGGTTCAAGCTCGTCAACGACAGCCTCGGCCACAGGATCGGTGACGAACTGCTGGCGGCCGCTGCGCCGCGGCTCAAGCAGGCGATCCGATCGAGCGATACGGTCGCACGCTTCGGCGGCGACGAGTTCGCGATCCTGCTCGAAGAGATCGGCGACGAGCGCGAGGCGATCGAGATGGCGCAGCGGATCGCCGGGGTGTTCGCGCGGCCGTTCGTCCTTGGCGGGAACGAGCATTTCGTCACCACCAGCATCGGGATCGCGCTCGCCCGCGGCGGCGAGCAGCCCGAGGACCTGATCCGCGATGCCGGCGTCGCGATGAACCGCGCCAAGGAGCGCGGCCGCGCCCGGTACGAGCTGTTCGACGTCGGCCTGCGTGGGCGTGCGATCTCCCGCCTGCAGGTCGAGAACGACCTGCGGCGCGCGCTCGATCGCGACGAGCTGCGCCTTGACTACCAGCCGCTCGTGTCGCTGCGCGATCACTCGATCGTGGGCGTCGAGGCCTTGATCCGCTGGGATCACCCGGTGCGGGGTCTGATCGCGCCGTCCGACTTCATCTCCGTGGCCGAGGAGAACGGACTGATCGAACCGATCGGATACTGGGTGCTCGACCATGCCTGCCGTCAGGCGGCGCGGTGGTCTCACGCGCGGTCCGACGCGCAGCCGATCTCGATCTCGGTCAACTTGTCGGCGGTCCAGGTGGCCAACCGCGGGCTCGCGCAGACCATCGATGACGCCGTGCGGGCAACGGGCCTTGATCCCGCCTGTCTCTCGCTCGAGATCACTGAGAGCGTGCTGCTCGCCGACGTCGATGGGCTCAGCCGTGTGCTCGAGGCGCTCAAGGGCATCGGCGCGCGGCTCGTGCTCGACGACTTCGGCGTCGGCTACTCGTCGCTGTCGTATCTGACGCGTCTCCCGATCGACGCGCTCAAGGTCGATCGCTCGTTCGTCGACGGGCTCGGGACCGAGCCAGGCGACACGGCGATCACCGAGGCGATTATCGCAATGTCCCACGCGCTGTCGCTCGACGTCGTCGGCGAGGGGGCCGAGACCGCGCTCCAGATCGCCGAGCTCACGCGGCTCGGGTGTGACTTCGCGCAGGGTTTTCACTTCTCGCGACCCGTGCCCGCCGATGCCATCACGCAGATGCTGACCGCCGGTCCGGCGTGGGTGTAGGCGGTTCGGAGGCGCGCTGGCGCCGCGCTACTGGAAGGCCGATGTCCCCGGCTGCATCGGCGAAACCCGCGCCGTACTGCACTCGAGCACGCCGTCGGGGATCGAGACGTGCAGCGTCGCCGTGTCGTTCGGCGGGATCATCTGCAGCCCGTAAGCGAGCGTGCAGCCCTTCTCCGACGTCGCACCGTGGGTGACGTCAAGCCTGAACGAGGCCTGGTCACCGGGGGCGATAACCACTTTGGCAAGCTTGGTGTGGCCGAAGAAGTCCTCGGTCGCGTGGGTCGGGTGAGTCGGCAGCGGTTCGCCCGATTTGCCGACGAACTGGATGCCCGGGTAGCCGATCGTGTTGCAGCTCGTGCTCTGCGTGTTGCGGACCGCGAACCCGAGCTCACCATGTCCGGTCGCCCCCTGCCCGCCGAGGTATGTGAGCGCCAGCCCCGCGGCGCGGCAGAGCGGCGTAGCCACGCCCGTGCTCGAGCTCTGAACCGCCGTGGAGGTGGCGCTCGCCGCGGACGTCGTGGCGGTGGTGGTCTGGACCGTGGTCGCGGTGGCGCTCGAGCTCTGGACGGCCGTGGTGGTCGTGGTCGAGCTCTGAGCCGGAGCACTCGTGGTGGTCGACGAGGAGCCGCCGCAGGCGGTGATCGCGAGCGCCGCCACGACGCCGACGGCGGTGCAGAGACTACGTGCGCGCATCCGATGGGTTTCGGGTAATGATCGCCAACCTCCTTCTCTGAGCTTGTCCCGAACCCGTGACACCATCCAAGATCATGCGCGCCCCGGTAGGGCTCCAATCGACAGCGAACCAGATTCGCGACGACGCCGACACGGGCAACCCGTTCATCGTCGACTGACGTGCCCGCGCCACCAGGAACCCAAAACCCACGGCGCCGCCGTCAACTCGACTGGGAGCTGATCACCTGCGGCGTCAGCGGCCATGCGCTGATCGGCCGCGACGCGTCGGAGCTGCGCGACGAGGATGTGCTTATAGCCCGCGATCACGGCGACGTGCGCTGGCACCGCTGCCTGCGTTGCGACTGCTGGGTCGCGCTCCCGCGCCCGGAACACGGGACGCGCGAGCACCCGCCCGATCGCGCCCAGATCGAGCTGCCCCTGCGCGGCAAGGCGCTGCGCGACAAGATCGTGCTGCGCCTGATCGCGGTCGACCGCGTGATCCACTTCCTCGTGCTTACCCTGCTCGGCGTGGCGGTGCTCGTGTTCGCCGCCGACCGCGACTCGCTGCGCGCCGCCTACTACCGGGTGCTGACCGCGATTCAGGGCGGGGTCGCCGGTGGGCCGGTGCAGAGCTCGGGCCACGTCGGGATCGTTCGCGAGCTCGACCGGCTGTTCACCTTGCGGACCGGGACGCTTCACACCGTCGGGATCGCGCTGATCGCCTACGGGCTGCTCGAGGGCACCGAGGCGATCGGGCTCTGGAAGTCCAAGCGCTGGGCCGAGTATCTGACCTTCGTCTCGACCTCGGTGCTGCTCCCGTTCGAGGTCTACGAGCTCGCGACCCGTCCGACGGTGCTGAAGGTGATTGGGTTCCTGATCAATGTCGCGGTCGTCGTCTATCTGCTGCTGCGCAAGCGCCTGTTCGGGCTGCGGGGCGGCTTCGCCGCCGAAGAGGCCGAGCGACGACGGGAGTCCGGCTGGGGCGCGATCGAACGCGCCACCGGAGGCGCCCCGTGGTCGGCCGAGCAGGATGTGGTGAGCTCGTGAGCACACCCGCGCGGCCGTCCACGATCAGCGAGGACGCCGTCGAGCAGGAGCTGCGGCGGGTCGGTGCCGAGCTGTGGCAGGCGTTTCCGTCGAGCTCGCGCCATCCGGTCAAGGCGCTCGACGCGCGCGCGATGGAGATGGCCTCCGGTGACCGGGAGCTGCGCGCGGCGCTGTTCAGATTCGTCGACGTAGTTCCGGCGTGCCGCTCACTCGATGACCTGGCGCGCCACCTGACCGGGTTTCTCGACGAGGTCCCGGAGACCACTCCCCCGCTATCGGCGGCGATCAGGATCTCACACACCAAGGCCGGCCGCGCGGCCCTCGGGGCCGCCGCGGCAGGTGGGGTGAGGCATCTCGCGCACCGCTTCATCGTCGGCGAGACACCCAACGCCGCGCTCCCGACGCTGCGAGGGCTGTGGGATCATGGCGTCGCAAGCTCGGTCGATCTGCTCGGCGAGGCGACCGTTACCGAGGCCGAGGCCGACCGGTACGCGGCACGCTGCTCGGAGGCGATCGAACAGCTCGCGCCGGCCACGGCCCACTGGCCACCGCGGGCGGTGCTCGAGTCAGACAGCAGCGGGCCGCTCGCGCGCGCGAACGTGTGCGTGAAGATCTCGGCGCTAACCCCATTGCTGAAGCCCGACGCGCCGGCGCGCGGCCAGCGCGACGCGGCCGGCCGGCTGCGCCCGTTGCTTGCCCAGGCACAGCGCTCGGGGGCGCACCTGCACATCGACATGGAATCACTGGACTCGCGCGAGGCGGTGCTCGAACTCGTACTCGAGCTGCTCGACGAGGAAGAGTTTCGCGACGGTCCCTCGGCAGGCCTGGTCCTCCAGGCGTATCTGCGCGACTCGCCCGATCAGGCGGCCCAGGTGATCGACTGGGCTCGCGCGACCAGGCGGACGCCGCCGTTGACCGTCCGGCTGGTCAAGGGTGCGTACTGGGACCACGAGCTGGTCGAAGCCCGCCAGCACGGTTGGCCGGTGCCCGTGTTCGAGGAGAAGCCCGACAGCGATCGCAATTTCGAGGCGCTGACGCGAACGCTGCTGGCCGCCCGGCCGGCGGTGCGCGTGGCGGTCGCCTCGCACAACCTCCGCTCGGTCGCGCACGCGATCGCCGTCAACCGAGTCTCGGGCGGCGCGGATCGTGACCTCGAGCTCCAGGTCCTGCGCGGCCTCGGTGACGAGCTCCAGCACGCGCTCGCGGCGCGCGGTTTCCGCGTGCGGACCTACTGCCCGGTCGGGGATCTGGTCGCCGGGATGGCGTACCTCGTCCGCCGGCTGCTCGAGAACACCTCCAACGAGTCCTTCCTTTCCGAGCAGGCGCGCGGCACGCCGCTCGATCAGCTGCTCGCCGCGCCGTGACCGCGCGGTCGTTCGGGCGCGGGCGGGCGCACTAACGTCTACCTGAGTGCTTGCACCGTTTGCCAACGAGCCGATCCTCGAACTGCGCCGGGGGCCCGTCCGCGCGCAGCTTGGCGACGCACTCGCGGCCTTGGATCGCGAGCTGCCGCTCGATGTCGCCGTCCAGATCGGCGATGGCCAGCGGGTGGGCGACTCGCTTTTGTCGACCGATCCCGGCGCGCCCGACCGGGTTGTGGCGCGCGCGGCCGCTGCCGGCGCCGACGAGGTGCAGGCGGCGGTTGCCGAGGCCTGCCGTGGATTTGCCCAGTGGCGCGAGACCAGCCAGGAGGACCGATCCGCGGCGCTGATCGCGGCCGCGGCTTGGATGCGCGAGCGGCGGCTCGAGCTGACCGCGCTCGAGGTCCGCGAGTGCGCCAAGCCGTGGGTCGAGGCCGACGCCGACGTGTGCGAAGCGATCGACTTCCTCGAGTACTACGCCCGCGCCGGCCTCGAGCTCGGCCGCGGACGTGAGCTGCTCCAGGTCCCGGGCGAGCGCAACGAGCTTCTCTACGTGCCGCGCGGCGTCGTCGCGGTGATCTCCCCGTGGAACTTCCCGCTGGCGATCCCCTGCGGGATGACCTCGGCCGCGCTCGTGACCGGCAACGCGGTCGTGCTCAAGCCCGCCGAGCAGTCGCCGGCGATGGCCTCGCGACTCATAACCGCGCTGCGGGCCGGTGGTGTCCCGCCCTCCGTCCTGGGGCTGCTCCCGGGCGAGGGCGAGGTCGGCGCGGCGCTAGTACGCCATCCGGACGTCGCCGCGATCGCGTTCACCGGCTCACTGCCGGTCGGCAAGGAGATCGTCCGTGCCGCGGCTGAGACTGCCGACGGCCAGCGTCACTTCAAGCAGGTGATCGCCGAGCTGGGCGGCAAGAACTGCGTGATCGTCGATGCCGACGCGGACCTTGACGAGGCCGTGCCCGGGATCGTCGGCTCGGCGTTCGCGTTCGCCGGACAGAAGTGCTCCGCCGCCTCGCGCGTGCTCGTCCACGAGGCGATCGCCGACCAGCTGCTGCGGCGGCTCGCCGGGGCGGTCCAGGTACTGGTCGTCGGCCAGGCGGACGAGCTCGGAACCGATGTCCCGCCGGTGATCGAGCGGGCCGCCCAGGAGCGCGTCAACCGCTACGCCGACGTCGCGGCGCGCGATGGGACGATCGTCGCGGCCGCGGAGCGCCCAGCCGGAGCCGGATGGTTCTGCCCGGCCACCGTCACGACCGATCTGCCCGACGGCTCGCCGGTGCTCGAAGAGGAGATCTTCGGTCCGCTGCTGGCCGTCCAGCGCGTGCGTGACGTCGAGCAGGCGTGCGAGATCGTCGATGGCCTCTCGTTCGCGCTGACCGGCGGGTTGTTCACCCGCGATCCCGCGACCGTCCGGCGCGTGACCGCCACGACCCCGGTCGGGAACCTGTACGTCAACCGGGGCATCACGGGGGCGATGGTCGCCCGCCAGCCCTTCGGCGGAAACCGCCTCTCGGGCACCGGCATGAAGGCCGGCGGGCCCGATTACCTGCTCCAGTTCGTCGCCCAGCGAGCCGTTACCGAGAACACGATGCGTCACGGGCTGGTCGTCTGAGGCGCCGCCGGTGCTCGTCCGGTGGACGTAAAGGCCACGCCTAACGCACTTGATTTCTCCGCTCAGCGCTTCATCATGGTCTCCGAGGATGGGGATCTCGTTAGCAGCGACGTGGAGGATTGCGTTCGCGATCGGGTTGTGCATCGCGATCTTCCTGAGCGTCTGCGCGCGCGCCCCGAGCCGGTCGGTGCCGACCTGGGAGCTGCGCCGGCTGATGTTCTGCGCGCTGATGCTCTATGCCGTCGGCGTGCTCGCCAAGCTCACCGACCACGGGCTGCTCGCCGGTCTCGTCTTCAGCGGCGGGATCATGCTCTCGACGCTGGCTGCCTGGCTGTCGCGCGGGCGCGATCAGGAAGACCCACCCGGCGGTGAGGAGCCGACCGACGAGCGTCCCCCGCCCGACCCGGACGGTATCCCGAGGATCGACTGGGCCGCCTTCGAGCGCGAGTTTCGCCGCTACGAGCGCAGCCGGCGCGAGCGGCTGCCGGCCTGATCGGCGGCTCGTCTCCCTACGGGCGGTTCAGTCCGAGCAGCAGCGCGTGCAATCGCGTCTCGCCCGAGAGCTCGGGGTGGAACGCCACCGCCGACACGTTGCCCTGGCGGACCGCGACCGGGTGGCCGTCGACGCGCGCGAGCACCTCGACGTCGTCGGCGTACTCGGCGACCCACGGCGCCCGGATGAACACCGCGTGTACCGCGCCGCCGCTGATGCCGTCGAACTCGAGGTCGGCCTCGAACGACCGCAGCTGGCGCCCGAACGCGTTGCGCTCGGCGCGGATGTCGAGCACGCCGAGGTGGTCACGGTCGAGCATGATCATGCCGGCGCACGTGCCCAGCACGGGCGCGCCCGAGGCGGCGAAGGCCTGCAGCGGGCGCGTGAGGCCTTCGCGCTCGATCCCAAGGGTCATCACGGTCGATTCGCCGCCGGGAATGATCAGCGCGTCGAGCCCCTCGAGCTCGGCCGGGGTGCGGACCTCGCGGGCGTCGGCGCCGAGCGCTGTGAGCAGCCTCGCGTGAGCCTCGAAGTCGCCTTGGAGGGCCAGTACGCCGACCGTGACCGTCTTTGAGCGCGGTGCCGCCGCCTCGGAAGCGGCCGCCCGGTCGGGCGGCGCGGTTGCCGCGTCGGGCTTGTCCACCGCTACCAGCCGCGCGGGGCGAGCAGCTGCTCTGACTCGAGCTTCGAGCTCTCGAGGCTGACCATCGCCTGTCCGAGCCCGGTCGAGGCCGCCGCGACGCGCGCGGGATCCCGGTAGTGCGTGGTCGCCTCGACGATCGCACGGGCCCGCCGCTCGGGATCAGCGGACTTGAAGATGCCCGAGCCGACGAACACTCCCTCGGCGCCGAGCTGCATCACCAGCGATGCGTCGGCCGGCGTCGCGATCCCACCGGCGCAGAACACCACCACCGGCAGCTTGCCATCTGAGGCGACGCCGCGCACGAGCTCGAGCGGGGCGCCGAGCTCCTTGGCCGCGGTCGCGAGCTCGGTCTGGTCGAGCGTGCCGAGCCGCCGGATCTCGCCGTTGATCTTGCGCAGGTGGCGGACGGCCTCGACGATGTCACCGGTTCCCGCTTCACCCTTCGAGCGGATCATCGCGGCCCCTTCGCCGATCCGGCGCAGAGCCTCTCCGAGGTTGGTGGCGCCGCAGACGAACGGGATCTTGAACTCCCACTTGTCGATGTGGTTGGCTTCGTCGGCGGGCGTGAGCACTTCGGACTCGTCGATGTAGTCGACCTCGAGTGCTTCGAGCACCTGTGCCTCGGCGAAATGACCGATGCGCGCCTTCGCCATCACGGGGATCGTGACGGCCTCCTGAATGCCCGTGATCATCTCGGGGTCCGACATGCGGGCCACGCCGCCATCGCGGCGAATGTCCGCGGGTACGCGCTCGAGCGCCATCACCGCGGCGGCGCCGGCATCCTCGGCGATCTTCGCCTGGTCGGGCGTCACGACATCCATGATCACGCCGCCCTTGAGCATCTCGGCAAGGCCGGACTTGACCGTGAAGGTCGCCTCTTGGCGCGGAGTGTCGCCGTTCTCTCGCATGATGGCGGAGTTTAGCCGGGCGATAGGTTGTCGGGCGATGAGCCTGGAGGCTGTCTTTGTACGCAATGGCGAGCGGTTCGCCGCGACCGAGCTCGGTCGGGGGCCGTGGGACCCCAACGCGCTGCACGGCGGCGCCGCCGCGGCGCTGCTGATCAACGCATTCGAGACCTGCGAGCCGAACCCCGATCTGCAGCTTGCGCGCGTCACCTACGAGCTCGTTCGGCCCGTCCCGCTCGCCGAGCTGAGCGTCTCCGTCCGGGTCACCCGGCCCGGTCGCCGCGTGATGCTGCTCGAGGCCACGATCGAGGACGAAAGGGGGACCGAGGTGACGCGCGCGCGGGCACTGCGAATCCGCCCGAGCGAGGTGGGAGCGGGGGCGCGGGAGTTGCCTCCCTTTCCGGGCCCCGAGGAGGGCACCGCCAACGATTTCGACAATTCCGGGCTGACGATGTTTGCCACGCACGCGCCCGAGATCCGCTTCGTCGAGGGCGCGTTCCGCAGCCCCGGCGCGGCCACCGCCTGGTTTCGCCTGCGCTATCCGATCATCGCCGGTGAGCCGATCACGCCGCTGGAGCGCCTCGCCGCGGCCGGGGACTTCGGTAACGGGATCGCGAGCGTCGTCTCCTGGGACGAGTACGTGTTCATCAACCCCGACCTGACGTTCTATATCGAGCGCCCGCCGCGGGGCGAGTGGGTGGCACTCCAGTCACAGACGCGCCTGGAGGCCGGAAGCGTCGCGATCGCCGAGAGCGTGCTCTGGGATCGCGAGGGGCGCATCGGCCGTGCGACCCAGACGCTGCTGGTGGCGCAGCGGTGAGCAGCCGCTCCCGGTGGACGGCGCTGACCGGGCGCGCCGCGGCTACTTGAGGCGGAAGGCCTTGATGCGCACGTCGTACTGCTGCGCGTCGCGGGCGTACACCCCATAGGCGAGCGCCTGAATCAGTGACAGCAACGCGGTGTGTGAGCGTACGAACGCCGGTGTGTTCGAGGAGTAATACAGCCGGATCCGGGCCAGCCGGGCAACCTCCGACAGGGTGGCGTCGGTGATCGCCAGCGTCAGCGCCTTGCGGTGGCGCGCCAGCTTCATCGTGCGGGTGATCAGCGGGTGTGGCCGACCGGCGGATAGCCCGACCACGAGCGTCGAATCGTCGATCCGGCTCAGCCGGCCCAGCGCCTCCTGTGATGGGCTCGCGACGATCTCGGCGCGCAGGTCAAGCAGCATCAACAGGTGTCGCAGGTAGCTGGCGAAGAACGCCATCTGGTCGGTGCCCGCGATCAGCACCTTGTCGGCGGTAACGATCGCGTCGATCGCGGCCTCGACATCTGAGCGCGAGAGCTTGTGCGCGGTGTCCTCGACGTTGACATGGTCGGCCGCCAGCGCCGCCTCGAACTCGGTGTGATCGAGCGAGAACAGCGGCGCGGCGCTGGCAAGCGGATCGCCGTTGCCCGCCGGGCGGCGCCGGTACTCGTCGCGCGCGGCCTGTTGCAGCTCGGGGAACCCTTCAAAGCCGAGCGCTTGCGAGAAGCGGACCACGGTGCTCGAAGAGGTGTTCGCGCGGCGCGCGAGCTCCTCCGCGGTCTGGAAGGCGGCCTCGTCGAGGTGGTCGACGATGTACTGCGCGACATCCTTCTGCGACCGCGAGAACTCATCGAACCGAGCCCGAATGTAGGACGACAGCGCCTGGTGGCCGTGTGGCTGTTCGGGGCTCGGGATCGTGACGGTCGACTGCTTCATCGGCAGGCGTCTGTTTCGACGCCTGCAGCCGTCCTTCCTTCAGAGTCTGTTCCAAGCGGCCGATCCCGGGCCGACCGGCGGTCGCTGCCGCGCTGGACTACGGGTGCGGGCGCTGGCGCTGGTGGAGCTGGCGCATGCGCTCGTGGTTCTCCTTGCGCTCGGCGAGAACCTGGGCGATCGCGTAGACGATCAGGATGTTGGCGATGATGCCGATCCCGAGGAAGGTGATCGCGATAGCCAGCGTCTGGCCGAACGAACTCGGCGCGTCGCCGAGGCCGAGAATGTCGGCCGATGTGAACATGATCGCCGCGAAGTGCATCGCCTCGGTAAGCATAACTTCCGCGGGGGCCGCCGGTCTCACGCACGCTCACGATTGCGCTGGTCAGCGCCCGCGCCGCTCGCTAGCTTGCCCATCGCAGGCCCGGTAGCTCAGCGGTAGAGCAGCGGACTCATAATCCGTCGCGCGCAGGTTCGAATCCTGCCCGGGCCATCGTAAACAGCCTGCTAATTGCGGCTTTTAGCGTCTTCCAGACCTACTCGGCGTGAGGGCTAGGCGTGGACGAAACGCAGTCGTCCGCCCGTTGGGTATCTCACGCGCGCGGGCGCGGACGAGTCCCTGCGGCTGTTCCTAGAGGCTGAGGGCGGCCGTCTAGTCGCGGCCGGTGGGATTACCTTCGGGCGTGCAACGGACGACTACATCGCGTCCCTGGAGGCGAGGATCAGAGCGGGCAGCTTCCGGCCGTCCACGCTGAGGACGTACAGCAACATCATCGAGGCTGATCTACGGCCGCGCTGGGGCGATAGGCCAGTCGGCACGATCAGCCGCGAGGACGTCGAGGCGTACCGGGCAGAGCTGGTCAAGCGCAGCCTCGCCGCGAGCACGATCAATCAGACCAGAGCCATCGTGCGCGGGATCTTCGCAGTGGCAAAGCTGGACGCCGACCCATCGGTTGCCCCATCTCACGCGCGCGAACACACGGAGGGCGACGTCGGGGGCCATCAGCTTCTACACGCCGGCCGAGACGCAGCAGCTAGCCGCAAACGCCGCCGACGAGCAGGACGCGGCCCTCTACCTGACCGCAGCCTTCACGGGGCTGAGGGCAAGCGAGCTACGGGCACTGCGCTGGCGGTCGATCGACTTCACGGACTCGCTGGTCCACGTCGGCAAGGGCTACACGGACGAGGGCGGCGAGGATCTCCCAAAGAGCTATCGGGCGCGGTCGGTGCCGCTCATGCCGCAGGTCGCCCGGGTGCTGACGCAGCTACGCGCGCGCGAGCACTTCACCGCTGACGATGATCTGGTGTTTCCCAACACCGTCGGCGGGGTGCTCGACTACGACCGGCTCTACAAGCGCTACAAGGCTGCGCAGACTCGCGCGGGACTCCGGTCCTTGAAGTTCCACGACTTGCGCCACTCGTTCGGCACGATGGCCGCCAGGGTGGCACCGCTGAATGACGTCAAGGCGTGGCTTGGCCACGCGGACATCGCCACGACAATGGTCTACCTGCACTACGCACCGCAGCCGGAAGTTGCGGCAAAGCTCGGCGCGCTCGTCGGGGAGCAACTGGCCGACGTCACCACGCTCCGCGAGGTCTGCTAGGACACAAATAGGACCCTTGAATAGGACAGGGCACCTATGCCACCTTCCACGGCCGGTGAAGCTGTGCATGGCGGCCGGGGAAGCTACCCCGATGACGACTCCCTCGCACGCGCGTTAGAGGACGATCTAGACCGAACGCCCTTCAGGGCCGAGCACAGCAAGGGGCATCGCTACGTGACCGTGATGTCGTGCCGCGTTGCCCATGTTCTGAGCTTTGCGTGGTAGGCGCGCGGAAAAGCTGAACGGCGAAGCTCGCCGGACGGCGATATCGCGGGCAGCTCAGGAATTCCGAACGCTTGAACCAGATCGGAACAGACGAGTCGGGCCGCAATCAACAGCTCGGGAGATGCCTCCAGTAGCGAGTCCAAGGTCAGCGTGTGAGGCGAACAAATCGTCCCCTCGACCGATCCACGGACAACCTGGTGAAAGCCGTCAGGGTCATGCTGCACCAGACGCATCCTCTCGCCCACGAGCGCACCGATGACGGAACAGTCGCCGAATGCGCCAGTCAGCTCGGAGGAGAGCTTTGCCACCGAGATCAGGCTCGTCACTGCGGACAATGCAAGGTGTGTCGCCCAAACCGGCTGACCTCCACCTTGCTCCAGGGGAAGCTCCGCGCCCGTGGGCAGTGGCGACGCTTTCAGTGGCCACCCTAGAAATGCGGAGCCGTCGGTATGGACTTCTGCATACGGATAATTCGTGTCGATCTCTCCCGGTCCTGTCGTGGTGCCGATGCGAAGTCGGCGATATCCAACCCCGGCACGCGGTCGCAACAGGCAGTGCCACGGTCCCTCAAACGGAGTCAGACCACCACTAAGGTCGTCCTGCTGGGCGCGCATCTCTGCGGCGCTGACGGCGGCCGCGTCGATTAGGAAGGAGCCTTTCTCTGATGGCGCGAGAGCGACCCCGAACACGGGCCATCGCTTGGAGGAAGTCATCGGCTCAAGGCCCTGGTCGAGCACGCTCCGCACATACCCCACGTCTGAGTCAGTGCGTC
>CAWBFH010000012.1:0-185143 GCA_963788005.1 uncultured Solirubrobacterales bacterium | reverse complement strand
TCGTCTCCGAGAGTAACGCGGTACCGCCCGTGGTCAGCAGGGATCAGCTCCACGCTCTGTATCTCGCCGGTGAGCGCGGGAGCCAGTTCCTGTACCTGCCACACCGTCCGCGGCAGATAGTTGCAAGGCGCGCAGTACTCGATTGTGAGCTTCGGCAGCGTCGTCTCCGTCATCGTGTCCTTCCTGTAGTCAGTTGGTACTTTTTCTCAAGCCGTCCGGGGACCGACCCTCACTGCTCACGACGAGAGCCAGTAGTCCTCGAAGTTGAAGTTCCCCATCGCCTCGCCGATCGCGCTTCCGACATGGCCTTGTACGTTGGTCCTATAGGCGTCAATGACATCGGGATATGCAGGGATAATGTAGCCGCCCTGATTGAAGTCGATCTTCTGCATCTCATACACGAGCTCTCGGCGCATCGACGGATTGTTCGTCTTGTTTGCCTCATAATAGAGCTTGGTGTACGTCGGATCGTTGAAGTGCGTCTCCTGGTAGGGAGAGGTGGGCAGAAACGTCTGGTTGACCTGAGATAGGTAAGGCGAGTAGTTGTAATAGATCATCGCGAACGGGACTTTGGTGTAGACATTCGGTCCGAAGAAGTCAGAGGCGCTGACCTGGTTTATGTTCACGGTGACCCCAGCCGCCTGGGCTTGCTGTTTGAACACAGTTGCCATCAGTGGTGCGCTCGCCTGGATCGCCACCGACGTGTAAAGCGTAATTGTCAGATTGTTGTCGTAGCCGGCTTTCTTGAGCAAATGCTTGGCCATCTCGATGTCCTGGCTGCGCTGCAGGGACTTGTCGTAGTCCACGTCCAGGGGCGAGGTGACGTCATTGCCGACCGAGGCGTAGCCATCAAAAGCCGTCGAGATCATCTCCGGTCGGTTGATCACATATCTGAACGCCTGTCGCACGTTCACGTCGGTCAGCGGCGCCTTGTCCACTCGCATCGTGAACGGCTGGATCGATCCCGTCTTCGAGACCACGGTCTCGATTCCCGGTTGACTTTGGAGTGCAGCCCGTTGGGTACCGGTAAGGAAGCCCGTGCCATCGATGGCGTTGCTGCTGAGGGCGTTCGCGAGCGATGTCGGATCGGTGTAGTCCGTGATCGTCAGCGTGTCCAAGTGCGGCTTTCCCGACTTCCAGTAGTTCTTGTTGGCCGTGAAGACGCTCTCCTCCCCCGGCGTGAAACTCTCGTACTTGAACGGGCCGGTGCCGATCGGCTTGTCTCCTTGTTTCCAGCCAGCCGGCGGTACGTACATGACCCAATAGAGCGCGGCGATCTGCTCGGGGAAGCTTCCGAAGGGGATTTTCATCGGAATCTCAACCGTGTAATTGTCGACCTTCTTCAAGCCATTAACGTCGACAGGTGTGAGGATCGGGCCGGCGGTCAATGGCGACTTTGGATTCAGTTGCTGCTGGAAGAAGTAGATCACGTCATCGGCGCCAAATGGCTTCCCATTGTGGAAGGTGATGCCCTTCCTCAGCCGAATAACCCACGTCGACGTGGAGCCTTTGGGGACCATCTCCTCGGCCAGCACGTACTGGACTTGCCCGCTGTTATCCAACTGCACCAGCGGCTGATATAGATTCTGCACCCGAGCGGTACCTATCGCCGTCAAGCCTCCGAGGAACGGACTGAGCGAGTCCGAGCTGCTGCCGCCGGTGAGTCCGACCCTCAGATTGCCACCCTTGCGTGGCGTTGAGCCACTCGCCGCGGATGTCGTGGACTTCGACCCGGAGCCGCCGCACGCGGTGATTAGACCTCCTGCCGCGATGGCCGCGCTACCCGCCAGGCCGGACCGGAGGAACGACCGCCGGTCCAGGCCGCTCTCTGTCGGAGTTTCACCCCTATCCTGCCCGGATGCTTTGCTCATAGTTACGCTCTCCTCACTACAATCGAGTCCCAGGTGAGTCGGCTACCTGCGCCGTCCCGATCTCCACGGTGTGTCTGGCTGCGAGCGCCTGCTGCGAACTGGCCACCCGGACCTGATTCGCCGGTGATGAACGAGCCAAGCGCCAGCATATACCTAGCGCCGAGCTCCCCGCAAATACCAACCAGCTGATGGGGCGAGGTCGATTTCGACCCGCCGCGAGACAGTCCCGGTGATATTTCGACGCTCGGGTCCGTTCATCTGCCGGAGTTTTGCCGCTTGTCGCGCGTGTGGCGCTCGAGGTGATGTGATGCGGCCGGGCCCAAGCCGCACACGGCGCGCGGCCACAGCAATCGAGTGCACACGGGCGATTCCAGCAAGCGTCGGCGACGTGGGCGCTCGCGGAACAAGGCCCCGACGATTCGCCATGGGCTCGACGACGTAGACTGCTGACCCTTGATATTCCGCCTGCCGGATTGGCGGTCTGGGGCAGAAAAGGAGATGCGACATTGCCCACGTCCCAACTGACGCTCTTGAGCTCGATGGCGTCAAGCGATTTTGAGGAGAGCATGCTCCTCCATCGCGATTGGGGGCTCAAGTGGGTGGACCTCCGCGACGGCATCTACGGAAAGCGCGTGGAGGAGCTCGACCTGGACGCCGCCCTAGAAGCAAAACGGTCGATCGATGCGCTGGGACTCGAGGTCTACTGTGTGTCGACCAACGTCTTCGTGGAGGACGTCGCCCATGGTGAGGCGGCGCTCCGTGCGCACCTAGACATTCTAGAAAGGGCGATTGAGGTCGCCGGCGTACTGCGACCGCGACTGCTACGCCTGAACGCTGCGAACTTCGCCGAGCGCGCGACAGATTCGAGCGCGATCAGCGTGATCAAGGAGCACTACCCGTGGGTTGTCGATGTGTATAGGGCTGGCGTCGACATGGTTGCGGCACGAGGCATGGTCGCAACGATTGAGAACGAAGCTTTTGATTGTTGCTTGTCGAAGCCCGAGGAGTTCGTCGAGTTTTTTGATTGGCTTGATCGACCCGAGGGGGCGGGCCTGACCTGGGATGTCCAAAATCAATGGTCGACCGGCGTTTTTCCCTCGCTCGATATCTACCGTCAGCTGAAGCCCTACATCAGGTACTACCACGTGAAGGGCGGCCAATGTGAGCCCGGGTCAGCGACGTTGGCCTGGAATGTCGCGCTCGAAGACGCGTCCTGGCCCGTCCTCGAGATCACGAATGCGGTCGTTGCGGACGGCGTTTCCCCAGTGATCTGCCTGAATCCAGCGCAACATGGAGCGCAGAAAGCGGGCTATGACTACGATGGCGTAGTGGCCCGGGACCTCGCTTTCCTGCGGAACTCGGTTGCGGGACTTGCCTGACCTCGGATGGGAGCGGGTGAGAAATCTCCGATTTCTCACGACTGAATCGCGTAAGCGATTCAGCGGCGACACCAACGGACACGGGCCGTTCACCGCTGTCACCGCCAAGTTCGTTCCCTCTGGCGCAATGCGCGGCTATCTAGCAATCCCCGCTGCGTAGGCGTCATCTCCCGCCGCGCCCGCCCCGGACAGCACGAAACGGATCCCCCCGGGGATTGAGCGCGAGTGCTCGCTCAGAGCGCTCGGTGGTAATCCGGTTCTACGCTACATTCCCGACCTGGCTCGTGCGCCCTGCGCGTCTGGGGTGTCGTTCCGGACAGTCGAATGTTCCGGATGGCGGAATAAGAGATGAGAGGTCAGCGAAGGTAGTCATGGTTGCGGAAGAGGACGTGACACCGAGTCCAGCTATGGCGTCCGAAGACGTGCCGTGGGGCGAGCACCGCCCGGTCAAGAAACCCGTCGTCCTGTTTGCCGGGCGGGTGCTCGAGGCCGGTCCCGTCGAGGAGACCATAGGGCGGCCGCGGGACCCGTACACGATCCGCCTGCTGGAGGACGTACCCATGCTCGCTCACCGGGAGGCGGTTCCGGGCGAACCCACGCAGCGCACTCCTGAGCCGCCGGGAGGTGTTCCGAGGGATCTTCACGAGGTGTCCCATGCCGCGGAAGCCAAGATGCCCCCACGAGCCCGAGGCTGACTGGCTCGATGCTCGAGCGTCGCGCGTCCGACCCCCACACGTGATGGAACGGGCCGTCCAGTGACCAACGACCTGGACGTGATCGTCATCGGCAACCTCACCATCGATGATGTCGTGCATGCGTCCGGGGAGACGACCATGGCCTCGCCGGGCGGCAACACGATCCACGCAGCCACGGCCGCAAACGTCTGGGGTGTACGTGTCGGTCTGGTGGCCCGCCTGGGCTCGGACTTCCCAGACGAGGCGCTCCGCCGCCTGCGTAGTGCCGGATTGGAGACGGCCGGTATGCGGCCCGTCGAGGGGCCGACGGTCCGAAATTGGGTCATCTACGAGCACGACGGACGCCGCACTTGGGTTTACCGCACGCCTCCGGAGCGTCGGGTGGAGGTGGCGCCCCGACCCGACGATGTCCCGGACGCCTGGCTGCAGGGCGCCGCTCACCCTCCGGTGGTGCACATCGCGGCAATGCCGTTTGACGCAGCGATCCGCATGGTCGAGCACGTCCGCGGCCGCCTCAGCCGAGCGGTGATCACCCTCGACACGCACGAGGCGTGGAACGCGCGGCGTAACGAGGTCCTGGATCTGGCCAGGCGCGTCGACGTGTTCCTCCCGAGTCACGAGGAGTTGGAAGCCACTCTCGGCTACGACGACCTAAATCGGGCGTGCGCCGAGCTGCTCGAGGAAGGCGTCCGCGCCGTGGTGGTTAAGCGCGGCGCCGAAGGAACTCTGGTAGCCGAGCCTGACCGCCCGGTCGTCTCGGTTGCACCGCCAGAGGTCGCCGTGGTCGACGCCACCGGGGCCGGTGACGCGTTCTGCGGAGGCTTCGCTGCCGGACTGGCCCTCGGGGACTCGTGCGCCGAGGCCGCGCAACGGGGCGCGGCGACCGCTGGCGCCGCGATTGGTGCCAGCGGCTCCCTCCGGCTCCTCCGCCGGTCAGAGAACGCGGAGGCGCTGTTGCACCGTTACCGGGAGGACTTGCCGCCGCGGCTCCAGTCGACGACGCAGGCTGACGACAGCGACGACAGCGACGTCATGGAGCGCGAGATCAGCACGATCCCGGCGGTGATTCGCGACCGCCTCGCGCTCGCGGCGCAGGCCGCAGCGACGGTGGAGCGCCTTCGCGAGGCCGACGTCCGGCGGCTGGTGCTAGTGGGCTGCGGGGACTCAAGCTTCGCCTGTCAAGCGGCCGTCCTGGCTCTCAACCGGCACTCGGGACTGACCGCTCGATGGGAGCACGCCTTGGACTTCGCCCGTTACAGCGTCCGCTACGAGCCGGCGGGGACGGCGGTCATCGCCGTCTCGTTCTCCGGGAAGACCGGCCGGACAATCGAGGCAGCGCACCAAGCCCGGGCCTTCGGCCACCTCGTCATCGCCCTGACGGGCAAGCCGGACGGTCCCCTCGCGCAGGCCGCCGACCTGATCCTCTCGGCTGAGATTCCGACCTTTGGCTTCTCGCCCGGCACCAGCACCTACACGGCGATGCTCGTCACCCTGCTGACCCTGGCGACGGCCCTCGCCAGCGAGCCCTCACCGGGCGTCGACCGCTATGCCAGCGAGCTGGAGCGCCTTCCCGAGCTAGCGGAGCGGACGCTCGGCCTCTGCGACGCCCCGTCGTTCGCGGTCGCGAAGAAGCTTGTCGGCGCTCGGATGACAACCTTCCTCGGCGGTGGGCCGAATGAGGCCAGCGCTAAGTTCGGCGCCGCCAAGTTCTTCGAGGGGGCCCAGCAGATCGCTCTGTCCAGCAACGTTGAGGAGTGGGCGCACGAGCAGTACTTCATCACCCGGCCTGGTGAGCCGGTCGTCTTGGTGGCCCCGACCGGCGCCTCTTTTGACCGCGCCGTCGAGATTCTCTCCGAACTCGATTACATCGAGGCGACGCCCGTGTTGGTGAGTGACCAGACGCCTCCTGGGCCGGCTGCCCATCTGCCCCTCCCGGGCGGCGTGTGCGAGGAACTCACCCCCGTTCTGGCGGCAATCCCGCTCAGCCAGATCGGCCTACACCTGATGCGGCTCAACGGCAAGCGGAGCTACAACTTCCCGGACGAGGCCGCAGCCCGCGAGCATTACGAGACGATCCATCGCGCCACGATCGGCGAACCGGCGTGAGCGGCTCGGCACAGGTCCGTCCCTCTTTTGCGGACCGGGCAGAGCCACGAGCGGCGGCCGTCGGGTGCAAGACCAACAAGGTCGGTAGGCCGCTCAGCACCATTATCCTCGGGCACTAATGGGCCCGGTCCTGAGGAGGCCGCGCCCCGGCAGCGCCTGGGCGCTTGTGGCCGGCCGCGAGTGGCGCCGGTGGACGGTGGCGTCGTTCCTGGTCCGCTTGCCGCAGCCGATGTCGCTGCTCGCCTTCCAGCTCGCCGGCCTGCAGGTGACGGGCTCGATCGGCAAGGGGGCAGTCCTAGTCGGCATCACCGGTTTCTGCGGTCTGCTCGGACCGTGGAGCGGGCGCCGGCGGGATCGGGGGAGCATGCGGCGGCAACTCCAAGCCAGCTGCGTGGTTGGAGCCGCCGCGCTCGTCGGCATGGCCGGCTGCGTACATTGGCGCGCCCCCTTCGCGCTGCTCGTGGTGCTCGCCGTCGTTCAAGGGAGCGCGATCGCCGGGATGTGGCCCGGGTTTCGCGCGCTGCTCGTCGAAGTCGCCCCGAGCGATCGGCTACACCATGCCCACTTCGTGGAGTCGTTCATGGTCTAGCTGACCTACGGCGTCGGCCCGCGGCTGGTTACCGGGATCGTCGCGGTCTCGAGCGTCGGCGTCGCTCTTGTCGTCATGGCGATCGCCGAGCTGGCGGGCGGAGTGGTCCTCTTCGGCGTGCCGGATCTGCATTGCCGTCTCGCCGCCCCACGGCCCAGCCAGCGGCTGGACCCGAACCGGAGGCGAGCTGTGCTCGTCATCAGTGCATTCGCATTCGTGCTCTCGCTCGGCTTCTCGATGATCGAGAGCAACGTGCCCGCCCGGATGGCCGATTTCCATCTGGCGCCCAGCGCCGCAGGCACCTATATGGCGGTGCTCGCGGGCGGCAGCTGCCTCGGGGGTCTGGTCGTCAGCCTGCGCCCCCTGACCCGCAGGCGTCCCGGCCTACAGGCTGGCGTGCTGTTCGGGCTGCTGGGCGCTCTCAGCATCCCGAGCGCGCTGGCGAGCACTTCGTCCGCTTTTCTGGTCACCCTTGCCTTCAACTCCGTGGCGCTTGTCCCACTGAACGGGGTCGGCACGGTTGAGCTCGAGCACCTCGTCGGGCGACATAGCCGGGGGGAGGCGTTCGGGTGGTTCAACTCCGCGATGCGACTGGGCGCCGGCTTCGGCGCCACCATCAACGGGCTTTTGCTCTCGGTCATACGGCCGGCGGACATACCACTGATCGCCAGCTTGGTGTTTCTCTCGATGCCAGTGGTTCTGGCCGGGGCAGCATTGGCCCGGACCGGCCGGTGAGGCACGTCACGGGGTGCCGTGCAAGATCCTGCTGAGGACGGGCCGTGCCGGCGGTGTGAGCTCGTGGGAGCCGGACTGGAGCCAGTCTTCCGTGAGTGGGCGTGCCTCAACCACGGCCGCGGCGGCGTCCGATGGGGCACCGCCGGATCGAAGACATGCGAGAGCCTGTTCAGCCGGGAGGGCGTTGAACCATCTGTAACCGGCGCCACTGCGAGCAGCAGCGTCAAGGGAACCGATCAGCCGTAGCCGTGCCAAGCCTCCGTCGGGAAAGGCGTCGAGACGGACCCACTCGGTCGGCTCGCTCTGGAGGACTTCAAACAAGTGGCGGGTGTCGGGCTGCAGCGCTGTGCGAGGGAGCAGCGGCACCCAGCCAGCGTCGTCCGGCGCCGGGCAGGAGCCGGGAGCATGCCCCCACAATGCAACAGCGGCAGAGGCGTTGTAGCGGAACTGGCGCGTGTCGACGATCGCCTGGCGAATCGCGCCGACAAACCCGAGGCGGATCAAGGCAAAGTCGTGGCCGTCGTCGCGACGACGGCGGCTCTCCCACCCCTCACCCATGGTGCGCGCCTCGTCGGGACGGTTGATCGTCGAGGCCGACCCGTAGAACGCGTCGCTGCTGGCGACAACCTGTCCGCCATGCTGCTGGCCGGCGAGATCGATGGTCATCCCATCGACCTGACGAGGATCGGAGATCGCCTCACCAAAGACCCGCAGGCGCGCCACGCCCCCGTCAGGGAAGACTGACAGGCGCACGTGGGTGAAACATCGGGGATCGGTCACCTCGAACAGGTTGTGGTCGTTCCCACGGAGAGGAGAGCGACGGACGATGTCCTCCCATTGGACCGTGGGGTCGGCCAACTCGGCAGGCCCTGGGTAACCCTCCAGCCCGCATGCCTCGATGACGCACTCCGGGGGAAAATTCCCCGTAAACGACGTCGTGTCGACATCTACCGTCGAGATTCGACCCGACAGACCCAGCCGAACGACCGCCCAGTCGTTCCCTGGCGCGCGCCGCCGACGCGTCTCCCACCCGTCAACGATCTCACCACGCGGGCCGTAATGTCCGGGCTCGAAGCTCACGGGCGCCGGGTCCAGCAGGTGCTCTTTTTCTCCGAACGATTCGTCGCTGGCCGAGACGACCGTCGCCCCCAGGACCCGGGCGGCGAGGTCGACCGCTCCATCGCCGACAGGTCGGCGGTCGTTCACGGACCTAGACGGTCGACATCGAGGGCGCGGGACAGGGGCCAGCCGATGATCTGTTTGGGTTCGGGCAGCGCGTAGGTGCTGACCTTGCTCGTCCTCAGGCCCAGGCTGACGAGTGCCTCGGCAAAGCGCACGGCGGCACCGACACCGTCGATCACCGGCACACCGAGCCGCTCGGTGATCGCCTCCTCGAGGCCCGCCATCCCGGCGCACCCGAGACAGATGACCTCGGCGTGATCGACCTCGACCGCCCTGCGTGCCTCCTCGAGAATCGACACGAGAGCGGCGTCGGGGTCCCCGTCGACCTCGCTGGTACTCATGTCGGTGGCGCGTACCGACGCGCACCGCTGGCCAAGCCCCGCGAGAAGGAGCCGGTCCTCCACCGCGGCCGCGGAGCGGCGCAGGGTGGTGACGACCGAGAAGGTACGGCCAATCATCATCGCCGCGTGGGCCGCCGCCTCGCAGATCTCGATGACAGGCTGTTCGACGAGCTCCTGCAGACCATCGCGGCCGTGCTCGCCGAAACCGGCGAGTACCACGGCGTCGAACGGCTCCTCATACGTGACAACCCGGTCCATGACCGCTACTGCTGCCAGATAGCTCTCGAAGTTGCAATCGACGCCGTCGGCGCCGAAGGCCGGCTGGAGGGGGACGATCTCTGTCCCCTCCGAGGCGTACCGGCGAGCGGACTCTGCGATGACGGCCGTCATCGAGGCGCTGGTGTTCACGTTGACGACCAGCAGCTTCATAGCGGCGCCCCGCGCCGAAGCAGCTTTCCGCGGGGATGAGGCGGGTCGACCGGCTCGCCTCGCAGCCAGGTCTGGCGGACTACACCGAGGAGGGTGCGACCGTCGTAGGGCGTGCCGGGGTTGCGGTGAAAGAGCCGGTGGGGGTCCACTGTGAATTGTTCTTCCGGGGCGAGCACGCACAAGTCGGCGTCCTTCCCCACTTCGATGCTGCCCTTCGAGGCCAGGCCCGCCAGCTCTGCCGGCCCGTCAGCCATCCACCAAGCGATATCGCTGAGCGAGAAGCCCCGGGCACGGGCCTCCGTCCAGACTACCGGCAGGGCCACCTGTAGCGACGAGATGCCACCCCAGGCAGTGGCGAAATCTCCCGCTCCGTTCTGCTTCATCTCGGTCGTGCAAGGGGAGTGGTCGGACACCACGGCGCGAATCACGCCAGCGCGCAGGCCCGCCCAGAGCAGCTCCCGGTTGGCCCGCTCCCGGATCGGGGGCGAGCACTTCATCGACGTCATCCCATCGGCGACGTCATCGGCGCTGAGGGCAAGGTAGTGCGGACAGGTCTCCGTCGTGACGCGTACGCCGTCGGCTTGTGCGGAGCGGATCATCGGCACGGCGTCCGAGCTCGATAGGTGGCAGACATGAACGTGATCCCCGGTCCTGCGCGACGCCTCGACCACCTGCGCCACCGCGAGGTTCTCTATGCCGCGCGGCCGGGACCGCAGGTAGTCGTCGTAGCGGGCAGTGTGCACCACGGGCAGCGTGGCAGCTACCTCGTCGCTCTCGGCGTGAACCAGAAGCGGAACGTCCAAGCCGGCGAGCGCCCCGAGTGCCTGCTCCATCTCCGCCGCGTTCACCGGAGGGAACTGATCGGACCCCGAGTCGACGAGGAAGCACTTGAATCCCAGCACCCCCGCCTCGCGCAGCGCTGCCAACTCGCCGAGGTTACCTGGCACGGCCCCGCCCCAAAAACCGACGTCGACGTGACACTGCCCCTCTGCCGCCTTCCGCTTGGCCTCGAGCGCGGCCACGTCGATAGTCGTGGGGATGCTGTCCAATGGCATGTCCACGAGCGTCGTGATCCCCCCGGCGGCCGCCGCCAACGTCGCTGTCGCGAAACCCTCCCAGTCGGTGTTGCCGGGCTCGCATATGTGCACGTGGCTATCCACGATGCCGGGCAGCACGACGACGTCGTCGCTGAGGCTCACCGTTCGCCGCGTCGCCAAATGGTGCGGGAGAGCTTCCACCGCCGCGATCTGCCCACCCGCTATCGCGATCGCGCACGGGTGCTCCCCGTCAGGCAGGATGGCTCGCGGGGCGACCACCACTACGTCGAAGGGCTCACGCATGGCCTACAGCCTCACGCTCGCACCGATCCGGGGCCGCCTTGAGCTTGGAGGCCACAGCGACTCTGCGCACTCGTGCAACGGCGATACGCCGCGGATTCGCTCGAAGCCGGTCAGCAGACCCGTGGGGGCGCTCACGATGTCGACTCGATCCATTTGCCGGATTCTGTCGGATCCTGTGTACCGAGCAAGGGCCGGTTGGTTCGTCGGTGCGCGCGCCGAGGGCTCGAATACGGGCCGAGACTGTGACGGAGAGGACGCAGGCCGGGATCGTCACGACCGCGCAGGCCGCCGGGCTGTTCGAGCGTTCGCGCGTCGGTCGGACTACGCAGCCCAGCGGCAACCATCGTCGGTCCGATTGCTGCGCTTGAGAGAAGTGACCCCGCGGACGACGCTCCTCCCTGAAGCACCCGGGGCTGGCGGCTCATGCCGGTCACATGCTCGAGGCGAGCGATCCCTCCCTCGCCAGGACGAACCGACAGCCGTCTGTCGCAGCACAACAGCAATTGGCACTGCAAGTCACGCCTCGGGGCTGTCCGATATCCTGGTAACCATCCGTCAGAAGGTGTATCTATGCCGCCGCGCCCGACTGTCGTCCTGCTAGGTACCTTTGACACGAAGGGAGCTGAGTACGCTTTTCTGCGAGATCGGATAACCGAACAGGATGCGGACGCTCTTCTGGTTGATGCGGGCGTGTTCGATCCCGTCGCCGTCGACCCAGACATATCCCGCCAACAGGTAGCCCAGGCGGTCGGGGTGGCAGTTCCTGACCTTGCCAGAGCAAACGATCGCGGCGCCGCGGTCGACGCGATGACCCGTGGGGCCGCTGTGATCATCAGAAACCTCTACGACGACGGCCGTCTCGATGGCATCATCGGTCTGGGCGGTACAGGTGGCTCGACGATCGCGACCACAGCCATGCGGGGCCTTCCGGTCGGGGTGCCAAAACTCATGGTGTCGACAGTCGCGTCAGGCGAGACGCGACCGTATGTTGGCGCCGTGGATGTCACAATGATGTACTCCGTCGTCGACATCTCCGGCGTGAACTCGATTTCAGCGCGCATTATGACAAATGCCGCCGTGGCGATAGCGGCGATGGCAAAGGTCACACCACCGGAGGTCGAGCGCAGGCCACTCATCGGTGCGACCATGTTCGGCGTCACGACTCCGTGCGTGACCCGCGCCCGTGCCACGCTTGAGAAACTCGGCTATGAAGTGCTTGTCTTCCATGCGACTGGCACAGGGGGGCAGTCCATGGAGGCGCTCGCGGAGGGCGGCTATCTTGCCGGCATTCTGGACATTACGACGACCGAACTCGCCGATGACCTCGTCGGAGGCGTTTTGTCCGCCGGCCCGCACCGGCTCGAGGCCGCGGGGCGTCTCGGCGTGCCGCAGGTCGTTTCCCTCGGAGCATTGGACATGGTCAACTTTGGTCCGCGTGACACGGTACCAGCAGAGTTCTCCCGCCGCGATATCCACATTCACAATCCGACAGTGACGCTCATGCGTACAACCGCCGAGGAATGCGCCGAGCTCGGACGACGCATCGGCCGCAAACTGTCTGCGGCAACGGGACCGACGGTGCTGTTCGTGCCCCTCCGTGGGGTGTCGATGATTGCCGTCGAGGGGGAGCCGTTTTACTCTCCCGAGTCCGATGCAGCGCTGATCGGAGCAATAAAGCAGGCGTTGGACGCGCGCGTCGAGTATCACGAGCTTGACATGGATATTAACGACGAGCGCTTCGCTGATGCGATGGCAAATCGGTTACATCAATTGCTCTCGGCGGGTCCATGAGACGAGCAGATGTATTGGCACGCCTAGAGGCCGAGATTGAGTCGGGTAGGCCGATCATCGGTGCTGGTGCCGGCACGGGCCTCTCCGCGAAGTGCGCTGAGGCTGGGAGCGCGGACTTCATCATCATCTACAACTCTGGCCGTTACCGCATGAGCGGCCACGGGTCGCTCGCCGGATTGCTTCCCTACGGCGATGCCAACCAGATAGTGATTGAGATGTCCAGAGAGGTATTGCCCGTCGTCAGCGACACGCCAGTCCTCGCCGGCGTGTGTGGCACGGATCCCTTCAGGATCATGCCTGTCTTCCTCGATGAGCTCAAACGAATCGGCTTCAGCGGCGTCCAGAACTTCCCTACCGTCGGTCTAATTGATGGAACGTTTCGTCAGAACCTCGAGGAGACCGGAATGGGGTTCGGGCTCGAGGTGGACATGATCCGCTTTGCGCGCGAGCGCGACCTGCTCACCGCGCCCTATGTGTTCGATGAAGAACAAGCGGCTGAGATGACGAGAGCTGGTGCAGACCTGCTCGTGCTCCACATGGGGCTGACCACGGGCGGGCTGATAGGTGCAGGGACCTCGAAGACGCTCGACGAATGCGTTTCGCTGATCCAGGCGATGCATGATGCGGCAAAGAGCGTCGATTCGGCGATTCGCGTCGTGTGCCACGGCGGCCCGATCGCCGAACCAGAAGATGCGTCCTACGTCCTGGAGCGAACCGAGGGCGTCGTCGGGTTTTTCGGAGCAAGCTCAATGGAGCGGCTACCCACCGAGCGCGCGATGACCGAGAACATGCGTCGCTTCAAGGCCCTGCAAACATGAGCGCAGGCACGCGTCTGGGGTATCGACAGCGCAACACTCCTGCGAACCCGGAGCACCCCCGGCAGGATTCGAACCTGCGACCCACGGCTTAGAAGGCCGTCGCTCTGTCCGCTGAGCTACGGGGGCCTTGCCGCAAACAGTAGGGCCTCGGGCGCGAGGACTGAACCGGCCGCGCCGCGGGCCGCTGGCATGCCCGGGCGGGCTGCCTCGACACGCGATGACTGATCACCTCCCTAGGGCGCGGGCCGCGGCGCCGTTCGCAACCCAGGGAAAAGTCAGGGGAAAACCTTAGGGAGACGCCTCTTGTCAGGCGACCGCGGTGACCGCATGATCCGCTCGATGAACGGCAACCTGACTGCGGTCCTCTCGTCATCGATCGTGGCGACGCTGAACCCCTCACTGCTCGCCGCGGTCACCGTCATGATGCTGCTGCCTCAGCGCAAGCGGCTGATGCTCGGGTATCTGGTCGGCGCGTACACGACCAGCATCGTCGCCGGCCTCGTGATCATCTTCGCGCTGCATCACTCGGGAGCCGTCACGACCTCAAAACGGCTGATCAGCCCCGGCGAGGATGTCGCGATCGGCGCGTTAGCGTTGGTGATCATGGTCGTGCTGGTCAGCGGCGCCGACGCCCCGCTGCGGCGCTGGCGTGAGCGGCGCCACCGGGCGCATGCTCGACACGGCGCCGACGAGCCGTCCTGGCAGCAGCGGATGCTCAGCCGAGGCTCGATCGGACTTGCCTTCCTCGTCGGCGCACTGGTGAGCTTCCCCGGCATCAGCTACCTCAACGCGCTCGACCACATCGTCAGGCTCAACCCGTCGACGCTCATCATCCTCGTCCTGGTGCTGGGCTTCTGCTTCATGCAGCAGATCCTGCTCGAGGTTCCTCTGGTGGCCGCCGTGGTGGCCCCCGATCAGACCGAGCAGACAGTGATACGGGCCAAATCCTGGTTTGGGCGCCACGGCCGCGCTATCGCCCAGGCCGCCCTGGCCTGCGTCGGCATCCTGCTCGTGGTGCACGGCCTGATGGCGTTTCAGTAGCCACGCCGGTCGGGCAATCATCGGCGGCAGGCGCTGGCCGATTGACGAGGCCGCGAGGCCGAGAGCGCACGGACTTGACAACTTCGGCAATGTGAGTGGAGATGGGTGGCGACCGCTGCCGGCGCTCCCTTGATCGAACGCAACGCTGAAAGGATCCGGATGGCGAACTGCACACACCTCGACGAGATCCTGGTGGACCGGCCCGACACGACCGACGGGTGCGAGGAATGCCTGAAGATCGGGGGCACCTGGATGCATCTGCGTGTCTGCCGGACCTGCGGGAAGGTCGGGTGCTGTGACTCCTCGCCCAACCGCCATGCCTCGCGCCACGCGCACGAGAGTCAGCACCCGATCATCACGTCGATGGAGCGCGGCGAGGACTGGTCGTGGTGCTTCGTGGACGAGATCGGCTTCATCGTCGCGGACCAGCTATGAGCGAGCCGCTCGGCCTGGGTCTCGAGGAACCCGCTGACCGCCAGGGCGCGTTCCCGCGGCTGGACGACCAGCAGCGGGCGAGGTTGCGCGCGCTCGGAACTGCGCGCCCGACTGCCTCGGGCGACATCCTGTTTCAGGAAGGAGACGCCGGCTACGACTTTTTCGTGGTCGAGTCAGGTGCGGTGACGATCGTCCAGGGGTACGGCGGCCAAAACCGGGTCATAGCCGTCCATGGGGAGCACCGGTTCCTGGGCGAGCTCAACCTGCTGACGGGCTCACCCGCCTACCTGACCGCGGTCGTGCGCGACGCGGGCGAGGTGATCCAGGTGCCCGCGAGCGCGCTTCGACAGGTTGTCTCCGAGGACGAGGAGCTAAGCGATCTGATCCTGCGCGCTTTTCTCGCCAGGCGTTCGATCCTGATCGGCCTTGGAGCGGGCGTCAAGCTCGTCGGCTCGCGGTTCTCCGCGGACAGCCGCCGGCTGCGCGAATTTCTCGCCCGCAACCGGATGCCCCATCAGTGGGTCGACGTCGAGCAGGACCAGGAGGCGGACAAGCTTCTCGAGGCACTCTCGGTCGGCGCGGATGAGACGCCGGTCGTGGTCCGGGGCTCCGAGGTGCTGCGCAATCCCTCAAACGCCGAGCTGGCGCGCATGCTCGGTCTTGGCGCTCGCGGTGCACCGCCCGCGATGTGCGACCTCGTGATCGTCGGCGGTGGACCTGCCGGCCTCGCGGCGGCCGTCTACGGGGCCTCTGAGGGCCTGGACACCCAGGCGATCGACGCGGTCGCGTTCGGTGGCCAGGCGAGCACGTCGGCGCGGATCGAGAACTACCTCGGCTTCCCGACCGGGATCTCGGGCAGCGAGCTCGCCGAGCGCGCTTCGCTCCAGGCGCGACGGTTCGGCGCACGGCTCGTGGTCCCCGCCGAAGCGGTCAGCCTCGCCCAGGAGAACGCGCACTATGCGATCGGCCTCAACGACGGGCAGGTGGTGCACGGCAGGACCGTGATCGTCGCCACCGGCGCCCACTACCGCAAGCTGGACGTCGCGGGGCTCGAGCGCTATGAGGGCAACGGCGTCTACTACGCCGCCACGCAGGCCGAGGCCACCATGTGCGCCAGCGATCCGGTCGTGATCGTCGGCGGCGGCAATTCGGCCGGCCAGGCGGCGATGTTCATGTCCCGCTATGCGCTCAGCTGCCGGCTGCTGATCCGCGGCGGTGATCTCGGCAAGTCGATGTCCCGCTACCTGATCAACGAGCTCGACCGCAACGACCGCGCGCAGGTCCAGACCTACAGTCAGGTCATCGAGCTCAAGGGCGAGGACGGCCTCGAGGCGGTGGTGATCGAGGACACGCGGACCGGCACGCGCACCGAAACCGAGTGCAAGGCCCTGTTCGTGTTCATCGGCGCCTCGCCCCACACCGACTGGCTCGGCGGCTGCGTGGAGACCGACGAGAACGGCTTCCTGCTGACCGGGCGCGACCTCCGGGACGAGCACACCGCCGCGTTCGCCGGTGAGCGCCCGTACTTCCTCGAGACCAGCCAGCCCGCGATCTTCGCCGTCGGCGACGTGCACTCGGGCTCGATCAAGCGCTGCGCCTCGGCGGTCGGAGAAGGGTCGATGGCCGTGCGGCTGGTCCACCAGCGTCTCGCCGCGCGCTGACGTGCGGTGCCGCTCGATCACGAGCAACGCCGCACGCTGAGTGAGCCAGCGCACTTCTAATCGGGGCGCCCGGATTTGAACCGGGGACCTCCTGCTCCCAAAGCAGGCACGCTACCAGGCTGCGCCACGCCCCGCACGAAGTTATGAGTCTATCCCCACCCCTCGCGGGTGCGGTCCATCCAGGCCTGAAGGCGAGCGCGCAGCAACGTGTCGTTGACCCTTACCGTCAGGACCCCGTGCTGACTTCGCCATCGCCGGCCGCTCAATTGGCCGCTGTTCGACTTTCTCTGCATCCGGATGATGGCTCCGTCAACGCCGACGACCCCTCCCCAGAAGGCACGCAGCTCGTCTAAGTCCTGATCAGCGTGGTACTGCAGCTCATATCTAAGTCGCTTTGACGACAGGCGTGCGATCCAGCCCGCGGCCAGCGCAACTACCCGCTCGTCGGAGTTGCCGAGGCGCACCGTATTGCGACTGCGTTTGTAACCCTCAGCGATGTACAGCACCACGAAGTCGCGGAACGTGGGCGAGGCCACAAGCTGGTCAAACTCGAGTCGGCCCTGAGCGTACGCCTCCTCACGAGCCGCCGATATTTCGACTGCATCGCGGCGGTTCCCTTTTGCTGGCCCGCGGAGGAGCGCGGCCGACCTAGCGGGAGATCCCTGATCCAGTAGTAGACCGTCGCACGTGGCAGCGCCAGGCGCTCGACGAGCTCGTCCAGGGTCAGTGATCCGGACGGATCCGGCGCCTATCTGACCAGCGAACGGGGCGGCCAGGTAGGCTCGGCGCCCGATGCCCGAGATCCAGCCGCTGCAGGCGCTGAGGTATGACCTCGAGCGCACCGGAGGGCTGCAGGACGTGGTCGCGCCGCCGTATGACGTGATCGACGCCGAGCAGCGGGCCAGGCTGGCGGCGCTGTCGCCTTACAACGTGGTCGCGATCGACCTGCCCGAGGGGGGCGAGGACCGCTATGAACGAGCGGCCGCTCTGATGCGCGACTGGCAAGCGCAGGGCGTGCTCGTCCGCGACGATGAGCCGGCCCTGTGGACGCTCGAGCAGGACTACACCGGACCCGACGGCAGACGGCGGACCCGCCGCGGTTTCTTCGCGCGCGTGCGCGTCGAGGAGTACGGCGCCGGCCGGATCCGGCCGCACGAGCGCACCCACCCGGGGCCACGCGAGGATCGGTTGCGGCTGACGCGGGCCACGAAGACCAACCTGTCGCCGATCTTCTCCCTCTACTCCGACCCGGACGGGATCGCGCGCGGCGCACTGGCCGACCCCAATGCGTGGGCCGAGACGATCGACGCCGATGGGACGGTCAACCGGCTCGGGCGTGTGCAGGAGGCGTCCGCGATCGAAGCCGTAACCGGGGTGCTGCGGTCAGCCGAGCTGCTGATCGCGGACGGACACCATCGCTACGAGACGGCGCGCGTGTACGCGGACGAGATCGGTGGCGAAGGACCGCACCGCTACGTGTTGATGTGCCTCGCGGCGCTCCAGGATCCGGGGCTGACGGTCTTCCCCACCCACCGCCTCGTGAAGGACACGACCGCCGCCGAGCAGGAGGCGCTCGGGACGACGGTGCGCCGTGACTTTGAAGTCGATCGTCTCGGTTCGACCTCCGAGCTCGCCCCCGAGCCGGTGACGCGGTCCAGATCGGTTACATCGACTCGCACTTCCGCCAGCCGTTCATGCTCACGCTCAAGGACGACGCGATCGCCGACGCGGCGCTGCCCGACCGCGCTCCCCCCTACCGCCGGCTGGACACGGCCGTGCTCGAGGCGCTGATTCTCAAGGGCCCGCTGCAGATGAGCGATGAGGACATCGACGAGCTCCACGGCCTCGGGTATGCGCGTGACTTTGACCAGGCGCTCGAACTGGTGCAGACGGCTGCCTACGACGCCGCATTCTTCATGGCGCCGACGCCGATCGAGCGGGTCCAGGAGGTGGCCGCCGCGGGCGAGAGCATGCCGCCCAAGTCGACCTACTTCTTCCCCAAGGTCCCGACCGGCCTGGTGTTCAACCCGCTGGTCTGACGGGCGCGGCGCCCCCGCGCCCGGCGTACATAACGGCCCCGCGCGCCGCGCCGGCGCACGCAAAACGTGGAAAACCCGCGCAGCGCCGATGTGGTTTTCCACAAACCGCGGCGCTAGCGCGACGAATGTGGAAAAGTCGAGCGCGCCGGGGGCGATTTTCCACGTTTTGCGTCAAGAGAGGCGGGCGCTCCGAGGCGGCGCCACGGGACCTCGCGAGACTCGGACCGGGCACTCCGACCCAACACCCGGACGAGCCACCCGGCGAACGCCGCAATCGGCGAACCCCTCAGTCGATGACCGACACCCCAGCCGCGCGCAGCTCAGCGACCGCGCGCTCGCCGTCCCCCGCCTGCACCTCGACCGGCCGCGTCGCGTCGAGGTGGACGGTTACGTCGAACCCGGCGCGCGCTGCGTCGAGGGCGGTCTCCTTGACGCAGTAGTCGAGCGCCAGACCGGCGACGTGCACCTTGTTCGACGTCGTGCTCGCGGAGCAGATGCTCGAGATCGGTGTGCTCGAAGCCGGAGTAGCCCTCGGCCTCGGGCGTCCGGCCGGCATCGACGATCGCGTCGATCTGGCTGGAGTCGATCCGCTCGTGGAGCTGCGCGCCCGGCGTGTCGCGCACGCAGTGCACGGGCCATGGGCCTCCCTGCGCGCGGAACGAGCCATGGTCGGGCGGGTGCCAGTCGCGCGTCGCGACGACGAACTCCAGCTCGCGGGCGAGACGGTTGATCGGCTCGATCACGGCGTTGCCATCCGGGACCTCGAGCGCGCCGCCGGCGCAGAAGTCGTTCTGCATGTCGACCATGATCAGAGCCTGCATGGCGCCAATATAGTCCGGCGATGGCGCCGCTTGACCAGGCCGTTCGCGAACACCTGGAGCGCGTGCTGCTCACGCCCGAGGACGCGATCGCGCTCGACGTGCGAGGCGGGACCGACGCCGCCGTGCTCGTGGCGCTGTATCTGGATCATGGGCAGCTGCACGCGGTCCTGACCGAGCGCCGGCCCGACCTGCGGCGTCACGCGGGCGAGGTCTCGTTTCCCGGCGGCCGTCGCGACGACACCGATGCCGATCTGCGCGTGACCGCGTTGCGCGAGGCGCACGAGGAGATCGGGCTGCCCCCGGAGGCGGTCGATCTCGTCGGGGCGCTGCAGCCGACACCGACGATCGCAACCGACTATGGGATCTACCCGTTCGTCGGGCTGATCGAGGCCGGGCAGGCGTGGGAGCTCAGTCCGCGCGAGGTCGCCGAGGTGCTCGAGCTGCCGCTCGCCGCGCTTCAGGAGGGCTACGGACGCCGCCGGCTGCTGCGACGCGGGATTCCGATCAGGACCGATACCTACGCCGTCGACGGAAAGCTGATCTGGGGCGCGACCGCGCGGATCCTCGCCGACCTGTTTGACCGGATCGGGCCGCTGCTGGCGCCCGGTCCTCGCCGACCTGTTTGACCGGATCGGGCCGCTGCTGGCGCCCGATCCTCGCCGACCTGTTTGATCGGATCGGGCCGCTGCTCGCGGCAGCCCGACCCGCTCGAACCGCCGGCGCCCGCCTCCGGCTAGGGACCAGAGAGCACGCCTTGCACCGCGGCGCACGCAGCCTGCAGCCAAGCCGCGTGCTCGTCCGGATCGGCGTCGAGCAGCACATACGGGATCAGTGACCGCTCGCACGCCTCGCGGACGCGCGCCGCACCGGCCCGCAGGACGGCGTCGTCGACCGATCCGGCGCATTCGTACACGACGCCGCGCGCGGTCGTGTCGATCATCCGCGTGAGCAGCATCTCGAGCCGGGTGCCATGCAGCGCTTGCAGCTGCTCCGCGCTGCCGGTCGCCGACCCGAGCAGCAGACACACGACGCCGACGTGATCGAACGCGCGGCGCAAGCGTCGCGATCCGGTCAGGATCTCCGACGAACGGCTCGACGCCCGCGGCCGCGAGCTCGCTCCGCCCGCCGCGAGTTCCGCGTCGTGCCCGCGGACCGCGTGGCCGCGCGTCGATCAGCTCGGTCGCGAGTGCCAGGCCGCGGCACCCACAGCCGATGATCAGGCAGCGCGCCATCGACCGCGGGGGTCAGCGCTCGGAGCCGCCCCGACCGCCGAACTCCCGCTCGACGTCCGCCCGCGTCCGCTCCGGCAGGCCGCGAGCACGGCGGCGAGCGTTGGTCGCCTCGAGCAGCTCGGTGAGGTCGCGATCGGCCAGATACTCCTCGCTTCGCCGGCGCTGCTCGTTGAGGTCTGAGGCGACCTGGAGCTCGAGCTCGTGGACGGTCACCTCGGGCTTACCGCGCCGCCGACGGCGCTCGTTGTGGGCGGCGAGCATCTGACTGAGATCCTCGGCCTCGAGCGCCTCACGGTCCTCGGTTATCTGCCGAGCGGTTCGCAGGCCGAGCTGCTCGACCCCGGAGCCAGGGAAGTACTTGCCCAGCAGCCACACCCAAAGCACGAGAGCTGCAATGGCGCCCAGCAACACGATCGCGAAGGCATCCACTCGGTGCCGAGTCTAACGTGACCCTAAACATCGCACTGCACCAGCACGCATGTTGCGCAACTTCTCGAATTGACGCCGTGTTTATCCGGACATCTAACGCCACCGCTCGAGGCGGGCCGGAAGCCGGCGGAGGTTCATCGCAATGCAGGGTTCAAGGAGGCTTCATGCGTCTTCGCTTCACCGTGCTCGCGACCGCGGTCGCGGCGCTTGCACTGGCTGCCGTTCCAGGGGCCGCCAGCGCCGCGCCGAGGCACAGCCACGGGCTCACCATCCACGCGGTGCCGCACAGCATCATCGCCGGCGAGGCGGTGCTGATCTTCGGCCAGCTCGAGGGCCCCGATCACGCCAACCAGGCGATCCGTCTCTATCACCGCGTCAACCCCAACCGGGGCTTCACCCTGATCTCGACTACCCACACCGACTCGGCTGGGCAGTATGAGTTCACCCGCGCCGAGGGGCTCGTGTTGACCAATCGAAGCTGGTTCGTGCGCGGCCCGGGATTCACCCACAGCCGCACCGTGCACGAGCGCGTGGCGGCGCTGGTCAGCCTCGCCGCGAGCTCTCCGAGCGGGATCACCCGGCACCCGATCACCTTCTCGGGTCACCTGACGCCCGATCACACCGGCGAACCGGTGTTGTTGCAGGTCCAGAAGGGCTCGAGCAACAACTGGCGCACGCTCAAGCGCGGCGTCGTCGGCTCCGGTTCCAACTACCAGATTCCGTACGCGTTCCGCATCCCGGGCGCCTATGACCTGCGCGTGCTGTTCCGCGGCGACAGCCGCAATATCGCGGCCAGCTCGGACGACGTCACGGTGATCATCCAGCAGGCCGAGGTTCCGGATTTCACGATCCAGACCTCGGACCCGATCGTGACCAGCGACGGACCGTTCACGATCTCGGGCACGCTCGACAAGCCCGGGTCGACGACGCCCGAGCCGGGCACGATGGTCAGCCTGTTCGCGAAAGCGCCGCAGAGCGGCCGCCCGTTCCGCGAAGTGATGTCCACCACCACCGGGATGGACGGGAGCTACACGTTCGCGAACCTGGAGTCGACCGTCAACGAGCTGTACCAGGTCCGCACCACGTTCGCGCCCGCCCGGCACACCGAGACGCTGTTCGAAGGGGTCCAGGACGTGGTCACGATGACCCCGAGCTCGTCCACCTCGACGGTCGGTGGTCACATCACGTTCACGGGCAACGTGTCACCGGACAAGGCCGGTCACGCGATCTACCTGCAGAAGCTCGGCGCCGACAGCGACTGGCACACCGTCGAGACCAGGTTCGTTACCAACAGCTCGACGTTCCAGTTCGGTTGGACGTTCGGTAACGCCGGCGTCAAGCAGTTCCGGGCCCGGATCACCGGCGGTCCGGCCAACGTCGGCGGCGCGTCGGCGCCCGTGACGATCGACGTCACGCTGCCGCCGCTGTCATCGCTTCCGACCGGCTAGCAGCCACAAGCTCCGGAAGATCGCACCGGCCCCCGTCGCGCCGCGGCGGGGGCCGGTCGGAGTTGTGAGCAGCTGCACGCGGCGCAGGTCGGAGAGCCAGGAGCGGCCGCACGCGCCGGTCGGGGCCGTGAGCAGCCGCGCGCGGGCGTGTGCTGATGTAGCGTGCCGCCCATGGACTTCGACCTAACAGATGAGCAGCTTCTGATCCGCGAGACGGCCCGGGCGTTCACCAACAACGAGATCGTGGAGCGGGCCCGCGAGAACGACCGCAACGAGCACTTCGACGTCGACCTGGTGCAGATGATCGCTGCCCAGGGTTACCTCGGCGCGATCGTCCCGCGCGAATACGGCGGCGCCGGCCTGGACTACCTGACCTATGGCGTGATCGTCGAAGAGATCGGCCGCGGCGACTCGGCGATGCGGACCGTTATCTCGGTCCAGACCTCGCTGGTCTGCTCGGCGATCCTGCGCTGGGGCACCGAGGAGCAGAAGCAGCGCTATCTGCCGAAGCTGTGCTCGGGCGAGTGGCTCGGCTGCTTCGGGCTGACCGAGCCCGACACCGGCTCGGACGCCGCCAACCAGCGCACGCGCGCGAAGAAGACCGACTCGGGCTGGGTCATCAACGGCGCCAAGATGTGGATCTCGCTCGGCAACCACGCCAAGCTCGCGATGATCTTCGCCCAGACCGATCCCGAGAAGGGCCACCGCGGGCTCGCGTGCTTCCTGGTCGAGACGGAGGGCAACGACGGCTTCCAACCCCAGGAGATCCATCACAAGATGGGCCTGCGCGGCTCGGACACCGCCTCGATCTCGCTCAGCGACTGCGAGGTGCCCGAGGATGCCGTGCTCGGAGAGATCGGCGATGGGTTCAAGATCGCGATGACGTCACTCGATTCCGGCCGCTACAGCGTGGCGGCAGGCTGCGTGGGCATCTGCCAGGGCTGCGTCGACGAGTCCGTCAGCTACGCGAAGGAGCGCCAGCAGTTCGGCCGGCCAATCGCGAGCTTTCAGCTCGTCCAGGCGATGCTCGCCGACATGGCCGTCGACGCCGACGCGGCGCGGATGCTCGTGTATCGCGCGGGAGCGCTCAAGGACGCCGGCAAGCCGAGCACGACCGAAACCTCGATCGCCAAGCTGTACGCGACCGAAGCGGCCGTCAAGTGCGCCAACACCGCGATCCAGGTCCACGGCGGCGCCGGCTATGTCGACGACCATCCGGTCGAGCGCTATTTCCGCGACGTCCGCGTGACGACCCTGTACGAAGGCACGTCACAGATCCAGAAGCTGATCATCGGACGCGCGCTGACCGGGATCAACGCGCTCGTTCCCGCCTGAGCGCCCGGCGCCGATGGCCGACACTGACCAGATCACAGCGCCGCGCGTGATCGGCGTCGCGGGCGCCGGGACGATGGGAGCCGGGATCGCGCAGCTCGCCTGTCTCGCGGGCGCGCGGACGCTCGTCCACGATCCCGATCCGGCCGCGCTCGAGCGCGGTCTGGAGCGAATCGCTGCAGCACCTCGATCGCGGCGTCAGCCGCGGCAGATTGACTCCCGAGCAAGCCGAGCAGGCGAAGACAAGTCTCGAGCCGGCGCCTTCGCTCGCAAGACCTGGCGCCGTGCGAGCTCGTGATCGAGGCGGCGCCCGAGCGCCTGGAGATCAAGCGCGCGCTGTTCGAGCGCCTCGGCGCCGTCGTGTCCGGAGACTGCGTCCTCGCAACCAATACCTCGTCGCTGCTGGTCACTGCGCTCGCCGACGCGGCCCCGGACCCCTCCCGGGTCGTCGGGATGCACTTCTTCAACCCGCCGCCGGTGATGGCGCTGCTCGAGGTGGTCGCCGGCGTGCAGTCGGCGCCGGGGGCGATCGCCGTCGCGCGCGCCGCCGGCGAGGCGATGGGAAAGCACGTGATCGAAGCGGCCGACGGGCCCGGGTTCATCGTCAACCGCTGCAATCGCCCGTTCGGGCTCGAGGCGCTGAAGCTGCTCCAAGAGCAGATCGCCGCGCTCGATGAGATCGACCGCGCGTGCCGGCTCGGCGGCGGCTTCAGGATGGGGCCGTTCGAGCTGATGGACCTCGTCGGCGTCGACGTCAACCTTGACGTGGCGCGCTCGTTCTACGAGCAGAGCTTCGGCGAGCCGCGCTGGCGACCGTCGCCGATCACCGTCAAGACGGTGGCAGCGGGCCGCCTCGGCCGTAAGGCCGGGCGCGGTTACTACGAGTACCCGGCGTCGGGCGATCACCGTCCGCCCGATCCCGAGCCGCCGCCGGTCGGGGGCGGCGACGGCGTCGTCGTGATCGCCGGCGAGTCCCCGCTCGCAGTCCAGTTGCGCGAGGCGGCGGGCGAGGCAGGCTGGGCGGTCGCCGATCCGCTCGAAGCCCAGGAGCTCGCGACCCCGTTTCTGATCCTCGACCTGACCGGGATCGAGGAGCCCGACGCCCCGCTTCAGGGCGCGCCCCAGGCGATCTGCGTGGCGGCCGGTTCGCTCGCGTCGCTTGACCCCGGGGGCTCTGCCGTCGGCTTTCACGCGCTGCCCCCGCTGCGCTCGACGCGCCTGGTCGAGCTGACCCGCGGTCCGGACTCGTCCGACTCCGCCGCCGAGGCCAGCGAGCATTTCTTCACGACGCTCGGCAAGCACACGCTGTGGGTCGACGACGCGCCCGGACTCGTGCTCGGGCGGATCGTCTGCCAGCTTGCCAACGAGGCGGCTTTCGCGCTCGGCGAGGGCCTTGCCTCAGCGGAGGACATCGACGCCGGGATGGTGTACGGGCTCAACTATCCGCGCGGGATCCTCGCCTGGGCCGACGAGATCGGCCTCGACCACGTCCTGTCGGTGCTCGACGCGCTCGCGCTCGAACGGGGCGAGGAGCGCTACCGCGCCGCGCCGGCACTGCGCAGGCTCGGATGGTCGGGTCGCGTCGGGCGTCAGACCGGCGCGGGGTTCTTCGAATACGGGTCGAACTGACGCAGGACCGAGGTAGGACTCATGCTCGACGCAGACACGGCCGGGGGGCTGCGAGCGGCGAGGTGGGTCTCACCGTGCCTGACCTTCGGCTTGGTCGTGGCCGGTCTGGTTGCCTGGGCGCTCGCCTCCGCCGCGCCGGCGAGTGCGCACCTGCGCGGGTACTGCAGGCACGCGCATACGCCGGTCGCCGGAGCGACGCACCGCCAACTCGACCGCGCTGTCGTCTGCCTGGTCAACCGGCAGCGGAGCCGGTTTGGCCTCCCGCCGCTGCGCCAGAACTGGCGCCTGGACGACTCGGCACAGCGCTGGACGAACTTCATGGTCGCCCACCGCGATTTCTCGCACGGATCCGACTTCGCCGGCCGGATCACGGCCGCCGGATTTGACTGGTCGTCCGCGGGCGAAAATATCGCCACCGGCTTCTCGACCGCCTCCTCGGTCGTCGGAGCCTGGATGCACAGCGCGGGCCACTGTCGCAACATCCTCTCGCCGACGTTTCGCAACCTCGGCGTCGGCGTCAGCAGCGGCGGGGCGGTGCGTCACGCACACGGCACGTGGACCGAGGACTTCGGCCTGTGGGCCGGCGTTCGGCCGCCGTCGACCAATGCCGCCCCGGCGGACGGTTGTCCTCACTAGTTAGTACACGCCTCCACAAGTTCACAAGCCGACGCGCCACGGGCGCCGCGCGCTTGCCTAACCGGCCGCCGCCGCGGTGTCGGTCAGCGCGTCAAAAGGGAGCGGCGTGTCGCGCAGGTACCACTCGGCGTCGAGCGCGGCCTGACAGCCTGATCCGGCGGCGGTGATCGCCTGCCGGTAGGTGTGGTCGACCAGGTCCCCGGCGGCGAACACGCCCGCAACGTTGGTCTTGGTCGAGTGGCCTTGAGTGACCACGTAGCCACCCTCGTCGGTCTCCACCTGGCCCTCTACGAGCTGCGACTGGGGCTCATGTCCGATCGCGATGAACGCGCCGCCGATCTCGAGCTCGCGGGTTGACCCGTCAGCCGTGTTGCGAAGCCTGGCCACCGCCAGCGACTTGTTGTCGCCGCCGACGAACTCCTCGACCACGAACGGACTCAGGAACTCGATGTTGTCGATCGCCTTCGCCCGGTCGAGCATGATCGCCGAGGCGCGGAATTCGTCACGACGGTTGATGATCACGACCTTGGACGCGAACTTCGCCAGGAAGATCGCCTCCTCCATCGCCGAATCGCCACCGCCGATGATGACCGTCGGAACCTGCTTGAAGAAGGCCGCGTCACAGGTCGCGCAGTAACTCACTCCCCGGCCCGCGAGCTCCTGCTCGCCCGGCACGCCGAGCTTGCGGTGCTGGGCGCCCATCGCGAGCACCACCGCGCGCGTGGTGTAGACCTCGTCGCCGACCCAGACCTTGTGCAGGCCGCCGTCGTGCGACAGCTCGAGGGCGGTCACGTCGTCGGTCTCCAACCTTGCGCCGAAGCGCGCTGCCTGGTCTCGGAAGTGCTGCATCATGTCCGGGCCCATGATCCCCTCGGGGAAGCCGGGGTAGTTCTCGACGTCGGTCGTCTGCTGGAGCAGTCCGCCCCAGGCGAACCCCTCGATCACCACTGGATGGAGATCGGCCCGAGCCGTGTACAGCGCCGCCGTGTAGCCGGCAGGCCCGCTGCCCACGATGACGACATTTTCAATCTTGTTGTCGGTCACTTCATTAAGTATAGCTCGGCTCTTCCGATTCGCGCCACCTCGTAACCGTCCGCCGGAGCTGGAGATAGGCGACTCCGCCCGGCAGTGTAGGCAGCCAGAAGGCGATCCCGCGGTAGGCAAGCACCGCGACGACCGCCAGCTGGACCGGCACATCGAAGGCGGTGAAGGCGCCGATCATGCCTCCGTCGACGCCTCCGATCCCGCCCGGGAGCGGAAGCGCGTTGGCGAGCATCCCGACGAAGTAGGACATCACGATCACGGCCGTCGGTGGCGTCTCGCCGAAGGCGTGAAAGCACGCCCACAGTACGGCGATGTCGAACGCCCACCACGCAGGCGCCCCCAGTAGGTAGACGTTGCGCGTGCGAACGAGCGCGATCGCGGTGCGGACGCCGCTGGCGGCGGCTGCCGGTGCTGCGGCGACCTGAGCCGCGAGCCGGCTGAGGCGCCCGCCATCGACCCAGCGCTTGACGAGCCGGTCGAAGTCGGCCGGCAACAGCGACACGCCGAGGAAGATCGCGATCACGACGGCGCCGAAGATGGCCGGCACGACGGTGATCGCAAACGGAGCCGAGCCCGAGAACACCCCCAGGTAGAGGCCGAGCCCGACGATCACGAGCGCGCCCATGTAGACGCCGTACAACAGGGCCATGAACGCGATCATCCGGCAGGCGACCACCCGCGGCGCCAGGCCCGAGCGGCGTCAGCGCCCAGGCGGTCAGCGCGATGCCGCCCGCGCCGGCGGACGCGAACAGACGCGTGGCCGCGAGCCCCGCCATCGTGATCTGGTAGCTCGCGCGCCAGTCGATGCGCGTGTCGCCGCGCACGAACACGACTCTGAACAGCGCGACGTAGCCGCAGAACGAGAACACCTCGAGCACCGCGGCGAACACGAGCCACCACGCGTTGCCGTGCTGGATCCGGTTCCAGGTGTCGCGCAGACCGAGCACCCGCGGCAGCACGAAGTACAGGAACGCGACGGTCGAGACGACGAAGATGACGGAGGCGAGCAGCCGCCGGCGCGTGAAGCGCACCCGCGGCATCTCCTCGGGCTCGTGCGAGCGCTCCGGCTCCTGCGACGGCGCAGTCGCGGCCGCGCGGGCCAAACGCCGCTGGTCGCCGTCGTCGCGAGCTTTCGTGGGGCGGGTTACGGCACCGCGCTGCTCGATCGAGGTCTCGTCGTGCATCGGGTGCCTGCCCTCCCTATCCGCCCGCCGCGAGCTGATGGACCGCATTCAGAGAGCCGACGAGGCGCCGCGCGAGTGGAGCGACCCGAGGCGCGCCACGCCGGACCGTCTCGGCGAGCACGGCGCCGCCGACGAGATCGACGGCGTAGTGCTCCCCCAGATAGACGAGCGCGAGCCCGAGCACGGCCGTGTAGGTCCAACCGACCGCACCGGCGATCGGGCTCACCTCCGAGAGGAGGTGCGCTCCCATCATGGACGTGGCGAAGTGCAGCGACGGCATGGCAGCGAGTGGATTACCTCCCAGGACATCGTAGAGGGCGGGCCAGCGCTCACCCCAGAACTCCTCGCCGTACTCGATCATCATCCGCCGCACGCGGAGGCTGCCGGTGTCCTCGAGGCGCCCGTGCAGGGCGGCATACCATGGCGGCGCCGTCGGGATCGCCCAGTAGAAGATCGCGCCCAGGTCGAACACCGCGTACATTCGCGCGGCGGCGGATGGAAACCGATCCGGGTGGCGCACCAGCACGTACAGCACGCATCCGTGTGGCACCCCGAACCAGACCCAATGGCAGAGCACGAGCACGCGCTCGAAGCGGTTGATCATGCCCGGGGTCGACAACCTGCGCTGGAGCCGGACCGTCGGCGGCACGCCGAGCCCCAGCACGCGGTCGGCATCGATCGGGTAGTCGATCCGGACGCGCTGCTGCTGGTGCTCGAAGTCGTCGTGGGGAAGCTCGTAGGCCGCCAGGTACGCCCACATGTTCAACAGGCAGACGCCGACGTCGCGACGCCGGCTCGGCGCCATCGCAACCGCGAGCGCGGGCGGCGCCATCGCGGACGCAGCCATGACCGCGCCGGGCGCAAGCTTCACGCGCCGGCGCAGCGCAGGGGCGCTGACCCCCGCCGCGACAAGGGCCCAGGCACACGCTCTGATCGCCCTCGAGATGCGCAAGGGGCGGCCAGTATAGGCGCGGCGCACATTCGGCCGACGGCCCCCCGGCCGGCCTGCAACATGTGGCGCAATTGCCCATGTAACAGATGAATCAAGGGTGAAAGGGTCGCACGCTACCCGTCACGCCCGGGGCCTTGACAGATAGAATGCCCGCGCTTTGAGACTCGACTCTGCCCGCGCCACCACCGATCGCCGGCGCCGCCTACGAAGCATGTTGTCGAGTCCGCGACTCCGCGTGGCGATGTCGTTGACGGCGCTCGTGGTGCTGATGTCGCTCGTGTTCGCGCCCGATGCGCTGGCCAACTTCATCACGCCCAAGTCCGGCGGCTCGCCGAATGCCAACCACATCGCGTCCCTCTACAAGATCGTGCTCTACATCGCGGCGGTCGTGTTCGTGGTGGTCGAGGGGGCGCTGGTCTATTCGGTTTACAAGTTCCGCGCCAAAAAGGGTGCCGTCGCCGCTCAGATCCACGGCAACACGCGGCTCGAGATCGGTTGGACAGTCGCCGCCGCGCTGATCCTTGTCGTCCTCACGGTCGTCACGTTCGTGAAGCTGCCGAGCATCATCAATCCGCCGAACTCGAGCGCCAACGGCCTCGTCCTGTCCGCCTCGCTGACCGAGCCCACGCCGCCGAACGGACAGAAGCTGACGATCTGCATCCAGGGACGGCAGTACATCTGGCGCTACGTCTATGGCACCGGATGCCTGAACAAGGCGTTCGCTCTCAAGCTCCCCTACTCCTACCAGGAGATGGTCGTGCCCGAGCACACGACGGTCGTGCTCGCGATCCAGTCGACCGACGTGATCCACTCGTGGTGGGTGCCGTCGCTCGGAGGCAAGGTGGATGCGGTTCCCGGATACACCACCTACACGTGGTTCAAGGCGCTGCACACGGGCCTCTTCCACGGGCAGTGCGCACAGTTGTGCGGGGTCAATCACGCTGCGATGACGGCGCTGGTCAAGGTAGTGACGCCGGCCCAGTACAAGGCCTGGACTCAGCAGCAGCAGCAGTCGATCACGAAGGCAAACTCGCAGGTTCTGCAACTGCGAACGATTCTGACCGCTCAAGGCGACCTAGGAAATTAACTCGGATGGCGATCACCGAATACACCCCGACCCCGATCCCCCAAGTGACCGCCCACGAGGTCACGGCCCCGCGCACGAGCAAGCGGTGGGTTGACTGGGTCTTGACCACTGACCACAAGAAGATCGGGATCATGTACCTGGTCCTGACCTTCGTCTTCTTCTGCATGGGCGGGGTCGAGGCGCTGATGATGCGTCTGCAGCTCAGCGTGCCGAACAACACGCTGCTGACGTCCGAGCACTACAACGAGCTGCTCACGCTGCACGGCACGACGATGATCTTCCTGTTCGTCGTCCCGGTCATGGCCGGCTTCGGCAACTACTTCCTGCCGCTGATGATCGGCGCGCGCGACATGGCCTTCCCGCGGCTGAACGCGCTCTCGTTCTGGCTTTTGCTGCTCGGCGGGATCGTGTTCTACATCACGCTCTTCTTCCACCCGCCGGACGCCGGCTGGTGGAGCTATCCGCCGCTGTCGGAGTCGCTCTACTCGCCGAGTGGAGGCCAGGACGCCTGGATCTTCCTGATCCACATCACCGGCATCTCGTCGCTGCTCGGGGCGATCAACTTCTACGTGACGATCGTCAACATGCGCGCGCCGGGCATGACCTGGGGCCGCTTGCCGCTGTTCGTCTGGGGCCTGCTGGTCTACGCGCTGCTGCTGATCATCGCGCTGCCGGTCGTAGCCGCGGCGGTCACGATGCTGCTCACCGACCGTCACTTCGGGACGCACTTCTTTGACCCGACCTCCCACGGTTCGCCGATCCTGTGGCAGCACCTGTTCTGGTTCTTCGGCCACCCCGAGGTCTACATCATGATCCTGCCGGGGTTCGGGATCATCTCCGAGGTCATTCCCGTGTTCTCGCGCAAGCCGATCTTCGGCTACAAGGCGATCGCGGCGTCCACGGCGGTGATCGCGTTCCTGGCGACGCTCGTCTGGGCGCACCACATGTTCGCGTCGCCGGTTCCGATCGTGGTGCTCGGGTTCTTCATGCTGAGCTCGTTCTTGATCGGCATCCCCACCGGGGTCAAGATCTTCAACTGGATTGCGACGCTGTGGCGCGGATCGATCGTGATGACGACCGCGTTGTGGTTCGCGATCGGCTTCATCGCGATCTTCACGATCGGCGGCATCACCGGGATCTTCCTGGCGGTGTTCCCGGTCGACTGGCAGCTCAACGACACCTACTTCGTCGTCGCCCACTTCCATTACGTGCTGATGGGCGGCTCCGTGTTCACCGTGTTCTCCGGGATCTACTACTGGTACCCGAAGATGACCGGCCGGATGCTCGACGAGCGGGCCGGCAAGTGGTCGTTCTGGGTCATGTTCATCGGCTTCAACATGACGTTCTTCGTCCAGCACGCGCTCGGGCTGTCCGGGATGCCGCGACGGATCTACACCTACCAACCCGGGCTCGGGTGGTCCACTTACAATTTGATCTCGACGATCGGAAGCTTCATCCTTGGTACGGGCGTTCTGATCACGATCCTGAACGTCGCCCGGAGCCTCAAGCACGGCAAGATCGCCGGCCCGGATCCCTGGAAGGGAAACACGCTCGAGTGGTTCACGACTTCGCCTCCGCCGGTCAACAACTTCGACGAGATCCCGCGCGTGCGCTCGGTCGAGCCGATGCGCGACATCCGCCGTCAGATCGAGCGCCAGACGGGCGTCGTGCAGAAGACCGGCGGCAGCGAGCGGTTCGCCCGGGCCTGAGGAGCCTGCCATGAGCGCGTCACTCGCGAGCACGACGACCGGAATCCGGCCGCGTCAGGTGGTGGCCGACTACTTCGATCTGACCAAACCCAAGGTCCAGTCGCTGCTGCTGTTCACGACGATCACGACGATGGAGATCGCCGGCAATCCGCCGATCTCGAAGATCGCCCTCACGTGCCTGGGCGGCTACCTGTCGGCCGGCGGCGCCGGCGCGGTGAACCACTACTGGGACCGCGACATCGACGCCAAGATGCGCCGCACGGCGAACCGGCCGATCCCGTCGGGCCGCGTCAGCCCGGCGGCGGCGGTCCGCTTCGGCGTCGGCCTGGCGGTCGCCTCGCTGGTGCTGATGTCGCTGACGATCAACGTGCTCGCCGCCCTGCTCGCGTTCGGCGGCTTCGTCGGCTACGTGGGCGTCTACACGATCTGGCTCAAGCGGCGGACTCCCTACAACATCGTGATCGGCGGTGCCGCCGGTGCTGTGCCACCGCTGGTGGCGTGGGCGGCGACGACCGGATCGCTGTCCTGGACCGCGGTCTACCTGTTCGCGATCGTCTTCTACTGGACGCCGCCGCACTTCTGGGCGCTCAGCCTGCTGATGAAGGATGAGTACGCGCGGGTCGGCGTCCCGATGCTGCCCGTGGTGCGCGGCGAGCGCGAAACGCGGCGCCAGATCGTGCTCTACGGGCTGCTGCTCTACGCGGTCAGCCAGCTTCCGTTCTGCGCCGGCGCGTTCGGCGGGGTCTACCTCGTCGGCTCGATCGTGCTCGGGCTCACGTTCGTCGGTGGGACGGTGATCCTCTACCGGCGCGCGGATCGCCGCTGGGCGCTGCGCGTGTATCTGTTCTCGATGCTGTACCTGGCATTGCTGTTCGCGACGATGGTCGCCGACGTCAAGCTGTAAAAGACAAGCCAACCCCGACCGCAGACCAAACGACTAGGATTCCCCGGCGATGGACAGAAAGCTCGCCCGCAAGAACCTCCGCACAGGCCTGATCGCCGGCGCCGCGGCGCTGTTCATGTTCGGTATCTCGTTCGTGGCGGCCGTGATCTACATCCACGCGTGAGCAGCGGAGAGCCACAGCCCCCGCCTGTCGGCGAAGAGATCCACATCCCAGGCCCAAGCGTGCTCCCGTTGGTGAGCGCGATCGGGATCACGCTGACGATCGTCGGCACCACGCTGGGCCTGGTGATCTCCGCGATCGGCCTGGTCATCTTGATCGTCACGACGGTGATGTGGATTCGCAGCACGCGTCGAGACATCGACGCGCTCCCCGAAGAGCACCAGCACTGACAGGGCGCCCCGGGACCTCGGCGCAGACCCGGGTTTCGCTGGGCGAGTCACGGCCACGCTGGGTAGCCGACGGTGCGTCGTTCGCGCGCCGACGCCCGGTGCTACCAGGCAATTTGCAACGATTGACTCAATCTAATCGGGCGATCGCGGGGCGCGCGTGCCGACGTCGTTCGTCGCGCGGAACCCATAGGATGCAAGCGGTTCGAATGCTCGAGGGTGACGGACAGCGTGCTACGTAACCGCCCGATCCTGCAGATGGTCTGCATCGGGATCGTCGGCGTGGCGATCGTGCTGCCGATCACGCTGTTTTTGATTCCGTGGTGGCCGGCGGCCGCCTCGCAGCAGGCGCATCGCGACCACACCCTGTACGACGTCCTGCTGATCGCCACGGTGCCGATCTTCGTGCTCGTCGTGACCGTCATCGGCTACAGCATCTGGAAGTTCCGGATGAAGCCCGGCGAGGAGGAGAAGGACGGGCCGCCGATCCACGGCAACACCCGGCTCGAGGTCGTCTGGACCGCACTGCCGGCGATCCTGATCCTCGGGATGTGCGGCTATGCGTACGCGGTTCTGCGCGCCAACGAGGCCAGCCATTCGAACGAGATGACCGTCAACGTAACCGCGCGCCAGTTCGCGTTCGAGTTCTCCTATCCCGAGTCTCAGGGCAAGGCGGTCGTCTCGCCGGTGCTCTACCTGCCCAAGGGCCGGCCGATCGTGTTCAAGTTGCGCTCCTATGACGTCATCCACAGCTTCTTCGTGCCCGAGTTCTCCGAGAAGCTCGATGCGGTGCCGGGGATCGTGACCACGCTGCGGGTCACCCCCGACCGGCTCGGCACGTATCCCGCCGAATGCACCGAGCTGTGCGGGGCCGGCCACTCGTTGATGCGCGCGACCGTGCACGTGGTCACGCCGACCGCCTTCCAGACGTGGCTGCGCCAGCAGAAGCCGAATGCGCCGCCACCGGTCGGGACGCCGCCGCCGAACGCGCTGGTGGCACCGGGCCTCGGGTCGGGCGCCTCCTCGGGCTCTACGAGCTCGAACGGCTCGAGCTCCAGCGGGTCGTCGAGCTCGTCGGCGACGAGCCCGGCGGCGGGCAAGGCGATCTTCGTCGGCCCCGGTGGCTGCGGCAGCTGCCACACGCTGGACGCGGCCGGCACGACCGGGACCGTCGGGCCGAACTTGACCCAGCGGCTGAAGAGCGACTGCGCCAGCGCAGGCTCGATGAAGGTCCGCGGCAAGACGCTCGCCGAGTGCATCCACACCGCGATCACGAAGCCGTACGCGTACATACCGAGCGGCTTCCACGCGGGCGTGATGCCGTCAAACTTCGCTCAATCCCTGGGCTCGACCCAGGTTCAGGCGCTCGTCAACTACCTGTCGAGCGTGACAAAGTGATTATGCAAGTGGACGCGATCTTCAAGCCAGAGAGCGACTGCGACACCAAGGAGGCGAGCTGATGGCTCTTCCGGCAAAGCTCCGAGCGCCCGGTTGGTATCGGGCCGCCGTAGGCGACGTCATTGCATTCGCCTTCGCCTTCGGCTTGACCGCGCTGATCCGGTTCCTCATGCACCAGCACCCAGTGATCGACCCGCACGCGATCACGATCGTCGCGCTGCTCTGTGTCCCCGCGGGCTTCCTGCTCGGTCTCGGCACGTGCGACTACTGGCTGTACTGGGCGAGCGGCAGGCCGACGCGTCCCGAGAGCCACTCAGACCACGGCGCGCGCAGCTGGCGCGACTACTTCCGCGTCAACACCGACCACAAGGTGATCGGGATCCAATACACGGTCACGTCGTTCTTCTTCCTGTTCGTCGGTGGACTGCTGGCGATGCTGATCCGCGCCCAGCTCGCCAAGCCCGGGATGCAGTTCCTCACGCCCGAGCAGTACAACGGCGTCTTCTCGGTCCACGCGACCGTGCTGATCTTCCTGTTCGTGATCCCGGTCTTCGCCGGGCTGGCGAACTTCGTGCTGCCGCTGATGATCGGCGCGCCCGACATGGCCTTCCCCCGCCTGAACGCGCTCTCCTACTGGCTGCTCCCGATTGGGGGGGTCATGATGCTGTTGAGCTTCCTCGCGCCGGGAGGCTCGTTCGCTGCCGGCTGGACGGCCTATGCCCCGCTCTCGACGACGATGCCGATCGGACAGCTGTTCTTCTCGATCGCGGTCCAGTTCGCGGGCTTCTCGTCGATCTTCACCGCGCTTAACTTCCTGGTCACGATCATCACCATGCGCGCTCCCGGGATGAGCTTCTTCCGGCTGCCGCTGCTCGTCTGGGCGAACTTCTCGACCTCGCTTCTCGTGGTGATCGCGACGCCGTTCATCGCCGCCTCGCAGTTCTTCATCCTGCTCGACGTGGCGCTTCACTTCCACTTCTTCGACGCGTTCGTCGGGGCCGGCAACAACGGCAACGTGATCATGTACCAGCACGTCTTCTGGTTCTACTCGCACCCGGCCGTCTACATCATGATGCTGCCCGGCTTCGGGATCATCTCCGAGGTGATCGCCGTCAAATCCCGCAAGCCAATCTTCGGCTACCGGATGATGGCGTTCTCGCTGCTGGCGATCGTCGTGCTCGGCTTCACAGTCTGGGCGCACCATATGTTCGTGTCGGGCATGGCGCCGTGGATCCGGATCCCGATGATGATCACGACCGCGATCATCGCGATTCCGACCGGGATCAAGATCTTCTCGTGGCTCGCGACGCTGTGGCGAGGCGTGCTCCACATGGACACGCCGATGCTGTTCGCGCTCGGCTTTTTGACGATGTTCACGCTCGGCGGGATCAGCGGCGTGATGCTCGCGATGATCCCGTTTGACATCCACGTCAGCCAGACCTACTTCATCGTCGCCCACCTCCACTACGTGCTGTTCGGCGGCTCGCTGATGACGATCTTCGCCGGCGTCTACTACTGGTTCCCGAAGATGACCGGGCGCATGTACGACGAACGGCTCGGGAAATGGCACTTCTGGCTGACGTTCATCTTCGCCAACCTGACCTTCGGGCCGATGCACATCATCGGAATCGAGGGGATGCCGCGACGGGTCGCCGAGTACGCCGCCAAGTTCGCCACCTGGAACCTGTTCATCTCGATCTGCTCGTTCTTCCTCGGCCTGACGATGCTGATCTTCCTCTACAACATCGTCGCCAGCTGGCGTTCGGGTCCACGCGCCGCGGCCAACCCGTGGCGGGCGCTGACGCTCGAGTGGCAGGTCGCGTCGCCGCCGCCGATCTTCAACTTCGACACGGTCCCCACCGTCGTCGGCGGCCCGTACGAGTACGGCGTCCCGGGCGCAGTGCACGGGATCTTCAAGCCGCCGGTCGAAGCCAAGCCGCTCGCAGCCGGCGTCGGAGCGTCGGCCGGGCCTCCGGGCGGTGAACTACAAGAATGAGGACCGTCCTCGTAGTCGCAAATGAGACGATCGGCGGGCGATCGCTGATCGACGCAGTCGAGCGTGAGGCGGCCCAGGAGCAGACCCAGTTCGTGCTCGTCGTGCCACAGACGCGCCCCCGCTCGGGATACGTGATCTACGACGACTCGGTCTTCGATGCGGCACAGGCGCGCGTCGATCTCGCCGTCGGCTTCGTGCGCTCGGAGGGGATGGACGCGATCGGCGAGGTCGCCGATCCGGATCCGTATGCGGCGACGATCGATGCCGTCAACGAGTACAACCCCGACGCGATCATCATCTCGACCTACCCCGCGCACCGGTCGGGTTGGCAGCGGCGGGATCTGGTCGACCGCATCCGTGACTCGACCGGGCTGCCGGTCGAGCACATCGTCAGCGACGTCGACACCGAGGGGCTCGCGTTCCATATCACGTTGGCGGTGGCCAACCGTACGGCGAGCAGCCCCGAGATGCTCGAGGCCCTGCAGGCCAAGGCGGCCGCCGAGACCGATCGCCGCCAGCGCCTGTTCATTGTCGTGGTGCCGCTCGAAGGCGGTGACGGCAGCGCCACGCGGCGCGCGCGCACGCGGCTGGCACTGATCCTGGGGCGCCTGCGCGAGGCGGGCCTGACGGCCGCCGGGATGATCGGCGACCCCGACCCGTACACGGCGATCATGAACGCGTTGCAGTACTTCCGCGTCGACGACATCGTGATCTCGACGTTCCCGGAGACGAAGTCGGGCTGGCTCCGAGTTGATCTGATCGAGCGCGTGCGCAACGCGACCGGCAAGCCGGTCGAGCACGTCGTCCACCCCGACCCGGTCACGGCCGGCACCTAGGAGCCAGGTTGGAAGCTGCATCGATCGCGCACGCCGAGCACCCGCCGCCCGCGCACCAGAGCTCGCGCGTCAACGCTCCGACGCTCGGAATGATGCTTTTCATCATTTCCGAGGTGATGATCTTCGGCGCGTTCTTCACCGCGTACTTCTTCATCCGGGTCGTATCCCACGACCCGTGGCCGGCGCACGGGACCAAGCTCCCCGAGGCCGTCGCCGGGATCAACACCGCGATCCTGCTGTCCTCGTCACTGACGATCCACTGGGCGACGGTCTCGATCAAGAGGGGCAACCGCTGGGGGCTGAAGGCGGGGATGGCGACGACCTTCCTGCTCGGGTTGACGTTCTTGAGCATCCAGGTCAACGAGTACATCCACATCGGCTTCGCGCCGCACGACACGGCCCAGGGGACGATCTTCTACTCGCTGACCGGGCTGCACGGAGCGCACGTGTTCATCGGTCTCTGCATGCTGCTGATGGTCACGATCCGCTCGTTCAGGGGTCACTACTCGCCCGAGGCCCATCGAGGTATGGAAGTGCCGGGGATCTACTGGCACTTCGTCGACATCATGTGGGTGGTCGTCTACACGACTGTCTACGTGATCTGAGCCGGGCTCGGCCGCTCGGGCCTCACGGGTCCGACTCCCGCCTGGCGCGGACGTGCCTTGCGACTCCGCCCCCCAAATCCGATCCGCTCAGAGGCCAACGCGTTCGGCTTCTTGATCTGGGTCGTGGTCGTGTTCGCGGTCATCGTCGCGCTGATCCTGCTGATCCGCGCGCTGTAGGTGGCGGCTTTCCGGGCTCGGCGACGGCGTTGGACCCTAAGCACCGTCGCGAGCGCTCCAGGCGCCGCCGACCCGGTCCCGTCGTGGCACCATAGGAGGCCGTGCTCCTGCCCCCGCTAGTGCTGGCCGACGCCCCGGTCCAGGAGATCGGGTTCCCGGTCGTGGTCGCGCTCTCCTGGGTCCCGTACCGCATCCGCGCACGGACCCTGGCAGGCGACGGACGGCCGGTGCCGACATGGCGCCAGGCCTGCTTCATCGCCGGCCTCGTGGTCCTGCTGATCGCCGGCAGTCCGCCCGTCGACACGCTCTCCGAGCAGCTGCTGGTGGCGCACATGGCCGAGCACCTGCTGATCGGGGACATCGCGGCCCTGCTGCTGGTGCTCGGGGTGACGGGTCCGCTGCTGGCCCCGTTGCTCCGCAATCCCGTGATCGCCAAGCTGCGGATCCTGACCCACCCGGTGGTCGCGATCGTCGTCTGGGCGGTGAACTTCTATGCCTGGCACTCCCCCGCGCTCTACCAGGCGGCGCTGCGCCATGACGGCCTGCACGCGCTCGAGCACGCGACTTTCCTGGCGTTCGGGATCTGCGTGTGGATGGCGCTGCTCGGCCCACTGCCGAAGCCGGCCTGGTTCAACAACGCTGCCCGGCTGGTGTACATCATCGCGGTGCGGCTCGTCGGGACCGTGCTGGCCAACGTCCTGATTTTCGGGGGCACCGTCTTCTATCCGATCTACCGGGCCGGCGACGCCCACTGGCACATTTCGCCGATGGCCGACCAGGTCGCCGCGGGCGGCCTGATGATGGTGGAGGAGAGCCTGCTCACGATCGGGCTCTTCTGCTGGCTGTTCCTCCGCGTCGCACGCCAGCAGGAGGAGCGCCAGGCGCTGCTCGACTATGCGATCGAGCACAACATCCCGCTTGACGAGGGTCGCGCGCAGCGCGCCGTCGCCGCCGGGCGCGGCGACGAACTGCTCGAACGTCTGCACAAGAGCGTCGCCGAGGGCGCCGGCGCCTCAGGCTCGCGTCCGACGGTCACCCCGGCCTAGGGCGCAGGCGGAGTGCGGCTTGCCCACGGCAGGACGCCGCGGGCGCACTGCTCCCTACTTCGCAGCGCCCGAGATGAAGTTGACGAGCGCGGTGACCTCGCTCTTGCTCAGCGTCTTGGCGAAGTTCGACGGCATCACGCCCGCCTTGAAGCCGGGCGGCAGATACGCGTAGGGCTTCGTGATCGCCGTCCTGATGCACTCCTCGAGGCTCGCGCCGCGGATCTTCTTGGACTGCGGCGAGGCACAGTTCGTTCGCAGGTCCTTGTCGAGGTCCGGCCCGACCGTGCCGGTGGTCCCGGCGGCCGCCAGCGTATGGCAGCTGCCACAGCCACCGACGCCCGTGAACACGGACTTACCCGCCGCGGGAGTGGTGCCGGTCACCCCGCCCGCGGAGGCCAGCGCGCCGGTGTCGACGCCCGGCTTGGCCGCGACGGCGCCAACGTAGGCGGCCACGTCCTGGGCATCCTGGCCCTTGTAGAGCATCGGAGGCATCACGCCCTCGGTGTCGGGGTACCGGATCCAGAAGTCGATCAGGCCCTGGATCGAGGTGCTCTTGACCCCGTCGATGCGATCCTGCCGGAACGCGTCATCGAGGTTCGGGCCGATCGTTCCGGTCGTGTTGGCGTGCGACAGCGTGTGGCAGGCGCCGCACTTCTCTACGAACATGACCTTCCCCTTGACGAGATCCGAGGTCGGATGCTTGATCGCGCACCCCCCGAGGCCGACGAGCGCGACGGCGCTCGCCACCAGGGCCAACAGGCTCTGAACGGGGCGTGGGACGGCTTTGACCATACGCTCGGGGCCGCACTCTATCCAAGCATGCGGCATCCCGGCGCTGCCGCGCGCGCCGGCCCGAGACGCCGTCGCCTGGGGCGCTGGTAGCATTGCGCGGCAATGAGGTCGCGCCAGAAGTACAGGATGCGGACGCCCTCCACCGGTCGAGAAGTGATCATCGAGGCTGAGCCGGACCAGGTGTACGTGGACCGCGAGACGGGCGAGCCGCTCGAGGTGGTCGGCGAGCTGATCCCGCTCGCCCCGACGCCGTCAGAGCTGCCGTGGACGGTCGACAACCTGCGGTTCTGCAACTGGTGTGACCAGCTGTCGCAGAAGGATCTCAACGACTGCCCGGTCTGCGGCAGGCGCATGGCGCCGCTCGACGCCTAAGTGGTTTCAGGACGCCCGCCCGACACTCCCCGCGTCAGGGCCGTCAGGCCCTTGGCGGCGGTGGTGGCCGCGGTCGCGGTGATGGGCTTCGTGGCTGCCTGCGGGGGCGGCGGCTCGAGCGCGGGCAACACTGCCGGGGCGCCGCCGTTCACGGTGCCGACGTCGGGCTCCAGCGACGCCTCCCTGCCGACCAGCTCGACGACGAGCAGCTCCTCCACGACCACGAGCACCGCGACGGCCCCGAGCACCGCGACGGGCACGGGGACGAGCGCCTCGACCGGGACGGCAACCAGTGCCGGCACGGCCACCAGCCCTCAGGGCACCGGCACCTCGCCGTCGGGTGGCGCCGGCGCGGGCACGACCGGCGGCGGTACGGGGACGGGTACGACCGGCGGCGCCGGCCTCGGCTCGGCGTTCTGCCAGCAGAATCCCGGCGCCTGCTGACCCGCCCTCTGCAGGCCAGCAGAATCCCGGCGTCTGCTGACCTCGACTGCTACCCGCCGCTCAGTGGACGTACTTCTTGGGGTACGGCGTGTTGACGACCTCGGTCGCGGTGTACTCGACCCGCGTGCCGCTGTAGGAGCACAGGTACTGGGCGGTGTTGCCGGTCGCGAGCTGGGCGGTCTGGCTCCCGGCCGCGTTGTTGCAGTTGGCCCTCCGGCTCTGGCGATAGCCGAACTTGGAGCTCGAGAGGTTGTAGGTCAGCACCGGCGCCCACGTTGGCACCGTCAACCCGATCACCTCGCCGGCCTTGACCGGCAGCGCGGTGAACTGGGTGAAGTTCGGAGGCAGCGACAGCGGCTCATCGAGCACCGATCCCAGGAACGGGATCACGTGGAACATCGGGCTCTCGGCCGCGACCGTGTACTTGTGCTTGGGTCCCGGCTTCAGGACCGTCAGGGCGATCTGCGGCGTGCCGCCGTAGCTGCTGTCGAGCGTATGGAGGAAGCTGCGTTCGGTGCTGGCCTTCGACGAGAGGTTCGAGAGCCCCACCGTGAACGAGATGATCCAGCCGTTCTTCTTGACGACCGTCGGGTTCTTGACGCCGTCGCTTGTGGTCTGGAGCGCGGTCGTCCGCGTCAAGATGATGAAGCACTTCGACGGCGATGTGCCCTTTGGGCACTGCGGCGCCGAGATCGGCGTGGCGGTCTGCCCGAGTTGAACGATGTTGGCGGCGGTCGCACCGGGCACGAACGCGAAAAACGCCGCGGCTATTGCAGCAGTAAGCAGCGAAAAGGGTTTCATCATCCTCATTGAACACCAGATAAAGGCGGCAGTTGCGCAGCCCGCGGGCGCAGACCCATACGGCCCCGACCGAACACGGGGCGTTTACCCGGTCTCCGCTTGGCCGGCTAGATCTTCGTGACGTTCACTGCCTTGGGGCCCTTGGGACCGGCCTCCTCCTCATAGGAGACCTTCGAGCCCTCGGCCAGTGACCGGTAACCGTCACCGTCGATTCCGCTGAAGTGAACGAATAGATCGCGACCGCCGTCATCGGGCGTGATGAACCCGAAGCCCTTGTCGTCGCTGAACCACTTGACGGTACCCGTTGCCATTTACTCCCCTTCGGCGCAACTCGTTTGACCACGGTCGGCGCCACGCGACCCCGACCAAGACGCGAGAAACGTAGCAGGGAGCGCGCCGGCGCGGGTCGCGGGGCCGTGGGAGCGCGCCGGCGCGGGTCGCTGTGCCCGGGGCGCGGTCCGGCGGGACGGCGCTATCGCAGCTGCTCGGCCGCCGCCGCGATCTCGTCGGCGTCACCCGGTGCCGGGATCCACGGGAGCTTCAGCGGATCGTCGGCGTATCTCGGGATCACGTGCATGTGTAGGTGAAACACTGTCTGCCAGGCAGTCGATCCGCACGAGTTCAGAAGGTTCACGCCGTCGGCCCCGAGGCGCTCGGTGACCCGCCGCGCGAGCCGCTGGGCGGTGCGTATGGTCGCGTCGAGGTCTTCGCCATCGGCCTCGAGCAAGTTTGGCGTGTGGTTGCGGGGCACGACCAGTAGATGGCCGCGGGTGGCCGGGTTGATGTCCATGAAGGCGACCGTCAGCTCGTCCTCGGCGACGATCTGCCCCGGCAGCTCGCCCGCGACGATCTTGCAGAACAGGCAGTTTGGATCCCTCATGGTGGGCAGATTACCCTCGCTGGGTCAGCTGGCGGGCGTAGCCGATCGCCTCTTCGCGGGAGGACACCTCGCCCGCGTAGGCCGCGGCCTCGAGTTCGTGCAGCAGCTCGCCCAGCTGAGGTCCCGGCCGGATTCCGAGCGCGGCGACGAGCTCGTCACCGCGGATCGGCGGCCGCGGCGGATCGGCGCGCCACTCGAGCGCCTCGCGCAGCAGTTGGCGGGCGAGCTCGAGATGGCGGGCGATCGCGCGGTCGGAATTGTCGCCCCGGGTCGCCAGCCGGTCGGCGACGCTGAGCACGGTGACGTCGGCCTGGACTGGGCTGGTGGCGTCAAGGTAGCCGTAGATGTCCCGGCGATGCAGCGGCATCTGGCGCACGAGGAAGCCGAGCCTGAGGTGATAGCGAGTCAGGTCGGCCACGTACTCGACGAGCCGCGAGCTCGACCGCAGACGGGTCAGGATCGCCGCCGAAAGCTCGGCGCCCGCGACGTCGTGGCCCATGAACGAGACCATCCCCTCGGCCGTCTCGCCGCGCGTCTGCGGCTTGGCGATGTCATGCAGAAGCGCCGCGAAGCGCAGCCCGCCGCCGCGGGTCATGTCGTTCGCGAGCGGCGCCGCGAGCAGCTCTCGGACGGCGGGCGCCTGATCGCCGAATGCCGGCTCGGGGTCCCGTTCGAGCGCGATCGCCTCAGCCAGCACGGCGCGCGTATGGTCGTAGACATCGAGGTGGTGAAAGCGGCTCTGCGCGACGCCCCGCAATGCCACGAGCTCGGGCAGGACCGCGTCGGTGACCGCGGCGGCATCCATGATGTCGAGACCGTCGAGCGCGCGGTCAGCCACCAGCAGCCGGCTCAGCTCGGCGAATACACGCTCGGCCGCGACGCCCGGCAGTCCCGGGGCGGCGGCCCGCGCGAGCGCGAGGGTGCCGGAGTCGACCGAGAAGTCGAGCTCGCACGCCAGCCGCGCCAGCCGCAGCGCCCGCAGCGGGTCACGCTCGAACGCGTCGGGGGCGACCGCACGCATACGCCGCGCGCGCAGATCATCGAGCCCACCCGCGGGATCGACCAACGCGCCGTCGCCGGCGAGCGGCTGCGCAATCGCGTTGATGGTCAGGTCACGGCGCAGCAGATCCTCCTCGATCGTGTCACCTTCGAGCGCCAGCAGGTCGACCTGCCAGCCCCGTTCGCGCGAGACCACGCGCCAGGCGCCGAACTCATCCGACAGCGCGAATGAGTACGCCGAGGTGGCGCGGCCGAGCGCCCGCGCGACGCGCCGGACCTCGTCGCTGCGGTGCGCCGGGACGACGACGTCGTAGTCGGCCGTCTGGCGTCCCAGCAGCCGGTCGCGGAGCGCGCCGCCGACGAGCCACGCGTCGGAAACGATCGTCGTGATCGCATCGAGCGGCTCGGTCACGGCGCCGGCGTCCCGTCGCGGTGATATGAGCGTGGCACGCGGGCCGAGATCCCGCACAGGACCTCGTGCGCGATCGTGCCGATACGGTTGGCGAGATCCTCGATCGTCTGGCGCTCGTCCCCGTCACGCCCGACGATCGTCGCGGCTGCACCGAGCCGTACATCCGCCGCCGGGTCGGGGCCGACATCGATCGTGATGTTGTCCATGCTCACGGTTCCGCTGACGCGATAGCGACGGCCGGCGACCAGGACATCGCAGTTGTCACTCAGCGCGCGCCTGATGCCGTCCGCGTAGCCGATCGGAAGGGTGGCGATCCAGGTCGGGCGGTCGGCGACGAAGCGCCGTCCGTACCCGGCGCTCTGACCGGGCTCGGCGAGCTTGAGCGCCGCCACGTACGACGTCAGCTCGAGCGCGGGCTCGAGTCCGTAGTGATCGGGGTTCTCGTTCATCGGGTCACAACCGTAGATCGCGATCCCGCAGCGAACCATGTCGAAGTGGGTCGCCGGGCTACGGACGGTCGCGGCGCTGTTGGCGGCGTGGACCACGATCGCCGGCGCCCGGCGCCGCATCGCCTCGACGAACGGCGCAAATGCCGCCACCTGCGCCGCCATGAACTCCGGATCGCCGTCGGCGGTCGCGAAATGCGTCATCGCGCCGACGAGCTGCAGCTGCGGACCGGCCGCGATCACACTGTCGGCGACGGCCAGCGCCTCGGTGAGCGATCGCGTCCCGAGGCGCCCCAGGCCGGTGTCGAACTTGACATGGATCCGGACCGGTTCGGCGACGGCGGCGGCTCGTACCTTGACGACGAACTGCTCGCTCCACGCGGTCAGCTCCGCCCCGGCCGCCACCGCGATCGGCAGCTCCTCGTCACTGAGCGCGCCCATCACGAGCAGCGGTCCGCCAATCCCGGCGGCGCGCAGCTCGGCCGCCTCGCCGGCAGTTGCGACCCCCAGGTAAGTGGCACCGCCGTCGAGCGCCGCACGGGCGGCGTGGCCCGACCCGTGGCCGGATGCGTCGGCCTTGACCACCGCGCACAACGTCGCGCCCGGAACAAGACCGCCGCGCAGCCGCGCGGCGTTGCGCTCGATCGCCGCCAGGTTGACGCGTGCGCACGCGCGGAGCGCCATCGTCAAGCGCTCAGCCGCGCCCGCGGCAGCGCATCGATCACGTCGCGGGCGATCACGCCCTCGGGACCGATCCACTCCGCCGCGAGCTGGCCAGCCCTGGCGTGAACGAGCACGCCCGCGCAGGCGGCCTCAAACGCGTCCATCCGCTTGGCCAGATACGCGCCGATCACACCCGAGAGCACGTCACCGGTCCCCGCCGTCGCGAGCGCCGCGGCACCGCCGCGGTTGACGGCGGCCCGGCCCGACGGCTCCGCGACGATCGTGTCATCGCCTTTCAGAACGACCACCGCCTGTGCCAGCGAGGCGGCGCGTCGCGCATGCGCGAGGCGCCGGCGCTCGATCTCGTCCGACGGCAGACCGAGCAGACGCCCGAGCTCGCCGGCGTGGGGGGTCATCACCGTCGGCGCGCGACGCTCCGCCAGTGACTCGAGCCGCTCGGCGTGGGCGTTGAGCCCATCGGCGTCGAGCAGCAACGGAACATCGGCGCGGCGCGCGAGGTCGCGGCAGAACGCGACGCTCCCCTCCGCGCGACCGAGGCCCGGGCCGAGCACCAGCGATCCCGCCCGGCCGAGACGCTGGGCGATCACGTCGGCCGCCTCCGGCTGCAGTGCTCCCTCGAGATCCGGGAGCGGGACCGTCATCACCTCGAGCAGCCGCAGTTCGAAGATCTGGTGCAGCGAGCTCGGCACGAACGCGGTCACGTACCCGGCGCCGGCGCGCGTCGCCGCCTCCGAGGCGAGGCTCGGCGCGCCCGTGAGTCCGAGCGAGCCGCCGCATACGAACACCGCGCCCGCCGCGAACTTGGTCGATTCGCGCCCGCGGAGCGGGATCGTGTCGGTCACACTGCCCTCGATCAGCCCGATCTGCGCCTCCGTCGGAGCGCCGGCGGGGATCCCGATGTCGACGACGGTCACTTCTCCGGCGTGGGCCTTGCCGGGCGCGATCCAGAGCCCCGGCTTGCCGGCGTGGAAGGTCGCCGTCGCGGCGGCGGTCACCGCTACCCCGGCGACCTCCCCGGTCGAGCTGTCGACGCCGCTGGGCACGTCGCAGGCGAAGATCATCGCGTCACCGGCGACCGCGTTGATCGCTTCGATTGCGCTGCTCGCCGGATCGCGAGGCTCGCCCTCGAACCCGGTGCCGAGGATCGCGTCGACGATCGCGGCGGCGCCGTCGAGCGCCGCCGGATCGAACGGTCGCACCGGTGGGCCCGTCAGGCGCTCGAGGTTGGTCCGCGCATCCCCGCGGAAGTCGTCGGGCGCGCCGAGCAGCAGCACGTCGACGTCGCGGCCACGGCTGCGCAACAGACGCGCGACCACCAGCCCATCGCCGCCGTTGTTGCCCTTGCCGCACACGACCGCGACCCGTCCCTCGGGCACCCCCGCGTCGACGAGCTGCGCGAGACCGGACCCGGCGCGCTCCATCAGCTCGATTCCCGGGATGCCGCGCTCGTCGATCGCCCAACGGTCGGTCGCGCGTTGCTGCTCGGCGTCGGGCAGCGGCGTCAGCCAGCCGGCGAGGCTCACGGTTTGCCGCCGTCCGCAGCGGCGCGCTCGGTCACCGCGACCGCGCCCGCGTCCCTGCGGGTGTGGGTGAGCGACACACGCACGACGACCCCCAGGCTGGCGGCGCGACGAGCGGCGGCGCCGTGGAGCCGCACCCCGGGAGCCCCGCCGGCGGACACGACCTCGATCTCACGCCAGCTCAAGGCTTCCAGGCCGAGCGCCTTGGCGACCGCCTCCTTGGCGCAGAACCGGGCGGCGAGGTGTTGGCCGGGCCGCGCCCGGGACGCCGCGTACTCGCGCTCAGCGAGCGTGAACAGCCGCTCGGCCAGCGCCGGCCGGCGCGCGAGTGCGCGCTCGAGCCGTTCGATCTCGAGCAGATCGACGCCGATCGACGGGTGCTCGGGCGCTGCTGCGACGTCGCGATCGGGGGTCACTCAACCGTGACCGTCTTGGCCAGGTTCCGGGGCTGATCAACGTTGAGCCCGCGCAGCCGGGCGATGTTGTACGCGAACAGCTGGAGCGGGATGACCGCGAGCATCGGTGCCAGCATCCAGTCGGTCGGCGGCACCCAGATCACATCATCGGCATGCTGGGCTATCTGCTCGTCGCCCTCGGTCGCGACCGCGATCACCCGCGCCCCCCGGGCGCGGACCTCCTGCATGTTCGAGACGACCTTCTCGAGCACCGGCGACTGGTTGGCGACCACGACCACGGGCGTCTGCTCGTCGAGCAACGCGATCGGGCCGTGCTTCATCTCGCCGGCGGCGTAGGCATCGGTGGCGATGTAGGAGATCTCCTTGAGCTTCAGCGCCCCTTCGAGCGCCACCGGCAGCCCGATGTGCCGTCCGAGGTAGAGGAAGAAGTTAGCCTCGTAATAACGGCCGGCGACCTCGGCGATCCCTTCGCCGTCGCGCTCGAGCAGCTCCGCGATCAGGTGCGGCAGCCGCTTGAGCTCGGTCACCGTGCGCGCCAGTGCCGGCCGCTCCAGCGTTCCACGGAGCTCGGCGAGCCGGAGCGCGATCAGGTACATGGCCGCGATCTGGCTGGTGAACGTCTTGGTGGCGGCGACCCCGATCTCGAGCCCGGCGCGCGTGTACAGGACCCCATCGGCCTCGCGGGTCGCCTGCGCGCCCATGATGTTGGTCAGCGCCAGGACGGTGGCCCCACAGCTGCGGGCGGTCCGCATCGCCGCGAGCGTGTCGGCCGTCTCGCCCGATTGGGAGATCCCGATCACGAGGTCGTCGGGGCCCACGACCGGGTTGCGGTACCGGTACTCGGACGCGATGTCGACCTCGACCGGTACCCGTGCCCACTGCTCGATCGCATAGCGCCCGATCAGCCCAGCGTGATACGCCGTCCCACAGGCCACGATCACCACGCGCCGGACGCCGCGCAGCAGCTGGTCGTCGATCGCGCCGCCGAGGTCGCCGAGGTCGATCCCGTCGGCGCGCGCGGCGCGCTCGCCCAGCGTTTCGGCGACCGCGTCGGCCTGCTCGTTGATCTCCTTGAGCATGAACGTCTCATAACCCTGCTTCTCGGCCGTCTGCGCGTCCCAGTCGATCCGCACGATCTCGCGCTCGAGCGGCTCCCCGGCGGCGGTCTGGAACTCGACGCCTTCGGGCCGCAGAATCACGATCTCGTCGTCGCCCATGTACTGGACGTCCCGCGTCTCGCGCAGGAACGCGGGGATTGCCGAACCGATGAACTGCTCGCCGTCGCCGCGGCCGATAATCAGCGGGCACTCCTTGCGAGCGCCGACCAGCACGCCGGGCTCGTCCGCGCTCATGGCGACGAACGCGTAGTGGCCTCGCAGCCGTCCGTAGGCGTTGCGCACGGCGCCGATCAGGTCGCCGTCGTAGAAGTGCGCGACCAGGTGCGCGATCACCTCGGCGTCGGTCTCCGACGTGAACACCGCGCCCGCATCGATCAGCTCCTGCTTCAGCTCAAGGTAGTTCTCGACGATCCCGTTGACGACGATGTGAACCCGGTCCTGGGTGTCGTAGTGGGGGTGGGCGTTCTCCTCGGTCACACGGCCGTGGGTCGCCCAGCGCGTGTGGCCGATGCCCGTCCCGGGCTCGGAGCGCTCGGCGAGCGCGACGGCGGCGCTCGAGCGCTCGGGCCGGTGATCGCGACCGTCGATCGCCCGTCGTAGCGCGGTCAGGTTCCCGACCGCGCGCACTGCATCGATCCGGCCGCCGGACACGACCGAGATGCCGGCGCTGTCGTAGCCGCGATATTCGAGCTGCTCGAGCCCCGCCAACAGCAGGGCGCGTACGTCTCGGGGCCCGACGTAGCCGACGATGCCGCACATTTGCCAACCCTCCTACATCGAGATGAGTGCCCAGCCGACAGCCCGATCAGGCTGCCGTTCAGCCCCATCGGCGGACGGGCAGCGCATTTTAACGCCGGTCGCGGCCACGACCACGAAATGGCGCTTGCGCCGTAGCAGCGGACTTCACGCTCCGGGGGCGTCGGCGCCGAGGATCGTCTCGACAACGCTGGATAGACGGTCACACACAGCGTCGGTCTCGCGCGCCGTCGGGGCCTCGACCATGACGCGGATCAGCGGCTCGGTGCCGGACGCGCGGACGAGCACGCGGCCGCGTCCTTGAAGCTCGGCCGCCTCGCGCTCGATCGCCTCCGCCATCGCCGGCTCCTCCATTGTGCGCGTCAGCGCGGCCCGATCCGGAGCCTCAATGTTGACCAGCCGCTGAGGGAGCTTCTGCATCGCGTCGCGGTCACGCAGGTCCCGGCCGGCGAGCGCTTCGAGCGTCAGCAGCGCGCTCGCGATCCCGTCCCCGGAGGGCCCGAAGCCGAGGTCGATGATGTGGCCCGACTGCTCGCCGCCGAAGCTCCAGCCGCGCTTGCGCAACTCGTCGAGCACGTAACGGTCGCCGACGGCCGTGCTCGCGACCTCGACCCCGGCGCCCGCCATCGCGGTGTGAAATCCGAAGTTGGTCATCACCGTAACCGCGACGCCCTGCCCGGGGAGGCGATCGTGACGGTGTAGGTGGATCGCCGCCAGCGCGATCAGCTCGTCACCGTCGACGATCTTGGCGTCGCCGTCCACCGCCAGCACGCGGTCACCGTCACCGTCGAACGCAAACGCGATGTCGTGCTCCCCCGCGCTCATCCGCTCGATCACGGCGTCGAGGTGGGTCGAGCCGCAGCCGTCGTTGATGTTGCGCCCGTCGGGGGCGTCCGCGATCACCTCGGTCTCGGCGCCGAGCCTGCGGAAGATCTCGGGCGCGGCCCTGAAGGTGGCCCCGTTCGCGCAGTCCAGGAGCACGCGAACGCCGCTCAGGTCGAGCCCCGCGAAACGCGTGTGCAGCTCGCGCAGGTAGTCCTCGAGTGCCCCGTGCAACCGCCGGACGCCGCCGATCCGGCCGCCGTTGAGGACCGGCTGGCCGAGCGCCGCCTCGATCTCGTGCTCGGTGTCGTCGTCGAGCTTGAAGCCGTCGGCGGCGAACAGCTTGATCCCATTGTCCTGATACGGGTTGTGTGACGCGGAGATCACGGCCGCCAGGTCGAGCCCGTGCCGGAGGACCAGCAGCGGCGCCGCGGGGGTCGGCAATACGCCGGCCACCAGCGCGTCGCCGCCGGCGGCCGTGACCCCGGCGGCGATCGCGGACTCGAGCATCTCGCCCGACTCGCGCGTATCCCGGACGATCAGGACCTGGGGTCGTGCCTGCTGTGAGCGGGCGACCGCCGTGCGCGCCAACGCCAGCGCCAGTTCGGCGGTGAGGAACTCGCCGGCGCGGCCACGGATTCCATCCGTGCCAAAAAGTTGGCGCGGCATGCGGGCGGCGGCTAGCGCTTGGAGAACTGCGGGCGCTTGCGAGCCTTCTTGAGGCCGGCCTTCTTGCGCTCCTTGACCCGCGGATCGCGCGTCAGAAAACCGCGGCGCTTGAGCTCGCCACGGAGGTTCGGATCGGCGACGAGCAGCGCCCGTGAGATCCCGTGACGCAGCGCCCCGGCCTGGGCGGCCACACCGCCTCCGTGCATCCGGGCGATCACGTCCATCCTCGCCTCGTAGCCGACCGTCTCGAGCGGCTGGCGGATAACGCGCCGCAGGGTGTCACGCGGGAAGAAGGTGTCGAGGTCCTTGCCGTTGATCGAGTACGCCCCGGTGCCGGGCTTGAGGATCACCCGCGCGACCGCCGTCTTGCGCTTTCCAGTCGCGGTGTAGCGGGCCCCGGCCGCCAGGTCGATCGCGGCATCGGCGATCGGCCGCGCCTCCTCTACCTGGTCGGTGTCCTGATCCTGTCGGGCGGCTTCCTCGGCCTCGGCCTCGGCGGCCGCTCGGGCCTCGGCGTCGAGGAACTCGTCGCTTTCGGAGACGATGTCGGGAATCAGGTCGGCGCCGGGGATCTCGGGCCGCTGGCGCGGCGCGAGCTCGACCTCCTCGGCCTCTTGCACCGGGGCAGCGGGTGCGGGGGCGCCCTCGGCCGCTGCGGCCGGCGCGGGCGCCTCTTCTTGCGCCTCGGCGGCCGGCGCGGGCGACTCTTCTGCTGGCGCCTCCTCGGCCTCCGCGACGGGTGCGGGCGCCTCCTCGGCCTCAGCAGCCTCAGCGGGCGGTTCCTCTGGCGCCTCCTCAGCCTCCGCGTCCGCGACCGGTGCGGGCGCCTCCTCGGCCTCAGCGGGCGGCGCGGGGGCCGGTTCGGACTCCTCCGGGGTCTCCGCGGCGGTGGGCGGCAGCTCCGCTTCGGGAGCGGGCGCCTCGGGCGGAGTCTGCGCCTCCTCAGCCGAGGCCTCAGCCTCCTCGTTGCGCTGCTCGTCCTCGGGGTGCTCGGCTTCGGTCACTGCGCAATCTCCATCGGTTGAGGCTGTTGGGCGGCGTGCGGGTGATCGGGACCGGCGTAGACCTTCAGCTTGGTGAGCTGCTTGCGCGCCAGCCGGTTGCGGGGAAGCATCCCCTTGACAGCGAGCCGGATGACCTCCTCGGGTCGCCGGTCGAGCATCTCGGCCAGCGTGCGCGACTTCAGACCGCCCGGATAACCGGAGTGGCGGTAGTAGCGCTTGTCCGAAAGCTTGTTGCCGGTGACGGAGATCTTCTCCGCGTTGATGACGATCACGAAGTCGCCCGTGTCGACATGCGGCGTGTAGGTCGGCTTGCGCTTTCCGCGCAGCGCGTCGGCGATCTGGGTGGCGAGCCGGCCGAGCGTCTGCCCGGTGGCGTCGACCACGAGCCAGTTTCGCTCTCGGTCTGCAGGTGTGGCTACGTAGGTCTTCATGGCACGCACAAGCCGCGCTTGTCGCGCGGCCTGCGACGATGATAGTCAATCCCCAAAGGTGCACGATCTGAGGCACTGATGGTGCACGGTCAGAGCTCGGCGGAACCGATCGATCCCGAGGGCTTACGCTGAGGGGGTGAAGCTTCCCGTCCCGATCAGACGGCTGATCTACCGCGTCGGCTACCGCGTTCTTCAGGTGGTCTGGTTCTTCTGGCGGCCGGCGAAGACGGGGGTCAAGTGCCTGCTCACGTCCGGTGATCAGATCCTGCTCGTGCGCCACACGTACGGACGGCGGCGGTGGGACCTCCCGGGGGGCTCGCTCAAGCGCGGCGAGCCGCCGCTCGAGACGGCGCGCAGGGAGATGGACGAGGAGCTCGGGCTCGGCGGCGCCGACTGGATCAAGGTCGGCGAGATCCGGGGGATGATGGATCACCGCCGCGACACGATTCACTGCTTCTGGGCCGAAATCGATCCGAGCACGAGGCTGAGGCTCGACCACGGCGAGATCGCCGCCGCGGCCTGGTTCGGGCGCACCGACCTTCCGGCTAACCGGTCGCCCTACGTGGTGGCAGTCGTCGAAGGCTCGGGCGCCTACGACGCGCAGCGCCGCGCCTGAGGCCGCCGCGAGGCGATCACTCCCACTCGATCGTCCCGGGTGGCTTGCTCGTGATGTCGAGCACGACGCGCCCCACGGGCCTGATCTCGTTGATCATCCGCGATGCGATCTGCTCGAGCAGGTCGTAGGGGAGCCGCGCCCAGTCGGCCGTCATCGCGTCATCGCTGGTGACGGCGCGGATCGCGATCACGTTGCCGTAGGTACGTTCGTCGCCCTGGACGCCCACCGTGCGGATGTCGGGCAGGACGCAGAAGGACTGCCATAGCTCGCGGTACAGCCCGGCCTTGCGGATCTCGTCCTGGAGGATCGCGTCGGCGTCGCGCAGCGTGTCCAGCCGCTCACGCGTCGCCTCGCCGCCGACGACCCTGATCGCCAATCCCGGGCCCGGGAAGGGCTGGCGCCACACGAGGCGCTCGGGGAGACCGAGCTCGGCGCCGACGGCGCGCACCTCGTCCTTGAACAGCGCCCGCAGCGGCTCGACGAGCTCGAACTCGAGATCCTCGGGCAGGCCGCCAACGTTGTGATGGGACTTGATCGTCGCCGCGCCGGTGCCGCCGCCGGACTCGATCACATCCGAGTAGAGCGTGCCCTGGACCAGGAAGTGAACGTCGTCGAGCTTCGCCGCCTCCTCCTCGAACACACGGATGAACTCGGCGCCGATCACCTTGCGCTTGCGCTCGGGATCGCTCACCCCCCGCAACTTGGCGAGGAACCGGTCCGAGGCGTCAACCGCGACCAGCGGCACCTTGAAGTGATCGCGGAACGCCGCCACCACCTGCTCGCCCTCGTTCTTTCGCATCAGGCCGTGATCGACGAACACGCAGGTGAGCCGGTCACCGATCGCCCGGTGCACGAGCAGCGCCGCGACGCTCGAATCCACGCCGCCGGAGAGGCCGCAGATCGCCCGCCCGTCGCCGACCTGAGCGCGGATCCGCTCGATCTGGTCCTCGATCACCGACGCCGCGCTCCAGGTCCCGGTGGCGCCGCAGATGTCGATCAGGAAGTTCTTCAGCACCTGCTGGCCGTACGGGGTGTGGACGACCTCGGGGTGAAACTGGATTCCATAGATCCCCCGCTGGCGGGACTCGAACGCGGCCACCGGGGACGCGGTCGAGGAGGCGAGCGCATCAAACCCGGGCGGCGGCGCAAACACGGTGTCGCGATGTGACATCCAGCACGACTGCTCGGCCGGGGTGCCCCCGAGCAGCCGCCCGGTGTCCTGCACCGTCAGTTGCGAACGCCCGAACTCCCCCACCTCGGCCGCCTCGACGCGCCCACCGAGCTCGAGCGCGAGCAGCTGCATCCCGTAGCAGATGCCGAGCACGGGGACCCCGAGCTTGAGCAGCTCGGCCTGCAACGGCGGCGCGCCCTCGGCGTACACCGACGCCGGGCCTCCCGACAGGATCACGCCCTTGGGGCGCCGGCGCGCGACCTCTTCGGCACCGACGTGATGGGGCAAGAGCTCCGAGAACACGCCGCATTCGCGGACACGGCGCGCGATCAGCTGGGAGTACTGGCCACCGTAGTCGAGGACGACGACCTCGTCGACGGCGGGCGGAACCTCTGGGCGCGCTTCCTCGCGCCCGCGCTCAAACCCCCCGGGAACCTCCAGATCCGCAGCCGCAGAGGAACTAGTCGGCGACACCGACCGCCGCAGCTCGGCCGCCAGCGCCCATCCCGACACCCTGCTCGCGCTGGAGGTGCTTGCCCTCGGTCTGCAGCGACGGAGCGACCATCAGCTCGGCGCGATTGAACTCGGCGATGTCACGGTAGCCGCAGGTCGCCATCGAGGTCCGCAGCCCGCCCATCAAATTGAAGGTGCCGTCGTTCTCGCGCGCCGGTCCCTTGATGATCTCCTCGAAGGTCCCGTTCTGGGTCGTCGCCACGCGGGTACCGCGCGGGAGCGTCGGATGGAACGTGGCCATCCCCCAGTTGTAACCGCGCCCCGGGGCCTCGTAGGCCCGCGCGAGCGCCGATCCGAGCATCACCGCGTCCGCGCCGCAGGCGATCGCCTTGGCGATGTCACCGCCGTTGCGCATCCCGCCGTCGGCGATCACCTTCACGTAGTCGCCGGTCTCGAGCATGTGCTGCGAGCGAGCCGCGGCGACGTCGGCGATCGCGGTCGCCTGCGGGACGCCGATCCCGAGCACGCCGCGGGTCGTGCAGATCGCTCCCGGCCCAACGCCGACCAGCACGCCGGCCGCGCCGGTGCGCATCAGGTGCAGCCCCGCGTGGTAGGAGGCGCAGCCGCCGACCACGACCGGCGTCGGCGCGAGCTCGCGGATGAACTCCTTGAGGTTCACCGGCGGGCGGCTCTCGTCGCGCGACACGTGCTCGGCGGAGACCACCGTCCCCTGGATGACGAGGATGTCGAGTCCCGCCTCGAGCGCGACCTCGTAGTGAGTACGGACCTTCTGCGGCGTCAGCGAGGCGGCCGCGACGACACCGTGCGCCTTGATCTCCTCGATCCGGCGCGCGATCAGCTCGGGCTTCACCGGTTCGCGATAGATGTCCTGCATCTCGCGGGTCGCGATCTCGCGCGAGAAGCTCGCGATCCGCTCGAGCTGAGCGTCGGCGTCCTCGTAGCGGCAGAAGATCCCCTCGAGGTTCAGGACCGCGAGTCCACCCAGCTTGCCGATCGCGCCGGCGCTGTCAGGTGAGACGACGCCGTCGAGCGCGGCGGCAAGCATCGGGAGCTCGAACCGGTAGGGGCCAAGCGTCCAGGAGATGTCGATGTCGTTGGGGTCGCGCGTGCGGCGCGAGGGCACGATCGCGATGTCGTCGAACCCGTACGCTCTCCGCCCCTTCTTGCCGCGTCCGATCTCTACTTCCATCGCTGAACCGTAGCCGGAGACTCGGACGACACGGGCAGTAGAGAGGCGGCAACCATTGACGCTCGATCCTAGCAGCGCCCCCGATCAATTCCGTGGGCCCGCGGGGCCGGTCAGCCGATCTCAGCGCCGATCCCGAGGCGCTCGGCTTCGACGTCGTTGAGCAGCCGCTCGACCCGCCCGGCGTCGATGATCCCGGCCCCGAAATGTTGCGTGGACTCGGCGCCGCACGCGACCCCGAAGCGCAGGCATTCGACCGGATCCTGGCCGCCGTAGCGGGCCGCGACGTAGCCGGCGAGGAACGCGTCCCCCGATCCGACGACCGAGCGCACCTCCTGCTCGACTACGCGCACCCGATGGACGGTCGCGGCGCCATCCTCGATCACCTTCGCATAGCAGCCGTCCGACACCGTCATGATCGCCTCGCGGGCGCCGAGCCGGGTCATCTCGACGACGGCCTGTGCGCGGTCATCGGCGTCGTTGAACTCGTGCCCGACGAGCTCCTCGGATTCGAGCTCGTTCGGTGACACGAGATCGGGCTCGGCCCGCATCGCGAGCCTCAGCGGCTCGCCGTCGGTGTCGATCATCGTCGTGACGCCGAGCCGCCGGACCTCGCGGATCAGAGCGGTGTAGACGTCCTGTTCGACGCCCCGCGGAAGGCTGCCGGCGAATACGCAGATGCTCGCGCCCTGGGCTAGGTAGAGCAGCTTCTCGCGGAACAGCTCGAGCTCGTGGGCCGAGACCGCCGGACCGCGCTCGTTGATCTCGGTGTGCACCCCGGTGGTCGGGTCGAGCACGACCGTGTTGGTCCGCGACTCGTCGTGGATCCGGACGAAGTCCGACAGGATCGACTCGTCGCCGAGCGCCTCGACGATCCGCGTTCCGGTGGCGCCGCCGACGAAACCGGTGGCGATCACCGGCTGGCCAAGCTGCTTGATCGCGCGGGCGATGTTGACGCCCTTGCCGCCGGGCATCGTGGTCTGGTCGACGGTCCGGTGTCGGCGCCCGGGCGTGAAGCTCGGTACCTCGAGCGTCTTGTCGATCGCTGCATTGAGCGTGACGGTGATGATCATGCAGACTCCAATCCCCGAGCAACTCGGCTTCGTCTGCGCCGGCGCGTCACGAAGGCTAGCGCGGGGCAGGCCACGAGCAGCAGCAAGATCAGCAACATCAGCGGCTTGGCGATGAAGCCCGCGGCGATCGTCAGCGGGCTGACCGCAGGCAGCGACTTGGCGAGCACCAGGGGGATGCGCGCGACTGACCGCCCGTCGGCGGTCACGATCGCCACCCCGAGCCGGGCGCCGCGCCGCAGCGGGCCGGTGAGCTGGGCCGGCGCCTTGATCGCCACGTGCAACCGGGTGCTGGTCGAAAAGACACGCGTGAACGGCGTCGAGGCGACGAGTGCGGCGTGCTCACCCGAACGGTAGTGGACCGTCGGCCGGGCCAGGACCTGGCCGGCGTGGACCGGTGTGGAGAGGCGGAAGTTGGAGAATCCGTAGTCGAGCAGCGCCAGCGTGTTGTCGTCGCGCGACTCCTCGCTCGAGGTTCCGAGCACCGCGCTGAGCAGCGGCATGCCGTGTCGCCGGGCGGACGCGACCAGCACATAGCCGGCCTCGTCGGTGTGACCCGTCTTGACGCCGTTGATCCATGGGTAGCGCCCGACGAGGTCGTTGCGATTGACGACGTAGCGCACATGTGACCCGGTCTTCAGGACGGCGTGCGGGAGCGCGACGATCCGTTTCAGGAACGCCGAGTGGGTCAGGTCGTAGTTCGCGAGCTTGACCAGATCGCCGGCGGTCGAGTAATTGCCCGGCGTGTCGAGTCCGCTCGGCGTCGAATAGTGCGTGTGACGAAGTCCGAGCTGACGCGCGTCGGCGTTCATCATCGCGACGAAACGCCCGACCGAGCCTTGCCCGACGTTGTAGGCGAGGTCCTCGGCCGCGTCATCGGCGCTCGGCAGCATCAGCGCGAGCAGGAGGTCGTGGACGCTCATCCGTTCGCCTGGCTCGAGTCCGATCTGGGAGTCGGCGGGCGACGCGACGTAGTCGTTCTGGGTGAAGATCCGGTCCAGGTTGCGCACGTGCTGGAGCGTCACGAGCGCGGTCATCAGCTTCGTGGTGCTCGCGATCGGCAACTCGCGCTCGCTCTGGTCCGAGAACAGCACCTGGCCGATGGCGGGCTCGACCAGGATCGCCGAGCTGACGCTGAGCCGGGGCAGCGCCGCGGCGCGGGCGATCGCAGCGGATCTCGACCCGAGCGCAAACGCGAGTGCGAACGCGAATCCGACCGCGAGCGACAGCGCCCACCGGCGTGCGGGCACGATCGCGCAACGGGCTCGAGCCCCGGGCGTGGGTATGAAGATGCTCATCGCGCCCGGCACACGGTCCGGGCGCCCGGCGACCTCGAGGCGGCGGAGGCGAGGTTCACCGTCGCAGCCTCAGGCGTTGACCGGTCTGCAGGGCGTTCGGGCTGATGCTGTGATTCAGAGCCATGATGTGCACGATCGAGACGTGAGTCCTGGCCGAGATTGCGCTCAGCGTGTCGCCCGCCTTGACCACGTAGAACTTCGGGGGCCGCTGGTGGCGACGGGGTCGATGGCCGTTCGCCGACAGCCTCGTCGAATGCGAGATCGTCGTCGTATGCGTCTCGAGACTCGCGTGGACGATCAGATAGGTCGCCACGGCCACGGCGGCGAGGGCGATTGGCGCAATTAAGCGCACGCTTTTTGCCACCATCGCAGAGCCGATCATACAAGCGCGTCGGCGCTCGCATCCAGTCTGCGATCCGCTTTGCAGCGCCCGCCCGTCACCTCAGGCTCACGCGCTCGGGCAACACACCGCGCGGTCGACAAGGACGCGCGCTCAACTACCGCGCCCACCGCCAGCGTCCGGCACCGGTGCTGGGCCGGTCGGAGTGTCCGCCCGCGAGCGGGGTCAGACAAGCGAGACGCGACCCGGCCGACAACCCGATCGTGCCCGCCGATCACTCCAGGTATGAGCCCCCGCCGAGCCGCCAGACGGCGGCTACTTGACGGCCTTCTTGAGCGCGGCGCCGGCGGTGAACTTGGGCACGCGCGATGCCGCGATCTGGATCTTCTCGCCGGTCGCCGGGTTGCGACCCTCGCGGGCGCTCCGCTGCGACACGCTGAACTTGCCGAAGCCGGAGAACGTGACGTCACTGCCGCGCCTCAGCGCGCCCTCGATCGTCTCGAGCATCGCATCGACGGCGTCTCCAGCGTCCTTCTTACTCAAACCTGCGCGATCCGCGACCTGGTCTACAAACTCTGACTTGGTCACTTGCTCCTCCTTCTAACTTGGTAGGAATTCTCGACGCTAACACGGGCCCCGGACGACCAGCGCGCCGGGCATCCCCGCAAAATGCCCATTTTCTCCGCGTCGAAGCTGGATTGTGGGCAAGTTCGCCCTACTTGTTCGGAAATTGCGGAAATCAATCGCCCACTTGAAGTCAACTCGAAGTCGCGAAACGCTCAGTCCTGGCCGCGCGCCACAATCGGGCGCAGCTTTTATCCCGAGCCGCAAATCCACCTCCACAGTGTCGGATAATCACTACTGGCCCCCGCCGGACCGACCGATGACCGCGCGATGCCAGATCAAATGACGAGCACCCATCAACCGCTAGCGCCACCCGACTCCACCGACGGCCTCACGCCGGCGCCGGTGGCGAGCGGTGACGGCGCCGAATCGGGAACGCTCGCAGAGCGGACGGTCGCCGAGGCCGCGAGCGAGGCCCCGACTGGCCCGGAGGCAGGGCCGGGCGGTGACCGCGGCCGCGACCATGGGGACGTGGATCTCGGGCGTATTGCCTGGGTCGTGACCGTGCTCGGCTGTCTGGTCGCCGTCGTGATCCTCGTGCTCGAGGGCTATTTCGGCTATGCGGGCGTGACTTTCGCGGTCGGCGCCGCGGCGGCGATCAACCTGACGTAGCTGACGTAGGTCGCTCGCCGGGTCGCGCTCGGGCGCCGGCGGGTCCAGAGCGCGTTATTGGCTGGGGAACGGGTGGCGCGCTGCCAGGCCCCGGAGTGGCTCAGCTCCGCGCTTCCTGGACCGCATCACGCCCCACACGACCCCGAACGACGGCACCAGAGGGGCCACCCGGGAGAATCGGTTTACGGCGATCGCTGCGGCCCGCTTTGCCAGCGCAGCAGCGCGCGGACGGCGCGGCCGCGGTGGCTGATCAGATCCTTCTCGTCGTCGGAGAGCTCGGCCATCGTGCGCCCGCTGAAGTCACCGTCGGGAAGGAACGCCGGGTCATAGCCGAAGCCGCGATCCCCGCGCGGCCGTGCGGCCAGCCGGCCCGAGCTGTCGCCGAAGAAGACCCGCTCGGTTCCGGTCACCGGATCGGCGTAGGCGAGCGCGCAGACGTAGCGCAGGCGGCTTCCGGGGGGCGCCTCGCGCAGCAGCTTTTCGAGGTTCTCGGCATCGTCGGCGTCCAGGCCGGCGTAGCGCGCGGAGCGGACGCCCGGACGCCAACCGAGCGCCTCGGCCTCGATCCCCGAGTCGTCGGCGATCGAGGCACGGCCAGTCCGGGCGGCAGCCGTCGCGCGCCTTCGGCATCGCATTGGCCTCGAACGTCTCGCCGTCCTCGGGCGGCAACTCGATCCCCTCGGGCAGCGGCTCGATGGCGATCGTCGCCGGCGCGAACAGCCGCTCGAACTCCCGCAGCTTGTGCGGGTTGCGAGTCGCGAGCACGAGCGACGTCTGGACCGCCACTCTCTAGTCCGTCGCCGCGGCGACCGTCTCCCGCTGGAGTTCGCGGAGCGACTCGATCCCCTGCGCGGCCAGCGCGAGCAGGTCATCGAGGTGCGCACGCGACAGCGGCGTGCGCTCGGCGGTCGCCTGGACCTCGACCAGGCCGCCGTCGCCGGTCATCACGACGTTGGCGTCGACCTCGGCGGTCGAGTCCTCCGAGTAGTCGAGATCGAGCAGCGCGAGACCGTCGACGATCCCGCACGACACGGCGGCGACGGTTCCCGTCAGCGGCGTGCGTTCGAGCCGGTCCTGCTCGATCAGGCGGTTGCACGCGAGCGACAGCGCCACCATCCCACCTGTAATCGAGGCACAACGAGTACCGCCGTCAGCCTGGAGGACATCGCAGTCGACGTAAATCGTCCGTTCGCCCAACGCGGTGAAGTCGATCACGCCGCGCAGCGAGCGGCCGATCAGACGCTGGATCTCGACCGTGCGGCCGTCGGGCCGTCCCTTGCTGACGTCGCGCTGCTTGCGGTCACCGGTCGAGGCGGGGAGCATCCCGTACTCCGCCGTGACCCAGCCGCGGCCCGAGCCGGCCAGCCAGCGCGGGACGCTCTCCTGCACCGAGGCGGTGCAGATCACGCGCGTCTCGCCCATCGAGATCAGCGCCGAGCCGGTCGCGGTACGGACGAATCCCGGCTCGATCGTCGCCGGACGCAACTCGTCAGCAGCGCGTCCGTAGCTGCGCTCGCGTGCCGCGCCGTCGCTCACGCCGCAACCCGGGTGCCGAGCTCCACGTGAGTCACCTCTCCGAGCGGCATCTGCAGAAAGCGCGTGCCAACCGCGCGGAATGCCTCGACATCACCGGTGCAGCTGAAGCGATAGGTCCCCTCGTCTGATCGCGGGTTGAGCAGCCCGCGGGCCGTCAGCGCCCGCTCGACGCTCCGCGCGACACCCGCGCCCGAGGTCACCAGCGTCACACCCCGGCCCAGCGCGCGCTGCAGCATCGGCGCGACCAGCGGGTAGTGCGTGCAGCCGAGGACGACGGTGTCGACCTCGGCCGCCCGCAGCGGCTCGCAGTAGGCGCGGACGATCTCGACCACCCGCTCGTCATAGGGAAAGCCCGCCTGGATGATCGGAGCGAGATCCGGGCACGCGACCGTCTCGAGGTGCACGTGCGGATCGGCGGCCAGCACCGCACGCTCGTACGCACCGCTGGCAACCGTTGCGGGAGTCGCGAGCAGTCCGATCCGGCCGCTGCGGCTGCCGGCGACGGCGAGCTGCGTGGCCGAGGCCACCACTCCGATCACGTCGATCGCGTAGCCGCCCCCCTCCAGGTGTGCCTCGAGCGTCTCGAGCGCCGCCGAGCTGGCCGCGTTGCACGCCACCACGAGCAGCTTCGCGCCCGATTCGAGCAGGTGATCGGCGATCTCGACCGCGAACTCCCGCAGCTCGTGCTGGCTGCGGCCGCCGTACGGGAAGCGCGCGGTGTCACCGAGGTACGAGTAGTCCTCGGTCGGTAGCGAGACGAGCAATTCGTGCAGGACCGTGAGGCCGCCGACGCCTGAGTCGAAGACGGCGACCGGAAGCTCGGCGGGCGCAGACATGGTCCCCATGGTGCCAGAGAGCCCGGCGCCGGTCCGCCGGGATACGCTCGCCGCAGACCCCCGATGCGCGCGCTGATCGTCACCAACATGTACCCGCGCCCCGAGCAGCCGGCGCTCGGCAGCTTCGTCGCCGACCAGGTGGCGGCGCTCCGGCGGACCGGCCTCGTGGAAGTCGAGGTGTTCGCGTTCGCGCCAGGCGGGGCACGCGCCTACGTCGATGGCGCGCGGGCGCTGCGCCGCCGCCACGGCCACGATCGGTTCGACATCGTCCACGCACATTTCGGCCTCACGACGTGGCCGGCGCTTGCCGTCCGCGGCCGCGGGCGGGTGGTGACGCTCCATGGCACCGATCTCGCGCATCCACGCTCGCGGCCGATCACGCTCGCCGGCCTGCGGACGGTCGACCTGGTCGCAACCGTGTCGGAGGCTCTGGCACGCGAGATACCGGCATGGGCCGCGCCGCCCGGCAAACGAGCCGTGCTGCCCGCCGGCGTCGACACGGGCCGCTTCGTCCCGCTGCCGCGCGCCGAGGCACGCGCGCAGCTCGGGCTCGAGCCGGACCGCCCGTACCTGCTGTTCGCGGCCGACCCGTCGCGGCCCGAGAAGCGCTTTGACCGCGCCCAGCAGATCGCGGGCGCCGCACGCCTGCTGACGCTCGGCCGGATCGCGCCCGAGCGCGTGCCGCTGTTCGTCAACGCCGCCAACGCCGTCGTGGTGCCGTCCGAGCGCGAAGGCTTCGGGCTCGCGCCGCTCGAGGCGCTCGCGTGCGACGTCCCGGTGCTCGCGACGCCGGTCGGGATCGCGCCCGCGGCGCTCGCCGGCATCGAGGGCGCCCTCTGCGCGCCGTTCGATGTCGCGGCCTGGACACGCGCGCTCGAGCCCCACTTCGCCGGCAGCGATCCGCGGATCGAGGGACGCGCCCGCGCGCAGCAGTTCTCCACGGACGTCATGGCGCTCAGAGTGATCGACGCCTGGCGCCGGCTGCTGGAGCGCGGCTAGGCCGGCTCAGAGCGCGTCGTCAGCCCGCGAGGCCCGGCCAGTGGGCGGCAAGGCGCTCTCGCGCGGCCTGCGCCTGTGGCGCGCTCACGTCACCAGCCGAGCCGGTGCCAGGCTCGCCCCTGAACGCCTGCAGCGTCGTCGCCACCGAGCGGGCGAGCGCGACCAGGTCGTAGCCGCCCTCGAGCACGCCGCCGAACGGCACCCCGAGCTCGGCGCAGACGTCGCGCATCGAGCCGGCCATCGCCGCGAATCCATCCTCGGTGACCGTGCACTGCGCCAGCGGATCGTCACGGTGGGCGTCGAACCCCGCCGAGATCAGCACGAGCTCCGGAGCGAACTCACGCGCCAGCGGGACGGCGACGCCGTCGACCAGCGCGCCGAAGACGTCGTCGCCGGCGCCCGGCGCGACGGGCAGGTTGACCGTGTAGCCGGTGCCGTTCCCCGAGCCGATATCGCTCGCCGGGCCGGTGCCCGGGTACAGCGGCGACTGGTGGATCGAGACGAACAGGACGCGCCGGTCACCGTGGAAGATGTCGTTGGTTCCGTTGCCGTGGTGGACGTCCCAGTCGAGGATCATCACGCGCGACAGCCCGTGCGCGTTGAGCGCGTGGCGGGCGGCGACGGCGATGCTGTTGAACAGGCAGAAGCCCATCGCCTGAGCCGGTTCGGCGTGATGGCCGGGTGGACGGTGGGCGCTGAAGCCAAACGGCGCCCCGCCCCCGAGCACCCGGTCGACGAGCTCGACCGCGCCGCCGGCCGCATGGTAAGCGGCCGTACACGAGCCCTCGCTGATAATCGTGTCAGCGTCGAGGAAGCCGCCCCCCGCCGTGCACTCGCGCTCGATCCTGGTGATGTAGCCCTCGGGGTGGACCGCCGCCAGCGTCGATCGGGCGATCCGGGGTGACAGCACCCGTTCATAGCCGAGCCAGTCCAGCCGCGCGAGCTGCTCGTCGATCGCGATCATCCGCTCGGCCCGCTCGGGATGGCCCCCGGTGTCGTGAGTCAGCGACGCCGGATGCTCGAGGAGGACGGGCGCTGCGGTCATCGGCGAGTACCGTACCTACCGGTGCACACAGCGCAGACCCAGGTAACCGTGGTCGGGGCGGGCGCCGCTGGTCTGTATACGGCCCTGTGTGCAGCGCGCGAGCGAGCTCGGGTGACGCTTGTGTCGGCCACCCCACTGGCCGAATCGTCCAGCTACTGGGCGCAGGGCGGCCTCGCCGCTGCGCTCGCCGCCGACGACAGCCCCGAGCGTCACCTCGCCGACACGGTCGCCGCCGGCCGCGGCGCGGTCAGGGAATCGGCCGCGCGCGTTCTGTGCGAGGAGGCTCCCGCAGCCGTGCAGGACCTCGCCGCCCTGGGGGTCCGGTTTGACGCCGACCGGCATGGGCGCTTCGCGCTCGGGCTGGAGGGCGGCCACAGCGTCCGCCGGGTCGTGCATGCGGGTGGCGCGGCGACCGGGCGGCGCGTGATCCGCCAGCTGTCGGCGCTCGTGGCCGAGGACGAGCGAATCGAGGTGCTCGAGCTGCGGCGGGTGATCCGGATCGAGACCGCCGGGGGGCGCGCGCGGGCGGTCGCGCTCGACGATGGCACCATGATCGAGTCGAGCGCGATCGTGCTGGCGACCGGCGGTGCGGCAGCGTTGTGGTCGCGCACCACCAACCCGGCCGGCGCGATCGGCTCGGGTCTCGTGCTCGCATTCGATGCCGGCGCCGAGCTCGCCGACCTCGAGCTGATGCAGTTTCATCCAACCGCGGTGGTCGGAGAGCCGGATGGCGTCCGCGCAGAGCGAAATGGCGAGGGTGCAAGCCGAGCACGCGCGATACCCATGGATGCGGACGGCTTTCTCGTCACCGAGGCGGTCCGGGGCGAGGGCGCGCGACTGCTCGACGCCGACGGCGAGCGGTTCGTCGACGAGCTCGCACCGCGCGACGAGGTAGCCCTCGCGGTCCAGCGCAAGATCGACTCGAGCCGCTCGAGCGCGGTCGGGCTCGACATGCGCGACGTCAACCCGGCACTGTTTCCCAATGTCGTCAGTGCCCTGCGGCGAGCCGGAATCGATCCCGAGCGCGAGTTGATCCCGGTCGCTCCGGCCGCGCACTACATGATGGGCGGGATCGCGACCGACCTGTACGGACGCGCCACGGTTCCGGGGTTGTATGCGGTCGGCGAGTGCTCGTGCACCGGCCTGCACGGGGCAAACCGCCTCGCCTCCAACTCGCTGAGCGAGTGCTTCGTGTTCGGAGCCCGGGCCGCGCGCGTGGCGCTGGACGAGCCGGCACAGCCGCCGCTGACGCGTTCGGAGGCGATCGGCGAACCGCCGGTGCAGTCGATCACGGCCGCGTCGCGCGAGGCCCTGTGGCGCTACGCCGGCCTCGAGCGCGATGCCGAAGGTTTGAGGGTCCTGGCGGCGGACGTGAATCCGCTGGTACGGCTGATCGCGACCTCGGCCCTGGCGCGCGAGGAGAGCCGCGGAGCGCACCTGCGGATCGACTACCCGAACCGGGATCCGGCACTCGACGGAGTTCATATCGCGCAGCGGCGCGAACGGTCCCCCGCGGCCGTGTTCTGGCGCTGACCGACGCCCCGAGTTCTCTAACGCCCGTGCCTCTCCACTTAACGTCGAGTTAATACTCCACGCGAGTCCAGCTTCACAACCGGCGGGAATACTCGCCGTCAAGCAACGGAAGCTAAGCGCTGGCCGGGAGCGCCCGAACCCCCCCAGGGAGAGAAAAACACACATGTACCGGTTCAGCCGCGCGATCTACAGGGAGGTCGCTCGGGAGATCATTGAGGATCCGCACGGGAGCTGTCCTCACACCAACCACGAGCGGGTGCTGCGCGCCTGCGAGGCGGCCGTCGAGCGCCTGGCCACCGACCGCCACTACTTTGCGCACCCCTCGAAGACGCTGTTCAACGACGTCCGGGTCTACTTCCCGATGCAGTCCCAGGCACGCGTTTTGCATGTGATCGAGCGCTACCTCGAGTTCGCTGACGAGTTCCTCCGCAACCAGCCCCAGAACGGCTACGACCTGTACGGCAACCCGCTGCAATGCCGCGCCAGCACGCGCAAGGGGGCCCCGTGCCAGCGGATGCCGCTGCCCCACAACGGCTACTGCCCCTCGCATCAGCACCTGGCCGAGACCGAGGAGCTCACGCCGGCACTGGCCGCGTAGCGCGCTCGCGCCGTCCGAATCATGCGACAGGGCCCGGGAGCGGCTCCCGGGCCCTTCGTCGCGGGCCGATAGAAGACCGCCGAGCGCCGACCTCGCGCTGACGCGTGACCGGAGAGCCACGGCGGCGCGCAGACGCCGTGTACGGTGCGCCAGGTGCTCCTTGGGGTCGATGTCGGTGGGACGTTCACGGACGCCGTGCTCGCGGTCGACGGACGGATCCTGACGGCGAAGGCTCCGACCACTCCCGATGACCAGTCCGAGGGCGTGATCGCCGCCGTCCACGCGGTGCTCGACCGGGCCGGCGCGTCGCCCGACGAGGTCGAGTCGCTGTCACACGGGATGACCGTCGCGACCAACGCGCTGCTCGAGGGGCGGGGCGCGCGAACGGCGTTCGTCGCGACCGACGGCTTCAGTGACCTGGTCGCGCTCGGGCGCCAGAACCGCCCCGAGCTCTACCGGTTGTGCGCGGCGCCGCCGGCGCCGCTGACGCCGCCCGAGCGGCGCTTCGGCGCGGCCGAGCGGATGACGCCGGAGGGCCCGCTGCTGGAGCTGACAACGGACGAGACGGATCGCGTGGCGCGCGAGCTCGCCGCCAGCGAGCCCGAGGCGGTGGCCGTGGCGCTACTGCACTCCTACCGACATCCGGAGCACGAGCGGCGAATCGCGAAGGCGGTGCAGGCGCGATTGCCGGACGTGCACATATCCCTTTCCCACGAGGTCGTCGGGACCTTCCGGGAGTTCGAGCGCGCCTGCACGACCGAGGTCGATGCGGCGCTGTCGCCGCTGCTCGCCGGCTATCTGCGGCGTCTGCGACAGCGGTGCGCCGACGATGGTCTGCCCGAGCCGACGATCATGCAGTCAAACGGGGGCCTGATCGACCTCCGCGCGGCGGCCGACCATGCCGCCTGGACGATCCTGTCCGGGCCGGCCGGCGGCGCCGCGGGGGCCGCGTTCGTCGCCCGCGCGTGCGGCCGCCGCGACGCCCTCTGCTTCGACATGGGCGGGACCTCGTGCGACGTGTGCGTGGTCGACGGCGGCAGCGTCCAGGAGCAGAGCTCGGCGACGATCGCCGGCCGGCCGCTGGCGCTCCCGATGGTCGCGATCCACACCGTCGGCGCGGGTGGCGGATCGGTCGGGTGGCGTGATCCCGGCGGCGCCCTGCGCGTCGGTCCTCGCTCGGCGGGCGCCGATCCCGGGCCGGCCTGTTACGGCCGCGGTGGGACCGATCCGACCGTCACGGACGCGAACCTGATGCTCGGCTTCTTGGCCGCCGACCGGCCACTGGCCGGCGGCGTCCGAATGGACCGGAGGGCCGCGGAACGCGCGATCGCCGGGCTCGCGGCCGAGCTCGGGCTCGAGCCGCTCGCGTGCGCGGAAGGGATCCTCCGCGTCGCCAATGCCGAGATGGTCCGGGCGCTGCGCGTCGTGACAGTCCAGCGCGGGATCGACCCCCGCCGCTATGCGCTGCTCGCGTTCGGCGGCGCCGGCCCGCTCCACGCCGCGCGGATCGCCGAGGAGCTCGGGATCACCGAGATCGTCTGTCCACGCGCCTCGGGCGTGCTGGCTGCGCTGGGGCTGGTGGTCTCGCCGCGCCGCCGCGACGTCCAGCAGAGCGTGTTGCTGTCGGGTGATCGGCTGACCGCCGAGGCCGTCGGACGCCTGACCGACGAGCTCGGCGAGCGCGCGCACACGCAACTCGGGGAAGCCGACGCCGAGCTGAGCGCGACCTACGAGTTGCGCTATCGCGGCCAGGCGTTCGAGCTCGCCGTCCAGGCGCCGCTGCGACCGGACCCCGCGCAGCTGCGCGAGGCATTCGAGATTGTGCACGACGAGCGCTATGGCTACCGCGATCCCGAGCAGGAGCTCGAACTGGTGACGGTCCGCCTGTCGGCGACGCTCCCCGGGGCGGACGTGACGCTCGACGCCGGCGATCACGATGACGGGGTGCAGCACTCCAGGCGGCCGGCGACGCTCGACGGTCGGCAGGTCGAGATCGACGTGCTGCGTGGCACCCCGCCGCCCGGAACCAAGATCGAAGCTCCGGCGGTCATCGAGCTGCCCGAGTCGACGTTGCTGGTGCCCGACGGCTGGCGCGGCGAGGTCGACCGCACCGGAACGATCGTGATCGGATCGCATTCGTGACCGACCCGGTGCAACTGCAAGTGCTCACCGGCGCCTTGCACGCGATCTGCGAGGAGATGGGCGCCGTCCTGATCCGCTCTGCGCACTCGGCCAACATCAAGGAGCGGCGCGACGCGTCGACGGCGCTGTTTGCCCCGAGCGGAGAGATGGTGATGCAAGCCGAGCACATTCCCGTGCACTTGGGCGCGATGCCGGCCGCGGTCGCGGCGGTGCTCGACGAACAGCACGCCCCCGGCCGCTCGTGGATCCTCAACGACCCCTATCGCGGCGGCACGCACCTCCCGGATATCACGGTGATCACGCCGGTCTTCGCCGAGGACCGGCTGATCGCGTTCGCGGCCAGCCGTGCCCACCATGCCGATGTCGGCGGTCCGACCCCCGGCTCGATGCCCGCCGACAGCCGCACGCTCGCCGACGAGGGCGTGGTGATCGAGCCCCGGGTGCTCGACGACGACGCGATCGCCGAGCTCAGCGGTCAGATGCGCCGCCCCGACCAGCGCCGCGCGGACCTGCGCGCGCAGCTCGCCGCCGGCCGGATCGGGGCCCTGCGGCTGCTCGAGCTCGAGCGGCGGGTCGGCGCCCCCACGCTCGCCGAGGCGTACGACGAGGTGCTCGACTACGCCGAGCGCCGGACGCGCGCCTGTATCGGCGAGCTCGAGGACGGGACGCGCACCGCGGCCGACGTGCTCGAGGCGCGTGAGGGCGACCTGCCGATCACAGTGCGGGCGACAGTCACCGGCGACGAGCTGACGCTCGACTTCACCGGCTCGGCCGACCAGCACGAGGGAAATCTCAACTGCCCGCTCGCCGTCACACGCTCGGCGTCCTACTTCGCCCTCCGGGTACTGACCGATCCCGACATTCCGGCCAACGCCGGCTCCTATCGGCCGCTGCGCGTGATCGCACCGGAGGGCAGCCTGCTCAACGCGCGCTCGCCGGCGGCAGTCGTCGGCGGCAACGTCGAGACCTCGTCGCGCGTAGCCGATGTCGTGCTGAGCGCCTTCGGGCGGGCGCTCGGGCAGGGAACGATGAACAACCTCACACTCGGTGACGATCGGGTCGTCTACTACGAGACGATCGGTGGCGGCCAGGGCGCGTGCCCTGACGCCGACGGACCGAGCGCCGTCCACGTCGCGATGAGCAACACGCTCAACACGCCGATCGAGGCGCTCGAGCTGGAGTTCCCGCTGCGAATGGTGCGTTACGCGCTCCGCCCCGGCTCAGGCGGGGACGGACGGTACCGCGGCGGCGACGGCGTGATCCGCGAGCTGGAGGCGCTCGCGCCCCTGCAGTACTCACTCATCACCGAACGCCGGCGCCATGCCCCTGCCGGAGCGGCGGGCGGACGCCCCGGCGCGCTGGGGCGCAACCTGCTCGACGGCGAGGAACTGCCGGCGAAGGCGATCGGCACGCTCAAGAGCGGCCAGCGCCTGCGGATCGAAACCCCCGGTGGAGGCGGCTACGGGGCGCCCTAAGGTCGCCCCCTTCCCCTACGGCCGCGTAGCTTTGGGCCATACATCGGTCCTTAAAAACAACCTATTTTGCAGGGACATTTGGCGATTTTCGGCTTCTCGAATACAATCGTAAGAGTTCCGTGCGGACGTTTGCAAAGGTGCGCGCACGGGATTGATTGGATAAAAACCTTCGTCTCCCCCCTTTACGCCTAATGCCGATTGCTTTTAAAGAATGGGCCGTGACTGTGCGGGCTCTCGCCGAAGGCGAGCAGCTCCTGACGCTCCGCAAGGGCGGCATTCGCGAGCCCGAGAAACACTTCAAGCTCGATTACGAGCGGTTCTTCCTATACCCGACGTTCGACCACCAACGGTCGGACCTCGTGCGCGAGTCCCATCGCCCCGAACTGTCGCGGGCCCTTGAGGAAGGGGTCTGGAGCGACGGTGAGCCCCATCCCCACGCGTTGCATCGTGGCGACGAGCTGGCCCAGCCCGACCGGGTGCGAATCCGCGCCTGGGCCGAGGTCGCTGCGCACTTCACGGTCACCGACCGCCGCGCGGTGGAGGCGCTGTCGCCGTTCTATGTCTGGACGACCGACTACGCCGAGAAGCGCCTGGCCTGGAAGCGCCGCCACCCGCTGCACGTGATCCTGCTGCGCACCTACCGCATTCCGCGGCCGGTGACCGTCAAGGTACGTGACGAGTACGGCGGTTGCCGCTCGTGGCTCGAGCTGACGCGCGAGCTTCCGTTCGAGGGCACCCCGGTGCTGTCCGACGAGGAGTTCGAGCGTGCGTCCGAGGAGATCGCCTCGATTGCCTCGGACCGTCAGCCGGTGCTCGTCTAGGCGCCCGGCTCAGCGCGCGACTTATCGCCCGTCGTGGGCGCGGGACCTCGGTCGAGGCCCCGCGCCAGCCTGATCGCTGATGACGTGGGTCGAATCGCGCTTGGGGACCTTCCGCGCCCGGCACGAGGAATCCGAGGCGCGCGACGCGCGACGCGTGCTCGAGTCACTGTCGCTCGCCGCGGCGCGAATGGAGGGGCTGTTCGCCCGGCCCGTGCAAGAAGTCACGGTCGTCCTGCACGACAGCGTCATGTCACTGACCATGACCAACCCGGCGATGCCGTTGATCTGGCTGATGACTGATCCGGCCGCCCGCCGCTACGTGGCGGGATGGGCAGGCGCGAATGAGCTGCACGTCCTCTCCCCCGGACTGCTGCGCGCGCGGGCGTCAAGCGTCGAGGGCTCGCGGGAGATGCTCGCCCTGAGCGCCGCCTCGCTCTACGCGCGACGGGTGATCATCGACAACAACCGGGACCTGCAGCACGTCATGCGCGCGATCCGCGTCCGGCGCGAGCTGCGATGGGCGTGGCTGCTCGAGGGCGCCGCGCGATGGTTCGCCGGGCAGACCGAGCATGCCAGGCCGGCGATCGCGCGACGGCTGCACGAGGGCTCGCCGCCGCGCTTCCCCCCCGGCCTGCGCGATGCGACGCTGCTCGGAGGCACGGTGATCGACCTGCTCGCCCGCGAGCAGGGGGAGCCTGCGACGGCGGCATTTGCGACCCGGCTTGACTCGCGCGGCCCGAGCGCGGCGCTGGCCGATGCGTTCGGCGACCGTCCGCTGCGCCGCAGCGAGGAGGCGTGGCGCTCCCATCTCCGGCACCTCGCCGGCCCGCTCTGAGCGGCTCAGCTGTGTCCGGCGAGCGTCGCCAACCAGACGATCAGGGCACCGATCGCGAGCGCCACCAGCAGTCCGAGCAGGAGCTTGCCCGGGGCGACAACCGACCCATGTTGCTCGGACTCGATCAGCTCGGCCTGGAGCAGAACCTCGCGCGCGGTAGCGACCCCCGAGGCCGGTACCAGGACATCGCGCGGACCGGCCGCCAGGAAATCGGGCACGTCGAAACCGGCGCTGCGCCGCAGCATGCTCGGGACGCCCTCCTCGAGCAGCAGCCCCTGTAGGAACTCGGCCTCGGCGAGATTGCGCGCGCCGGTGACGCGGACGAGCTCGCCTTCGGCGAGCTGCGGCTTGATCTTGCGCGCCCGGCGATGGCTCTCTGAGACCTCGAGCTCGCCGTCGGAGTCTTGGACGAGCGGCAGCGCACAGGATGGGCAGAAGCGTTCGTGCGCTTCGAAGCGAGAGCCGCAGCCGGGACACACCAGCTCGCCCAGCCCGCCCTGTTTGGCGCCCATCAGCTCACCCGAGCTCGCCATCGGCGACGACGCCGAGGTCCACGTCGGTGACCGAGCCGTCGCGGATCTCGTACGCCTTGACCTGGGGCCGTTCGCCGGCGAGGCCCACGATCACGTACAGAGCCTCCGGGTAGAACGCGAGGTTGATGTCGGTCTGAGACGGATACGGGTCGCTGCGGGTGTGCGAGTGGTAGATCGCGCCGAGCTCGAGGTCGGCGTCATCGATCTCCATCTGGATCCGATACTGCTCGGCGCCGTCGATCTCATATCGCAGCGGGCTCGCTGCGGCGTTGGTGGCTGGGTACACGCGGACCGCGTCGCCATCGCGCGCGGCGATCATCCCACAGCACTCGTTGGGCGCATCCGCTTGCGCGTGGGCGACGATCTCGTCGTACAGCTGGCGCGAAATCCGCATCGCGGGCCGAGGCTAGCAGCGCCTCACTGGACGCCCTGCACCAGGCCATACGGGACCGCGTTGCCGGTCTGCCCGGGATACAGCAGCTCACCGAGCAGGGCTTCGTGCTGAGCGTCGTTGGCCATGATCTGCGCCACGAGCACGATCAGCCGCCGGTCCTCGAGCGTCGTGAGCGCGACGAAATACGCGCCCACGACGACGCGTTCGGTCGCGAGCAGCAGGTGCAGGGCATCCTGTTCGCCGCGCAGCTGACCCAGCCGCCCCTTCACTTGCCGGCGGGCGAGGTCGACGTTGGCCGCGGTGACGCTCGCCGGTGGCGACGGCGCCACGCCGCCGAGCGCCGCCAGCCGCGCGGCGAGTACGTGCACGTGCGCCTCCTCCTGCGCGCGCAGCGGCCGCAGCGCGCGTCGTGTCGGCCCGCTGAGCAGCGGCGAGGCGATGACGTGGTTATACGTGAACAGGATCAGCAGCTCGACGCTGAGCAGGCGATATACGTGCATCGCCTCGGAGTCGCCTTGCGGCGCGCTCGCACCGCGCGCGGCGGTGGCGGCCAGGGCGGCGCCGCCGAGCGTCGCGGCGGCCGCGGCCCCCGCGCCGGTGACCAACAGCTCGCGCCTGGTCTTGGTCTCGCGGGCGGTTTTCATTCGGCGGCCGTCACGAACGGGGACGGGGCGGGCTCCAGGCCTTGGGCCAACCTCAGGATCGCGATGTGCTGGGCGTCGCTGGCGAGGATCGTCGCCGCCGCAGCCCGAACGGGCCCTGGTTTCAGCCGGGGGATCGCATGTAGGTAGGCCGCGATCTGTGCCCGTTCGAGCGTGTGCAACAGGGCGAGGACCTGCTTGTGGTCGCGCGGATCGCCGAGGTCATAGCTCGCCCGGCGCGGGGGATCACCGCCGCCGGCGGCCTTGATCAACGACAGCAGCTCGCCCGTGTGCTGGAGCTCTTCGAACAGGAACTGCCTGGCGGTCTTGGCCTCGGGCTTGGGCAGAAGCGGCATTCCGGCGGTGTATGCCGCGACCGTGCGACGCTCGAGATCCAGTAGCCGGCCGAGGATCTCGATGTCTTCGCGCTCGACCGGCTGGGCGAGCTGCTGCGGCGCAGTGACGCCGCTCTTGCCCTTCTGGCTCGACCCGCACGCGGCGAGCCCCAGCGTGCCGGCGCCGGCGAGCATCGCCCCGGCGCCGCGGAGCAGCGCTCGGCGCGGACAGCCTTCGTCGTCACTCACCACCAGACGGTGGAGTCCAGGTTCTCGATCTCTTCGACGGGGCGCGTGTAAATGCCCGAGGACAGATACTTCCAGCCGTCGTCGCAGACGATGAAGACGACGTTGCCCTCGTCGAGCTCGCCGGCGATCCGGACGGCGACGCGCGCGATCGCGCCGGATGAGACCCCCGCGAACACACGCTCCTCGTCGAGCAGCTTGCGGGTGAACACAATCGCGTCGTGGTTGGTGACGAAGATCTTGCGGTCCAGCAGGCTCAGGTCGATGATCGGCGGGATGAAGCCGTCCTCGAGCGAGCGCAGGCCCTGAACGGGCTCGCCCTGCATCGGTTCCGCCGCCACGATCTTGACGTCGTCGCCGAGCTCTTCCTTGAGCCGGCGGCCGTTGCCCATCAGCGTGCCGCCGGTGCCGAGCCCGGCGACGAACGCCGCCACGTCGTCGAGCTCCTCGAGGATCTCGAGCGCGGTGCCGTTGTAGTGCGCGTCCGGGTTGGCGCGGTTGCCGTACTGGTAGGGCATGTAATACGAGGCGTCGTGCTCGGCCATGTCGAGCGCCTTCTCGACGGCCCCGTTGGAGCCCTTGGAGCCCTCCGAATAGACGATCTCGGCTGCCGTACATCCGCAGTAGCTCGGTCCGCTCGGGGGTCACGTTCTCGGGCATCACGACCTTGAGCGGGTAACCCTTGCGGCCGCAGATCATCGCCAGCGAGATACCCGTGTTGCCCGAGGTCGGCTCGAGGATCGTCTGGCCCGGGGAGATCAGTCCCTTGTCCTCGGCGTCCTCGATCATCGCGCGCGCGACGCGATCCTTGACCGAGCCGGTCGGGTTGCGCGACTCGAGCTTGGCCCAGATGCGCACGCCCGGCTTCGGGCTGAGGCGCTTGAGCTCGATCAGCGGCGTATGGCCGATCGCCTGGACGATGTCGCCATAACGTCCCCCGCAAGGCTTGTTCTGCAAGGTCTCGGCGGCCATTGCTTTACGAAGTGTAGCGAGGTGAGGGTGTTCGCCGCACGGGTCTTTGCGCCCGCCGGCAAGGCATTGCGCCTGGCTAGCGCCCGCCCCCGGCCATCGCCGGCAGGATCACCAGCGTGTCGCTCTCGCCGACCGATGTCTGGAGCCCATCGAGCACGCGAACATCCTCGTCGTTGAGGTACACGTTGACGTAGCGGTTGAGCTCGCCGTCGGCCGCGAACAGCTGCGGCTGCGTCTCGGGGTGATCCGCTGCCACCGAGCGCAAGATCTCGCCGACCGACGAGCCGTCCGCGCTGAGTTCCTTCTCGCCGCCCACCGAGGGGCGGAGCACCGGGGGAATCCTGATCGTCGCCATGCTCGAAACCCTAATGGGCTCCAGCGCAGAACGCCTCGTAGTCGGGGAACACGCCGAGCTCCTCGTCGGTGATCTCGTCGGGCTCACGGGAGCAGATCGGGCACTCGGGGTCGCGGCGAACCTTGACCTCTGTGACGCGGGCAGCGAGCGCGTCGTACATGAGCAGCCGGCCGATCAGCGGCTCACCCTCGTCGAGGATCAGCTTGATCACCTCGGTGGCCTGCAGCAGGCCCATCGTGCCCGGAAGGACGCCAAGCACCCCGTTCGCCCCGCATGAGGGCGCCAGCTCGGCCGGTGGAGGGACTGGGAACAGGCAGCGGTAGCAAGGCCCGTCATATGGCTTGAATACCGACAGCTGCCCTTCGAAGCCGAGGATCGCGGCCGACACGACCGGGATCTTGAGCCTCACCGAGGCGTCGTTGAGCAGGTAGCGGGTCGGGAAGTTGTCAAGCCCGTCGACGACGATGTCGTATCCCGGGAGGATGTCCATGATGTTGTCGGGCCCGATCCGCACCGGGTACTTGTTGACCTGTACGTCCGGGTTCAGCGCGGTGATCGTCTGCTCGGCCGAGTCGACCTTCGGCACGCCGATCCGCTCGGAGGAGTGGATCACCTGGCGCTGGAGGTTTGACAAGTCGACCGCGTCATCGTCGACGATCCCGAGCGTGCCAACGCCCGCGGCCGCCAGATACAGCGCCGCCGGTGAGCCGAGGCCTCCCGCTCCCAGCAGAAGCACCTTGGCGTCGAGCAGCTTCTGCTGCCCGTCAACCCCGACCTCGGGCAGCAACAGGTGGCGCGAGTAGCGCTCGCGCTGCTCGGCGCTCATCGCGCGAGGCTGCTCGACCTCGTAGCCGCGGTCCTTCCAGAGCGTGATCCCGCCGGTCATCGACTCGACGAACTCGTAGCCGAGGTCGTCGAGCAGCGTCCGCGCCGCCCAGGCCGAGCGGTTGCCCGACTGGCAGTACAGGATCACGTGCTGCGAGCGGTCGGGAGCCGCGCCCTCGATCCGCGACTCGAGGTAAGACTTCGGGACGTGTTTGGCGCCGGGGATGTGCCCCGTCGACCACTCCTCAGCCTCGCGCACGTCGATCACGACGGCGCCATTGGAGACCTGCTCCCGGACAACCGCAGGGTCGACCTCGTCGATCCGGCTCTTGATCTGGCGGAGGACTTCGGCTCCCGAAGGGCTCATCGCTGAAAACTCCTCAAAGGCGGTAAGGATTCAATACTTCACAGAGTGTAGCGCCCTCGCCTACTCCGGAATCGGCGCCGTCGCGGGGAGCCCAAGGCGCTTGTATTCCTCGTAGTAGACCTGCCAATCGTCGCGCCGCGCGGGCCTCTCGGGGGTGCGTCCATCGACCACGACGCCGAGCATATCGAGGGACTGGTCCCAGCCCGCCGCGTCACGCGCGGCCTTGTCGGCGCTGTCGAGCGCGACCGACAAAGACAGCCGGCAGGCGGCGCTGTCATCCCCGGGCTCGAGCTCGAACGTCAGCCGGTCGTCTCCCCAGGTGAAGCTGAGACGGCGCGGAGGCGCCACCTCCAGCATCTCGCCGTACATCGGCGGATAGGCGTCCTGCGCGAAGTGAAATGAGATCGCCGCGCCGGGTTGCAGCCGATCGAACTCGACCGTGGTTGGAAACCACTCCTGGAGCTGCGCCGGGTCGGTGATCGCCTCCCAGACTGCCTGGACCGGGTGCGGGAGAGTGCGCTCGAAGCGGACGACCGGGTGACCGGCCAGTTCCTCATACGTGCCCGTCGTCTGCATCGTGTCTCCTTTCGAGGTGGCGCTCGAGGGCATCGAGGCTCGCGTTCCACAGCCCGCGGTATGGCGCCAGCCAGGCGTCGAGCTCGGCCAGCGGAGCGGGGTCGATCTCGTACACCCGACGCTGCGCCTGCGGTCTGACGCGGACAAGCCCGGCCTCGCGCAGTACCCGCAGGTGCTTCGAGGTCCCGGGCTGGGTCAGGCCGAGCTCGCGCACAAGCTCGTTGACGGTCCGCGGCCGCTCGCGCAGCAACTCGATTGTCGTGCGGCGATGCGGGTCCGAGAGAGCGAGCCACGTAGATGCCATATCAGGAATATAACCGACTTGGCATTTTCGTGACGATCGAACACAACGCGGGCGAGTCCGCCGACCTACGATCGTTGGGTGCGAGCACCCGTCGACCACATCGCGGCCCCGCCGTTTCCCCGCCGCGCGCAATGGATCAACGTCGCGTCGCTGCGGATGGACCAGCAGCTCGGACACCCGGTTCTGATCGAGTTCTGGGACTTCTGCCGGCCGAACTCGCTGCGCACGCTCCCGTACGTGAAAGGCTGGAACGAGCGCTACGAGGCGGCCGGCCTGCGGGTGATCGGGGTTCACGCCTCCGGCTTTGAGCCCTCGGGCGATCCGGACGCGGTCGTCCAGGCGGTGGCGCGGCTCGGAATCTCCTACCCGGTGGTTCTCGACGCCGAGTTCGAGATCTGGCGCGACTACGGAAATCTCGGCTGGCCGGCGCGCTATCTGTTCAACGAGGAGTCGCGGCTGTTCGAGTATCACTACGGCGAGGGGGCCTACGAGGAGACCGAGCTCGCGATCCAGGAGCTGCTCGGCGTCGAGCGCCCGACGCTCGAGCCGGCGCGGCCCGAGGACGTGCCCGGAGCGCTGCTGACGCCGCAGAGCGAAGATGTCGCGGGCCCGTACAGCGGTCCGTACGAGGCGGGCGGGGTCTGGGCGGTGCTCGACGGATCCGGGACCGTGACCGCCAACGGGCGCGTGATCGAGGTCACCTACCCGGGCGCCTACGAGCTGATCGCCCACGAGCGCAGCACCTCCGGCACGCTCGAGCTCGAGCTGGGCGCGGGCGTCAGGTGCCACGCGGTCTGCTTCACACCGGGGCTTGCCTGAGACGTTCCGTCGTTTCGCTCCCGTACGCGGAGGCTCGCTCAGGGGTCCAGCAGGTTCACTCTCTCATGCGAGGACTCGCTCAGGGGTCGAGCAGGTTCACTCTCTCATGCGAGGATTCGCTCAGGGGTCCAGCAGGTTCACTAATTCCGGCGGCCCCTCATCTTCCAACCGTACGACGAAGCCCACGCGGTAGGGGCTGCGCGCCGGGTCGGGTCCGAGGAAGCTCGGCTCGCTCACCCAGCAGCCGCTGTTGACGAGCTGAGTGCCGGTCGCGGTGCGCCACTCGCCGGCCTCGTCGCCGGCGAGCGGCCCAGCGCGGTGCGTGTGGCCGAAGATCACGTACCGGGGTGCGACGCCCAGCCGCCCCAGGGCCTCTTCGGTTCCGCGCAGGCCGGCGCGGCGCAGCGCCGGTCCCGACAGGTCCGCCGACAGCGGCCCGACGCCGGCGCGGTTGAGCGCGAAGATCAGGGCCGGGAAGGCGGCGGCCAGGGCGCGACTGCGGACGCGGCGCCGTCCGGGCCCCGTGAGCGCGTTCCAGCCGCGCACCGACCCGCCGTGCAGGTGGCCGCTGAGCTCGGGGGCGATCCGCTGCGCGACGGCGTGAATCCACGCGTAGATCGGCACCAGCGCCGCCTCGTACTGCTCCGCGCTGCGCGGCCCGCCGGCCCTCAGCCCGACGATCCTGCCCATCACGCCCGCGGCCAGCCGCTCGATCGTCGGCATCGTCAGGTGCAGGTCCGCGTAGTGGCCGTGGGTCGCGTAGACGTCGTCGCGCAACCAGATCCCCGGGTACGCGGCGCTGACGCGCTCGTGGCCGAGCCAGCCGGCGATCTGGGCGAGCGCGTCGTCGGGCTCGATCTCGACCGGCGTCTGGACCCCGAGCGACGGCGGCGGACCGCTGCGCGCGCGGCGCTCGAACCACCCGGCCAGCAGGTGGTGGTCGTGGTTGCCGGGGACGATCACGACCTCGGCCTCGGCAGCGAGCCCCGCGCCGAGTTCGGTCAGCGGCACGCGCGCCGCTTGCAGCGCGTCGCGCTCGGGTCCGTGGCGGAGCTCGAGCAGGTCACCGAGCAGCACCACCCGGTCGCAGCCGGCGGCCGCCTGCAGCAGCCGCTCGCGCGGCTCGCGGGCTCTGGAGCACGTCGCGCTTGGTATGCGATCCGAGGTGCAGATCGGAGACGATCAGCGTGCGCAGTGCTGTGGCCCCGGAGCTCGGGCTCTTATGAGGTCTGGCCCGCCATCGACTGGCGGATGACCTTGGGGAGCATGAAGCGGACGTCCTCGGAGATCACTTCGAGCTCGCGGATGTCCTCGGTGCCGCGGCTGCGGAAGAACTCCACCAGCTGCTGCACCAGCTCCTCGGGGGCGCTCGCGCCCGATGTGATCCCGACCACGGGCTTGCCCTCGAGCCACTCCTCGGAGACCTGCGTCTGGTTGTCGATCAGATAGGAGTCGGCGCCGTGCTCGCGCGCTACTTCGACCAGCCGGTTGGAGTTCGACGAGTTGCGCGACCCGATCACGAGCACCAGGTCGGACTCGCGCGCGAGCTGCTTGACGGCGGCCTGGCGGTTGGTCGTCGCGTAACAGATGTCGTCGGTCCGCGGCCCGATGATCGCCGGGAAGCGCTCGCGCAGCCGCCGGATGATCGACAGCGTCTCGTCGACCGACAGCGTCGTCTGCGAGATGTAGGCGACCTTTTCGGGGTCCTTGAGCTCGAGGTCGTCGACCTGCGCCTCGTCCTCGATCAGGACGATGTTCTCGGGCGCCTCGCCCATCGTGCCCTCGACCTCCTCGTGGCCGGCGTGGCCGATCAGGATGATCGTGTAGTCCTCGGCGGCGAACTTGCGCGCCTCGACGTGGACCTTGGTCACGAGCGGGCAGGTGGCGTCGATCGTCTGCAGGCGACGCACGCGCGCGTTGGCGTGCACGCTCGGCGCGACGCCGTGGGCCGAGAACACCACCGTCTCACCCTCGGGAACCTCTGACTCAGACTCGACGAAGATGGCGCCGCGCTCGCGCAGCTGCTCGACGACGTGCTTGTTGTGCACGATCTCCTTGCGCACGTAGACGGGCGGCCCATGGAGCTCCAGCGCCCGCTCGACGGTCTGCACGGCACGGTCGACGCCGGCGCAGTAGCCGCGCGGCGATGCGAGCAGAATCGTTTGCGGCACGGGTTGCGCCATCACCCGAAGTGTAGGCGCAGGTCAGTCGTTCGCCGTCGCTGCCTCGAGCAGCTCGGCGAACCGTTCCCGGGCGGCCTCGCGCCGGGCGGGGATGAACTCGCTCGGAACGCCGTCGGCGGGCGCCTCGTAGCCGCGCAGGACCTGCCTGGCCACCGACGCGCGGTGCACTTCATCGGGTCCGTCGTAGATCCGGGCCGCCCGGGCGAAGCGATACATCGCCTCCAAGGGCAGGTCGGTCGAGTAGCCCAGGCCGCCGTGGGCCTGCAGCGCGCGGTCGATCACGTCGTGGAGCACCTTGGCGCCGTAGAACTTGATCATCGCGATCTCCTTGCGCGCCGCCGCGACCCCCTCGGTGTCCATCTTCCAGGCGGCGTGGAGCGTCATCAGCCGCGCCGCGTGCATCTCGGCCTCGGAGTCGGCAATCCAGTTCTGGACCGTCTCGTGCTGGCCGAGCACGGAGCCGTGCGCGTAGCGGTACAGCGAGCGCTCGCAGAGCATGTCGAATGCGCGTCGCGCGACGCCCAGCCAGCGCATGCAGTGATGGATGCGGCCGGGGTACAGGCGCTGCTGGGCGATCAGGAAGCCCGCCCCCTCGGCGCCGAGCAGCGCGCCGGCCGGGACGCGGACGTCCTGGTAGAGGATCTCGGCGTGGTTGCCGTAGCGCCCGAAGCTCTCGTAGGGGTGCTCCATCGTGGCGACGTCACGGACGATCCGAACGCCCGGGGCGTCAGCGTCGACGATCAGCATCGAAGCGCGCTGGTGGGGCCGCGCGTCGGGGTCGGTGACCACCATCACGATCAGGAAGTCGGCGATCGAGCCGTTGGAGGAGAACCACTTGTGGCCGTTGATCACCCACTCGTCGCCGTCACGGACGGCGCGGGTCTGCAGCAGCGTCGGGTCCGAGCCGGCGGTGTTGGGCTCGGTCATGCTGAACGCCGACTTCAGATCGCCGGCCAGCAGCGGGTACAGGTAGCGCTCCTTCTGCTCGGCGGTGCCGGCGAGCGCGAGGATCTCCGAGTTACCCGAGTCCGGCGCCGCGTTGCCGAACATCAACGGCGCGATCGGGCTCGAGCCGAGGACCTCGTGCATCAGGCCGAGCTTGACCTGGCCAAAGCCCTGGCCGCCGAGCTCCGGGTCCAGATGCGCGGCCCACAGACCCTGTTCCTTGACCTCCTCCTGCAGCGGCCCGGCGGCGCGCCGCAACCCCTCCCATCCGAGCTCGCCCGCAAGCGTCTCGAGCGGCCAGACGTTCTCGCGCACGAACGTGCGCATCCACTGCAGTTTGGCCTCGAACTCGGGCTCGGTGGCGAAATCCCAGCTCATGTGCCTGCAAGCGTACCGGCGTGGCGCCGTGTGGGTAGGCTTCTGCCAGCCTGCACCTGTTTATAGGGAGACAGATGGCACAGCAGCAGCATCTCGACCGCCTCAGCTCGATCGACGCGTCCTTCCTTCACCAGGAGGGGCCCGCTTCTCACATGCATATCGGCGGCGTCCTGCTGTTCGAGGGACCGGCGCCCGCGTTCGAGGACTATCTCGATCACGTTCGCTCGCGGCTGCATCTGGTGCCCCGCTACCGCCAGAAGCTCGCGACGCCACCGTTCGAGACGGGGCGGCCGCTGTGGGTCGACGATCCAGACTTCAACCTCGAGTACCACGTCCGTCACACCGCGCTGCCGTCTCCGGGCAGCGAGGAGCAGCTGTTCCTGCTCGTCTCGCGGGTCGCCTCACAACCGCTCGACCGGTCCAGGCCGCTGTGGGAGAACTGGCTCGTCGAGGGCCTGTCGGACGGGCGCTTCGCGATCATCTGCAAGACCCACCACTCGCTCGTCGACGGCATCTCGGGCGTCGACCTCGGGACCGTGCTGTTCGACCTCGAGCGCGATCCCGCGCCGCCCGCGGAGGATCTCGAGCCGTGGCAGCCGCAGCGCGAGCCATCGAGCGCCGAGCTGGCGGTCGCCGGGGTCCGCGGGGTGGTGACGACGACCGCCGACCTGGCGACCAAGGCGATCGGCGCCGCTACGCATCCAAGGTCGACGCTGGGCGCGCTGCGTGACGCCGGCGAGGGTCTCGGCGAGCTCGTCTGGGCGGTGCTCAACCCGGCCCCCGAGACGCCGCTCAACGTCCCGATCGGCCCCCATCGTCGCTACGCGGTCGTGCGCGCGGAGCTGTCGGAGTTCAAGGAGGTCAAGAACGCGCTTGGCGGCACCGTCAACGACGTCGTGCTGGCCGTCGTCTCCGGCGCGCTGGCGACCTGGCTGCGCTCGCGCGGGATCCGAACCGAGGGCCTCGAGATGCGTGCGCTGGTGCCGGTCTCGGTCCGAACCAAGGACCAGCACCATGAGCTCGGCAATCAGCTCGTCGTGATGCGCGGGCCGCTGCCGGTCTACATCGACGATCCGGTCGCACGGCTGGGGGTCGTACGCAAGGCGATGGACGGGCTCAAGGAGTCAAAGCAGGCGGTGGGCGCGGCGACCCTGACGGCCGTCAACAACCTGGCGCCGCCGACGATCCTCGCCCAGGCCTCGCGGCTGAACTTCTCGACCCGGCTGTTCAACCTGCTCGTGACGAACATTCCCGGGCCACAGGTGCCGCTGTATGTCCTCGGCCGCCGCCTCGAGGACCTCTATCCGGTCGCATTCCTACCGGAGAACCACGCGCTCGCGATCGCGATCATGTCCTACAACGGCGGCATCGACTTCGGGCTGCTGGGCGATTACGACGCGCTCCCGGACATCGACGTGGTCGCCGAGGGGATCGCGGCGTCGCTCGCCGAGCTGTTGGATGTCGCGCGGCAGCGAAACGGGTCCGCGGTCAACGGCGACGCCGGCCCAGACGGGGCGACCGCCGATGACGGCGGCGAGACGACTTCCCAGGGCGCCCCGGCGCCGTTCATCCCAACCGACCACGCGCGACCGAAGCGTGGGCCGGCGGCCGACATGCGCGCCAAGCGCCAGCGCGGCAGCCGCCCCGAGCGTCGTCGCTCGGAGCCATAGCCAAACGAGTCCAGCTCGGAGCCATCGCCAGACATGACCACAGATGAAGACCTGATCAAGCCAGGCCAGCCGGCGTACCGGCTCGAGCTGACGGCCGCCCAGATGAAGATCGTTCACACGGCCCTGAAATCGATGTTCGATGACCTGGGCCACGAAGAGCACGACGTGCGCGAGGTCGTCGCCGCCGTGCTCGAGAAGCTCCCCAGCGAGCACGACATCAGGGCGATCGATCTCGACCGCGAGCTGCACGGCGGCGGGTGAGCCGCGCGCGGCTCGGGCGCGCGGGCTCGGGCGCGCGGGGCTCGGCTAGAACCCGAGCGCGAACTTAGCGTCTTCGCTCATCAGGTCAGGCGTCCACGGGGGCGAGAACGTCATCGTCGGCTGCACGTCGGTCACGCCATCGAGCTCTGAGACGAACTCTTCGATCTGCTCGGAGACCTGAGGGCCGATCGGACACCCGGGGCTCGTGAGCGTGTACGTGACGCTGACCGTTCCGTCCTGCACCTCGACCTCGTAGATCAGCCCGAGTTCGACGAAATCGAGGCCCAGTTCAGGGTCGATTACGTCCCTCAGAGCGTCCGTCACCTCTTCAACAGTGGCCATCGCATGAAGTTTACGAAACTCGAGACCAAGCTCGCCGCTGCCCAGAACTCGCAAATAGCAGGGAATCCTGAACGAAGAATTGAAAAAACATTTGAGGTGTTGTCATCTGACCGCTGCGTTGGGTAGGTTTGCGCGATCGTCGACTTCGATGACAAGCCGCCGACCCTCCGCTGCGTCGGTGACGAGGACCGGAACACTCAGGGGTTCCGAAGGCAAGCGCTGACCCGCGCATTGCACGCCACGTCCGACGTCACCGTGGATCTGTCGGGGCTCGTGTTCGCGGATCCGTCGCTGATGATCGACCTCGCCGTGCTCGCCCGCAGGCTCCGCGCGCACGGGCGGGCGATCATGCTCTGCGGTGCCCAGCCGCAGATCCAGACGCTGATCGAGGCCGTCGGTCTGCACCGCCTGCCGGGCGTCAGGATGCAGGGCCCGGCGACCGCCCTCGCCTGATCGCGCTCGCCGCGCCGTTCGGGACGGGGCTCGCGATGGCCGCGGCCTGCCTCCGGACCGTCGGTCACGGGGTCTTCATCATCTCTTGCAAGCTTGTCCTAGCCTTACGGGTGATGGTTGCCCTCTTGTTGCTGATCCTCTGGCCGGTAGCCGAACTTCTCGTCGCGATCAAGGTCGCCGAGGTCATCGGCGTGTTGGCGACGCTCCTGGCGCTGGCGGTCACCTGGCCGCTCGGCCTCTGGCTGCTGCGCGCCGAGGGACGCTCGGGTTGGCGCCGGTTCCGGGCCGCGATCGCCGCCGGCAGGCCACCCGGCAACGAGGTCGTACACGGAGCTCTGGGCGTGGCGGGTGGCGCGCTGCTGATCGTGCCCGGCTTCATCTCCGATCTCGTCGGGCTGGTGTTGCTCGCGCCGCCGTCACGCGCGCTGGTGCGCGCCGGGCTGGTACGCAATCTGCGCAACCGCGTGTTCGTCCGCTTTGGAGGAGGCCCGAGACGCTACGACGTCGACTCGACCGCGACCGAGGTCGAGAGCATGCAGCTGCCTCGATGACAGGCACGCCGCCGTCACACGTGCGGGTCCTGGCGTTCGGCGACCTCGAGGGCACGGTCTGGGGCACGGTGATCGATGCCGGAGCAACGGCGATCGTGTTCTGCACTCCCGACGGCGTCGGCTCTGGAACCGTCGCCTTGAACGACGATCCGGCCGCCTGGACCGTCAGCGGTGAGGGTGTCGAGTTGCGCGCGACCCCGATCGCGCATGAAGGCGCCGACGGGACCGGCGAGCTGTGCCGGGTCGAGGGGTCGCTGACCGTCGCCGGTGTGCGCCGCGACCTCGACTGTCCGGGCACACGGGGCGCCGGGCCGACGAGCAAGCGCCTGGAGTCCGTACGCGGCGTGTCGGGGTGGTTTGGGTCCGATCGCGGGCTCGCCCTGCTGGCGCTGCGGCCCGATTCCGGCAAGGGCCAGGAGTCCGATCTGATCGAAGCGAGCGTGTTCGAGCCCGAGGGCTGGATCGCGGTCGACGAGCCGCGGCTGTCGACGACCTATCTCGCCGATGATCGACCGTCGCGGGCGAGCCTCGAGCTCTGGATCGCGGACGGCGACGAGCAGTACCCGCGGCGCGCGGCCGCCGAGGCGAGCGGCCCCGGAGCCGCACTTGACGGCGATGGGATCAGCCTTCAGGTGACACCCCTGCGGTGCCACACCGGAGGGCTCGACGGGGCTGGCGTCTACCTTCTCGCGCGCTTTTAGCGAAACCGCGATGACGCGCATGGAGGCCGTGATCAGTGATTTCGGGGGCGTGCTCACGTCACCGCTCGCGGGCTCGTTCGCGGTCTTCGAACAGGACTCCGGCGTGTCGCTGGAGCAACTCGGGATCGCGATCGCCGCCTTTGGCACGCGCTTGGGCGCCAACCCGCTGTTCGAGCTCGAGACAGGCCGTCTGGGCGAGCCCGAGTTCCTCGATGCGCTGGCCGAGCAGCTGTCAGACCAGCTCGGGCGTCCGGTCGAGCTCGACGGCTTCGGCGAGCGCTACTTCGCCAACCTCGAGCCCAACGAGCCGGTGATCGACTACATGCGCGAGCTGCGCCGGCGCGGCTACAAGCTCGCGATCTGCACCAACAACGTCCGTGAATGGGCCTCGCGCTGGCGCGCGATGCTCCCGGTCGACGAGATCTTCGATGTCGTCGTCGACTCGGCATTTGTCGGCAGTCGCAAGCCCGAGCCCCGGATCTACCAGCTGACGCTCGAACAGCTCGGGGTCACCCCGGAGGCGGCGCTGTTCATCGATGATCTCGAGGCCAACTGCGACGGCGCGCGAGCCCTGGGCATGCGGGCGGTCTGGTTTCAGTCATCGCAGCAGACGATCGACGAGGTCGAGGCGATCCTCGCCTCCGCCGGCGGTCCGAGCACGAAGGCCGATCGTTCCGATGGAGCGGAGGCGAGGGAGGCGTGAGCCCCCGGTCGGCACGCTGGCGCGCGCTCGGCGCGCTGGGAGTTGTCGCCGCGCTCGCGGCGGCGGCGCTGGTGGTCTCGGCTCTGACCGATACCGGCAGCGGCGATCCTCGGGCGCCGACGCTCACCGCGGCGGCCGTCAAGCCCGACTTCGTAGCGAGGATCGGCAGTCCGGAAGGCAGGCCGGTCCCGGCCGGCTTTCTCGGCTTCTCGATCGAGTTTCAGGCGATCCGCTCCTATACGGGGTCAGACCCGCGGCAGATCAACCCCGTGTTCCTCCAACTGATCCGCAACCTGTCAGCGGGGCAGGCGCCGATGATCCGGATCGGAGGTGACAGCACCGATGCCTCCTGGGCTCCGACTCCGGGGATCCACCCCCCGCCCCAGGTCACCTACAAGCTGACGCCGAGCTGGTATGCGACTACCGCCGCGGCGATCCACGCCCTCGGCGCGAAGCTGACGATCGGGGTCAATCTCGGCGCCAACCAGCCGGCGCTGGCGGCCGCCGAAGCGCGGCGCGACGTGCAGGCGTTCAAAGGCTCGCTGCGGGCGTTCGAGATCGGCAACGAGCCGAACGTCTACAACAAGATCGCCGCCTACCGGACGCCCTCGGGGACGCCCGTCCTGACGCGCTCGGCGAGCTTTGGCTATCCCCAATATCTGCAGCAGTTTCACGCGATCGCCCGCCGGCTCCCGTCGTTGCCGCTGGCCGGACCGGCACTCGCGGCCGGGCCCAAGCCGGTGCCCGGCTCGTGGACCGACTCGATGGCCGGGTTCATGCGCAGCAATCCGCGCTTGCGCTATCTGACGATCCACCGCTACCCGCTGCGCAACTGCTTCGTCGCGCCGAGCTCGCCGCAGTATCCGACCGTTCTGAACCTGCTCTCGAGCTACTCGACCACCGCCCTGGCGGCCGGCGTGTCGCGCTACGTGCAGCTCGCCCATGCCGCCGGTCGCGAGCTCCGGATCGACGAGCTCAATTCGGTCGCCTGCCACGGCAAACGCGGCGTCAGTGACACGTTCGCGTCCTCGCTGTGGGCGGTCGACGCGTTGTTCGAGCTCGCCCGCCTCGGGGTCGACGGCGTGAACCTGCACACGCTCCCCCATTCGGCCTATCAGCTGTTCGCCTTCAGCCATGCCGGCGGGCGCTGGAGCGCCGCGGTCGCGCCGGTCTACTACGGGCTGTACCTGTTCTCCCAGGCCGCGCCGCCGGGGTCGCGGCTGTTGAAGATCGACGCGCCCACCCACGTCCCGGGCGTCAGCATCTGGGCGACCCGGGCCGGCGACGGCCAGGTGCGCGCCGTGATCGACAACGAGAATCCGATCCGCCGCACCAACATCGGGCTGCGCGTTCCCGCCGGCGCTCAGGGACCGGCAACTCTGGTTCGGATGCGTGCGCCGGGCGTCCACGCCCGTGGCCAGGTCACGATCGGCGGTGCCGGCTTCGGCGCCCGTACCGACAGCGGCGTTCTGCCGTCGCCTCGGATGCTGGCGCTCGACCCGCGCGACGGGGTGTATTCGCTGTCGGTCCCAGCCGGCAGCGCCGCGCTGGTCACGTTCGCGCGCCGCTAAAGCTAGTTCTCGACGCCGAGCCTGTCCCAGCAGTACAGCTCGAGGCACTCGGCCGCAAGCGCGGCGCAGCGCTCGTCGGAAAGCCACGGCAGCACGGTGTCGAACGCCTGCTCCTCGCCGACGCCCGCGTCGAAGGCCTCCTCGCCCCGGAACCCGGCCGCGATCTTCAGCGCCTCGCGCCGGTTCTCCCCCAGCGACGGGAACACGTTGACGAGGAACTCCCGGCTCGGCAGCGGGTGTCCGACCTCGAGCGAGGCATGCCAGGCCGCCAGCAGCGACAGATCGTGCTCGTCGAGGTCTGCAACCGCCTTGGCGTAATGGGACTCGAGCTCCGACTCGGGGATCTCGTCCACCCACGCGCGTACCACCTCACCGAGGATCTGGCGGCGTGCTTCTCGCCCGACCGAGTCGGCGATCACCCGGATGGCGTTCTGCGGTTCGATGAAGCAGAGAGTCATTGAAGCTCCGGCTCGTGGATAGGGACGATCGGGAAGGTAGGACCTGCCCCGGACGGAGCGCAGGATTTGCCCCAAAACCGCCAATCTGGACCCCCGCTGGCCGGATCAGAGACCGAGCGCCGCCTGGGCCTGCTCGAGCGTCCCGCTGTCGGGCTCGACGGCCGGATCGACGCCCAGGGTGGCGCGCTCGCCACGCTCCCAGTTGTAGAACGCGACGTCGAGCGCTTCGAGCTCGATCCCGCACGCCTGCGCCAGGGCGGCGGCACGGCGGTCGAGCAGCAGCGGATCACCGATCCCGAGCAGACGCTTGGCGGCCAGCGTCACCGCGTCGCTGCCGCTGAAGAACAGCGACCCGGCGCGCATCTCGTAGACGCCGAGGCAGCCGAGCGTCGTCAGCAGGTCGAATTTCGCGCCACGCTGCAAACCGGGGAGCGCCAACCGCTCGAACGCCCGGGCGAAGCGGCGCTCGGGGGTCCACGACGGTTCGCCGGTCAGCGCCGCCGACTGCGACCCCGCCCGCCCCGCCCAGGCCCGGTAGGCATCGAGGGTCCGCGTCCCGCTGCCGGGCTCGTGCGAGGTGCGCGGGCCGAGCTCGAGCTCGTCGGGCGCGGGCGCCTGGCCCGAGCTCCAGCTCGTCGCGCCTCGCTCGATCGACGCAAACGGCTGCTCGCCGTCCAGCGGCCCCAGATAAGCGATCTCGAACGCGAGCCAGCTGCGCTCCTCGATGTCGCCCGCGGGGTCGGCCACGGTCGCATACAGGCCGGGCGGCGCGGTCGCGAGCGCGGTAAGGCGGCCGGCCGCAAACGCCAGCTCCACGGCGAGCCGCTGCGCATCGGCGCTCGACTTGATCCCGGGAGCGAGCTCGGAGCGGTAACCGTCGTCGGCCCCGCGCTGTAGCCGCCGGACGGTGACGCCCGCCGGCGGGCGTGCCGCGCGAGCCCGTGACGTGGTCCCGGCGTGATCGCCGCCCGCCGCAGCGCCACCGGAACGCGCCGGGGCGGCCCGGGGCCCGGTCACGATCGGGCGCAGCTCGACGTCCTGCTCGCGGGCACAGATCGGGCAGTTCTGGATCAGGCGGTTATGACGACAGAAGGTGGGCAATGGCAGCTCAGGTCTCGCCGGGGCTCAGCCCCGTGGAAACGCGGTCGGTTCGGCGATGTTCCCGGCCGCGCGCGATCACTTCCTTGAAGCTCTTGAAACGGAAGATGAAGACCAGCGCTCCAAACCCTAGCGCCGAGGTCAGCACTGCCGTTGCGATCTGCTGGCCGACCGAGAACGCCGCCACGTCCGGGCTGTGGCTGAAGATCACGAGCAGCAGCGCCTGCTGGACGCCGGCGCCGCCCGGCGTGAACGGGAACACCGACGCGACCACCTGGACCGCCAGCACGAGCAGGGCGTTGCGGACCGAGCCTCCGATGTGGAACGCGTCCAGCAACGCCCAGTAGGCGAAGAAGCGCGCGACCCAGCTCGCGAACTGCCACGGGACCATCCTGCGCTTGTAAGCGTCACGGTCGCGCAGAACCGTCAGCCCCTGCTTGATCCGCTGCCAGAAGGCCCGCACCCGCGCCGAGAGCAGCGCGAACGCGACCAGGAACAGGATCGCGAGCGCCGTCAGTACGAACAGCGTGAAGCGCATGTTGGCGGCAAAGAAGCTGATGTCGAACGCCGGCAGCTTGGAGAAGTCCGGCGGCTTGGGAAAGACGCCCTGGGTGAACGCGAAGCCCATGATCAACAGGCCCATGAACCAGTCGAAGATCACCCCGGTCCAGAGCGCCGCGGCGATCGTCGGATAGCTCGACTCGGTGATCGCGACCCGGGTCAAGAACAGCTGCGCGAGGTTGCCGCCGCCGAGCGGAAAGACGTTGTTGATCGCGTAGCCGACCATGTAGGCGCCCCAGACATCCCGCCAGCGGACCCGGACGCCCGGGTAGGCCGTCTGAACCGCTCCCCACAGCGCGCGGGAGCGCAGCAGCAGGTAGAGGGCGAACAGCGCCAGGCCGAGCAGCAGCGAGAGCCAGTTGAGGCTCGCGAGCCGCGAGAAGAACGTCTGGGCCGAGTCGAGCAGATCGGAGACGGTGCAGGCCACCGACGGCTGACAACCGGTTGCGGCGACGACGGGCATGGATAAACGGTCGCAGACGGCCGCGTCGGGCCAAAGTTCGTCCGCAGCGGACCTAACCCAGGCTCAAAATAGAACCGGGGGACCCAGATCCATCTGGGTCCCCCGGAGAGCCAGGGAAGTGGGGGCGCAGTTCCCTGACCGACAGGGGCGAGTTTCCCCGTCCCAAGCTATGAGTAAACCTCAAATGCCCCAAAACCGAACCGGACTTCAGAATTCCGACTCGCCGTTTAGCCTAGCACGACAGATCAACCCGCTACAAGCCTAGTATTTCGGCGTCAAGTGCGCCACTCCTGGCACAATTTGTGGGCAAGATTGGCGCCGCTCAGCTGCGTTTTTCGCGTGTTCCGGGGCCGCTGAAGAATTCCTCGCCGGGGCGGACCGTCCCGGCCGCCTCGGCCTCGTGGCGCAGCGTGTGGTCGGCCTCGCCGCTCCATGCCCCGACCGCGAGCATCTCCCGGTCGGCGTCCATCGGGCTCCCGCCGAGGTCGGCGTTGATGATCCGGGCGCATTTGCGCCCCTCGGCGATCGCCGTCACCACGAGCGACTGGCCGATCCGGGCGTCCCCGCACGCGTACACGCGACCGACCGACGTCCGGTAGGTCCGCTCGGTGCGGATGTTGCCCCGGCGGTCAAGCGCCAGCGCGAGGTCCGAGACGATCCCGCGGTGCTCGGGGTGTTCGAAGCCGATCGCGATCAGCGCCAGATCCGCCTCGAGTACGAACTCGCTGCCGGGCACGGGCGTGAGGTCGCGGGAGGAGCTGCCCGTCACCTTGCGCGCGTAGACGTGGCTGACCGCCCCCTCCTTGCCGCCGAACGCCGTCACCTCCACCCCCCAGCGCCGCTTGCCGCCCTCGTCGAGCGCGTACGTGGTGTCGGTCCGCTTCGGGGGCAGCGGCCAGGGGTGGCGCGGATCATTGCCGCCTGCCGGCAACTCGGCGTACACGTCGAGCATCACGACGCTGCGAGCCTCCTCCCGATGGGAGTTCGAGATGCAGTCCATCCCGGTGTCACCGCCGCCGATCACGATCACCTTCTTGCCGCGCGCGCTGATCTCGGTTCCCGGCTCAGGATCCCTGAACGGGCGACCCTGGGCCTTGGCGACCCACCGATTCCGCTGGTAGAGGTAGTCCATCGCCGGGTGGATGCCGGCGAGCTCGCGGCCCTGCACCTCGAGCTCGCGCGCAACCCGGGAGCCGATCGCGATCACCAGGGCGTCGAAACGCTCCTGCAGCTCGGCCGTGGTCACATCGCGCCCGACATGGGTGTCGTAGACGAACTCGATCCCCTCCTGCTCGAGGATCGAGATACGGCGGTCGATGATCCACTTCTCGAGCTTGGCGTCTGGGACTCCGAAGCGCAGCAGCCCACCGGGGCCCTCGTCGCGCTCGTAGACGGTGACCGTGTGCCCGCAGCGGTTGAGCTCAGCGGCGGCCGCCATCCCGGCCGGACCGGCGCCGATCACCGCGACTGTCCGGCCCGAGCGGCGCGCCGGCGGCTCGGGCACGACCCAGCCCTCGGCAAAGGCCCGCTCGACGATCGAGAGCTCGATCTGCTCGATCGTCACCGGATCGTCGTTGATCGCCAGCACGCACGCCGATTCGCACGGCGCGGGGCAGATCAGTCCGGTGAACTCGGGGAAGTTGTTGGTGCTGTGGAGCTCGTCGGCCGCCTCACGCCATTTGTCGCGGTAGACGAGGTCGTTCCAATCGGGGATCAGGTTGCCGAGCGGGCATCCCTCGTGGCAGAAGGGCACCCCGCAGTCCATGCAGCGCGACCCCTGGCGGCGCAGCTCCTCGGCCGGCTGCAGGCCGAAGTACTGCTCGTAGTCGTCGACGCGGATCTTCGGATCGCGCTTCTCGAAGCCGACCCGGTGGACCTTCAGGAACGCTCCGAGCTCGCCCATGGGGACGCAGAGGGTACCAACGGCCGTTCGCGTTCCGTAGATTGCGTCCGATGCCGGCGGACGCCCACCACAGCGCGAAGTTACCCGTCTCGGGCGAGTTTTCGCTGCGGGCGGCGTCGACGTTCGCCTTCGGCCCCGCGGAGGGCAGCGCGCCGGCCGAGCACGACCGACTGCGGCTCGCGTTCCCGGTCGACGGCGGACGCGGGTACGCCGGTGCGGTCCTGCGCCAGGACGAGGAGCCCCACGGCCCGGTCACGGTCGATCTGGCGCTGCGCGACGGCGCCGAGCCGAAGGTCGCCCTCGCCCAGGTGGCGCGGATCGTGTCACTCGACCACGACGGCGGCGGCTTTGAGGAGATCGGGCGGACCGACCCCGTGCTCGGCGAGCTCCAGCGCGCCCATCCCGGACAGCGCCCGGTGCTGTTCGGATCGCCTTACGAGGCCGCCGCGTGGGCGATCATCTCCGTTCGGCGCCCGCCCGCTCAGGGGCGGCGAGTACGGGACGAGCTCAGCCTCCAGTTCGGGGACACGTTCGAGCTCGAGGGGGAGACGCTGCATGCCTTCCCGCAGCCCAGGCACCTGCTGGAGCTCGGCGATCGCTTCGAGGGACTGAACCTCGAGAAGCTGACCCGCCTGCGCGGCGTGGCGGCCGCCGCATTCGACGGCGACCTCGACGCGCGGATGCTGCACGCGCTCGGTCCCGAGCGGGCGTTCGACGAGCTTCAGCGCCTGAACGGAATCGGCCCGTTCTACGCCGGACTGATCGTGGTCCGCGCGACGGGCTTTGCGGACGCGCTGCTGCCGATGCGCGAGCCCAAGGTACTCGCTCACGCTGCCCGCTACTACGGGCGGTCCGGAGAGCCGACCCTGGAATGGCTGGCGGAACTGGCCGAGCGCTGGCGGCCCTTCCGGACCTGGGCGACGGTGCTGATCCGGGTCGCCGGCGAGCGCGGGACGCCGGCCGGCGCTAGGCGCTGACCGCTTCGGCGGCCTCGCGCTCGGCGCGCTCGGCCCTTACTCGCTTGTAATCGCGCGGCATCACCTTGACGAACTGCTCGCGCCGCCGCGCCCAGGAGGCGAGGATGTTGCGCGCGACCAGAGATCCGGTCCGCTGCGCGTGCTCGGAGATCAGCGCCTTGACCTCGTCGTCGTCGGCCTCGGTCAGGGGTTCGAGATCGACGAGGTCGAGATTGCAGCGGCGCTCGAAGCGCCGCTCCTTGTCGTAAACGAACGCGATCCCGCCGCTCATCCCGGCGGCGAAGTTGCGTCCGGTCGGACCGAGCACGACCACGCGCCCGCCGGTCATGTACTCACACCCGTGATCACCGACACCCTCGACCACGGCCTTGGCGCCCGAGTTGCGCACCGCGAAGCGCTCGCCGGCGAGCCCACGGAAGAACGCCCGTCCGGCGGTGGCGCCGTACAGCACCGTATTGCCGACGATCATGTTCTCCTCGGGACGGAAGCGCGCCGACTCCGGCGGGCGGACCGAGACGACCCCGCCCGACAGGCCCTTGCCGGTGTAATCGTTGGTCTCGCCGCGCAGCGCGAATGTCACCCCGGGTGCCAGCCACGCGCCGAAGCTCTGCCCGGCCGAGCCCGAGAACGAGATCTCGATCGTGCCCTCGGGCAGCCCTCTCGCGCCGTAGCGCCGTGCGATCTCGCCCGACAGGATCCCGCCGACGGTGCGGTTGACGTTGCGCACGGGCACCGGGCCGTGGCGGACCTGGTCCCCGTTCTCGAGCGCCGGCGCGCACATCTGGACGAGCTCCCAGTCGAGGGCATCGTCGAGCACCGGAACCTGTGCGCGGGTCCGCGAGCGCGGCATGTCCGGGGGCAGATCGGGCATCGTCAGGATCGACGACAGGTCGATGCCGCGCGCCTTCCAGTGGTCGATCGCCTCGTCGGTCTCGAGCAACTCGGAATGCCCGATCAGGTCCTCGAAGCGGCGCACGCCGAGCTTTGCCATCAGCCCGCGGACCTCCTCGGCGACGAACATCAGGTACGCGGTCACATGCTCGGGCGTCCCGCGGAAGCGCCCGCGCAGGACGGGATCCTGGGTCGCGATTCCGACCGGGCACGTGTTGAGGTGGCAGACGCGCATCATGATGCAGCCCATCGCGATCAGCGGGGCGGTCGAGAACCCGAACTCGTCGGCTCCCAGCAGCGCGCCGATGACGACGTCGCGACCGGTCTTGAGCTGGCCGTCGACCTCCACCGTGATCCGCGAGCGCAGGTCGTTGAGCAGCAGCGTCTGCTGGGTCTCGGCGAGCCCGATCTCCCACGGCACGCCGGCCGCCTGAACCGACGACTGCGGCGAGGCGCCCGTGCCGCCGTCGTGGCCGGAGATCGTCACATGGTCGGCGTTCGCTTTGGCGACGCCGGCCGCCACCGTCCCGACGCCGACTTCGGAGACCAGCTTGACCGAGACCGAGCCGTCGGGATTGGAACATCGAAGATCGTAGATCAGCTGCTTGAGGTCCTCGATCGAGTAGATGTCGTGGTGTGGCGGCGGCGAGATCAGCCCGACGCCCGGCGTCGAGTTGCGGATCTTCGCGATGTACTCGTCGACCTTGTGACCGGGGAGCTGGCCGCCCTCGCCCGGCTTGGCGCCCTGGGCCATCTTGATCTGCAGCTGGTCGGCGTTGACGAGGTAGTTGATCGTCACCCCGAACCGTCCCGACGCGACCTGCTTGATCGCCGAGCGGCGCAGATCGCCGTTCTCATCGGGCGTGTAGCGCGCCGGATCCTCGCCGCCCTCGCCCGTGTTCGACTTGGCGCCGAGCCGGTTCATCGCGATCGCGAGCGTCTCGTGCGCCTCGCGGCTGAGCGCGCCGAGGCTCATCGCGCCGCTCGTGAAGCGCTTGACGATCTCGTTGGCGGATTCGACCTCCTCGAGCGGGATCGGCTGCTCGGCGAAGCGCAGCGTCATCAGGCCGCGCAGCGCGGCCTTGCGCGTCGATTCGTCGTTTGCCTGGCGCACGAACTCGTCGTAGGTCTGCTGGGGATCGCGCAGCGCGGCCGCCGCCGGGTCGGCGCTCGACTGCACCGCGTGCTGGAGGCTCGCGATCGTGTCGGGATTCCAGATGTGAAGCTCGCCGTCGCGGCGCCACTGCAGGACCCCGCCGACCGGCAGCAGATCGCGCCCGGTACGCGGATAGGCGCGGTAGTGGCGCTCGAGCGCCTCGGTCGCGAGCACGCTGGAGCCGATGCCGCCGATCCGCGAGGCGGTGCCGGTGAAGTGCTTGTCGATCAGGTCCCGGTCGAGGCCGACGGCCTCGAAGATCTGGGCACCGCAGTAGGACTGGATCGTCGAGATCCCCATCTTCGACAGCGTCTTGAGCAGCCCCTTGCCGATCGCCCTGACGATCCGCTGCTCGGCCTCCTCACGCGTCAAATCCTCGGGCAGCAACGATCGATCCGCGAGTTCGTCGAGTGACTCGAACATCAGGTACGGGTTGATCGCCGAGGCGCCGTAGCCGATCAGGGTCGCCATGTGGTGGATGTCGCGCGGCTCGCCGGACTCGATCACCAACCCGGTCCGCAATCTCGTCCCCGCTCGGACGAGATGGTGGTGGACGGCGCCCACCGCCAGCAGCGACGGCATCGCCACGCGCTCCGGACCGACGTTGCGGTCCGACAGGATCAGGATGTTGGCGCCGTTGTCGACGTACCGCGCGGCCTCTTCGCCGAGCGCCTGCAGCCGCCCGGTCATCCCGTCGGTGCCGTCCTCGATCGGCCAGGTGATGTCGAGCGTCGCGGCGTCGAAGATCTCGTGCGAGACCTGGCGCAGCTTCTCGAGCTCGTGGTTGCGCAAGATCGGCTGGTTCATGACCAGCACGTGGGCCTGATCGGGCGACTCGGACAACAGGTTGACCTCGGCCCCGACGCCGGTCTGGAGGCTCATCACCACGCTCTCGCGCAACGGGTCGATCGGCGGGTTGGTGACCTGCGCGAACAGCTGCTTGAAGTACGCGAACAGCGGCGGCTGGCGGTCCGACAGCACGGCGAGGGCCGAGTCGTTGCCCATGCTCGCCACCGGCTCCTCGCCCTTGGCGGCCATCGGCGCGATGATCATCCGCAGGTCCTCCTGCGAGTAGCCGAACGCCAACTGCTTGGAGCGCAGCGGCTCGACGCGGGGGGTGCGCGGCTCGCGGTCGGGGAGATCGTCGATGTGGACGACCGAGCGCTCGTACCACTCGCCGTAGGGCTTGCGCCGCGCGACCCGCCGCTTGACCTCCCCGTCGGGGACGATCTCGCCCTCGTCGAGGTCGAGCAGGAACAGCTTGCCCGGCGCCAGCCGGCCCTTGGCCTGGACGTGCTCGGGGGCGACGGTCACGACGCCGGTCTCGGACGCGAGCACGACGTAGCCCTCGGTGTCCTGCACCCAGCGGCCGGGACGGAGCCCGTTTCGGTCCAATACCGCTCCCGCCAGGCGGCCGTCGGTGAACACGATCGCCGCCGGGCCGTCCCAGGGCTCCATCAGGCAGGAGTGGAAGTCGTAGAAGCCGCGCACGTCGGGATCGAGGTCGGTGCGGGTTCGGTATGCCTCGGGCACCATCATCATCACGGCGTGCGGCAGCGAGCGGCCGCTGAGCACGAGCATCTCGAGCACGTTGTCGAACACGGCCGAGTCCGAGCCCCCCTCGCGGACGACCGGGATCACCTTCTCGAGGTCGTCGCCGAACAGGTCCGAGGCCAGCTGGGACTCCCGCGCGCGCATCCAGTTGACGTTGCCGCGCAGCGTGTTGACCTCGCCGTTGTGGGCGATCATCCGGTACGGGTGCGCGAGCTCCCAGCTCGGAAACGTGTTGGTGGAAAACCGCGAGTGCACGAGCGCCAGCCGCGAGGCGACGCGGGGGTCGCGCAGATCGGGGAAGTAGCGCGGCAGCTGCGGCGCGGTCAGCATCCCCTTGTAGACGATCGTCCGGCTCGAGAAGCTCGGGAGCGCCAGGTCGGAACCGGCGGCTCGCTCGATCACGCGGCGGATCACGTAAAGCTTGCGTTCGAACGTGCCCTGGTCCTCGATCTCGTCGGACGCCTCGATCAGCACCTGGCGGATCACCGGCGCCGACAGCCGCGCGGTCTCGCCGACGAACCGGTCGTCCACCGGCACGTCGCGCCACCAGACCGCGCGCTGGCCCTCGGCCTCGATCGTCTCCTCGATCATCTGCTCGAGCGCGAGCCGCCGTTCGGGGTCGGTGGGCAGATAGCAGACGCCGACCCCGTAGCGCCCGGGCGCGGGCAGCTCGACGCCGGCGACCGCGCCGCGCATGAACGCATCCGGGATCTGGAGCAGGATCCCGGCGCCGTCACCGGTATTCGGGTCCGCCCCTTCGGCGCCACGATGCTCGAGGTTCTCGAGCGCGTCGAGCGCCTTCTCGACGACGGCATGGCTCGCCTCCCCCCACAGCTTGGCGACAAGCGCGATGCCGCACGAATCGTGTTCCTGGTTGGGGTGGTAGAGGCCGGTGGCCCTCGGTTGAGCGGTGCGGTTCATAATCGTGTGGGTGCCCGCTCAAGCGGCGGTTCGGGCACTGTGAGGTTGGCCGCAAAGCGTACCAGCGGGTTTGACCGTGCTGGCACAGTCGGCGCCCCCCGCAGCGGAATCTGAAGTTAGGTCTTGGACTTGGCGCGGGCCTTGCCCGAGCCGCTCTTGGAGCGCGTGCCCGAGCTGCCGCCATCCTTGCTCTGCGACGAGCTCTTGCGCGACTTGGCGGCGGGCTTCTTCTGCTGAGGCTCCGGCGTGTCGCTCGAGCCGCTGTGGACCTCGGCAAGGCTCGCCTCGAGCGCCGCCATCAGGTCCGGTGCCGGCGCCTCTTCCTCGGCCTGCGGCGCCACGGCGATCTCCTCGCCGGCGGCCTTGCGCTCGATCAGATCGAGGACCCGCTCGCGGTACTCGTCATGGAACCTGCTCGGGTCAAACTCGGCCGACAGCGAGTCGATCAGCTGCTGAGCCATCGCCAGCTCGCGGTCACTCGCCCCGGCCTCGTCGACGGCCTCGAGCTCGTCGATCCGGTCGGGCGACAGCACCTCGTCGCCGAACAGCATCGTCGACATCGCCATCACATCGCCGGTCGGGCGCAGCGCACACAGCTGCTGCTTGGAGCGGATCACGACCCGCCCGATCCCCACCTTCCCGGCCTCGCGCATCGCGTCGAGCAGCAGCCGATAGGCCTTGGCGCCGCCGGTCGTCGGAGCGAGGTAGTAGGTGTGGTCGTAGTAGATCGGGTCGATCTCGGACTGGTCGACGAACTCCTCGATGTCGATCGTCTTCGTCGCCTTCGGATCGAGCGCGTCGAGCTCCTCGGGCTCGATCAGGACGTAGCGGTCGGGGGACAGCTCATAGCCCTTGACGATGTCCTCGAAGGCGACCTCGTCGCCGGTCTGCGGATCCACTCGCTTCTGCTTGATCCGGTTTCCGGTCTTGCTCGAGAGCTGGTGAAAACGGACCGATTTTGGGGAAGTGGCGCTGTAGAGCTTGACGGGCACGTTGACGAGCCCGAAGCTGATTGCGCCTGTCCAGATTGCGCGTGCCATTAGGAGGTTTGTATACAGCACGGGCTGGTCGGGCAAGGCCTGACCGGACTCTTGCCGGGTTTGTCTGACCCGCCGCCTCGCGCGAACCGGGGCGCCTAACCGCAAACTATTGCCGGTTGCGCGCCCAGGTCCCCGGTTTGAGCCGGAGCGAGTTGTTTGGCGGGACGTAGGTTCCCGCTAGACAACTCGGTCCGGGAGCGCCACGGCGCCGCGCGTCAAGATCTCACGAGATGGCTCGCTCAGACGTTTCATCGGCAGTGCGCTTGCCCCCATTCCAATCGCTGCTCGATGCGCATGGACGCGACGTCCACCGCTTCCTGATCGCGAGCGTCGGTCCGGTTGACGCCGACGACTGCTACCAGGAGACGTGGATCGCCGCGTTGCGCGCGTATCCCGAGCTGCGCAACGCTTCGAACCTGCGGAGCTGGGTGCTGACGATCGCGCACCGCAAGGCGATCGACCACGCCCGCTCGCGGGCCCGGCGGCCGGTGCCGGTCGGAGAGCCCGATGCGGGCGCCGCCGAGCAGCCCGTCGAGGCGACGCTCGACGGCGAGATCTGGTCCAGCGTCGCGGGGCTGCCTGACAAACAGCGCACGGCGCTCGCGCTGCGGTTCGTCGCCGACGCGGCGTACGCCGAGATCGCCGCCGTGATGGACACCAGCGAGGAGGCCGCGCGCCGCAACGTCCACGAAGGCCTGAAACGACTGAGGAAGGAATACACGCCATGACCCAGCCCGACGCGCTGGAGCGCGAGCTGCGACGGGCCGCTGCCGCCGTTGACTCCAGCCCACCCGAATTCATCCACGCCGCCGACCAGGCGGGGCTGGTGGACATCGCCTACGCGACCACCGACTCGCCGCTTGGGCCGCTGCTGCTCGCGGCGACACCCGCGGGCCTCGTGCGGCTCGCGTACGTCGACTTCGAGCAGCAGGACGAGGTCCTCGAGGAGCTCGCCGCGCGCGTCTCGCCGCGGGTGCTCGCGGTGCCGCGCAAGCTCGACGAGCCGCGCCGGGAGCTCGAGCAGTACTTCGACGGCGGACGGCACACGTTCGACGTCCCGATCGACTGGCAGCTGACCAAGGGGTTCGCCCGCAGGGTGCTCGAGGCGACGGCCCAGATCCCGTACGGCGGGGTCTCGAGCTACCGCGAGGTGGCCGAGCTCGCCGGCAGCCCGCGCGGCTTCCGGGCGGCGGGCAACGCGCTCGGGTCCAACCCGATCCCGATCGTCGTTCCCTGCCACCGGGTGCTGCACTCGGGCGGGGGGCTGGGCGGCTACACCGGCGGCCTGGACCGCAAGCGGACCCTGCTCGCGATCGAGCGTGGGCAGGGGACGCTCGCGTAGCGCGGGGCGCGGGGCGCGTCTCGCCGGCGGATGGCTGGGCGCGTTTCGGCTGGAAAGACAGCACACCCTCCAGCGCAGACCACCCGCGGGCGGCGACCCACCTCCTCACCCTCTCACAAGCAAGGAACCGCCCCGCGCCCAGGCAACCGCAACCCGGCAGCCAGCCGGCAGCAGCCAACCCCGCCATGTGTGACCGATCTCACACCCGCCACACTCTGAGGGTGCAGAGCTTTGTGTGTGGTACGTCACCGGACCAAGGAGCCAGCGTGAAGCGAGAGCTGAGAAGACAACTGCCGCCCGGCCCACGCGCCCCTGCGGCGCTGCAGCTGCTTGGAACCTGGACGCGGCCGACGGCGACGCTGCGGCGGATGCAGCGGTACGGCAAGCGCGTCACCGTGCAGCTCCCCTTCCAGCCGCCGTTCGTCGTCCTCTCTGATCCGGCCGACGTCAAGGAGCTGTTCACCGCGCCCCCCGACGCCGTGCACCCGGGCGAGGGGGCGCGGATCCTCGAGCCGGTCGTGGGGCGAAACTCGGTGATCCTGCTCGACGAGCAGGCGCACCTGTCACAGCGGCGGTTGATGCTGCCCGCGTTCCACGGCGAGCGGATGAAGGCCCTACGCGGTGTGATGACCGAGCAGGCCGAGCAGGAGGTGGAGTCGTGGCCGACCGAGACGCCGTTTGCGCTGCACGCACGACTTCAGAAGGTGACGCTCGAGATCATCCTGCGCGCGGTGTTCGGACTCGAGCGCGGCCGGCGCTCGAGCGAGCTTCGCGATCTGCTGACCGAAGTGCTGGCTTTCGGCGAGAGCCCGATCTCGGTCCTGCCGGCCATGCAGCGCGTGCTCGGCTGGACCGCCACCCAGCGCCGCTTCCAAGATCGCCTCGAGCGTTCCGACAGGCTGATCTTCGAGCTGATCGACGAGCGGCGCGCGGCTGCCGACGGCGACCATGGCGAGCCGCAGGGCGATGACGTGCTCGCGATGCTGCTCGCTGCCCGCCACGAGCCGCGGCCGGGCGAACAGGAAGGCGCGCCGATGTCCGACCAGGAGCTGCGCGACGAGTTGGTCACCGCGCTCGTGGCCGGGCACGAGACGACCGCGTCACAGCTCGCCTGGGCGTTTGAACGGATCGCGCGCGAGCCCGAAGTGCAGGCACGCCTGATCGACGAGCTCGACGCGGGCGTCAGCGACGATTACCTGAGCGCGACGATCACCGAGATCCTCCGGCTGCGACCGGTGCTCCCGAACGCCGAGCCAAGGCTCACCAAGCGTCCGATCGAGATCGGTGGCTACCGGTATCCGGCCGGCGTGGTGCTGCTCGCGAGCGCGTACCTGATCCACCACGATCCCGAGCTGTACCCCGAGCCCTGGGCCTTCCGGCCGGAGCGGTTCCTCGACAAGCAGCCCGGCACGTACACCTGGATCCCGTTCGGCGGCGGCCGGCGCCGGTGCCTGGGAGCGAGCTTCGCGCTCGAGGAGATGAAGATTGTGCTCCGGGCCGTGTTCGAGCGGTTCACGCTCGCGCCGGGCGGCGACCTGCCGGAGACCACGCGCCGTCGGGGGATCACGTACACGCCGTCGCGAGCAGCGACGGTGATGCTGCACGCCCGCGCGCCAAGCGCGAGCGAGGCGCCGGCGCTCGCCGCCAGCGCCTGACGCCGCGTGCCGCCTGGGCGGGCGGGGTAGAACTTAAAAGAATGGACGTCATGCGGCCGGTGCACGCCTTTGACCGAGTCCAGCAGCGTCACCGGGCGCTCGCTGTGCCAATGGCCGTGCTCAAGAAGTTCGGCGATGACCAGGCCGGAAGTCTGGCGGCGCTGATCGCCTACTACGCGTTCTTCTCGCTGTTCCCGCTCCTGCTGGTGTTCGTCACGCTGCTCGGCTACGTCCTCCAGGGGGACCCGAGCGCACAGGAATCGATCAAGAACTCGGTCTTGGGGCAGTTCCCGATCGTCGGCCAGAAGATCAACGTCACCGCCCTGCACGGCAACGTGGCCGCGCTCCTGATCGGGCTCGCCACGTCGCTGTGGGCGGGCCTAGGGGTCACTCAGGCCGCCCAGAACGCGTTTGATCGAGTGTGGGCGGTCCCGTTCAAGAGCCGGTCGAATTTCATCCATTCGCGGCTGCGCGGACTCGCGCTGCTGTTCTCGCTCGGGGCGCTGTTCATCGTCGCGACGCTCGCATCGGGGCTGGTGATCGGCGGACTCGGCCACAGCTTTCTGGTCGGCGCGGCCGGGATCGTCCTCTCGCTGCTGTTGAACGCGGGGCTGTTCGCCGCCGCCTTCCGCCTGATGACGAACTCGTCCGTGACGACGCGCCAGCTGTGGCCCGGGGTCACCGTCGCCGCGATCCTGTGGACGATCATGCAGGCGCTCGGGGGCTACTACATCGGTCACGTCCTCAAGGGCGCCCACGGCGCCTATCCCCAGTTCGGGTTCGTGATCGCGCTGCTCGTGTGGCTGCATCTCGGAGCTCAGATGACGATCTTCTCGGCCGAGATAAACACCGTGATGGCCCGCAAATTGTGGCCCCGGAGCTTCTTCGGGCCGCCGCTGGCGGAGGCCGATCAGGCGGCGCTGACGGCGCTGGCGAAGGTCGAGGAGCGCTCGGAGACCCAGAAGATCGACGTCGAGTTCAAGGCCTAGCGCGCCGAGCTCGCGGTCGGCCGGCCTGCGCGCAAGTGAGCCGGGCTTAGAACAGGCAGTCGGCCGACTCGCGGCGCGTCGACGCAAGCGGCCACGAGCACAGCCCGCCCTCGGCCGGGCAGCCGGCGCACAGCGCCCGGTGCGGGGTCGGGCTGACCTCGAAGCGCCGCGCGAGCACGCCCGCCGCCAGCTCGCTGAGGGCAAGCTCGAGCCCTGCCAGCTCCGAGCGGTCAAAGCTCGCCGTCACCGGCCGCCCGGGGATCTCGAGGAAGCAGTGCGCAACCTCGACCCGCGGTGCACCCGCGCGCAGCGCCGCGACCGCGTACACGAGCCGTTGGGTGGCGTAGGTGCTCTCGACGATCGCGGCCGGATCGTCGCCGTCGAGCCGATCGCTCTTGTAGTCGACGATCAGCGTGGCGCCGTCGCGCTCCCGCGCGAGGACGTCGATCGCGCCGTTGATCAGCACCCCATCGAGCTCGAACGCGAACCGCTCTTCGCGGCGCGCGTCGGTCGCACGGCCAAGGCGCGCGCACAGCTCGCTGGCGGCGAAGACGGTCACCAGCGCGGCGAACTCGTCGGCCTCCTCGGCCGTCGGCGCCCGCAGGCCGGCGCCGGCGGCCGCGAGCGCGATCGCCTGTGGGGTGGGCGCGACCGGGCGACGGAAGTCCAGGTGCTCGAGCAGCGCGTGCAGGAGCACGCCGCGGTCGGCCGCCCGGCGTGCGAGCAGCGCCGGACCGGGTGCGGCGGGGACGGGCGCGGCGGGAAGGCCGAGCACCCGTTCGGCGTAGAACCTGTACCCGCAGCGGGCGTAGGCGCCGAGCGACGTGTAGCTGAGCGTCGCGACCGGCGGCGCGGACATCGCGGGCTCCGGTGCCACAGGGCGCGCCGGCGGCTCGAGCGGGGTGGGGCCTGGCTCAGGTGGCAGCGGCCGCGGCGGCGCGGCCGCTCCGGGCGAAGCCGACTCCGGGATCGAGACCGCGAGCCGCAGGCGCGCGCCGCCGAGCGCGATCTCCCCTCCCCCCTCGGCGAGCCGCGCCGCGAGCTCGGGCACGAACGCCGGCGCGATCCAGCCCACCGGTCCGCCGCCGGTCCAGCGCTGCTCGGCCCAGCCTTCGAACCTGGTCGCGCCGCTGAGGATCAGCCGCTCGCGTGCGCGCGTCATCGCGACGTAGAACAGGCGGCGTTCCTCGAGCTCTTCGGCCTCGCGCTCCTGCGCGCCGATCGAGTCGTAATCCCATGCCGAAACGCGGCCGGCCTGCCCGCTTCGAGCCAATCGCAGGCCGATACGGCCATCTCCGGCGACGCGCACGAGCTCGTACGGGGGCCGCACGGAGCGCCCGAGATCGGCGACGCAGACCGTGTCGAATTCGAGGCCCTTGGCCCGGTGGATCGTCATCAGGCGGATCGCGTCGAGCCCCTCCCCCTCGACGGGTGCCTCGCTCTCGCGCGCGCCGGCGGCACGCCCGGCGGCGCGCTGCGCGATCAGCTCCAGGAAGCCGCGCAGGTCGGGCCCGTGCTCGCGCTCGTACTCGCGCGCCAGCCGCATCAGCTTGCGGACGTTCGCCAGCCGCCGCCGGCCGCCCGGCATCGCGAGCATCTCCAGGTCGTAGCCGGTGAGTGCGAGCGGCGCGTCGATCAGCTCCTCGAGGCCTCGCCCAGCGACCCGGTCGCGCTGGTCGGCAAACCAGGCCTCGAAGCGCTCGAGTGCCCGGCGATCGGCGTCCGCGAGCGTGTCGAGCGCGCCGCACGGGTCCCGCAGGACAGACCACGGATCGCGCGCACGCTCACGGGCCTCGTCGGCGAGCACCACCACCGCGTCGAGCGACGCGCCGACGAGCGGCGATGTCAAGACCGTGTACAGCGCCTGCTCGTCGAGCGGGTTGGCGAGCGCCTGCAGGTAGGCGACCATGTCGAGCACCTGGGGATGCAGCCAATAGCCGCGCCCGCCGATCACGTACGTCGGCAGCCCGTGTTGCTCGAGCGCGCGCTCGTAGGCCCGCATGTCGGTCGTCGCACGAATCAGGACGACGATCTCGCCCGGCGCGGTTCCGGCCGCGACCAGCTCGGCCACCCTGCGGCCGAGCGCACGCGCCTCCGCCAGCCGCCACGGCGACGCGAGCCCTTCGAGCTCCCAATCGGCGCCCTTGTCGACGAGCAGCAGCTCGACGCGGGGGTCCTCGCTGTCGTCCCCGGCGTCGCCGCGCCCGGCGACGAGCGGCTTGAAGCGCTCGCCGAGCCCGGTCTCGAACGCGGCGTTCAGCACCTCGAGGATCTCTGGGCGCGAGCGAAAGTTGACCCGCAGCGTCTCGCGCTCGCCGCGGCCGGCGAGCTCCTCGCCACGTCGCTCGAACAGCTCCACGTCGGCGTGCCGGAAGCGGTAGATCGACTGCTGTGCGTCGCCGACCGTGAACAGGTTGGAGCTCGCGATCAGCTCGATCAGCTCGAGCTGGACGCGATTGGTGTCCTGGAGCTCATCGACCATGATCCGCTCAAAGCGGCGCGCGTAGCCCTCGCGCAGCTCCGGGCCGGTGCGAAGCAGCTCGAGCGTCAGCAGTTCGAGATCCTCGAAGTCGACGCCGGAGATCGCCCGCTTGCGCGCCTCGTAGCGTGCCCCGAAGGCCGCCAGGAGAGCGTCGAGCCGGTCACGGACCGGACCGGCCGCCCGGGCCGCGCACACGGCGCGGTAGGCGCCCAGCGCCTCCCCGTAGGCCGCGCAGGCGTCCGTGCTCAGCGCGGCGCCGTTGGTCGGCAGCTTGACGCGGTCGAGATCGGTCGGCCATAGGGACTCGTCGTCGAGCAGCGCAATGCAGCGCTCGAGCCGTCCCAGCGCCTCGAGGACCTTGACGCTCGGCTCGGCGATCGCCCCGAGCTCGGCGGCGACAGCCCGCGCGGCGCGCGCGAGCTCGCGCTGAGCCTCGGGACCGGGGTCGGGCGCCCCGACCGGGAGCCGCGGCACACGCTGGCCACGGCTGCGCAGTTGTGCGTAGATCGACCGGGTGGCCGCCCGCAGCGGACCGGCGCCGTAGTCCGCGACCAGATCCACCGCCCCGGAGCCGGCGCCCGCCAGGTCCGCGAGCGCCTCGTCGAAGGCGGCGATCGCGAGCGGATCGGCCTGATCGACGTCGAGCACGACGAACGCCGGATCGAGTCCGGCGGTGAGCGCGCCGGCGCGCAGGACCCGCGCACAGAAGCCATGGATCGTCGAGATGAACGCCCCCTCGGTCGCGCGCGCCTGGTCGATCGCACCGAGCTCGCGCAGGCGCGCGCGGATCCGCTCGCGCAGCTCCCCGGCAGCCTTCTCGGTGAACGTGATCGCGAGCATCGCCGAGACATCGATCCCGTCTTCGATCACCGCGCGTGCGAAACGCTCGACGAGCACCGACGTCTTGCCGCTGCCGGCGCCCGCATCGAGCAGCAGGTCGCCGTCGCGGCGCTCGATCGCGCGCCGCTGCTCGTCGGTCCATGTCCCGAGCGCCGTCATCGGCTACGGCCCCTCCCGAGCCCGCTCATTGGCTGCGACAGATCCCCGGATACGCACAGCCATCGCGCGAGCACGTCTGCGGACACGGGGTGACTGCCCCCGAGCGCAGTGCCGCGGCGAGCGCCAGCGCGCGCACGCCGGCCTCATCGAGCGTCGCCTCGAACTCGTCGCGTTCGCGCGCGTCCTTGACGACCGTGCAGCCACCGGGCTGGGCATCCTTGACGAACATCCCCCGAGCGCGAAGATCGTCGCCTCGCAACGGCTGGTAGAAGCCGCCGATCGGATCCAGCTCGGTCAGCTCGCGGACCACCAGCAGGTAGAGCGCGACCTGCAGCTGGCGGTCGGCGATCCAGCGCGCCGCCGGGTGTCCGGATCGGCCGGCGCCGCTCTTGTAGTCGCGGACCACGGCGCGGCCGCCATCATCAGCGTCGACGCGGTCGATCACGCCGCGCAGCAGCACCCGGCCGTCGCCCTCACCGAGTGCCAGCGCCGGCAGCGAATCGGGGAGGTCATCGAAGCCGAACCGGAGCTCGAGCGCGTACGGGCGCCAGCCGGCGCCGGTCCTGGCCTCGTGCTCGAGGTAACGGCGCAGATCGGCCTCGATCGCGCGCAACGCCCCGGCGCGGACGATCTCCGGTCGGCCGACGCCAAGCGCGACGAGACCGCCGTGCGCCCCGCCGAGCTCGGCGAGCACGCCGTCGAGGATCTCGCGGGCCCGGGCGAGCGAGTCCGGCGTGAGCGGCTCGCCGAGCTGGGAGAAGACGCGCTCGAGCACGTCGTGCATGACGCTCCCGCGAACGATCGCCTCGGATTCGGGTTCGAGCGCCTGGGGCCGGAGCTCGCGTTCGACAAGCCATTTGACGGGGCAGTCCGCGTAGGACTCGAGCGCCCCGGCCGACAGGATCTCGACGTGGCGCAGGCGCTCGAGCGCCGGGCCACCGAGGCGGCGGTCCGGCTCGGGCTCGTCACCGGCGGCCGGCGCGCGGGCCGCCGCGAGCGACCGCGCGAGCTCGCGGTCGGTGGGCGCCTCGGTGGGCTCCCAGACGACGTCCGCGAGCAGCCGGCGACGGCGGCGCTGCGGCCAGTCGTCGACGAACAGCTCCGCCACGTCGGCGATGAACGGCGACGGCAGCGCGACGTTGCCCTCCTCGTCGGAGCTGCGGTAGCTGAGGTAGATCCGCTCGGTCGCGCGCGACAGCGTGGTGTACAGGAGGTAGCGCTCACGGTCCAGCGCCTCGTCAGAGGGGCGCAGGCGCAGCCCCGAGCAGAGCGCCAGCTCATGCCGACGCTCGTCGGACAGGAACGGCTCGGGCCGCGCCGGCATCGGGAACGCGCCCTCCTGGAGGCCGTAGACGAACACCGCCCGAAAGCGCCGGGCGCGGATTTCGAGCGGCTCGGCCAGCAGGATCTCGTCCTCGCCTCCCCGCGCGCGGGGCGCGATCACGAGCTCGTCGAGCAGGGCGCCCAGCTCGGGGCCGGCCGGGGCAAGTCCGAGCTGCTCGAGCTCATCGACCGCGCGGGTCAGCGCCGCGAGCGCGGCGGCGTCGAGCGCATCGCCGTCACCGAGCAGCGGCGCCAATGCGCGGTGCGGCGCGGCGAACAGGCGCCGCCCGAGATCGCACAACTCGCCGGCGGGATCGGCGGCCACGGCGAGCGCATCGAGCGAGTCGAGCGCGTCGAACGCGGGCGCCTCGAGCGGTTCGAGCTCGCGCCGGACGTACTCACGGGCCTTGGCGACGGTGCGCACGCCTTCGCGCCTGATCCGCGCCTCGACGAGGTCCGCGACCTCGGGCCGGGCGAGCAGCCCCGGGGCGCGCAGGAAGTCGAGCAGGTCCTCGGGGCGCCCCTCCTGCAGCAGCGCCGCGCGCACCGCGCCGCGCAACGCGCGGCCCAGCGGTGTGTGCGAGAGCGCCAGCTCGCGCGCGCGACGGACGGCGATCCCGTACTCGCCGAAGACGCTCTCGATCAGCGGCGCGGCCGCCGGTAGCGAGCGCGCGACGACGGCGATCTGCGAGCCGCGCACGCCGTCGCGGAGTAGCGCGAGCACCTCGCCGGCGATCAACTCCGCCTCGGCGCGCTCGCCGCCGCCCTCGAGCAGGGCGACCGCGTCGCCGGGGTCGATCCGCTCGGCACCCGCGTCGAACAGGCTGCGCTCGAGATGGTGCAGCGCGGCCCGTGACGCCGGCGCGTAGTGCTCGTCGAGCGCGGGCAGTTCGCGGATGCGCTCCGCCAGCGGGGTCAGCTCCTGGACGGCCTCGGCGCGCGCCTGCAACCCCGGGCGGCCCGGCTCGTAGGTGAGCGAGACCGTGACGTCGACCCCCGCCACCCGGGACAGCGTCTCGACCGCGTCGCGCTGGAGCGGGGTGAGCTCGTCGAAACCGTAGAAGAAGACCTCGGCGCGCCCCCAGGCGGACGGCGCCGCGCGGAGCGAATCCAGGGATCGCCAGGCGTACAGCTCGCGGTCGACCCGCCCGCGGCGATCGAGCTCGCGGGCGTACTCGAGGTAGATCGCGCCGAGATCCTCGGCGTACGGCGCGCGGCGCTGGTCCTGTGCGGCCCAGCTGCGCAATGCCGCGACGAACCGCTGCGGGGTGATCAGCGCGCGCTGGAGCTCGGCGATCAGCTCGCCGGCGGCGACGTGGAAGCCGGGCGCGCGGCTCGAGTCGGCGAGCGCGGCGAGCGGGAGCCGCGCCACCGCCTCACGCAGGATCCGATCGCGCTGGAGCTCGGAGACCGTCGCCGCGACGTAACCGGTGCGCCCCGCGATCTCGCGCGCCAGACCTGCGAACGTCAGCACCGAGCCGAACACGACGCCCGAGCCGGCGAGCTCGCGGCGGTAGTGATCGGCGTCGACCGAGGTCGGCACGACGAGCACCGCACCGCGCGGCGCGACCGCGGCGTAGGCGCCCAGCACTTCGCCGGCCTTGGCCGAGTTGGCGGGTCCGATCACGAGCTCGAGTGGCATCCCCCCTATGGTGGCGCGGGCCGATGACGGCTCGATCCTGGCTTCAGCGGCGGCGCAGCAGGCGGGCGGGATTGCCGACCACCACGGTCCGCGGCTCGACGTCGGAGAGCACGACCGCCCCGGCCCCGACCACCGCGCCCTCGCCGACGTGGACCTCGGGCGCGAGGACCGCACCGGTGCCGAGGAACGCCTCGTCGTCGATCCGGCAGCTGCCGGCGACGACGACGCCGGGACCGGTGGTCGCATGATCTCCGAGCACGACGTGGTGAGCGATCGAGCACGACCGGTTGACCAGGCAGCCGGCGCCGACGCGGACCGCCGCACCCAGCACGGCCGCAGCGCCGACGTAGCATCCGGTTCCGAGAGCGGCGGTCGAGGCGACGGTCGAGGTCGGGTCGATGACCGTCGCGGCGGTCGCAAAACCGCGGCGGTGCGCATCGGCGATCGCCGCGCGGCGCTGGTCGGGTGTCGTCTGTGCAACGGCGAACGGGAGCCCGAGCATCTCGGGCGACAGGTCGTCGACGTCAACGACCGGTGCGACGTCTCCCGGCACGGGGAATTCCGGCATGTTGCGCACGGCCGCCACGAGCTCCCAGCCAAGGCGACGGGCGGACTCGGCCAGCTCGCTGGCGTGCAGCGTGCCGGCGGCGTAGAGGATGAACCTCACGGATACGCCATCGCCTCGGCGGGCAGGCCGGCGGCCGCGAGCTCGGCGACGATCCGCTCGTAAGAGGGCCAGACGTAGAGCGACGAGGTCTCACGCGGCACGAAGTGAAAGCGAACCCCCGCCTCCCATGCCCGGCGCGCGAGGTTCCAGTCGTTGGGCTCCGACGCGAGCGCGCATACGCGGTCGTAGCGCAGGAACCGCAGCGCGCCGTTGAAGATCGACGATTGCCAGCCGAACTGGCTCACGCGCGGCGGCCACGCGCCGATCGCAGCGACCGGCAAGCGGCTGCGATGACGTCGGAATCGACCGCTCGCATCGCCGAGTAGATGACCTCGGCGCGCGTCTCGCGGGCCGCTTCGAGCAGCGTTGTCAGGTGGTCGGGGTCCCAGGCGTCATCGTGGCTGAGCGGAGCGATCCAGCTGCCCGTGGCAAGCTCGACGCCCGTCGAGCGGGGAACGCTTCCCTTCACCGCCCACCGCTCCCACGGGTCCTTCGGATCGTTCTCACGGACCGCCAGGTTCACGAATCTGATCCGCTCGTCGCCCAGCGCGGCGACGCGCTCCGCCGTGTCGTCGGTGCAGTGGTCACCGACGACGATCGCCTCCCACCGAGCGTGGGTCTGCGCGAGCACCGAGGCCAGCGCCCGCTCGCACAACGTGTCGGGCGAGTGGTACGTCGAGACGGCGACGCTCACCAGCGGTTCGGGTTCCTCATACGCCCGCGCGTACGACGGCTCCGCGCGCGCCGCCTCGAGCAGCGCGGGCCATCGCTGTTGGGCCTCGTAGGCCCTCGCCGTCAAGGCCTGCGTCCGCCGCAGCCGCGTCCGGAGCTCCGCCTGCGCCGCGGCCAGGCGCTGCTGCGAAGCGTCGAGCGCCACCAGCCGGGCGCGCTGTTCTTCGGCGGCCTGATCGACGAGCGCCCGCAGCTCGGTGATCTGGTGGGCGAGCTCCAGATGGCGGCCCTCGAACAGTCGGCGGGTCGGCCACAGCCGGGTCCGGATCCGCGTTCTGAGGCGCCCCATCGTCGCAAGCATCGCATCCGACTCGGCGGTAGGATCGCGGGCAGTGGGTGACGAGGGGAGCGTGCGGGCAACCTCTGGGGCCGCGCCGGTGTTCACCGATCCGCGCGGCAAGTTGACGCTGGTCGAGAACGCCACGATCCCGTTCGAGGCCGCCCGCGCCTACGTCCTGTCCGAGCTGCCCGCCGGCACCCGCCGGGCCGGCCACGCGTGCCGCACCCAGCAGCGATTCCTGGTCGGGATCTCCGGGCGCGCGATGCTGACCGTCGACGACGGCCGCGCCTGCGAGCGGATCCGGCTTGGCGGCGGCGACACCCTTCACGTCCCGAGGCTGACGTGGCTCGAGATCGAGGCCCAGGATGACGGGGTGGCGATCCTCGTGTTCGCCGACGCCGCGCACGACCCCGGAGATCACATCCGCGACAGGGCGGAGCTGCGCCGGGCGGCGCTGCCGAGCGCCGCGACCAGCGCCTCGGACACGCGCTCGAGCTGAGCGTCGGTCAGCCAGGCGTCGAACGGCAGGCTGACCGCCTCGGCCGCCAGCCGTTGCGCGACCGGAAAGCCACCAGCTCCCGCAAACGTCTCCAGGCGCGGTGGGATCGGGTCGTAGTGGACCGCAGTGCCGATCCCGCGGCCGTCGAGCTGCGCGCGCAGCCAATCGCGGTCGGCGAACCGTACGACGAACTGGTGCCACGGCGACTCGCCAGGTGGCGGCGGGCCGCGGCAGTCCGAGCGCCGGGTGCGCGCGAAGCCGGTCGCGATAAGCCTGCGCCATCGAGCGCAGGCGGGCGTGCGTCTGCGGCAGGTCGGTCAAGCGGCGGCGCAGAATCGCGGCCTGGAGCTCGTCGAGCCGCGAGTTGACGCCCGGCGTCGGCGCCTGGCCCTGCCACTCAGACCAGCCGTAGGAGCGCAGCCGCCGCACCGACTCGGCGAGCGCCGCGTCACCGGTGCAGACTGCGCCGCCGTCACCGAGCCCCCCGAGCGTCTTGGTCGGATAGAACGAGAACGCCGCGGCGCCGGCGAGCGATCCGGCGGGACCCGCGCCCTCGTCGACGCCCGCGGCGTGCGCCGCATCCTCGATCAGCAGCAGTCCGTGGCGGGCGGCGATCGAGCGCAGCGCCGCGATCGGGGCCAGGCGGCCGAACAGATGCACGCCGACGATCGCCGCCGTCCTGGCCGACACGGCGGTCTCGACGGCGCGCGCATCGACCAGTCCCGAGACATCCTCGGCGTCGGCGCCGACCGGCGTCGCCCCGACCGAGGCGACCGCCATCCACGTCGCCGCGGCGGTGTAGGCGGGTACGACGACCTCGTCGCCGGGACCGATCCGAGCGGCGCGGAGGATCAGTGCCAGCGCATCGGTCCCGCTGGCGACCCCGACCGCGTGCGCGACGCCGCAGCACCGGGCGAACTGCTGCTCGAACGCCTCGAGCTCGGGCCCGAGCACGTACCTACCCGAGCGCGCGACCCGCAGCAGGGCCGCCTCGGTCGCCTCGGCGCGCGCCGCGTGGGCCGCGCGCAGGTCGCAGAAGGCGACCCGCTCGGCGTCCGTCACGCGGCCGCGGACTGCTGCGCGTCGACCTCCGCCACCGCGCCGTCGGCCTCCGCCTCGGCTTCGGGCGGCTTGGCGCCCTCCTTCGCCCACGGCTCGTCGAACTCGACCCGCCACTTGCCGTCTTCGTTCTGCTGCAGTGCGAGCCGGGCGCGGAAGCTCTTGCCCGAGCGGCCCTTGAAGCCGGTGACGGCCTTTTCGGTGCGGCCGGTCTTGATCAGCTCGCGGGCGACCGCGATCGGCAGCTGCTTGCCCGCCTTGCCCTTCCAGATCACGAACCCGCAGCCCGGGTCCTCGCGCGACCAGCACGAGTAGCCCTTGCGGTTCTCGATGATGTCCCGCCCGCATACGGGGCACGGCCCGAGGTTGGCGCGCGGAATCCGCACATCCTTGAGCTTGGAGTCGAGCTCGCCGACCGTGTCCTCGGTGAACCTGACGATGTCGCCCATGAAGGCCTCGCGCGAGTCCTCGCCGGTCTCGATCTTGGCGAGCCGATGCTCCCAATCGCCGGTCAGGCCCGGGCTCGTGAGCGGGTGCTCGCCGAGCAGCCGGATCACGTTGAGACCCTTCTCGGTCACGACCAGCGCCCGCGCGTCGCGCTCGATGTAGCCGACCTGCAAGAGCCGCTCGATGATCGCGGCCCGCGTCGCGGGCGTGCCGATCCCCGAGTCCTTCATCGCCTCGCGCAGCTCGTCCTCGTCGACGAGCTTGCCGGCGGTCTCCATCGCCGCCAGCAGCGCGCCCTCGCTGTAGCGGCGGGGGGGCTTGGTCTCCTTCTCCTCGGAGCCGATCTCGAGCACCGAGACCGTCTCGTCGCGCTCGAGCTTCGGAAGCTGCTGCTCGCGCCCCTCGTCGTCCTCGCCGCTGCCGGACGGGTCGGCGTCAGCGCTCTCGCCGTATACGCCGCGCCAGCCGGGGACGAGCATCACCTTGCCGCGCGTGCGGAACACGTGCTCGGCGACGGTCGTCTCGACGCGAGTGTTCTCGAACACGGCTTCGGGATGGAAGATCGCCAGAAAGCGCTTGACGACGAGGTCGTAGATCCGCTTGTCGTCGTCGTTCATCTTGTCGACCGGGTGCGACTCGGCCCGCGTCGGGATGATCGCGTGGTGGTCGGTGACCTTCGCGTCGCTGACCACCCGGCCGAGCGGGAGCACGTCGAGCCCGAGGACGTAGCGCGAGGCCTGCGCGTACTCGGCGCGCTCGCCGACGAGCTGCGCGATCGGCTTGATCTCGGAGATCATGTCCTGGGTCAGGTAGCGCGAGTTGGTGCGCGGGTACGTCAGCGCCTTGTGCTCCTCGTACAGCCGCTGCGCCGCCGCCAGCGTCCGCCGGGCGGAGAACCCGAAGCGGCTGTTGGCATCGCGCTGCAGCGAGGTGAGGTCGTAGAGCAGCGGCGGGCGCTCCTTGCGCTCGGTCTTCTCGAGCTTGGTGATCGTGCCGGTCTGGCCGGTGCAGGCGGCGACGACGGCCTTGGCCTCGTCGGCCGTCTTCATGCGCGGGTTCGATCCTGCGTAGAAGCGGCCCTCGTAGCGGCGCGGACCGTTGGTGACCGGGTCGAATTCCGCGTCGACGATCCAGTAGGGCTCGGGCTTGAACGCCCGGATCTCCTCCTCGCGGCGGGCGAGGATCGCGAGCGTGGGCGTCTGCACTCGCCCGAGCGACACGGCGCCGTCGAACGACGAGCGCAGCCGTATCGTGGCCGCCCGAGTGGAGTTCATCCCGACGATCCAGTCGGCCTCCGAGCGCGATCGCGCCGCGGCCTCGAGCGAGGCCAGCTCCGTGCCGGGACGCAGCTCCGCGAAACCTGCCTCGATCGCCGCGCGCGTCATCGAGTTCAGCCACAGCCGCTGCACGGGCTTGCGCGAGCCGGACTTCTCGTACAGATAGGCGAAGATCAGCTCGCCCTCGCGGCCGGCGTCACAGGCGTTGATGACGAGGTCGACGTCGTCGCGGCCGAGCAGGCGCTTGACAACGTTCATCTGCTTCTTGGAGCGTTCGTCGCGCACGACAAGCTTGAACTGCTCGGGGACGATCGGGAGATCGGCCATCCGCCATTTCTTGAACCGGTCGTCGTATTCATCGGGATCGGCGAGTGCGACCAGATGGCCGACCGCCCAGGTGACCACGTGCTCGGGCCCCTCGAGGTATCCCTCGGCCTTGGTGAACTGTCCCGGAAGCACGCGAACGAGGTCGCGTCCGACGGACGGCTTTTCTGCGATCACGAGCGTCATGGGCATGGGTGGGCAGGGTAGCGCCCCGTTCAAGTCCCCTGGTGAACGAGCCTGCCGGTCACGGACCCGAGGCGACGCTGTCGGACCGGCGGCAGAACCGTCCCGGGCCTCAGCGAAGCTACATCTCCGCCGCGCGGCGGGCGACCGCGGGCAGGTGCAGCTCATCGGCGGTCGCGCGCGCCGCCGCCACCAGTGCGCGCGACTCGGTCCCGGGGCCGAGCCAATGCGCGTAATCCAACTGCGTATGGGCGAGCTGGACCGATGCCTGCAGCCCACGGTTGACCTCCAGCGCGTGCTCGAAATGGCCGCCGGCGCGGTCATCGCCGGTCACGACCGCGAGCCGGGCGAGGTAGCGCGCGACCGATCCCAGGCACACCGTCCCGAGCCCGATCACGACCGTGCGATCGGCGAACGGCAGCAACAGTTCATGCAGGACCGCCGCCCGCGCGCCGTCGTTGAGGGCCGCCGCGATGTCGGCCAGCAGCACGGTCGCGACGATCCAGTCGCCGTCGCGCGGGACCTCGCCGGATCCGTCGCCGACGAGCCGATCGAACTCGATCTGAGCCTCGTCGAGGCGCCCCGTCTCGACCAGCAATGTCGCGAGCGCGGCACGCCAGGCCGGGCGGCGCGGATTGTCGTCGAGCTGCTCGCGCAGTGACGACTCGAGCTCCCCCATCCGCCCCTGCTCGCGCCTGATCCCCAGCAGCTGGATCGCGTAGTACTGCGTCGCAGTGATGCCCTCGGGCCTGATCCCGGCCGAGAACGCCTCCGATGCGAGCCGCTCGGCGGTGCTCAGGTGGCCCGCCAGCAGCGCCCTCATCGCCCGCCAGACCGCCACCTGCCACAGGTACAGCGGCTGGCGCAGCTCGCGGGCCCCGGCCGTGAAGGCCTGGACCTGGGCCTCGAGTCCGGCCAGATCGCCGTGCTCGAGCATGTCGACCGCGAGCCACGCGTTGCCCTGGAGGATCAGCTCGATGTCATCGGCTTCGGTGGCCGCACGCACGAGCCGACCCGAGTCGGCCAGCCGCTGCTCGAGGTGGTCGGGATCCCAGTAAGCGCGCCGGCGCGCCGCGGCGGCAAGCGCGATCGCCTCGGGGTCGTCGAGCGCGGCCGCGAGCTCGGTCGCCTCGGCGCTGAGACCTTGCATCCGGTCTCGCTCCTCGGAGTAGTAGAGCGCCCCACAGAGCCGCGAGAGCAAGCTGACGCGGGTCACGGTGGCACGGCCGCTGGCCATCGCCAGCGCCTGGTCGAGCATCCCGATCAGCTCGTGGTCGACGACCCCCGGCGGCTGCAGATAGCGGCGCGAGGCGCCGATCGCCGCTCGCGCGAGCGCGTCACCGTCGCCCAGCCGCGCCGCGAGCGTCGCTGCCTCGCGAAACGCCGGCCACGCCCGCGGGCGCTCGCCGCTGCGAACGCGCGCCTCGCCCAGTTCGAGCAGCAGCTCACAACGCCGTGCGAGCGCCTCGGGCTCGAATTGCTCGAGGACCTCGAGCGCCCGCGCGTAATGGTCGGCGGCCTGCTCGTGGGCCAGCATCGCGCCGGCCTGCTCTCCCGCGGCGAGCGCATACCGGATCGCGCGCTCGGCGTACTGCGGCTCGGCGGCGCGCGTGAAGTGGTGCGCGAGCGCGTTGGTGTTTCGATCGTCCCCCTGCTGCTCGAGCGCGATCCCGACTCGACGGTGGATGCGGGCGCGGCGCGTGCTGAACATGCCCTCGTACAGCGTCTCGCGGATCAGCGCGTGCGAGAAGCTGTACCGGCCGGGCGTCGTCGGCGACTCCCCCACGAGTCCGGTGCGCAGCGCCTCCTCGAGCGCGCCGAGGAAGCTCTCCTCGTCGAATCCCAGCACGTCCTCGAGCAGGGCCGCGTCGAACTCGCGCCCGATCACCGCAGCCACGCTCATCGCCTCGACGGTGTGCTCGCCGAGGTTGGCCAGCCGGCGCAAGATCACCTCGCGGACGTCGTCGGGCAGGCCGAAGCGCTGCAGGTCGTAGGCCCCGGCGCTCGCCACCTCGACGCCCGAGTCCTGGAGATGACGGAGCATTTCCTCGATGAAGAACGGGTTCCCCTCCGTCTCGTCGTACAGCGCGCGCGAAAAGTCGGCCGACGGCGCCCGGCCGACCCGGAGCCCGACCAGCCGCGCCGCATCGCGCTCGGGGAGGCCGGCGAGCTCGATCTGCTTCAGCAGCCGCTCGTGGCGCAGGTTCGCGATCGCGGCCGAGAAGCCCTCGCTCGACTGCTCGGTCGAGCGGTAGGCGCCGACGATCGACAACCGGCCCGGCCGCGGCGAGCGAGCCAGGTGACGCAGCAGCATCAGCGTCGGACGGTCGGCCCAGTGCAGGTCGTCGATCACGATCAGCACCGAGCTCGAGTCCGACAGGTCGCCGAGCAGTCCGACGACGGCTTCGAACAGCCGGTAGCGCTCCGTCTCGGAGTCCCCCTCGTCGGTCGGCCGCAGCTCCGGGAGCCGCCGACGCAGCACCGGGACCAGCCGTGCGAGCTCGGCGCCGTGCTGCCGCATGGTCGCGCGCAGCTCGTCGAGCGGCGCCTCCACGATGTAGTGGCCGAGAGCCTCCAGGAACGGCTGGAACGCGACCAGCGTCTCCTCCGGAGCGCGGCCCGCCAGCACCAGCGCCCCGTCCGCGTGCGCGCGCTTCGCGGTCTCGGCGAGCAGCCGGGTCTTGCCGACGCCGGGGTCGCCGCTGAGCAGCAGCAGACGTTCCTTTCGATGGTCCGAGTCGCCCTCGTGTCCGGCGTCGGCGAGCCACCGCTCGAGGTCCTCGAGCTCGGACACGCGACCGATCATCTCCGGCGCCGACAGCGCTCCGAGCTCGGCCGGCAGCGGGATCGGCTCCGACGCCGGCTCGGTATGCGTGGGTGGCGCCCCACGTCCGCTGGGCTCGGGTTGGGACGGGGGACGCAGCAGTGCCTTGTGGACCGCGATCGCCTCCGCCGAGGGGATCGTGCCGAGGTCCCGCAACAGGGTCCGCAGCTGCTCGTAGACGCGCAGCCCCTCGGCGACGTTTCCCTGTGCCTCGAGCGACTGCATCAACAACACGTAGCCCGACTCGCGGTATTCAGCGGCGTCGATCAGCGCCCGCGCGGCCCGTTGGGCGGACACGAGCTGAGTGCCCCCGAGTGCCAGGCCCGCGCGGGCGAGCACCTCCAGCGCGTGCAGGCGGATGTCGGCCAACTCGTCGCGCCGCTGGTCGAGCCAGGTTGCCTGTGAGCCGGGCAGCAGCCCGCGGCCGGCGATGTTGAGCGGAACCTGCGCGAGCGCCCAGGCGCCACGCGGGTCGCCGGCCTGCAGCGCCCGATCGGCGCGCTCGACATGCGGTGCCGCGGCCTCGATGTCGATCCAGACGGGTTGCGGGAGCTCGAGCACGAGCTCATCGCGTCCTACCAAGGCATCACGGCCCAAGGACGAGCGCAACCTCGAAAGCAGCGTCCGCAGGGCCGCATCCTGCGACTGGGGGGCGTGGTCGGGCCACAGCGCCCCGATTAGCTCCTCGCGCCCTACCGGGCGCTCGCGGTTGAGCACCAGATAGGCAAACAACAGCGGTACCTGCTTGCCCCGCAGCGATCCCGCCAGCTCGACGCCGTCAATCTCGACCGACAGGCGACCGCAGAGCTGGATTCGGCTCCTCTCGCTAGCTCTGGGTGTTGGCAATGTTTTGGAAACGTATCGCCAACGTCGATTCGACAGGGTTCCGAACTGTGGCTCACCGGGGGCCACATGGGACGACCTGCGAAGTGGTCTCACGAGTACTTCGCGTACTGCCGCCGCTTGTTCGACGAGACATGACTCCGATCAACGAAGAGCCCACCCGGATCGCCTACTGTGACTGCGGGGCGCAGCTCAGTGGCGACTCCGAGCTGGAACTCTTCGACGCGGCTCAGCAGCACCTCGCGCATCACCACCCGCAGCTCCTGGGGGCGCTGGGGCTGGATGTGGTGCAGCAGATGGCCGAGGAACGTCCGGGGGCAATGAACGCCTGAGGCGGGCGGCGACGCAGACCGCCGCCCGCCACGGCGTTCCCTTCTCAACTCAGCCGCAGTGACCCGTCGCCACGGGCTGACGATGGGCGAGCGCTTTGGCGAGCTGCGCGCGCACGACCGGGTCCGGGACCGCGAACCCACCCGGGCGCGCCGTTCCCGTCAACGCCGCGAACACGGTCGCGATCACCCGTCCGTGGGAGTCGACCAGCGGGCCGCCGGAGTTGCCCGGCCGCACGCGGCCGCGCAGCGCGGTGATCGTCCGCAGCACGTGCCCGTCGCCGTAAGCGTTCTCGGTGCTGACCGTGCTCGTCTGCCCGACGCGCGCCGGCTGGGCGTTGAACGCGCCGTCGAGCGGGTACCCGAGGATCGCCGCCGACATCCCGACGTGCGCGTTCGATGCCATCCCCAGCGTCGGAGCGTCGAGCCCGTCCACCGATAGCACCGCGACGTCGTCATGCGGGTCAAATCCGATCACCTCGGCCGACTTCCCGGGCCCGACGCCGCTGACCTGGATCGCGGTGTCGGACTCGCCCGCGACGACGTGGGCGTTCGTGACGACGATGCCCGGGGCCGCAACCCAGCCGCTGCCCTCGACGCCGAGGCCGCAAGCGGTGCCGAACACGCGCACGACGCTCGCGCCGGCGTCGCGCACGCCGCCCGAGGCGAGGATCCCGCTCGTCGGCGCCGGCACGTTGGCGGCCGGACCATTGACCGACGGCAGCGGGTCAAAGCGCGCGAGCGCGTTCAGGATCGGTCCGGACGGCGGCAGCAGCTGGTCAAGCTCGGTCAGGATCGCCGAGCTCTCGACGTCCTGACGCAGCACCGGCGAGCCCGCCGACTGAAGCGCGACGGCCCCCACGATCCAGGCGATCCCGAGTCCAACGCATGCGGTCAGCAGCGCCCCGAGCAGGCCATCGACCTTCCGCAGCCCGGCCACGCGCAGTCCCGACCGCACGCGGGCCCCGACCCCTTCCATCCCACTCGCGAGCACGCCACCGACGAGCAGCGCGCCCACGAGTCCGAGCAGCGGCGCGTACGGCGAGCGGGCTCCCTGGTTGAGCAGCAGCGGCGCCAGACGCGTGCCGATGAATGCCCCGACAGCGAATCCGAGCAGCGACAGCGCACCGACAATAAAGCCCTGCACGTACCCGTAGAGGGCGAGCAGGAAAGTGAAAACGACGATCAGCCAGTCAATCGTGGAGATCAGAAAATGCTAGCCCCCGCCCAATTATTGGGCTGCATCTTCTACCTTTCACCGTTGGGGTGATCCAAAGCGGTGTCATAGTGGCGCGCAGACCCCGCCCAAGTCGGCGAAGGGCGAGGCGCCGGAGGCTGCTCAAACGCGGGATTCCGGTGATCGCGCTGGCGGCGGCGGCGTTCGCGGCCGGCGCCGTGCTGGCGACCGGACCAGGCCGCGCCGAGCGCCATCTCGTGAGCCAGTACGTGACCGCCTGGGAGCACAACGACTACGCGAAGATGTACGAGTTGCTCGACGCCGGGTCGCGCGGGCACGCGTCCCAGGCGCGATTCATCCACGAGCTGACGGCGGACGCATCGACGGCCACGTTGACCTCGCTTCGGCCGATCAGCGTCGGCAGCGCAAACGGCGACGCGATCGCGGTCAAGATGGCCGTCCACACCAAGATCTGGGGTCCACTGCGCGAGACCCTGGTGGTGCCGTTCACCGGCAGCGGTTCGGGCGCGCGGGTCAAGCTGACTCCCTCGATGCTGTTCCCCGGCCTGCGGCCGGGCGAGCGCCTGCGACGGGCGATGCGGCTCCCGCCCAGAGGGACCCTGCTGGCGAGCGATGGCACGCCGCTCGCCGAGGGGCACGATCGGACGTCTCCGATTCCCGCGGTCGCCGAGCAGATAGTCGGAACACTGGGACCGATCCCGAAGGCCGACCGAACCGTGTATGAGGCGGCCGGCTATCCGCCCAACGCCAAAGTCGGAACCGATGGGCTCGAGCGGGTGTTCGAGTCGCAGCTCGCCGGCACTCCGGGCGGCAGGCTGCTCGCCGGCCACCGCGTGCTCGCCTCCGCCGCACCGGTCGCAGCCAAGCCCATCAAGACGACGATCTCGCCGTCGATCGAGAGCTCTGCGGTGGCGGCGATGGGCGGCAATTACGCGGGGATCACGGTCATGAACCCGCGCACGGGTGCGGTGCTGGCGCTCGCCGGGATCGCCTACTCGGCGCTTCAGCCGCCGGGCTCGACGATGAAGATCATCACCGCCACCGGCGCGCTGCAGGCTGGGATCACGACGCTCTCGACCACCTATCCGGTCGCGACCTCCGCCGACGTGGGCGGCTTCACGTTGCAGAACTCCGACGGCGAGGCATGCGGAGGGACGCTGTTGAACGCGTTCGCCGTCTCCTGCAACTCGGTGTTCGCCCCACTCGGGGTCAAGCTCGGCGCCAAGCGGCTGGTCGCGACGGCCCAGCGGTTCGGATTTGACCAGCCATCGTCGATCCCGGGCGCCGCCGAGAGCACGATCCCCTCGGCGAGCAAGATCGGCGGCGCGACCTCGGTCGGCTCCTCGGCGATCGGCCAGGGACTCGTCCAGACGACTCCGTTCGAGATGGCCGACGTCGCCGCGACGATCGCCGACGCGGGCAAGCGCCCGATCCCGACCCTGTTAGCCGGCGCCAAGCCGCAATTCGTCCACGTCACCAGCCCGCGAGTCGCGCACGAAGTCCAGCAGATGATGATCGCCGTCGTCGACGAGGGCACCGGGACCACAGCCCAGATCCCCGGGGTCGTGGTCGCCGGCAAGACCGGCACCGCCGAGCTGACCGACACGGCCAGCCCCGGGGCGAGCATCGCCCAGAACACCGACGCGTGGTTCGTGGCCTACGCGCCGGTCCCGCACCCCAAGTACGTGGTCGGAGCGCTGTTCCCCAACCAGGGGTTCGGGGGCGCCGCCGCGGCGCCGCCGGTGCGCCAGATCCTCGAATCGGCGCTCTCGCACTAGCCTGCCGGCGCTGTCCGGACGCCCCTCACCGATCGCGCTGCGTGGAGGCGGTTACGGCGCCCGGTAATCGGCGGCCACGACGCTCGGGTTCAGCGTGCCCTGCGTCCACGCCACGAGCGCGTCACGACGGGGGCCGAAGGCGGCCGTCAGATCGAGCGCAAAGGTCGTCGCCGACAGAACGTGCGGTGCGCCGAAGCGCCCGCTCGAGGCCGAGCCGACCGCCGCCACCGGGTGGCCGGCCCGCACCCAGCCGACGATGACTTGGCCACTCGGCCCGACCGCGACCGACGGGGTCTGCGATGCGTCGATCAGCCCCAGCAGGGCGCCGTGGCCGAAGTGTCCGTTCGGGCCGCGCGTTGCCGCGCGAACGGTGCAGGAGCCGGCGCTGGTGCAGGACTCCCAGGCAACGGCCTGGGCGCCGGCCGCATCGGACGCGAGGCTGAGGCCGGCAGCCTGGCCGCCGCCGGCCGAGAGCGTGCGCGACGTCGGGTGGCGAGCGCCGAAGTCGGCGGCCATGACCTGGGAGTGAAACGCGCCCCGGCGGTCGCTGTAGCTCTCGATCCAGGCGGCGGTCGCGCTCGAGCCGCGACGAGCCACCGCGAGCTGATCGATCCGGTGGCCGGCGGCCACCTGGAGCAGCGAGTGCGGGTGGCGGGGACCGCCGCTCTCGGAGCCGAGCGAGTAGTAGATCGAGCGTGGCGTGGCCGAACCGGCGGGGCCGCTGGCCGCGGTCCAGGCGACGAGCGAGTTCTCGCCACCGAGCCACGCGGCCGTGAGCGACTGCGGCGACTGCGCCGCGCCCGTCAGTCGCCGCTTGGCCGCGAACACGCCCCGCTTGCTCGACTGCGTCGCCCACACGCCCCCCTCGGTCGCGACCGCCGCCACCATGCGCCCGTCCGCGAGAGCGATCAGCTGGCCAAGCGTCGCGCCGGTCAGCCCGCTGACGAGCGTCTGGTGCCTCTGCACCGCGCCGCGCCCCGAGACCCTCAGCGCCTGCACGGCGCTGCAGCAGTCGAGCCCGCCAGGGGTCGTCCCGGCCAGCAGCTCGAGCGACGAACCGGCGTAGCCGAGCGCGATGACCTCGCTCGCACCGGAGAGCTTGTGCGGCGCGCCGACCGCGCCGCGGGGCGAACGCGACACGAGATAGGCCTGGGTGCTGCCCGGCGTGTCGAGGTCGCCGATCGCGAGCCCGGCGGCGGCCGCCCCGGAACGCGAGAACGCGAGCTGGGTCGGCAGGTAGTCGAGCGTCCCCGGCTTGACGAGCTCGAACGGCCTGCCCCAGCCCGCGCTCGCCGCCGCCGGCGCCGCGGCCGCGAGCAGCGCGACCACCAGGGCTACAGCTGCGGCCCGCGCCACACGTTGCCGTCGCGGTGGGCGAGCCAGATTGTCGCCAGCACCCCGGCCACCAGCCCGACGACGATCCCGAGCCCGATGATCAGGCCGTTGACGCCCGCCGGGCGGGTGTAGCCGACTACGAACACCGGGATCGCGATCGCAAAGAACACGCCCAGCCCGGTCGCCAGCGGGTCGAATCGCATCGTATTGGGCGCCGACGGCCCTCGGGCGGGTTGCTCGCTTGACTTCCAACGGTCTTCGTCGTCGCTCAAAGGTCGAGCGAGATCGTCGCCAGCGAGACGTTCTCCGGGCTGAGGATGTGGAGCGTAAGCGGGCGGTTGGCGTAGGCCGAGCTGCCGATCCGGAACAGCAGCAGCCCGCCCTGCGTGGGCCCGTCGCTCGCGGTCGTGTCCGGCCCTGGCTCGACCTGCAGCGGGAAGAGCTTCTGCGAGGTCCACGCGAAGGCGTTTAGGTCGGAGTTCAGCTTCACCGGGTAGTAGTGCGTGTTCTCGGTGTCGGTGATGACGAAGTTATCGGTGGTGTAGGCCGCCTGCTTGGTCTGGTTCTTGGCCCACAGAAAGACGCCGTACCAGTACTGGTCGGCGGTTAGCGGCGGGGTACCCAGCGGCAGCCCCTTCAGATACTGGGAATCCTCGACGCTGTACGGGTTCAGGATCCGCGAGATCTGCAGCTGGTAGGTGATCGGCCCAGCGTCGACGTAGCCGCCGATGTTGTTGGCGTCGGCGACGTGAAGCGACGCCTGCGTGTGCCCGCACGCGCTGACAAACAGCGCGAGCACCAAGGCGGAGGAGATTGCGAACACGCGGGCTCTCACGGCTGCAGGAGTTTAGTGTGCCGTCCGGTAATCAGGGTGCATGGAGCGCGAGACCCGGGGGTCGGCAGGCAAGGACGCAGAAGCCGTGGCGCAGCAGCGCTGCGCGAGGCTTCGAGGACGCAGCATGACGACCATCCGGGGCCGCGATACATGTGCCCTCATTGCCGGAGGGTGCACGAATGCTCGCCCGGCGTCGAAGCGGTCACTCAGCCTGCACCGTTACGCGCTTGCCGCGGTCGCGGCCCTCCTCGAGGATCGACCGCAGGCGGCGCATCGCCTTGGCGGCGTTGCGCTTGTTCCACGAGCGTCCTCCGAACAGATCGAGCAGCTTGTCCGACAGCTGCGAGGGCACGGTCTCGAACGTGTACTGCACCCGGGTCGTGTCCCCCGCGCCGGGCGAGAGCGTATAGGTGCCCACCATCCGGATCCGGTTGTATTTGCCGCCCCGGCCCCGTTCGACGATCTTGAACGGCGGCTGCATCTCGGCGAAGGTGACGTCGCCCCAGGCGAACCGGTTCAGCGGCGCCTTGCTGCGAAATCGGGCCCCGGCGCCCAGCCCGTGGGTGTCGACTCGGGTCAGGTGCCAGTCGACCAGGTAGTGGTCGGTGAACTCGGGGTGGTTGGCGATGTCGGCGAGGTACTCGTAGACCTGCTCGCGCGGCTTCGCGATCGTTGTCGTGACCGTGAACGGCTCCACGGCCGGGAGTTTATGTTTTTTGGCGCGGCCTGAGAGGACCGCTTCAGGCGGCCGCTCGGTGATCGGTGATCCGCATCGTGTGGCCGAATTCCGGGCCGTGGACGACGCGGGTCTGGACCGGACTCTCCCGCTGACGCCGGCGACAGAGCGCACACGCGATCACACCCGACTGATAGACGTAGACGTGCTCGCCGACGAGCGGCGTGCGGTTGCAGCACGTGCATCGCTCGGAACCTGCCAGGCGCTCGTCGAGGCCCTTGCGCAGAAGCGCCAGCTCGAGGTCGAGCATGTCGCGTAGCGTCTCCGTCATCCAAACAACATTCGGTCCCGCGAACGCCGTTCCTCCCTGCGCAAGACGGCTGTTCGGGGCCTCCGAACGGTCATCATGCGGACCACTCGGGACTCTCGAAAAACCTGCTATTTGCGCATAATCGAAAGGTCGTCGCGGGTAGACGTTTTGGCCAACGGGGTTTACCTTTGCTTTGACCATCGCACTATGATCGTGTCAAGACCACCTGGTCCGGTTGGCGCTGTTTCGACGTTCTGCTTTCACGGTCGTACAGCGGCTGGACCCCCTAGCCAGGAGACGGCCGATGAAAGCTTGGATGGCGGGCAACGTCGCCGGGACCGGTACGTTCCGTTGCACAGAATGTGAATTTCCGCTCTCTCTTGACGCCGCCGACGAGCTGCCGTCATGCCCCAACTGCGGGGGCACGGAGTTCGTCAGAGCATCCCTGTTCACGACCTCGCAACAGGCGGTGATCGAGTTGGCGCCCGAGATCGAAGACCGAAGCTGGCTTGCCGACCTGCGCGGCAGCCTCGAGGATCCGGGGCAGTACGTCGCCTATCAGTCGGGCGATGACGTCGTCGCGTACGGACTCGAACGTGAGTGGACCCGGATCGGGCGCAGCCTGGCCGCGGACATCCGTTTCGACGATCCGACCGTCTCGCGCCGTCACGCGCTGGTCGTCCGGCAGCCCGACGGTCTGCGCGTGCTCGATGACCGTAGCCTCAACGGCGTGTTCGTCAACGGCGAACGGGTCGAATGGAGCACGCTCGCCGACGGCGACGAGATCGTGATCGGCCGTCACCACCTCCATTTCATCGACGTGCCCGTCGTCTCGGGGATGCGCTTCGAGCCCGCGCGCAACGAGGGCGGCGCCGCGCTCGGCGACTGACGAAGATCGACATCTCAGCCCGAGCTCGCCGCACGATCGCGGCCGCTACGGCTGGCCTATAGTCAGGCGCGGATGCCCTCGACGATCTCCGTCCTGTCCCAGAAGGGCGGTACCGGCAAGACGACAACGGTGAGGACCCTGACGGATGTCTTTCGCCGGGCCGGGCTGTCGGTGCTCGCGATCGACCTCGATCCGCAGGGGAATCTGTCCGACTACCTGGATGTCGACCCCGAGGCGGCGCCCACGATCGGTGACGTGCTCGCCGGGCGCGCGACGGCCGTCGAGGCGATCCACAACGGGATCGTGCCGGCCAACCTCGGGCTCGCCGAGGCCGAGCTGGCGCTCGGCGGCAAGATGGGACGCGAGCTGACGCTCAAGCGAGCGATGCGCGATGTCAAGGGCGAGTACGACCTGGTGCTGATCGACTGCCCGCCGTCGCTCGGCCTGCTGACCGTCAACGCCCTGGTCGCGTCCGACTACGCGCTGCTGTCGGCCGAGGCGCAGTACTTCGCGCTCCAGGGCGTCGAGCAGGCACTCGAGGTGATCGATCTGGCCCGCGACAGCCTCAACCCGGACCTCGTGTGGCTCGGCGTGGTGCTGAACATCGCCGACATGCGCACCCGCCACTCCCGCGAGGTATTCGACTCGCTGCGCCAGCACTTCGGCGACCGGCTGTTTGAGACGACGATCCGCGCCTCGATCGCGTACGCCGAGTCGGCAGAGCGCGCGGTCTCGATCCTCGATTACCGCCCGGACCTCGGGGCCGACTACGTCGCCGTCGCGCAGGAGCTGCTGCGCCGGGTCGGACTCGATGCGGCTCGCGAGCAGGTCAGCTCGATGCTGCGCACGACGCAGGCGGCGCGCGCCGGCGCCTAGGTCGTCTCCAACGTCAGCCCGACCCTGGAGTAATCGGCTCAGAGCTCGCGCACGTCGGCGCCCTGCGGCTCGAACGGGGCGCGGATCACCGACGCCCAGCCCCGCGCCTCGCGCTCGAGCGCCTGCACGAGCGTGCCGGTGTGCTCATATCGAGACCAGACCAGGACCGACGGTCCGGCGCCGGAGAGCGTCGCGCCGAGCGCGCCGAGCGAAGGCGCACGGTGCAGGAGCGCGGCCGAGCGCGGGTAGAGGTGCTCGCGATATGGCTGGTGCAGCCGGTCGCGCAGACCGGCGGCGATCAGATCCCAGTCACCGTGGGTCAGCCCGAGCGCGAGCATCGAAGCGCACGAGACGTTGAAGACGGCGTCGGCCAGCGGCACCATGGCGGGCAGCGCCGCCCGCGCCTGATCGGTCGCGACGGCCTCGGTCGGGACGACGATCACCGCCTCGAGCCCCATCGGTGGCTCGAAACGGTGCGCGTGCGGCCCATCGCAGATCACGAACCCGCCCTCGAGAGCGGCCGCGACGTTGTCGGGATGGCCGTCGACCTCGACCGCGTGGGCGCGGATATCGGCATCGAGCTCGAACAGATGGTCGGCCGCCAGCAGCCCGGCGAGTGCCGCCGCCGCGCTTGACCCGAGCCCGCCGCTGAGCGGGATCTGCGAGCTGATCCGGAACTCGAAGTCATCCGCGGGGTGCAGCCGCTCGAACGCGCGTACCACGAGGTTGTCGCGCCCGCGGGGGATGTCGAGGTCGGTGTGGACGGCGAACGCGCCCGTCTCGGAGACCTCGAGCTCGAGGTACAGCGCGAGCGCCGCAGCGAGTGCGTCGAAGCCCGGGCCGAGGTTCGCGCTCGATGCCGGCACGCGCACCAGGCGCCGCCGCGAGAATGTCATCCGAGGACCGCGCGCACGATCGCCGGCAGCTCGGCCTCGCAGGAGATCACCGAGCCGGCCTGGCTGAGCGCCGTCTGGGGGTCCTTGAGCCCGTTGCCGGTCAGTACGCACGCGATGCTCTGCGCGTCGCCGGCGCCGTGCAGCAGTAGGCCCGCGACGCTGGCGGCGGACGCCGGCTCGCAGAAGATCCCCTCGGTGCTCGCGAGCAACCGGTAGGCCGCCAGGATCTGCTCGTCGGTCACCGATCGGACGGCGCCGCCGGAGGCGGTCATCGCGTTCATCGCGTCCTCCCACCGCGCTGGGTTCCCTATCCGGATCGCCGAGGCGACCGTCTCGGGCTGTTCGACGGGCTTGCCGAGCACGAGCGGGGCGGCTCCGGCGGCTTGAAAGCCGAACATCCGCGGACGCTGCCCGAGCTCCTCGAAGCCGCGCCAGTAGGCGGTGATGTTGCCCGCGTTGCCGACCGGGATGCAGAGCGCGCCGAGCTCACCGCCGAGGTCTTCGGAGATCTCGAACGCCGCCGTCTTCTGGCCCTCGATGCGCAGCTCGTTGACCGAGTTGACGAGCGCGATCGGGTGCTCCTCGCAGAGGTCGCGCACGAGGCGCAGCGCGACGTCGAAGTTCGCCTGGATGGCGATCACGCGCGCGCCGTGCATCAGCGCCTGGGCGAGCTTGCCGGTCGCGATCTTCCCCTCCGGGACGATCACCGCACACCGCAGCCCAGCCCGGGCGGCGTAGGCGGCCGCCGACGCGGCGGTGTTGCCGGTCGACGCGCAGAGGATCGCCTGGGCGCCGTCACGGACGGCATCCGACACCGCGCACGTCATGCCCCGGTCCTTGAACGAGCCCGTCGGGTTCAGCCCCTCGAGCTTCAGCCACACGTCGGCGCCGACGCGCTCAGACAGCCCTGGCGCGCGGACAAGCGGCGTCAAGCCCTCGCCGAGGGACACGACCGGGTCGCCCTCGCCGAACGGCAGACGGTCGCGGTAACGCTCGATCAGCCCCCTCATCACGCGCTGAGCATCTCAGAGTCGCGTGGTCAGGCGACTTCGAGAACGACCTTGCCGGTCGCGCCGCGGCTGTCGAGCAGTTGCAGCGCCTCGCCGGCGCGCTCGAGCGGGAAACGCGCGCCGACCACCGGAGCCACTGCCCCGGCCGCGACCAGCTCGTCCACCGCGGCCCCGATCTCGGCGATCTTTTCGGGGCTGGCGAGCACGCCCGCGCCCCAGCCGGCGCCGACCACCTCGGTGTTGTTGAGCAGCAGCCGGTTGACCCGCACCTCGGGGATCGAGCCCGCGGTGAAGCCGACGACGACCGCGCGCCCGCCCGCGCGCAGCGAACGGAGGCTGTCGGTGAAGCGGTCGCCGCCGACCGGGTCGACGACGATGTCGACGCCGGCGCCGCCCGTGAGCTCCTTCGCCTGGTCTTTCCACGGCCCGTCGGAGCGGACCACGTGGTCGGCCCCGGCAGCGCGCGCGACGCGCTCCTTTTCGTCGCTGGAGACGACGGCGATCGTGGTCGCGCCGAGCCCCTTGGCGACCTGCAGGGTCGCCGTGCCGACGCCGCCCGAGGCGCCGTGGACCAGCACCGTTTCGCCGGGCGCCAGGCGGCCGCGGGTGCGCAGCGAGAAGTACGCGGTGTGGTAGTTGAGCACCAGGGCGGCGGCCTGGTCGAAATCGAGCTCGCTGGGGACCTTGAAGGTGAAGTGCTCCGGCGCGACGACAACCTCCGCGAAGCCGCCGAGCATGCAGAAGGCGGCCACGCGGTCCCCGGGACGCAGGCGCGAGCCCTCCGGGGCGGAGCGCACGACGCCGCCGACCTCGCTGCCGGGGATGAACGGCAGCGGCGGTTTGACCTGGTATTCGCCGCGCGTCTGCAGCACCTCGGGGAACGAGACCCCTGCCGCGTGGACGTCGACGATGACGCCGCTGCCGGGCGTCATCGGGTGCGACGGCTCGGGTTCTTCGACGTCGGCCAGGCTCAGCGCGGACGCCGGCCCGCTCAGCTCGGTGATCTGCATCGCTCTCATGCGGCGGCTGATCCTAGCGTCACTCAAACTGCTCTTCGAGTACGCGGATCGCGCGCGGCGGCGCCCGCAGCGCGTCCATGCCCGCGATCAGCTCCATCGCCGCGGCGAACCGGGACTCGAGCACCGGGTGGACCACCATCACCAGCCGCGCCTGGTCATGCAGGCCCTTCTGCACGACGGACTTGACCGAGACGCCCTTGAGCGCCAGCACCTGCGCCAGCTGTGCCAGGACGCCGGGCTCGTCGGCGACCTCGAGGTGGAGATAGAACGCCGACACGACGTCGGAGACGATCTCGAGCCGCTCGGTCGCGGCCGGCGTCGAGGCGGGCGGGATCATCGCGCTGATCACGTCACCGAGCACCGCCGACGCCGTCTGGGGACCGCCGGCGCCCGGTCCCGACATCGTGATCTCGGTGATCGCCTCGGACTCGACGGTGACCGCGTTGAAGGGCCCGTTGATCGATGCCAGGGGGTGACCGGGGTACAGGAAAGCCGGGTACACCCGAACCGACAGCGCACGCTCCCCGACCCGCTCGGCCGTCCCGATCAGCTTCAGGCCGAGGCCGAGGTCGCGCGCGTACTCGAGATCGTCGGGCTGGATGTGCTCGATGCCCTCGTAGCGCACCTGATCGATGTGGACCGGCGTCTCGAACGCCAGCCGGGCGATGATCGCCATCTTGGCGGCCGCGTCACGTCCGTCGACGTCCTCGGAGGGGTCGGCTTCGGCATAGCCGAGCCGCTGGGCGTCGGCCAGCGCCTCCGGGAAGGTCGCTCCTGTGCGGGCCATCTCGGTCAGGATGAAGTTCGTCGTCCCGTTGACGATCCCGTGGACGCGATCGATCGTCGCTCCGGCGAGTGACTCCTGGAGTACCCGGATCACGGGCACGACACCGGCGACGGCGCCCTCGAAGCGCAGCTGCACCTCGTGCTCGCGGGCCACGTCCCACAGCTCCTCGCCGTGGCGCGAGAGCAGCTGCTTGTTGGCCGTCACGACGTGGCGGCCCGATCGCATCGCCCGCAGCAGATAGTCGCGCGCCGGTTCGATCCCGCCGATCAGCTCGACGATCAGGTCAGAGCCCTCGAGGAGCTCGTCGAACGAACCCTGCGACCTGGTCAGGACGCCCGACAGCTCGGGGCGCAGGCCGGTGATCTTCTCGATCCGGTCAGCGTGCTGGGGCAGCTGCGTCGCGAACGCGCCGCCCACGGTTCCGTGCCCGAGCAGGCCGACGCGGAACGCGCTCATCGCGCCACGTCCCGGCTCATCAGGTCCGCGTACGTCTCGCGCCGGACGACCACCCGCGCCGAGCCGTCGCGACAGAAGAGGACCGGCGGACGCGGGACGCCGTTGTAGTTATTCGCCAGCGAGTAGCCGTAGGCGCCGGTGACGGGCGTAACGATCACGTCCCCCGCCTTGGGGTCCTCGAGAGCGACGTCGCGGATCAGGACGTCGCCCGATTCGCAATGCTTGCCGGCGAGCTGGCAGCGCTCGCCGCCGGTCGCCAGCGGACGGTCGGCGATCAACGCCTCGTAACGGGAGTCGTAGAGCATCGGTCGGAGATTGTCCGACATACCGCCATCGACCGCGACCCACGTCGAGACGTTGCGCTTGACGGTCTGCACGGTGTACAGGGTGACGGTCGAGTTGGCTACCAGTGCCCGGCCGGGCTCGAGCAGCAGCCGCCTGTCGGCGCCGATCTCGTCATGGAACGCACCGACGATCGCGTCGACGTACTCCTCAGCGGTCGGCGGTCGCTGATCGGCCGTGTAGGCGACGCCGAGGCCGCCGCCGAGGTTGTAGACGCCGAACTCCCCGAGCTGGGCGATCGCCCTGACCGCGTCCCGGAACGGCTCGAGCTCGAACAGCTGTGACCCGATGTGGAAGTGCAGCCCGACGAGCTCGAGGGTCGGGCTGTCGCGCAGCCGGGCGATCGCGGCCGGCGCCTGTGCGATCGAGAAGCCGAACTTCGAGTTGGCCTGGCCCGTCGAGATCTTCTGATGCGTGTCCCCCGCCACGCCGGGGGTGATCCGGATCAGCACCTCCTGGCGGCGCCCGAGCTCGCCCGCAATCGCCTCGAGGCGCTCGACCTCGTCCATCGAGTCGAGCACGACGTGGCCGACTCCGGCGCGCAGAGCCTCGCGCAGCTCGGTCACGGATTTGGCGTTCCCGTGCAGGTACGTCCGCCCCGGGTCAAATCCGGCGCTCAACGCGAGCGCGAGCTCGCCCCCGGAGGCCACGTCGCACGCGAATCCCTCCTCGGCGAGCGTGCGGTAGACCGCGGTGCAGGGAAACGCCTTGGAGGCGAACAGCACATCGAAGTCGCGGTGGCGGGCGGCGAGCGCGTCGACGAACGAGCGCGCCCGGGCACGCAGGTCGTCCTCGACGACGACATAGGCCGGGGTCCCGAACTCCCGCGCCAGCTCGACCGCATCACAGCCACCGAGCTCGAGGCGGCCGCGCTCGTTGACGCGCGTCCCGAGCGGGAGCAGGTGGGAGAGCGATGGGGCGAGCGTCGTTTGCACCGTGACCGGAAAGATATGGTGTGGCGGGTGAGGCGTAGCAGGACGGTCGAGCCGGTGCGTCCCGCCCGGACCGATGTGCACGATGGGCTGGCCTACACGCTGTGGCTGCCTGAGCTCCCCCAGCGGGCGGTCGGCGCCGGGGTTCTTGTGCTGCACGGCGCCGGATCGTGCAAGGAGAGCCACTACGACTTCGCGCGCGCGGCGATCGCGGTCGGGCTCGCGGTACTGACCTTTGACCAGCGGGGTCACGGCCAGAGCAATGGTCCGATGGACGGCCGTGCGATCGACGACATCGTCGCGATGGCGTCGCTGCTGAGGGCCGAGCTCGGTACGCCGGATGCACCGGTCGTGCTGCGCGGTTCGAGCATGGGCGGGTACCTCGCACTGCGCTGCGCGGAGCACGTGGACGCCGCCGCCGTCGTCGCCATCTGCCCGGCGAGCGCGAGCGGCCTGCGCCGCGCGCTGAACGACGGGTCGCTGCGATTCGACGCCGACCTCGCGGCGTTCGGCGCGGTGCTCGACGCGGGCGAACTGCAGCCGGTCGTCGCGCGGCTGCCGATGGCGATCCTGTTGCTGCATGCGCAGGGTGACGAGCAGGTGCCGGTCCAGCATTCGCGCGAACTCGCGACCGTGCTGCGCGCGCCCACCAGCCGGCTGATCGAGCTGCCCGGCGGCCACCACCGCTCGATCCAGCACGACGACGAACTACAGGCGGTCAGCCTACGCTTCGTCGAGAAGGCGCTCGGACTGCGCTGAAGCGCCTGCCACCGGCGGGGCGCCCGGCACGTTCGCCCGGCTCAGATTTCGCTAGTGGGAGTGGCCCTGGCCCTCGCCGTGGCCCTGGCTGTTGCCGCCCTGGCTGTCTCCGCCGTTGCCGTGGCTATGGTCACCGCCGCTGTAGCCCCCGCCCTGGCTCTGGCTGCCATAGGAATTGCCGGCCGAACCCGAGCTGCCCGGCGACTGATCACTCGACCCCCAGCTGTGGCTATGCCCCACCGTGGGTCCGCCGCCGTAGCCGCTCTGCCCGGATGGCGCAGCCGGAGGTGGCGCTTGGTCTGAGCCCTGTCCGTGGCCGTGGTAGGAGCCGCCGCCCGAGTAGCCGGACCCACCGCTATGGGCCGGAGCGCCGCTGGAGTGGGAGTGGCCGACGCCATAACCGCCCTGATAGCCACCCGTGCTCCCGGTTCCCTGATTGCCACCCGTGCTCCCGGTTCCCTGATCGCCGGTGCTCTGGTGCTCGTGACCGAAGTCGCCGCCGCTGGTGTTGTCACCGGAGTTACCGCTGCTGCCCTCGCTCGACTGTCCCGGGGTCGCGTTGCTCTGTGACCGTCCGCTCTCGCTGGACTGGTGATCGTGGCCTTGCCCAGAGACCGACGCCGGGGCGCCGCCGCCGACGTGCTGGTGGACATGGAAGTGATTGGTGTTCCGCGCCGGAGAGGTGCCGCTGGTCGACGGCGTCGTGGTCGTCTGCTCGACGCTCGACGGCACGGGGATGCTCACCGGGGTCGAGGGCGCGGGCGTCACGGTCGGCGAAGTCGTCGTCGGAGGGGTCGAGCCGCCGCCCGGCGGCCGTCCGCCGGAATGGCTCGAACCGCCGGTCAGACCCCCTCCGTTGAGGTGACCGCCCCGGCCGCCGCCGACGTTGCCGCCACGCCCGCCGGTGCCGCCTCGGCCCCCGTTGTGGCCCTGCGGCCCGGCGCCCGCGCCCGTGCCCCCGCCACCGAACGCGCCGAGGCCCGCGGTCGCGACCAGCGTCGCCCCCGGGCCGGCGCCGGGGAGCCCGCCGGCGCCCCCGACGCCGGCGTTGTGGCTGGCGTTCGGGTTCACGCGAGGGTTAACACGCGCGTGGTTGGACGTGGCAGCCTGTGTGATCTGGACAGCGGCCGGCGAGCTCTGCGCTGAGAGCGAGGGCCAGCCGTTGATCGTGATGACCGCGCTGGCGATCACGAACACGACTACGGCGCATGCAAGTATTGAACCGGCGGTACCGAAACCGGCGATGTAGGCGCGAGTTGCTCTCACGACCCTTCCCCGATGGACAGCAGACGGAAAAAGTGTACGACCTGCATGCCGCTCTTAATGCTCAACTGGCCAAACGTACTAGTACAAAACCTCATTAAAGCTCCTAATTCATAACTGTCGTTCCGGGATCCGTTAGCCGTTCTGGCAACATCCCGTAGGAGCTATGCCCGCCCCTAGATCATTCGGTCGCGACCGCGGATTGCAGGCCCGGATGCTGTTCACGATGTTCCTGCTCGGGCTCCTGTACGTGATCCTGATCGCGGTCCTGATAGCGGCCGGTGCCGGCGCGATCACGATCGCGGTGATCGCAGCCGTCCTGTTCCTGGTGCAGTACTTCACCTCGGACAAGATCGCGCTGGCCTCGATGGGCGCGCACGAGGTCTCCCCTCAGGACCAGCCCGACCTGCACGCGATCATCGAGCGGCTCTGTATCCAGGCCAACCTCCCCAAGCCGCGCGTCGCGGTCGCCGAGACGCAGATGCCCAACGCGTTCGCGGTCGGGCGCTCGCCGGGCACGGCGACGGTGTGCGCAACGACCGGACTGCTCGAGCTTCTCTCCCCGTCCGAGCTGGAAGCGGTGCTCGCGCACGAGCTGACGCACGTTCAGAACCGCGACGTGATGATCATGACGATCGCCAGTTTCTTCGCCTCGATCGCTTCGTTCATCGTGCAGATCGGCTTCTGGTTCGGCCTTGGCTTTGACGACAACGATGAGAGCGGCCCCGGGATCCTGGTCGTGATCCTCGTCTCTGCGGTCGTGTACCTGATCTCGTACGTCCTGATCCAGACGTTGTCGCGCTACCGGGAGTTCGCCGCCGATCGCGGTTCGGCGATCATCACTGGGCGCCCGAGCTCGCTCAGCTCGGCGCTGTTGAAGATCAGCGGCACGATGGATCAGATTCCGCAGCGTGACCTGCGGGCCGCCTCGGGCGAGCTCGCCGCGTTCTACATCTTCCCCCCGAAGGCCAAGCAGAGCGTCTCGAACCTGTTCGCGACACACCCGCCGCTCGAGGCGCGGCTCGAGGCGCTGGCGCGGCTCGAGGCGCAGCTGCAGGGTACCGCCCACTGATGGGTCTGCTCGACGTCCTAACCGGCAAGCGCAAGCTCGCCAAGCCCGCCCCGGACCGGCTGTTTGCCATCAGCACCGCGAACGTGACGCTCGAGACGACACTCGAGATCGCGAGCCGGGGCAGCGCGGCAATCGTCTTCCAGGCGCTCGCAACGGTCGACTTTCGCTCGATCGTGCGCGACACCGAGGAGGTCGTCAAGGCGACGGCCAAGGACAGCGGAACGACGGTCGAGACGTCGGAGGACGGCTATGGGTTCAGTTGGCTGATCCTCCGCGGCAAGGACTTCGACGAGCTCGTGGTCGGCATCAACGCGGTCAGCACGGCGCTCGTGGAAGGCGGCTACGGGGAGCGTGTCCTGTGCGCCGTGTTCGCGTTTGAGGACGCACAGCAGCGCCCGATCTACTGGATCTACAACTACAAACGCGGTTCGTTCTACCCGTTTGTGCCGGCCGGCGGGGCTCAGCAGCGCGACAACGAACGCGAGCTCGTGCTCAAGGCTCAGATGGGATCCGAGCTGCCACTCGAGTCAGAGCTCCAGCGCTGGTTCCCGCTCTGGGGGATCCCGATCTGAGCGGCGTACGGCTGCCCGCCGGCAACCCCGCGCGACGGCCCTCAACATGATGCCGGGCAGAGTGCTGATCAACGCGCGGGTCACCGCGCGCGCCACGATCACCGGCGTCGAGCGGTGGGCGATCGAGCTGATCCCGCGACTGCGGGCGTTGCACCCTGAGCGCTACCTGACGGCCAAGCCTCCGCCGCCGGCTGCCAGCGGCCCACTGGGACATCTCTGGGAGCAGAGCCTGTTGCCGCTGCGGGCCGCAGGGGTGCGCGCGGGCGTGATCTTCTCGCCCGCCAATCTCGCGCCGCTCGCCTGGCCGCGCAACGTCGTCATCGTCCACGACGCGGCCGTGTTCCGCAGGCCCGCCGCGTATACGTCGGGCTATCGCGCCCTGCATCGCCGGCTCGGAGCCGAGTCCGCGCGGCGCGCGCTGGCGGTCGTAACCGTGTCCGAGTTCTCAAGGCTCGAGCTGGTCGACCTGATCGGGCTCGAACCTGGGTCCGTGTACGTGATCGCGGGCGGCGTCGGCGAGCGCTTCACCCCCGACGGCGACAGTGCCCGCGTCACCGCCAGGCTCGGTCTGCGCCGTCCCTATGTGCTCACGGTCGGCACCGCCGACGAGCGCAAGAACCTCGCCGCGCTGAGCGTGGCGGGGCGCCGCTTGCAGAGCATGGGCATCGATCTGATCCGCGCCGGTGACGCGCGCCCTCACTTCTCCCAGCCCGCGGCCGTCGGCGGGGTGCGCTCGGTCGGCTACGTCGACGATCGTGACCTGGCCGGGCTGTATCGCGGTGCGAGCGCGTTCGTGCTCGTGTCCCTGTATGAGGGGCTCGGGCTGCCGTGTCTGGAGGCGATGGCATCGGGCGTCCCGGTCGTGGCCGCGGACCGGGCGGCCCTACCCGAGACGTGCGGCGGAGCCGCGATCCTCGTCGACCCCGAGGACCCGGAGGCGATCGCGCAGGCGATCGAGCGCGTGCTCGACGACGAGCCGACCCGCGAACGACTGCGAGCGGCGGGGCTGCGCCGAGCCGCAAGCTTCAGCTGGGGGCGCGCAGCGGTCGAGCTGGACTCGCTGCTTGGCGGCCTCGCCGCCGGCTCTGGCTAGCGTGAGCTCCGGCTACCGCGAGCTCAGGCCAGCGCGGGCTCAGGCTCCGGCGGCGGGCAGATCGGGGATCAGCCCGTCGCCCGTGAACGTCTCTGAGGCCTCCTCGAGCGAGACGTCAGCCGGCGGCAGGATGATGTCCGAGCCGAACAGCTCGTCGTCGGGCACGGGGCGGCCCTTGTCGCGGATCAGCCCGAGCAGCCGCGCGAATGCGTCCCTGAAGCGCTGCTCATCCGAGCTCTCGCACGCCGCGACCGCCGCGTTGTCGAGCTCGTTGAGCTGCGCGATATCGGAGTCTGAGATCTCGTACTGACCCTCGTTCGAGATCCGGACGATCATTGGGCCTGCTCCTGCGCGGAGCCGCTGCCCTCCCCTGCCGTGCCGACGCCACCGTCCGAGCCACTCGCGGCGCCGCTGCCGGCCGCGCCGTCACCAGCGCCGAGCTCGCCCTTGGGCGCGCTGCCCGTGCCGAGCTCGGCCTTCATCTTCTCGAGCTCTGAGTCGACCTCGCTGGTGCTCGACAGCTGCTTGAGCTGGCGGTCGATGTCGTCCTCGCCGCTGCCGATCTGCGTCAGGTCATCGAACGTCCCGGCGGCCTCCAGCTCCTGGACCGCGTCAGCGCGCGCCTTCATGTTCTCGGTCTTGTCGAGCGCGCGCTGCATCGCCAAGCCGACGTCGGCCATCTCCTCCCCGACTCCGGTAGCCGCTTCGGAGATCCGCACCTGCGCTTCGGCGGCCGAGTACTGGGCCTTGATGACTTCCTTCTTGGAGCGGAACTGCTCGAGCTTGGCACGCAGCTTCTGCTCGGATTCGGTCATCTGCTGCTGCTGCTGTTCGAGCTGGGCAACCTGCGAGTCGAGCGACTGCAGCTCGGTCTGCGCGACGTTCTTGCGCTCGAGCGCGGTCCTCGCAAGGTCCTCGTTGCCGGCCGCGAGCGCCTGGCGCGCCTGCGTGTCGAGCTTGACCACCTGCTGTTGGAGCTTCTCCTCCTGCAGCTGCAGCCGCTTCTTCGACGTGACTACGTCGGCGATCCCCTTCTTGACGTTCTGCAGCAGCTCGATCTGCTTCTGGTAGCTGTACTCGAGGGTCTCTGCGGGATCCTCGGCGCGGTCGAGCAGCTTGGAGATCTTGGCTTTGACTACAGTGGACATGCGCCCGGAAAGGCCCGGCATCGCATCCTCCTTGGGCGGTGGCTGGACAAGCACCTGACAGCGTAGCGAGCAAGCCGCTGCGTGTTTGCGAAAACCCTGCCCGGGGCGCCGTCCGAGCGACACCCGCCGACAGGCCGCCCGCTAACGTCAGCGCCGATGCGACGGTGGCTAGCGTTGATTTGGCTCGCCGCGGGCATGCTCCTGTGCGGCTGCGGCAGCACCAAGCTCCTGATCAAGACGCAGACGACGACGGTCACCGTCGGCGTCGCCGCGCAGTCCCCGAATGCCGTACAGCAGCTCGGCTTCCCGCTGACGGCAACCAAGAACACGACCCGCGTTCCGGGCGCCGACCCCGTCGCCGATGCGGCGGGCGTCGCGCGCGCCGTCTATCCATCTGTCGCGCCGGGCACCCACCCGGGTGCGGTGGCGCTGGCACCGACCTCCGATTGGCAGGCAGCGATCGCCGCTGCGGTGCTGATGGCGCCCCCGGTTCGCGCCCCGATGCTGCTGTCGAGCGCTGACTCGATGCCGGCCGTAAGCTCGGCGACGCTCAAGCTGCTGGCGCCGACCGGCTCGCGGGCAATCGGCGGCGCGCAGTTGATCCGCGTCGGAGACGTGCCGACGGTGAGCGGGATGCACGCGAGCTCGATCGGCGGCAGCGACCCCTACTCACTCGCGGCCGCAATCGACCGCTTCTACACGGCCGCGGTCGGGCGACCGAGCAGCGACGTCGTGATCGCGTCGGCGACTGCGCCGGCGTACGCGATGCCGGCCGCGGGGTGGGCGGCCGAGAGCGGCGATCCGATCCTGTTCGTCGGCTCGAGCGTCCCGGCCGCCACGCGACAGGCGCTGGTCGAGCACCACCATCCTCGGATCTACGTTCTCGGGCCGCCCAGCGTGATCGGCTCGTCGGTGATGCGTCAGCTGAGCAAGTACGGGAACGTCAAGCGCGTCGGCGCGCAGGACCCTGCCGCGAACTCGGTCGCATTCGCCGAGTACCGCGACCCGGCGTGCCCGTTCGGGCAGCCGTGCGCTCATATCCCGGGGAGCTTCGGGTGGGCGATTCGCAGCCCCGGCCACGGCTACGTGGTGATCAACGCCAATCGGCCGCTTGACGCGGCCGCCGCCGCGCCGCTGTCGGGCACCGGCGACTACGGTCCCCAGCTGCTGGTGGACAATGCATCTACGCTTTCTCGCGCGGTGCTCAACTTCTTTCTCGACTATGCGACCCCGGGCTACACGCAGGAGGGGCCGACGGCCGCCGTGTACAACCACGGTTGGATAATCGGCGACCCGAGCGCGGTCTCGGTCCCCGTCCAGGCCGAGATCGACAATCTGCTGCAGGCCGTCCCGCAGGTGAACAGATGAGTGAGGCTGAGAATCCCGCGCGCCTGGCGCCCGACCACACCGTCACGGTCGATGACGTGCGCCAGCTGATGGGCGCCTCGACGCCCCACTTCGCGCTCCAGCTGCGCGAACGAATCAGGAACCTGATCCGCGGCCTGCCCGAGGACCACCCGGCCCGCAAGGAGGGAGAGCGCGAGATCGCGCGCCTGGACCAGATCGCGTTCGTCGGCGAGGTCCGCGGCCACCCGGCGGAGCCCGGGCTGACGCTACTTCCCAGCGTCGGGCACGAGGACGGCCACGCCGACGATGAACACTCCAGCTGACGTCGACCGGCTGAGCGAGCTGCGGCCCCGGCCTCGGATCCTCACGCCGTAGCGCCGCGCCAAGCCGGGAAAACCGGGGAACGTCGGCCGTGTTTGTACGTTTACATCTGCAAATCGCATGAGTGAAGCGCGCTACATATCGGTGATCGGCCTCGGGCGCGTGGGATTGCCGCTGGCGCTCAGCTTCGCCGACCGCGGCCTTCGGGTGCTCGGCGTCGACCATGACCCGGCCGTTCTGGAGTCGATCCGCGCCGGACGGATGCCGTTTCAGGAAGCCGGGACCCAGACGCTGCTCGACCGCGTCCGCCTGACCGGGAACCTCGAGCTCACCGACCGTGCCGCCGACGCCGCGCAGGCCGACGACATCGTGATCACGATCGGGACGCCGTCGTTCTCGCACGTCGAGAGCGACCTGCGCCAGGTCCGCGCTGCCCTCGATGACCTGCTGCCGCTGCTGCGCGTGGGCCACTCGCTGATCCTGCGGTCGACGATCGCCCCGGGAACGACCGAGTTCGTCGCCGGCTACCTCGAGAAGCGACGCGGTCTGCGGGTCGGGGAAGACGTGTTCGTCGCCCACGCGCCGGAGCGGATCGCGGCCGGCCGGTTCCTCGAGGAGATCTCGACGCTGCCGTGCATCATCGGCGGTGTCGGCGAGACCTCGACCGAGCGCGCCGCGACTCTGTTCAGCGTGTTCGGCGCGCCGATCGTCCGCACGACACCGGTGCAGGCCGAGCTCGCCAAGATCTGGACGAACATCCTTCGTTACGCGACGTTCGCACTCCCGAACCTGCTGATGATGGATTGTGAGAGCTACGGCGCGAACGTGTTCGAAGTGATCGAGCTGATCAACCACGATTACCCCCGGGGCGGGATCGCGATGCCGGGGATGACGGCAGGCAGCTGCCTGCGCAAGGACTTCGCCTTCTCGGAGGAGCGCTCGCACGCCCCGGGGATGCTGCTCGCCGTCTCGCGCGTCAACGAGAGCGTGCCCCTGTTCCTCGTCGAGGGGATCAAGCGGCGGCTCGGCGGCCTTGGCTCGCGCAAGGTGGCCGTGCTCGGGCTGACCTTCAAGCGCGACACCGATGACGAGCGCGACTCCCTGTCGCCGAAGCTGATCCGCCTGCTCGAGCGCGAGCTCGCCGATGTCGCCGTCTGCGACCCGTACGCCGCGACTCCGACCCAGCCGCTGCAGGATGCGGTCCGCGAAGCCGACGTCGTGATCGTCGCGACCAACCACTCGGCGTTCGAGCGCCCCGAGACCCTGAAGGAGATCCTGGCGCTGGCGTGCGACGACTGTCTGCTGGTCGATCCCTGGAACACGCTCGGCACCGCGCAGGTGTTCGCGTATACGGCCGAGGCTACGGCGCTGCTCGGTCACGCCACGTCCGTCGACGCCGCCCCGGATAGCGGCCACTGATGACCCGCGTCCTGGTGACGGGCGGCGCCGGCACGATCGGCGCGGCCGTCGTCCGGCGCCTGCTCGCCGATCCGGCGTGGGAGGTTCGCGTGATCGACCATCGCGAGGCTCCGACGTGGATGCGCGAGGGATGCGAGGTCCACACCGGTGATCTGCGCCAGCTCGCGGTCGCCCAGCGCGCGGTCGACGGCTGCTCACACGTCATTCACCTGGCTGCGATCGTCGGCGGGATCGCCAACTTCCACAAGCTCCCGTTCACCTTGACCGAGGTCAACAACGCGCTCACCGGCACGATCGTCCACGCCGCGGTGCAGGAGCGGGTGGAGCGCTTCACCTACGTCTCCTCGTCGATGGTGTTCGAGCGCGTGACGGAGTTTCCGACCACCGAGGCGCATCTCGACAGCTGCCCGGCGCCGCGCTCGGCGTACGGGTTCTCCAAGTTGTCGGGCGAGGTGTACACGCGGGCCGCGCACGACCAGCACGGCCTCCGCTACACGATCTGCCGCCCGTTCAACGCCTACGGCCCGGGTGAGCTCCCCGACCGCGACGAACCCGGGATCGCGCATGCGGTGCCGGACCTGATCGCCAAGGTCCTCTCCGGACAGCGGCCGCTGGAGATCTTCGGCAACGGCGAGCAGACCCGCACCCTCACCCATGTCGACGACGTGGCGGACGGGATCGTCACCGCGATGGCCTCGCCTGCCGGCGAGAACGAGGATTTCAACATCTCAGCCTCCGAGGAGCGGACCGTCGCCGAACTGGCCAAGTTGATCTGGGAGGTGTGCGGCGAGGACCCGGAGCAGTTCGCGCTCGCGCACCTGCCGAGCTTCGCCGTCGACGTCCAGCGGCGCTGGCCATCGGTGCAAAAGGCCCGCGATCTGCTCGATTGGGAGGCGCAAGTGCCGCTGCGCGAAGGCCTCGCCGAGACCGTGACCTGGCTGCGCGATCAGCAGCGGGTCGGGCGCTGAGAGCGCCGCGCGAGCAAAACGCGTGCACCATATCGGCACCCCGCCTGTACAGGACGTACAAAGCTGGCCGCAGCGGATCGTGCATTTACCGCTTGCGTCCGGCGGGGTGGAGACGTAAGTTTTCGAGCCTTGGAGACTTCAGCGGCTTCTGCGAACGAGACCGTCCTTGCGACCGAGGACTTCGCCCCCGGTCACAAGGGCCTGAAGTCCAACGCGCTCGGGTACGTCTCGAACCTCGTCATCGCGATCGCGTCGACCGCGCCTGCGTACAGCCTGGCGGCGACGCTCGGCTTCATCGTCGCCGTCACGGGCGTCGGCGTACACGCCCCCGCGGTTTTGATCGTCTCGTTCATCCCGATCCTGTTCGTGTCGGTCGGCTACCGCTTCTTCAACCTCGCTGACCCTGACGCGGGGACGACGTTCGCGTGGGTGACGCGCGCATTCGGGCCGCAGCTGGGATGGATAAACGGCTGGGCGATCTTCCTCGCCGACATCATCGTGATGGCGTCGCTGGCCGCGATCGCGAGCGAGTACACGTTCCTGCTGTTCAGTTCGGGCGGCGCGCCGTCGAACTTTTGGCTGATCGTCGGCGCGGTCGTCTGGATCGCCGTGATGACGTGGATCTGCTACCGCGGCATCGAACTCTCTGCCCGGGTGCAGACGATCCTCCTCGGGTTCGAAATCGTCACGCTCGCCCTGTTCACGGTCGTCTCGCTGGTCAAGGTCTATGCGAACAATCCGGCCCACTCGATTCACGTCTCGGCCTCGTGGTTCAACCCCTTCGCCCTCAGCTGGGGCGCGCTTATCCCCGCGGTGTTGCTGGGGATCTTCATCTACTGGGGATGGGACTCAGGGGTCGCTGTCAACGAGGAGTCACGCGACCGCAACCGCGGGCCGGGCAAGGCCGCGGTCATTTCAACTTTGATCCTGCTGCTGATCTACGTCTTGGTCACGGCCGCCGGGCAGGCATACCATGGGACCGCCTTCCTGGCCAGTCCGAACAACCAGAACGACGTGCTGAACGCCCTCGGCAAGGCCGTGTTCGGGTCCCCGCTCGACAAGCTGCTGATCATCGCCGTCCTGACCTCAGCGTCGGCGTCGACCCAGACGACGATTCTCCCGACGGCGCGAACGACGCTCTCAATGGCCAAGTGGCACGCGATCCCGTCCTCCTTCGGCCGGGTCCACCCGCGCTTTCTCACCCCCAGCTTCTCGACGGTCCTCATGGGCGTCCTATCGACCGTCTGGACGGTGGCGCTGCTCGCGTTCAACCCGAACCAGAACGTGCTCGGGGACACGATTTCGGCGCTCGGCTTCTCGGTCTGCTTCTACTATGGCTTCACCGGCCTCGCATGTGCGGTCTACTACCGCAAGGAGCTGTTCAAGAGCGCCCGCAACTTCTTCCTCGCCGGCCTGATCCCCGTCGTGGGCGGGATCATGATGGCCTACGTGGGCATTAGGGCGTTCGGGTATTACAACCAGTCCATAAACGACTACTCCAAGCCGCTTCTCGGCATCCAGATCCCGATCTTCGTGGGTATCGGCGGCCTCGTCCTCGGGGTCATCCTGATGTTCGCCTCCTGGCCCTTCTTCCCGAAGTTCTTCGGTCGCCGGTGGTTCGAGGAAGCCGACCCCGATGTACTCGTGGCGGACGCCGCGCACAAAGCGTCTCGAGACGCCATAACCTGACGCGGCGCGTGTTGGCGCCGGCCCGCGCAGCCATAAGCTGTCGGCGATGGACGCGCTCGCGTGCGCACTCGAGCTCGACCGCCGCGTCGCCGTGCGCGGCAGCCGAGCGGCGACTGAGATCGCGGAGGGGTGGGCGCTGCGGTCGGGCGACCTTCCGAACGTCTACTCGCTCAACATGGTGATCCTCACCGAGCCGCTGGGGGATCGCTTCGATGCCTGCGCCCTGATCGCGCTGGCCGATCGCTGGCTCGGAGACCTCGAGCACCGGTTCGTCCGCCTCGACGACCGGGCGGCGGCCGGGCGCGTCTGGCCCGAGCTCGAGCGCCGCGGCTGGCAGCGGAGCCAAACGGTGTTCATGGTCCTGCGCAACGACCCTCGCGAGGCGATCCGCGATCCCCGCGCGCGGGAGATCTCGGACGCCGAGCTCGACGTCGTCACCCAGGCGAACTTCGAGCAATACGACTACGGGCCGGAAACGTCGGCGGCGCTCATACGCCAGCTCGTCGCCGCGCAGCGTGCGATGCGAGCCGGGACGACGGCGCGCGCGTTCGCCGCCGGCGAGAACGGTGGCTTGCAGTCGATGTGCACGCTGTTCCTCGACGGCGACGTCACCGGGACACGAACCGCGATGGTCGAGGAGGTGGGCACGCTCCCGAGCCACCGGGGGCGCGGCCTCGCCAAGGCCGTCGTGTCGGCGGCGATCCGCAGCGCCGGCGAGTGGGGAGCTGGGCTGATCGTCGTTCCCGCCGACGCGGACGACTGGCCACAGCTGCTGTATTCCAAGCTTGGATTCGAGCCGTTGGGGACGCACACCTCGTTCACCCTGCGCCCGACCGCCGTCCGGCGCCGGGCATGCGAGACTGCCCGGTGATGTCCAGGACCGCCGCGAGTCCGCAGCTGATGGGATCGATCCTCGACACGATCGGCGCGACGCCGGTCGTCAGCCTGTCGCGGCTCGCGGCCGGCGTGCGCCCGCAGCTGGTCGCCAAGCTCGAGTCGTTCAACCCCGGCGGGTCGATCAAGGACCGGGTCGCGGTCGCCCTGATCGAGGCGGCCGAGCGCGACGGCAAGCTGCGCCCCGGCGGCACGATCGTCGAGCCGACCTCGGGTAACACCGGCACCGGGCTGGCGATCGCGGCCCGGCTGAAGGGCTACCGCGTGATCGCGGTGATGCCCGACAAGATGTCGCGCGAGAAGATCGACCTGTTGCGCGCTTACGGAGCCGAGGTGGTCGTCGCTCCGACGGACGTCCCGCCGGATTCCCCGCAGTCCTACTACCGCGTCGCCGACCGCCTGACGCAGGAGATCCCGGGCGCCTTTCAGCCCAACCAGTACGTCAACCCGGCCAATCCGCAGGCGCACTACGAGTCGACCGGTCCCGAGCTCTGGGAGCAGCTGGGCTCGCGGATCACGCACCTGGTCGTCGGCGTCGGCACCGGCGGGACGATCACCGGAATGGCGCGCTACCTGCGCGAGCGCAAGCCCGAGCTCGAGGTCGTCGGCGCCGACCCCGAGGGCTCGATCTACTCCGGCGGGGAGGCAAACGTGCGGCCGTATCTCGTCGAGGGCGTCGGCGAGGACTTCTGGCCGCAGACGTTCGATCCCTCGGTCGTCGACCGCTGGGTGATGGTCTCCGATCGCGACGCCTTCCTGACCACCCGCCGGCTCGCCCAGCTGGAGGCGATCCTCGCGGGCGGCTCGGGCGGTCTCGCCGTGCACGCGGCGCTCGAGGTCGCCGCGGGCGTCGACGACCCCGAGGCGGTGGTCGTGGTCGTGATCCCCGACGGCGGGCGGTCGTATTTATCCAAGATCTACAACGACGCGTGGATGCGCCAGTACGGTTTCCTCGACCGCGGTGAGGACCTGACCGTGGGCGACGTGCTGCGGCGCAAGCAGGAGGCCGGCGAGATTCCCCCGCTGGTCACGGTCGAGCCCCAGTTCCGCGTCCGCGACGCGGTCGCGCTCCTGCACGAGCATCGCGTCTCGCAGCTCCCGGTGGTCAGCACCCACGACCCGTCGGCGATCGTCGGCGCGATCGGCGAGCGCGGCCTGCTCCGGCGCGCGGCCGAGGATCCGGCGCTGCTCGACGCCCAGATCCTCGACGTGATGGAGCCGCCGTTCGCGGCCGTCTCGAGCCAGGACCCGGTGCGGGAGGCGGTCGAACTGCTGGTCGGCGACCAGCAGGCGCTGCTCGTCACCGATGACGGCCGCGCGGCCGGGCTCGTGACCCGCACCGACCTGCTGGAAGCTCTCGTCCGGTGAGCGAGCCACAGGAGCCTCGTGATCGCTTCGCCACGCGAGCGGTCCATGCGGGACTGACGCCCGACCCGTCGTTCGGATCGGTGATCCCGGCGATCCACCAGACCTCGACCTACGCGCAGCGCGCTCCCGGGCAGTTCGAGCAGGACTACGACTACGCGCGCTCGGCCAACCCGACCCGCGCGGCGCTCGAGCAGGCGTTGGGCGAGCTCGAGGGTGGACAGGCCGTCGCCTTCTCGTCCGGTCTCGCGGCCGAGCACGCGCTGATCACGGTCACCTGCCAGTCCGGCAGCCACATCGTGTTGCCGGCCGACCTCTATGGCGGGACCTTCCGCCTCGTCGACAAGGTGCTCACTCGCTGGGGCCTGCGCTACGACCTCGTCGATCAGCGTGACCTCGAAGTGCTCGAGCGCACGGTCGTCTCTGAGACGCGCCTGATCTGGGTCGAGAGCCCGACCAACCCGGCGCTGAACCTGATCGACATCGAGGGCGTGATCACCCGCAAGCGCGGCGCGCTGGTCGCGGTCGACAACACTTTCGCGACGCCGGCCAACCAGCGCCCACTCGAGCTCGGCGCCGACGCGGTGGTGCACTCGACGACCAAGTACCTGGGCGGCCACTCCGACGTCGTCGGAGGCGTGGTCGTGACCCGCCACCCCGAGCTCTATGAGCAGCTGCGGTTCGTGCAGAACGCGGTCGGCGCGGTCCCAGGGCCGCTTGACTGCTTCCTCGTCCACCGCGGCCTGCGTACCTTGCACCTCCGCATGGAGGCGCACGCGCGCAGCGCCGAGGCGGTCGTCGCGCTCCTGCGCTCGACGCCCGAGGTGCAGGACGTGCGGTGGCCGGGATTCAGCGGCATGGTCAGCTTCCGCCATCCGCGCGCCACCGCGCTGGCTTCCAAGACGCGCCTGTTCACGCTCGCCGAGTCACTCGGCGGCGTCGAGTCCCTGATCGAGGTCCCGCAGGCGATGACGCACCAGTCCGTCGAGGGCTCAGACGCCGCCGTCCCGCCCGACCTGGTGCGGCTCAGCTGCGGCGTCGAGGACCCCGAGGACCTGGTCGCCGACCTCCGCCAGGCGTTGGCCTGAGCGCCGTGTAGCCTCGGCTTGATGGAGCAAGCCGCCTCTCATCTGCAGACCAGCTCGCAAAGCTCGCTGCCGGGTCCATACCCGGTCGGCGCCTACGCGGCGCGGCTCAAACGCAAGCTGCAGGAGTTCGCCCGCGTCCAGCTGGTCGGCGAGGTCTGGGGCTTTCGCGCCGCGCGGGCGCGCGTCTACTTCGAGCTGCGCGACGCCCACGGCGCGCTGCCGTGCTCGATGTGGCGGACCGACTTCGAGCAGCTCGGCGTCGTCCTCAGCGACGGCATGCGGGTCGTCGCCGGCGGCGGCTGTGACTACTACCCGGGCAGCTCGACCTCGTCGCCGTCGTTCAGCTTCGCCATCACCGAGCTGCGGCCGGCCGGCGAGGGAGACCTGCTCGTCCAGCTCCAGCGGCTGCGCCGCAAGCTCCACGACGAGGGGCTGTTCGAGCGCCAGCAGCGGCTGACGCTCCCCTCGTTGCCGCGCACGATCGGCGTCGTCACCGGCGAGCAGGGCAAGGCGCGCGACGACGTGCTGGCCGGGCTGCGGCGCCGTGGCTGGGCCGGGCGGCTGGTGTGGGCGTTCGCCCCCGTCCAGGATCGCCACGCCGCGCCGCGGATCGCCGCGTCGTTGCGCGAACTGGCCGCGATCCCCGAGGTCGAGGTCGTGATCGTCGCCCGCGGTGGCGGCTCGCTGGCGGATCTGTTCGCCTTCTGTGACGAAGGCCTGTGCCGGACGGTCGCGCTGCTGAGGGTGCCGGTGATCGCCTCGGTCGGACATCACACCGACCGCACGCTGATCGACGACGTCGCGGCCGTCAGCTGCTCGACGCCGACCCACGCCGCCGAGGCCGCGGTCGCGATCGACTGCCGCGCCGCGCGGGCCGAGCTGACCTTGCTCGCCCGGCGGCTCAGCGATCACGGCCGGGGCGCGGTCATGTCCCGCGCGCGCGTCCTCGCGCAGCTCGCCCGCGCGCCGTCCGAGCAGGTGGCGCGTCACCGCCGCACGCTGCACCAGTTGACCCGCGAGCTGCGCGCCAGTGCCCGCCGGACGGCCACGCGCGGCGCCGACTTGGGCCGCGTGCACGCGCTCGTGCTGTCGCGCAGCGCGGCGCGAGCACGAGGTCCCGAGCACGTCCGGCGCGGGCGCGACCTCGAGCGGCTGGCGCTCGCGCTGGCCGCCCACGATCCGCAGCGGACGCTCGCCCGCGGCTATGCGCTCGTCTCAGACCGTGACGGAACGCCGCTCGCATCGGCGGCCGGGGCCCGCGAGGCCGGGCGGGTGGGGCTGCGCTTCCAGGACGGTTCGGTCGATGCCGAGGTCGACCGCGGGGACGGGCAGCGATGAGCGCCGACATCCATCGCGGAGGCCAGCACCGATGAGCGCCGACGTCGACCGCGGAGCCGGGCAAATGGATGCCGAGCGCACCTACGAGTCGGCGGTCGGCCGAATCGAGGAGATCATCCGCCGCCTGGACTCCGGTGACGCCGGCCTGCGCGAGACGCTCGACCTGGTGGCCGAGGGCCGCGAGCTGGTCGAGTACTGCGCCGCCGAGCTCGACGCGGTCAGCAAGGGGCTCGACGAGCTCAAGCTCGAGGAGCTAGTGACACGTCTACAAGGAGCACAGCGCAACGATGAGCACGTTTGACCTGTTGGCCGACCTCCCGCTCCAGGTGGACGGGTATGAGCTGGAGGGCCTGCGGGCCGAGGTCTCGAGCGGCTTCGAGCGTCTGTCGACGGTGGTGCATCTGCACGGCGCCGGCGCCGAGGGCGTCGGTGAGGACGTCGTCTACGACGCCGAGGATCAGGTCGCGCTCCAGGAGGCCGGACCGGTGCTCGATCTCGCCGGCTCCAACACGCTGGGCGAGTTCTGTGACCGGATCGACGGGCTCGACACCTTCCCGGTGGAGCCACAGCGGGGAGAGGTCTCTCGCCTGTACCGCCGCTGGACGTTTCACAGCGCGGCGCTCGACCTCGCGTTGCGACAGGCGGGCCTTTCGCTCCACCAGGCGCTCGGGCGCGAGGTGCGGCCGCTGACGTTCGTGGTCTCGCTGCGGCTCGGCGAGCCACCGAGCCTCGAGCCCGTCACCAGCCGGCTGCAGAACTATCCGACGTTGCGCTTCAAGCTCGATGCGACGAGCTCGTGGACGCCTGAGCTGATCGCCGAGCTGGTGGCGACCGAGTCCGTCGACTCGATCGACTTCAAGGCGCTCTACCACGGCACGATCGTCGATCAGGCGCCGGACCCGGTGCTCTACCGCCGTGTCGTCGAGGCGTTCCCGCAGGCCTGGCTCGAGGATCCCGATGTGGTCACCGAGGCGACCGCCGAGACGCTCGCCGGCGACCATGACCGGATCACCTGGGACGCGCCGATCCACTCGATCGAAGACATCGAGGCACTCCCCTTCCCGCCTCGAATGGTGAACATCAAACCATCGCGGATCGGCGGCCTGAGGAAGCTGTGCAACACCTACGACTACTGCGCCGAGCGCCGGATCGGCGCCTACGGCGGCGGCCAGTTCGAGCTCGGCCCTGGCCGTGGGCAGGCCCAGTACCTGGCCGCGCTGTTTCACCCTGACACGCCCAATGACCTCGCCCCGGTCGGCTTTCACGAGTCCAATCCGGCCCCGGGCCTCGAGTCGAGCCCGCTCGCGCCGGCCGCCGACGCAATCGGGTTTCGCTGGAACTCGGGCCACTCGCCGGCCTCCTGATCGCTTCACTCGCGACGCTCGCGACTCGCCGCGCCGAGCGAACGGCGTTCGGCGGCCGGTTCGCGTTGGGACCATGCTCGCCGCCCGCCCGCCCCCCTCCGCGCAAAACGTGGAAAATCGCGCACCGGCTCTCCGATCTTCCACAAAACGCGCCGTCAGCGGGACGAACGTGGAAAAGCTCGGCGCGCTGTTGCGATCTTCCACAAACGCGCGCTTCCCGACCTCGTCATTGAAGGGGACCCGTTCCGTAGGGGCCGAGCCAGCGAACGGCGTTCGGCGGCCGGTCCGCGGGGGCTCGCCGCCGCCCGCCCCCCTCCGCGCAAAACGTGGAAAATCCCGCACCGGCTCTCCGATCTTCCACCGAACGCGGGCTGAGCGCGACGAACGTGGAAAACCCGGGCCGCCCCGCGTCGCTTTTCCACAAACCGCGCGGTGCCGGCGGGAGCCTCGTCGAGCGCGCGGAAGCCAGGCCCGGCACGCCCCTTGACCGATCGCACTCGCGACTACCGCAGGTCGAGCAGCAGCTTGCCCTGAACGCGGTGGTCGCGCAGGCGGGCGAACGCGTCGTTCACCTGCTCGAGCGCGAGGATCTCGTCGATGCGAACGCGGATCGAGCCGTCGGCGACTGCCTCCATCGCCGCCCGCAGGCCGGCCTCCCGCTCGTCGGGCCGCAGATTCATCCCGCCGTAGCCGAGCAGCGACACCATCTTGCGGTACAGGAGCTGCATGTTGAAGGTGACCTGCGGACCGGCCGAGGTGCCGAACGAGACGATTCGTCCCAGCGGCGCGATCGCCTCGAGCACGGGAGCGACGAATCCGTCGCCGAGCCCGTCGAACACGACCGTCGGCGTCAGCTCGCCGATCAGCTCCCGAAGCTCGTCAGCCCCACCGACGACCACCCGGCTGGCGCCTTGCTCGGTGATCCCCGCGACTTTCTGCTCCGACCTCGTCTGCCCCCAGACGACCGCGCCCGCAGCGCGCGCGAGCGACACGATCATGCTCCCCACGCCGCCGGAGGCGCCCAAGACAAGCACGCGATCATCGCCGCTCACCCGCGCCAGGTCGCGGACCACCTTGAGCGCGGTCAGGCCGGCGATCCCCATCGCGGCCGCATGCTGCGTCGAGACGCCCGCAGGGATCGCGGTCACGGCGTGCCCGGGCACGACCGCCGCCTGCGCCCAGACTCCGTCCCGCACCGCGCCGAGCCCTCCTCCGGACACGAGCACGGCGCGCCCGCCGTCGGTGCCCGCGGCCTCGCCGCCGAGCGTTCGCGGCAACGGCCCGTCCGCACCGACCCGGCCTTGTGCCGTATACGTGTCGATCGGGTTGACGCCGCCGAACTCGAGCTCGACACGCACCTCGTCAGGGCCAGGGGCGGCCAGCTCGACTCGCTCGACGACCAGCGGCTCGCCGTGCTGATGCAGGCGGGCGGCCCGCACGGTGTCGGGAGCAGGAGTCATACGGGGTCTATTTATCAGTGCAAGCTCTCACCGCGTCGGCTCCCGTCCGGTGCGGCTGGGTCGACCGGCCCCAAGTGCCGGGCCACGTCGTCGGGCAGGAGGCCATAGATCACCGTGTCGACCCGCTGACCGTCGCGCCCGGTCATGTGCTGGCGCAGCAATCCCTCGCGGACAAACGAGCACCGCTCGACGACAGCCTGGGACGGGTGGTTGTCGATCTCGAACAACGCTCCGACCCGTCCGACGTTCAGCCTCGAGAAGGCCCAATCGCACAGCAGGCGGACTGCCGTGGTCGCCAGACCGCACCCCCGACCGGCCGGCAGCAACCAGTAGCGCACCATCGCGTTGCCGTGCGCGAGGTCGGTCAGCGAGATCGAGCCGACCGGAATCCCGGCTTCGGTGATCGCGAGCTCGAGGCGCGTGCCGAGCTGACGGTCGCGCTCGGTCGCCGCCAGCCACGCTCGAGTCTCGTCGAGCGTTCGCGGGAGTGAGTATCGGTACTGCGAGATCAGCGCGTCCTTACCGGCGGCCTGCACCGCTGCGACGTCACGCTCCGCCCAGGGGCGAAGCAGGAGCGTCCGCTCCGACAGGCGTGGGTCGGGCAGCGGTAGGGGCTTGACGTCGTCCGGCACGGGACGATTATCTCGGCGGGTCGCGGGTCCGACGGTGCCTGCCGAGCCCGGGGGGGTGCCGGGATTGGGTACGGTCGCGTACTCTTACCAGCCCGAACGGCCGGCCAAGCCGCGCCCGGCCGCTGTCAGACGAGGAGACCAAGTGGACGAAAGACTCGCAATCGCGGGAGCCGGCACGATTGCGTGCGGGCTCGCGGTCACCGCGGCCCGCCAGGGTGATGTCGTGCTCTGGGCGCGCTCGCAGGCCTCGGCCGACCGGGCCCGTGCGAGCGTCGCGAAGCTGTGCGAGAAGCTCGGAGAGCCCCAGGCCGCGGAGCGGGTCTCGATCTCGACCGAGCAGGCGGCTCTCCATGGCGAGACGTTCATTGTCGAGGCGGTGACCGAGGACCCGGTCCACAAGGAGCCGCTGCTCGCCGAGCTCGGCGCCGCGGCCGACCCCGGCGCGATTCTGGCGACGACGACGTCATCGCTGTCGATCGCAGGGCTCGCGTCCGCCAGCGGCCGCCCGGATCGGTTCGTCGGACTACACGTCTTCAACCCGGTGCCGCGCATGGAGCTGGTCGAGCTCGCCTTCCCGCCCCAGGCGGACGACGAGGTGCGTGACCGGGCCTGGGCGTTTTGCGAGTCACTTGGCAAGACCCCGGTCGAGGTCCCGGACACACCTGGATTCATCGTCAACCGGTTGTTGTTTCCGTATCTGTTCGATGCGGTCGAGCTGATGTCGCAGACCGGCGTCGAGGCGGCCGACATAGACCGCTGCATGACGCTCGGCGCCGGGCTGCCGATGGGTCCGCTGGCGCTGTTGGACTTCGTCGGCCTCGATGTCGCGCAGGCGATCGGAGAGTCGATCGGCGCCGAGGTCCCGGCGAGGGTGCGCGAGCTCGTCGCCGCCGGGGCCCTCGGACGCAAGACGCGCAGCGGTTTCTACGAGTACTAAGGAGACTTACGAACGGCGAGGAGAACTCTTTAAGACGCGTTCATCTGCGGAGCCGAATATTCCCATCGCGACGTACCTCATAGCAGCACCTCCTCCCCAGAAGCACGAGACCGGCCCGTCCCCAGCGGGCCGGTTTCTTTTTGGGCTGCGAACGCGGCTCTGAGCTGTCATGCAAATTGAAGCCGGCCCGGGTGCGGGCCGGCTTCAGTCTCTCCTCTCAACCACCGGATGGTCTCTTGATGCTGCGATCGCGACCACCGGTCGTCGCGCTGGGTGGAAATGTAACGAATGATGCGAAATGCTGCTAGGCGCCTTCGGTGCCCGCCTGCGTCGAAGCCGGCTGTTCAGGCGCCTTACGTACGCGGATCCTGACCGCCTCGATCCGGTTCTCGCGCACGGATTCGACCCGGATCGAGTAGCCGTTGGCGGCGATCTGATCGCCGCGCTTGGGCAGTCGACCGAGCTCGGCGAACACGAAGCCGCCGATCGAGTTGTAAGCATCGGTGTCGACCGGGAGGTGGAGGCCGTAATCCTCGAGATCGGTCACCGCTACGTGACCGCGGACGAACCAATCGCCGTTGGCGAGCTGTCGGACCCCCCCGCCGGCCGGATCGGTCTCATCGGCGATCTCCCCCACGACCTCCTCGATGATGTCCTCGATCGTGACGATCCCAGCCGTCCGTCCGTACTCGTCGATCACAATCGCGAGCTCGGTCCGCTCGCGCTGGAGATCGGCGAGCAGGTCGTCGAGCGGTTTGGTCTCGGGCACGATCGGCGCCGGCCGCACCAGCCTCGAGAAATGAGCCTCATATCCGTCGGCCATCATCAGCTTGACGAGCTGATTGACGTGCACGATTCCCTTGACGCGGTCCTGGTTCTCGTCCTCGGTGACGACCAGCCGAGAGTGGCCCGTCGACACGCACCGCTGGAGCGCTGCGCGGACCGTCTCGGACAGGTCAACGGTCACGACCGCGGGGATCGGCGTCATCACCTGGCGCGCCTCCTGCTCGTGCAGGTGAAAGACGCCGGTAAGCATGTTCGCCTCGCCGACGTCGAGGCTGCCGCCGGAGCTCGACTCGGCGATGATCCGCTTGATGTCGTCCGGCGTCCCGCCTTCGGGCTCGGCATCGGGGTCGGTCCCGAGCATCCGTAGCAGCGAGTACGAGGCCGAGTTCAGGACCACGATCAGCGGATAGAAGATCATCCGGAAGAACTGCAGCATCGGCGCGATCCGGCGCGCCAGGTCCTCGGCGTGCTGGATCGTGTAGAGCTTCGGGGCGATCTCGCCGATGATGCTCTGGGCAACCGTGATCAGCAGGTACGAGATCACGACCGAGACCGCGACCGCGGCCGTGTGCCCGAGCGGACCACCGAGGAGCGGCTCGAACACGTGCGCCAAGGCCGGCTCGCCGAGCGCGCCGATCCCGATCGACGCCATCGTGATCCCGACCTGGCAGGCGGCGATGTAGTCGCCGATCTCGTCGATCTGGCGCAGCGCGAGCCGCGCCCCGCGTTTGCCGTCGTCCGCCATCGCCTGCAGGCGGCCGCGGCGAGAGCGAACCAACGAGTACTCCGCGATCACGAAGAACGCGTTGACCAGCACGAGTACGACTGTGAGGATGATGAACAGCGCCGTCACAGGCAGACCCACGCGGCCGGCTCGGGCCTCGTGCCCGGCACGCTCCGTGACCGCAGAAAGCTGTTACTTCGGCTTGGGTCGTCGTCGTTCATTGGCGACCCGGCGAACGGTAGCAGCAGCACCCTGCGGATTTCGAAAGCCCGGCGTCGCTCGCGTCAGCCGAGCTTGTCGAAGCGCGTGGCGACCGCGAAGTCGGCGTCGGTCAGTCCGCCGGCCGCGTGGTTGGTCAGCGACAGCCGGACCTTGTTCCACCCGTGCAGGAAGATGTCGGGGTGGTGGTTGGCGTCCTCGGCCACGTCGGCGACCTGATTGACGAACGCGATCGCCTCGGCGAAGTTCTCAAACCGCCGTTCGCGGACGATCTCATCGCCCTCGCGCTCCCATGCGAGGGGGCGTAGCCTTGAAGTGATCTCGTCGTCGCCGAGAAGTTCTGCCATTGCGTCTCCAATCCGGGTCGTCCGTCTCCGTAAAGCCTCCCACAGTCGAGCCCCGCGCAAACCAGTTGAAATGAGAATCGTCAGCCTCGTCCCGTCGGCGACCGAGTTGTTGTTCGCGCTTGGTCTCGGTCCCGAAGTGGTCGCGGTGACCCACGAGTGCGACTATCCGGCCGCGGCGCTCGACCGGCCGCACGTCACCCGCGATGTCCTGCCCGCCGGGCTCAGCTCCGCGCAGATCGACGCGGCCGTCAAGGAGCGTACGCTCGCGGGGGAGTCGATCTACGAACTCGACGAAGGCGCGCTGCACGAGCTCGAGCCCGACCTGATCGTCACCCAGGCTCTGTGCTCGGTGTGCGCCGTCTCCTATGACGATGTCCGAGCAATCGCCGACCAGATCCCCAGCCGACCACAGGTCATCTCGCTCGATCCCCACACGGTCGGAGAGGTGCTCGGCGACGCCCGGACGCTAGCTCAGGCGACCGACCGCAAGGATGCTGCCGTCGAGCTCATCCGGGACGCGGCGGAGCGGATCGACCGCGTGCGCATCGCGGTTCGGGGCGCGCGACGCCCGCGGGTGGTGGCGCTCGAGTGGCTCGACCCACCGTTCGCGGCGGGGCACTGGACCCCGCAGCTGATCTCGTTCGCGGGCGGCGAGGACGTGCTCGGATTCGCGGGCGAGAATTCGCAGGAGCGCAGCTGGGAAGAGGTGCAGGCGGTCCAGCCCGACGTCGTGATCGTGATGCCGTGCGGCTATGACGCGCAGATCGCGCATCGCGAGGCCGAGATGCATCGTGACGAGCTCGCGGCGCTCGGGGCCGGTGAGGTGGTGGCGGTCGACGCATCCGCCTATTTCTCGCGGCCCGGGCCGCGGATCGTCGACGGGCTCGAGCTGCTCGCCAGCATTCTGCACCCCGACCTCGTACTCGAGGCGCCCGGCGAGGCGCTCACCGTCGAGCTGTAGGCGATCAGCAGGGTCGTCTCGGAGCGGTTCGGGCCGGAGGCCGCTCGCGCCCCGGCCGCTAGAACAAGCCGATGCCGTTCGGGGTCAGACCGTGATTTCCGGCGACCGCGATCGCGAGCACGACGCTCGCGACGCCGACCAGCGCGCACCCCGCAAGCGCCAGCCCGTTCATCCGCCGGCGCTCGCCGAGCTGCACGATCAACCAGCCGCAGATCGCCCCGCCCACGAGCCCGCCTAAGTGGCCGCCGATCGAGATCCCGTTGACGCTCAGCGAGAACACGACGTTGATCAGCAGCGTCAGGCCGAGTCCGCTCTGCCAGATCGAGATCCGGCGGTAGTAGGCGACGACGATCAGCGCGCCGAGCGCACCGAAGCACGCGGTCGACGCACCAACGGTAAAGGCGTTGGGTTGGAACAGGAGCGCGCCGAACGATCCCGCCAGTAGCGACACGAAGTACACGACGGCGAAGTTCACATGGCCGATCGCCGGCTCGAGGATGATCCCGATGAAGTACAGGAAGACCATGTTGAACAGGATGTGGAGCAGCCCGTCATGCAGAAAGCCCGACGTCAGCAGCCGGTAGTACTCATGGTTCTGCGAGATCACCGGGCCGTACAGCAGGCCGTGAAGGTAGACCGACCCGCCGCCACCGCCGCCGAGCGGCGCACCCGCGGCGGTCTCGATCACGAACACGATCACGTTGATCGCGATCAGAACCTGGGTCACGATCGGGCCGCTCGGGCCGGTGCTGCGAATCGTCTTGACCTTGGTCCGATCGCGCGCGCACTCCGGGCAGCGCATGCCGACCGACGTCGGCGTCATGCAATCGGGGCAGATCGGACGGCCGCACGACGAGCACGAGACGCCGGTCTCACGAGAGGGGTGGCGGTAGCAGACGGCCATTACATCTGACGGTATCAGCGCAGATGGGCAGGTTTTGCCGGCGTGGCCGGCGCTGCCCTGACCACCGCGCCTAGCGATCGGGCAGGATGCGGCGAGCCTCGAGCGCGATGTCGTGCAGCGTCCGCTGCGCCAGGTCGAAGCGGCTGGAGGACTGCTGCTTGCGCGTCCGGTGGCGCGACCTGACTCGGAGCACGACGAGGGCCGTGCCGGCGCCGGCGCCGACCACGACGGCCGCCGCGGGTCGGACCCAATTGCGCGGATCGCGCATCGCTGACAGCTCCCACGCCTCGAGCTCCTCCTGGGCAAGCTCGGTCAGGTTGACGAGCTTGAGCTCCACCCGCGCGGTTAGATCCTCGGGCGGATCGACCGGCGTCAGCGCCTCGCGCAGCAGGGCCTCGAAATCGGTCGTGCCCGAGCTCACCGCCCTGACTCCTCCTTGCCGTTGGTGCTGACCATCCCCTCGAGCTGGCGGATCGCGCGGTGCAGCAGCACCTTGGTCGCCCCGTCCGTGCGCCCCAGCGCCCGCGCGATCTCGCGGTTGTCCATATCGAGTGCGAAGCGCATGATCAGCGCCTCACGGCGATCGTCGGGGAGCTGCGAGACACCCTCGAGGATCGCCTTGAGCTCCTCGCGACCTTCGACCAGCGACTCGGTCGTGTGCGGGGCAGAGATCAAGCCCGCGTCCTCGATCGCCGACTCCGGCTTGCGCGAGCGGTCGCGGTAGAAGTTCGCCGCCAGGTTGTGGGCGATCCGGATGAGCCATGGCCGCAGGGGCCGTCCGTTGGATTCGCGCAGCGCGCGCTCGAAGTGCCGGTAGGCCTGGAGGAACGTCTGCTCGGTGAGATCCTCGGCGTCGTAGTGATTCCCGACCCGGTAGTAGCTGTAGGAGTAGACGTCTCGGACATGGCGCCGGTAGAGCTCGGTGAAGCGAGCGTCGAGTTCGGCCTTGTTTGTGGGCACCTCTTCAGCCACTGCATTCTCAATCTACCCCGGCTCACGCGGCGCGGATAGGCCGCTGTGACTTCCGTTGCGCGGGCTCGGTGACCGTCGCCGCCCACTGCTCGGGTTCGATCCGTCCCTCCACGAGGGCCGCAAGCCCGTCGAGTGCGGGCGCCTCGAGGCGGGCCTCGCGCGCCGCCTCGGCCAGCAGCGGCACCGAGTCGACGGCTTCGGCGGCGTGGCCGAGGACCGCGTCGATCTCCCGCGATGGGACTCCCTGCGCCAGCAATTCGCCCGCCCGGCGGTTGCGTGAGCCGCTCGCGACCACCGTCGCGACGAGGTCACCTGCGCCGGCTAGTCCGGCGAACGTCTCGGGCCTACCGCCTCGGGCGCGCGCGAGCGCGTCGACCTCCGCGAACACCTTGCCGGCCGCGGCGCCGGCGATGTTCGGCCCGGCCGGCGACGCGGCGGCGGCCGCGAGCACCGCGGCGTTCTTGGCACAGCCTGCGAGCTCGACGCCCGTCACGTCGGTGGTGATCGCGGCGTCCAGCTTGGCGGCCCGGAGCGCGTCGGCAAGCTGGCGCGCGAAGCCGCTGTCGATCGAGGCGATGACCACCGACGCGCCGTGATCGAGCATCTCCGCGGCGTGCGAAGGGCCGCCCAGGACCGCGACCGCACGGGCCTTGCAGCGCTCTGCTGCAAATGCCGATGGGAGCGTTCCGAGCGGCGGCACCAGCCCCTTGGAGACCACCAGCACCGCGCTGCGGCTCGAGATCCGGCCGCCGTGGGCGGCGAGCACCGCGGGCAGCGCCTTGGCGGGGACGGCCAGACAGACGATGTCGTGACCCTCTGGGCTGAGTTCGGAGGCGCGCAACACCCGGATCGTGTCGGGCAGCCGCACCCCCGGCAGGTAGCGCGTGTTCTCGCGCGTCCCCTGGACGCCGAGCGCCTGCTCCGGCGTCCGGCACCCGAGGTCGACTTCGAGTCCCGCGCGCGAGAGACAGATCGCCAGGCTCGTGCCCCACGTGCCGGCGCCGATGATCGCGACGCGACGCACCGGGGGCAACCCGCCGAGCCACTCCCACTGCAGCATCACGCACGGCCAGATCCGGTCCGTGACGGCCCCGGCGAGCTCCTTCGAGGGGTCCTCGACGACCGGGAAGCGGAGCGGTGGGCCGGCGCGCAGCTTGACCTTGTGTGGCCGGATCCGCCAGCCGCGGCGGACCGCTTCAGTCCCGATGATCGCCAACGGGACCACGGGAGCGCCCGTCTCCAGCGCCAAGCGTCCGACGCCACGCCGGGGCCTACCCAGGGAACCAGGTCGGATGCGCGTCCCCTCGGGGAACATCAGCACGATGTCGCCGCGGGCAAGAATCGCCTTGGCGGTCTCGATCATCTCGCCGTCGCCCCGCCCGCGGTCGACCGGGAACGCACCGAGCGCGTTCAAGATCCACGCCTGAATCGGGTTGCGGAACAGCTCTTGCTTCGCGACGTAGTACATCGGCCGCCGGGCCATCGTCGCGATCACGAACGGATCGAGGAAGCTGCGGTGGTTGGCCGCGATGATCACGGGGCCATGCTTGGGAACGTGCTCGCGCCCGATCCGGACATAGCGGAAGTAGAGGAAGAAGACCGGTTGGAAGAGGATCCGGGCCAGCGCGTAGGCGATCGGATTGGCCCGGTGCTCGCGTGCCCGCCGATGCAGTCGCTCGTGATCCATTGCACATTGCGGTACCCGGCCGGTGCCTGCCCGTTACAGTTGAGCACCTTGAGCCCCGGCTTTGACCGCACCCGGACGCTGAGAGGAGCCGCCTGCGGCGCGGTCGCGGCAGGCGTCTGGGCGCTCCTACAGCCGCTCGACAAGCTCGCCTTCTCGAGCCCGCACGACGATGTCGAGGTGCTCGGAAAGGCGGTCACGCGCGGCAATGGCTGGTACCCGGTCGGGTTGGCGCTCCACACCAGCAACGGCGCCGTGTTCGGCGCGGTGTACGCCAACATCGCCCCGGCGATGCCGATCCCGGCGCCGCTGCGCGGACCAGTGGTCGCGCTGCTCGAGCACGTCGCGCTGTGGCCGCTGGCCACGGTCGCCGACCGCGTCCACCCGGCCCGTGAGGACCTGCCGAGGTTCGGCGGCAACCGGACCGCGTTCGCCCAGGCCGCTTGGCGTCACCTGCTGTTCGGATTCGTGCTCGGGGAGCTCGAGCGACGCGTGAACGCCGAGCCCGAGCCGGCACCACCCGAACCCCCCGCCGATTACTCGAGCAATGGCCACGGCTCGCTCGAGGGCGCGGTTTCGGCGCAGTCCGCAGGCTGACACTGGGTCGCGGGAGCGTCGGGCTTGCGGGCTCTGATCACCGGCGCCGCTGGCTTCGCCGGCAGCTGGCTCGTCCGCGCATGCGCCGAGGCCGGCGACGAGGTGTTCGCGCTGTCTCGCTCGGCGGCGCCAGCGAGCCACGCTGCCCAGGCCGTCACGGTCGACCTGCGCGACGGCGATGCCGTTCGTTCCGCGGTCCGTGTGTCGCGTCCCGACGTCGTCTACCACCTGGCCGCCCTGAGCTCGGTCGGCCGCTCGTGGGACGAGCCCGTCCGCACGATGGACGAGAACACGGCGACCGCAGTCAACGTGCTCGAAGCGACACGCCACGAGGCACCGGGCGCCCGTGTGGTCTGGGTCAGCTCGTGTGAGGTCTACGGTCCGCCCGCGGCGCTGCCGATTCCGGAGTCCGCGACGATCGCGCCCGCGAGCCCTTATGCCGTCTCCAAGGCCGGCGCCGAGATGCTGGCGCAGGTGTATGCGGACTCGTTCGGCCTCGACCTGGTGCGCGCGCGGCCCTTCAGCCACTCCGGCCCCGGCCAGCCGCCCACGTTCCTCCTCTCCTCGCTCACCCGCCAGGCCGCCGAGGGCCGGCTCGCCAGTGTCCGGCAGCCCGTCGTGGTGACCGGCAATCCCGACACCCGGCGCGACTTCACCGACGTGCGGGATATGGTCCGCGCCTACCGCCTGCTCGCCACCAGCGGCGCCTCCGGCGTCTTCAACATCAGCTCGGGGAGATCAGTGTCCTCGGCCGAACAGGTCAAGCTGCTCGGGGAGCTCGTCGCGCCGCTCATGATCCAGCACGAGGTCGATCCCGCGCGCGTGCGCCCGCACGAGATCATGGACCTGCGCGGCGACCACTCGCGCCTCACCGCCGCGACCGGCTGGGAACCCGAGATCACGCTGCGCCAGACGATGGCCGACACCCTGGCATGGTGGGAAGAGCGGCTCGCCGCCGGGCGATGAGCGCCGATCCGCGATGACATGCCAGACTCGGCCCAGCGCGCCCGCCTAGCTCAATTGGTAGAGCACTTCACTTGTAATGAAGAGGTTTTCGGTTCGAGTCCGAAGGCGGGCTCTCGACAAAAATCCTGCTAATCAGTGATTTTTTTTGCTGCCTCCTGAGTCTCACCGGTGTGTCTTGGGCGCTTGGGCAACGGATTGGACAACGGCGTCCACTCCGGTGGCTCGGTGGCGCACTGGGACGGTGCACCCGTCGGCGCCCCGCGCCGTGTGCTGAGTTGGGTCCATCGGGCAGCTCCGGCTGGCTGGGCCGGGGACGTCACGGGCGCTGAAAGCCAATGCCGTCGAGTTGACGGAGCCGCCGCCCGCGTCGACCGCTCGGGGTCGCTTCCCGCCGCCGGTCCTGACCCATTCGTCCAACTCCTCAGCTCGGAACAGCAATCGCGCGCCGTCTTTGTGATGCGGAATCCGACGCGCACTGACGAGCGCATAGATACGGCTGCGAGGACAGGCTAGGTGCTCAGCAGCGTCCAGGGACGCCGCCTTGGCTCTGGATGACTGCGGTCTGACGGCAGCCACACCGGTGCTCAAACATCTGGGCTGCCGAGCGTGCGGGCACCTCGCCTCTGACCGCAAGCCGTCACTGGCGCTCGAGGGCCCGGAGGAGCTTCAGCCGCTCCAGGCCTCCGACGTAACCCTCCAGCGGCACGTTCCCGCGGCTCACTCGGTGGCATGGGACGAGCAGCGGCATCGGGTTGGCGCCGATCGCCAGCCCGCAGTCGTAAGCGGACAGGTCGCCCATGAGCAGGTGATAGGAGCGAGGCTCGGCGTAGGGAATCTCCTCGATACCCCGCAACACCTCGGCGCTATGGCCGGGGAGCAGGCTCCAGTCGACCACGTCCCGCGCCCGGTTGCGATCGCCTCCGAAGTAGGCGGTGAAGGTCGTGCCCAATGCTTGGACTCGGGTGCGGGCGGCGCCCGATCCGCGCCTGCTCTTGGCGCGCCTGCCCAGACTCTCGAAGTCGGCGTGTTCGCCGTAGGCGACGCGCACGATCCCATCGGGCGAGGCCGCCACGGCGAGATCGCCGAGCGGGCTGGACAGACGCAGGCATGAGACGTGGGCGACCTGCTCCTCGCTGAGGATCGGACGCTCGATCGCCTGCAAGGCGCCGTCGCGCAGGCCGCGTTCGTAGTCGTGGCACTGAGCGCACACGCCCTCCGCGCGCACCGTCACCGTCTCCACGACGTACCCGGCAGCCTGCGGGCCTCGAGCTCATGCCCGCCGAAAGTTGAAAGATGTCATGAGCAGTCCGTCTGGCACGACGTGTAGGGACCTCCTCAGCTCAAGCGCGGAGCGTGTCCGCGCAGGCTTGGTAACCGTGGAGCTTGAGGAGGCCCCTTGTGAGCATCGTAATGGGACTTGACCAGCATCGAGGACAGATCACCGGCGAGTGGATCGATACCGACACCGGCGAGGTGCAGCGCACGCGCGTGGTGCCGGCGGATCGCGCCGCCGTGCGGAAGTTCCTTGAGCGTTTCCGCGGCCAGCAGCTGGAGGTCGCGCTCGAGGCGACGACGGGGTGGCGGTTCGTGGTCGAGGAGCTGCGTCGTGTCGGTGCCGAAGTGCATCTCGCCGAGCCGGCGGAGACTGCTGGGCTCCGAGGCCCGAAGAAGCGCGCGAAGGGTGATCGCGCGGACGCGAGGCATCTGCGGGAGCTGTTGATGGTCAAGCGGTTGCCGGAGTCGTGGGTCGCGCCCGATCACATCCTCGATCTCCGCGCCCAGGTGAGGCTGCGGCACACGCTCTCTGAGCAGCGCGGCGAGTGGCAGCAGCGGATCCAGGCGACGCTCTATCACCACGGCTGCCCGCAGCGCCGCCAGTTGATGACCGGCGACGGCCGCGAATGGCTCGCCGCCCAGCCGCTGCCGGTGATCGCACGCGAGCAGGTCACCGTCGCGTTGGCGATGATCAACGCGCTCGACTCACAGATGGCGCCGTTAGACAAGGAGCTGCGCGCCTATGCGCGCCGCCAGGCCGGGTGCCAGGCGCTGATGGCGCACTACGGGATCGGGCCGCTGGTCGCGGTCACGATCCTCTCAGAGCTCGGCGACTGTACCCGGTTCTCATCCTCGCGCCAGGCGGTCCGGTACGCCGGGATGGACATCACCGTTCACCAGTCAGACCAGCGACGCGCACCGGGGCACCTGTCGCGCCAGGGGCCGCCGGCGTTGCGTTGGGCGCTGTTCGAGGCCGCCCAGTCAGCCTCCCGTCGGGGCAGCCCCGACCGTGACTACTACGGCGAGACCGCCGAGCGGCTCGGTCACAACCGCGCGTGCCTGTCGGTCGCGCGCAAGTTGCTGAAGCGCAGCTACCACACGCTGCGCGAGCTCGGCGAGGAGGCACTGGCCCCCGCATGACCCTCCCCGTGCGCGCCAAGCCCTTCGTCACACAGATCAGCCGCGGCCAGCTCCCGGCAGGCTCCTGCCGCCACGACCAGGTGGACGGCCCTGAAAGACCGAGCGGCCGCAACGCTTCCCCCAGCGGGATCACCCCATCACACATCATGTCGCCGGCCCCGGAGCCAACCCGAGGGTCGCGGACCGAAGTAAGGCTGGGCGCCCGCGCGCACAACACCCACACCATCAACCGCGCGCACGCACCACCAACCGATCACAGTTCAACCCCCACAAACCCGGACCCGTGCTTGACGCGGGACCCCTGCACAAGTAAGGAGCCCCAGTTCAGCCCGCGGTCGCGATCGTGCTCACGAACTGCGTAAACGGAAGTCCCGCCGACGTCGACGCGATCGCGGGGCTGGTCGCGAAGGGCGCTGTGAACACTTTCACACCGATGACCTCGATGGCACGTTCGAGCCGCTGGTCACGTCGGGCGCGGAGATCGTCTCGGAGTCGACCGAGCAACCATGGGGCGCGCGGGACTGCGCCGTACGCGATCCATCCGGCAATCTGCTGCGCATCGACCAGCCGCCCGCCGGCCGACGCTAGCCGCCTCGGCTTGATAAAGAGCCCGAGTCCGTGTCAATTGACGCGCGATGGGGCAGTCCCAGGTGAACGGCAAATCACGATCGCAGATAAGGAGTGCCTATGGCCGCCGAGGTCCTGAACGCGCGGGATGCCAAGCTCGTGCAGTGGTTGCAAGAGGCGCACGCCAAGGAAACCGAGGTCGAAGCTGATCTGAAGGCGCATATCGCGCTGACCGAGAAGCAGTCATACAAGAAGCGCTTGCGCCGCCACCTGACCGAGACCCGAGAGCACAAACGCCAGGTCGCGCGGCGAATCAAGCAGATCGGCGGATCGGTCGACGGAGGTCCCGTCCCGGGCGCGGTCGCCGACCTTGCCGGCAAGACCGTCGCGGCAGTCAAGGGCCAAGCCGGCGCCCTTCGCGCCGCCCTCACGGACCAGGCCGAGACGCACCTGCGAAACGCACAAGAGGAGCTGCGGGAGGAGAACGTCGAGATCGCGCTCTACCGACGAATCGAGACGTTCGCGATCGAGGTGGGAGACCGCGAGACCGCGAAGCTGGCGGCGACGATTCGGCGCGACGAGGAGCGGATGGCAAACTACCTGAACGCGGAGCTCCCGCGTCTGGTGAGGGCCCTGGTCAGGGCCGAGATTCCGCCGCAAGAACGCGCAGCCCGCAAGCCGGCTCGCCGTAAGCCGGCGCCCCGCAGGCAGGCGGCTCGAGCTGCCAGGTATACCGCAGGACGCTCGCAGCGAACGGCGGCGTGACGGCGGAGGCGCTGGGCGAGTCAGGACACCGCGGGAATCGGGGCGGTGGCGTGAAGCGCATGCACGTTCTGGCGCTCTGTAATCCACTCGCCGCCCGATGCCCGGCGTATGGGAGCGATCCGCGTGCCGCGTTGATCGTGCAGCCCACCTCCGTCGTCGACCGTTAGCTTGCGCGTCGCGCCGCACGCCTCGTTGATGATCTCCTGTGCGCGGGCGGTGTCGTAGGTGTCTGGTGGACGACGTGGTGGTGATCGATGCCGACGCTGGTGACCTGACCGGGACGCGCGCCCGCGCCGCAGGGGCACGCGTTCTCTATCAGGACGCGATCCTGCCCGAATACGGACGGGCTCTGGGCAAGGGCGATGCGATGTGGCGCGCGCTGCACGCTACGGACGGCGAGGTCGTCTGCTTCCTGGACGGAGATACCGAGGATCCCCACCCGCATCACCTGCTCGGACTGCTCGGCCCGCTGCTCTGCGAGCCGGGCATCGCACTGGTGAAGGGCACATTTGAGCGGCCCTTCCGCGCAGGCGAGCACAGCCTGGCCAACGAAGGTGGGCGCGTGACGGAGCTGACCGCGCGGCCGCTGCTGAACCTGCATTTCCCGCTCCTTGCCGGCTTCTCCCAACCGCTTGCGGGGGAATTCTCGGCCCGTCGTGACCTGCTCGAACAGCTACAGCTGCCCGCCGGCTACGGGGTCGAGATCGCCGTTCTGATCGACGCGCTGCGCACCGTCGGCCTCGACTCACTCGCCGAGTGCCACCTCGGGACCCGGCAAAACCGTCACCAGCCGCTGCGCTCTTTGGGCGAGATGGCATTTGCGGTGCTGGCGGCCGTCGAGCAACGGCTCGATGGCAGGAACAGTGTCATGGGCGGGTACGTGCGGCCGTGGGACGACGGCGCCGTGGTCCGCGTCCCGCTCGCCGAGCGTCAACCGCTGTCCTCGATCGTCTCGGCTGCCGGCGCGTACCCAGCGCGAGTGTCAGCGCACGAACCGGGGATCCGCGGCTGACCGGGCGTGACTGGCGCCGAGCAGTTAATTAGCGCGCGCCCCGGGTAGCTCCGAACTACATCACAAGTAGATGAGGAGCAATTGCGATGGCAGCTACGTTGGAAGGTAAACGAGTGGCGTTCCTATTCACGGAGGGCGTCGAGCAAGTCGAGTTGACCGAGCCGCTCGATGCGGTTCGCGACGCCGGCGCGGAAGTCGACCTGGTGTCCCTCGAGCAGGGGGAGGTTCAGATGTTCAACCATCTCGATCAGGGTGACACGATCGAGGCCGAACGGAGCGTCGCTGAGGCGGACGCCTCCGATTACGACGGTCTGGTGATTCCGGGCGGCGTTGCCAACCCCGACCGCCTGCGGACCGACCGGGAGGCAGTTCGCTTCGTGCGCGACTTCTTCGTGCAGGACAAGCCGGTCGGGATCATCTGTCACGGGCCTTGGATGCTCGTGGAGGCCAACGTCGCGAAAGGGCGCACGGTGACCTCGTGGCCGAGCCTCGAGACCGACCTGCGCAACGCCGGCGCCGACTGGGTCGATCGGGAGGTGGTCGTCGACAACGGGCTGGTGACAAGCCGCAAGCCAGACGATCTGCCGGCCTTCTGCGCCAAGATCGTCGAGGAGTTCGCCGAGGGCCGCCACGAGCAGCACGTCGAGGCTGGCTCGCGAGCCAGCTCGTAAAACGTCCTTCCGGCTCGCCGCGTGGCTTCGGTCGCGCGGCGCGGCTCATGACTGCTCGGCCGGCCCAACTCCTCATGCTGGCTTGGCAGACAGCCGCAGCGGTCCGGCAGGCAACTAGCCGAGCGGTGTGTCGGCAAGGGCCGAGCGTAACTCCTGGACCGATTCATAGACCTCGGCTGCTCCGGCCTCACGCAACTCGTCGGCGCTGAAGCCACCGGTCAGAACTGCCAACGTGCTGACGCCGGCGTTACCGGCTGCCTGCACATCCCAGGACGAATCTCCGATCAGCACCGCCTCGTTCGCACTGCCGCCCGCCAGATCAAGCGCCGAGCGCACCAGGTCGGGCGCGGGCTTCGTCGCCTCGACATCCGCGGCCGTGGTCCAACCGTCGGCCAGGCTCCGCGCATCGAGGAGATCGAGATAGTGATCCACCTCGTCCGGCTTTGCCGAGCTCGCGAGGACAAGACGATGTCGACGCTGCTTGATCTCCTCGATCAGCTCGCGAGCGCCATGCATAGTCTCGACTTCGGAGATCAGCGCTGAGTAGAAGCGTGTCTCGGATTCCCTGATCGCGTCTCCCCGATCGCGCTCGGTCTGCTCATCGGTGAGCGACGCGACCATTTGATCGCCACCCATCCCGATGCGGCGGTGAATCCGCCACAGCGGGAGCACGATCCCGTGATCGCGGAAGGCGCGATACCAGGCGATCGCGTGGTGATAGTTGGTGTCGACCAGCGTCCCGTCGACGTCAAGAATCGCAATCACGAGCAGTGGTTACCCATTGTCGTGTTGCTCGCCACGTGATCGATGTTCGAACTAGATTGGCGCGGGTAGCTTCCAAGCGTCGAATAGGTGATCTGCAGGAGGTTTGATATGCCCCCAACGTGGCGTCAAAAAAGGGACCAAGCGGGCCTGTCAGTACGAGCACATCAAGCAGAGCGAGCGCCAGCAGGGCGCCAGCGAGGCCAGGGCCGAGGAGATCGCGGCCCGCACGGTCAACAAGGAACGTGCACACTCGGGCGCGTCAGAGACCGCATCCCGGCTGTCAACGCGCGACATGCCGTCTTCACGCCGCGGCGGTCAGCGCTCGGGGACGGGCCGGCCCAAAGGACGTACTCGCGATCAGCTCTACAACGAGGCGCGCAAGCTCGGTGTCGAGGGTCGGTCAAACATGAACAAGGCCCAGCTTCAGCGCGCCGTCGACGCCCGCAAATGACGGTGCTCTGACGATGAGGATCGGATACTTCCTGTCAAGTGAGGAGTGGGGACCGCAGGAGCTGGTGGCGCAGGCCGTGCAGGCCGAGGCGGCCGGCTTCGAGGACCTCTGGATTTCCGACCACTACCACCCTTGGAACGACGAGCAGGGTCACAGTCCATTCGTCTGGTCGACGATCGGCGCGATCGCGCAGGCGACGCAGAAGATGAAGGTGACCACGGCCGTGACGTGCCCGACGATCCGGATCCATCCGGCGATCGTCGCGCAGGCCGCCGCGACGTCGGCGGTCATGCTCGACGGCCGCTTCTGCCTCGGGCTCGGGAGCGGCGAGGCGCTGAACGAGCACATCCTCGGGGATCGCTGGCCAGGGGCCGACGAGCGGCTGGAGATGCTCGAGGAGGCGGTTGACGTGATCCGCACGCTCTGGCGTGGAGACGTGTGCGATCACCGAGGCGACCACTACCGCGTCGAGCATGCCCGCATCTATGACCTGCCGGAGAGTTCACCGCCGATCGTAATCTCAGGGTTCGGGCGCAAGTCGGTCGAGCTCGCGGCGCGGATCGGAGACGGCTACTGCACGGTCGGACCAGACGGGGACTCGGTTGCGCTGTTCCGGTCCCTGACCGAAAACGGCAAGCTCGTGCAGGGCGGCCTGAAAGTGTGTTGGGGCGAGGACGAAGCACGATCGCGTGAACTGGTCGCCCGACTCTGGCCCAACGAGGGACTTCCCGGCGAGCTGGCCCAAATCCTGCCGACTCCCGAGCACTTCGAGCAGGCGAGCACACTCGTCACAGAAGACGCGCTCGCAGCCGAAACGCCCTGTGGCCCGGATGTCGAGCGCCACGTCGCCGCGATCGCTGCTTACGCGGACGCCGGGTTCGACGAGCTGTACATCAATCAGATCGGGCCTGATCAGGACGCCTTCTTCGCCGCCTATCACGACGAGGTGCTGCCGCGCGTACGGGGTTAGAGGATCGCCCGGTCGGAGGTCTCAGTCGCGGCGTTCGCGTGATTCCCGACGGGAGTGTTCGCCTGTCCGCCGTCGGTGGTCCTCTGGATTCTCCGCCTCTTCGCCGGCGACGTCCGGGTGGGTCTCCTCGTAGTTCTGGTTGGAGAGCCCCGATGGTGGGGCGTTGTGCTCTGGGTCCGCAGGCCGCTTCCTGCTCTGCTCACCGGTGTCGGTCACCTGAACCTCCGCATCGACTAGTGGCGCCGCGGGGCGGCGCCACGGTCAAGGGCATCCCCTCGCTGCCTTGGCTACCCGCAACCTGGCATCGGGAGACGCATCTCGGGCCTCCTCGACAACGAGCAGGCGTCCGAGCCATTGCCGAGAGTTGACTGAGCTATTGAGTAGGTATATGATCGGAAAGCAATAGGACCGTGGCCCCCGACGATGAGCGGGCGACTGGACCGTGACCATTTTTCGACATTTCTCGTGTGGGGAGGTGAGCATGATCGCGTCGGATCCGTTGTCGGTACGCGAGACGAGCGAGGGTGGGGTTCGTCGCTTGACGCCGATCGGTGAGCTTGATCTCGCGACGGCGCCGCTGCTTGAAAGCGCTTTCGAGGCCGTCTTCAGAGATGACGATGCTGAAATGATCGTCGTGGACCTGACAGAGTTGAGTTTTATGGACTCGACCGGGATCCATCTGCTGCTACGGATGCGCGACGCTTGTGCGGACGTTGATCGGTTGCGAGTGATCAACGGTTCACGCGCAGTGGAGCGAGTGCTGGACCTGGCGGGCGTTCGCGCTCATCTTCCGATCATCTCCAGCGACTGCGACCCGTTCGCACCGCTGCCCTGATGACGCGGGCGTCTCCGCCATCATCGCGCTTGCGTTCGAGAACGCCTGAGACCGACTCGGGCAGGTCCGCTGGTAGCGCTTGACCCGTGGAGCGAGCCTTGTACAGCATCGGTGTCGTTTCGCGGATGGTCGGCGTGCCCGTCTCGACGTTGCGTACCTGGGAAGAGCGTTATGGGCTCGTGATCGCGGTCCGCAGCTCGGGTGGGCAGCGGCGGTACACCCGCGTCCAGCTCGCGCAGCTGTCGTTCGTCGTCGAGCAGATCGACCAGGGGTTTTCGCCGGGCGATGCTCACCGCCTGCTCGCTGAGCAAGTCGATCAAGGCAGTGAGATGCCTGCTCCGGGGATCGGTGAGGAGCAGGCGGGGATACTGGTCCTGATCGCGGAGCGCGACCGTTTTGCGGCGAGTCTTGAGGATTATCTTCTTCGCACCGAGGGATTTCGGGTGGAGATTGCGTCCTCCGCCGACGAGGCGCAGCAAAAATTTGACGAGCTCACGCCGCAGATCGTGGTTGTCGAGTTGTTGCTCTCGGGAGGCGTCGGCGGGCGGCTGATCCAACGGCTCACGCAAGCCGGAGCGACGGTGATCGCGGTTTCGCCGCTCGCGGCGAGCGAGGTGGCCGCCGAATTTGGTGCTTCGGCATTCCTGCAGAAACCAATCGACCCGCTGGTTTTCGCGTCAACCGTTCGTGACCTGCTCGGGACGAGCGCGATCAGTCGGCGACGGTCGATTTCACAGTGGACGACCGTCTCCTAAGCGGAAGCGGCCGACTTGACGCGATCCTCGGCGGCGGCCTGCCCGGGAACGCGATCCACCTGATCGCGGGAGCGCCAGGTAGCGGCAAGACGATTCTCGCCGAGCAATACGCGTTCACCAACGCGACGGTCCAACGGCCTGCGGTATACCTCTCGACGGTTTCGGAACCGCTGGACAAGCTGGTCCGCTTTGGCCAGACCCTCGAGTTCTTCGATGTCGCCGGAGTCGGAGAGCGCGTGTTCTATGAAAGTCTCGGCGAAGATCTCGAGGAAGGAGGCTTGCCGCGAGCACTCGAGCGGCTGCGCGCGGTCCTGCGTGAGCGCCATCCGGGCATCGTGATCATTGACAGCTTCAAGGCACTCGCGGCATACGCGGCGACCCACCGCGACTTTCGAAGCTTCCTGTTCGAGCTCGCGGCGGACGCGAGCGCTGTGGCCGGCTCGAGCTTTTGGCTGGGCGAATACAACCTCGACACGATTTCCGGCCAGCCCGAGGCCGCGGTCGCCGACAGCATCATTAGCCTGGGGTACCGCCACTCGGGTGAGCGCTCCAGTCGCGTTCTCGAGGTGATCAAGCTCCGCGGCACCAACTACCTCTCAGGCCGGCACGCATATCGCATCAGCGCCACCGGCTTGAGCGTGTTCCCTCGGCTGGCCGATACCGTCGACGCCTCGAACTACGACCTCGGTTCCGAGCGCGCGTCAACAGGCATCGACGCCCTCGATCACATGCTCACCGACGGCTACTGGCCGGGATCGTCAACGCTGTGCGCAGGCCCATCGGGCATCGGAAAGACGCTCATGGGACTGCACTTCATCGTCGCCGGCGCTAGCGCAGGCGAGCCTGGGATCATCGCGAGTCTCCAGGAAAATCCGACCCAGCTCACGCGCGTTGCTCGGGCGTTCGGCTGGACGCTCGGCGAGGGCGTGACGATGATGTACCGCTCACCGGTCGACCTCTACGTCGATGAGTGGATCTACGAGCTGCTTGATGCGATCGACCGGCTCGGAGCCAAGCGCGTTCTGATCGACAGCCTCACCGACGTGCTGTTCGCCAGCGGCGACGAGATCGGCTTTCGCGAATACATGTACTCACTGATCCAACGGTGCTCCCGGACAGGCGTCAGCCTGTTCATGACCACCGAACTCCCAGAGCTCTTCGCGGTCAATCGCCTCTCCGAATACGGCGTCTCGCACCTTTCCGACAACGTGCTCATCCTCCAATACATCCGTGATGAGTCAACCATCCGCCGCGCGGTAACCGCGCTCAAGACACGCGCTAGCAACAACGATCCTCGAGTCCGAGAATTTCAGATCGGATCGGAAGGCATCACCATCAATGACACGCCCGGCCAATAACGGACAAGCCGTTTGACGTGGTCAGTCCGTCCAATGCCGGCTCAGCCCACATTCGCTCGAGCTCGAGTCGACGCACGCGCAACCCGACGGCGGTGACCGCGGACTGACGTCAATCACCGCATCCGGTCGCCATCGCCTCGTGTCTCTGATCGTTCTCGCGTCTGCGTAGGACACCGACTCGTGACGCAGATGTCCGTTCGCCCGAGTCGTCAGATCGTGAGGGACGCGACAACACGCCCGGATTCGGCGTACCAGTGCTCGCAGATTGCGTCGAGGAGCTTCAGACCCATCCCACCCGAGCGACGTGCTGGGCGATGCGCTCCCGGAGTACCTGAGAACCCATCGTGATCGTCCACCACGATGGTCAGACGCGCGTCATCTCGCTCCAGCGCGACTTCGATCACGTCCCGATCGTCGAGACAGGCATGCCGAAGCGAGTTAGCAACCAGCTCGGAGACAACGAGCTCGGCATCTGTCAGAACGTGCTCGGGAAGATCACCGATCGCTCTCACCTTCAGGCGCGCTTCCCTGACCGACCGTACGTCATTACGGAGCGTAAAGCGCATATCGCCCAACTCACCGTTCTCTTCCGCCTGCCGGAGGATCCTGTGGCTATCTGCCCACCTCCAGCACTCGCCAAACCGGCCCGGCTTCACCGCTAGCCAGAGACAGCTGGGCATTTCCGACCCGTCGTCAAAAGCACCCGGTCCGCCGGACAGCCGGCACGCCGCGACGTGGTCATCGCCGTCGGTCGGGCCGAACTGATCGAGTCCAGCTTCTTGGACGTCGACGACAAGCAGGCGCCGTGCGCCGACGATTGGGCAACGTCGCCATGGCAGGCACGCTCCTACACCCACTTAGCCACCACTTGCCAGCTGCCTCGTTGCACGCGCAGAAGACGAACAGAGACAGGATCACGAACCCTGCAGTGACTCCCGGAAGTCGGACGCCCTCGGATCCGCTTGGTTGGGGCCGAATGTGTGGCTCATCCGAGACAACGCGACCTTGATTGGGAGAACGCAGTCGATAGGCCGCAATGCACGGTGGGCTTCGAGCCCGTGCTTTTCGATCGGCCGCCCCTGCGATCTGGACTCGGCCTGACCGATGCTCGCTTGCGGCGGCGGGCCATCTCTCGGCGGCGATCGGCTACTACCGAGCCGACGAGCCCGGGCTCTATGAGAACCAGCCGCCCGACACTTACGCCGCCGAGCACGCCGCGCTGCTCCGGACCGCGCCGCAACCGACGCTTTACCTCCACGGGGACCGCGACGGCTGCATCGACCTCGCGCTCGTCGCCGACGCCAAGAGCCACGTCGCCCAGGACTCCCGGATGGAGGTCGTCGAAGGCGTCGGTCACTTCCTTCCTATACGTCGAGCGACCCCGCGCCGTGAACGAGCGCATCCTCGCGTGGATCCTGTCCTAGCGACACCACCAGCCTCGCCGGTAGCCGAGCAAGGGCTCATTTCCGGCGCTCGTTTGCGTGACCGTCGCGAGCGTGATCGGTGATCGGTCACCGAGTCCTCTTGCGGGGGCCGATCATGTCTCTTGCCACTTCCGTTCTGGATCTCCTCTAGCCGGCGGAGCGGTAATCGGCGGCCGGGTTTCCGGGCGGCCACATTGAAGCCGTCGGATGGCCTGTCTCGATCGGACGGATCAACCGTAAGAAGCCCATGTCCGCAAACGTACGTCTGCTGCGGGACCGCGCACCGTTCGAAGCGGCTCCGAGCGGGGTTAATCGACGGACACCCCCACGAAGGAGACAACATGCTTCTCATCCTGGCCGCGGTACTTCTCATCATCGCGATTGCTGGCGGCGTCATCATCCACCCGCTGCTGTTCGCGCTCGCGATCGTCGCGATCGTCGTCTTCTTCCTTGATCGACGCCGCGGCGCGATTCGCTGACGATGCCGCTCCGCGCTCGGCTCCCCTGCAAGCCGAGGCCGAGCGTCGCGCGCCTAGCTCAGCGTTGCGACGAGACGATGGTGGCGGAGCTCCTCGGGCGGAGAACCGTGCAAGATCCACGTTCGATCCGCCCGTCGGCTGATGCTCCCCTGTCGAGTCAGTGCGCCGATCGCGCTGGTCACCGCAGGGCGATGAGCGCCGACGAGATCCGCCAGCCGCTGGTGCGAGAGCGGCAACGGCACGGCGATGCCCTCGGGCAGAACCCGCCCCCAGCGTTCCGCCAGGTGCCAGAGCGTGAGCAACAGCCGATCGTCGACCCGCTGATGGTGAGCGATCGCCAGCGAGACGGCGAGCGCGTGAGCGCGGCGCGTGCCGCGGTTGAAGAGCTCCAGACCTAGCTGTGGCCATGGCGTCATCCGCACGACCAAGTGGTGATTCAGTACGGCCAGTCGGGCTGGCTCCAACACGACCCACCCGACCTCCGCCTGTACGTGAGAGCCTTCCTCATCCCAGCTCCATGGCCGGATCACATCACCGGCGCCGAGCAGTTCTACGCAACGACGTCCCAGCACCTCGACCTCTCGGCTAATCAACCCATCGACGATCAGAAACCCTCGATGATGGGAGTCGAGCTCCTCGGCCGCCGCAACGTCCCAATCGCCTACAGAGAGGTGCCGTACCCGCGTTCGGGTTTCCCGCCGGGCTCGTTCACGGTCGATCGGCGGCAGTAGATCCTCGAGCTCGGGATCAGCGTCGATGATACTGATCGAATCCGCGGCAGCGATCAAGCGGTGTGCTCTTCCCGACGAGCAGTATCAAGACACAGTTCCCGGGGAGAGCTCACGTCGTGCCGAGCATATCTCGTCGGACCATGATCAAGGCGGCTGTGTCTGACGGACAGCTTCTCCGCACCGAAGGTGCTGAGGGCCGCCGCGAAGGCCAGCAACGCCAGCCACCCGGTTTGACGACAGCCCGGGTCACGGTCTTGACGCCGACGTCCGGGTCCGGACATCGAATTCATCCGGACGCAATGCGACGCGATAGAACCGGATGCAGCAACCGCAACTTCGGTACGGCCTCGACGCACACACGCGTATCGAGCGCGCTGACGAGGCACGATCGGGACGAGCTGCGGTGCGCGGAACCGCTGCGCTCGTCGGCCACCCAGTCGGCCGACGCGAGCCCTGCCGCAGACATGCACAACCGTGTGGAGGAGATCCGTTTGTCGTATATCCACTGCCCGAACTGCGGGTTGAGCGTCCATCTGCGGGCGCCCTTCCTGACCTTCGATCGCTGTCCGCGATGCCTCGCTCGTCGAGGCGCCGTCGTTTCGATGGTGGTTACAGAGCACCGGTCCTGGCCGGCCCCGACGGACGACGCGGCGTCATCCAAATCAGGCACCGAGGACGTGCCGGATGAGGGTGACTGCGACGCTCGCGCACCTGGTCGATGACCGACGTCAATGCTCGCACAAGCGGCCGAGTTCGCCGCCGAGATGTGACACGTTGCGCGCCGACGACACAGCGAGTTCTCGTCAGACGTGGGGCGTACAACGCCCCGGTTATCGGCGCCGGTTCCCTCTCGCAACAGAACTGTCCCGACTCGCCGTTTGGTGGACGGGCCAGGGCAGGTGCAGTCCGTAGTAGCCGATGGTGCGGGGCAGGCCGTGCGTCGGCGTATAAGTGACCCACAAGCGCAGCGTGACCGGGTAGCGGTGGTCTTTGACCAGCTGGCGGCCTCTGGCGTTCGGCCGCACGCGTAGCCGTAAGGTCATCTTGCTGGGCGCGACGGCATGCGCGCGGGCGAACACGAATCGACCGGGCGTAGGCTTGAGCAGGCGCGCGGGTTGGGCCAGGTTGTCATTCCATGCGGTGACCAGAATGTCCACGCGGCCGGAACCGGGAATCCTCGCGACGACCACGAACCGGCCGTCGGAATATGGCTTCAGTCGCGGCCGCGGGACCAGCCGGTTGCTCGGCAACCTGATCGCGTACCGGACCGTCTCGCTAACCGACTGGCCGACCGCGTAGGTGCTACCGGACGGAGGCGAGAAGATCGACGCCGACGGCGGCGCCAGGATCGTGTAGGTGACGGCGGTGGTGCCGGTCAGCCCGTCCTTGCTGGTCGCGGTGACGATGAATGTGTGCGATCCGGCCGTCGCGGTATCGATCGGCGAACCGGACGGATGGCCGTTCGGATCGGGAGACGACGCGATCGCGCTGCGGCCGGCTTCATCCGTGCAAGTGAAGCTCGAATCCACCAACTGCCCCTGGTTGTAGGTCGGGGCGTTCGCCGAGGTCGTGATCGACACCGACGGCGGCGCCGGGATTGTAGATGATCGTCACCTGGGCATCGCCCGTGCCGCTCCCCGCAACCGTCTGCGTGCCGGCGCTGGAGGAGATCGTGCAGCCGGCGACCGAGGTCGCGCAGAAGTCGCTCCCGCCGCCACCACCACCGCCGATGGAGCCGCCGTCGACCCGCCGCCACCGCCCCCGAAGTACCCGCGCCCCGTCGCCGCCTCCGATGCCACAGACGCCGGCGCCGCCAGGACCCGAGCCAGTCAACCCGAACTGGCCCCCGCCATGTCCGTCACAATTGGGGATATCATCGCCGCCGCCGGCCCTGCCCGTGGTGTTGTTGTCCGCTGCACCCCCACGACCGAACCCGTTGGTGCCCGCCTGACCCGCCGGCGCGCTGCGTCGCCGCCGGCCCCCGCGCCACCGTAGCTGGCGCTGCCGCCACCACCGCCACCGCCGGCCACGATTGCCGGTGAGCTGAAATCGGATCCCAGGCTCACGCCCGAGGCGCCGCCGCTGTCGCTGCCGCCGTTCCCGTCTCCGCCAGAGCCGCCACGCTGGTCGACGCAGACGTCCAGCGCTTGCGTCGCGCCGGTCAAGCCCGACAGAGTCCCCGACACCCCATCGCCAAGCCCACCAGCACTGCCCGCACTACGATCAGCCGCGGCCGGAATACCGGCGCTCCCGCAGGCGGCGGTGGCTTCGATCTGGACGCTGCTGACCGCCTTCGGCACCGTCCACATCGTGCAACCCCGCAAGCTGGACGCGACCGTTGTGCTCACCGCCACGGCGGTTCCCCGAGCGCAAGCGCGCACGACGCCGACAACCCTGCCGCCTCCGCGAACAGCATGGCCAACACCGCGGTCGCCTCGAACAAATGAACCCGATCGAACATCAGAACATCTCAACGGTGGAGCGGGCCGCCGACCGTGACTCCCCCGACCGGGACTGCGCCAGCCTTCTCACGAATTGCCCAGACGCCGCCTCCACGAGGAGCTAAAAGAGCATTACATGCTCCCGGTCTAACTTCAACGAAGAGCATCTAGAGGACGCCAATTGACATCACTGACGCGAAATCGGCTCCGCAGCGGAACGACATACAATCACCCCGGACCGCATCGGCGACACCGCACGTCGCCTGCGTGAGAGACAGCGTCAGTCGAGACGTTCGAAGTCTCGGGAGTCGCCAGGATCCGTCAGAGGCGGCGCCTTCGGGTCCGTAGGTCAGAAGCGGGTCCAGCGCGGCGAGTGGCGAGGCCAACATCGTCTCGATGGGCCTGACGCTGCACATCGTCTCGCGGTGATCAGGTGGAGGCCGCCGGCCAGCGCTGCGGGCGCGCCGCTAAGTGCCAGCAGATCGGTGGTTGGGCTGGTCATCTAGCCGGCGTCTGGCTGTTCGTCTCCGGGCCATGAGCCGGTGAGCTGGGCGTAGGCGTGCCGGGAGCCGTGGTTGACGATGCCTCTGGTGAGGGCGAAGATGGCGCCTTGGATCGTCAGAGCGATCAGGAGCTTTCCGGCGTGGACATTTCGGTGCTCGGGTTTGGGCGGTTCCTCGTCATCGATGAGCCCCCAGACGACGCCGAATAGCTTTTTGCCGATCACGCCGGCGAGCAGGCTACCTACGATGCTGATTGGCAGGAACGCGAGTTTTCCCACACTTAACCTTCCTGGCGGCGCCTGAAGAGCCAGCCGACCACGAACCCGATCGCGACGGCCGCGCCGACGGCGAACGGCAATGGCTTCTCTTGGACCGTCGAGGTGATCTGGTCGGCACCGGCGCTCGCTGACGTCGGAGCGGCCTGCTTGGCCTTGGTGGCGTACTCGTCGCGCTTGGTCTGGGCGATGTCCTTGACGGCCGCGACGCGGTTCTTGGCCTGGGCCTTGACGTCGGTCTTCTCGGCCAGCGCCTCGACGGTATCGCCGAGTTCGTCGCGGGTCTGCTCGATCTCGGATCGAATCTGCTCTGGCGATTGCGTCTGCTCGGCGGCGTCGGCGCCACTTGAGGTTTCGTCAGTGGTCATTGCCGGCCCTCTTTGACGTGATCCTTGGTTGATTGCACATCGGTCTTCACGCTCTGCAGTGTCTGTTCTGGCATCGGCGGGGCGCCGGCCTTCACCTTGCGCTTACCCTGCAGCGCCAATCCGCCCGCCACCGCGCCGTATACGACCGCGACGATCAGCGCGGCCAGCCAGCCGGTCACCGCCAGGCCCAGCGCCAGAATGATCGCCGCCGTGAGGGCCCCGAACGCGTATAGGCCGAACACCCCGGCGCCGCCGAACATCCCTGCGCCCAGTCCCACTTGATTGCCCTTGGTCGTGAGCTCCGCCTTGGCCAGTTCGAGCTCTTGGCGCACCAGGGTCGCGGTCTGATCTGACGCCTGCTTGAGGAGGTCGGCAACTGAACGATCACTCACGTCTCGACCGTCGACTCTCATGACGCCTCCTTTCTACGAGGGATTGTGTTGGTCAACTGTGGACGAGCCGTTGGGGTCATCCGAACGGTCGTTCTGACTGAACAGCCCTTTGATCCGCGCCCGGACGGCCGTGTTGCTGGTCAGCCAGACTCCGGCCCCGATAACAGTGAACACGACGAGTCGCCGTGGCCATGGCGACTTCTGCCTGGGCCGAGCCTTGCTCAGCGCCGCAGCGAACTCTCCCACCGCGGCCACCGCCACGGAGACGCGGCGGCGCAGCCTCCGATCCTGCACGGCCTTGCGGGCATCCTGCCCGCGGGCACGCTGATATGCCGCCCGGGTTGCGTCCGCGGCTTGGCGCGCGGTATCGCGCACGTCGTTGTTCTCGAGCAGCTGCTGCGCGTAGGGGGCGATCGCAGCCGCCCGGTCACTCAAAGCCATCTCACCCTCCTTTCATGATCAGACGCGATGTCGATCTCACTGGCATGTGCACTCAGCGCCCGGGAATGTCACCGGCGAGCGTTGACAGCAGCTCTCCGGGGTTGAGGCCGAACTTCTGCAGCAAGTCGGCATGCTGCTCGGTATCGACCTGGTCTGGCAGCTCCTGCTTGGCCTGATCGACCTGGTCGCCGTTGCCTTGCTTTTGGAGGAGCTCGAGGATCTTGTCTTTAGGTATCTGCACGATGGTTCCTTTCGGTGACTGCCTGACAGAGTGGGCTCAAAACAGAACGCTCTTAGACGGTCCGGGCGCGCTTCTGGGCCTTGGGCTCTGAGCGCTCCTCTAGTTGGAGCTCGCGTTCGGCGCCCGGGATTCCGTCACGTAGTTGGCGGGAGCGTTCGCGTTCGGCGTTGATCTCGGCACCGAGGAGGATCGCGACGTTGGTGATCCACATCCACACCAAGAAGATGATGATTCCGCCGAGCGCGCCGTAGGTCTTGTTATAGGACCCGAAGTTCGCGACGTAGAACGCGAACGCGGCGGACGCAATCAGCCACACGGCGACGGCCAGTACCGCGCCGGGCATGATCGATTTCAGGCCACGTAGCTTCGCGTTCGGCGACGCGTAGTAGAGCAGCGCGATCATGAACATGACGCCGATCAGCAGCACCGGCCACTTAGCGATGTTCCAGACGGTGACCGCGCTGGCGCCGATCCCGACCGCGGCGCCGACTTTGCTGGCCAATGGGCCGGTCAGCACCAAGGCCACCAGCGTCAGCGCGAGCAAGATGACGAGGACGAGCGTGACGAGCATCTGCAGGGGGCGCAGTTTGATCACTGAGCGGCCTTCCTCGACCTCGTAGATCACGTTGGACGCTCGCATGAATGCGCCGACATACCCGGAGGCGGTCCAGAGCGCGGAGGCGATACCGACGATCACCAGGATGCCAGCAGCGCTGCTGCTCTTGGTCAGCTCCTGGATTGGGCCTTTGAATGTCTGCGCGGCCGACTTGGGACCGATCGAGGTAACGAGCGTAGTCATCTCCTTGGTGACCGTCTGCGGGTCACCGACCAATCCGACAATCGCGACCAGAGCTAGCAGCGCGGGAAAGATCGACAGGATTGCGTAATAGGTCAGCGCAGCCGCGGCGTCGGTGAGGTTGTCCTCGGAGAACTCGCTCCAAGTCCGCTTTGCCGTCTGGAGCATCGAGCCCTTGGGAGGATGCGCTGGCCCTGCCGGTCGGCGACCCGGTCGTGTCTGCTCGGCGTCGGCGGCGGCGGCGGCGGCGGTTGAGTGTTCGCCGTCGGTGTCGCGCTCGCTGGCCTCGTTCTCGGCCCGTTCAGGGCGCCCGACGGCCTGATCGGTCGAGTCTGTATCTCCGGACGTGCGTTCGGTGACCCGCGCGGAGTCGGACTGGCGGGTTGGCGGGTCACTGTCCTCGCGAGCCGGTTTGCGCGTGTGTTCGGCAGCCTGCTGGCTGTTGCCGGCTGCCGCTTGAGGTGTGCCGCGCGTGTCGGCGGTCCTTGGCTGTCGCTGGTCGGAGTCTGTGGTCATGGAAGCGTCCAGGGTTGAGGTTGTCGGCGATCAGCGCGAGGGGCGGCTGACGCGGCGGGAGCTGGCGCGTTGTTGGAGGTCGGCGAGGTCGAGCTCACCGCGGTAAAAGGCGGTGGCGGCGTAGAAGCCTGCCGCTCCGAGCAGGCAGAGGATCGCGTTACCGAACCCGAACGCGATCCAGGCGGCGACGAAGAGAAAGCCGAGCAGTCCGGCGAGCTGTTGGGGGTTCATGCGAGCTCCCTTTTGGTTTTTGGTTCATATCCGGTCAGCGTGACGTTGACCGGCAGGGTGGGTAGGTCGTGGCGTTCCAGTTCGGCGTGGACGCGCTCGTGCACGTCGCGGAGGGTGGCCGCGACCAGGCTCGCGCGGCGCGAGTCGATCCCGACCGAGAGCTGTTCGTCGCCGAGCCGCCCGCTCGCTGCGGTGACGTCGGGGTTGCCGCGGGCGGCCAGCTCGGCGACGCGTTCGATCGCGCGCGGCTGGATGACGGTGGTGCCGTGCTCGTTGTCTTCTAAGGTGACGTCTCCGCGAGCGAGGAACGGTCGCGGCCACGCTTTGAACGCGAGATAGAGGAAGACCAGGAATACGATCAACCCCGCAAAGCCAGCGATCAAGCGCCGCACAGTGGTGAAGTCGCCCGCTTTGAGGCCGACGGCGTCGTCATAGAGCGTGCGGTACGCGCTGAGTGAGTTGACGGTATGCGGCGATACCTTGAGCGCCAACAGGACGACCATCAGCCCGTACCACAAAAGCAGGGCGCCGAGGACGATCGTCAGCAGCGCCACTAGGTAGCCCAGCGCGGGAGTGCGCAGGTTGACGCGTTGGCGGATCATTGGGTTCGATTGCCTGACTCGCCGAGCCGGATCTGCACCCGGGGTTTGAGATGAAACGGGTCGCTGATCGGCTGCACCGCGCTGATCACCGCGTCCTTTACCTCCTGCGGGTCGCTGGTTCGAGTGCGGGTGGCGTTCAGTTTCAGCCGTCCCCGGGTACCGCGTCGCGACAGCGACAGCCGAGGGCGCTTGATGCTGGTGGCTCCGCGCGCCTGTTCGGCGAGCGCCAGCGTCATGTCCCGCAGTGGCCTGGGGCGTGCGGCCACCGTGCCGTCGCTGTCGTCGTGGTCAAGGATCGCTACGCGCTGCTTGCGGCGGCCGAGCACGCCGATCAGCAGCAGCACCCCTAGCAGCATCGCGCCCAGCCCGCACAGCAATGCCAACCCGGCGGTCGATCCAGGTGCCGCGACTTGATCGAGCCATCGGCCGACGTGGCTGCGCACGCTGGGGAGGTCAAGCAGCCGGTCTGGTCTTGCCGATCCCAGGCTGATGACCGCGGCAAAGCAATACATCGCGACCCCTAAGCCGAACAGCGCCAACGCGATCATCCAAACGGCGCCGATCAGCCGCGCCAGCGGTCCCAGGACTCTCATCACAGATCCTCCTCGTACGCCAGCTCAGCGAAGTGCACGCTCACGCTCGCCAGCTCAATGCCGGCGTGGTTAGCGACGTTGCGGACCGATGCCTGGACGCGCTCACCGAGCGGGTGAAGCGCCACTAGACCAGCGACCAGCCGCAGCGACACCTCGAAGCCGCCTTCGGGGGCGGCGACGCACATGATCCCCTCCAGGCGCTCCCCATCGCTGGTGCCAGTCACGAATGTCCCGGCTGCCCCGGCGTCGCTGCCGCGAACCCCGCGGACGCCCAGCGCCGCTTGGCGTGCCGCGCGAGCCAGACGAACCCGGTCTGACTCGGCGAACGCGGTGTTGCTGATCGCCCGCGGGCTTGATTGCTCGATCACGTGCTCGATCTCGCGGTCGGCTACTGAACGCGCGCGGCCTCGTCGTCGGACTGCTCGTCGCCGGGGAAGTGCAGGTCGTTGACCGTGACGTTGACCTCGGTCACCGCCAGCCCGGTGATCCCCTCGATCCGGCGGGTCACGTTCTCGCGGATCTGCTGTGAGAGCTTCGGGATCGACTCGCCGTACTCGACCACGATCGTCAGATCGACCGCCGCCTCCTTCTCTCCCACCTCGACCGACACGCCCTGGCTGCGCTGATCGCCAATCCCGACGCGCTGAGCGACCGAGCCGACCGCGCGCGCCGCGCCGCCGCCGAGCTCATACACACCGCCGATCTCACGCGTGGCGATACTCGCGACCTTGGTCACCACCGCATCAGCGATTGACGTCGCGCCCTTCTCGGTCTGCAACGCTCCCGCGCTCTCGTCACGGCGCGCGACCCCGCCCTGAGATGCCGATGAGTCCGGCGCCGGGGATTCCGCCTGTGCCCCCGACCCGGTTCCTTTCGATGATTCTGCCATCTGCTGCCTCCATCACTTGATTGATTTCCGAGCAGACGGACGCCCGCCGCCGACAGCCGCGGACACCCCGTCTTCTGATCACGCGCCCGCCGTTTGCGAGCATCTCTCCGGGAGAAAGCGCCCTCGCGGGAGCCTCCGACGGGTCACACGCTCGGTCTAACGCGCGGAGCGGTCCCGGGCCTCGGTGTCGGCGATGTCGTCACCGTCAGTTTCGATCTGCTCCTTGCGGACCTCTTCTGAGACCTCGCGATCCTCGCTGACCGTCTCGGTGCCGATCCGCACCCGCTCCTTCGCGACCGCCTGCTTATCGACGACAACCTCATCCTCGTGCAGGACGACCTCGTGCTCCTCTTCTGAGATATCCGGCCCGTCCAGCGCGTCATCACGGTTGTCATCGGTGATCGGCTCGCGCTCGACGCGAACTTCCTCGCGCTTGACCGGAACCGTCTTGGTGACCATCTCGGTGACCACGTACTTCCGCAGCCGCGCCCGCCCGGCCTCACGCTGACGCGTGCCGACCGTCAGCTCCTCCTCAGACCGGGTCATCGCGTCATCCGTGGTCGGACCGCTCGTGTCATGGCCGCCCGGCTCACGGTCGCCTTCTAGCCGATCACGGTGCATGCCGGTGGTTTCGCCGGCATCAAGGCCCGTGCCGGCGCTAGCGTCGGGCTGGCCCTGGGCGGTCGTCGACCCGTCGGTCGTATACGGAACCCCGTAGTGCTCAAACAGTCGGCGCTCCTCGGGCTCAGACAGATCGCCGTCGTTCTCGACGCCCGGCGCGTCCTTGACCTGATCCTTGGTCACGTTGGCTTGCACGTCCTCCCCGCGGGCGAGGCGCCCGCCAGCGGCACGAAATTTGACTTCGTCCCAAACAATCCGCTGGACACGGTCGCCCACTCGGGCTTACCCGTCTCCGGATCCTCATAGATCTCGCTGATCTTGCCGATCTTCTCGCCATCGCTACCGACCATCGTCCGCCCCTGCCACTGGTATGCATCCGTCATTTCCGGCATGCTGGATCTCCTTCGTTCAGTTCGTTGTCGGCCCGATTGGCGCGACGTATGCCTCGGCCGCGCTCGGCCCGCGTACGTGCGCCTGCGTCCCAACCCAGGCTCGGTGCTGCCTACTGCGAACCAGGACACAACCGTTACTGCGCAATCCCGTTTATCTCTGTTCCGACCCAGTATGTCCTGATTATCTCGTACAGTCGTACCCCGATATCGCTTGATCGAACAGCATTCATCGACAACTTGGACAGAACTAGGACAAATTGGACAGATTGTCGGGTCAGGAATCGAGCGACTCTCGACGCCGGTGCGTGCTTTGACTAGGGCCGTGCCCCCAACTGACGCCCAGGGAAGCGAGCCGGCGTTCCTGCGCGCTGACGCGGCTGAGAGCCGCCGTCGGATCCTCTATGCCGCGGCGACACAGGCCGGCGATCGGCAGGTCAGCATGTCTGAGATCGCCGCTGCGGCCGGGGTGGGCCGCTCGACGCTATATCGCCACTTCCCGACCCGCCGGGCGCTGAGAGACGCGCTGACAGCGATCGATCCGCCAGCCGAGTCGTCAGATAAGACGTTGCCCGCCGCGCAGGTTGCGCCGATTCCGTTTCAGACTCCCGGGCTGCTGGGGCGCGAGCTCCCGCTGGCGCTCGATGTGACGAGGATCCTGGATGAGGTGCCGCCGCATCTGGTGCCCGATCAGCTTGTTGCCGAGGCGCGGCGCGCGGCGGGGGTCGCGGTCGCGCTGTACGTGGTCGATATCGACGGCTCGCATCTCCTGCGCCTCGCGGGCTCCGTCGAGTTTCCTGAGCGCATCGAGAATCCCCCGGCGCTGGGACCCGAGATCGTCCCCGAAGGTCTCGGGCACTTCTATGAGCAGCTCCAGCAGCAGCTGCCAGGGTGTGTGGCGGAGCCGCTGTGGCTCAGAGGCCGGGTCACCGGGCTGCTGCTATCCGTCGGAGATCCTGTCAGCTCTCTGGCCGACATCGCCAAGCAGGGGGCTGCCGCCCTTGAACTGGCCAACGGCTACACCGATTTCGTTGAAGCCGCGCGCCGGCGAAAGCCGACCACTCCAGCGGCAGAGATTCAGCAGAACCTGTTCCCTCCGCGGATCGTGCGTATCGCCGGCGCCCAGCTCGCTGGAGTCCTTCTCCCGACCTACGAAGTCGGCGGCGACTGGTTTGACTTCGTGGAGAATCACGACGGGGCGTGGCTCGCGATCGCTGACGCGTCCGGGAGCGGACCGACAGCCGCCGGAATGGGCGCTGCCGTTCTCGGTGCGCTGCGCGCGTCGCGCCGCGCGGGCGGTGAGCTTGAGCAAGCGCTGGCGTTGATGCACGAGACCGTGCTCAAGCTCGAGCATCCCGACGCGTACGTCACCGCGCTCGTCGCCCGCTGGCACGCTCCCACCGCGACCCTGCGCTGGATCAACTGCGGACACCCCCCCGCCTACCTGATCGATCTCGAAGGGAACCTCGTCGAACTCGAAGATCATCACCACCCCGCCCTCGGCACCGGAGACGGCGAACCCGGCTTCATCCTGAGTCAGCGGCAGCTTTATCGCGGCGAGCGACTCGTCCTGCTCACCGACGGGGTTACCCAACGGCAGACGCAAGACGGCGGCAGGTTCGGCGTCGACGGCCTGCGGCAAGCGATCGAGAACGCCGCCAGCTCGACGGCCACCGCGACCGCCATCGCGATTCAACAAGGCATCACCAGCAGCTGGGAAGAACCGCTCGAGGACGACGCGACCGTCGTGGTGATGGCCGTGACCTAGGTGTAGGACCGAAAAAACGACCCCGTCACGTTTGTGTAGCTGCTAACCGGATAGCAGTTCACCAAGATGGTCGCCCCGGGCGCCTCGTGGATGCCGATCAGAGAGCTCAGCCGTCGAGTCGGCGTGAGCACCGATCTGCTGCGCAAATGGGAGCAGCGCTATGCCGTGCTCAGCCCCCAGCGCACGGCCGGCAATCAACGCCTCTACTCCCGCGTCGACGAGGCCAGGGCTCGCGTCATGCTCCGCCACTTACGCGACGGCATGCCCGCCGCGCAGGCCGCAGAACTGGCGATCAGCACCAGATTTCGGATCGCGCCCACCGCCACCGCCCCCGCGGGAATCCCACAGGTCGCCCAGACGACCACCGGCATGCAAGCCGCGCTGGAGCACTATGACGAGACCACCGCCGACCAAGCCCTGGAAACACTGCTCAGGATCTCCCCGGCGACCACCGTGATCGGCGAGATTCTGCTGCCCTACCTGCACGACATCGGCGAGCGCTGGCAGCACGGGCAGCTCAGCGTCGC
>CAWBFH010000011.1:0-337582 GCA_963788005.1 uncultured Solirubrobacterales bacterium | reverse complement strand
CGACGACCGGAATCGAACCGGTGTACACGGCTTTGCAGGCCGCTGCGTAACCACTCCGCCACGTCGCCGCAGCCGCGTAGCCTAGCGCCGCGGTCGCTCAGGACTCGGGCGTACAGAGCTCGACCGCGTTACCGGACGGATCGCGGACGATGTGGGTACCGCGGAGGGCGTCTGGCTCGGTCGCGAGGCCCGCGTCGTCAACCCGTCCGAGCACGGCGTCGACTGCCGCCCGGTCGGGCAGCTGTATCGCGAACGAGCGCAGCCCGATTGAGCCCGGCGCGGCTGGCCCGGATCCCCGGCTGTTCCAGGTGTTCAAGCCAAGGTGGTGGTGGTAGCCGCCGGCCGAGACGAACAGCGCGCCGGGGTAGCCGCGGACGGTGACGTCGAAGCCGAGCACGCCGGCGTAGAACGCCTCGATCCGCTCGAGCTCGGACACCTGCAGGTGGGTGTGTCCGATCCGCGTGCCGGCGGGCGCCTTGGGCTGGGGTTCGCCGACCGTCGACAGCTCACGCGCGACCGACTGGAGGTCGAGCGGCAGTGTCGCCATCTCGAGCTGGCCGTCCGTACGACGCCATTCGTCGCGCGGCCGGTCACGGTAGATCTCGATTCCGTTGCCATCCGGGTCAGAGAGATAGAGCGCCTCGCTGACGAGGTGGTCCGATGCGCCGTCCAACGGCCAGCGGGCAGCGGCGAGGCGAGCGAGCGAGAACGCGAGATCCCGGCGTGACGGGACGAGCACCGCGAGGTGGAACAGGCCGGTCCGTCGCGGGTTCAATCTCGGGGCCGAGCTGTCTCCGTGCAGCTGCACCAGCGTGGCGCCGTCCTCGGCGCGCAGCGCGACCGCGCCGTCCGCGCCGTCGGTCGCGCGCAGGCCCAGCGCGCGTTCATAGAACGCGCGCGAGCGATCGACATCGGACACGGTCAAGCGGACCGCGCCCATCGTCGTGCGCGGATCGATCGCGACGTGCTCGGATGCCGGCGACGAGGTGGTCATCTGGCTCGAGCTTACGCCGCCACCGCGTGGACGTGGTGGTGCTCGATCAGATCTGCGAGCAGCTCCGCCACCCGTTCGCGGGTCTCAGGTTCCACGAGCGTGCCGTCGGCATCAAACAGCTTGTCGGCGTTGCCGATCGCCAGCTCCTTCTCGAGCACGCGGGCGCCGGCGATTCCAAGCGCCCGGCGAAGGTGATCCTGGGCCCACATCGCGCCGTAATCGGTGACGCTGGCGCCGATCGCCGCCGCGGGCTTGCCCCACAACGCCGAGTCGGGGCCGTGAGGACGCGAGGCCCAATCGACCAGGTGCTTGACCTGACCTGGCATCGTCGTGTTGTACTCGGGAGTCGCGATCAGCATCGCGTCAGCATCGCTGATCGCGGCCCGCAACCGCTTGACTTCGGCGGGCGGGAACTCCGTATCGCGGTCCTCGTTGTACGGCGGCAGCGACTCAAGCCCCGCATAGAACTCGAACTCGACGTCCGCCGGGGCGAGTTCGGCGGCCGCCGCGAGCAGCGCCGTGTTGTACGACGCCGCCCGCAGGCTGCCGGAGATTGCCAGGATCTTCATCTCGTTAGCTGGCCTTGACCGCCGAGACGCTCACCAGCAGCTTGACGTCGTTGGCGACGAGCAGGTTGCCGTTCGGCAGCGTCTGATTCCACTTGAGGTCAAACTCGCGACGGTCGATCTTGCCCTCGAGCTCGAGCCCGACGCGCTCATTGCCCCAGGGATCCTGGCCGTTCTCGGCGATCGTGCCGGTCAGCTCGATCGGCTTCGTGATGCCCTTGATTGTGATCTCGCCATCGAGCGTGACGCGACCGTCGTCGGCCGAGTCGCCACCCGTCGAGTGGAACGTGATTTGCGGGTACTGGGCGACGTCGAAGAAGTCCGGCGCCTTCAGATGGCCGTCACGGTTCTCGTCACCGGTATTGATGCTGTCGACGGTGACAGCGCCCTCGAGGACCACGCTGTCGCCGGCCTCGATCTTGCCCTCAAAGCTCTGAAAGCTCCCGCGGACGGTCGCGATGCCCATGTGACGCACCTCGAACGAGACGTTCGAATGGGCCGGATCGACGCTGTAGGTCCCGGCGGGAATGCGCTCGGGGGCGATGATGGTTACTGACATCTGGCGGCTCCTGTTCAAGTGATTGACTGTGCAACAAGTATAGCCAATTATGTTGCGAAGTCAAGTATTGAGGGATCAAGCGCCGTCTCAAAAGCGCGACCGCGAGGGCGGCGGCCCGCCCGCTTCGCCGCGGCCGTCAGCGCCTTAGCTGACCGTGCACTCGCCGCCCGGATGGGCTCCGGGCAGGCGGCTGAGCAGCGTCGCGAGCTGCTCGACTTCCTCGGGGGTGAAGTGCTCGAGGAACAGGCGCTTGATGCTCAGCACGTGCGCGCACCCCGCGCCGCGGAGCTTCTCGTAGCCGGGGTCGGTGAGGTGTGCGTACGACACGCGGGCGTCGTTGGGGCACGAGACGCGCTCGATCAAGCCGGACTCGACCAGCCCGTCGATCAGTCTCGTGATGCCCGAGCGGGTCAGCATCGTGCGCTCGGCGAGGGCGGACATCGGGAGCTTTCGCTCGTCGGCCTGCGCGAGGTAGAGCAGGACCTCGTAGTCGCGCGTGGTCATGCCGTGTTCGGCGACGAGCTCAGCGTCCAGCATGCGGACGATCGAGGCATGGCTCTGGAGATAGCTGCGCCATGCGTCAAGCGCTGCCCCTTCCAGCCGGCCCTCGGTGATCGTTTCCATAGCAACAATCATAGTTGATGGATCAACGTTTGTTCTGAAGTCAGGGTAGCCCGGCGGCCGGATCGACTCGCGGTAGGGTGGGCCCAATGATCGAGGAGCTCAGCCCCGGGCTCTGGCATTGGAGCGTGCGACACCCGCATATCGGCCAGGCGGTCAGCTCGTACTACCTGGCGCAGGAGCGGTTGCTGCTTGATCCGATGCTGCCGCCCGGCGGCGTGAGCTTCTTCGAGTCGGTATCGACACCGAAACACGTGCTCTTGACCAACCGTCACCACGACCGGGACGCGTGGGAGATCCAGGCGCGGTTCGGATGCGAGGTCCATTGCATCGCGAACGGGTGCTACGAGCTCGAGGGTCGCGGCCCGGTGACGGCGTTCGAGTTCGGTGACGAGCTGCCGGGCGGAGTTCACGTCTACCAGGTCGACGCGATCTGTCCCGACGAGACGGCGCTGTTCATCCCCGCGCACCGCGCGCTCGCCTGTGCCGACGGCGTCGTGCACTGGCCCGGGGTCGACGGACTGACGTTCGTCGCCGATGAGCTGATGGATGAGCCCGATCTGACCAAGCGGGGCCTGGTCAACGCGTACCGGCGGCTGCTCGACCTCGACTTCGAGCTGCTGCTGCTCGCGCACGGGGTGCCCGAGCGCGACGGCAAGCGTGCGCTGCGCGATTTCACGCGCGATCACGCCGGTGGGTGACGCGCCACCGGAGCGAGGACGATCCAGAACAGCATCGCCTCGCCCTGACCGATGTTGCGCCAGCCCTCGACCCGGTCGCTGTCGGCGACGAGGACCTCGCCCGATCTCACGGCCGGCGTCCGGCCCGCGATCTGAACCTGGACCAGCCCGGTCGCGACCGCGACGATTCCGGTGCCCCGGGCGCGATCGCCCGGCCGGGCGGCCTCGCGCGCGTTCAGGTGCACGAGGTCGATGCGCAGCGCCGAGTCGATGTCACCGAGCAGGGTGATCATGCGCTCGAGGCCGCGCTGGGGGTCCTCGGTGCGGCGGCCGATCCGATAGACCTCGGGATCCTCGCCGTGGAGCAGGTCATCGATTGTCAGGCCGAGCGCGGAGCTGAGCCGCGCGAGGGTGGTCAGCGAGAGGCCGCGCTCCGCCCGCTCGGCCTGGGAGATCGCGCTTGCGGTCACGCCCGCGAGCTGCGCGAGGTCGTGTTGGCTGAGCTCCCGCCTTCGCCTGATCGAGCGCAGCGACGCGGCCACGCGGGCGATGATGTCGGCGGGGGAGAGCACGGGCCGGCCGTCCTCGTCGTGCCAGTGCAGGACCGATCCGCGGGTGCCCTGTGGGCGCCCCTCGGCCTTGGCCACGCGGACGCTCCGTTCGTCGACACGCAGGATGCACTGGGTCACGGACTCGACTGTGTCGCGCACCGTCAGCGGCGTGGCCTCCGCGCTCATCGACCAGTAGGCGATCGCGCCGACGTCGAGCAACATCGGACAGCAGCGCCCGAAGAAGCCGCGGGTGCTGCTCGTACCCCAGACGGCGACCATGCTGTCGAGTGACTCGAACAGGAGCAGGCGCCGGCCTCCCGGTTGGCAGATGCGGTGGATCTCGCGCAGCAGGTCGGCGGGGTGTTCGAGCCCGGTCCCGGGGCCCGCGGTGATCACATCAAGCCCGGCGACATCGAATGGAGCGACGGGACCGCTGAGCGAGATGAACGTCCGGCTGTCGTAGTCCTGGCCGCGGCGGGCGATCGCCTCGTAGAAGGGCTCGGCCGGCGCGGAGTCGAGTTGCCAGACGACGTTGTCGCCCCAGTAGAGACCACCGAGCACGTCGTCCAGCGCCCTGAGGCCGGTGGTGACTCTCTGTTCAGAGCGGGGTTCGTCAAGCATTGCTGTTCGTACGCGCAGGATCTCATCAAACCGCCCGCAGGTCGAGCCTCTATGGCGTCCGTGCGCTTACACGTATCCGGCGCCGTGTTCACGGCGCAGGAGGCCGCGTCTGGCTCGACGTTAGACCAACAGCGACGCTGTAGCGAAGTGTGCCTGCTGGGGCGCCAGGTTGTACAAAACGGGATTGACAAACGTTTGCACCGCGGACGTCCCACGGACGGCGATGGCGACCCTCTTACTGACCGAGCGACCAGGTGGCAGCTACGTCACCCTTCGACAGAGCCAAAGGCGTCTGCGGCTGCTCGTGTACTTGCGCGCCGCGGCGTTGGACGCTGCGCTCGCGGCCGGCGCCGCTCCCGACTCGAGCGCGGCGCTGTCGCTGCGCGCGCACCAGCTGATCGGCTACCACGTACGGCGGCGACTGGCTGGCGAGATCCGCTCGCTCTTGATCGGAGCCGAGCGCCCGCTACATCCGATGCGTTCGACGGTCCCCATCTGCCGTCACAAGGTCATCGAGGCACGCGAGGCGTTGCATGAGCTCGCGCATCTGATGGTCAGCCCAGGGCCCGTCGACGCTCGTGGCGTGGCGCAGCTCCTACGGCTGTTGCGAAACGGCGAGGGACCAATCTTCCGCCGTCCGCGCGACGAGGACCTCGAGCCCGAGCTCGAAGCGGTGATCGAGGCACTCGTCGTTCGCTGCTAATCGCTCGGGTGGCCGCGAACGATGCGCGGGTCTCCACGGCGACCGACCACGAACCAGATCGCCTCGACCGGCCCGTTGCCGATCGTGAACAGGCGATGCGGCATCGATGACTCGAACGAAACCGAGTCCCCGGGCCCGAGCTCGTAGGTCTCAAAGCCGATCGTGACCCCGAGCCGGCCGCTGAGAACGTGGCCATACTCCCGCCCGGAGTGACGGATCAGGGAGTCCGAAGCGCAGGACGCGCCGCCGACCTCGTAGACGACGTGCAGGAAGTCGACGTCCTGCGGCGTCTCGGGCGCGAGCCGCTCCCAGCGCACGCCGGAGGCAAGCTGGATCGCTTTGCCGCCGCCGCGTCGCACGACCGGATCGACGGGAGCCATCTCGTGGTCGGCACCATCACCGACGGACGGGCGCTCGGGAGTGCGCTGCACCGCCTCGGAAGCGGCGCCCTTCGGAGCTTGCGGCCGGGGCGGCTGCTCGAAGAACAGCTCATCGAGTGAAAGCCCAAGCTCGTTGACGATCGCGTACAGCGTGCCGACCGAGGGCGATGCCTTGCCGAGCTCGACCTGGGACACAAGGCTCGCGGAAACGCCCAGGCGTCGGGCCAACTCGCGGACGCCGATGTCCTGGCGCAGCCGCTCGGCGCGGACGCGGGCGCCCATCGTCTCAGGACCGATGCCGTTGCGAGGCGGCGGCTGCGCCGAACGGGGGCGCTGGGCCTCGTCTTGGTCCTGTTCGTCGTGCGGCTCAGCCGCCATCATGGCCTGGGTCTCAACTTCCGCCTGGGCCGGGCCGACTGTAGCGGCGGCTCCGGCCGACAGCAATCGGGGCCGACGTCGTCAACGGGAACCCGGCGTCGTCCATGGTCAGCCCTCGGCAGTCGCGCCCGCGCGCAACCGCTCGGTGACCGACGCGACGATCGCCTCGGCTCCGGGTAGGAACGCGTCCTCGAGCACCGGGCTGTAGGGAATCGGATGGTCGGCAGTCGTAAGTCGCCAGACATCGTCGATGTCACCGAGACCATGTTCGGCGGCCAGCGCGAGGACCTCCGCTCCCCAGCCGCCGGTGAGCGGGCCCTCCTCGACGACCGCGAGGCGGTTGGTCTTCGATAGAGACTCGAGCACGAGTCCGGCGTCGAGCGGTCGGAGCGTCTCCAGATCGACCACCTCGACCTCGATGCCGTTATCGGCGAGCTGCGCGGCCGCCTCGAGGCAGTCGTGGACGCCCTTCATCGCGGAGACGAGCGTCACATCGCTGCCGGTCCGAGCGATCCGCGCCCGCCCGAGCTCGGCATTCGGCGTCGAGCCATCGACGTCTTCGCGCGTGCTGTAGAGGCGCTTGTGCTCGAAGAACACGACCGGATTGTCATCGCGGATCGACGCCTTGAGCAACGCCTTCGCGCGTGACGCGGTGGCCGGGGCGACGATCTTCAGCCCGGGTACGTTCTGAAACCAGCCCGCCGGGGTCTGCGAGTGGATCGCCCCGAAGCGTCCGCCCGCCCCTACCGCCGAGCGGACGACCAGCGGCACGCTCGCCTGCTCGGCGGAGAGGTAGAAGAACTTCGCGGCCTGGTTGACAAGTCCGTCCATCGCGAGCGCCAGGAAGTCGCCGAACATGATCTCGATCACCGGCCGCAGCCCACATACGGCACTGCCGAACGCGGCTCCGGTCAGCGCGAGCTCTGAGATCGGCGTGTCGAACACGCGTGTCGGGCCGTGCTTCTCGAGCAGGCCGCCGGTGACGGCGAATACGCCGCCGGCGGCGGCGACGTCCTCGCCGAAGAACACCACGCGGTCGTCCTCGGCGAGCGCCTCGTCCAGCGCCTCCCGGATCGCGTTGCGGAACTCGAGCGTCGCCATCAGGTCTGCATCCACATCACACGAGCAGTCGCAGCGGCTGTTCGAGGGTCGTCTTGATGCTCTGCACAAAGGTCGCGGCGTCGGCCGTGAACTGGGTGATCCCGTACATCCCGAGGTTCGAGATCGTGAACGTCGCGCCCGACACCTGATCGGGAGTCAGCGAGCCGGTCCGTGCGAGTTGGGCGAGCGCGCGCGTTTCCGCGGCGATCTGCGCCAGCGTCTTGGCGTCGGCATCGGCGCCCACCGGCACCATCGAACCCGACAGCCGTGGCATCGTGATCTCGGCCACCGGCTACTCCTTGAATTCCCGCGCCGGGCCGGGCACCGGGAACGGCGCCGCCAACGCGTTCTCGGTCATCTGCGCGATCTGGCGCTCGATCTCGTCCTCGAGCGCCGACACCGTCGCGTCGTCGATGCCCTGCACCAGCTTGGCGCGCGCGACCGTCAGCGGGTCGCGGGCGCGCCAGGCATCCAGCTCGCCCGGTTTGCGGTACTTGCCGGGATCGCTGCGGGAATGCCCGACAAAGCGATACGTGAGCGCTTCGATGAACTGTGGGCCTCCGCCGCCGCGCGCGCGGGCCACCGCCTGCTCGGCCCGGGCTCGGACCTCCCACAGGTGGTTGCCGTCGACGCGCTCGGCGGCGAAGCCATACGCCTCGGCGCGGCCGCCGATCGACCCGGCGGTGACCTGCTCCCAGGGTGTGAACTCCCCGTAGAGGTTGTTCTCGCACACGTACAGGACCGGGAGCTTGAGCACCTGGGCGAAGTTCAGGCACTCGTGGAAGTAGCCCTGATTGGTGGCGCCGTCACCGAAGAAGGCGACCGCCACGCCGTCGCGATCCCTGAGCGCGAGCGCGGCGCCGGTGGCCGCCGAGACGCTGCCGCCAACGATCCCAAAGCAGCCGATCAGGCGGTGCTCGAGGTCGACCACGTTCATCGATCCGGCGCGCCCGCGGCAGACGCCCGTTTCGCGTCCGAGCAGTTCGTCGAGCAGTGCCTGAGGGTCGACACCGAGCGCGAGCGCGTGGCCGTGGCCCCGGTACGTGCCCGCGACGCGATCCTGCGGGGCCAGCGCAGAACAGACGCCGACGGCGACCGCCTCCTGGCCGGAGTAGAGGTGCGTGGTGCCGTGGATCTCGCCCTTCTCGAACAGGGACTGGACGGTGTCCTCAAACCGCCGGATCAGGAGCATGCGGCCGTAGAGCTCGAGCGCCTGTGAGTCCGGCAGGTCGCCCGCGCCGGAATCGCCCGCGGTCTCGGTCGCGCCGCTGCTCACTCGGCGCTCACGGTGTCGGCCCGTTCGATGAGGTCGGCTCCGCGCACGTAGCGGCGGCCTGCGACGAGCAGCTCGTCCGCCGGGAAGCGGGTCAGGATCTCCGGACCATCGGGCGTGACGAGCACCTCCTCCTCGATCCGCGCCGCCGATCGTCCGTCGCTCGCGGGACAGTAGGTCTCCAGCGCGAACACCATCCCGGCCTCGATCTCGACCGGGCTGTCGAACGAGTGCAGGCGCGAGATCATCGGCGCCTCGTAGAGGCCGACGCCGAGGCCATGGCCGAACTGGAGGCCGAAACAGGCCTCCTCGCTGGCGAACCCCAGCTCCTCGGCGGTCGGCCAGACCGCCGCAATCGCGTCGGTCGACACGCCGGGTCTAACGAGGTCGATCGCGTTGTCGAGCCATTCGCGGCACTGCTTGTAGGCGTCCAGCTGGGAGCGGCTCGCGCTTCCGATGCAGAACGTGCGGTAGTAGCACGTCCGGTAGCCCATGAACGAGTGGATGATGTCGAAGAACGCCTGGTCACCGGGGCGCAGGAGCCGGTCGGAGAACACGTGCGGGTGCGGGTTACAGCGGTCGCCCGAGACGGCGTTGATCGCCTCGACCTGCTCGGAGCCGAGCTCGAACAGCAGGCGCTGCGCCTCGGCGACGATCTCGTGCTCGCGGATCCCGGGCCGCAGCAGCTCGTAGATCCGCTCGTAGACGGCGTCGACGATTCCGGCGGCGTGGTCGAGCAGCGCGATCTCGTCGGCGGTCTTGAGCCTGCGCGCGCTGAGCATCACCGGCTGCGCGTCGCCGGTCGGGATGTCGCGCCGGTGCAGCGACGCGAGCGTCTCCATATCGGTCAGATCGATCCCGAGCGGCTCGCGCTCGAGCCCGTGCTCGCGCAGTGCCTCGAACACGTGGTCGGCGAGCAGGTCGGGGGCGCCCGTGTCCTCGGGCATCGCGCCGCGCATGCTCGTCACGCCCGGACGCCAGCTCGACTCCGGCAGCCATGGCGCGTAAAGCTGATGATGGCGAGCGGCCGAGCCGAAGTCCCACAGGACGGGATCGCCGACGCGTGGGACGAGCACGCAGCGCGCGCTCTTGTCACGCGCCCACTCGCCGATGTGGGTGCTGGTCACGTAGCGGATGTTGTTCTGATCGAACAGCAGCAGCGCGCCCAGGTCCGAGGCCTGGAGCGCGTCTCGGGTCTTCTGCAGACGGTCGGCGCGCAGGCGCGCGTAGTCGACGCGCTGCTCCCAGTCGACCGCCATCGTCGCGCCGCGCGAGGCGATCATCGGCCGGCCGGCGGGTCGTCGTGGCTAAAGGCGATCGGCAAGGTAGTCCCAGTCACGGTTGAAGCGGTACGAGTAGTTCGTGGGGGGCTGCGGCGACTGCGTCTCGAGCCAGCGCACCCGGCTGTCGCTGCGGTTGAAGAACGCGTGCACGCACCCGACGCCGGTCCAGAACACATCTCCCGGTCCGAGCGTGAATACCTGGTCATCCGCAATCGCCTCAACCTCGCCGTCGAGCAGATAGTAGGTCTCTTCGAAGGGGTGGTCGTGCGGTTGTGCCGCCCCGCCGGGCTGGTACTCGACCATGAACATCGTGTGCAGGACCGCGCCGAGTCGCTGGTCGACGAGCATCTTGACCGCGATCCCGCTGTAGGCCAACAGCGCGGTCGCCATGCTCGCCGAGACCGTGGGCGCGTCGACCGCGGCTCCAAGCTTGAGATTGTCGACGTCCATCTCGCCGGCGCCCAGACGGAAGAAGGTCCGGGTCCGTGGATCGCGGATGTCAAGCGCTCCAGGATCGTCGGTCCCGGGCCGGCCGCCCGTCCAGAACGTATCCGGTGGGCCACTCAGCCGCGGTGCCGGCGCATTCATCTCGAGCCACGCCGCGTCGCCCGTCGCGTCCGAGGACGCGGCCCAAGCGTGGGCCACGCCGACCGGGAGCAGCCCGCAGTCGTTGGGCCCGAGCCGGTAGGTGTGGCCGGCCACCGTCAAAAACGGTTGTCCACGGAGGACGTAGAAGCTCTGCTCGGTCGAGTGCAGGTGCTCGTTGACGGCGCCGGAGGGCTCGAGCTCGACGAGCGCAAAGCCCGTGTGGACCGAGCCGACATGTCGCCCGACGAGCGTCGCGCGCCGTAGGCCGCTGACGTGAGCTTCGAGTCCGGCGGGCGGCGCAAGCGCGACTTCGCGGGCCCGCTGAACGTGGTACCCGGCTGTCGTCACGCGATCGGACATTACCGTCGTGGCCGACGAGCGTCAAGTAGCGCTTGACACGGATGGGCGTGTAGTGATCTTGCACGTATCGGCGAGGCCGTGACGCGACGCCCGGCGGCGTCAGAGCCCCGCCTCGCGGCGCAATCGCGGCAGCAGCGCCGTCATATCGAGGTCGCCCATCCCGCTCGCGATGCAGCCCTCGACGAGCTGCTGCGTCGAGGCGGTCAGAGGCAGCGGAAGCTCACAATCGTGCGCGGCTTGCAGCGCGAGCGCCAGATCCTTGTAGAGCAGGCGGGCGGTGAACGTCGAGCTGTAGTCGTCGGCGTTCAGCGCATCGGTCTTGTACTTGACGAACGGACTCGCGATTGCGGAGCCACCGATCACCTCGAGCATCGCCGAGCGTTCGATGCCGTGTTTTTCCCCGAGCACCAGCGCCTCGGCGAGTAACTGGGTCGTGCCGCCGAGCATCAGATTCAGCGCAAGCTTCACGATCCGCGCCTCGTGGGCCTCGCCGACGTACATGACGTGCGGGCCGATGTCGGCGAGCATCTCCCGGACCCGTTCGAACTCCTGGCGCGGGCCCGAGACGATGATGCCGAGGTTGCCCGCTACCACCACCGAGGGATTGCCGGTGACGGGAGCGGCGAGCAGTGCGCCGCCGTGGCGCTCGCACTCGGCCGCGACGTGTGCGGAGGTGCGGTCCGAGATCGTGCTCATGTCGATCACGAGCCCGGCCCGGGTCCCCTTGAGCAGGCCGCCCGGGCCGATCACGACGTCCTCCAGGGCGGCGCCGTCGGACAGCATCGTAATCACGACGTCGGCGTGCTCCCACGCCTGTGCCGGCTGGTCCAGCGCCCGGATCCCGCGGTCCACGAACGGCTCGACGGCGCCCGGCGAGCGGTTCCAGACCGACAGCTCGTGCCCTGATCTCTCGAGCCGCTCGGCGATCGGAGCGCCCATGTGCCCCAGCCCGAGCAGTGCGACTCGCATCAGGGCCCTGCCCGTCCACGGCTGGGCAGTCCGCGATCGCACCGCCCGCTTGCCGTTGCCGGCGTCACATCATCACCCAGCCTCCGTCGACCTCGAGGTTGACACCATTGACGCCGCGGTTCTCGAGCAGGAACACGGCGGCATCGGTGACGTCGTCCATTGTCACAAGGCGCCCGGTCGGCGTGCGCTGACGGGTTCGTTCCAGCACCTCGCCCGCGTTTTGCCACGCCGGGCTGTCGCCGACGATCCCGGGGTGGATCGCGTTGACCCGCACGGGCGCGAGCTCGAGCGCGAACGTCCGCACCATCGTCGTGACGCTGCCATTGACACTCGTGACGGTCGTCGACCCGGGATAGGGACGCTCCTTCGCCTGGCCGCCGAACAGCAGTACCGAGCTGTCGTCGTGCATGTGCCCATGCAGGCAGTGGAGGACCTCCGTGTATCCGACCAGTTTCAGCGTCGCCAGCCTGATCGCGCGGTCGATGTCGTACTCGCGGACGTTGTTGGAGTCGCGCTCGATCGCGGCGAGCACGATACGGTCGACGGCGCCGACGCCGCCAAAACAGCCGTCGATCGATCTCGGCTGAGCGAGATCCAGTGCTGCCGCGCGGGTACCGGGGCCGATCTCCTGCGCGACCGCGTTCGTGCGGGCTGCGTCACGGCCGGTGATCAGCACGTCGCGCCCGCGCTTGGCATAGCGCTCGGCGAGCCGCCGGCCGAGGCCCTGCGTCCCGCCGACGATCACGATTGCTCCTTCTGACACTGTCTCCCTCCTCGTCAAGTAGAAATGTACACCCGCGCCGTTTGCCCAGCACTCATTGGCGTCAACGCCACTGCTTGCTTGTCGACTATCACTCTGATAGAAGGGCCCTGACCAGCACTGTAAAAAACTATCGGACAGGGCTTGCCTCGCCTCCCGAGTGGGGCTTCCCTGATTGGCCCCGACCCGGAGGTGGAGAGAATGTCCGGCTCAGACGATCGGATCCTCACGACTCATGCCGGCAGCCTTCCGCGGCCGGCCGACGTAGCCGACATGATCTGGTCCCAGGTCGAGGGCAATGACGTCGACCAGACGGAGCTCGAAGCGCGGGTCGATGACGCCGTCAAGGAAGTCGTCGCCAAGCAGCGCGACGCCGGCGTCGATGTCGTCAGCGACGGTGAGATGAGCAAGACCGGTTTCAGCACCTACGTGAACGAGCGCTTCTCGGGTTTCGAGGGCCGCTCGGAGTTCCAGGCAGACGATGTCGCGGACTTCCCCGACCTCGCGATGCGCCTGTTCAACACGCCGGCAATGGCACACCTCGTGTTCTCCAATTGCGTCGGGCCGGCCAAGCTGACCGACAAGGACGCTGTCCACCGCGACGTCGCCCGGCTCAAGGGAGCGCTCGGTGACAGCGACCCGTCGACGGCCTTCATCGGCGCGATCAGCCCCGGCCAGATCGCCTTCAACTACCCTAATCAGTACTACGACTCGCACGAGACCTACCTCGGCGCGCTCGCCGAGGAGTTGTCCTACGAGTACAAGGCGATCACCGACGCCGGCCTGAATCTCCAGATTGACTCGCCCGACATGGCGATGGCCGCCCACTGCCGGTCGGTCGGTTCGAGCGTCGGCGATTGGCACACTCACCTGCCGCTCGCCGTCGACGCGCTCAACGCGGCGCTTGACGGAATTGCGCCCGAGCAGGTCCGCTTCCACGTCTGCTGGGGCAACTACGCTGGCCCTCACCACAAGGACGTGCCGCTTGCTGACATCGTCGACCAGGTGCTGCGGGTCAACGCGGGAACGATCTATGTCGAGGGCGCGAATCCTCGCCATGCTCACGAGTGGCGCGTGTTCGCGGAGACTCCGCTTCCCGACGACCGCAAGGTGATCCTCGGCGTGATCGACGTCAAGTCCAACCACGTCGAGCATCCGCGGGTCGTCGCTGACCGGCTCGTGCAGCTCGGCAAGGTGGTCGGCAAGGACCGGATCATCGGCGGCACCGACTGCGGCTTTGACACCTTCATCCGCTTCTCGCTCGTCGATCCCGACGTGGCCTGGCTGAAGCTGCGCGCGCTCTCCGACGGCGCCGAGATCGCGTCAGCCGAGCTCTGATCTCCTCGAGGTCGGCAAAGGCCGGACGCGGAGTCGCTGGCCTACCGTTCGGTTGTCTTTACCGCTGTGCCATGAGAGTGTTCACGTCTGGTGCACGCCCGGGGCGGCGTCGAGGGCTGCAGCCGTCGCGGACGGGTTGCGGCTGACCGACCGTCACGACGGGGCGGCGGCTGACCGACCGTCACGACGGGGCGGCGGCTGACTCGTCGTCGAACGGGATCCCGAGCGGCCGCCCCGGTTCGCCGACCGGCTCGTCCGGAGCCAAGCCTGCGGGCTCGAGGACCAGGAGCAGCGCCGCGCCCGCAGGGGGGTCAGAGGCCGCCAGCACCTGCCAGGAGTGTGCCGGCGCGATCCACAGTTGGCCGGCGGTGAGCTCGGAGAACGAGCGGGCCTGCCCGACCTCGCGGATACTGAAGTTCTTGCCCGCGATCCGAGCCGCGAGCTCGGCGGCGAGCGCGACCGCGCCGTCGCCGCCGGATGGGTCGAGCCTTGGCGTCTGGACGAGGACGACCTGGCCGATCTTGGTCGCGTCACCGATGACGATGCCGACCGGCGCCGTGATCGTCGCCGCCACGGCCTCGCCTGGGCCCCCGAACGCCGGGTGAGCGGATGCGCTGCGCTGACCGACGAGCACGAACGACGGATGCTCGACGGCGGCGACATTGGTGATCCCCTCCGCCAGCGAGGTGTGAACGAGCAGCCCGGGGTCGACATCGACCCCGACCGCAAAGCCGGCGCTGCGCAGCTCGGCGAGGCTCTCCCTGCGCGCCTCGGTCTCGGACGGGCTGCTTTCCAGCAGCCCCCGGACGATGCCGCTGTCGGGGTCGGCGATCCGCGCGCCGATCGCAAATCCGATCCGCGCTTGAGCTGGGTCCTCGAGCGCCACCAGAACCCGCTTGCCGATCGCCTGGCGATCGCGGCGCGGGACGGGGACGGCGGCCTTGGCGCGGTCGACGATCAGCGTCGAGGCCAAGATCGTGACGAGGATCAGGACGAGTACCGCGTTGACCACGCTCTGGTCAAAGAGGCCGATGTTGAACCCGATCACGGTCGCCGCCAGCGTGGCGGCTGCCTGAGGGATCGTCAGCCCGAGCATCAGTCCCGCCTCGCCCCGGGTCAGGCCCATCGCCTGTTTGGTGATCAGCGAGGCGAGCGTCTTGCCGCCCAGTGCGGCGACGATGAAGAACGCGGCGAGCTTGAGCGTCTCGCCCTCGACCATGACACTCGGCTCGAGCAGCATCCCGACCGACACGAGGAAGATCGGCACGAACACAGCCGAGCCGAAGAAGTCGATTCGCTCCATCAGCGGACCCTCATTGGGCACCAGCCGGTTGAGCCCCAGGCCGGCGAAGAACGCCCCCACGATGCTCTCGATCCCGAGCACGCCGGCGAGCGTCCCGGCGGCCAGAAACGAGGCGATCGCCAGCAGATAGCGGACGATTCGATCGGTGCCGAGGTACCTGAACGCGAGCCGCACGAGCCGCGGCAGGACAACCAGCGAGAAGATCACGAGCACGATCAGGCCGACCACGACCTGGAGCGCGATCGAGACGGTCGAGCCGCCGTCTAGCTGCGAGCCCGAGACGAGCGCGAGCACGATCAGCGAGGCCGTGTCGGTCAGGACCGTCGCGCCGACCGCGGTCGCGACCGCGGGCGTGGTCGCCAGGCCGGCGTTGCGCACGGTCGGATACGTGAGCAGCGTGTGGGAGGCCATCAGCGAGCCGAGCAGCAATGCCGCCGGCGTCGACCAGCTCATCGCGAAGCCGACCGTCGATCCGAACGCGAACGGGAGCGCGAACGTGATCACCCCGAACATCGCGACGTAGCGGCGGTGCACCCTCAGCAGGGCGAGGTCGAGCTCGACGCCGGCCACGAACATCAGATACAGCAACCCGAGCTGGCCGAGCTCGGGCACGGTCGTGTTGCCCGCCCCGATCACGTTCAGGCCGTTGGGCCCGATGATGAACCCGCCGACCAGGAGGCCGATGATCCCCGGCAGCCGGGCGCGCTCGAGCAGCGGTGGCCCGACGATCACGACCAGGAACAGGACCAGGAACTCCCACGCCGGTCCCGTCGGCGAGCTGACCTTGAAGGCCGCGATCGGCAGCAGGAGGTGCGGGGCGATCATCGGGTCTGAGCTGGTAGCGGGGCGCGGGCGGCGATCATCGGGGGGCGCGGGCGGCGATCATCGGGTCGTGTGCAGCAGGGGGATCGATTTCTCGGCGTCGGCCGCCTTGGCGCCGATCCAGGTCTTGAGCAGCCGCGTGATCGTGCCATCAGCCGTGAACGCGCGCATCGCCGAGTCGACCGCCTGGACGTTGTCTGAGCCCTTCGGGAGCGCGGCGGAGATTGCCTCGGTGGACGGCAGTTGCGCGGCGGCCTCAAGACGGCCGTGGGACTCGTTGGCCGTGACGACCGCCTGGGGCTGATCGAGCAGGATCGCATCGACCTGGCCCGACTCGACCGCCGACACCAGCTGCGCATTGTTGTCATACAGCCGCACCGGCTGGTCGGGTCCGATCTCGTCATTGATGATGTCGACGAGCGTCGAGCCCCGGATCGCTCCCCACTGCAGCGCCTGCGCGGTCGCGAGATCCGGAACGCCGACCAGCGAGCGAACCACGACCGTCGGGTCGCCGTCGAGGTACGGCGAGGAGAAGTCCAGGTGCTTGCGCCGCGCGTCTGTCGGGGTGATCAGGTCGAGCGCCATGTCGGCGCCGTCGAGCTGGCCGTCGATGACCTTGTGGAAGTGCTCGAGCCTGACCCGGACGGCCTTGAGCCCGAATCGCGTCGCCAGATCGCGCGCGAGCTCGTACTCAAAGCCGCCCGTCGGGTGAGCGGCGGTCCCGGTCCAGAAGCCGGTGCTCGGGACGTCACTCGTCACCACCGTCAGCACGCCCTTCGCCCTGGGCGTGAACGTGCCCGCCGCCGGGGACGTGCTCAGCGTGCCGCATCCAGCCAGCAGCGCACCGGCCGCGATCGCCTGCGCGACCAACCTTGCGCCGTGCACTCGCAATCTTCTGATCACACCCCTCAGAGCTACACCAGCCGCGACGGCCTGTCTGGCCCCGCTCGACACGACGGACGCTCAGCAGTCACCCCACCGTGAGCGTAAACCACCGGGCGGTCGTTTGGCTAGGCGCAAACGCCACCGCCGCCGGCGGACGGGCGCTCGGTATGCTCGGGCCGACCGGTGGGCCTCTCCGCAGGCAGGAGCCGGCGGAGGCCGGGCGAAAACCGTCGATCGGACGGGTCCGGTGAAAGCGGCGAGCGAGGGCGCGGTCCTCGCGATGCCGGTGGCCGACGGTCGTCCTCGTTGGATCGCAACATGATCTGCTCGCGACAGCACCGAATCTTCGCGCACGATGCCCAGACCGACTGAGTCGGGGCACCGCTACGTCGCGGGACTGGACGGGATGCGCGCGATCGCGGTCCTGTGCGTGATCGCCTACCACCTGAACGTCGGCTGGGCCCAGGGAGGTCTGCTCGGCGTCGGGGTGTTCTTCACGCTGTCGGGCTACCTGATCACCGACCTGCTGCTCGCGCACTGGGACCGGTTCGGCAACCTGGGCCTGGGGAGCTTCTGGCTACGGCGCGCCCGCCGCCTGCTCCCGGCCCTGTTTCTGATGCTGATCGTCGTGAGCATCTGGGTAGCGCTGTTTGACGGCTCGCAGCTCGATCAGGTCCGCCGGCAGGTGATCTCGGCCTCGCTGTACTACGCCAACTGGTCCACGATCGCCGCGCACGGCTCGTACTTCTCGCGCTTCGCGGCCCCGCTGCCGCTTGACCACATCTGGTCGCTGGCGATCGAGGAGCAGTTCTACCTCGTCTGGCCGTGGATCCTGCTCGCAATGCTGTACGTGATCAGGAGCCGTCGCGTGCTGGCGGCGGTGACGCTCGCGGGGGCCGCCGGCTCGGCTTTGCTGATGGCCCACCTGTATCACCCCGGCTACGACCCCACGCGTGTGTACGAGGGCACGGATACGCGCGCTTTCGGGTTGCTGATCGGCGCGGCGCTGGCGATGACGCGGCCGACGCGGATCTCGCGCACCTCGCTGCGGCGCGCCTTCGGGAGCCCGGTGCGCCTCGATCTCGCGGGAGCGATCGGTCTAGTGGTGATCCTGCTCCTCGTGGCTGACACCAGCTCGCTGAGCTCGTTTCTGTATCCGACGGGCCTGATCCTGTTGTCGCTCGCGACCGCCGTTGTCGTTGCGGCCGTCGTCAACCCGTCGAGCTTGCTCGGCGAGGGGCTCGGTTGTCCGCCGCTGCGGTGGATCGGGGTCCGGTCATACGGCATCTATCTCTGGCACTGGCCGCTGATCGTCCTGTGGGGGGGAGCGGCGACGGGCGGCGTGCACTGGGGCCGAGCGGCGCTCCAGGTCGGCGCGACGATGGTCGTCGCCGCCCTCTCGTGGCGCTACGTCGAGGAGCCGATCCGCCAGGGGGCGCTGGGGCGCCTGCGCCGCCGGTCGCGCACGCGCGCGGCGGTCGTCCGGGCGCGCCGCCGGGCGCTGGTCTTGCTGAGCGCCGCGACCGGCGTGACCGCGCTCGTCGTCGGCGGCCTGGCCGGCGCGCTGCCCGCGATCTCGGCCGGCGACACGAGCGCCGGGAAGATCTCCAAGCTGCCGCCGAAGCTGTCCGGCGGCCGGTCGGCCGGCGGACAGCCGGGCACGGCAACCGCCGCCCGCAAGCTCCCACCGCCGACCAAGACGGCCTGTCGGGCCGTCGTCTACATCGGTGACTCGACGTCGGAGGGCGAGATCTCGACCGACTACATCCCCAACCCCCGCCAGCGTCTCGGGGCGCGGCTGGCGGCGGTCGGCGTCACGAAGCTGTATCCCGAGATCTCCGGCGCGCGGTCGATCGTCGAGACCTACGAGAACTTCCCCAACGCCGCGACCGTGGCCCAGGCGCACATCTCCGCTGGCTTTCACGGCTGCTGGATCCTTGCGTTGGGGACCAACGACGTCGCGAACGCGACCACCTCGCCGATCGGGATCGCGCCGCGGATCGAGCGGATGATGCACATCATCGGCGACCAGCCGGTGATGTGGATCGACGCGATAACGCTGCTGGGTTCGGGCCAGTACTCGGAGGCGGGCATGCAGGCTTGGAACGAGCAGCTGCTGTCGGCGTGCCGCCGCTATCCCAACATGCGCGTCTACGACTGGGCCGCACACGCCAAGCGCAAGTGGTTCATCCCGGACGGGATCCACTACTACTCGCCGGGCTACGTCGCCCGTGCGCATGACTTCGCCAAGGGCCTCGTGACGGCGTTCCCCCGGGATCGCCCCAGCAGTCGCAGCTGCCTGGTGCAATGACCAACGACAACATCCGGCGCCCGCCCCGGCGGGCCGACAGCGGAGGTGGAGGACATGCACAGAGCCGATGTCGATCGCTGGCTCCAGGCGTACGTGGAGGCGTGGAAAACGTATGACCCCGCGCGGATCGCGGCGCTGTTCTCAGAGGACGTCAGCTACCGCTATCACCCCTACGACGAGCCCCTGCGTGGTCATGCCGCGGTCATCGACTCGTGGCTCGGCCAAGGCGAGGCACCCGACCCGGAGGCGCCCGACGCGCCCGGCACGTATGACGCGGCCTACCGCGCGGTCGCGATCGACGGTGACACCGTCGTCGCGGTCGGCAGTACGAGCTACCGCCCGGACCCCGACGCGGCCGCGAGCAAGGTGTTCGACAACTGCTTCGTGATGCGCTTTGACGCCGACGGTCGCTGCCGTGAGTTCACGGAGTGGTACATCCGGCGGCCGCGCCCGGGCGCCGCGCCGTGACCTGAGCGGCGGAGCACGCCGTCCCCCGGCGGTGCGTCGCCGCGGCAGATATTAGGGTAGCCTAACGCCTCGTTAGGGGTCCCTAATTCCAACGGCGGACATCAAGGATAAGCGCGTGGACGGCAGCGGACGGACGGCGACGAGGGCATTGCGGTTGTTGTTGTGCGCTCTGATGGCGATCGCCGCGCTCGCCGCCGCGGGCTGTGGCGCCGGCCTGGGCAAGGGCGACCCGAGCTCGCCGGACACGATCACGCTCTACAACGCGCAACACGAGGAGACGGCGAATGCGCTGATCCAGGCGTTCACGGCCCAGACGGGCGTCCACGTGCGCGTGAAGAGCGACGACGAGAGCGTCCTGACTGCGCAGATCGAGCAGGAGGGGAGCCGCTCACCGGCCGACGTGTTCTTCACCGAGAACTCGAACTGGCTCCAGCAGCTCGACAACCGCGGGATGCTGGCGAAGGTCGATAGCTCGACGCTTGACCGCATTCCGGCGCGTGACAGCGCGACCAACGGAGATTGGGTCGGCGTCTCGAAGCGGTTCAGCGTGCTGATCTACAACCCCAGCAAGATCAGCGCCTCGCAGCTGCCCAAGTCAGTCATGCAGCTCGCCAGCCCGCGTTACAAGGGGAAGCTCGAGCTCGCTCCGGGTGAGACGGACTTCTGGCCGATCATCCAGTCGGTCATTCGCGCCAAGGGTCAAGCGGCGACACTCAAATGGCTCGAGGCGCTCAAGTCAAACGCCGGATCCAACGACAACGCGCCCGACAACGAGACGTTGGTCAGCGACGTCAGCAAGGGACTCGCCGACATGGGCCTGATCAACCACTACTACTACTACCGGCTGCGCGCCGAGATCGGGGCCTCGTCGGTCCATGCCAAGCTGGCGCTGTTCGCCCCCGGCGATCCGGGATTCGTCGCCGACGTGTCAGGCGCGGCGATCCTGAAGTCCTCCACGCACCAGGCCGACGCGCAGAAGTTCCTCGCGTTCCTCACCAGCCAGGCGGGCCAGCGCGTGCTGGCGCGCAGCGAGAGCTACGAGTATCCGCTTACCGCGGGCGTGGCGCCCAACCCGGCGCTGCCGCCGGCCAGCCAGTTCCATCCCAACCCGATCACGCCGGCGCAGATCGGCACTGGGCTGCAGGCGCGCAACCTGCTCCGCCAAGCCGGGCTGATCTAGGCCCTCGGAGCCGGCAGCTTGGCGACCGCTTCGCGAGCCAGAACCGCCGGCGCGTGGCCGGCGCGCTCCCGCCGGCGGCTGCCGCCCGGCTGGCGCCTGGTGGTCGTCAGCGCCGTGATCGCGGCGCTGTTGCTCGCGCCGCTGGTGTTGATCGTGCTGGACGCGCGGAGCGCCGGTTGGAGCGAGCTTCACGCCGCCCTATTCCGGTCGCGGACCGTTCTCCTGCTGCGCCACACGGTCGTGCTGTGCCTGATCGTCGCCACGTGCGCAGCCGTGATCGGGACGGGCGCAGCGTGGCTGACCGAGCGGTCGGCGCTGCCCGCCCGTCGGCTATGGACGGTCCTGCTCGTGTTGCCGGTGGCGATGCCGGACTTCGTCGTCGGCTACGCGTGGCATTCGTTTGCGCCCCGGCTCAATCCGCTGCTCGGGGCGTCGCTCGTGATGACGCTTGGCACCTATCCGCTGGTCTATCTCCCGGTTGCCGCGGCACTGCGCCGCGCAGACCCGGGAGCCGAGGAGACGGCCCACTGCCTCGGAGTCGGGCGAATCGCCGCGTTTCGTCGCGTGACCCTGCCGATGCTGCGGACCGCGGTGCTCGGTGGCACCGTGCTCGTGATCTTGACGGTGCTGTCCGAATACGGCGCGTTCGAGATTCTCCGCTACCAGACATTCACGACCGAGATCTTCAACGAGTTTCAGTTCGACTCGCAGGCGGCGGGCGCGCTCTCGATCCCGCTCGTCCTGATCGGCCTGCTCGTGCTGCTGATCGACGGGCTCGTCCCGCGCCGCGTCACGTCGCGGACGACGCCTCGCCGCTCGCTCGTGCGTGTCGCACTCGGTCCGATGACGGTCCCGACGGTGCTGGGGCTCGTGGGCCTGGTCGTGCTCGCGACCGGTGTGCCGATCGTGACGATCGTCTACTGGATCACCAGCAGCCAGCAGACGACGCTGCCGGCGACCGCGACGCTCGCCAACGCCACCTTCACGACGCTGGGCTATAGCGCGTGGGGCGCCGGAATCGCCGTCCTGCTCGCGATTCCGGTCGCGATGATGACCGTCCGGCGATCCAGCGTGGCGCGCGTGACGCTCGAGCGCAGCACGTACGTCACGCGAGCGCTTCCCGGTGTCGTGATCGCGTTGAGCCTCGTGTTCTTCGCGACGCGCTATGCATATGGCCTCTACCAGACGGGCTTTCTGCTCGTCGTTGCCTACGCGATCCTGAGCTTCCCGCTCGCGCTCGTGTGTGTCAAGACTTCCGCGGTCGCGCTCCCGCCGCGCCTCACCGACGTCGCCCGGTCGCTCGGGCGCGGGCCGGTCAGCGTCTTCTTCCGCGTCACGCTGCCGCTGCTGGCGCCGGGTCTGATCGCCGGGTTCTGCCTCGTGTTCCTGACCGCCGTGACCGAGTTGACCGCGACGCTCGTGCTCGCCCCGATCGGGGTCGAGACGCTCGCGACCCAGTTCTGGGCGTTTCAGCAGAACGTTGCCTACGGCGCCGCGGCACCATATGCGCTGGTGATGGTGGCGATGGCGCTCATACCGGGAGTCCTGCTGGGCCTCTGGTTCGACTTCGAGCGTCACGGCCGCGCGACGCGATGAGCGCGATCGAGCTGCGGTCGGCCGCCAAGAGCTTTGGTGACACGGCCGTCCTGACAGACGTCGATCTGACTGTCCCGGCCGGTTCGATAACGGCCGTGTTGGGCGCGTCCGGAAGCGGCAAGACGACCATGCTGCGACTGATCGCCGGCTTCGAGCGGCTCGATCGCGGCGCGCTTTCGATCGGCGACCGGGTGGTCGATGGCAGCGGGCGGCTCGTGCCCCCTCAACGCCGCGGCGTCGGCTACGTGCCGCAGGAGGGTGCGCTGTTTCCGCATCTGACGGTCGCCGGAAACGTGGCCTTCGGGCTGGGCCGCGGCAAGCGCGGCGGGATCGACGACCTGCTCTCGCTCGTGGGTCTCGGTGACTTGCGCAAGCGCTTCCCCCATCAGCTCTCGGGCGGGCAGCAACAGCGCGTGGCACTGGCCCGTGCGCTCGCGATCAGCCCCAACGTGCTGCTCCTCGACGAGCCGTTCGCGGCGCTGGACGCGTCGCTGCGAAACGAGCTGCGCCGCGACGTCGCGAGGATCCTGTCCGAGACCGGCGCGACGACGATCCTCGTCACGCATGACCAGGACGAGGCGCTGTCGCTCGCCGACCAGGTGGCGCTGCTGCACGATGGGCGCGTGGCGGCGGCCGACGGGCCTCGCGAGCTGTACCGTGACCCGCCGACGCTCGACACGGCCACCTCGATCGGGGAGGCCAACGTTCTGAGCGCGACCGCGCACTCGGGGTACGCGGAGTGCGCGCTGGGTCTGGTTCCGGTTCGCCACAACGGCTCGCAGTCGCCCGACGGTGCGTCGACGCTATTGCTGCGGCCCGAGCAGCTCCAGGTTCACCTCACCGACCCGGGCGGTTCGGTGGCGGCGGAGGTGATCGAGCTTCAGTACTACGGCCACGACGCGCTCGCGCGTGTCCGGCTGAACGCCGGCGACGACGTGCTGCTCGTGCGCGTCTCGGGCGAGTTGGAGATCGAGCGCGGCCAGCAGGTCTGGGTCAAGGTCCTCGGTTGCGCGACCGCCTGGCCGGCGCCCTAAGCCATCTCACGGTCGCCGATCAATCGCTTCACGATCAGTGATCTGACATGGCCGGGCGTGGCTCTGACAAGCAGATTGCGCGCGCGCTCGTGGCGGTTGAGCGCCAGCCGTGCCATCCGTGCCGACTCGCGCTGGACCATCGCGGCGCGGCGCCGTCGCCCGGCGGCGTAGGCGCTCAATGCCTGCGGCAGATCGCGGTGGGCGTGCAATGCGTCGAGCAGCCCGACGGCGTCCTCGATCGCCTGTGCGGCGCCCTGGCCGAGGTTGGGCTCCATCGCGTGCGCGGCGTCCCCGAGGACCGCGACCCGGCCGCGGTGCCAGGATCGCAGCGGCGTCACCGTGCGGATCGCGTGGACCAAGAGCTCGTCGCGGTCCGCCCCGGCGATAATCTGCGGCCACGGTTGCGGCCACCGGTCGCCCCCGACCGCCGCCAGCGGATCGTCGCCGTCGACGCACTCGGTGCGGGCCTCGTAGAACCAGTACGTTCGCCGACCGGGCAGCGCCGCGGCGCCGATCAGCTCGTCGCGCCCCCACGCCTCACATACGAGGCCGTCCTCGAGCCTGTGCGCGGCAAGCCCGCGCACCACCGTGTAGCCCACGTCGACGACGCGGCTGCCCGGCGCGACGTAGCGTCGGACGATCGAGCCCAGGCCATCGGCGCCGATCGTCGCGGCCGCGGTGACGTGGACGCCGTCGGCGAGCGTCACGCCGATGTCGTCGACGCCGGCGACGGTCGCGATCCGCGGGGGCTCGATGCCGTCGGCCAGCAGACGATGGAGCTCGGGCCGCTCGATCATCACGGTCGGCGCGCCGGCCGCTCGCGCGATCGCCTCGACGTCGGTCTCCGAAAGCCGCCGGCCGTCGGCGGAACAGATCAGCATCCGGCGGCCGACGGTCGAGCGCTCCAGAACAGCTTGCGCACACCCGAGCCGGTCGAGGGCGCGGATCGCGTTCGGCCACAGGCCGAGCGCAGCTCCGATCGCAACCTGCTGGTTGCGTTCGATCAGCAGCGGCCGGTGTCCGGCCAGTGCGACGGCGCGCGCCGCGCACAACCCGCCGATCCCGGCGCCGACGATCACGACGTCAGCCATCGCCGAGAGTCTCTTGCATCGGCGCTGCCTGCAACCCGACGGTCACGGACGGAGCTGAGGTCAAGATTTCGGCTCAGCTGCCGAAAGAGGAGTAAAGGGCCTCAACCCGCCGAGAGAGAGTTGTCCGCTGTCGAGAGATGCCCCCTAAGGTATCTCCGCCTCTCGGCGAGTTGAGGTGGACCGAATCGTATGGTCGATCGCGGCGCTCGCCCTCGGAAGAAGGTCGAGACCTGAACTAGACGAAGGTCTGGGCAGGGCTACGATGACCCCGTGAGCGGCCAGAGAGTCCCCGCCAAGCAAGGCGACGACCCGCGAGGGCAACGGCAGGTAGCGGACCCGCTGATCGCCGGTAGGGTCTGACGCCCGATATCCCGACAGCTAACGGATGCGTCGGCGCCCGCGGTGGTTAGTCGGCGGGTGAGTTTGAGCCGGTGCTGGTCAGCAGGTCTGGGAGTGACGCGAGTGTCTCGAGCGCCGCGCCGATGTCGGCGTCGACCTGCTGGCGTTGCCGGGTTGGCAGGTCGTTGATTGACATCCCGCTCTCGTTTTCGTGGTCCTTACCGATCGCGCCGATGAGCGACTCGAGTTGAGCCCCAGCGTCGCTGAGAAGATGTGGCGCCACCGGCGTGAGGACCGGTTCGAGCTCGCTCAGGAGCGTCCGTACGGCAGCGACGTCGGCGGTGGTGGAGGCGAGGTCGGTGCCGCTGCCGTAGTCGTCGTTAGCGGACAGTGAGTCGCGGAGCGCGTCCTCGAGCACCTCGTGCGGGCGCAGCAGCCAGTTGCCGATGCCGGTGGGGGTGCCCGGGAGATAGGTCGACAGCGGAACCTTCATCAGCTCTGCGAGCAGGTGCTGGAGGATGGCGGCGTCGTTTGCCGCCGCCTGCAGGTCGTGTTTGGTCCACAGGTCGAACTCGATCCTGTGAAAGCCGGTGAAGCCGGGGTCGGCCGTCCCCAGTCGGTGGCCCGCCGCCAAGCCGTCGATCTTGCCACCGAGCGCACCGAAGGCCCCGTACGCTCCGTCGTCCTCGCCGATCTCGAGCCACGTCAGGTGCGCGGTCAGCCAGGTCGATTGTGCCTTGGCGAGATCGCCTGAGCGGATCGCCGCGTCCATGGCCGCGACCTGCGTCTCCAGGGTTGACAGCTTGCGCGCGACGTAGGCGCGGTACTCGGACAGCTCGTGTCTCTCGACCGTCAGATATGAGCAGCCGACGGCGATCTTCTTCACGTTTCCAGTCTGATTCAGCCACTGGACTCCGCATGGCGGCGCCGTCTCGGACGGAGCGAGGATCACGTAGCCGTTGCGACGGACTGCGACGGTGCGCGGCGGCGCGGTCTGGTATGTCACCGTGACCGCGCTGACGCCATTTGGCACCAGCCCGAACCCCGGCGTGCCCTTCGTGGACAGCATCGCGTCGGCGGCGCCTGTCGCGGGGGCGCAGCCCTGGATTCCAATTCTGTCGGCGCTGCCGTAGAGCACCTCATAGCACAGCGCGGCCTGGCGGTACTGCCTTTGCAAGAGTGGCTTCACTTCGTGCTCGATCAAACGCTGGCTCGCCGACAAACAGCGCGGTGGCGCCATGCGAAATGCGAGCAGGTGCTCGGCGGGCACCAGGTAAATCCGGCCGCCGAACGCCGCATTGCCGAGAAACCGGGTCTCGGACATGATCAGACCCGAGGCTCTCAGCGCGGAGACCCGGGCGGGGCTGAGCCGATCCACGGCTCGCTGGGGGGCGCTGAACACCGAGTATCTGGACGCGAGGCCTGCGGGCACCTTTGTGCCGGCGGGGGCCAGCGAGCCCGGCGTCGGGTACGACGAACACGACGTGGCCGAACTGCCCGATGCCCCCAGAAGGAGGGCAGCTGACGCCACGCCAACCACGAGCACAACGGCGGCCACGGCGATTGAGGTTGTCCGCTTGGAACTCCGCACGGCGGCGAAGTGTGGCAGCCGGACGGCGGTCTCGGCGTCGGATCGGCTGCCTGAACGAGATGACCCAAAACGAGACCGGAGATGCCACTATCGTCAGCGATCCGTGTGTACTGAGCTGTCCATCAAGCCTGGCGCGTGACGCTCGACCGTCGACAGTTTCTCACCCGCTCCGGCGCGGCTGCGATCGCTGCGGGCGCGCTCGGCGCTACGCACCTCGCTGACGTCGACGCCGCCGAACCGCACGCCGGCGCGCAGTCGGGGGCTGTCGGGGACGCCCTTCAGAGCGATGCTCCGCCCGCGTATCCGGCCACTGCTGATCCCGCGGCCCGGCTCGCGCCGGTCCCGTTTCACGGTCCGTGGCAGGCCGGGATCGTCACCCCAGCGCCGCCCGCGGCCTGCTTTGCCTCCTTTAACGTGACGGCAACCAGCCGCGGCGAGCTGATCGACTTGCTGCAGACGCTGACCGGCCGCGCGCGGTTTCTGACTCGGGGCGGGATGCCGGCCAACCTCGGGCCGGTGGCCCCGCCCTCAGACAGCGGTACGCTCGGCCCGGAGATCCCCGCCGACGGACTGACGGTCACGGTCTCCTTAGGGTCGACGCTGTTCGACGGTCGCTTCGGGATCGCCGGCCGTAAACCTCGCCACCTCATCGAGATGACGTCGTTTCCCAACGACGACCTCAACCCGGACCTGACCGGCGGCGACCTCCTGTTGCAGATCTGCGCCGGCAGTCCCGACACGGCGATCCACGCGCTGCGGGATATCGCCAAGCACAGCCGTGGCGGGATGCAGATCTTGTGGCGGATGGATGGCTTCATCTCGCCCGCGCGGCCGGCGGGCGTTCCGCGCAACCACTTGGGCTTCATGGACGGCATCGCCAACCCGAACGTCACCGATCCTGACGTCGCCAACCGGTTGCTGTGGGTGGTCCCAGGGATCGGCGAGCCCGACTGGGCGGTGGGCGGGAGTTACCACGTCTGCCGGATCATTCGGATGTTCATCGAGTTCTGGGACCGGGTGTCGCTGAACGAGCAACAGACGATGATCGGCCGTTACCGCGCCTCCGGGTACGTGCTCGGGACCGACAGCCTGACCGCGCTGCCAGACTTCGCCGCCGACCCGAAGGGCAAGGTCATCCCGCCGAACGCCCACATCCGGCTGGCGAACCCGCGCACCGACGACACCGAGGACAGCCGCATCCTGCGCCGCGGCTACAACTACGACAACGGCGTCGACCTGGCCGGCAACCTGAACATGGGATTGATCTTCAACTGCTTCCAGCAGAACCTGGCGCGACAGTTCATCGCCACCCAGACCAGACTGATCGGCGAGCCGATGGTCGACTACATCTCACCTGTCGGAGGCGGCTACTTCTTCACGGCGCCTGGCGTCCAAGACAGCAACGACTGGTACGCGCGCCGCCTGTTTGAGTGAGCAGGCGAGACCCGCCTGACCTGGGTCCCGTGGCGCGACCGCGAGGGTCGATAGCCGGCCACCCGCGGGCAGATCGATATCGGGAGGGCCCGGCGGCGGGTGTTACCTACGGATTCCGAACTGCTTCTTGAATGACTCACCCCAGACCGTCTTGGACCCGGGTGCCGGATTGGCCGCTGCCGGGTCGCTCACGGCGGCAAGGGTCCGCGCGTTCGAGGTCGGAGATCCCCATCCGATCTCGATCCCGGTCCCGCTCGGCGCGAACGACGCCACGCGCTGGCGGGCAGCGAACGCGGTACCGATCCTGGTGGTGGTCGGGTCGATCTGCTCGGCCACGTACCAATAGCTAGAGAGAGCGCCCGACGGGGCGTTGTTGAAGCGGAACAGCATCAGCGGTTGGCCGTCGTACCAGTTCTGCATTACCTGCACCAGTTTCGACGCGGCCGGCGCATAGATCCCGGCGCCGGTCCTCGCGCTCGCGTCGACTCCCATGTCGTCGCGCTCGATCGTGAAACCGGGGATCGGGTTCGTGCCGCTCGGATGATTGCCCGTGATCAATACCGGCACCGCATTGGCGTCTTTACCGACCGCTGCAAGGAGGGCGGCGGAAGTGCGGTTCCCGGCCGTCCCGCTTGCCGGGAACAGCCGGTGGGCGAGCTGGAACCGCTGCACCGCTGACTTAGTGGCCGACCCGAAGAAGCCCGTCTCTGAGACGGTGTAGCCGGCGTCTGAGAGCCACGTCTGAAGTGTCTTTACGTCATTGCCCGCTGTCCCGGGGCGCAGCGTCCGGCTGAACACCGGCTTCGACGACTTGCGTGAGACGGCCTTGTCAGTCAGTCCGGCGCCGCCCGAGCTCGCCAGCGCCTCTCCGCACACCACCACCGCCAACACCACACCGAGGATCACACGTGCGCGCTTCATCAGCCAGGGACGTTTCACGACGATCTCTCGACGTCACGAACGCACCCCGTGATTGCACATGGCGCGTACCAGAAAGCTGCAGATAGTGAATGCATATACAAACCTCCGCGGGCGCGGTCTTGCAGCTGTGCGGTTGCCTACGGGGTTAGCTGACGGGCTAGCGCTCGTAACCGAGCGCCTCTCACGGACCACCGCGAGACTCGCCCCAAAAAATTGGGTTCCCCGATCCTCGAAACCACTGTCCGAGGACTCGGCGCGTGGCAACATATCAAACAGATCGGACCTGCGCCACGGTCGCGTCGGCCCGGGAGGCGTCGCGACGGTCGACATGTCGCCGAGCCCGATTACTCCTCGAGACTCGGCGGCGGCCGGATGCCACGCCCCCGCGTTGCAACTACTGCACCAACTACGCGTTCGACACCCGGTTCGTATACCCTTCCCGGCGATCAAAACCCAGCCGAGTCCCGAGACGGCCACGTCGAGGGAGCGGGGGACCCCAGGGGAGCCGATCAGGCTCCAGGGGCGAGTCGCCAGATTGATGGCGTAGCGCAGCTCTTTCAGCGCGAGCCCGACAGCTAACCCCGTAGGCGCCGGAAAGAGAGAGGGTCGTTGCCGAGCTCGTGTCTTCGACGTGCTGTCCGCCTCGCCGGTGTTGTTCCCGTGGTGGCCACGCTTCTTTTCGCCGGTCCTGCATCAGCTGCTCCCAGCGGCGGCGGCGCACCGATCGGTCCCACGGCACCGACGGTCACTGCTCCTGCTGGCACGGGCGGCACTTCGGGGCAGCTCGGCCTCCGCGTCCTACGCCGCGGCATGCGGGGCAAAGACGTGGCGGTACTCCAAGGAGACCTGACGCTGGCCGGTTACCCGACGGCGGTCGACCGTCGCTTTGGCACCCAGACCAAGGCGGCCGTGATTGCCTTCCAGCGCGCGCACGGCATGAGGGCCAACGGAATCGCGGGCAAGCTTGTCATCAGCGCTCTGACCAAGGCTGTTAGCGCTCTGCAGGCGGGCGGCCCGGTTCAGAAGGCACACATCAACCCGGACGGAACCGCGACGGCGCCGGCCAGCGCACCGCCCGCCGTGAAGGCCGTGATCGCGGCGGCGAACCAGATCATCGACAAGCCCTACCTCTACGCGGGCGGGCACGCCAGCTGGGATGCCCCGGGGTACGACTGCTCTGGTGCTGTTAGCTACGCACTTCACGGCGGCAATCTCCTGTCAGCGCCGCTCGCCGTTCAGTTCGAGGGCTACGGACTCTCAGGCCCGGGAAAGTGGATCACTGTCTACGCCGACTCACAGCACGTGTTCGCCGCGATCGCCGGACTCGCGTTCGACACGGCCGACTACGGCGGGCCGGATATCCCGGCCGGCACCGGCCCCCGCTGGCGTTATAACCCGACCGGGAATCTCGCCGACGGCGGAAACTACACCGTCAGGCATCCGCCCGGCTTCTAGCCACTAATCGCAGTTCGCAGTTCGCACTTCGCAGTGCGGCGTAGGCGGTCGCGAGAAGTGCCTCGCGGTAAGTGTCACACTCTTGCGCGAGCGCCGACGGCGTCTGGGTGGCCGATCGCAAGGTCGCTTTTTGCAGAATTTCTTGCAGAGGCAGGTGAGGGTGCCACGTTCACGAGGGCCCATGTTAGGGTGCCCGGCGCCGCCCCAGTAACACCGTGAACGCCGACAGCGACCGTGCTGCGCGTCCGCGGTTGTCTACGCCTGAGATACATGCGCTCGCCCATCCCGATTTCAACCCGACTAACCGCAGTCTTAGCCGCAACGGTTATCGCTGGCGCGCTGCTCGCGACGAATCTGACTGCCACAGGAGTCGGCGATCTGCAGAGCAAGATCACCACGGGTCGCTCGGCCGCCGCGTCACTGAAGTCGGCGATCGCAGCCGACACGGCTCACATCCAGACGACCACCAATGGCCTCAACCAGGCCCGCGGTGAACTCAACACGTTGCAGGCCGAGCTCGCGGCGCGCCAGGCAAAACTGCACGGCGTACAGACTCGACTATCAGCCGCCCGCGCGCGCCTGATCAGGCTCAAGAACCATCTGCACGTGGCGACCAGCGCATTGGCCGCGAACCTCGTCGCCAGATATGAGAACGATCCGCCCAATGAAGTCACGGTGCTGCTCGAGTCCCACGGCTTCAACGATCTCCTCGAGCAGCTCAATTTTCTGGCGCGCATGGGCCATCAAGACGCGGCCGTGACGGCCGCAGTCCGGAGCGCTCGTGCGCAGGTGTTCCGACAGGCCACGGCCCTGGCTGCCTTGGAGCGACGGGACCGCAGCCTCGTCAGCGAAGTGCTTGGTCGACGCAACCAGGCCGCGGTGCTGAAGGTGGCTCTGTATCGCAGACAGATGGCCGAGATCAACGACCGCTCGGCGAAGGCTTCCGAACTGGGGCGTCTGAACGATCACCTGAAAGCGCTCGAGGCACAGGCGCAGCGCGCGGCCACGGCCGCCGCGGCCACCGGTGTAACGACGGCCGCAACCGAAAGCGTGACCCTCCCGTCTGCCCAGGACCTTGCCGGCGGGCCGGTGCAAAGAGCGCACATCAATCCCGATGGGACCGCGACGGCGCCGGCTAGTGCGCCACCGGCCGTCAAGGCCGTGATCGCGGCCGGCAATCAGATCATCGACAAGCCGTACATCTACGCCGGCGGGCACTCGAGCTGGATCGCTCCCGGTTACGACTGTTCGGGGGCGGTGAGCTACGCGCTGCACGGTGGGGGCCTTTTGTCGGCGCCGTTGGCGGTGCAGTTCGAGGGCTATGGCCTCCCGGGTCCGGGTCGCTGGATCACGGTCTACGCGGACTCAGAGCATGTGTTTGCGGCGATCGCGGGGCTGGCGTTTGATACCGCCGATTTCGGCGGGCCCAACATCCCCGCCGGCTCGGGCCCCCGTTGGCGGTATGACCCCACCGGGAACCTCGCCGACGGCGGCGACTACGTCGTGCGGCATCCCCCCGGGCTGTAGAAGGGCGCAGTACAGACCGGACGGCGATGTCGCCGTCCAAGGGTCTGCAGCACGAACGACCGAACGAGTCGCGCCCGACCGCATTTTTCTGGCCCGTCGCGTAGCGCGTGATGCGCACTCTAATCAACGCCAGAAAAATGGCAATTGCAGGAACTTCTCCGGTCTCAGCGGCACCTGTACGCCCCACGCAGCGGCGTCCCGTCCGGGTGCTGGACGCCTGCGAGGACGAAGCGCTACGCCGCGGCTGATGCCAAAATGCCGACCTCAGCAGACAATCAACAGCAATCGGAGCGCCGTGCCCACTTCCACCCTTACCTCAGCTCTGAAGAACGAGCACACCAAGCGAATTCTGCACGCCACCGGGATTCGGCGGCCGTCGCTGACCCAGCGTCGGACCCCGCACTACCGCATGCCGAAGCTGGTGGCCAACGGCGGCTATCTGCTGCTGAAGAAGTACGAAGGTCCCGAAATCCCCAAGTCGGAGTACGAAAACCTCGTCTTTACCACCTATGCCAGCGACCAATCGACAGTGTTGGCGCCAATTACGTCGGCCACCGGGGAGATCGAGCTCAGAGGATTCGAGGCGTATGGCAGGCCCGACCTCGACGGCGTCTGGACCGACAACGCCAAGAAGTGCCCCACGATCGTCAGCTACGTCGAGTCGATCGGCGCGCGGTTCGGGCGTGTCCAGCTGCTGAAGATGCAGCCCAACACGATCCGTGAATGTCGGTGGGGACTGCATCTCGACAACAACAACGCGGTCAACGTCCCGGACAAGAACGGTTGGGTCGTGCGGGTCTGGCTCGAGCTGACCGACGACGAGTCGAGTGCGCTCATCGTCCGGAGCAGTCAGTTCGACAAGAGCACCGAGACCAGCATTGCGCTCCCGCGCTACCAGCAGGCGGTGGTCGACTCCGAGCTGCTCTACCACGGCGGCTACCACCGAGGTCCTGGCACCCGGTACGCGCTGATCGTCAGTCTCGAGAGCGGGCCGGCGCTCGAGAAGTGGATCGGTACTCAGCTCCCGGAGCCCGCAGGCGCGCCCGCCGGCTGAGCTCGAATGAGGTCGACGACGCTGTCGCGAATGCGTCAGCCCGGCGTGCTAGCCTGCCGAAACTCAAGGTTCTCGTCACGGCTGCGGTGCTGTCGTGTTCCGCGAGGCGATCAACGATGGTGACGGCACAGTGAGCAGCGGGAGCCACGAGGTCGCACGGCCGGTTGCGCAGCTGACTGCCCGTTGCCCGTTTTCGAGTGTGGAGCCTAGGCATTCGTACACGTGGCACACGGGATATGTGTGTGATTTCCTGCAGCAGCTCGGCATCAACCCGACCAGCGCCACATCGTCGCCGTGATCGCGCGGCCGCACTGCCCGTCTGACTTGACTCGAAAGGGAACGCAATGAGTTCGACCCAGCCGCTCAAGGTTAATCCCCGGCGGGCGCTGGCCGTCGACGCCGGTAAGGCGACGAGGTGGCTGTCGCGACGGCTCGGCAAGGGGGGAGGGACGAACTACCCGGGGTTGGTCGCGCAGCGGATCGACCCTTCCGCCCTGCACGACCTGGCGGCCTCCGTTCCCAACGGCTGCGTGTTCGTGACCGGAACCAACGGCAAGACCACGACCACCAGGATCCTTGCCGACGCGGTGCGCCGGGCCGGCCTGGAACCGCTGACCAACCGCGAGGGGTCGAACATGACTCCGGGCCTTGCCACCACCCTGTTGGCCGAGTCAGATGCGCTCGGAACGCTTCGGGTGGGCGAGCGAGCGATCGGTATCTTCGAGATCGACGAAGGCCACCTGCTGCCGGCGATCAAGGCCGTGCAGCCGAGAATGGTCCTGTTCACGAACCTGTTGCGAGATCAGCTCGACCGATATTTCGAGCTCGATTGGACCGTGCATCTGTGGAAGCAGGCGCTGGCGGCGCTCCCCGAGACAAGCACCGTGGTGCTCAACGCCGACGACCCGCAAATCGCATATCTCGGCGTTGATCTGCCCAACCCGGTGCTCTACTACGGGGCCGAGGATTCGCGCCATGCGCTGCCCGAGATCGAGCACGTCTCCGATTCCCGGCGCTGCCTGCGCTGTGAGGCCGATCTCGAGTATTCGGAGGTCTACTACGCCCATCTCGGCCACTACAGCTGCCCCGCCTGCGGCTGGAGTCGCCCAACCCCGCGCGTGTCGGCCTCGAAGCTCGACCTCGAAGGCATCGACGGCAGCCGCATCGAGGCGGTCACGCCAACCGGCGCGCTCGAACTCGAGCTGCCGCTCGGTGGACTGTTCAACGCTTACAACGCCCTGGCGGCGACGGCCGCGGCAACCGCGTTGGGCATCGAGTCCTCGGCGGTGGTCGAGGCGGTCAGTGCGGCGGAGTCGGCGTTCGGGCGCATGGAGCGGTTCACGGTCGGCGGCAAGCACGCATGCTTGGCATTGGTCAAGAATCCGAGCGGTTACAACGTGGTGCTGGAACTGCTCCTTGCCGACGAGCACACGACCGGACTCCTCCTGGCCCTGAACGACGACGGTCCCGATGGGCGTGACGTGTCCTGGATGTGGGACGTCGACCTCGAACGGTGCCGAGACGCGGTCAAGTTCGTGATCTGCTCGGGCCGGCGCTCCCAGGATCTCGCCCTTCGGCTCAAGTACGCCGAGCTTGACAAAGGCGACTCGCCGCCCGAGGTGATCATCGAGCCCGACGTCAACAAGGCGTTCGAGCTGGGCCTGGCGAAGATCTCCGGTGAAGAAACACTGTGTGTCTTCCCTACCTACACAGCGATGTGGGAGCTTCGAGAGACGCTCGCCAAATCGGGTCACCTCGAGACATTCTGGAAGAGCTGAACACATGCCGAAACTGACAATCGGATTCCTCTACCCCAGTGTCATGTGCCACTACGGGGATCGCGGAAACCTGATCTGCCTGACAAAGCGATGCGAATGGCGCGACATCGAGGTCGACGTCCAGATCCTGGAGCGCGGCGACCCCGTCGACCCCGATCGGATCGACCTGTTTCTGATGGGTGGCGGCGCTGACTCCCACCAGCGCCTGATCGCAGAAGATATGGTCAAGGTCAAAGGTGACGCCACCAAGGCCGCGATCGAGGACGGGGCGGCCGCGCTGATGGTCTGTGGCGGCTTTCAACAGTGGGGCGAGTTCTACCGCGGTTACGACGGCACTGAGCTGCCCGGTCTCGCGCTGTTCCCCTCCTACACGATTCATCGCGCGGCTCAGCTCGGCAGCCGGCTTCGCAGCATCGCTGATGCTCGCGCCGTGCGCTCGTTGGGCAACCTCGCCGTCCAGTGGGAGGATCGCACCCTGATCGGGTTCGAGAACCATGGCGGCCGCACCTATCTGCGACCGGGGGCACAGGCGCTTGGCCGGGTCCTCGTCGGCCAGGGCAACAACTCCGAGGACGGGTGGGAGGGCTGCGTGTACCGAAACGCGATCGGCACCTACCTCCACGGATCCGTACTCCCGAAGAACCCTGCGCTGGCCGATCACCTGATCGAATCGTCGCTGCGCCGACGTGACCCAGCGTTCCGGCTCGAGCCGCTCGATGACGAACTCGAGCGCAAGGCGCACGAGAGCGTCCTGCAGTGGGTCCTCGAGCAGTCAAGAGCCCCGACCCGTCGGCGGCGAGTGGTGGGCAACGGCCGGCGCGTGAACGGCTACGCGAATCCCGGCTGACCTCTCGGCGGCCGGCGGCGCCCAGCCTGCCCGGCCGCTATGGGATTCCGAAGGCGCTCTTGAACGATTCGCCCCAGACGGTGGTGGAGCCGGCCGGCGGGTTTGCTGCCGCGGGGTCCGTCACCCCGGCCAGCGTGCGGGTGTTCGAAGTGGCCGAACCCCATCCGATCTCGATGCCGGTGCCACTGGCGGCAAAGGAGGCGACCCGCTGGCCGGCCTGGAAGCTGCTTCCGACCGCGGTCGTAACCGGGTCGATCTGCTCGGCCACGTACCAGTAGTCCGATAGCGCTCCGGGTGGGGGACTGTCGAACGCAAACAGCAAAAGCGGCTCGCTCGTGTACCAGTCCTGCAGTACCAGCACCAGCCTGGAGGCGAGGGGCGCGTAGATTCCGGTGCCCGTGGGTGCGGTCGCGTCGACGCCCATGTCGTCGCGACCGATCGTGAAGCCCGGGATCGGATCTGGTCCGGCCCGGCCGCCGGCCGTGCTGACCGCTCCGGCGCCGCTGAGCGCTGTCTGGCCAGCGGCCGCCTGGGCTGCCGCCGCCGCCCGGGCCGCTTGTTGAGCCTGCTCGGCTTGCAGGTGCGCCAGCTGTCGGCGCAGCGAGGCGACCTGGCCGCGAGCGGCGGCGAGCTGGCCTAGGTGCTTGTTGCGCGCGCGTGTCACCGCCATCTGCTCGTCCAGCAGCGTCAACTTGGTCGCGTCTAACTGGTCTCGTTCGGCCAGCACCCGGGCGGTCACATCCTGCTGGCGCCCCTCGAGCCCGGCCAGGTGCACGGCCTGCGCGGCGACACGATCCCGAGCGATCATCACCGCGGTGATGATCTGCTGATCGTGATTGCGGATCCGCTTGGCGAAGGACAGTCGGTCGAGCAGATTGGAGAAGGTGCTCGAGGAGAGCACGACGCTGACGAGGTCCGGCTGATCGTTCTCATAGCTGGCGACCAGCAGCTGGGAGAGCACTGACTTGGCTGTGTGCTCGTAGGCCTTCAGCCTGGCGAGTTTCACCCGCGCCGCGTCCAGCTCTCGGCGCAGGCGCAAAAGCTCGGCGCGTTTGACGTCCAGGTTGGCCTGGATGCGAGCGATCTTGCTCTGCAGCCCGGTAATGCTGGCATCCAGCTGTCGCAGGCGGTCGTTATCAGCGCCAACCGCCCCCGAGATGGACGAGACCCGGCTCTGGCCGGCGGTGATCCGCTGCGCCAGCGCGCCCGGGTCCGCGGCGCGCGCCGTCGGCGAGTGCGCGCTGAGCCCGAATAGGGCAGCGACCGCCAGCAGGAGCACTGTGGCGGCGCCGAAGGGGCGGGTGAATGTTCTGGTTGCGCTCGACATGAGCTCCGGCGGTGATCGGACCGTGGCGCGTCGCCGCGCGCGACGGGTCCTAACCGGGCGCGCCTGCTGTCAACAACTCGGGGGCGGCCGCACGCTAACACGGCTTTGCCGACGGGCACTCTCGTCGGCGACGCCTGCAAGAAAACCTGCACAGGCAGGAATCTCGATCGACCCCCGCGCCGAGCAGAATGTGGTTGGCCGGGGGCGGCGTTCCGATAGCCTGGCCGTTGAAGTTAAGTTGAAGTCAACCTTCGAGACGAACGGGCGAAGGCATGCGTCAGCTGGCGATTGGCGAGGTGGCACAGCGGGCCGAGACGAGCGCTTCTCGGATCCGCTATTACGAGGCCCGCGGGTTGCTCCCAGAACCGGAGCGTGAGGCGGGAAAACGTCGCTACACCGAGAGCGTGTTTCGGCGCCTGGCGATCATCGACGCCGCGCAGCGGGTCGGCTTCACGCTCGACGAGATCGGCGATCTGCTCGGCTCACGCGATGAACTCGCTCATGAGCGACTCCGAGAGCTCGCGCTGTGCAAGCTGCCCGAGATTGACGATCTCATCGCGCGGGCGACCTCCGTGCGGCGCGTACTGAAGATGTGCAGTAGGTGTGACTGCGAGTCAATCGACGTGTGCCGGATGTTCGACGACCGGATACTGCCGCTGCGCAAGTAGACCGCCGGCAGGACAGCGGGGGAGACCGATCGCACCGCGGGTCTAAGGACTTGACCTCAACCTTGGTCGAGGTGTCACTCTGCTCGATGAATGGCCGAGGTACACCGAGATCCACGCCGCTTACTCGAAGCACTGACCGTGGCTGACTGATCGTTACGGGTCAGATCGTGAGAGCCCACCAACGACAGCTTCGCCAGATTGCGGGCGGCCTGATCGCGGGCAGCGCGGTCGCCGGTCTGCTCGCGATCGGGGTACGTGTGGGCTGGGGCGGATCGTCCGTGCGGGCACTCGAAGCAACCACCTTGTTCTTGGCCGCCGCCGCTTACGTGGCTCACGTGCTCGGCCACCACGACACCCTCCGCGAGCTGCTGACGCGCTCGATCCTGGTCATCGCGTTTGCGCTCTGGGGAGTTGTTCAGCTCGCGCCTGGACTCCCCGGAAACGCGGTGCTCAACGATGTTGTGATCGTGCTTTTCGTGGTCGATCTTGCCTTCCTCGTCAGCCCCTGGCTCTAGGCCGCCTTCCAAGCCTCGTTCTGCATCGGCCCTCGGGAGTGTTTGACAGTCGATTCGGATCGGTGCCGCGTTGCCCCGGCTGCCGCACCATGGCGGCCGGGGCGCGCGCGGATTCGACTAGGAAGGCAGGTCCGTTCCGGCCTGCTCGGCCACCATGTAGGCGGCGTAGAAGTCGAGCCAGCTCTCGTCTTGGTCTGAGCGGTGGAAGAGGTGCGACCGCCCGGTGCGCGTCTCGTGCTCGCGGTGGGCGGCTTCGGCACGCCCAAGCGCACCCTCCAGGTCCGCGGCGGACACGTAGCCCGTCTCAGCGGGGTTCATCCGGCCGGGCTCTCGAGTCGTTACCTCCTGGGCCAGATAGGTGTTGCCATCGGGATCCTCGAAAGAGAAGAACGAGCCGTAGCTGGCGCGATCGGGGTCCGGTCCCGGCTGGCGTGCCTCGACCGGGAATGGCGGACCGTGCCAGATGTCGCTCACCTCGATGCCACGGCTGACGAGCTCATCGCGCGCCGCCACGATGTCGGAGACGACCACCCCGGCCTCGGCCGCGCCAGGCGCCGCCGTCGTCAGGCCCTTGCCGAACGTGATCGAGGCTGGCGAACCCGGGGGCGTGAACTGGACGACGCGAAGGCTTTCCATCGGGGCGACGTCGCGGTCGAATCTCCAGCCCAGCTGCTCGTAGAACTGTTTGGCTCGGTCGACGTCGGACACGGGGATGATCTGGAGCTCAAGCTTCATGTCGACCCGCCCGAGGCTCGCCTCGCGGCCTGCGGTGCCTTCTTCAGTGGCGCTCATGGCTACCTCCTGCTGTGTAGGAAGACCTGAATCGATCTTCGTGGTAGTGGTGCCATGGAGGGTGCTCTGCTGGGCTGTTCGTCGCGTCCGGTGAACCCCCGGGTTACGACCCCGGGGGTCTCTGATCCGTGGTCACGGGCGGTCGGAACCGGGTTGCCAACGTGGGGAGCCGCGCCTACGCTGGCGTGGCGATGTCGACTACCGTTTCCGCGCGGCGGCTGCTTGGCCGGCGCGAAGAGTGCGCGGCGCTGGATCAGCTGGTGGCGAGTGTGCGCGCGGGTCCGAGCCGGGCGCTGGTCCTGCGCGGGGATGCCGGGGTTGGCAAGAGTGCGTTGCTCGAGTACCTAGCGCGGCACTCGTCGGGGTGCGCCATCGCCCGGGCGGCCGGAGTCGAGTCTGAGATGGAGCTCGCGTACGCGGGATTGCAGCAGCTGTGCGCGCCGTTCCTGGATCGCGTCGAACGCCTTCCCGGCCCACAGCGCGATGCGCTCGGCACCGCGTTCGGTTTGCGAGACGGCGATCCGCCGGATCGGTTCCTCGTCGGCCTGGCGGTCCTGAGTCTGCTCTCCGACGTCGCGGAAGACCGACCCCTCGTCTGCATCGTCGACGACGCGCAGTGGCTCGACGCGGCCTCGGCACAGGCGCTGGCGTTCGTCGCACGCCGTCTCGGTGCGGAGTCGGTCGCGCTGGTGCTCGCCGTGCGCGAGCCGAGCGGCGAGCGGCACTTCGAGGGGCTGCCGGAGCTCGCCGTCGGCGGGCTGGATGACCGTGACGCGCACGAGTTACTCGCGACCGTGGTCACCGGTCCACTCGACGAGCGCGTCCGTGATCGGCTCGTGGCCGAGACGCACGGCAACCCACTGGCGCTGCTCGAGCTGCCAAGCGGCATGACGCCCGCCGAGCTCGCGGGCGGGTTCTGGCTGGCTGAGGGACGGGCGCTACCGGAGCGGATCGAGCAGAGTTTCACCGAGCGGCTGGCCCCACTGCCGCCCACGACCCGGCTTCTGCTTCTCGTCGCCGCGGCTGAGCCGGTGGGGGATCCGGTGTTGGTGTGGCGCGCGGCCGCGGAGCTCGGCATCGGGCCCGACGCGGCGGCGCCGGCCGCCGCCGCGGGACTGGTGGACTTCGGCGCGCAGGTGCGTTTCGGTCATCCGCTCGTGCGGTCGGCGGTGAAGCGCGCGGCCGCGCCGGAGGAGCGACAGCGTGTTCACCGGGCGCTGGCCCAAGCCACCGATACCGATATCGACCCGGATCGCCGCGCCTGGCATCTTGCGCACGCGACGGTCGGCCTCGACGAGGACGTCGCCGCCGAGCTCGAGCGCTCGGCCGGGCGAGCGCGGGCGCGCGGCGGCCTGGCGGCGGAGGCGGCATTTCACGAACGCGCGGTCGAACTCACGCCTGACCCGCGGCGCCGGGCTCAGCGTGCGCTCGTCGCCGCAAAGGGCAAGCATCAGGCCGGGGCGAACGACGCGGCGCTGCGACTGCTGGCGGTCGCCAACGCCGGGCCCCTGGACGAGCTCGAGCAAGCGCATGCCCGGCTCTTACACGCGCAGATCACGTTTGCGATCACGCGCGGCCGCGATGCTCCTCCGCTGCTGCTCGAGGCGGCCAAGCGGCTCGAGCCGCTGGATCCCACGCTCGCGCGCGAGACCTACCTCGAGGCATTCGCGGCTGCGCAATCGGCCGACCGCCTGGCGCGTGGCGGCGATGCGCGCGAGGTCGCCACCGCCGTTCTGGCCGCCGACTGGGAGACCTCCACCCGTGCCTGCGACCTGCTGCTCGACGGGCTCGCCCTCCTCACTCGCGAGGGCTACGTTGCTGGGGCGCCGGCGTTGAAGGTCGCGCTGGGGGCGTTCCGGGACGAGCGGCTCTCCGAAGAGGATGAGTTGCGCTGGCTGTGGCTGGCCTGCCGGATCGCCCGCGCGCTGGCCGATGATGAGGCCTGGGACGAGCTCACCGCGCGCCATCTCGAACTCGCGCGCCGCGCCGGCGCGCTCTCCGCGCTGCCCGTCGCGCTCACCGACCGGGTACTCGTCGAACTGTTCTGCGGAAGGATCGGGGTGGCCATGTCGCTGGCCGCCGAGTCAGACGCCGTCGTCGAGGCCACCCACAGTCACCTGGCGCTGCGCACCTCGATCGTGCTGGCGAACTGGCGGGGACAGGACGCCGAGGCAGTAGCGCTCATCGCGGCCCACCAGCAGGACGTGCTGCGACGCGGCGAGGGACTCTGGCTCGCCGCCACCGACTGGGGGAGCGCGATCCGCTACAACGGACTGGGCCGCTACGACGAGGCGCTGGCCGCGGCCGAGCGGGCCGCCGATCCTGCGCGCGGGCTGGGGCCACCGATTCTGTTGCTGGCGGAGCTGATCGAGGCCGCCGCACGCAGCGGCCAGTCGGAGCGCGCGACCGGTCGGCTCGCCCAAATCGCTGAGATCGCGGATGCCGCCGGCACGGACTGGGCGCTTGGGACCCACGCCCGCGCGGCGGCGATGCTTGCCGAGGGACAAGCCGTCGAGCGGCTCTATCGGGAGGCGATCGACCGACTGTCGCGCATCAAGACGCGCGCGACGCTCGCCCGCGCGCATCTCCTCTACGGCGAGTGGCTGCGGCGCGAGCACCGTCGCGTCGACGCCCGCGAGCAGCTACGAACCGCTCACACGATGCTCTCGGACATGGGCATGGATGGCTTCGCCGATCGCGCCCGCCGCGAGCTGCTGGCGACCGGCGAGACGGTGCACAAACGCGTGGCCGAGACGCTCGACCAGCTCACCCCTCAAGAGGTGCAGGTCGCGCGCCTCGCCGCCGACGGACAAACGAACCCTGAGATCGGCGCCCAGCTGTTCCTCAGCCCGCGCACGGTGGAGTGGCACCTCACCAAGACGTTCGGCAAGCTCGGGATCAGCTCGCGCAAGCAGCTCCGGGCAGCGCTGTTCGACGGCGGGCAGCCGTCAGCCGCCTCTAACAGTCACGTCGGCCCAGCGGGCCCGGTCGACGGCGAAGTGGTGGGGTTGCCTCGACAGCCGTAGCCTCCGGCGGTCTGTCCTGAAATCTCCCCGGGCGGGCCCTCGACGATGGTCCGCCTCAAGTCGGATCACGTTCGACTCAGGTCGCATCTCGCGGCCGGCGAAGATCATCCTGTCGGTTGTTGTGGCGAGTCGAGTTCGTGCCTAGCCTGAGGTGCGAATGGATTCTGGGGCCTCCTCACAGAGTGGTGCGCGCGTCGCCGGCGGTCTGACGAAGGTTCCTGAGATCGCGCTGATCTTCTGGGTGCTCAAGCTCCTGACCACGGGCATGGGTGAGGCGATGTCGGACTTTCTCGGCCAGAAGAGTGTGCCGCTGGCCGCATTCATCGGAATCTTCGGCTCGCGCTGGCTCTGTGGTTGCAGCTGCGCCAGAGCCAGTACAGGGCTCCGTACTACTGGTTTGCGGTGATGATGGTGGCGATTTTCGGCACGATGGCGGCTGACGGCATTCATGACGGCGCCGGGATCGGTTATCCCGTCACGACGCCCTTGTTCGCTCTGGTCACCGCCACGATCTTCGCTTGGTGGTATCGCAGCGAAGGCACGCTGTCGATCCACAGCATCACGACCCGGCGGCGGGAGCTGTTCTACTGGGCGGCCGTTCTGGCGACGTTCGCGCTCGGCACCGCCGCGGGCGATCTGACCGCGCTGGCGCTGAACCTCGGCTTCTTTGCCTCGATCTGGGTGTTCGCGGCGCTGATCGCGGTGCCGGCGATCGGGTGGTGGCGGTTTGGGATGAACCCGATCGTCGCCTTCTGGTTTGCGTACATCGTCACGCGGCCGCTCGGCGCGTCGTTTGCCGACTTCTTTTCAAAGCCGACGAACGGCGGGCTGGGCGCTGGGGACGGCGCCGTCAGCGCGGTCGCTCTGGTGATCTTCGCGGCGCTGGTGGCCTACGTGACGATCACCAGGTGCGACGTGCAAGGCGTGCGGAGACCTCGTGAGCACGAGGCCCCCCTCGCCCAGTTGGCGCTTGAATCCGAATAGGCCGGCCACGCGCCAACATATGGTCATGAATGACCGCCTCGAGCGTCTGCTGCTCGCATTGTCGGAGTGGGGCCAGCGGATGAGCGCACGCCACCGTGGCGAGTTGGATATCGGGCTCGCGGTTGGACTCATGGTGGTGAGCTTTGCCGGGTTGTGGGTCCAGGGTCGTCTTCACCATCCCGACGTGATCGTGTTCTGCGTGTTGCTGCCAGCGCCGCTGGTACTTCACGGTCGCAGCCCTTCGCTCGCGTTCGCGCTGATCGCGCTGATCAGCCTGGTTCAGTGGCTGATCTCGACTCCGCAGTTGGCCAACGCCTCGGTCTTGGTGGCGCTCTACTGGGTGGCTCTGGAGGAGGACCTCGCTCATGGCGTATCAGCGGCGCTGGTCACCGAGCTGGGAGCGATCATCGCGGCGGCGCGGTGGTCTCCCGGTGATCCGCTGCGGGCGTGGGTCGGGTTGAGCGGGCTGATGGTGGCCGCCACGTTGCTGGGCATCATGGTCCGTCAGCGGCGGGTGCTGGTCACGTCGCTGCATGAGCGCGCGGCCCGGCTCGAGCGCGAACGCGACCGCGAGGGCGAGCTGGCGGCAGCCGCGGAGCGGGCTCGGATCGCGCGCGAGATGCACGACATCGTCTCGCACAATCTCACCGTCATGATCTCGCTCGCCGATGGCGCTCGGTACGCGATGACGGACTCGCCCGAAACGGCGCGCGAGGCCATCGGTCGCGTGTCCGGGTCCGGACGCCAGGCGCTGCTCGAGATGCGTCGGCTGCTTGGCGTGCTCAAGGACGAGCCTGACGAGCACCTGCTCGAGCCGCAGCCGAGTCTCGAGCGTCTCGACGATCTGGTGGCGCGCGTCAACGCTGCGGGGATCCCGGTGTCCGTGGAGGTCACGGGGGAGCCGCGCGAGCTCGCTGCCGGGGTGCAACTGACCGTCTTTCGGGTAGCTCAGGAAGCGCTCACCAACACGCTCAAACATGCCGTCCGGCCGGTCAGCGCTCACGTGTCCCTTCGGTGTGGCACCGACACCATCGACCTCGACGTAACCGACAGCGGCACAGCCGCCGCAAGTGTTGCGGCCGACGAGCTCGGAGGCCGCGGCTTACGGGGCATGCGCGAGCGTGCCGTCGCTTACGGAGGCGAGCTGGAGGCCGGTCCACTCTCGCAGGGTGGGTGGCGAGTTCACCTGAGACTGCACCCCGATGCCGTCGGGGGACCGCCGTGAGGATCGGCGTGCTGCTTGCTGATGATCAGGAGCTGATGCGGATGGGATTTCGCATGGTCATCGACAGCCAGAGCGACATGTCAGTTGTCGGTGAAGCCGCCAACGGCGAGGAGGCGATTGCCGCCACCGAACGCATCGGACCGGACGTCGTCCTGATGGACGTGCGAATGCCGGTAACCGACGGCGTCGAGGCCACCCGCCGCATCACCCAGACACGCGACGACGTGCGAGTGATCATTCTGACCACGTTTGATCTGGACGAGTACGTCTACGCAGGTCTTCGCGCCGGCGCGAGTGGCTTCCTGCTCAAGGACAGTCCTCCGGCCGAGCTGCTGACCGCCATCCGGTCGGTCGCTGCCGGGGACGCGGTCATCGCTCCCCGGGTGACGCGCCGGCTCCTGTCAACGTTCGCCGACCGCCTTCCGGCCAGTGGACGGGCCGACCCGCCGCAGAGCGCTCGAATCGATGCGCTGACAGCCCGCGAGCGGGAAGTCCTCGAGCTTGTGGCCCGCGGACTGTCCAACATAGAGATCGCCGAGCGCCTCGTGCTTTCAGAAGCCACGGTCAAGAGCCACGTCGGCCGGATCCTCTCCAAGCTCGAGCTTCGCGACCGAGTGCAGATCGTGGTGTTCGCCTATGAGACCGGCCTGGTCACTGCTAGCCGCGGTTAGCTGAGCAGCCCAGCCATCCGTTATCGTTAACGCAATGGTTAACGATCCGTTCAGGGCGCTCTCGCACCCGATCCGCCGCGGGATCGTCGAGCGCCTCGCCGTCGGGCCTGCGACCGTCGGGGAGGCCACCGGCGGGTTCGGGGTGTCCAAGCCCGCTATCACCAAGCACCTGCGGATCCTGGAGGAGACCGGTGTCGTCACACGCGCCGTCGAAGGCCGGACGCACCGCCTCTCGCTCGAGCCCGAGGTGCTGAGCGTGGCGGCCGACTGGATGGATCACCAGCGCGCTCTGTGGGAGCGCCTGTTCGATGTCGTCGACGAGTATCTGAAGGAGGAAACGCCGAAATGAACATGCCACCGATCGTGTCGCCGGAGGAGTGGGAGGCCGCTCGCCAGGAGCTGCTGGTGAAGGAGAAGGAGCTCACCCGCGCCCGGGACGCGCTGGCCGCCGAGCGCCGCCGGATGCCGAGGCTGGCCGTGGAGAAGGAATACCGCTTCGAGGGGCCGAGCGGCCCGCTGAGCCTGCTCGACCTATTCGAGGAGCGCCGTCAGCTGATCCTCTACCGCTTCTTCTTTGAGCCCGGCGCGACCGGCTGGCCCGAGCGGGGCTGCTACGGCTGCTCCATGATGGCCGATCAGGCCGCTCATCCCGTGCACCTGAACGTTCGTGACACCACCCTCGCGTACGTCTCGCGCGCCCCACAGGCAGACATCGAGCGCTGGAAAGAGGGGATGGGCTGGGAGCGGATCCCGTGGTACACGATCACGGACGACTTCGACGCCGACTTCGGTGTCGACGAGTGGCACGGGACCAATGCCTTCTTGCGCGATGGCGACCGCATCTTCCGCACCTACTTCGTGAACAACCGCGGCGACGAGGCCTTGGGCAGTACGTGGAGCTACCTGGATCTGACCGCGCTCGGGCGCCAGGAGGAGTGGGAGGACTCACCGGAGGGCTACCCGCAGACTCCGGCCTACGAGTGGTGGAACCCCAATTCCCTGCGCCGCTACCGTCTGGCCTCATGACCGCTCAGATCGCAGGTGTGCCGCTGGGAGAATTGCTGATCGCGATGCCCGGAGGGGGGTGACCGCAACGAGGACGCTGCAAATTGAGCGGTCCTTCGACGCGCCCGCCCAAGCGGTCTTTGACGCGTGGACCAGCGAGGAGGTACTCCGCCGCTGGTTTCACGCCGAACACGACTGGGAGACGACCGAGGCCGAGGTCGACCTGCGCGTCGGCGGCGTCGTGCGCGTGGTCATGCGCGATCCCCACGAGGACGTCGAGTATGGCGGTGGCGGCCACTTCACTGAGATCGATCGCCCAACGCGCTTGGCATTCACCTGGATCTGGGACGACAACCCCACTCGGACGCTGATCGAGGTCGAGTTCGAGGAAATCGACGGCACCACCAAGGTCCGCTTCACTCACAGCGGCCTTTGGAACGAGGAGGCCGTGCGCTCGCACCGGGGTGGCTGGAACAGGTGCTTTGACAACCTCAAACGCACGCTCCAACTCAGCCAGAGCGATAGCGCTCGCGACCGTTCAGAACCGCACCTCAACCCGAGTGGCTCGACGCTTGCGAACCCCGGCTCGCGCCGTTACCAGCGGTCGTGAACGAGCGGCCTGATCAGCCGGTCGTAGACATCTCGGACGCCGACAAGCTGATCCTCGCGCAGCGGCGCCAGCGACGCGCTGGCGGCGTTACCACGCACCTGCTCGGGATTGCGCGCGCCCGGAATGACGGTGCTGACCCCGGGCTGGTCGATCACCCAACGCAGCGCGAACTCCGCCAGCGGCACGCCAGGGTCAAGCAGCGACGTCAGTTCACGAACGGCGGCCAATCCGACTTCGTACGGAACGCCGGCGAACGTCTCGCCGACGTCGAATGCCTCGCCGTGCCGGTTGTAGCTGCGATGGTCGTCGGGCGCGAACACCGTGTGCTCGTCATAGCGCCCGGAGAGTAGTCCGGACGCGAGCGGAACCCGCGCGATGATCCCGACGCCGGCGTCCTGTGCCGCCGGGAGCACCTCCTCTAGCGGCTTCAGGCGAAAGCAGTTGAGAATGATCTGGACGCTGGCCACGCGCGGTCGCGCGATCGCCGCGAGCGCCTGCGCGCAGGTCTCCACCGACACGCCGTAGGCGCGAATCCGACCCGTGCTGACCATCTCGTCCAACGCCGCGAACACGGCGTCACTCTCATACACCCCGTCGGGAGGGGAGTGAAGCTGGACGAGGTCGAGTCGCTCGACACCGAGATTGGAACGGGAGCGATCGTTCCAGTCCAGGAAGTTCTGGCGGTTGTAGTTCTCGGGCAACTGCTCGGCGCGGCGACCCATCTTGGTGGCGATGAACACCTCGGGATGACGCCGGTGCAACTCGCCGCAGAACTGCTCGCTGCGCCCGTCGCCGTAGACATCCGCCGTATCGAAGAAGGTAACGCCCTGATCGACGGCAGCCTCCAGCGTGTCGCGAGCGTGATCGGGGCTGACCGATCCCCAATCGGCACCGAGCTGCCACGTGCCCAGACCGACCACGCTGACAGTGCGGCCGAGCCGCTCAATGGTGCGCTCCTCCATCCGGGACCAATCCTAGCCAGGGCCGTCGTGTGCTCGGATTCGTATTGGGCCCAGCTGTCGGCGAAGGGCCGTGTAGGCGATCGCCCCACCGGTCAGCGGCACGAGCAGTCCGATCGCCTGGTGAAGCAGGACGGCGGCGACCGCCGGGTTGTGGTCAACGCCGTAGACGATCAGCATCCCGGCGATACCGCCGATCGTCCCGATGCTGGCGGGCAGGGGCAGCGATCCCCCGAGCGCGCCGATGATGTAGGCCATCAGGACGACGGCGAAGCCGGGGACAGGATGGGCGTGAATCGCGAAGAAGGCGCTCCAGAGGACAACCACCTCGAGTCCGAGGTAGACGACCGCCCCGAGCACGCTCGTCCAACCGCCGCCGCGAAACAAGCTTCGGGTGTCAGCGACCGCGTCGGCGAGCGTGGTGATCGAGGTGGCGATCTTCGGGTGCTTGGCCCGCAGTCGCCCGGCGTACTTGCTCGCCCGGCGGGCGATCAACAACGCGGCCACGATCCCGATCGCTGCCACCGCCGCCGGTAGGAGGGTCAGCAAGAGATTCGCCTGGCCGGGGAAGATCCCGGCAGCGAGCCCAATCCCGAACACGATCAGGGCCAGGGCACTGATGGCGGTGTTGAGAAAGCTCAGGTTGAACTGGCGCTCAGCGATCTGCTTTGGCGGCATGCCGAAGCGATGCAGAAACCACGCTCCCACTCCAATCCCCCCAAGCGTGCCCCCCGGGAGGAGCAGACCTCCTCCCAGCTGTGCCCATGCGACGCGCTGATCCATCCGCCGGCCGCGCCCGTCGCGTTCCAAGGTGCGCTCCGGGTCGACGACCCCGCGCCAGGAGATGACGAAGCCCGTCTCAGAGAGCACCTCGATCGCGATCGCCCCGACCACCCATTCCCACGCGACATGCTCGAGGCTGCGGAGCGCCTCCTCAAGCGTCGGCACCAGCCTGAGCACCAGGTAGGCGGCGACCAGGTAGCCCACCAGCTTCAGCGCCAATTTCTGCAGATGATGCTTAGCGTCGCTCAGCGCGAGCCGGTTCTGGTGCGCCGGCGTGGTCTCGTGCCGAGAGGGATCGACGACCGGGGACCCGACACTGTCGGCCATCACGCAGTCACGTCGGAATGCCAGCGCTCGCGTTGCTCGGGTCGAGCAGCTCGAGGGCCAGCGCGGACCAGGCGAAGTCCTGGGCGCCCATGCCACGCCCGGTATACGGATCGTAGAACTCGCGCAGCCCCTCGCGCGACACGGTTTCGGTGATTGCCCGGGCGAGCGTTGCGGCCTCCTTCTCGTAGCCGAGGCGGACCATGCCCCGCCACACCAGCCACGCGGTGTTGACCCAGGTCGGCCCTCGCCAATAGCGCCGCAACCCATCAAAGTGCTCCTTCAGCGAGAACGTCGGTTCATCGAGCGAGACCGCGGGAGGCGCCACGGCCGTCCAGAAGCGGCGGCCATCGAGCAGGTATTCCACCAGGCGTCGGCCGATCTGTTCGGGGAGGTCGGGCAGCGCGAGCGGGGAGAGCGCCGTCCACGTCAGTGGGATCCGTTGCTTGATCGCCGGCGTCACCGCCGGCCAGAACAGGCCGCTCGGCTCGTCGTACAGGCGGGCGACCAGCGCCGGCGTAATCGAGGGAAGCCCGAGCGCCAGCCGCGAGAGCCCGTGCAAAACGTTCGTCAGCACCTCGCACACGACCGGATCACCATCGGCCCGCACCGCGTCGATGCGGAACTCACGCTCGCGATTGCGATGCACCAACTCGACAAAGCCCGGCAGACCCTGCGCGCGCTCTCGCCAGATCGGGTCAAACTGCGGCGACGCATCCAGCCCGGACTCATCAGGCTGCAAGATCCACAAGAGGCCGTCGCCCTCGAGATCGCGCTGCTCGGTGACCGCCGCATGGTGGGCGACCACTCGCGGCTCGAGCGCCGGATCGCCGACCGCCATCCGCCACGCGAACGCCAGCGCCGGGGGCTCGATCGTCGAGGTCATCGGGTCGTCGCGATGGACCACGTTGTAGAACAAGACGCGCGCGCCATCCAGCCGATGGTCCCAGAAGATCGTGTGACCGATAAATCCGTCCGGCCGGGCCGCGGCCAGCAGCGTCTCAAGCTCACTCCGGGAGCGAGCGGGATCGAAGTGTCGCCACCCGATCGCGGCAAAGCACGAGTCCCAGTACCACTGCCACCGATACCGCTCAGGGCTCGGGCGCGTATAGGCGAACGGCACCCCCTCGCGCTCGCCGACCGTCCAGCTTCGCTGCAGTGTCTCGTGGCAGCGCTGCTCGAGCCCGGTCATACGCCGCAGTCTTACAAACAGCAGCGTGAAGTCCCAACGAGCCGCCGGCCTCCGTCGCGTCCGTGATCGGGCTGCGCGCACTCTTTGCGCGACCTCGGGAGCGTGCGATGCTTGCCACCAACCGTCGAACGATGTCGTCTGAGTTGCCCTCGATCGTTTGATTCTCGTATCAGAAGGATGCGGTCATGTCCGTGACAGTTATTCGCTACGCAGAACGTCCCGAGCTCTGGGAGGACAGCGAGGCGCTCTCGCGGGCGGTGTGGCCGGAGTACAACCAGCACGGTGAGGTGCTTAATCGCTACTGGGGGAGGCTGCTCGAGGATTTCCCCGAGTTCCAGTTCGTCCTGTACCACGACCAGGACGGGGTGCTGGCCGAGGGCCATACCGTGCCGTGTGCTTGGGATGGGACTACCGAGGGACTGGGTGACGGGATCGACGCGATGATCGCCGGCGCCTTCGACGCTCGAGCGGCCAATTGCAGGCCGACCGCGCTAGGGGCGCTGGCGGCGGAGATCAAGCCGGAGTTTCAGGGCCGCGGTCTGGCCGACGAAGTGCTCGCGGGCATGGCCGCCCTCGCCCGCGGATCCGGGCTTCGCCACCTGATCGCGCCCGTCCGTCCGAGTTTGAAGGACCGCTACCCGATCATCCCGATCGAGCGTTATGTGACCTGGACGCGGGAGAACGGAGAGCCGTTCGATCCATGGATCCGCGTCCACGTCCGCCGCGGCGCAAGGATTGCCAAACCGATCCGTCACTCAATGCGGATCACCGGGACGGTCGCCGATTGGGAGCAATGGACGGGCCTACGCTTCCCGGACGACGGGCAGTACACGTTTCCCAACGGTCTGGCTCCGGTCGACATCAACCACCGACGCAACCTCGGGTGCTATTGGGAGCCGAACGTCTGGATCGTCCACACGCTCGACGAAGGATCAGCGACGACCGGTGGCAGGAAGGGTTAGTCGCGTCCGTGATTGAACAGCCGGCGAATCCGAGCTAACACGCCGCCGGGAGAGTCGCCGCGATCCTGGTCGTCGCCATCGTCGGGATGCCGCCGGGCGTACCGGGCTGCCTCGTACTCGACCTCGCGCGCCTGCTCCCGCGCGACGTCAGGTCCCATGGAGTTCGGACCGACAGGAGGAACAAAAGACATCGCGACCATCTCCCTACGTACCTTGATTGGTACTACCGCCCCCACCGTAGCGCTCAAACCGACCCGGCGCGAGCGCCCAGGCCCTCGCGCTCCGCGAGGTCGCAGCTGACGCCGCGCAATTGCCGACTACGCAGCTGGAATCACGATGTTGGAGTAGTGAGGGTGGCTGAAGGGAAACTCGGTGGCGAGCCAGTACCGCAGCGCGGCGTAGAGCCTTTCGTAGTGCCCGCGCTCGTTGGCGATGGGGGTCACCCACCAACTGACGTCGACGTCGTGGTCGAGCAGCTTGTCGGTGAGTTCGGTGCGCCGCCCCATCGGATAGAGGTAGCAACACCCAAGGTATTGCCCGTCGTCGTCGTAGACGGCGTAGCTGAACGAGGTTTTCTCGCGGAACTCCTGCTCGTGCCAGACGAGATCGACGAAGTTGAACTCTTCTGTGACCGGCTCGCTGGGCCAGCCTCCGCCGCGGGTAGCCAGGATCAGTTCGATACTGGCGTTGATGCCACGGACATCATCCTGAAGGTGGGCGCGCGTGAGCGCCTCGGCCACGAGATCCTGATAGCTCAGCCGGGTCGGCGCCTCGAACCCGGAGGGCAGGTCGAGTTTCTTGATGAACTGCTCGTATCGCATTCGTGCCCTGTCGGGTCAGGCGACCGTATAGCTGACGATCCTGCGCATGACGCTCCTCCTCAGCCGCTGCCTAGCAACGTGTCCTCACAAATGACCAGATAGCTGGGCCAAATTCATCGCCCGAGCGTCTGCCGAGCGGCGTCGAGGACGCTTGTCGTCTCTGTCGGGCACCGCCGATGGTGATCGCACGTGGCACGATGCGCCGCATGACGGAGTCCCTTCGAGACTTTTTTGTGGCCACCGCCGGCGTGGCCGGCGCGCTCATCGGCCTGCTGTTCGTGGCGATCTCGGTGGCCCAGGATCGACTGACCTCAGAGAACGCCGACCCGGTCCACCAGGTTCGCGCCGCCGCCGCGCTGACCGCGTTTACCAACGCGCTGACGATCTCACTCTTTGCGCTGATCTCGAGCAGCGGGATCGCGTGGGCCTCGGTCACCGTCGGCATCGTAGGGGTGCTGTTCATAGCGGGCTCGCTTATCTCGCTGCTGCGCGAGCGCCAGGCGCACCGGACGGCCCTGCGCGACGCCACGTTTCTGATCGGGCAGCTTGTGGTCTTCGGCCTGCAGCTTCGATACGGGCTGCGGCTGGTAGCCAATGCCCACGACACCGATGCGGCGCAGGCGATAGCGACCCTCGTGGTCGTGTGCTTTCTGCTCGGCATCTCCCGCTCCTGGGAGCTCGTGGGCGGGCCCTCGTTTAGCTTCCTGGGCCAGTCGTTCGCGTTCCTCAGGGAACGGCGCGGCGGCTCAGAGAGCGACGATTAGTACGGTCGATGATGTCGTGCGCGGTAGTCTCGCGCGGGATGTCTCGCAGACAAGTGAGGGTGCAGTCGGACCGCCGGCGCGGCCGTCGCTGGACGTTCGACGCCGTGATGCTCGGCGTCGTGTTGGTCACCGGGTTGCTGGCTCGGGCCACGCCAACCGCAGCAGATGCGAGCGCCGGGCGTCACCACGCAGTCGTCCGACCCTGCCCGGGACAAGCCCACGTGCTGTGCGGCGTGCTCAAGGTGCCGCTGTACTGGAGCGCCCCACGGCGCGGGAGCCTCCACGTGCACTTCAAGGTGTTCCTGCACGCCGACACCACCCGCCACGCGCTGGTGCCGATCGTCGCGATGGAGGGCGGGCCGGGGTACCCCTCGACCGCGTCGGCGGCGAGCTACCTGTTCATGATCGGCTCGCTGCATCGCCGCCACGATCTGATCCTGATGGATCAGCGCGGCACCGGCGCTTCTGATGCCATCGACTGTCCGGGCGTGCAGGACTACGACGCCCTCGTCCGGCCGGGCGATTACCCCGCGGTGGTCGCCGCCTGCGCAAGCAGGCTCGGTGAACGCGCCAACGCCTATGGCAGCGCGGCCGTCGCCGAGGACCTGCGGGCGATTCTCGAAGCGATCCATGTCAGCAAGATCGACCTCTACGGTGACTCGTACGGCAGCTACGCCGCCCAGGTGTTCGCAGTCCACTACCCGCGGTTCGTGCGCGACCTTGTGCTCGACGGCACCTACGATCAGCGGTTTGACCCGCTCGAGCCGGAGGCGGTGGCAGCGCTGCGCCGGGCCTGGGACACCATGTGCACGAGCTTCCCCGGCTGCAGGCATGACGAGCTCCTGCACGAGATCGCCTCGTTTGACCGGCGTCTGGCCCGCCATCCGATCGTCGGCGTGGCCGATGACCAGTCCCACACGCGGCGTCACTTCGACCTCACGGCGGACGCCTTCGCCCAGCTGGTCGAGGACGCGACCTACAGTTACACATTCTTTCGTGACCTGCCCGCCGCCCTGGTAGCGGTCCGACATCACGACCTCGTGCCAATCAAGCGGCTCGCCGCCGAGGACGTGAGCTTGGACGGCGCTGGCGGTGCGCCGAGTGCCTATTCCGCCGGCGACCTCGAGGCGGTGTCCTGCCACGATTACCCGACGGCCTGGGACACGGGCTCAACTGACGCCGCGGCGGGCGGCGGAGTTGGCGGACGCCGTCAGGCGGCTCCGAGCCCGGGCGTTCTTCCCGTTCCCCAAACGGGTGTGGCTGTCCTCGCTCGATGAGAACGAGCTCGTCTACGGATGCCTCCGCTGGCCACGGCCGACCGTGTCAGACCCGGCGTTTCCGCCCGAGGTCCACTTCCCGCGGATCCCGGTGCTCGTCCTCGACGGACTGCTTGATCAGGCGACCCCGCTCGGCGACGCTCGCAGGGTGGCGACGGCCTGGCCGGATGCGATCTTCGTGCGCGTGGCCAACTCGAATCACGTCACCGCCCAAGCGGACTTCCTTCACTGCGTGTCGGTGATCACGCGCCGATACCTGAACCGGGGCACGGCTGGCGACACCCGCTGCGCCCGGCGGGTGCCCGCCCAGTACGTCGTGCCCGCCTTCCCGAAGAGCCTCGCTCATGCGCCCGAGGCGGACCCCGCCGGCCGCGACGATGACTCGACCAAGCTCGACCGGCAGACTGCCTGGGTCACCACCGAGACCGTTGGTGACGCGCTCGAGCGCTGGTACAACCTGCTCGCGGGCGAGACCGGTCACGGCCTGTACGGCGGGTCTTTCAACGTCACCGGCGGCTACTACGCCTACGGGCCGCTCGTGCTCCATTTCCATGCGAGCCGGTTTGTTGCCGATCTCCGTGTATCCGGAACGGTGACCTGGGATCGGAGATCGTCGGTGTTACGCGGGACACTCACCGTCACCGGGCCCCGCGGCCTGAGCGGGCACCTGCGGATCAAGTGGGTGACCGACGAGCGGGCGCCCACAGCCACCGAGGAGGGGACGATCAACCAGCGGCACGTGGCGCTCAAGATGCCGGCCACCTACTCCGCCCACGGCTGAGGCCCTGCCGATCGCTACGTTGCTTCGTCTCCGCGCTCCTGAGCAGGCGTTGGTCTCGGAGGACGCTCGCCGTCAGGGGAGTCGAGGTTCGCCGGGGTCTCAGCAACCGCGCCCTCGTCCGGGTCGAGGCTGACTGACTGAGTGTCTGTAGCCGGCGCGGCTGGAAGCTCGGACGCTTGACCGGTCCCTCGATCTTCGATCGCGTGCCACGCCTTATTGAGTTCCATCTGCATGTACACAGGCGCGAACAGGCTCACGATCGGAATGATTTCCAGTAGGAAGAAAAGCGGGCCGTTGCCGCCGGACACGCCGACCACCCGCTGTGTTCCTTCCATGCGCCGACCCGTCTTCCAGATCGACACGAAAGGCGGGATGATCACGAAGGCGCCGAGGGTGATGGCAAGCACGCTGACTCCGGGGCTCTGGCCAAGGTCAACACCGTTGGCGTTACCGACATCTCGCATTTCGCGGTTGATGAAGTACCACCAGAACACGTAGTAGATGCCCAGCGTGATCAAAGAGAGACCAAGCACAGCCCAGGGGTTGCGCATCTTCGCGAACCCTCGTTCTGGGGCGATCTGTACCGATTGAGCCATTAACCCCTCACCTCCTTATACGCGGTCGTCAAGCGTCTGCCGGCCGATCGACCCCGACGACACGGGGATGCGCTTGCACTTCGCCACCGCGGGTCGCTTCCCGCGTCGGCTGTGCGCTCACCGCCCGCTGGGATCCAGGCTATCCCCTCGCGGGAGGCCGTCTTCACCCAATCGGGATGACGCTGGCTGTCAACCGTGCGCGCACTTCACTAAACCTCACAACTGGCCACGTGCCCCAGTGCGCCTGCTCATCGTTTGCACTGCGCTTGGCCGCGAAGTCATGAGCTCCTACGGTCTGCACTTCGGACGTCAGTCAGCCATGCCGACCGCTACCCACGCCGCTCACGGCCCGTGCGACTCACTCGGCGTCCCCTACCTACTGACCGGCAGGCCGCCCAAGAACGGCATCCGCTGCATCGCTCAGCGCTCCGCCAAGTACTGCCCGAGCCTGGCCTGACGCCAATCTCCCGCGCCCTTACGAGTTGGTTCGATGATCGGGCGGTGGCCTGCATACGCCGGTGACACGTTCAGCGCGTTCGAAGCCCAGTGACTCGTAAAGGCCAAGCGCGTGGTAGTCGGGGTCCGCCGCGATCACCAGATGGTCGGCGCGAAAGCGCTCAGCGGCGTGATGCGCGGCTTTCACGACAAGGCGAGAGCTGATCCCGCGGCGCCGATGCGGCGCGGCCGTACCGACGGCCTGATATCGACCCCGCCCGCCGGTGACGACAAGGCCGCAGCTCGCGACGACCTCTCGGCTCCGTGGAGCCAACGCTACGTACCAAGCCCCGCGACCGGCCACGAACAGCCGACGAAGATCGTTCTGCCGCGCGAGAGCGAACGCGAGATATGGCCCCTCGGTCAGGTGCGGATCTCGACTCGCAGCCTGCAGGTTGTGGACTTGCTCCCACAGGTCCAGATCAGCCCCGTCGGCGGGATCGAGCGCGACAATGTCGACCTCACGGTTCTCCCGACGGTGCGGTCGCACGCGGTCAGGCGTGCCGACCAGGCCTACTGTCTCTTCGACCTCGTAGCCGTGCGTGACGAACTCTTCGTGTGCGGCGCCCACGCTGCCGTCCCGCGTATCCCAGGCGAATGTGCGGTGGCCGTCAACCGACCCGTCGATCTCGGTTTCGAACAGTCGCTCCCACTGCGGGCGATCGCCTGCGATCGGCGGGTCGTCGAACAGCAGCAGGTTGCCCCAGTAGTGGATTGGGTTACTCGGCGAAAGTACACACAGATGGTCGCCATGACGCTCGATCACACGGTCGAGCGGCAGCACATCGAGATCGGTCGCCCACACAAGCGACCGAGGCACGATGTCTCCAATCTCGCGGGTTGTCATCGGCGGAGCGTACGCCGACCCTTGCGGCCCACGCAAAGCGACGAACATCCGGCGGCGACGGCATCGAGCGCGGGGTTCGCGAGCGTGACTTGCGAACGCCGGGGGTGGGGGGGCTCGTGCCTGAGTGTTGTCGACGCGGAGTCGAGCCGGTGGGGCGAACTGGTGGTTCGGGGATCCCGCTGCCGACGACGGCGCTTATCGTGTGCGTGCATGTCCGACCAGTCGCTGCGCTCGGTGCTCGCCGCGTTCGAGGACGCGGGCGAGCTGCGACGGATCCACGACCCGGTGTCTGCACATTTTGAGCTGTCGGCGCTGCTGATTGCCGGCGAGGATGGCCCAGCGCTGCTGTTCGAGTCGGTGCGGCACTCCGAGCTGCCGGTCGTCGGCAACGTGCTCGCCAGCCGCGAGCGGATCGCCGCGTCGCTCGGGACGACCGTAGACGGGATCGGCGAGCGGTTGCTCACGGCATTGGCGGCGCCTGTGGCGCCAGTCGAGGTGTCGGACGGGGCGTGTCAGGAGGTGGTGGTCGAGCAGCCGGATCTGGCCATGCTGCCGGTGCCCTGGTTCTTTGAGCATGAGACCGGCCCATACGTAACCGCCGGCGCGATCGTCGCCCGCGATCCCGACAGCGGCGCCGCCAACCTGTCGATCGCCCGGCTGAAGCCGCTTGGCGGGGCCCGCGCGCTGGCGGGCATCGCGCCCAATCATCACCTCGCCGCGCTCGGCCAGAAGGCCGCGGCACGCGACGAGACGCTGCCGATCGCGGTCACGGTCGGCAACCATCCGGCGGTCCTGGTGGCCTCGTGCCTGTATCTCGATCTCGGTGCCGACGAACTGCAGCCCGCCGGCGCCCTGCTCGGCGAGCCGGTGCGGGTCGTACGCACCGCCAGCGGCCTCGCGGTTCCCGCCGAGTGCGAGATCGTGCTCGAGGGTCGGCTCGACCTGCGTGAGACCGTTCCCGAGGGGTTGGTTTCCGAGTTTCACGGGATGTACGAGGACTATGGGCGTGGCGGGGTGGTCACGTTCGATCGGCTGACGATGCGCCGTGACGCGATCTATCAGGCGATTGAGCCCGGTCGACATCGCGAGCACCTGTTGCTTGGCGGGGTCGCGATCGCGGCCGGCCTGACCGCGGAGCTGCGACGGGTCGTGCCCGCGGTCACGGAGGTGGCGGTGCCCGAGGGTGGTGCTGGGCGTCTGACCGCGGTGGTGGCGTTGGAGACAGGTGCGAGGCTCGGCTCGGCGCAGCGGGCAATGTTCGCGGCGTGGGCGAGCGTGTCGCTGATCCGCACCGTCACGGTCGTCGACGGCGACGTGGACCCCTGGGATCACGAACAGGTCGAGTGGGCGCGGACGGCTTACGCGCGACCCGACCGGGATCTGCTGATCGTGCCCGGCGGGCCCGCCGACCGCGCCGAGCCGCTCGAAGTGCGCGGCCGGGTCGCGAAGCTCGGGATTGACGCGACGCGCAAGGACGCCGACCGAACCGACCACCGCATCGCGGCCCCGCCGCCCGGCGCGCTCCAGGACGCCCGGCGGCGGCTGGCCGCCGAGGGCCGGCCGTGACTCAAACGCCTGGCCGAGGTGATCCAGCCGGGCAGCCGCGGTTGGTCATCGGGATCTCGGGAGCGAGCGGTCCGAGGCTGGCGCTGTCGTTGCTACGGGGGCTGCACCAGCTCGGCACGGTCGAGACCCACCTGGTGGTCTCTCGCGGCGCCGATCGGACGCTTGCCCTGGAACTCGCCGACGAGGGCGGTCTGGAGGCGGTGACGGCACTCGCCGACGTCGTCCACAACGCCGACGACCTCGCCGCGCCGATCTCGTCCGGGTCATTTCAGACGGCCGGGATGGCGGTCGTGCCCTGCTCAATGGGCCGGCTCGCCGCGATCGCGAACGGCAGCTCCGACGACCTCCTCGCCCGGGCCGCGGACGTCACGCTGAAGGAGCGCCGGCCGCTCGTGCTCGCCACCCGCGAGGCGCCGTTGAACCTGATCCACATTCGCAACATGGAGGCGGCGACCCTCGCTGGGGCGACGATCTTCCCGCCGACACCGGCCTTCTATCACCGCCCGGCGTCGATCGATGATCTGCTCAACCAGATCGCCGGACGGATCCTTGACCAGTTCGGGATCGAGCACCGGCTGTTCGAACGCTGGAGCGGCGCCTGACCGTCGGGGCGGCGCCTCGGCGAGCGCCCAAGTGCGCTCAGGAGCCGAGCCGCACCCCGGCGCGCTCGGCGGCGAATCGGGCGCCCAGCAGCTCTCCGTCGACGTCGCCATACCGCGCCACTGCATCTGAATGGACTCGTGCGACCGCCGCGAGCACATCGGCCGGCACCGCCAGCTCACCGGCGAGCTCGTCGAGCGTGCGCAGCTGAGCGGCGCACCGGCCAAGCGCGAACGACGGCATCGCATCGCCGGTCAGCAGCGCACGCGCATCGTTGGCGACGAACCCGCGTCCGGCTGCACTCTGGGCGAGTGCGCGCTGCGCCGTGTCGGGATCAAGCCCGGCGCGGACCGCGATCGCGAGCACTTCGGCGGTCGCGACCGCCTGCTCGAACCACAGCGCGTTGGCGATCAGCTTGAGCGTGTAGCCGCTGCCGTGCGGTCCCACGTGTACGACCGCGCGCGTGAACGCCGCCAGCACGTCCCGGACGCGATCGAGATCGTCCTCGGCCCCTCCCGCAAAGCTCAACAGCGTGCCGTCGCGCGCATCCGCTGGCCCACCCCCAATCGGCGCATCGACGACGGCGACATCGCGCGTCGCGACGGCGGTGCCGATCCTCCGCGCCACGGCCGGCGAGGCTGTGCTCAGATCAAGCCAGACGCCTCGCGCGGGCAACGACCCGGACACCGCGTCGATTACGGCGGTCACCTCGGCCGGACCCGGCAGCACGGTCACGGCCACGTCCACCCCGGCGGCGACGATGGCAGCATCACGCCGCCAGCTCGCGCCGGTTGCCTCAGCGATCATGCGCCGACCCGGCTCCAAATCGGTGCACGCCACCTCGAACCGCGCCGCCACCAGCCGGGCGCAGACCGCCATGCCGATCCGCCCGAGCCCGATCACGCCAACCCGCCGCATGGTGCCAGCTTAATGGTGGCCTGGCATGATCGGCCAATGGCGAAGGACAAACCAAAGGCGGTCACCGTGGAGCCGATAGAGAAGATCAAGTGGCTCGATGACGTCGCCTCCCACGACTATGACGCCGCCGAAGCCTATTTGTCGCTCAAGCTCGACAGCGAGGCGGTCAGCAAGGTCGTCAAGCGGTTGCGCAAAGCTGCCCTCACCCGGAGGCGCGCGAACGACATCCTCCGTGCCGCCGGCCTTACCGCCGCGCCGCTCGACGATCCCGGCGTCATGAAAGACCTGATCAAAGTCCTCGAAGGGGAGCGTCTCAGTCCAGTGCTCGTGGTCAGCGGTAAAACGAGCGCCGACATCGCCGATGGCTACCACCGGGTCTCGCTCGTGTACCGGATCGACCCCTACGGTGAGGTCCCACTCAAGCTCGCTTGACAACGCCGCTTGCCGCGCCTGACGTATGACCTGTCAGGCCTGAACGCGAGCGGATGGGAGAATGGTCTCAGTGATCGCGCGGCGCTGGACAGCCCTGGCTGAAGGATCGGAGCAGGCCGACGCCTACGTCGCGCATTTCGAAGCTGGCGTCAGGCCGGCTCTTGAGAGCTCGAAAGGGTTTCTCGGCGCGACCGTCGAGCGCGTCGAAGTCGATGGCGCGATCGAGATCGTCGTCGTGACACGCTGGGAATCGCTGGACGCGATCAAGGGATTCGCCGGCGAACAGATCGACCTGGCGGTCGTCGAGCCCCAGGCCCGTGCGGTCCTCAGCCGCTTCGATGACCGCGTCCGACACATCGAGCTTGCTGACGGCCAGGCCTTCGGCCACCTCGAGTTGATCGATGTCTCCGCAGAGGCGGCTGCCCATACGCCGTGGTTCAACGAGACGCTCACGTCGGTCAATGACTCCGTCGTGCGGCTCGGGGTGATCGAGGGCGACTTCCACTGGCACAAGCACGATGACCAGGACGAGTTCTTCCTCGTGCTCGACGGCGAGCTGCTGATCGACGTCGAGGGTGCGGAGACCATCACGCTCGGTCGCCACCAGGCGTGCAGCCTGCCCAAGGGCGTCGTCCATCGCACACGCGCACCTCGGCGGACCACGATCGTCATGGTCGAGGCCGCGGGCGTCATGCCCGTCGGAGACTGAGGGACCGCGCCGGCGATGGACGCTGATCAGCGCGATGGGAATGACCGTGGACGCCGTCCGGCGATCGTCGCGGTTGATGATGAGCCGGCGGTACTGGCGGCGGTCTCGCGTGATCTGAGGCGCGGCTTCGGTGAGCGCTATCGGGTGATGCGCGCCGGTTCGGGCGCTGAGGGGCTTGATCTGCTCAGGCAGGTTCGGGCACGGGGCGAGCAGGTCGCACTGTTGGTCGCCGACCAGCGGATGCCCGGCCTGTCGGGGACCGATTACCTCGCGCAGGCGCGGGAGCTGGTGCCGGAGGCCAAGCGCGTTCTACTGACGGCGTACGCCGACACTCAGGCGGCGATCCAGGCGATCAACGAGGTGTCGCTCGATTACTACCTGCTGAAGCCGTGGGACCCGCCGGAGGAGCAGTTGTTCCCGGTGGTGGAGGATCTGCTCACGACCTGGGAGGCCGGCGCCGCGCTCGAGTCGGGCGGTGTCCGTGTGATCGGGCACAGGTACTCGAAGCAGTCACACGACATGCGGGATTTCCTGGCTCGCAATCGCGTCCCGGTGCGCTGGCTCGATGTCGAGCGCGACAGCGAGGCGCGCGAACTGCTCGCGGTCATAGGCGTCGACGCAGAGCGGCTGCCCGTAGCGCTGCTCGAGGACGGGTCGGTCCTCGAGCGTCCGACGACCCTCGAACTGGCCGAGCGGCTTGGGATCTCGGCACAACCGATCGGCGATCACTACGACCTGGTGATCGTCGGCGGCGGTCCCGCGGGACTGGCGGCTGCCGTCTACGGAGCGTCTGAGGGGCTTCGGACGGTGATGGTGGAGCGCGAGGCACCCGGCGGACAGGCAGGCCAGTCGAGTCGGATCGAGAATTACCTGGGCTTCCCGGTCGGGCTCAGCGGATCGGATCTCGCGCGGCGAGCGACCGACCAGGCCCGCCGGCTCGGAGCAGAGCTTCTCACCGTGCAGGAAGCGGTTGCGCTCGAAGCCGAGGGATCCGGGAGACTGGTGCATCTGACCGGTGGCGGCGTGCTGAGCGCCAACACGGTGCTGGTCGCGTCGGGCGTCTCCTACCGTCAACTCGATGCTCCCGGCTTCGCTGAACTGACCGGCGCCGGGATCTACTACGGCGCCGCGCTGATCGAAGCGCGGGCGTGCGCCGATCAGCACGTGGTGGTCATCGGCGGCGCCAATTCCGCTGGCCAGGCCGCCGTCTACTTCAGCGGTTATGCAGGGCGGGTGACGATGCTGGTGCGCGCCGACTCGCTGACCAACTCGATGTCCCGTTACTTGATCGAGCAGATCGCGGCGCTTGGGAATGTCGAGGTGCGGACGGGTGCGCAGGCGGTCGCGGCCAACGGCGAGGACGGCCACCTGCACTCGCTGCGGATCAGGGCTGCTGACGGGACCGAGACCGTTGAGAACGTCGACGCGTGCTTCGTCTTCATCGGTGCCGTCCCGCGCACCGACTGGCTCGAGGGCGTCGTGGCCCGTGACGAGCGCGGGTTCATTCTGGCCGGTCCCGACGTCCGCGACCGGGGGTGGCCTTTGTCCCGTGATCCGTATGTGCTGGAGACGAGTGTTCCCGGTGTGTTCGTCGCCGGTGACGTGCGGACGCGCTCGATCAAGCGTGTGGCGAGCGCGGTCGGGGAGGGGTCGATGGCGGTCTCGCTGATCCACGAATACCTGGCGAGCGGATGAACGAGCCGGAGCGTCCGACGCTCGAGGAACTGCGATCGATCGACCTGTTCGATGACCTCGACGACGAGCAGCTGGCGCTCTGGCAGCAGGTCGCGGAGATCAGCCAGGTACCGGCCGACACGGTTGTGGCCGAGGCGGGTGACGCCGCCGGTTCGAGGTTCTTACTGCTCCTCAGCGGGGTCATCCAGGGCTTGGTCGTCGAAGCGGGCCGCATCGAACCGTTCACGCGCCAGACGGCGCCGACCTGGATGGGCGCGATCCCGGTCCTGACCGGGACCGGCTACTCGGGCCAGTTTCGCGCCGAGACCGACGTTCGGCTGGCAGTCATCGAGGCCGAGGATTTCATCCGGCTCGCGCTCAGCCAGCGTGCGGTTCACCGCCGGGTGATGCGCGCGGTCCGGCCGATGGCGACGCGGATCGCGGTCCGAGAGCAAACTCGCGAACGGCTCGCTTCGCTTGGCACGATGGCCGCCGGACTGGCGCACGAGCTCAACAACCCGGCGGCGGCCGCCCGACGTGCTGCGGCCGATCTGGCCGAGGCGCTCGACGTGCTCTCCTCCACGATCGGCTTGTTCGTGGAGTCCGGGATCGAGCGCGAGCAGGCGGAGGGGCTCGTGGCGCTGCAACGCGAAGCGATCGAGCGTGCCCGATCACGCACCTCGCTCTCCGCGCTCGATGCCGCCGATGCCGAGGAAGAGCTGCTCGATTCGCTCGAGCAAATGGGGGTCGCAGAACCCTGGCGGGTCGCGGAGCCGCTGGCGGCTGCCGGGCTCGATGTCGCCTGGCTTGACCGGGTCGCGCAGGCAGCCGGGCCGGCTGCGAGCGCGGCCACGGCGTGGATCGCCGCGTCGCTGACCGCCCGCGGGCTGGCTGCCGAGATCGCGGAATCGACCGATCGGATGGGCACGCTGGTGAAGGCGATCAAGTCGTACGCGTTCATGGACCGCGGCGAACTCGTGGAGACGGACATCCACGAGGGACTCGAGACGACGCTGGTCGTGCTCGGGCACAAGCTCAAGCACACCTCGATCGAGATCCGGCGCGACTATGACCGCTCGCTTCCGAAGCTCACGCTTCGCGGGTCCGAGCTCAATCAGGTGTGGACGAACCTGCTCGCCAACGCGATCGAAGCCCTGGGCGACTCGGGCACGATCGAGATCGCCACCAGTCGCGATGGCGTCGGCGCGCGAGTCGACATCATCGATGACGGTCCCGGGATCCCGGCGGAGATCCGCCAGCGCGTCTTTGACCCGTTCTTCACGACCAAGGACGTCGGCGAGGGCACGGGCCTGGGGCTCGACACGGCGCGTCGGATCGTCACCGAGCGACTCGACGGCTCGATCGACTTCGACTCCACGGCCGGGCAGACCGCGTTCCACATCTGGCTACCGTTCGACGGCCTCAAGCAACCGGCGGCGGCCGAAACCTAACCCGGCCGGAGCTCGCGTGAGCTTGCGGGCGTGGGTGATCGGCAAACGACCTCGCCGCGTAATGAGGGTGAGATGTCGGCGACGTGCGCGGTGACGCCAGGACCAGGCAGCCGGCGCCGCTCGCCCCTGGCGAGCAGCTCGGTATCCAAGCACCTCTTGAGAGGCGCGGCCGTTGCCGATCGGATTAGGTACCTGGCCGGCTGCCGAGGTCCTGCCATTCGCGCTCACTCATGTCCACGCCGTAGTAGTCGGCCGCCTGCTTGATGTTCGCGAAGGCCAATGCGCGCTCTTCGTCGGACACGTCGGTCACTTGGTCGAAACGCGCGATCGCATTTCTGACATGCGCCGCGTCGGTTAGGGGCTCTTTCCGTTCCTTCGGAAACGCGAACACACTGTCGGGCAAGTCACTCCGCTCGGTCAGCTCACCGTGCTTCTCGTGCGGTTGCCAAGTCGCCTTCATCGCTTGGACCTCCTGTGGTTGTCTGAGAACGGATTGACGATGGTGGGTAGCGCTCAGGGGATCGCGGCCCGATGCTAGGTGCCGATGATCAAAGGTTTCTCAACTGGGTTCAGCGCGCTTCCAGAATGAGCGCCTGCACGCGCCGCTCGACCTCGAGCCGGACCGCGTCGCCATCGGTGTCGGTGGGCAGCTCCATGACGGCCTTGTCACCGGCCAGTTCTACCTCCAACGTGAAGCCCACCGGGTCCGCCGTCTCGGGAAGCTCAATGACTCGGTCACTCTCGAACAGCGTGATCACGCGTGGGTCGATGTAGCTGGCGCGGGCGACTGCCGGCGTATTGCCAAGCGCGGAGCTCACCTCGTGCACTGCCCGGCTCACCGCCCTCGGGCCGTGTTGGTCTTTCCCGTGCTCGCGGGCCAGAGCGACAGCGGCGAGCACAGTCGCCGACCAGGTGCGGAACTCCTTGGCCGAGTACGGGCCGCCTCCCCAGGCGCGAAGCGCATTGTTCACGTCAGGAGCGTGGACCCGTTGCCAGCCGCGCTCGGATCGATACACGAGGAGCTCATCTGGCATGCCGCGTCGGCGCTTGAGCTGCGCGAGCGCGGCGACCGATTGCGGATCGCGCACCGTCATTCGGCGCCGCTTGCCTGACTTCGCCACGAAGTCGAAATGAACGTCACGCCCGCGCAGCGTCACGTTCTCCCGGCGAAGCGTGGTCAGGCCAACGTGCCCGTTGTCGCGAGCGTAGCGATCCCAGCCGACCCTGAACAAGCCGATGTCGAGCAACCGGATCGCCAGCGCGAGGGTCCGATCGCGCTCGCCGTGGCGTGCTCCGAGCAGGCTCCTCGTGGTGGCCCGGATACGCGGCAGCTTGCCCGCGAACTCGAGCATGTCGTTGTATTTCTCATGGTCTCGCCGCACGCGCCACAGCGGGTGATACAGGTACTGTCGTCGCCCTTTGGAATCGAAGCCGGTGGCCTGTAGGTGCGCGTTCGGTGAAGCGGCGATCCAAACGTGCGTCCAAGCGGGGGGGATCCGTAATGCACGAATCCGGTCCAACACTTCGGTGTCCGCTACAGACTCCCCAACCGAGTCGAGAGTTACCCACTCCCCGTTGCGCCGCTCACGGCGCAGACCCAGCTCACCGCCGTGGACGTACAGGAGCTGGTCCAGCTCTGCCGGTGTGGATTGATCAGATGCGAATGCATTCGTCACGCGCGCTGCTTCGTTGTACATCATCACGAACAGCGGACCGGGACTGATCCTCGACGCCGTCGTCGCGACGCCGCTGGCATCGCATACAGGCGCTGGCCTGGGCGCATGGAGTGGCCCACAAAGGGCGGTGCGGTCGCGCGAGGAGGCGCGACCGCACCGTCAACGCCGAGTGTTGCTCAGTGTTGTTGTCGCGTGATGGGCTGCTGCCCGAATTAGACTGAGCCTGGCGTGCCTCGCCGAGCCTTGACATTCGGCCGATGGGGTTGCCGACTTCGAGGTCCGGATCGCCTATTTCCGAGGCGACGCTGAGCACCTGGAGCGGCTCGGTGTCGATCGCTTGCGGCTTCCGTCTCCTGATGTCTGGCGCGCGTCGTTCGAGCGCGATCTCGCTCGCCCGCTCGATCAGCGCTTCGAATACGGCGTCGTCTGGGAGGTTGACGGGGCACTCGTCGGCTTCAGCACGGCTGATCAGATCCAGTTTGGAGATGAGGCGCATATGCACCTGCACATCGTCGATCCCACGCGCCGCGGGTCGGGCCTGGGGGCTCAGTTCGTGCGCATGACCGCCACGCATTTCTGCGACGTGCTGCGACTCAAGCACCTTTATTGCGAGCCCAACGCCTTCAACGTGGCTCCCAACCGCGCTCTGCAGAAGGCCGGCTTCAGTCATGTGTGTTCGCGCGAGTGCCAGCCCACTCCGATCAACGCATACCAGACGACCACCGTCTGGCGGTACACGCCCGCGGTCGTTACGTGAAAGCGGACGGCGCGCTGGCGCGGCTCTCTCGGCTCCGTCTTCGCCTATATTCGGCAGGGCATGACCTGGTCAAGGCTGCTGGCCCGTTATGCGTGGATCATTGCGCTCCGCGAATGGGTGCGTTTTGATCGGGTGCGTGCGGAAGGGAGGCTGGGAACGTCGGCCTTCGTGGGCGCGGTGATCGCGCCATTCGTCACCTTTGGATGGCCGGTCGCCAGGGTGTGGTGGCTGGTCACAGGCAGGCGGTTGCCGCGCCCGCTCGGCTGGCTGTTCCCGCCCCCGCGCGCATTCGTCAACCCGTTCCGCGGTGACCCGCAGCCTCGCGACATCCGTGAGCTGCTGGAGCGCCCGTAATACAACTGGGAGCCCGAACCGGGTGACATCCCACGCTGGCTGAACACATGGAGCCGACTTGCGCAGATTCTGGCTGGAGCTTCCGCCGAAGGACATCGTCGATGTCGCACACCCGAAGCAGTAGCTGTCGCTAAGCCCAGATGCGTGTCGGAGCGCAAGCCAGGTTTTCGCGTGGCGGGCGGGGTGCGCAGTCGGCCCGGGGTCGACGGCATACATCGGTCTTCACGCCGCGTAAGGCCCCGCCGGCCTCTGGCCCGGCGGGGCCTTGTTCTAAGGGTGAGCGCGGTCTGCGGTCAGCGGTTGTCGATCAGGCCCAGCTGCTCCAGAACCGACACGCCGTCGTCGAGGCCGATTTCCTCCGTGATCAGGCCGTTCTCGACCTTAAGAACCGTGGTGCCGGTGAAACGCATCGTCCTGGCGGTGTTGGCCTCCGGGAGTCCGCCGAACGGCAGGTCGGTCATTGGCTCGCCGGTGTGCGTTCCGCCGCCGATCCATTGGCCGACGACGTAGTCGCCCTCGGCGATCAGGTCCGCGGTGCCGCCGAACGCGAGGTCCGGGAACGCGGCGCGGAACTTGGTGGCGAAGTCGCGGACGGCGTCCCGACCACGCCGTGGGGCATGGAGGGAATACTCGAAGCGGATCTCGGGGTCCGCGAGCTCGTCGATCACATCCGGGCTGTAGTCCGGGCCCCAGAACTCGGTGAACCAGCGGCTAACGATCGCCTTGTTGTCCTCTGCCGACATGGCTGTGTCCTTTCGACGTTGTTTGCCGGCCGCACCGTTTCGTACGACTCGTGCATTAGACGCCGGGGCTCGAGCTGATGTGAGATTGGTGCTCGAGAATTTCTACGCAGACCGAATGGTTGCTCCGCGGCCTGCTTGTCTGAGGCTCTCGCCGACGGTCATCGGCCAGCCCATTGGCTGAGGCCGACGTGATCCTTTGGGATGAGCGGATTCTGGGCCCGTGCCTTGATCTCCTGCACGGCCCATGAGTTACCGTCCGGGTCCTCAAAGCCGAAGAACGTACCGCCGTCCGCATCGGTGACGACCGATACCTCACTCACCTCGACGCCACGATCGGCCAACTCCTGACGTGCGGCGGCCGCGTCGGGTACGACCAGCTGCAGATTCCTCATCGTCCCGGGCTCCATCGCTTGGTGCGGGGGCAGGTCACCGAACACGATCGAGCAACCCGAGCCAGGTGGGGTCAGTTGGGTTACGTGCATGTGCTCGTTCTGCGTGTCGTGATCGAGGTGGAAGCCGACTTGGTCGCGATAGAACGCAATCGAGCGATCAATGTCGCTAACCGGCAGCACAACTACTTCGAGGCTCCAGTCCATCGGGGGCCTCCTTACGGGTCGCGATCGTCCTGCGGGTATATCCGATCGGCGTCAGCGACCGAGCGAGACCTGAACTCTGACGACCACTCCGCGTCGCTCTCCGTTGACCAATCGGCCCCTTGGGCCGCGTGCGCGCCGCGCGAGGATTGGTCCAGATGTGGCGACTTGGCCCGGATCCGATGCGCAGGGTCTAAGCTCGGAGTATGCGAAGCGCGTTATTGACCAGTTGGTTTGGGGTTGTCGGCTTCGCTCTTCTCGCTGATCGTCCATTGCTCCCCGTTCATGGGGTGGCCAGGGGCTGATCGCGACCACCTGAAAGGACTTCCGTATGCCCGTCTTCTTTTTCACCGTGGAACAGCAGGAGCGCGCGATTGTCGAACGGTTCGGCAAGTTCGTCCGCGTCGCCGGGCCTGGCCTGCAGCGCAAGTCGCCGTTCGTCGAGAAGGTGGCGGGGCGGATGAGCCTGCAGGTCGAGCAGCTCAATGCGGACATCGAGACCAAGACCAGGGACAACGTGTTCGTGGTCGTCAAACTGGCGATCCAGTACATGGTCGCCGCCGACGAGTCGAAGGTGAAGGACGCCTTCTACAAGCTCGATGATCCCGAGGTGCAGATGAAGTCCTACGCGTTCGACGTCGTCCGGTCGCACATCCCGACGATGGACCTCGACGAGGCCTACGCCGACGCGGACACGATCGCCAAGCACATTCAAGAGACCCTCCAAAGGCAGATGGCCGACTACGGCTACGAGATCATCAAGGCGCTGATCACGAACATCGAGCCTGACCAGCGCGTCAAGGATGCGATGAACAACATCAACGCCGCGCGCCGCAACCAGGAGGCCGCCACCGCACAGGGCGAAGGCGACAAGACGTTGCGGATCAAGAAGGCCGAGGCGGAGTCGGAGTCGATGCGCCTACACGGCGAGGGGGTGGCGGCGGAGCGCAAGGCGATCGCCCACGGCCTCAAGGACTCGCTGGCGCTGATCGCTGACGAGGACGGGATCGACGCACGCGAAGCGATGGCGCTGGTGGCGCTGACCCAGTACATGGACACGATCCGGTCGGTCGGCGAGCACGGCAACATGACGACGCTGCTGCTCCCCGCATCGCCGTCCGCAGTCGGCTCGTTGATGGAGCAGGTCCGAGAGGGAATCCTCACCGGCAACCTCGCTGCAGACGCGGCGACGGGCGCCGGCAACGGCGCCGCGCGCACGCGGACGCCTGGGGAGGCAGTCCTAAGCCCCCGGCCGGGCGGTCGGACAATGAGTGACCAGAACGAGGGATTGCTGGCATTCCTCGGGGTCCCGGCCGACCGGAGGCTGCTCGACGAGGACCTGGTCAACTTACCCGCTGCGGAGCAGTATCACGAGCCGGCCGTCGTCACTCACAAGCACGACCGGCTCGTCGCAGCTGGATCGCTGCTCACCGGTACCACCTTGATCGGCGGCGGAGCACTCACGCTCTACGGTGGTTGGGAGGCGCTCTTCAATGGCGGGGGCGCGTTCGACGTCGTGGTCGCGGTGATCGGAATCCTGTTGGTGGCCACGCACTGGGGCTGGGTGCACGTAGCCGAATACGTCGGGGTGACGATCGACGAACGTGCGAACCGCGCGCAAGATGCACGCAGGCAAGACTGGCTGGAAGCGATACAGCCCTATCCGCGGTTCAGCGTTTCGACCGTCGTGCTCGACGATGCCTCGACGCGCATTGAGCGCGTTCTGCACAGGCCGGTCCTCACCGCGCACAACACGTTCACGTTCGTTCGTGAGACGGAGGCTGAGAAGACCTACGACGCCGATGCCCCGGCTGAGGTCATCGCCAGCGGCGTCGAGGAGATGCGCCGGCAAGCGCGGATTGAGAACGATCGCACCGGTGGTCTCTGGGAGGCCGCTTCGAGCGCGTACGCCGCCACGCTGTCGAGCGCCGACGACGACAAGCAGCGACTGGCTGCGCAACGAGCCGCCGCGATCGCGCTGTCCGAGCACATCAACAAGTCGCTGCTCGAACCTCCGCTGGTCGAGTAGCCGAGGACCTCTCCGAGGGGCTCGATCCCCTCTGGGCGCGTGGCCGTGACAATCAACGTGGGCGACGGCCCGTACCTGCACGGGCACACGCTCGTGCGCTAGCCATGCCGGGAACGGCCGGGGCCGCCGCCGGCTCGCTGGCGCTCGCTCGTCGGTCGCCGGAACTCAGCGCTTGGCGATTGCTTCGCGGACGGCTGGCACGACTTCGCGTGCCCAGAGGTCCAGCGTCTCGTCGCTGATGCTGTCGCCAGGTCGGACCACGTAGTTGAAAGCGGCGGCGCCGTGCTCAAGCACGGCGAAAGTAAGTTCCTCCACCCACTGCGTAACTCCGCCGCCGATCCAGCGACCCTCGTCGTTGCGTGTCTCTCGCAATGGGGCTCGGGTGATCTGCCCTGACGCGAGGTAGACGGTGTCGATATCGGCGGGGTCTCTCCCCGCAGAAGCAGCCGCTTCGTCGACGATCGGCCGCGACTCGGCAACCCGGGTGCTGCGCCAGTCGGCGAGGTGCGGCGGTATCCACCCGTCGGCGTGTCGGCCGGTCACTGCCAGCCCCTTCGGGCCGCCCGCTCCGATCCAGATCGGCGGCGTCGGTGCAGCCGCGGGTGCCAGCTCCGTGACGCGGTAGAACTCGCCGTCGAACGTAACCGGATCGCCGCCGCCGGAGAGCGCCCTGACGACCACTATCGCCTCTTCCAGGGCTCGTACCCGGGCTGCGGCCGAAAGGCGGGGGACACCGAGGGCGACGATCTCCTCCCACATTCCACCCGACCCGATTGCGAGCACGACACGACCGCGAGAGATCGTGGACAGTCCCGTGACCGTTCGCGCGAGTATGGGAGCAGGACGGCTCAGCAGGTTCGTGCAGATCACCGCCGCGGCGATGTTGCTCGTCGCGCCCAGAACGAACCCCAGCGCGGCGTAGGCGTCGAGGCGCTCGGCGAAGTAGGGATGGTCGCCGACGCTGACAACGTCGAGACCCGCCTCGTCGGCCGAGCGGGCGTGCCTGAGCATCTCGCCGACCTGGCAGACGCCGGCCTCCAACCCGACGCCGAAGAGGACTTTATGGCTGGGGCGCACGACGCAAACAGCGTACGTCACTCGCGATCGCGTCACCCACAGTGGCCCGAGGCCAGCGAGCGCCGGCTCCTAGAGGGGTCGTGGCGTGACGACTCATCGGAATTCGGTGATGCCGTCTCACCCGGTCGAGCGTCATGCTTCGAGTTATGAGCCAGCCCGAGAGAAAGTCGTTTCAGGAACTGCTGGATGATGTACCGCTCGACGCCCGCGGTGACCTCGCCGTGCTTCGCCCGGTGTTCGAGGAGTTCATGCTCCAAACGCCGCTGCCGTCTGACGTGTCGCTCACCGAAATGACGTTTGGCGGTGTTCCGGTCCTCGAGATTTCGGTGCCGGAGGCCACCCCGGACGCCGCACTCCTGTACTTCCACGGCGGTGTCTTCGCGCTCGGGTCGGCCCGCGCAAGCGCTGGCCTCGCCAGCCTTCTCGCGCGGCAAGCTCGCACGAGAGTGCTCTCGGTTGACTACCGACTCGCCCCGGAGCATCCCTCCCCAGCCGCCGCCGACGACGCGCTCGGGTCCTACCGCGGCCTGCTCGAAACGGGCATCCGCCCGGAGCGGATCGGGTTGTTCGGCGAGTCGGCCGGAGGTGCGCTGGCGCTCGGCGCGCTCGTCGCCGGGCGCGACGCCGGGCTCGCGCAACCGGCCGCAGCGGTGCTCTACTCACCGTGGGTCGACCTGACCCTGTCCGGCGCGAGCATGGAGACGAAGGCCGCCGTGGACTTTGTGCTGGCGCGCGACCGGCTCCAGCACAACGTTTCCGACTATGCCGGTGGAGCCGATCCGGCGGCCGCCGCGCTCAGTCCGCTGTTCGCCGATCTACGTGGGATCGCACCGCTTCTCATCCAATGCGGATCGAACGAGGTGTTGCTCGATGATGCGACGCGCCTCGCCGCCGCAGCGGCCACCGCCGATGTCACTGTCCAACTGGACGTCACGCCGGGAGTTGCCCACGTCTTTCAGGCGTCCGCGCCGGAGCTCGATGAGGCCAACGCCGCGCTCGCGCGCACCGGCGCGTTCCTGCAATCCCACTTACAGCTCGCCGAGTAGCGGTCACGGCGCGGCCGAGCGCCTTTGTACGGATTGCCGGAAGGTCCGCCTGATCGCTCGGGGCCTACGCCTCGCCGGGCGCCGTTAGGAGCCTGTGAATCGATACTCGGTCTGCCAGGCGTCGGTCGGGTCGGTGTGCGCGGTCCAAAACAGGTCGGCGATCTTGTCCGGATCGAACGCCGTCCCACGCACGACCGAGCCGGCGATCGTGATGGTTGCCGCATGGATGCCATCGTCCTTGACGCCGGCGGCGACCAGGGTCGCCGCCGAGCGCATGGCAGCCTTCCCCATAGAGAGGCTCGCCAGCGCGGGCACCGGATGGTCGGCGAAGCCGCCGCTGGTGAAGAGCAGTGTGCCGGTCCCGGCGGCCCGCAGGACGGGTGCAGCGACCTGTGCCGCCACGACGGCGCCGAGGACATCGACGTCATATGCGGTCCGGAGCCGTCCCACCGTCATGTCGAGGATCTCGCCAGGATCAGGCAGAGCAGCGTTGTACACGGCGACGCCGGGGGCGGCTGCGGCGCCGAAGATTCGCTCGAGCGTCGCACGGTAGCGATCCAGATCCTCGATGTCCGCGCCCACCGCCTCGATCTCCAGCCCGTCGCTACGCAGCTCAGAGGCGAGTTGCTCAAGTTTTTCGCCGCGGGCGATGAGCGTGCTGCGGAAGCCTTCGCGGCCGAAGCGACGAACGACGCTGGCGCCGATGCCGGGTCCGGCCCCGATCAGCAGGAGGTGACGAGGATCAACAGATTCGGGCATATGCCGCCTCCAGGTAGAGCTTCGCCCGGCCGTCGGCTCGGGTCACGTGTCGTTGCGGTCCAATCACCGTACGAACATCTACCAAGGGTTCGGGTGAGAGGTCATCATCGCATCGTGGTGATTTCGGTCCCGTCGAGATCTGATCGAAGGCGAGGAACCCGACGCCGAGCGGTTCGATCTCCGCGAGAAGGCGGAACCTAGTTTGATACGGCCGATGGTACGCGGAGCGAGTAGCTATCTGCCGATCGCCGAGCACGGTCTGATCGGCGATCTGCACAGCGTTGCCCTGGTTGGGACCGACGGAACGATCGATTGGTATTGCTGTCCGCGGTTTGACTCTCCGAGCGTCTTTGCCTCGATTCTCGACACGCGGCGCGGCGGGCACTATCGCCTGGCTCCGGCCGATGAGGGCTGGACGTCGAAGCAGCTGTACTTCCCCGACACCAACGTTCTGATCACTCGCTTCCTCACTGCAGATGGTGTGGGTGAGGTGGAGGACTTCATGCCGGTCGCGCAGACGCCTGACGGCGGGCATCGCCAGCGATTGGTGCGCCGAATCGTCGCCGTGCGCGGTCAGGTGGGTTTTGAGATGGACTGCTCGCCGCGGTTTGATTACGGCCGCGCCGAGCACACGATCGAGCGCCACGAGCACGGGGTGCTGTTTCGCTCGGCGAGCTGCACGTTGGCGTTGGAGACCGAGACGCCACTTCGGATCGACGACGGCGCGGCGCGGGCCTCGTTCAGCCTCTCGCAGGGGGAGAGCGCAACGTTCGTCCTCGAGCACGTGGTGGGCGCCTACGAATCTCAGCGCCGCTCGGCGACGCAGACACGGGAGCTGTTCGAGGCGACTGTCGCCTATTGGCGGCGTTGGCTGTCGCAGTCGCGTTACACCGGGCGTTGGCGCGAGATGGTGCACCGCTCGGCGCTGACCCTGAAGCTGTTGACGTATCAGCCGACGGGGGCGATCGTCGCGGCGGCGACGACATCTCTGCCCGAGCAGATCGGGGGCGAGCGCAACTGGGACTACCGCCATACCTGGATCCGCGACGCGGCGTTCTCGCTCTACGCCCTTCTGCACTTGGGCTTTGGCGAGGAGGCAGAGGCCTTCATGGGTTGGCTGACCGACCGGTTTCGTGACTGCCGTGAGGGGGAGTCGGGGCCGCTTCAGATCATGTACGGGATCGACGGACGCGCCGAGCTGCCCGAGGAGCACCTGACCCATCTCGAGGGCTACCGCGGCTCTGCTCCGGTGAGGATCGGGAACGCCGCCGCCAACCAGCTCCAGCTCGACATCTATGGAGAGCTGATCGATTCCGTGTACCTCTATAACAAGCACGGCACACCGCTGTACCACGACACGTGGCTCGATCTCGGTCGGATCGTCGAGTGGGTAAGTGAGCACTGGGACCAACCCGACGAGGGCATCTGGGAGACCCGCGGCGGGCGTCAACACTTCACCTACTCGCGGCTGATGTGCTGGGTAGCACTCGAGCGTGCCGTGCGGATCGCGCGTCAGCGCGGCTTGCCCGGTGACATCGTCGGCTGGATGAGCGTCCGCGACCAGATCTATCGGCAGATCCTGTCGCGAGGATGGCACGAGCGCAGGCGGGCGTTCGTACAGCACTACGACACCGACGTCCTGGACGCCTCGATTCTGCTGATGCCGCTGGTGAAGTTCATCGCCCCGACCGACCCCCGCTGGCTATCGACACTTGACGAGATCGGCCAAGAGCTTGTCTCCGACAGCCTGGTCTCGCGTTACAACCCGCAAGCCTCTCCTGACGGCCTCCGCGGCGAAGAAGGCACGTTCTCGATGTGCACCTTCTGGTATGTCGAAGCGCTCGCCCGCGCAGGACGCATCGATGAAGCGCGGCTCGTGTTTGAGAAAATGCTCACCTACGCTAACCACCTCGGCCTCTACGCCGAGGAGATCGGCCCCACCGGCGAGCAACTCGGCAACTTCCCCCAGGCCTTCACCCACCTCGCGCTCATCAGCGCCGCCACAAACCTCGACCGTCAGCTCGGCTGATCGCTGAACGCCGGATCGGGCGCGAGCAGCGTGTGCTTTTGGCGAGGATGTCTGCGTGCCTGAGTGGGATTCGGAGATCGAGGTCGGCGAGGACCTTGCTCGGGCGCTGATCGCTGAACAGTTTCCACACCTGGAGGTGAGCTCTCTGCGGCGCGTCGGCGAGGGCTGGGATAACACCGTGTGGGCGACCGACGATGAGATCGTGTTCCGATTCCCCCGGCGAGCGATCGCGGTCCCGGGCGTCGAACGAGAGATCGCGATCTTGCCCGAACTCGCCTCGCAGCTGCCGGCGCGGATACCCAACGCCGCATATGCGGGCGCTCCCAGCGCGCGCTTTCCGTGGCCCTGGTTCGGAAGCCGACTCGTCAACGGAGTCGAGATCGCCGTCGCCGACCTCGATGCGGAGCGACGCGGCCAACTCGCAGCCGAGCTCGGACAGTTCCTTGGCCGCCTGCACGACCTCCGACCCTCGATTGCGACGTCGCTTGCGATCGACCCGATGGGACGGGCAGACATGCGCGCTCGCATCCCCCGGACTCGCACGGCGCTGAGACAGGTCGCCTCTCTTTGGGCCGGCAACGGTGGAGCAGACGACGTGCTGACCGCAGCCGGGAACCTCCCGCCTGACGCTGATCCAGTAATCGTGCACGGAGACCTGAACCTTCGACACGCGCTCGTCTCGCCTTCAGGCGGACTGGCCGGCGTCATCGACTGGGGGGACATGTGCCGAGCGCCGCGGTCGGTTGACCTCCCCATTTACTGGAGCCTGTTCGACAGCGAAGCTCGCGCCACGTTCCGCGCTGCCTATGGCCCGCTGAACGATGCCACGCTGGCGCGGGCTCGAGTGCTGGCCTTGTGCTTCGACGCGACACTCGCCGTCTACGCAAACGACAGGGGAATGGACGATCTCAAGCGAGAAGCACTCCACGGTCTGAGCAGAACCGTCAAGGATTGAACGCACGCTGGTTGGGTGCGATCCGGGGTCGGTGACGCCCTGGCAGGATGGGGACTGATGGTCGCGCCGCCGAGCATTCTCATCCGCGCCCCGCACCGAGGTGAGCGGGCATGGATCGAGCGGCAGCTGGTCGAGTCGTGGGATTCGACGATCGTGGCGAGCCGCGGCCGAGTACACGACGCTTCGTCGCTGCCAGCGCTCGTGGCTGTCCAGGGCGATGAGCTGGTGGGGCTGGCGACGTTTGCGATGGTGTACTCGCCGATCAAGGGGATGGCGGGCTTGGCCCGACGCGCGTCATCTGCGGCGCCACGATGCACGGCAACCAGCCTCATCCCGCGCCGCTGATAAAAGCGGATCGCGTCGATGTTGTCATTCGTCGTGATCACCCACAGGCGCCGGCAGCCATTTTGGGCGACCTGTTCAGCTACCCGGGCCAGAAGCGCGGAGCCGATCCCGCTCCGCTGCCACAACGCGTCCAGCGTCACCAATTCGCACTCGGTGTCCTGGGCATCCCCATACACGACGAGTTGGAGTTCGAACTGCAACTCGGGTGAGCTGCGACGCCACCACCCGTTCGTCAACGCGTGCGGGGCAGGACGGTCGTCCCTCTGAGGTGGAGCGCGGGCAGGGTGGCGGGGCGGTCCGCGCTACTGCTGACGTTCGAGGGAGTCGCCGATCAGCCAGATCGTGGGTGGCCATAAGCCGACGAACAGGGCGCGACGCTCGGCATTTCCCCGCTCGTCCTGATCGACGGTTTTGGCGCGGATCCAGAGCGCGATGCAGAGCCCGACGGAGCCGAGCGACAGGCACTGCATGTGCCCGGCCCGCAGCCCAGCGTGATGAAGGTGTTTTGTCAACGTGGTTGGACTCGACGGCGGCGGGGGTGTCTGGCTGACCCTACCCCTGCTTTGGGAAACTTGAGCACGTCGTTTAACAATTTGAGCGGGTATGTATTGATTATGCCCAAGCGCCCAAAGCTGGCCCGCCGCTGGGTGACCGCGGCGAGCTGGCCCCTCGGGGTTGCGCTCACGTCGTGGGATTACATGTGGCGGACGACTCCGATGCGGCGACGGGAGGCGCCGGGGTCGCTGGAGTCTCCGCTACCGCTGCTACTGCGCTACCCGCCGGGCGTCAGCGTCGATGAGGTGCAGGGCCAGGACAACGGCCGCGGGCCGCTGTTTCACCGCCGCTACCGGACGCGCATTCGCGAAAGCGACGTCGGTGCGGCGGAGCTGATGGACAGGCTCAAGGCCGACCTCAACCGCGCTTCGCCGACAAGGTTCGCGCGCTTCCAGCTCCTCCATGGCGAGCGGGGCCGGTTACGGATCGGAGACGAGTATGTCGTCCGGATGCCCGGCCCTTGGGATGGGCCGGTCCGAGTGGTTGATGTGGGGTCGTGTTCGTTTCGGCTAGCGACCTTGGTTGGGCATCTAGAGGCGGGCCAGATCGAGTTCAGGTCAAGCGGAGACGAGGATTCGGGGGTCGTGTTCGAGATCGAGTCCTGGGCCCGCAGCAGCAGCGCGGTAGTGAACGTGCTTTACCACCGTCTGCGAATGGCCAAGGAGGTACAGGCGCACATGTGGATCTCGTTCCTGGAGCGCGTGGTGCAGCTTGCCGGTGGCCGCATGACGGGCGGGATTGAGCTTGATACCGAGCGAATCGATATGCCGACGGCGCGATCGTGAGCGGCTCGTCTGTGCCTCGCTCGGCCCGGATTCAACGCCGGCTGGCCGAGCTCGCGCGAAAGCCGCTCAACTTCGATCTCGCCTCGCTCGCCGATGCCTCGCCTCGCAGCGGCTGGACGATCACCGACCTGTGCCAGCCGCTGCCCTCCGAGCCGCCCGGAATGCCGGTCAAGGACGGCAGCTGGCAGATCGCTCGTCGACTGATGAGCGGATATGAGTTCGCCGATCCCTCGATCGTGCGCGCCTACTACGATCACGGCGTTCCACTCGAGCAGCGCGACATGCTGCTCAAGCTCCGGGCGTTTGGCTTCGCGTACGTGTTCGCAGGGGTCCGGGTCGGTGACGTCTTTGAGCGGACGCAAGAGATCGCCGGCAGGCGCGCGCGAATCTGGGGTTGGAACTACCGGACGCTCGACGGGCACGTGGAGATGGGGCAGATGGACTGGGAGGTGTGGAAGTGGCTCGATGACGGCCGGGTGCAGTTCCGCGTGCACTCCGTCTCCCGTGTCGCCCGGATTCGTAACCCGATCATCCGGCTCGGCTTCTACCTGCTGCGCGGTCGCGAGCGCCAAGCCTTCTTGAACAGCACCAAGCTGCGCATGCTCACCTTCACCGAACTGGCCCTGGCCGGAGGCGATAGCGACCGCAGGATCCGCCGCGCCGCCGCTGCTTTGACCGCGCGACCCTCGCGCGACGCCGACGCCGCGCACGACGCACTGGCGTCGAACATCCGGCGAGATTGACATAACACGACGCCGCGGCCAGTTCCGATCTCTTCCAGTTTCCCGATCCGCCGCCGATCGTGGCGGTGCTCGACCGAACGATCGGGAGGACGGCCATCCCGAGGAGGTCGGCGCCGCGTTAGGCTGCGACACTCGCGCCGACGGCTTGCTCGATGCGGTCGCCGAGCTCCTGGTCAACGCTCCTCCAATACTGGAACGCGCGCGCCAGCACCTCGTCGGTGACGCCGTCGGTGAGATGCCCAGCGATGTTCGACACCAGGCGCTCGCGAGCGTCGTCGTCGAGTACCTCGCGCACCTGCGTGCGGGCTTGGACGAAGTCGTCATCGTCGGACCGCGGCGTGTAGGCCGAGCGGACCATGTCACCGTCGCTGGCCCATAGCCCCGCTTGGTCGGTCTGGGACGGGTCGGCCTTCGGGCCCCCGTAGGAGTTGGGGGCGTAGACGGGATCGGTGACGTTGACCGAGCGCATCGCGCCGTCCTTGCTGTAGCTGTGGACGGGCACGTGGGGTGAATTGACCGGGATCTGCTTGTAATTGACCCCGAGCCGGGCCCGGTGCGCGTCGGCGTACGAGAATCCGCGCGCCAGCAGCATCTTGTCCGGGCTGAGCCCGATCCCCGGCACGAGATTGTTGGGCTCAAACGCGGCCTGCTCCATCTCGGTGTGGAAGTCGGTCAGATTGCGATTGAGCGTCATCGTCCCGACCTTGATCAGCGGGTAGTCGCCGTGGGGCCACACCTTGGTCAGATCAAACGGGTTGAAGCGATAATTCCTAGCCTCATCGAAGGGCATGATTTGCATGTACAGCGTCCAGCTGGGGAAGTCGCCTTCGCGGATCGCCTCAAACAGGTCCTGGCGGTGGTAGTCGGGGCTCTCGCCGGCAAGTCGGTCGGCCTCATCCTGGGTGAGGCACTCGACTCCCTGGTTGGTCTTGAAGTGGTATTTGACCCAGAACTTGTCGCCGTCCGCGTTGACCCACATGTAGGTGTGGCTTGAGTAGCCGTTCATGTAGCGGTATGTCTTGGGGATACCTCGGTCACCCATTAGCCACGTCACCATATGGGCAGACTCGGGTGACAGCGTCCAGAAGTCCCACTGCATGTCGTGGTCGCGCAGGCCGTTATCGGCGCGACGCTTCTGGCTGCGGATGAAGTGCTGGAACTTCATCGGGTCGCGGACAAAGAAGATCGGCGTGTTGTTGCCGACCATGTCGTAGTTGCCCTCCGTGGTATAGAACTTGAGCGCGAATCCGCGGGGGTCGCGCCAGGTGTCGGGGCTACCGCTCTCGCCGGCAACGGTCGAGAAGCGGGCCAGCATCTCGGTGTTGACGCCCGGCTGGAAGAGGGCCGCCCGCGTGTAGGCGCTGACGTCCTCGGTCGTCTCGAATACCCCGAACGCGCCCGAGCCCTTGGCGTGAGGCTGGCGCTCGGGAATCCGCTCACGGTTGAAGTTCGCCATCTGCTCAATCAGATACTGGTCGTGGAGCAGTATTGGGCCGTCGGGTCCAACCGTCAACGAGAATTCATCACTGGCGACCGGGACGCCGGCATCGGTAGTGGTGCGACGGGGTTGGTCGGTCATCTGGCGTTCTCCTTCTCGTGGGATTCGGACTTTGTCTGGCAGCCGGGGCACAGACCCCAGAAAGTGACCTCGGCCTCGTCGATCACAAAGCCGTTCGCCGGGTGTGACAGACAGGGCGCCTCACCGATCACACAGTCGATGTCGGTGATCGCTCCACACGAGCGGCAGACGACGTGGTGATGGTTGTCGCCAACGCGCGTCTCGTAGCGCGCGGGGCTCCGGGCCGGTTCAATCCTTCGGAGCAGGCCCGCTCGCGTCAATGCGCCACCAGAACGTCGTACACGGCCTGGATTGAAATCGTCCCCAGCCGAGCGCGCACGGCCAGCGCGACCTGGTCTGCGGTCATGTGCGTCCCCTCCGTCACCGCAAAAAGTACGGCGACGCGCGACGCGGTGACCCGCAGACCAACGTCCTTGAGGGCAACAGCTGGATCGACCGGATTGGTCGAGGTCATCGTTCAAGACATACCCACAATCAGAATCATTCAATTCCCGCCCCACTTCCAGAAAGACCATTTGGCCCTGTTACGAAGCGGCCGTCACCGGCGCCAGTCCTGCGGTCTGGAGGTCCACGCCGCGGACGCGGACGGCTTGGAGCGCCCGGGTGCAGGTCCGATATCGATCGACGTCCTGGACGTGCTCGAGCCGATCGACGGCGGCAGCGAGGTCAGGGCTTCGATCGACGTCCGCGCAGGGGACCAGTACAAAGCCCCGCCGATTCCGAGATGGACGATGCTGGGCTCGAACCAGCGACCTCCGCCTTGTCGAGGCGCACCTGGCCGGTCATGCCAAGTTACGGAAGGGCACGAAAGGCCCCGATTTGCAGGTCTTTCAGTGCTCTGCCCTAGCCATGTCGTTTCGCCACTTAACCCCTGTTTTCCAAGCTACGGGACGCACCGGGGACGCACGGATCGAAGGTAGCGCCGGGTGTGAAGAGTCGATCTCAGGCCGCGGGCAGGGCGTGTTTGGACGCTTGTTGGCTCCATGCTTGGGCGCCGTGTTGGAGTGCGTCCCAGGGGGAGCCGAGGGGCGGGCTGTAGGAGAGGTCGAGCTCGGAGATTGCGTCGACGGTCATGTGGTTGTGGATGGCGGTTGCGGCGATGTCGATGCGTTTGGCGATCTCTGAGTTGATGTGGCCGATCAGTTGGAGGCCGAGGAGCTGCCCGGTTTGCTGGTCGCCCGTGTAGCGCATGGTGATCGGGTGGCTGCTGGGGTAGTAGGCCTTGTGGTCGTCGGCTTCTGAGCTGACGGTCAGCGGTTCGAGTCCGCCTGCTGTGGCTTCGTGATCGCGGAGGCCGGTCCGCGCCGCGACGAGGTCAAAGGTCTTGACGACTTGTGTGCCGAGGCTGCCGGCGAATTCGCGGGTGCCGCCGAGTGCGTTCTCGCCGGCGATGCGGCCTTGTTTGTGGGCGGTGGTGCCGAGGGGTAGGTAGGTGTCGCCGAGCAGTCGGTGGTAGGTGACGGCGCAGTCGCCCGCGGCGTAGATGTCTGTCAGGTTGGTGCGCATTTGACGGTCGACGTGGATCGCGTCGCGGGCCGCGAGTATTGCCCCGGCCGAGGCTGCGAGCTGCGAGTCGGGGCGCACGCCGACGACTACGAGCACGACGTCGGTCGACATGACCAGCGGCTCGGCATCAGGCCCGAAGGCGTGGACGGCGAGAGCATCGGCCGAGCCTTCCGTCGGTTGGGTGATGGCGTGGACCCGCGTGTCGCATCTGACCTGGACGCCGTGGCGCTCAAGTTCTAAGCGGACGAGTGCGCCGAGCTCGTGATCGACGGTGGGTAGTACCTCGGGGAGCTGTTCGATCTGTGTGACGGCGAGCCCGCGTGTGGTGAGGGCTTCGGCCATCTCGAGGCCGATGTAGCCGGCGCCGACGATGACCGCTCGCTTGACCGCTTGTCGCTCGAGCGTCCGCGCTAGCTCGAAGGTGTCGTTCATCGAGTGCAGGACGTGGACGCCGTGCTCGGGCCCGAGCTGGTCGAGGCCGCCGATCCGGGGTCGGATCGTTAGGGCCCCGGTGCCGACGATCAGCCTGTCGTAACCGAGCGTCTCGGTGTCCCCGCTGGTCTCAGCGAGTGTGACCACATGCCCGTCGACGTCGATTGAGCGCGCGACGCTGTCGAGCCGGAGCGTCATACCAGTCGCCTCCAGGTCCGCGATCGTGCGGTGCGCGAGGTTGCGCCAGTCGCCGACCTCGCCGGAGATGTAGTACGGGATGCCGCAGATCGAGTAGTTGGGGTAGCTGTCGGCGAGCACGACCGTGACTTCGGCGCCGGGGTCGAGCTCGCGGATGCGCAGCGCTGCGCTGATGCCCGCGTCGCTGCCGCCGACGGCAACGATTCTCATTTCAGTCCCCAGAGCACGGTCGGGCTCAGTGGTGTCGTGGGCTCATCCGCGCGTCAGCTCGGTCGCCGTTCCGTCGGCTCGGGCATCGCCGCCCGCCCGCCCATCGGTGTGGGGGAGCGCGACCTCGGCGGCGTCCTCTGGCGTGATACCGGGATAGAGGGCTCGGACGATCACGATCGCGGCGATCCCGCCGAGAACTTGGGCGATGATGTATGCGGGCGCCGACGCGGGTGCGATGCCGGCGAACGTGTTTGAGAACATCCGGCCGATCGTGATCGCCGGGTTCGCGAAGCTCGCCGAGCTCGTGAAGAAATACGCCGCGCCGATGTAGGCGCCGACCGCGGCCGGAATGAAGTTCGCTCGCTTGGTGCGTGCGAGCGCGAAGATCACCAGGATCAGGCCGGCGGTGGCGATGATCTCCGAGAACCCGTGCGCCGGGGACGCGCGGTGGTGGGTGGAGATGCTGATCGCGCTCAGCGAGAACATGATGTTGGCGGCGATCGCGCCCAGGATGCACCCAGCGACTTGTGCCGGGAGGTAGGCCAGCGCGTCGCGGCGGCTGATCCCACCGAAGTGCGCGTCGACGAACGAGACGACCGGGTTGAAGTGCCCGCCGGAGACGGGGCCGAACATCAGGATGATCGTGAACAGCCCAGCAGCGGTCGCGGCGGCGTTCTCGAACAGCTCAAGACCAGTGTCGCCCGGGGAGAGCTGTTGCGCGGCAATCCCCGATCCAACCACGAGGGCGGCGAGGAACGCGGAACCGAGCAGCTCGGCGAGCAGGCGGCGAGGAAGAGGTGGGGTGCTTGTCATCGAAGGCGTGCGCTGTTGGTCGGCGCGGTCGGGCATCAGGCTGCCCGGACGAGCTTGTCGGCGTATTCGCCTGGGAGTCCGGCAGCTGCGACCTCGCGCGCGACCGTCTCGGCGTCGTACGGGGCACGCTCGATCGACGCACGCACCGCGCCCGTCTCATCAGCTTCGAGGATCGCGAACGCCGCGCGCGGGTCACCGTCCTTGGGCTTACCGACCGAGCCGCAGTTGACGAACAAGACGCCGCCGTGCTCGCGGATCCAAGGCTTGTGCGTATGCCCGAACACCAGCACCTGGGCTTGCTCAGCTTCGGCGAGCCGCTCGTACAGGCTGGCGGGCTTGTCCTCGAACAGGTACTCGTTGACCTTGCGCGGCGAGCCGTGCACGAGGTGGACGTCCTGGTCGCCGAGCGGGAAATGCAGATCGAACGGCAGCTCGCGCATGTAGTCCTTGCAGCTCTGGTCTGTGTTCACGAGCGTCCATGCGACCGATTGTTGACCGAGCTCGCGGTCGTGCGGGGTGACGTACGCGCAACCGCAGTCATCGTGGTCGCGGGCGATCGCGTAGTCGTAGTTGCCGTAGATCGTCGGGATCCCGCGTTCGGCAATCAGCGCGCAGACCTGGTTGGGGTGCGGTCCGTAGCCGACGAGGTCCCCGCCGCAGTAGATGTCATCGACGCCGATCGCGTCGATCGCATCGAGCGAGGCCTCGAGCGCGGGCAGGTTGCCGTGGATGTCGGTGATCACAGCGATCCGGTTCAAGTCAACGGCTCCTGGGTCAGAGGTCGGGTTTACGGTCGATCGGCGAACGGCACGCCGAGCTGGTCAAGCAGGTCGGTCACGTGGTGGTGGATGTCGTAGCGGATCCGGCGCACGACCTCGATCGGCTGCCCGGCGGGATCGGCGACCGGCCAGTCCTCGTAGTGCTTGCCCGGGTACACGGGACACGCGTCGCCGCAGCCGAGGGTGACCACGACATCGGCGGCACGAACGACCTCGTCGGTCAACGGCTTGGGGAACTCCATTTGCAGGTCGACCCCGAGCTCGCTCATCGCCGCGGTCACGGCCGAGTCGATGTTCTCCGTCGGGTGCGACCCGGCCGACCGCACCGCGACTCGGCCGCCCGACAGCTCGTGACACAAAGCTGCGGCCATCTGGCTGCGCCCGGAATTGTGCTCGCACACGAACAGCACTTCCGGCAAGGACTTGGCAAGGATCCCCTCGGCCTGCGCGACCGCCTCGAGGCGCTGGCGGGCGAAGCGCTTGACGAAGATCGGCATGAAGTTCGGACCGACCGTCGGGCGCTCGCCGATCCGCTCATAGGAATCGTCGAGGACGCGGCTGATCGTCTCCTGCGAGAACACGCCGCTGAACTCGCAAGCGAGCTCACGCTGCGCCGCCTCCAAAGCGCTGCGCATCAAAGGACTCATCTGTGCATGCATGACCACCTCCTAGACCACCCCGCAGTCTAAAGATTGACAGGCATCACTTCAATCGGTATTCGTATATAGATGGGCATCGATCTGGAATGGGCCGCGACGGGGACGCCGTCGCCCGTGCTTGGCGCACGCGGCCGGGTCACGTTGCAGTGATATAAATCGATCGAATTGATATTCTTCGATCTTAGCTATGGATGTCGATCTCGATTTCAGACCACGCACCGATGCGCCCGTATTGGTGATCGGCGCGGGCCAGTCCGGCTTCGCCGCCGCCCGCGCGCTGACCGAGATGGATGTGCGAGTCGTGGTCCTCGAGGCCGGTGATCGCGCGGCCGGCTCCTGGCCGCATTACTACGACAGCCTGCGGCTGTTCTCGCCCGCCGCCTTCAGCTCGATGCCAGGGCGGCCGTTGCCCGGAGACCCGGGCCGCTACCCGGCTCGTGACGAGGTCGCGGACTACCTCGACCAGGCAGCCGCTGCACTTCACGTCGAGATCCAGACCAACACGCGGGTGGCGACGGTGCGTCAGGAAGACCGCGAGTTCGTCGTGGTGACGGCCGACGGGTGGGAATTCCCCGCCGCCGGGATCGTCGCCGCCAGCGGATCCTTCTCGAACCCCTACCGACCCGTCTTCCCGGGCCAGGCCAGCTTCACGGGCCAGCTGCTGCACGTCGCCGACTACCGTAACCCGTTGCCTTACGCGGGCATGCGTGTGATCGTCGTCGGCGCGGGCGATTCGGCGGCTCAGGTCGCCAACGAGCTCGCGCCGCTCGCCGACGTCACGCTCGCGGTCCGCCATCCGCTGCGGTTCATCCCGCAGCGGATCGCCGGCAAGGACGTGCATTACTGGCTGCGGGAGACCGGGTTTGACTCTTTGCCGGGCGCGTGGCTGAGCAAGATCAGCGGCGGAAGCCTGATCACCGACAGCGTCGGCTTTGAGCAGACGCTCGCAGACGGGCTGCTCGACGTCCGACCAATGTTCATCGCGCTCGACGGGCACCATGTGGTGTGGAGTGAGCACGAGCGCGAGCGGATCGACGCGATCATCCTCGCGACCGGCTACCGGCCGAGCCTCGACTACCTGCGCGCGCTCGGCGCGCTTGACCCGTGCGGCAGGCCGCTGCACGTCGGCGGGATCTCGACCACCCACCTCGGGCTCGTGTACCTCGGTCTGGAGCACCAGCGCTCGTTTGCTTCCAACACGCTGCGAGGCGTCAGCGCCGACGCCGCCGCGGTGATCGCGCCGTTGGTGGCGTGGATTCGTGACGCCTCAACCGCCGTCGGGATCACGACGCTCGAACCAGCTGCATTGACGTTGGTCAACTAGATAGATAGGTTTTTATGTATGTCAGTTGAACTCGAACTAACCCCGAAGACCAAACGTGCCGCGGGCGCGCCGTGCTGCGAACCCGTCGTCTACCCCGACGTCGAGCGCGACGAAGCGGTCCGGATGGCGCAGGTCGCCAAGGCGCTCGGTGACCCCGTCCGCCTGCAGCTCGTCGACGTGTTGCGCAAGCACGCTGGGAAGGTCTGCGTGTGCGAGCTGGTGCCGCTGTTTGACCTCTCCCAGCCGACCGTCTCACATCACCTGAAGGTTTTGCGCGACGCCGGGATCGTCGGCTCAGAGCGCGAAGGTCTGTGGGCGTACTACTACGTGATCCCCGACGCACTCAAGGAGCTCTCCGCATGGCTGAGCTAGAAGCCACCAGCACTACTACCTCGTCCTGTTGCAGCACGACGGCTCAGTCGAGTTGCTGCGAGCCCGAAGACAAGGTGCAGTGCTGCGGCGAGCAACACGACATCGGCTGTGGCTGTGCGGAGGGAACATCTGCCGCCACGAGCGACGTGGAGCAGGTGCGTGAGACGGTGCGGCAGAAGTACGCGGAGGCGGCCGAGGCGGCCGCGCGCGGAGAGTTCGAGCAAGCGCGCTCGATCGAATCCCAGTCAGGGGCGGATGACTTTTACTGCTGCAGCCCCGCGGATCAGACGGGCGTGTTCGGCTCCGCGTTGTATGACGAAGCTCGCGCAGAGGAGGTCCCCGAGGAAGCCGTGATGGCGTCACTGGGGTGCGGCGTGCCAACCGCAATCGCGGACCTGTCCGACGGCGAGACGGTGCTCGACCTCGGGTCAGGCGCCGGCGCCGACGTGCTGATCTCCGCCCGCCGGGTCGCGCCCTCGGGCAAGGCGATCGGACTCGACATGACCGATGAGATGCTCGACCTTGCCCGCACCAACGCCGCTCAAGCCGGAGTGACCAACGTCGAGTTCGTCAAGGGCTACCTCGAAGACATCCCGCTCGACGCAGCAACAGTCGACGTCGTGATCTCAAACTGCGTGATCAACCTCTCCGGCGACAAACCCAAGGTGATCGCCGAAGCCGCACGAGTCCTCAAGCCCGGCGGCCGGTTCGCCGTGTCGGACGTCATCGCCGACCCCGACATGGACGACGCGACCAAGGCCGACATGAGCGCCTGGACCGGCTGCATCGCAGGCGCGCTCACCGAAACCGAATTCCGTGGCGCGCTCACCGCGGCTGGCCTCCAGGACATCGAGATCCACGAAACGCACCGCGTCCACGAACACGCCGCGGCGGCGATCATTCGCGCCCGCAAGCCGGCTTGAGCCATGCATTGCCCGTGGCGATCCCCGAATGTCGGCTCGACGCATCGGCGCTCGGTCCGCAGATCTCTCGCTACCGCCGCCTCGCCGAGCACGTCACAGGCATCGAACGCAATCCGGGCGAGGTGCGCGTCCAGTTCGACGAGGACGTGCCCGACGGTCTGCTCACACGCTCGCCGTCGAGCGGGACTGCTGCACGTTCGTCGGCATCGAGTACGAGCCAGCCGGGCGGGACGCTGGCGTTCACCGTAGCCAACGTCGCTCAGGATTCGCGGCTCGATTCGCTCGCCGCCCTGCTCACCGCACGGCAATAACAAAGCGGCTGAGGCGACAGTCAACCGCACTGGCACGATCCCGAGATGTCGCATCGCAAGACCTCCGGTCGCTCGTCCTCAGGGGCTGAGATCATGATCCGCAGCACGTAAGCCTCGTCCACACACAAGACGTGTGACGACGATGGGTAAAGCGGTCGCTGGGCACGGATCGGAGCGCAGTTGACAAGGCCTAGCCGCGTCGCTCAAGCATCTGAGAACGAGTCGCGAGCACAAATGCGACACCAGCCCGACGCGTTTGGAGCGCGCCTCCCGGTCTCACTGATCCTGCTTGTCTCGATGGTCGCTGCCGGAGTCGTGTACCCCGTCACCGACTCGGCGCTGAACCACACCTCCCCGATCATGATCGCGACCCTGCGCGCACTCGCCGGCGGAGCCCTGCTCACGATCCTGCTTCCGTTCATCGGCAGCCGCCTGCCGCGGACCCGCCGACTATGGATCTGGGCGTTCTGGATCGGTCTGGGCAACACCACGCTCACCCAGGTCGGCATCAGCGTTGGCACCGAACGAGCCGGCGCCGCGGTCGCATCGGTGCTGCTGAACTCAGCGCCGTTCTTCGTCGCCCTGATCGCCCGGTTCGCGCTCAACGAGTCGATCACCAGACTTCGGGCGATCGGGCTGGTGATCGGGTTCGGCGGCGTGCTGCTCGTCGTACTCGCCGACCCAGGGAACATCGCGCACGGTTCCAGCCTGGCGGTCGGGTTCGTGCTCGCGCTGCTCGGCGCGATCGGCTGGGCCGGCGGCGGGCTCGCAATGCGGGTGCTCACAGACCGCGAACCCGACCTCGACATACCCGGGATTACCGCTGCCCAATTCCTCGCGGGCGGCATCCCACTGATCCCACTCGTTCTGCTCGACGGCGGCTCCACCGAGTGGAGCGACCCGACCGTACTCGCTCAACTCGCCTACCTGGTGATCGGCGGCCAAGTGCTCGTCTACCTCGGATTCAACGCCGCGCTCAGCCGCTGGCCCTCCACCCGCGTGTACGCCTGGACGTTCCTAGTGCCCGTCGTCGCAGTCGCAGTCGAAGCCATCCGCGGCCAACTCCCCGGCGTTCCCGCCACGATCGGCGTGATCATCGTGATCATCGGCGTCGCGATCGTCAACCTCCCGGGCGCAGAAGGATCATCAGTCACTGAGCTTGAAGAGAAATCGAAAGGAGCAGAGGATCCTTCGAGCTAGCAGCCGCCAGGCTGCCAGCAGCAAACCCCTCAAGCCCTGCAGGCCTCTTCTCCCGCGCGAGGCCGAATCTGGGCATTGTCCGCACCTCGCGATGGAGCTTTTCGGTACCGGCGCTAGGAACCGCAATCCGGACGTTGCGCCGGAATCGAGCGGCGCGCCGCAGATCATCGCTGATTACCTGAGACCGCATATCCGTGCAGAGCTGCGGACAAGCACCGCCGGCCGCTGCGTTTAAGCGACGGCTTCCGGGCGCATCGTCGGGCCCAGACTGCCGGACTCACGATCTGGGGCCACGTCAGGGGCCCGGCCGGCCGACGCGCTGGCTTCTGCTCCGGTCCGGCGACCGAGAGAAGCAGCAGCACCGGCGTCGTTGCCGCCTCGCGACGATGCAGCAGCGTCGAGCAACCGGCCGAAGTCGCCGGAGGCGTTCGGTTTCACCAGGACCGGGGCCGCCATCGTTTGGTCTGGTTGGGGTGTCTTGCCGAGGCATCGGTCCATCGAACCTGCCGCGTCGCCGCGGTTGGGGCTTCCGCGCTGCGTATGACGCGCATGACGTCGGCCAAGATGGTCGTGGAGCGAGCAAAGTAGGGCAGCGAGGGGTCAGTCGTCCGGATTTTGGTGCGGTTAGTCTCGAGGGGTCGGCGGCTACAGTGGGTGTTCAGAGGCTAACCAGAGAGGAACCAGCGATGAGCCTGCCTGAGATCGTCAGCCGCGAGGAATGGATTCGCGCTCGTGTCGCCGTTCTCGAGCGCGAGAAGGCTCTGACAAGGGCGCGCGACGAGGTCGCTGAGGAGCGGCGGCGGCTGCCGATGGTGGAGGTCGCGGAGGACTACCGGTTCACCGCGGCCGACGGCAGCTCGCGAACGCTGCTCGACCTGTTCGAGGGTCGCCATCAGTTGATCGTCGATCACTACATGTTCGACCCAGACTGGGAGGACGGGTGCATGAGCTGCGCCGGCCGAGTCGACCAATACGGGAACACGGCCCACCTGCACGAACGCGACACGACGATCGCCGTCGTCTCCCGCGCGCCGATCGAAAAGATTGAGCGGTGGAAGCACAAGATGGGCTGGACGTTCCCCTGGTACTCGAGTTACGACAGTCGGTTCAACTTCGACTACGGCGTGTCGTTCGACGACACCGTTGACGATCCCCATTACAACTACCGCTCCGCCGCCGAGTTGAAGGCCAAGTACGGCTTGGCCGAGCTCCCCAGCGAGCTACACGGCACGAGCGTGTTCCTTCGCGTCGGCGATCGCGTCTTCCACACCTACTCGACATACGGACGCGGCACCGAGCAGGTTGGCGGCACGCACTACTACCTCGACATGACGGCCCTCGGGCGCCAGGAGGATTGGGAGGAGCCCAAGGGCCGCGCGGAATCCCTTGGGCCGCGCGCCGACCAGCGCGCAGCACCCGCCGCGTCAGGCGTCTGACTGTCGACAAACTAGACACTCCATCAAGGCCACCGTCCACGTCGCGCCGAGCCAGACGGTGCTCTAGCTTCCGCTTCGACCAGGCCGAGCACGAGAGCAGGAGCCAGCGCGACTCTGCCCGAACGGCGAAAACCGGAATCTAGCCCGAGCGTTTGAGTTCACGGGGAGCCGGGGGTCGGCATGTAAAAAGGGCCCTGCTTGCGGGGGTTGGAGCTGGTCCTACGCGGTGAGAGCGCGAGGATCGCGCGGACAGCGTCGACGACGACGCGCTGGCGTGCTCGTGAGTGGCGCCGCTTTGAAGATGGACCGTGTATCCGCCTTCGTTACGTTGACACGCTGCGAGCGATCGTCGGCGGCGCCGCGCTGGTGGCCGATGTGACGCGGGCTCTCACCAGCCCGCGCTCAGCGGGATGGTGCTGCAGTGCGACATCATCCCGACCGGGTTCAGCCCGCCAGGCTCGTGCGGAGCTTTTGAAGGCTCGGTGGGATTGAGTCGGTGTTCGGGGGCCGCTGGCCGGGAGCGCCTTGGAGCGCGAGGCATCGGCGGGTGCGTGCTTGATGACTGACGCGGCGTAGGCGCCAGGCCGGGCGCTAACGCGGGCCGGGGGGATCGTTGCGATCTGCGCCTGGCCGTAGACGAGTCCCACGCCGCCTCAGGAGGAGCGAAGCTACGAGCAGCACGATCATCAGCGCTGCCGTCATCCCGCTCAGTGGCGTGACACCGTCGATGATCATGCGAGCGGCGACCGTTAGCAGCGTGAAGCCGAGCAGCAGGCTGACCGTGCGCAGTCGGTTCATCTCGCGATCCCAGTTGGCCTGGTCGCGCCGGGCTCGGGTCGGCGCGGTCCGGCTTGGCGGCTGATCTTGCGCGATTTGGGCGTGGCGAGGAGTCCGCATTACCTCGCGTCTGCCAGTCCGAGATCGATCCCGGTTTTGTCTCAGCTGCGAACGCCGCGTGGATCTTGAGCTCATTTCGCTCGAGCCTCCTCGTGTCGCTCGATCGTCCTCGACGCGGATGGCATCTCGACCCCGACGGCCCGTGATCGGGTCCGACGCCCGTCAGAGGCGGCGGCCACCAGACGCTCGTCTTGGGTTAGAGACACGGCAGTGATCGGCGGCTCGATAGTGGAGTGCTCAAATAGTAGCTCGCGCCTGACTCCGGCCGCCGACGCCGACCCGGGCTTCTGTTCCCGGTCGGTGACCATCCCGAGCGGCAGTCCGCGCTGAGTTCTCCGGCGGCGACGATGGGGCAGGGGAGCCGCCGGCCTCAGACTGGTCCTCGTCGAGGCAACGCGACCCTCTGCTCGGCGCCCTGGTTTCCGCTCACGGCACAGAACCAGCCGCTTCTGGCCACCCCGCGGATGATGTCCAAACGTTTGGGCGGCGCGTCGAGGGCGAGGTAGTCGGGAATCGTCCGCTCGGTGCGCCTCGGGCGGTTCAGGAACTCCACGGGCCATTCAGTGACGCGGCGCTTCACGACGTCACGTACACCCCAGGCGGCGGCTCGTCGATGTACTCCTCCTGACTGACCAGTGCGACCGCGCTCCCGATTCCGGTGTTGCCCTCGCAAACGCGACCGCGGGCGCCGGCGCCGAGAACGATCACGTCGTAGTCAGCCTTGCTCATCGTAGGCGCCCGGACGCGACTCGATGACACGAGCTCGTCCTGGCTGCCCGCCTTCATCGTGCCGTTCATCGCGTTGCCATCGCTGGCGCGTCCACCATCTCGCCCCTTTGCGGGGCGTCCATTGTGTCGGCCATGTTGTCCTGCGGGTCGGTAGAGGGCACGCTTCGCTACTCGAGCCGTGGACTCCTCACACACAGCCGATGCCGGAGCAGACGCCTAGATACCGCTCTGACGTTCGCGGGTTAAGTGAGCGACGGGCGCTGCGTCTTACCGCGCGATGCCGATCGGTAGTTACGGCCAAATAGTCGGGGGAGGGGTCAGCGAACCGGTAGGCAGATTCCAGCGCCGGAAAGTGATTGGGCCGTAAGACCGGGACGACGCCCACCGCTAACCCTTCGGACCGGAACTCAACATTCCCAGAGGGGAGTTACAAACATGTTGTATCGATTGACCATGAGCCTGCGCTGGCGGGTGCTGATCGTCGCGGTCGCCGCATTGGCCGCCGCGATCGTGCTCGTGGGGCAGGCGTCGGCGGCGAATCACAGCCATCGGCACTCCACCCATAGCCGTCACCGCAGCGTTCGCCATGCGCGCGCGCATAAGGCCCACAACACCGGCTCTGCGACCGGGCTGGGCCAGCTGAGCGGTTTTCTGCCAAGCAGCAAGCTGACGTTGGGGAGCACGATCGACGTCAACCTCAGCAACGAGACCGTTCGCCTGCCGATCTACCCAGGGACCGCGCCTGATCCGAACCACCCTGGTCAGACCGTCCGCGTGTGGTACATCCTTGAGGATGCCTCGGATAAGGGGCTGGCGGACGATTTGGGCGTCAACTACGCGCCGAAGCTGGCCGACATCGGGATCGGTTGCCCCTCCTGCGTGCAGACGGTCACGGAGGACAACCCCTCGCCTCAGGCCAATCCGTTCGGGCCGGCCGTGATCCACTTCCAGGGCGCGCCGGACTTCAGCCCCACGAGGATCGCGGTGCCCGGGCCGACAGGCTTTCCGCTGAAGAGCTTCCAACCCGGGGCCGTTGCCACCAACGGCTACACGCCGTTCATCCGGATCGCGGGCTCGGACGTCGTCTACAACGCGCCGATCATCGCCGTGGGCAACGGGGGTTCGTCGTCGTTTGATGTCGTTCACCACACCAACACCGGTGACCGGGTCGTCGGCATCCACATCGCCGGACCCTCGGCTCCCGGCAAGTTCGCAGAATCCTATGCCGACCTGCTGTTCGTCAAGGGGTTCGACGCCGGCCAGCCGATCGTCTATCTCAGCACCGACGCCGGGCAGCCGCTGACGGCGGTGCTCGAGCGCTCGACGTACGTTCCGGCGCTCAACGACGCGTCGTACAACGGCGGCGACGACTTCCTCGGCTCCGCCCGGGAGCGCCTGTTCGGCTTCATCAACGGCCAGACCGGGGCTCACAACCCGCAGGCGCAAGGGTTCCAACACCTCGCGCTCGACGGTCACCTCGGCGAGGACGCGTCGCTCGCCAACACCGGCCTGATCAACGCGCTGCGCCACGGCGGCGACCTGCTCAACGTGTTCGGGGACTTCCCGACCCTGACAGATCCCCGCCACGCCGACGCGTACAGCCCGCTGTGGGACGCGCAGCTCGGTCTCTGGACGGACAAGGCAGTCAAGGCAGGGCTGAACAAGCGGCAGATCGACGAGAACACCGTGCTCAACCTGGCGGCCGACCGGCCTGACCTGCTGACGGGCGTTGACCCCGCCACGGGACAGCCCGAGCCGTACGGCTCGGTCGGGGTCGACATCAACTGCGCCGTCATCGGGTACACGGCGAAGGCGCCAACAGCGGCTCTGCAGCCCAACGCACCCGGCTCACAGTTCCCGCCACGCTGAATCGGCTAACCAGCGGGGCGGCCGCGCGTCGCCCCGCCGGTGCCCGAGCCCGCCCCGTTCACGGCACGTCCTCGCTCGAAGCGTCTTTGTTGGTGTGACGGGGGCGAGGAAGCGCCGGCCGGCCTCAGTCTGGGGTCGACTTGATGGGCAGCTTGATGTGGATAGCTGTCCCGAGGCCCGGACGGCTGTCGATGTGCATCGTCCCGCCTATCGCCTCGACTCGGTCGACCAGCCCGGTGAGCCCTGAGCCTCCCGACGCGCCCGCGCCGCCCCGTCCGTCGTCGGTGACGCTCAACTCAAGCCAGCCGCCACGTCGCCTTGTGCTCACCCGCGCCTGCGATGCGCGTGCGTGCTTGGCGGTGTTGGTGAGTGCCTCCGAGACGACGTAGTAGGCGGCCACCTCGACGGGCTCCTCAAACCGTTCGGCGCCAAGGTCGAGGCGTGGGGGTCCGGGCCGAGCAGGTCGAGCGCTCCGGCGCAGTCGTGCGCCTCGCCCTCAGCGACGAGCTTCGATCGAGGCCGAGGAGCTTCTCGTCGCCACCGGCCGGCGCCCAAGAACCCATGACCTGGGCCTCGAGACGGTCGGTCTCGAGCACGGGGGAGCGATCGAGGTCGACGAGACCTTTTCGGGCTCTCAGCGAGAGCTGGCTTGACGCGATCGGCGACGTCAACGGGATCGCTGCGCTGACCCACATGGGCAAATACCAGGCCCATGTGGCTTCGCAGGCCATTCTCGGGCGTCCGGCAAACACCGAACCTGCCCCGGTGACGCGAGTCGTGTTCACCTAGCAGGTGGCGAGCGTCGGGACCACGCTCGAAGCCGCGCTCGCCGCGGGCGTCAACGCGAATGCGTACGACGCACCCACGTCTGGAACAGCGGGCGCGCTCTTTCACGGCCGCGACACCCCGGGAACCTCGAGGATCGTCATCGACGAGGTCCGCGGTGATCATCGGCGCGAGCTTCACGGGTGCCGACGTGTCGGAGTGGCTGCACGCGCCAACGATCGCGATCGTCGGGAGCGTTCCCGTCGAGGAACTGTGGCGCGCGGTCGCGGTCTTCCCTAGCCGGAGCGAGGTCTGGCTGAGGCTCCTGGAAGCTCGCGAGGCTAACCGGTCAGGTAGGACTCAAGCAGCGACCGCGGCTGCATCCGCCCACGGTGCAGCTGACTCTTGAACGCCGCCTGCCGGATCCCGACGGTCGCCGCTGCCTCCAGGGTCGAGAGTCCTTCGATGTCGCATAGCACGACACCAGTGCGCTAGGGCGGCGAGGCCGCGATCGGGGGGCGGAGTCAATTGCCGCCGACGGTCAGGACATACACGACCCTTCGTGCTCGGGTTCGCTGCAGACCCACCCGTCTCGCGGAATCGTCGGACGGGCGAGCCGGGTCATAGCGGATGACACTCCCAACTAAGGACTGGTCAAATGCGCAACGAGATCGTCATAACCGAGGCCAACTTCGAGACAGAGGTCCTTGACTCAACCGTCCCCGTCTTGGTCGACTACTGGGCGCCCTGGTGCGGTCCCTGCCGGCAGCTCGCGCCGGTGATCGAACAGATCGCAGCAGAGCAAGCCGGGTCTCTGAAAGTCGGCAAGGTCAACGTCGACGATGAGCCTCACCTCGCCCACCAAGCCGGCGTACAGGGCATCCCCTTCCTGGTGTTCTACCGCGACGGTCGGCCCGTGGCCCGGGCCGTCGGCGTCCAGCCCAAGCATGCCCTGGAGCAGACGCTTGGCCTGGCGGCCGCTGATGCTGCCGCCTGACGGTCGGGTGTCTCGGAGGCTCGCCTGACGACTGTTGTGGATGGGCGAGGAATGCGGATGGCACGCGGCGAGAACGCTCTGTGTTGCCTGCTTCGGCGTCCGATGCTCAGCAGCGGCGCAGCCCACCAACGCCGCCAGCCGGCGCGTCATCGGTCTGGTCCACGCGCGGATGGGGCGAAGCAGTCAGCCTCTACGACGATTGGGTGTCGAGCTCACCCGTTCCCCAAACCCAGGCCGACCCAGCGGCACCAGGCCTCCACTACGTATGCGAGTACAGCGTCACGCGGAGATGGGCAGCGCACTCGCCGACTGGATCCTGCATCTAAAAGCTCTGAAGGACGCAGCAGCAGCGGGGAGCGTTCCCGACGTCGGCGCAGCTGACTTATTCGCGTCTGGAAAGTAAGGTCGCGCCGCCCGGGCACGCTGATAGGTAGAGATGCGAGGAGCACCCTCAAGCAGTCAGCTCTGGGCGAAGCCGACCGGATGACCAGCTGGTCACTGTCCGAGCCCGACCTGGTCGAGCGCGCCCGTGCTGGCGATGCCGAGGCGTTTGAGGCGATAGTCGAGGCTCATTCCGACCGTGTCTATGCCGCGCTGCGCAACTTCGGTCTCGCGGCCGAGGAGGCCGAGGAGGTCGCTCAGGAGGTGTTCGTCCGGGCCTGGCGCGGGCTGAAGGGCTTCGAGGGCCGGGCGCAGCTGTCCACGTGGCTCTACAGGATCGCGTTCAACGAGGCCCAGCGCCGGCTCTCCCGGCGGCCGCCCGCGCCGGTGGCGCTCAATCTCACCGGACCGGATCCGGTCCTCGAACTCCCCGATCCGGTTGCCCGCCGGCCGGAGGCCACGGCGCTGGACCGGGAGTTCGTGGCCATCATGTGGAATGCGCTCGCCCAGCTGCCGGAGGACTGGCGCACGGCGGTCGTCCTGCGGGACATCGACGGCCTCTCGACGGAGGAGGCGGCCGCACTGGTCGGCGTACGCGCCGCCGCGTTCAAGAGCCGGCTGCACCGCGGGCGGATGCAACTGCGGGCACTCCTCGAGCCCTACCTGAATCTCGAGTCGGTCTGAGTATCGGCCGCACGGCACGCCGAACCGTTATCTCGTCCCCGGGGTCCAAGTTCGAAACAGCAACCATCGGAGCCGCATGAACATCCCCAGCTTCCGCCGCAGTGCCCCACGACACGACCACGACCATTCGGGCGTCCGCGTACGGGCGACGTGGCACGGGACCGTCTTGGCCGACAGCGACCGCACGATCATCATCGAAGGCAACCGCTACTTCCCGCCCGAGGACGTCTCCACCGAGTACCTCACCGAGAGCGGCAAGCACACCACCTGTCCCTGGAATGGCGAGGCCAGCTACTACGACATCGTCGTCGGCCGGGATCGCAACGAGGCGGCGGCCTGGTACTACGCGGACCCCTCCGAGGCGGCCGCCGAGATCCGTGACCACATTGCCTTCTGGAAGGGCGTCGAAACGGGGCGCACCAGTGTCACTGTCGATAACTCGCACGAAAGGAATCATCATGACCGTTAGGTTCGGATTGATGGTCACGCTCGAGGCCAGGGAAGGCCAGAGCGAGGCGCTGGCGGCGTTTCTGCAGCAAGGGCGGGCAATCGCAGCCGAGGAACCAGGGACGGTGACCTGGTATGCGTTCCAGGTCGACGAGACGACGTTCGGCGTGTTCGACACGTTCGAGACCGTGGAGGGACGCCAGGAGCATCTGAGCGGCCGGATCCCCGCGGCGCTCGGGCAGGTCAGCTCCGACCTGCTGGCCCGGGCACCGGAGATCCGGCCGGTCGACATCGTCGCCGCCCTCTGACCGGGACGCGTATGAGGAAACGGTACGCGCTGGGCGTTCTGGAGAGCTGGCTCGCGCTGGCGGGCCCAGTGGACCCCAGCCAGCGAAACGATGTCACGCACGAGCCCGGCAACTCACGTCGGCAATGGCCGGTCCCCCCGAGGCGGCAGCAGTTGAGATGGACGAGTTGACGCTCATCGATTGGCGCCGGCACACGTCCGCCATCTACAGGGAGGTGCGTGAGGCATCCTCGCCGGAGGCCGCCCACGCAATCTGGCGGGCTCGGCGCGACGAGCTCTTCCGCGATCATCCGAGCAGTCCGCTGGCGGAGGACGATCCACTGCGGGAGAACGGCCTTCCGTACTGGCCCTATGACCCTCTCTGGCGCTACGAACTCGAGGTCATCCCGACGATCTCCGCGACGAGGCTGTCTGTCAACACGGGTCCGGAGCAGACCACGCACCTACGACGGCTTGGCTGGGCCGAGCTTCCGGCGCCGATTGAGACGACGGTGGATGTCTGGTGGCTCGGCCAGTACGGCGGAGGGTTGTTTTTGCCACTGCGCGACGGGACAGCGGGCAAGGGAAGCTACGGGGGCGGTCGCTATCTCCTGGACACCGTGAAGGGGGCTGATCTCGGCATGCAGGGTGGTCGGCTGATCATCGACCTGAACTTTCTCTACCACCCCTCCTGCCGCTACGACAGCTCCTGGCTTTGTCCGCTCGCTCCCCCGGGGAACACGGTCACCGCCGCCGTCGAGGCGGGAGAGCGACTGTGATCGGTCGCTTGGCCGGCGACGGCGACGGGACTCGGCGCCTCGCCTCCACTGCCGATAGCGGCGGGTAAGAAAGCGGCCTGCTGCGGCGCTGACCCGGTGAACACGCCGCGGCCACCTTGGCCGTACGTCGACGCATGCACTTCATCCATAGGAGGTCCACGATGCTTCAGCCAAACGACCAGTTTCCCTCCATAACGATCACGCCGCCCGACGGGGCTGGGCTCGAGCTCCCCGACGCTCTGGGGGGTGGCTTCGGCGTCGTGCTGTTCTTTCGCGGTGCTTGGTGTCCTTACTGCAACGCGCAGCTCCGCGCTTTCCAGCGAGCCCAGGACAAGCTCGCAGAGCTCGACATGAAGGTGGTCGCGTTGTCGGTCGACGACGAGGCGACGACGCGCGAGCTGATCGAGAAGCACGGTCTCACCTTCCCGGTTGGCCATAGCGCCGATGCACGGGCGGTGGCGCAGGCGACCGGCGCGTTTGTCAACGAGGATCCGCTCTATCTGCAGTCGACGGGATTTGTGCTCGCGCCCGACGGCCGGGTAGTCGTGAGCGTCTATTCAAGCGGCGCGATCGGGCGACTCGTGCCCGAGGACGTCGTCGGGATGGTCCGCTACGTCCGCGAGCACGCCGCGGCGGCCGGCTGACCGATCGACCGCGGCGGTGGGCGGCTCTCGCTTGGGAGCCGCCCACGGCCGACCGAGGTCCCGGCGCGAGGCGAGAGCGTCCTGAGCGCCTCGGGTCAGGTCTGCGGAGCGGTGGGGGCGCCGCTCGCCTCCCAGAGCTGCCCGGTCGCGTCGGAGTCGACGTGTGCCAGCAGCGGGGCCGCGGACTGATGGGGTGTGAGCAGTGCACCCGCGGCGTGGCTCTGGATGAAGCGCTGGTGGAGCTCGGAGCCGATCCGCGCGGGATCCTGCCCGCGGATCCAGGCCTGCATTTCGGTATCGACGGCGCCGGGACGGTACACGTTGACGGTCACGCCCGTGCCGGCCAGCTCTGCGGACAGATTGAGCGTGTGGGCCTCAAGCGCCGCTTTCGAGGCGGCGTAGACGGTGCCGCGGATCATCATCTCCGGCCGGCTGACGACCCCGCTCGAGACGTTGATGATCCGTCCCCAGCCTTCCTCCAACATGGCCGGCAGGACTCGGGCGGAGAGGTAGATCGGCGCTAGGACGTTCACCGCCAGGGCCTCGGCGATCTCCCGACGGGTGAGCGCGCTTGTGGGAGCGAGCGCCCCGACCACGGCCGCGTTGTTGATGAGCACCCCGATCTCGCCGAGCTCCGAGCGCGCGCGGCGGAGGGCGGCATCGGTCTGCGCCTCGTCAGCCAGATCGGCGGTCAGGGCGAGCGCAGTCCCACCGGCGGCGGTCACGGTGGCAGCCACCTGATCCAGCTGGCTCGCGGTTCGCGCCAGCAGCGCCACCCGAGCCCCGCGCGCGGCCAGACCCACGGCGATCTCGGCGCCGATTCCCCGGCCCGCTCCCGTGACGAGCGCCACGCGTCCGTCGAGATCGCCCGACATCAGGCACCCGCCAGCGCATCGAGGGCGGCCAGGATCTGCTCCGGTTCAGAGCGCGCGCTGTAGTCCGGATGGACGTCCACCCACTGGACCATGCGGTCGCGCTCGAGGATCAGCGTGGTCGGCATCGGGATGGCCGGTGTGCCGTCGGCGTTGACCGCCTCGAGGTCGAGGCCCAGCTTCAGCTGCGCCGCGAGCGCCTCCTCGCCCGGCCGGGTCATGATCGCCGCCGCCCGACCCAAGGTGCTGCCGGGATCCGATAGCACCGGGTAGCGCAAACCGTGCTTCTCCTGCATCGTGAGCGAGCCATCGGGACGCTGCGGGCTGACGGCAACGAGCTGCACGCCCCGCGCCTCGAGCTCGTCCACGAGCGCGGCCTGATAGGTGCGCAGCGCGAGGTTGCAGTACGGACACCAGGCCCCGCGGTAGAACACCAGCACCCCCGGTCGGCCCCCCAGCGCCTCGCTCAGCGAGGTGGGCTGACCGTGTGGGTCGAGCAGCGCGGCGTCGGGCAGGCGGGCTCCCGGCTCGATGATGCCCACCGGTGTCACCGACGCCAGCGTCCGCTGTTCCCGAAGGAAGATCTCTGCGAGCTCAGCCGGGACGCTTTCGTCAATGCTCACGCGTAACCGCGGCAGCTGCTCGGCAATCGTCTGGATCATGGGCAAGCTCCTTAGTCGAAGTTGAGGACGCGCCTCAGCGTCCCGGGGGATCCGGCGACGAGAGACACGATGGCTATCAGCGCCGAATCGCCCGCCCGTCTTACCTCGGGGCTGGAGCGATCCCTAGTCCCTCGCTTTGGGATGGGGTCAGGCGCCGCTTGCCTCGAACAGTGGCCGCTCTGAACCGAATCGCGACGCCGGCGGGTCAACTGGTTCACGACGGCCGGCGCCGCCTGCAGTCTGGCGGCCGGCGAAGAAAGGAGCATCACGAATGTCAGTTGACCCGGAGCGAGCACCGACGGTGGCCGAACAACTCCAGGCCAAGCGCTGGCTGGTCCTGATCCTCCTGGGCGTGGCCCAGCTGATGGTCACGCTCGACGTGACGATCGTCAACATCGCGCTTCCCTCGGCCCAGAAGGCACTGCATTTCTCGGCCGAGAACCGGCAGTGGGCGGTGACCGCCTACGCCCTGTCGTTCGGCAGCCTGCTGCTACTCGGGGGCAAGCTGGGCGACCTGTTCGGTCGCAAGCGGACGCTGGTGGCTGGCCTGATGGGGTTCGCGGCCGCCTCCGCGATCGGCGGCTTGGCCCAGTCGTTTGCCGTCCTCATCGGGGCGCGTGCGCTCCAGGGCGTGTTCGGCGCATTGCTGGCGCCCTCCGCGCTGTCGCTGCTGACGCTGACCTTCCAGTACTCCCAAGACCGGCAGAAGGCCTTTGGCATCTTCACCGCGATCGCCGGCAGCGGCGCGTCGCTCGGCCTGCTACTCGGAGGCGTGTTGACGCAGACCCTCTCGTGGCGCTGGTCCTTGTACGTGAACCTCCTGGTTGCCGTCCCCGCATCGATCGCGGCGCTCCGGCTGGTCCCGGACATGCGCAACCCGCACCGGCCGAAGATCGATGCGGCGGGAGTGCTGACGGTAACCGGCGGCCTGTTCGCGCTCGTGTTCGGCTTCGCGAACGCCGAGACCCACTCCTGGTCGGCACCCTTGACGATCACATCGATCGCGGCCAGCGCCGTTCTGCTGCTGGCCTTCGTGGGCATCGAGATCCACGCCGCGGAGCCGCTGCTACCGCTGGACATCGTTCACGATCGCGCCCGCGGCGGAGCCTACGCGGCGATGGCACTCGCTGGAGCCAGCGTGTTCTCGCTGTTCCTGTTCTTGACCTTCTTCCTCCAGAACGACCTCGGCTTCACGCCGCTGCTGACCGGCGTCAGCTTCCTGCCATTCACCGCGTCGGTGATCTTCGCCGCCACGATCAACCAGACCCGCCTGCTTCCCCGCATCGGGGCCAGGCCCGTGGTCTTCGGCGGATCCGTCCTAGGGCTGGCGGCGATGTTGCTGCTGACGCGACTCTCCCCCCAGGCGAGCTATTCCGCCGACGTCCTGCCGAGCCTGATCCTGGCCGGCCTCGGGCTCGGCAGCGTCTTCTCCTCCGCCCTCTCGACCGGGACGCTCGGAGTCAGGCCGGCGCATGCCGGGATCGCATCGGCGATCGTCAACATGTCCCAGCAGGTCGGCGGGTCGATCGGCACCGCCGTCCTCAGCACCGTCTTCGCCGGTGCTCTGACCGGGTACCTGAGCAGTCATCCCGCAGCCCCGGGGTTGCGGACGGCCGCCATCGTTCATGGCGACAGGGTGGCCTTCTACTGGGCCGCCGGCCTCTCGGCCGTGGGTCTGTTCGTGGCCGTGTTCGTGCTTCCCGGCCGCGACCGGGCGCGGGGGCTCGTGGCCGAGGCCGAGCCCCAACCGCTCGCCGTCGAGCCGGTGGCCGCGGCAATCGCTCCGGCCGCCGACACGTGTTAGCGCTCGGCTGAGTGCTTTCGCGCTGCGCAGCTGCCGACCCTACGACTTGAAGAAGTGGGTCTCAGGCCGGGGCTGCTCGACGCCGTCGATGAACGTGTCGACCTGCTCGTCGTAGAAGGCGACGAGCCCCGCGATCGGTTGCACCTGGCGGGTGGGAAAGTCGTAGGTCCAGGCCAGGTCAGCGATTGTGCCCTGCCCGGTCCGCAGCGACCAGTATCCGGTCGTCTTGCCCTTGTACGGGCAGGCGGTGACCGTGGGACTGGGCACGAGCTGGTCGAAGTTGACCGCGGTCCGGTCGAAGTAGTAGCGGGTCGGCAGGCCGGTCTCGAACACCAGGACCGGCGATCCCGACTCCGCCAGCAGGATCCCCCCGCGCTCGACGCGGACGTGTCGGGAGGAGCGCAGGGCGTCGACGCGCACGTACGGGTTGCGGGGATGGACGAACACCGGCTCGTCCTCTTCATACCAGGCATCGAGGGCCTCCCAGTCAAAGCGCACGGTGCCGACCAGTTCGGGGACGACCGACTCGAGGTAACGACGCCCGGCCGACGATCGGACGGTATCTCCGACGCGAAGCCCCAGCGTGGCCACCGTCCCCCGGCTGAGCTGGTGGGTTCGCTCCTCGTCGAGCACCGCTGACGGGTCGATGTCCTCGAACGGGATGTGGTACTGCGGGTAGAACGGCCACTCCCATAGATACAGCGCTCTGGTCGTGTCGAGGACCACGTGGCCGCCGAGCTCGGCCCGGATCCGCCGGGGGACCGGCTCAACGTGGTCAACCGGGGTGATCGTCGCGGGGTAGCCGGAAACCGTCGTCAACTGATTGGTCATGATGCTCCTGTTCGGGTCAGGGGTTGGTCGGAAGAAACCGATCGGCGTCATCGGCGGGCGACCCGGCGGCCGCGGGCTGTTCGCCCGAAGACCGGCAGTACGGCTTCGGGGCCGGGGAATCGGGCATCCCGCGCCCGTCGGGTGCCGTCGCCACCCGCCACCCGCGCTCGTCGCGCGGCATCGGCTCGTGCCGGTCACCTTTGAGGCTGGGCATCAGAGCCCTTACCTTCCGGTGGTCCGGTGAGGAGCCGATCGAGCGCCTGGCCGAGGCCGAGAAGGACGACTCCCACGATCAGGAACGCGAATGCGCCGATCACCTCGGCCGTGGCAACGCTCCCTCTCCAGAGCTGGCCGGCCGAAAGGCCGACGAGTACTGCGCTGCCGACGGCCACGATCCCGCCAAGCACAGTGCGCGTCCTGTAGCACGCGAACCCTAGGGCGAGGTCGCCCGTGGCGACCGCGATTGCGCCAGCTGCCAATGAGACCATCTCAGCGGTTTGCCGGCGGTTCGCCGGCAAGCATCGGAGTCGTCGACACGTTGGCTTTGACCCGGCTCGGCCCTGAATGGGTTCCTGCGGAACCGTCGCGGGCCAATCTGAGGTCTAAAGTCGAGCTCAACCCTTAGAGACGATGATCAACCTCGTTACCCGCGCACGCTTTCAGCGCGACCACCGCTGGACCCCCGGCCACCTCTCCGACTTCGTGGACGGCGTTTTGTCGCCCCGCGGTCGAACCCGCCTCCAGCGCCACGTCGACAAGTGCCCGGATTGCTACCGCGCGCTTGTGACGCTGCAGCGGATGCTCGACCGCCTGCACCATCTTCCGCGGCCGGACGCTGGCGAGACACCAGATATCGCCGCGGCGGTCCGGCGGCGGTTGGGCGAGCAGGCCGGGGACTGACGCCGTCGATTCCTGCAACCGAGTGGTCCGGTCAGACTAGAATCGGAACGGTGGCAACGGCGGGCCATCTGGTGGCTGATCATCGGGGTCCCCGCGGCGCGCCGGACGCCGAGTCGGCCGAGTGGGTGCGCAGCCTGCGACGCGGCGGCGCCCGGGGGGACGCGGCCCTGCAACGACTCCACGGTCTGCTCCTGCGCGTCGCTCGAGCAGAGCTGCGGCGCCGCAACTCGCGCAGCCTGATCGGCGGGCACGAGCTCGACGATCTGGCTCACCAAGCCTGCGCCGACGCGATGGTTGCGATCACCGCGAAGCTCGACCAGTTCCGCCACGAGAGCCGCTTCACGACCTGGGCCTACAGGTTCGTGATCCTCGAGGTCTCCAACAAGCTGAGCCGGCACTTCTGGAACGCACCACACGTATCGATCGACGAGGAGGACTGGGATCGACTACCGGGATCGTTCGGCTTTGACCCCCAGCAGCGGGCTGAGTGGCAGGAGCTGATCGACGCTTTGCGCCGGGCCATCGACGAGACGCTCACGCCCCATCAGCGGCGGCTGTTCGTGGCTATCGTTCTCAACGGCGTACCTGTCGATGCCCTGGCCGTCGAACTCGATTCCAACCGCAACGCGATCTACAAGGCCCTCTTCGATGCCCGGCGTAAGCTGCGCCAGACGCTCGTCGCTAACGGTTACATGAGCTCCGAGACGGGGACATCGCGATGAGCGACGGCTGGGCTGAGCTCGAGCGCTTCCTCGCAACCGACCCGCGGGATGTCGGATGCGAGGCCGCGCTGGAGATGCTGCACGTCTACTGCGAGCTGTTCGTCGCCGGCGAGCACCCCGAACGGCGGTTTCCCGGCATCGCCGCGCACCTCGAGGCGTGCGGGCCGTGCGGTGAGGACTTCGTGGGTCTCGTGGCTGCGATCGGCGGAGCGCCGAGCTAATGATCCACGCCGCACCGGCGGCGCTCGCTCGGTGCGCCCCAAGCCGGTGATCGGAGAGCGGGGTCTCTATTGCTGGAGGGTGACGTCGCACGCGGCGCGGCCCTGCTTCTCGAAGTAGCGCCAGTCCGGCCTCGACCCCGCCGATGCCTCCAGGGATGGGGATCCAGTTGCCGAGCTGGCCGATCAGACTCGCCATCCAGATGATGGGCGCTTCTGGGCCCTACCCAACTGCTCTAAAGCAGGCCCATGTCAGGAGGATGTCGAACGTCAAGTACCTGGTCGGTCTGACGAGCAGCAGTGGATTGGGATGGCGGAGGTGGCGCACCGCGTCATCAACGCCGTCCGCCAACGCGAGGACGGCCGGGGCTAGGCCCGGCGACCGTGCACCGGCGGGCGGTCACAACGCGCGCAGCCGGCGGCGGTCGCATCGCGGCCACAGCCGAGCGACCGCCGACAGCACAAAGCCGGGGCGGGATCGCCCCGGCTTCGCGCTGCTTTGTCGTGTCGAACTACTCGGCTGTCAGCTGGATGCCGCTCCGGCGGCTGCGGTGATGCTCGCCGGCAGCGCGATCGGAGAGCCCGGCAGCTCCGTGAGGTTGCCGCCGTTGATGGTCATCTCGGCGAGGCCGTGGGCCGCGGTCTCGTTGATGTACAGGTTCTGGCCGTCGGGGCTGACGCTCGGATCAGTTCCGCCCACGCCGCCCTGGTCGTTGACCGGCGTGCTGCCGAGCAGGGTCAGGTCCCCGCTGCGATCGATCGAGAACCGGGAGACCGTTCCCGACCCGGTGTTGATGGCGAACAGGACCTGTCCGTCGGGAGTGATCGCCACCCAGCATGGGGCGTTCTGAAGGTCGGCGAACGGCGAGGCACCGATCGAGGACAGCTCGCCATTGTCGGCGACATCGAAGGCCGAGACCGTGCCGACGTCATTGCCGACGTTGTGCGGGTTGCTCACGAACAGCTGGTCGGGGTTAGTCGGTCGGAATGCGCTGCCGAAGGCGCCGAGGCCCTGACCCGCGTACGGCGAGCCCGGAGCTGCGTGCAGATATCCAAGGCGGTCGACCCGGAAGCTGTCGATCAGAGAGCTGGCGACCTCGGTCCCTACCAGCTTCGTGCCGTTGGCGTTGAACAGCACGTCGCCCAGATCATTAACGGCTCCGGGCGCATTCACGCTCGAGTGCGGCAGCGGAACGAGCTGGCCGAAACGGGTCAGGAAGAACCCGGTGTAATTGGCGCTGTGGGTGGCGTCACCATCGTTGGCGACATAGACCAGGTGGTCGTGCACCGCGATGCTGACCGGCTCCACGCCGCCCGAGGACACCGGGCTGCCCGGCACCCGAGTCAGCGACCCGTCCCGGTTCGTCTGGAGGACCGAGATCTGGTTGGTGCCGGCGTCGACCGCGAGGAGATACCGCCCCTGGTCAGCTAGCTGGATGGCGCCCTGGGAGCCGAGCCCGGTGCCGAGTCCCGCGCCGCCAACGGCGAACGGCGAGCCTGGCGCGGGGGTCAGCGAGCCGTCGGGGGCACGGTTGTAGGCCGCGACGGTGTTGGCCCCGGCGGTGTTGCCGTCCAGATAGACATGGCCGATCACCCGCGTGCTGCCGGTCGACGCAAGCGCCGATCCCGGGAGCGCGAAGGCTCCCAAAGCTGCCAGGCCCAAGACGAGGGGACCTAGCACTGTACGCCCGAGAAGGCGTGTCATAGTGCGCATCACTTCTCCTTATGGATTGTGCGGTTCGCGAATCCGACGTCCAGAAGACACAGCGTCCCGGTGGGATGACGCTTTGCGGTCACCACACGAGCGCTGCGGGGCTCTCCCAGGTCGCGATTCGCGATGTCGAGCGCTTGGACCGCGCTGGCTGTGAAACGGTTCGAGAAGTTCTCGGAATGACGACACGAGCACCGGCATCCCCGACGACGAACGATGAGCCGTGCTGGCCACGGCACCGTCAACCTTCGCGGCTTTGCGCGATAGCCCGCCGCGAAACGCAGACGGGTCTGAACGACTCCCGGCGGATCACGGCCGCTTCGGCGCTTGCTTGTGCTCGCGGCAGTGGCGGTCCGGGTCAGGACGATGCGCTGGGGTTGACTGCGCGTTGCTGACTGGGCCGGCGGCGCTCACCGTGTCGTCTGTGGCGTTCTCGTGGGTGGGTGTCAGGATGATCACGTGCTCGCCGGCTTGGAGCTGCAGATCGGGGCGCGCGGCGTGGATCTCGCGGTGCTGGGTGACCGCGACGACGATGGAGCCTGGCGGCCAGTCGATCTCAGCGACGCGACGCCCACGGGCTGGTGACTGCGGGAGGATCTGCAGCTCGAGGATCTGATAGCCGTGTAGCGGCGTGCTCGGCGTGTGGATTGCGGCTGAGGGGTCGTTGACGGCGAATTCGGCCGCGGCCGCCCCGTGCTCGACCTCGTGCGCGGCGGAGCGCACTGTGGTGTTCAGTGCTCGTAGTACGTCGGCGCGTGTCAGCCAGCCGCGTAGTCGCCCGTCGTGGGAGAGGACGGGCAGTCCGTCGCGGCCGTAGAGGACGAGCTGGCGCCGGGCCTGCTCGAGGTCCTCTTCGGCGAACAGTGCTTGTGGCTGGCCGATGTGCGTCACGGGGCCGATCAGAGGCTCCCACTGCGAGATTGGTATCACCGGGTGCGCGGGTCCCTCTTCGGTTCGGAATGGTCGCTGTCCGTCGGGGTCGGGCAGGGGCTGCATGACCTGTTCGACGGTGCGGGCCTGCAGGGCGCCGATTGCCTTGGGCTGCTCGATGTCGATCCCGCGTCGTAGCAGTTTGGTGGTGTAGATGCTGCCGTGGGTGATCCGTTTGGCGAGTTGCGCGGCGATCCCGCAGGCGAGCATGATCGCCAAGGTCAGCGTGAAGTTGCCGGTCATCTCGGCGACGCTGGCGATCGCGGTCAGCGGTGCTTGCGCGGCGGCTGCGAACACGCCTCCCATCGCGACCACCCCGTACAGCGCCGGCGGGCCGACCACCGGGCCGAACGCGTGCGCGACGATGATCCCGAACGCCGTCCCGGCCGCGGCGCCGGTAAACAGCGACGGCGCGAACACCCCGCCGGACCCGCCGATCCACAAGGTCAGGCTGGCCGCGAACATCTTGCCGACCATCAACAGGACCACGAACCACAGCACGTAATGGTTGGCCAGCACCCGGTCCATAACCGGATACCCAACACCGTACATCTGCGGCAGCACCAACAACACCACCCCCAACAGGAGCCCGCCCGCGACCGGGCGCAGCCACTCCGGCCGGCTCTCCCACAGCGCGTCAGCCGCGTCCTCACCCCGGTATAAGAGCTTCTGAAAGCCGACGCCGATCAGCCCTGCCGCGATCCCCAAAAGCGCGATCAGCAGGTACGTGAGGTCGTTGGTGACGACTAGGCCGTGCGGGATGCCTGAGAAGAACGGGGCGGCGCCGAACAGCGCTCGGCTGATCACGTCGGCGCTGACCGCGGAGAGGATCGTCGCGGCCAGCGCGTCGAGGGAGAACTCCCTCAGGACGATCTCAAACCCGAAGAACACCCCCGTGAGCGGCGCGTTAAACGTGGCCGAGATCCCGCCCGCGGCGCCGCACGCGACGATCACCCGCAGCCGCCCCTCGCTCATCCGCACCAGCTGCCCAAGCGTGGAGGCGAGCGCCGAGCCGATCTGCACGATCGGTCCCTCGCGTCCCACCGACCCGCCACCGCCGATACACAATGCCGACGCCAGCGCCTTGATAACAGTGACCGGTGGGCGGATCCGCCCCCCGTTCTCGGCGACCGCGAGCATCACCTCAGGGACGCCGTGCCCGCGAGCCTCGCGCGCATACCGCTGGATCAATGGCCCGTAGGCGAGGCCCGCGATCACCGGCACGACCAGCACGAACCAGACCCCCAGGAACGGGAGATGAAGGCTCGCCGCGTGCCCCTGCTGACCGAACGTCGCGCGACCCGTAAACAGCCAGGTCAGAAAGTAGATCAACTCGCGAAACCCCGCGGCGGCCAGCCCAGAACCAACCCCGACCACCACTGCCATCACGACCAGCCCCAGCCTCGACGCCGCCAGCCAGCCGGACACGCGACGCACCGACCCTCGCCTGACCCGGCCCGCGGCCGACGCCACCGACACCAAACCAGCCCTGGCCAGCCGCGCACACCGACCCGCGCGCCCCCACGAAAAGCTGACGCGTGGCCTCAAAACTCCGGTTCCACGCCTTCTAAAGCCAAGCCCTCGGTCATCAGCTGATCGATCGCTCGCGGCCAGCCGGCCGACGCTCCTCGCGCGCGCTTTGATCAACCGTGCCTGGATCACCGAGCCCGGCCAGCAGCGCGCGCAGCCCGAGCTCAAAACCGGCATCAGCATTCAGCTCAGCCAGCTCCCGCGCACGCCCGGCAAGGATCGGGAACTCGCCGTCCGGGAGCGCCGCCAGCCGCCGACGGCCGCCCGGCTGCGCGGCGTCGACGGTGAAACCGGTCGCCTCCGCCAACGCGTACCCACGCGCGTAGCTGACCACCGCTCGGTACACCCCGAGCGCAGCCGCCGCGCCAAAACCATGAGCAACGAGCACGCCCAACAGACGCTCCACCCCCCGCAGCGAAGCGGGCGTGTCCAACGGCTGCAAACCCAAAAGCTGAAAGGTCGCCGGTCGCGCGACCGCGACGTCACGCAACGCCGTCGCGAAGCGCCAACACGCCTCGCGCCAGTCATCACCCAGCTCCAGCTCGCCCAACGGCTCCAAAAGCCGGTCGCCGATCGCACTCAAGAGCTCGTCCCGACCGACGAAGTGGTGATAGATCGACATCCCCTCAACCCCGAGCGCTGACCCCAGACGACGCATGCTCAGCGCGCCCGGTCCGTCGCGCTCGATCAACGCCACCGCGCGATCAAGGATCAGACCCCGGCTCAACGGCCGCCCGGGCCGTCGACTCGATCCGCGGGATGCGACTGTGCGCGTCATCACCACCTACCTTACACCGTAAGGCCGTGTCGATTGATGACCAGCACCTGATCGCGCGACTCTCGCGTGAGCTGGCAACCGCACGCGCCAGGATCACCGCCAGCTATCTGCACCTCTGGCACCCCGAGACACGCTCACCGCCCAACACACACAACCCCGGGCGGCCACCGGCAAGTTCCACGGAAGGCAACTTGGATCCAAAGCAGAGCGCGAGCCCTGATAGTCGAGATGCCCGGGATTGCCCGACCGATCCTGGCACCGAGCGCCCGCCGCCACACCGCGGCCGTCCAGACCCATGAACACGTTCAACGATCGATGAGTGCGCCGCTGACCCCGCTCGCGGCCGCATTCGGGGGTCGCCGCGCTCCAGCTTGCACGGATGTCGAGCGCGTGTCGCGTGTCGGATCCTGACCCGGCACTGAAGAAACCTCTGAGAGTAAGGAGGTCACGCGCAAAGCGGTGCAACTGGTCACATGTCCAGCAGACGCGTGACGTGCTGCAGCTCGTCGCAGAGCGCTCGCGCGGAGTGTCCGTATAGCGGCGAGCGTGCGTCCGTTAGCAGCCGTTCGGCGCGCGCGACTCCGCGAGCGACTGGGCAGGGCTCTCGCAATAGCGCGGCGACTGCGGCCAGCTCGGCAGTCGCTGGTGCGACGACTCTGACATCGAACAGGGGTATGGTGCCTCGGGTTCTGAGCTTGGGCCGGACCGTGGCCTGGGAGATCACTGTCTCGATCGCTCTGGCGAGTTCCAGCCTCGTGCGGGGATCGATGAGGCGTCGTCGTTGGCGCTGGATCGCGGTGACTGGCAGGCTCTCGCGGCCCTGAAGGATGAGGTCGATCGCGCGGTCGCTCTGTTGCTGCCGGGAGGCGGCGGCCCGGAGGACAACTGCCGCGAGCACAATCCCGGCGCTGACTGCGATCGACACAGCTGGCCTGGCTCCAGCACTCGCCGCGACGACGCTTCCGGCGAACACGGTCGCGATCGCGATCGACTGGCGTGTGGCGGTACTGACCGTTTCGGCAGCGCGAACCAGCGGATGGTCTGGACCCAGCAGATCGGCCGCCGAGAGTCCCTCGAGGCTGCCGGGCCGGGGTGCCAGCGGCCGCGCGTGTCTCATCGAACGCACCCCGGCTCGGACGGGCCTCTGTGTCGGGTCTTGCGTGGCGTGCTCACGGCGCAACCTCATACGCCGACCAGACTTCCCGGCTCGCCGCCGCGAATCATACGCCGGTCGGTGCTGCGTGTCGCGGTCTCGGCAGGTGCCTCGCCGCACCTCGGGGTCCAGATCGCTACACCCCAAACCGCCGGCAGCGGATCTCAAGCAAGGGTGTGCACTCGGCTTGCGCCGGTCGTTGGCTTGCCTGGCGAGGGACGTCAAGGCGGCGCTAAGAATCGTCTTCTCGGTATACAGATTTCGTGAAGGTCTGAAGCGTTCGGCGACGTTGGGCGTACGCTTGTCGCTGGTGTGCCGGGAAGACTGGTCGGCTGGTTCGTCGTCGACCGCGCCGGAGGGCCGATGCCCCGATCGCACGCCAGCCTCACATCACCGACTGGGCCGGAAAGATGGAATCGGGCGCCTTTGCGTCGTGAACTGTCGGCTCCGCGCATCGGACCGTGCGCTCACGACCGACATCGATCAGGGGGCTTGCGGTGAGCGCTCCTGGCGGTCGTCTCCGGAGCTTGCGAGCCGTCGGCGTGACGCGTCGGCCAGAGGTATTCAGGGTGCCGAGAGCACCGTCGGTATTGGGTGCCGATCATCCGCTTGCTCGAACGGCGACGCTCGTGCACGCGCTGGCACGCCAGTTGGCCGCCACCTCGGGTGCGGTCGCTTTGGGGGTGCTCGCCGTCACCCAGGGTCGGCGGTGGGGGTGGCAGCTGCTTGGGGCAGCGCTGGTCGTCGAGCTGACCCTGTTTGGGATCTTGGCCTTCGCTCGACAGGTCCGACGAGAGCACGTCCTGCGCTTGATCGCGGCGGGTCGCGGTCGCCTGCCGCTTGACGAAGTTTCACGCGAGACTCTGCGATTGGCAAGCCCACGTCACACGCGGCAACTCGCTGCGCGGCTGGAGCGAGCCTGCGACGACGCCGTCCGGTGGCATCAGCTTGCGTTTGCCTCGCGCCCGCCCGCGACGATCAGGGCTCTGTGCTCATGTGCGCCGGAGATCGAAGCGATTCGCGCGCAGCTGCGGGTACAGCCGGCTGCCACGGGTCTTGCCCTGCTCGAGCTGCTGCTGATCGCCGGCCCCGACTCGGCGCTCTACTGCGGCGACGAGAGCGCGTTGCGCGATCAGCTTGGTCAAATCCGCCTCCTTCTCAAGCCGATCTCCGACGACACGGAGTGCGAGCAATGCGATCCCAGCCGGTCTGCATGAAGCCACGGATCGCAGATCGGCGGGCCCCCGAACCTTGCCCGACCGATACCGCCGCGTCGACACGCGGCGCGTTGGCCGACGGTCAGCGGCCGATCTCACCGCGACACGTGCGTCTTCATAGGATCTGTATGCGGCGGCAGGGTTTCTTTACGCAGACGCTGCGCTCTGACGTCGACGATTTTGCAATGGGCGTACCCGCGACCGGCTGGTTCGGCCCAGGCGTGCCTGCCTGGCCGACCGCTGGGGTTCTGCGTCGTCTGCGGTCACGGTTGGCCGCCTTGCAGCTAGACCATCGGCTTGTCGCTGGCGAGGACCCAGTCAGCGACCCGGCGCTTGCTTGTCGTGCGGCGCAACTTACTCGCAGGCGTTGCCGAGACCAGCTCGCGGGCGGGCTGGAGCGCTTGCTGTCACTGACACGTAGGCGGGCGGCGTTCTCGGCCGCAATACCGTTTGACCGAAGGGCGGTCGAGATCGCCCGCCCCGCGCTTGAGCAGCTAGCGATCGCGCTGCGCTCGCCGCAGCCGATCCAGCCGCGAGGCGTGGCACTCACCCGGCTCTTGCTGACAGACCCATGCAGCGCGGTCTACGCGCCCGCGTACTCCGATCACGCTCTATGACGTGGCGGGAGAGGCGCTGCTCGCCGTCGGCCCCGACCAGCCAGTCGCCGAGCGCTATCCATCCCTACCCGCGCCGCAAGGGTTCGATGTCGCGCGGAGCTCGATCTCGCCGTGGTAAGCGACACCGGCCCTAGACAACGTAGACGGAGCCTCAACGAGGCGGCCCAAACGACCGATCTGCTCGCACCCGTCGAGACTAATGGCGACGTCAGGTCGGGCAGGCGGCCTGCTGAGAAGCGGAGCTTTAACGAGTCCGCCCACAAGCTCGGCGACCAGGCCTCCCCGGCTTCTAGGCACGCCCGCGCGGCGGAGTCAGAGGCCATTCGAAGCCGCTTCGCGGCCCTGGACGACTCCGGGCGCGACGTCATCGCGCACGCAGGGAAGGCCGTATTGGCGCTCGGCGCGCTCGGGGTCGTGTACGGCGACATCGGCACCAGCCCGCTGTACACAGAGCAGGTCATCTTCGGCTCCTACCGGGCTACAGCGCACATCACCCCGGCCCTGGTGTACGGCGTCGCGTCGCTGATCTTCTGGGCGCTGACGGTCGTGGTGTCGATCAAGTACGCGGGCTTCATCATGCGCGCGCACAACCGCGGCGACGGCGGGATCATGGCGCTCACGGCGTTGCTTCAGCGAAGCCGAGTCGCTCAAGGTGCGGTGTTGGTGACGCTCGGGATCTTCGGCGCGGCGCTGTTCTTCGGCGACGGCATCATCACGCCCGCGATCTCGGTCCTGGGCTCGATCCAAGGAGTCAAGGTCGCCACGCCGGCGCTCGCGCACCTGGTCGTCCCGCTGTCGGTCGCGATTCTGATCGGACTGTTCGTCTTGCAACGGTTCGGGTCCGGGACGATCGGCTGGATGTTCGGGCCGGTGATCCTGGTCTGGTTTGGCGCGATCGGCGTGCTCGGCCTGAGCGAGGTGCTAAAGGATCCAGCCGTGCTCCAGGGGCTGTCGCCCAGCTGGGCGGCGCGGTTCATGATCGACCACGGAGCGGCCGGCTTCCTGGTGCTGGGAGGGGTCGTGCTCGCGGTGACCGGAGCCGAGGCCCTGTACGCCGACCGTGGCCATTTCGGCGCGGGCGCGATCCGGCTGGGCTGGTTCGGGCTCGCCTTTCCCGCGCTGATGGTCAACTACCTCGGCCAGGCGGTCTTCATCCTTCACAACCCGAGCCTCGCGAAGGATGCGAGCACCTTTAACCCCTTCTACCAGATGGCACCGAGCTGGGCGCTGTGGCCGATGGTGATCCTCGCCGCGTTCGCGACCGTGATCGCCTCTCAGGCGGCGATCTCGGGCTCGTTCTCGGTCGCCAAGCAGGCGGTGCAGCTCGGCTTCCTGCCAAGGCTCAAGGTCCTACAAACCTCGGCGATCGAGGGTCAGATCTACGTTCCGGTCGTCAACTGGGCGCTGTGCATCGGCGTCGTCGCGCTGACGCTCGTGTTCCGATCGGCCACCAGGCTGGGGGACATCTACGGCGTCGCGGTCACGGGAACGTTCATCCTCAACACGATCCTGTTCCTCGCCGTCGCGCGCCTGCTGTGGGGCACCTCCAAGCGAAAGCTCGCGCCTCTCGCAGTGCTCTTCTTGACCGTCGAGGTCGCGTTCTTCAGCTCCAACATCGCCAAGGTCGGGCACGGCGCCTGGCTCTCGCTGGCAATAGCTCTCGTCGTGTCGGTCCTGATGATCACCTGGCGCCGAGGCCAGGCGATCGTCACACGCAACCGCGTCGTACAAGAAGGACCGCTAAACGAGTTCCTTGACGGCCTCGCCGCCAACGAGCCACCAGTCGTGCGAGTGCCCGGCGTCGCAGTGTTTCTCTGCCGCGACAAAGACACCACCCCGCTCGCACTCCGTGCAGACGTTGAGCACGCCCACTCGCTGCATGAGAAGGTCGTGATCGTCTCGGTCGACACCGTCGGCATCCCCCACGTCGACACGTACGACAGGATCACGGTGCACACACTGGGTCATCGGACTGTTCAAGGTCTTTCATGTGACCGTTCGGGTGGGCTATCGCGACAAGCTCAACGTCCCCGACGCGCTCGCGCTGGCACGCAAGCAAGGGCTCTTGGACCGGAACCTCGACCTCGAACACGCGTCCTACTTCGTCTCGCGGATCGCGATCACCCCCAGCGACGCTCCCGGAATGCAACGCTGGCGCAAGCAGCTCTTCATCGCCATGGCCCGCAACGCGTCGAGCCCGATCAGCCACTTCGGACTACCGAGAAAACGCACCGTCATGATCGGCGCCGAAGTCGCTCTCTGACACGAACGACGAGCGCCATAACCATCGGACGCAGCTTTCTCCACGGTAGCTGGTACCGCGCCATCCTTAGTACCCGCCTGGATCGCCGAAATCCTCGACCGCGCCATCCCGGTCCTAACGCTCCGAACCCTGTACACCGACATCACACCCGCCGACACCGTGACCGTGCTCGTCCCACACAAGCAATACGGGCCGTCCGGCTTGCGCGATAGCCGTCGCGGAGATGCACGGGCCGCGAGCAAAGCAGGGAGTGCGGTCCGGCGCGCTGGCCGAACCCGTCGGACTCGCACTCCTGAAGCGTCGGCACTGGCACTGCACCTGCTTTCCGCGATCCTCAAGCGCGCTGCGGTCCGCGGACTGATCCCCGCCAACCCTGTCGACATGGTCGCCAAGCCGAGCCCACCTCCGGCAGCGCCACCGCGCCCACTCACGCCCCTGACGATCGAGAAGATCCGCGCCGTGATGCTCAAACCGAAGACGAAAACGGTCCCTGCCTCAGCTCCGGACAAGCGCCTGCGCCGCGCGTACGAGGCACACACGGGCTCGCCGACGGAGCGTCAGCGCAATGCCCTGATCGTGTCGATGCTCGCCTATGGCGGCTTTCGACCGATCGAGGATCGCAACGCCGAGTGGCGAGATGTGCACAAGGACGCGATGCGCGTCTACGCGACCAAGACGAGGCGGGAGCGCTACGTCGACCTGCTCGCTCCGCTGGCTGAGGATCTCGCCGAGTGGCGAGTGGCCTGCAAGGGTGGAACCGATGGGTTGATCATCCCTCGACCGTCGGGCGGTTCCTGGAGCCGCGAGGACTGGGCCAACTGGCGGCGGCGTGTGTACCAGCCGGCGGCGCTCGCCGCCGGCGTTACGGGCGACCTGCGCCCGTACCGGCTGCGCGGTTCGTTCGTGTCTCTATTGCTGTGGTCGGGCGAGTATTGCTGTGGTCGGGCGAGGATCTCGTGTATGTCGCCGATCAGGCCGGCCACTCGGTCGCGACGCTGGCGCGCCACTACGCCGGTGTCATCCGTGAGCTTCGAGACGTCCCGAAGGTGCCCGCCGCGGAGCTGATTAAAGCGGCGCGAGAGGAAGTCACCGCGACGAACGGGACGCACAGGGGACGCACATACTGAGAGGTGAACGACGGGATTAGCACAAAAGTCCTGCTAATCGCCTATGGACGATGCTGGGCTCGAACCAGCGACCTCCGCCTTGTCGAGGCGGCGCTCTCCCAGCTGAGCTAATCGTCCGGGAACGGTAACTGTAGCGTGAGAGGCGGCTCGGGTCACGGTGCCCAAAGCCGCTTCGGATGGGTCGCTCAGAGGGCCGCAGGATGCGTCTGAGCGAGGGCTTCGCACCACGTCGCAGTCGGGCATAGATCCGGTGCGTCAGGGGTACACTCGCCTCCGAGCATGAGGCAGCGGGTTGTAGCGACCGTTTTCGCGCTTGTGGCGATGGCGTGCGCCGCGCAGGCGTCGACCGCGGCGGCAAAGGTGCGTGTCTCTGTGACGCCGTCGATCGGCAAGCAGCGGACGAGCTTCGTTGTTCGCTTTCGCGCGCCGAACGCGACCGGGACCTTCGCGTCGATCCGCAGCCATTACGTCGTCTCCGCCAGTGGCAAGGGGAAGCGCTGCACGGCGAGTGCGTCGGTCGCAATGGGTTCGACCACACGAGGTCAGAAACTCAGAACGACGCTGAAACCGAAGGGTCCCGGGCACATCTGGTGCGTCGGTAAGTTCCATGGGCGCGTCGTGCAGATCTTGCACGTCGTCTGCCCGCCGATCCCCGAGATGGCCTGCCCGGACATCGAGATCGCCCCGATGACGATCGCGCGGTTCACGTTCCGGGTCAAGAAGTCGACCAAGGGCCCGACGACGACGCCGGGTGCCGGGCCGTCGTTCGCGGGACTCGTGAGCGCGGTCAGAACCTGCCCACCGGTCCAGCCGGCGATCATTCCCATGCCAATCCCGGGGCGCAACGTGACTCTCTCGTGGCAGGCGGCCACGGATCCCAACACGCCCAGCTCGCAGATCGTCTACGAGATCTTCTACTCGGCCATCTCAGGCGGCGAGAACTACTCAAATCCGGGCTGGACAACCGGGCCCGGTGCGACTCACTTCACGGTCGTACTCAACAGCTTCGCGGACGCGTTCTTCGTCGTCCGCGCGCGCGACAAGGCGGGCAACGAGGACCACAACACGATCGAGCGGATGGCGGTCACCCAGTGCCGCGGCCCGCTGAACACTCGCGGGTAGCGCCGGCGACGCTCAGGTAGGACAGGGAAAGGCGCCCGCCGGCCGTCGGGCCTGGCCCCCACAGCGCCCATGTCTCCGCGGGGTCATTAGCATCAGACGGGATGCAGTACCAGCTGCCGGATGGGACCCAACTGAGCCTACCGCCGGAGGCCACCGGCGCCGACGCGGCCGCCGCGATCGGCCCTGGCCTGGCGCGCGCCGCCCTGGCGGTGAAGGTCGATGACGAGGTCCGTGACCTCGGGCGCGCGCTTCCCGACGCCGACGGCGGCGCGCCCCCGCTCCAGATCGTCACCGACCGCAGCGGCGATGACGCGCTCGCGCTGATCCGCCACGATGCTGCGCACGTGCTCGCGACCGCGGTGCTCGAGCTCTATCCGGGTGTGAAGATCTCGATCGGCCCGCCGATCCGGGACGGCTTCTACTACGACTTCGAGTTCCCGCCCGGCGTCACGATCAGCGACTCCGACTTCGACCGGATCGAGACGCAAATGCAGCGTCACATCGACGCCAACGAGCCGTTCGTCCGCGAAGAGGTGACCACCGACGAGGCGCTCGAGCGCTTCCGGTCCGAGGACCAGCCGTACAAGGTGGAGCTGATCGAAGATCTGATCCGCGACGAGGGCGTAGACACAGTCTCGCTTTACACCAATGGTCCGTTCACCGACCTCTGCCGAGGCCCGCACGCGCCGAGCACCGGTCGGATCAAGGCGTTCAAGCTGCAGTCGGTCGCCGGCGCCTACTGGCGCGGGGATGCGAAGCGGCAAATGCTCACGCGCGTGTACGGGACCGCCTTCTTGACTCGCGAGGCGCTCGAGGAACACCTGGAGGTGCTCGAGCGGGCACGCGCCAACGACCACCGGCGTCTCGGCCCGCAACTCGGACTGTTCACGTTCTCCGACGTCGCCCCGGGGATGGCGTTCTGGTTTGGACCCGGCACCCAGATCTTCAACTCGCTCGTCGCGCTGAGCCGCGAGATGGGAGCGCGGCGCGGTTACACCGAGGTCAAGACGCCGGTGCTCTACGACAGCTCGCTGTGGAAGACCTCCGGCCACTGGGACAAGTACGACGAGAACATGTTCCTGACCGAGTCCGAGGACCGGGCGATGGCGCTCAAGCCGATGAACTGCCCTGGTCACGCCAAGCTCTATGCGCTACGGCCGCACTCCTACCGCGATCTTCCGGTGCGCTACTCCGAGCCGGGGCTGCTACATCGCGACGAGCCGAGCGGCACGTTGCACGGGCTGCTGCGGACGCGCAACTTCGTCCAGGACGACGCCCACATCTTCTGTACCGAGGAGCAGATCCAAGGCGAGGTGTCGGCCTGCATCGACTTCGCGTTCGCGACCTACGACGTGTTCGGCTTCGACGTGCGCCTCGAGCTCTCGACCCGGCCCGAGGTGCGGATCGGATCAGACGAGCTCTGGGATCTGAGCGAGGCGGCGCTCCGTAACGCGCTCGAGCTACGCGACCTTCCCTACGACGTCAACGAGGGCGACGGCGCCTTCTACGGCCCGAAGATCGACATGCACATGACCGACTCCCTGGGCCGCTCGTGGCAGTTGGGGACCGTGCAGCTGGACTACAACATGCCGCAGCGGTTCGGCCTCACCTACACCGGCGCCGACAACAGCGAGCACCAGCCGGTGATGATCCACCGTGCCCTGATGGGCTCCTACGAGCGTTTCATCGGGATTCTGCTCGAGCACACAGCGGGCGAGCTTCCGGTCTGGCTGGCGCCCGTGCAGGCGATCGTGCTGCCGATCGCAGACCGTCACAACGATTACGCGGCCGAAGTGCTGGCCCGGCTGCGCGATCGAGGCGTGCGCGTAGAGGCCGACGAACGCACCGAGTCGGTGCGGCGCAAGATTCGCGACGCCGAACTGCGCAAGATCCCCTTCATGCTCGTAGTCGGCGACCGCGAGCGGGATGCGGCCGTCGTCAGCGTGCGCGAGCATCACGGCGGCGACGCGGGCTCGATCTCGGTCGACGAGTTCGCGCAGCGGATTGAAAAACTCGTAGGAAGTCGCACTAACCGCTAGCTCTCACCGCTATACTCGCGCTCGTTGATCGAACTGCACCACACACGGCCCGGCACCGCTTGATTCAGCGCCGCGCCTTCAACTAGTGCCGGTACCGCGCAGGTTTGACCGGCGCCCGCCCGAGCGGGACACGACTCGGATCAACGACAGGATCCGAGTCCCCGAAGTGAGGCTCGTCGGTGAGGACGGCAAGCAGATCGGAGTCATTAAGACCTCCGATGCGCTCGTGTACGCGCAGGAGCGCGATCTTGACCTGGTCGAGGTGGCGCCGGATGCGCGGCCCCCGGTCTGCCGCGTGCTCGACTACTCGAAGTACAAGTACGAGCAGGCTCAGAAGCAGAAAGCCGCGCGCAAGCACCAGCAGCAGATCACGATCCGCGAGATCAAGTTCCGACCGAAGATCGCGCAGAACGATTACGACACCAAGAAGGGCCACGTGCGGCGCTTTTTGCTTGGCAGGGACCGGGTCAAGGTGACGATCATGTTCCGCGGCCGCGAGGTCACCCACCCCGAGCGCGGAACCGCGCTGCTGGACCGCCTCGCGGAGGAGCTTTCGGAGATCGCGATCGTCGAGCAGACGCCGCTTCAGGACGGTCGCAATATGACGATGATGCTGGCGCCGTCCAAGGCGGTGCTGGCCGGCGAGATCGAGGGCGCCAAGGCGGAACCGTCGGACGGCAACGGTCACGGCTCCAGCCGGCGAGACCGGGCGCGCGCGAACGGCGCTGCTGAGGCGGAGGCGGCTGCTGAGGTGGAGGCCGCTGCCGAGGCGGACGGTACTGCCGATGCGGACGGCACGGCCGAGGCGGACGGCACGGCCGAGGCGGACAGCACCGCTCAGGCGGACGGCACCGCTCAGGCGGACGGCACCGCTCAGGCGGACGGCACAGCTGAGGCGGACGGGACCGCTGAGGCGGACGGGACCGCTGAGGCGGACGGGACCGCTGAGGCGGAGGGCACTTCCGAGACAGAGGGCGCTGCCGAGGCGGAGCCCGCAGACGTGGCGCCCGAAGCTGCGAGCGCCCCGAGCGACGCCGGCGCCTAGCGGCCGCTCCGGCTCGCCGCGAGGCGTCTGCTTTACTCTTGCCTCGCGATGCCGAAGATGAAGACCCATTCGGGCGCCAAGAAGCGCTTCAAGGTGACGGCCACGGGGAAGGTGCGCGGGCGGCATTCGTTCACGACCCACATCCTCGAGAAGAAGTCGCCCAAGCGTAAGCGCCAGCACCGTAACCCATCGGTGATCTCCAAGCACGACGTGCCGCGGGTCAAGGTGCTGCTCGGGGAGAAGCGCTCGTGACTCGTGTCAAGCGCTCGATCCACGCTCGCAAGAAGCGCCGCGCGACGCTGAAGCTCGCCAAGGGCTACCGCGGCGACGCGAGCCGGCATTACCGGACCGCCAAGGAGGCTGTCCTCAAGGCCGACCAGTACCGGTATCGCGACCGTCGCAACCGCAAGCGCGACTTCCGGCGCCTGTGGATCACGAGGATCAACGCCGCCGCGCGCCAGAACGGCCTCTCCTACTCGCAGTTCATGCATGGTCTGCAGGACGCGGGCGTCGAGCTCGATCGCAAGATCCTGGCCGACATGGCCGTCCATGACCCCGACACGTTCCGACGGTTTGCCGACCGCGCCCGCGAGGCGCTGGCGGCCGGCTGAGCGACAAGCCGACCACACCAGCACCGCCACTCGGGCGCCGCTCCATTCGGAGACGGCGCCTTTTTTGTCTCTGATGCCGATTACCAGCCCCCACAACGACAAGCTCAAGGAGATCCGCAAGCTCAACCAGCGCCGTCGCTGGCGCGAGCGCAGCGGGCGGTTCGTCGCCGAGGGCGAGGATCTGCTCGCCGCGGCCGACGACGCCGGCTGGACGGCGGTCGAGCGTTTCTGTGCCGAGGGCAGCGGCCTACCGGGAACCGAGGTGCAGCAATCGCTGCTCGCGTCGGCCTCCGGGCTCGGCTCGGGCACCCGGGCGCTGGCGATCTACGAGGAGCGCTGGGCGCCGGCTCCGGCCGGTCCGCTGTGCGTGTACCTCCACGGTCTGTCGGATCCGGGCAACGTCGGAGCCGTGCTGCGCAGTGCGCAGGCATTTGGCGCGTCCGCGGTCGCGCTCGGACCTGGAACCGCCGATCCGTTCAGCCCCAAGGCCGTCAGGGCCAGCATGGGCGCGATCTTCGGCGTCCCGATCGCACGGGTGGGCGATGTTGGCGAGCTTCCCGGCCGCAAGGTCGCCCTGATCGCGGGCCAGGGACGCACGCTGCGCGAGCTCGAGTTCAACGACGTGACGTTGCTGATCGGCGCCGAACGCGAGGGGCTGCCCGCGGAGGTCGTCGCGGCCGCCGACGAGACGGCTCAGATCCCGATCACAACGCACTCTCTGAACGCCGCAATGGCGGCGACGATCGCGCTCTATGAGGTGACTAGGATGGCGGCCGATGAGTGACGACGGACCCTCAGCCGGCGAGAGCGGGGCCCCCGTGAGCGAGCGCATCGCCCAGATCGAGCAGGAGGCGAAATCCGCGATCGACGCGGCGGCCACCACCGAGGCCCTCGAGGAGGTCAGGGTCAGGTATCTCGGCCGCAAGGCGGAGCTGCCCAACCTTCTGCGGGGCGTCGCCCAGTTGCCGCCCGAGCAGCGCGCGTCCACTGGCAAGGCGGCCAACCAGGCGCGTCAGGCACTCGAGGCGGCGATCGAGTCCAGGGGCGCGGCGCTGGCCACCGACGAGCTCGACGCTCGTCTGAAGGAAGACCGGATCGACGTTACGCTGCCCGCCGATCCGTCGCCGCAGGTCGGTCATCTGCACCTGATCACGCAGACCTGGCGGGAGATCGAGGACGTTTTCATCGGCCTGGGCTTCAACGTAGCCGAGGGCCCGGAGGTCGAGACCGTCTACTACAACTTCGACGCGCTCAACCACGCGCCGACGCATCCGGCGCGGCTGATGACCGACACGTTCTACGTCGAGCCCACCGACGACCTCTTCGATCCGCAGGCCCGCCTTTTGCGGGTGCACACATCGCCGGTACAGATCCGGGCGATGGAACAGCAGCCGCCCCCGATCTACATCATCGTCCCCGGTCGCGTGTACCGGCTCGACAACGACGCCACGCACACGCCGCAGTTTCACCAGGTCGAGGGCTTGGCGGTCGACGATGACATCACGCTCGCAGATCTGCAGGGCACCCTGCTGACGTTCGCCCGAGCGATCTTCGGCGAGGAGCGCGAGGTCCGGCTGCGGCCGCACTTCTTCCCGTTCACCGAGCCGAGCGTCGAGGTCGACGTGTCCTGCTTCAACTGCAATCACGGCGTCACCGCCGACGGGCAGCGCTGTCCGATCTGCAAGGGGAACGCCTGGATCGAGATCCTCGGCTCGGGGATGGTGGACCCGAACGTGTTCGAGCACGTGCGCGAGTACGGCTACGACCCCGAGCGCGTCCAGGGCTTTGCCTTCGGGATGGGGATCGAGCGGATCGCGATGCTCAAGCATGGGGTGCCCGACCTGCGGCTGCTGTACGAGAACGACATCCGGATGTTGGAGCAGTTCTAGTGCACCCAGCCGAACACGCAGCTCCCCACCGGATCGACTGATGCGCGTCCCGATCGACTGGCTACACGAGTACTGCCGCCCCGATCTCGACACCGCGGCGCTCGCCGACCGCCTGGCGATGACCGGGACCGAGGTCGAGCGGATCGAGCACCACGGGGTCGGCGCGCTGGACAACTTCGTCGTGGGACGCGTGCTGCAGGCGCAGCCGCACCCCGACGCCGACCGGCTGAGCGTCTGCCTGGTCGACATCGGCGATGGTGAGCCGAGCCAGATCGTCTGCGGCGCGCCGAACGTGGCGGCCGGGCAGACGGTGGCGGTCGCCAAGCCGGGCGCGGTGATGCCCGACGGGACCAAGCTCAAGGTCGCAAAGCTGCGCGGCCAGGCCTCAAACGGGATGATCCTCGCCGAGGACGAGGTCGCGATCGGGACCGAGCACGCCGGGATCATGGTGCTCGAGGACGACGGCCTGCTTCCGGGAACGCCGCTCGAGGGCGTGCTGCCGATCTCCACCGACGTGCTCGAACTCGAGATCACGCCGAACCGGCCCGATTGCCTGGCGATCTACGGGATTGCCCGCGAGGCTCACGCCGCCACCGGCGCGACGCTGAAGGCACCGCCGTGGTCCGACGATCCGGGGACCGCAGGGCCGGTGGAGGGCGCGAACGTGGTCGTCGAGTGCCCCGACCTGTGCCCGCGCTTCACGGCGCGGATCTTCGAGGACGTGAAGATCGGTCCCTCGCCCTGGTGGCTGAAGGCTCGCCTGATGGCGGCCGGGCAGCGGCCGATCTCGAACGTCGTCGACATCACCAACTACGTGATGCTCCTGACTGGCCAGCCGCTGCATGCGTTTGACCTCGAGCGCGTCGCGGGGGCGGAGCTGACGGTCAGGCTCGCCCGCGCCGGCGAGCAGGTCCAGACGCTCGACGGTCAGACCCGGACGCTGGACGATCAAATGATGCTGATCGCCGACGCCGATGGACCAACATCGATCGCCGGGGTGATGGGAGGCTCCCGCAGCGAGGTGAACGACGGCACCACGCGCGTGTTAATGGAGGCGGCGAACTGGGATGGCGCCAACGTCCATCGAACGTCACTGAAGTTGGGACTGCGCAGCGAAGCGTCCTCGCGGTTCGAAAAAGGCCTCCAGCCGGAGCAGGCGATCGACGGCCAGGCCGTCGCGGCGGCACTGATGATCGAGTTGTGCGGCGCGCGCCTGCTCTCCGGCACGATCGACGTCGGCGGGCCCGGGCCGGAGCCACAGATGCTGCGCCTGCGTGACGCGCGCGTCGGCCGTCTGCTCGGCGTCGACGTTCCGCGAGCGCGGTGCGCTGAGATCCTGGAGGCGCTCGAGTTCACGGTTGCCGACGCGCCCGACGGCCTCAACGTCACCGTGCCCGCGTTCCGTCGAGCCGACGTCACGCGCGAAGCCGACCTGATCGAGGAGGTGGCGCGGCTCGGCGCACTCGACACGCTTCCGTCGACGCTGCCGTCGCGCCACGGAGCGTCCGGGCGGCTGACGCCGCGCCAGCGGCTCCGGCGTCGCGCGAGTGACGCGCTCACCGGCCAGGGGTTGGACGAAGTGGTGGGCTGGAGCTTCGTCAGCCCCGACCTGGCCACCAAGTTGAGGCTGCCCGAGCGCCCGATGGTCAAGCTCCAGAACGCGATGTCGAGCGAGCAGTCGCTCCTGCGCACGACGCTGCTCGGCTCGCTACTCGACAACGCGAGCCGCAATCGTGACCGGGGCGCCGCGACGGTCAGGCTGTTCGAGGCCGGCGCCGTCTACCTGCTCGGCGACGAGCCGCTGCCCGACGAGCCCCACCACGTGGGGGCGCTGCTTGCGGGGCCGGTGCGACCGGCGACGTGGCGCGCGCAGTCACCCCCGGCGGTCGATTTCTTCGCCGCCAAGGGCGTGCTCGCAGCGCTGCTCGACGCGCTCGGCGCCGACTGGGCGGTCGAAGCGGTCCCCGAACCGGCGCCGTTCCTGCACCCCGGACAGGCGGCGAGGATCACGGTCGGCGGCGAGGAGGTGGGTTGGATCGGAGCGATCCATCCCGGGGTCGCGGCTGCCTGGGATTGGTCGGATCTCCTGGCCGGGTTCGAGCTCGATCTGGACGCGGTCGCGGTGCAGCAGCAGGACTGGGTCCCCCAGTATCAGGACGTGACCAGCTTCCCGGAGGTACGCGAAGACCTCGCGGTGATTGTGTCCGAGAGCGTCAGCGCCGCCGAGGTGGTGGGGGTCGTGCGCGAGGCGGGCGCGCCGCTGTTGCGCGACGCGGTTGTGTTCGACGTGTATCGCGGCGCCCAGGTGGGGGAGGGGAACGTGTCGCTCGCGCTGCGCCTCACCTACCGTGCGGCGGACCGGACGCTGACCGACGAGGAGGTCGCGGCGAAGCGCGGCAAGATCGCCAGGGCACTCGATGAGCGGCTGGGAGGACGCGTCCGTGACTCATAGCGTCGCGGTGTTCGGGGCCGCGGGCTACGCGGGGGCGCTGAGCGCGAAGCTGCTCGATCGCCACCCGGCGTTCGAGCTGCGCACCGTGACCGCGCGCTCTGACGTCGGGCGCCGGCTCGACGAGCTCTACCCGCATCACCGCGTCGCGCTCGAGCTCGAGGAGCTCGACCTGGAGCGTCAGGGTGGCGTCGACGCCGCGGTGGTGGCCTACCCACACGGGGCCTCGGCCGAACTGGTCGGCGAGCTGGCGCGGCGGGGGGTGCGAGTGGTCGATCTGAGCGCCGACTTCAGGCTCCGCGATGCCGCCGTATACGAGGAGTGGTATCGGCCCCATCCCGCGCCTGAGCTGCTGGCGAGCGCCGTCTACGGACTGCCCGAGCGCTACCGCGAGCAGATCGCGGGCGCGCAGATCGTCGCCAACCCGGGCTGCTATCCGACGGCCACCGTGCTCGCGCTGGCGCCGCTCGCGCGTGCGGGCGCGCTCGCAGACGTGGTCGTCGACGCCAAGTCGGGCGTCTCGGGGGCGGGCCGCGCGGCGACCGACAAGACCCATTTCGTGACCGTCGATGAGAACGTCAACCCATACGCCGTGCCCCGTCACCGGCACACGCCCGAGATCGAGCAGGAGCTCGCGGCGCTCGGCGCCGACCTGCGGATCACGTTCACCGCGCACCTTATTCCGCTCGACCAGGGGGAGCTTGTGTCGTGTTACGTGACTCCCCCTGGTGGGGGCCCTCCGCTGGATGCTAGGGCGCTTTACGAACAGTTCTACGCTGACGAGCCGTTCGTCGAGCTCGCCGACGTGCCGCCCGGCGTCCGTGACGTGCGCGAGACGAACATCTGTCGCATCTCGGTGCACGTCGACGAGCGGACCGGACGCCTGCTCGTGTTCGCCGCGATCGACAACCTCTGGAAGGGCGCGGCCTCCCAGGCGGTGCAGAACCTCAACCTGATGTTCGGGCGTCCCGAGGGCGAGGGCATCACTTGAGTCCCTTCTTCGACAGCCGCTGGATCGAGCCGCCCGCGCAGGTGTCAGAGCTCGGCCCCGGCCCGGGCCTGCCGGCCGGCTTTCGCGCCGCCGGCGTCGCGGCCGGGATCAAGGCCAGCGGCGCGCCGGACGTCGGCCTGCTCGTCTGTGACGCGCCCGAGCCGACGAGCGCCGCGCGCTTCACGCGCTCCGGCGTCCAGGCCGCGCCGGTGCTCGTGTGTAACGAGCACTGCGATCTCGGGATGGTGCGCGCGATCGTCGTCAACTCCGGTAACGCCAACGCGGCCACCGGCCGGCCCGGATTCGAGAACGCGATCAAGATGCAGGGCGCCGGTTCGATCGCGGCCGGAGTCCCCGAGCGGTTGGTCGCGGTGGCGTCGACCGGCGTGATCGGGGTGCCGCTGCCGATGGACGCGGTCAACCGCGGCATCGTGTCCGCCGCGCACGAGCTCGCGCCCGACGGCGACGCGGCGTTCGCGACGGCGATCCAGACGACCGACGCGTTCGAGAAGCGCGCCCGGGTTTCCGTGCAGCTGTCGGGCGGCAGCGTGACCCTGACCGCGCAGGCCAAGGGGGCCGGGATGATCTCGCCCGGGTTTGCGACCCTGCTGTGCTTCGTCCAGACCGACGCGGCGCTGCGCCTCCAGACATGTGACTTGCTGCTGGCGGTGTGCGTCAAGCGGTCGTTTGAGCGGATCAGCGTCGACGGCCAGCTGTCGACCAACGACACGGTGATCCTCCAGGCCAGCGGCGCCGCCGGGGTGGCGATCGAGCCCGAGTCAGACGACGAGCTGCATTTCGGCGAGGCGCTGGACGCCGTCATGCGCCAACTGGCGCTGCTGATCGCGCGCGACGGCGAGGGCGCACGCCGGATCGGCCGCGTCGTCGTCCGTGGTGGTGACGAGCCGACGGTCAGCGCGGTCGCCCGATCGGTGGCGGACTCGCAGCTGGTCAAGACCGCGCTGTACGGTGCCGACCCCAACTGGGGCCGGATCATCCAGGCCGTCGGCGCGGCGATGCCCGGCACCGCGCCGCTGCCGGTCGATATCTCGATCGAGGGCGTCCAGGTGTGCGCGCGGGGGGCGCACGTGCCGCACGACGCGGACGCCCTCGCGCAGGCGGTCGAGCGCGACGAGGTGGAATACGAGGTCGGCCTCCCGGGTGAGGGCGCCGAGGTCGAGCTGTTCTTCTCCGACCTCGGGCACGAGTACGTGACCATCAACGCCGAGTACACGACCTAGACGACTGGACGACCATGCGCGACGTAGCAACCCTGCTCGAGGCGCTCCCCTATATACGGGAGTTCCACGGCAAGACCGTCGTGATCAAGTACGGTGGCGCCGCGATGACCGACGCGGCGCTCAAAGAGGAGTTCGCGCGCGACGTCGTGCTGCTCAAGTACGTCGGGATGAACCCGGTGGTCGTCCACGGCGGCGGCCCTGAGATCACCGGTTACATGGAGCGCCTCCACCTTCCGGTCGAGTTCGTCGACGGGCTGCGGGTGTCCGACGCCGCCACGGTCGAGGTGGCGAAGATGGTGCTCGTCGGCAAGGTCAACAAGGACATCGTGCTGCGCCTCGGCCGCCACGGCCAGCCGGCCGTCGGCCTATGCGGTGACGACGGGCTGCTGTTTCGAGCTTCGCGGCAGGCCGCGCCCAGCGGCCAGGACATCGGCTTCGTCGGCAAGATCGAGCGCGTCGACGTAGACGTCCTGACACACGTCGCCCAGGACTACATCCCGGTCGTGGCGAGCGTGGGCGCCGATCGCGAGGGGAACTCCTACAACATCAACGCCGACGAGGCGGCCGGCGCGGTGGCGCGCGCGCTCGGCGCCTACAAGATCATGTTCCTGACCGACGTCGCCGGCTGGCTGCGCGACCCAACCGATCCGACGAGCGTCGTCTCGGAGGCAAGCCCCGAGGAGGTCCAGACCGCACTGAAGACGGTCGCCGGCGGCATGCGGCCGAAGCTTGCGGCCTGCCTGGACGCGATCTACGGCGGCGTTTCCTTCGCGCACATCGTCGACGGTCGCGTCCCGCACTCGCTGCTGCTCGAGCTGTTCACCGATGCGGGCCAGGGCACGAAAATCGGTGGAGGCACGAGAAACGGAGCAGAGCTGTGAGCGAGCCCGGCGGCGTCAGCGAGAGCGGTGACCTGATCAACGGCGAGGCACACGGAGGCGACGGCGTGGCCGGAGCGCCGCTGGCCGAGTTGCAGGCGCTCGAGCGCGAGTACGCGGTCCCGACCTACATCCGCAACCCGGTTCAGTTCGTCCGGGGCGAGGGATGCCGGCTGTGGGATTCGGACGGCCACGAGTACCTCGACTTCCTCGCCGGGATCTCGGTGCTCAACGTCGGTCACTGCCACCCGCGGGTCGTGCAAGCGGTCCGTGACCAGGCCGGGACGCTGACCCACGTGACCAACCTCTATTACACCGAGCCGGCATTCCGGCTCTCGGCCGAGCTCTCGCGCGGCTCGCTGGCGGGGAAGGTATTCCTCTGCAACTCGGGCGCCGAGGCCAACGAGGCGGCGATCAAGCTCGCGCGCCGCGCGCGGCCGCACGGCAAGGTGATCGTCCTCGAAGGCGCGTTCCACGGTCGCACCTACGGTGCTCTGTCGGCGACGCCGCAGGAGTCAAAGCAGGCGCCGTTCGCGCCGCTGGTGCCCGGGTTCGTCGTCGCCCCCAAGGATCCGGTCGCGCTCGCCGCCGCCGTCGACCATGACACCGCCGCGGTCCTGCTCGAGCCGATCCAGGGTGAGACCGGGATCAACGTGCTCACAGACGAGCTGCTGCTCGCCGCGCGCACGGCGTGCAACCGGGCCGGCGCCGCGCTCGTGTTTGACGAGGTTCAGACCGGCATGGGGCGCACCGGCACGATGTGGGCATACCAGCAGACACCGGTCGTGCCCGACGCGTTGACCAGCGCCAAGGCGCTCGGCGGAGGCTTGCCGATCGGGGCCCTGATCACGGGCCCGCGGCTCGCGGACACGCTCGGCCCAGGTGACCATGGCTCGACGTTCGCCGGCGGCCCGCTCGTCTGCTCGGCGGCGCTCGCGGCAGTCTCGATCTGCTCCGACGAACAGTTGCTCGCGCGCGTGCGCCGGCTCGGCGAGCGGCTGCGGGACGGTCTACGGTCGCTGCCGGGCATCGCCGAGGTTCGCGGGCGCGGGCTGATGGTCGGGTTTGATATCGCGGGCGGCAGATCGGCGCCGGACCTGGCGCGCCGCGCGCTGCTCGAACAGCGGCTGGTCGTCAACGCCACGGGACCCGCGACGATCCGGCTCGAGCCGCCGCTGATCGCGGGCGAGGGGGAGATAGACGAGGCGCTCGCCCGGCTCGAGAGACTGATGTGATGAGCGCCGCGCCGACCTCGAAGGTCGTCGTACCGCTCGCCTACGATCAGCGCGCGGATGCCGCGGTGGCCGCGGTCTCGAGGCGCCTGCTCGGCGTGATCGCCGGTAACCGCGAAGGCGCGATCGCCGACGCCGACACCGAGTTCCTGCACCGGCTGCGGATCTCCGTACGCCGCTCGCGGACCGTCCAGCGCCAGCTGGCGGGCGTCTTTCCGGCGCTCGAACTGCCGGGGTTTCGAACCGAGTTCCGATGGCTGCAGCGCGCGACCGGCGAAGCCCGGGACCTCGACGTGTATCTGCTCGGCTTCGAGGACATGCGGGCGCTCGTTCCCGAGTCCGTCAGCGCCGACCTCGCGCCGCTGCGCCAGGTGCTCGAGCACTGGCGCCTGAGCGCACACTTTCAGATGGCGCGCGCGATCGCCTCGCGCCGCACCGACGAGCTGCTGGCCGACTGGGAGATGCTGCTCGAATCGCTGGTCGAGATGCCAACCGATGACCGCCCCGACGCGACCACGCCGATCGGCGAGCTCGCCGGCACGCAGATCCGCAGGGTCTACAAACGCGTGGTGCGGATGGGCAACAGGATCGACGCCTCGAGCCCGCCCCACGACTACCACGAGCTGCGCAAGAAGGGCAAGGAGCTTCGCTACATGCTCGAGCTGTTCGGGATGCAGCTCCACTCGCCGGACGTTGTCGACCCGATGGTCCGCGCGCTGAAGTCGCTCCAGGACGTGCTCGGCCGTCACCAGGACCGCGAGGTCCAGGTCACGATGTTGCGGTCGCTCGCCGACGAGGTGTCAACGCTGCCGCGCGGCCCCAAGGCAGTGCTGGCGATGGGGATCCTCGTCGATCGCTTGCGGGCCGACGAGGCGGCTGCACGCGCGGAGTTCGGCGAGCGGTTCGCGGCGCTCGCTTCTGCTGACCAGCGGCGGCTCGTTAACGAAACGTTCGCCTGACACACACCCTGCAGACACGCACGGCCCTGCTTAGACTCGCCTGTGATCGTGTCCGGGGCGAGGCGCAGACGGCTGGTAGGGCTTGTGGCCTGTGTGGCTTTCGTCGCCCTGACCGTGACGGTTACCAGTGCGTCGGGGCACCCGAAGGGCGCTCAAGCCCCGAAGTGCACCCGGCTGTCGGCGCACAAGCTCGCGAGGCTGGTCCACCAGCCGAAGATGTTCCTCGATCACGTCGGTCCCTTGGACGAGATGTGCACCTACTACGGGGTGCCGCGCAAGATCGCCAACCAGGACCCCCCGCGGACGGTCCCCTCCGATCAGATCAAGTACTACCCGTCGCTGAATATCTCGGCCGTCCGGGTCCCGGAGTCGCTGTTTCGCTTCCAGGAGAAGCTGTTTCGTGACCAAGGGCTCGTGGCCGCCGCGGTCGATCCCAAGCTCGGGCTCGGAAGCCACGCGGTCGCCTACCACCAGGTGATCACGTCGGCCGGCCTGCAGCCCTGCCAGACCGGCATTCTCTATAACAACTGGACCGGACCGCCGGAGTGCAATCCGCAGCCATCGCTCGACAAGATCACGGTGATGGTCTATCAAGGCCATGGCAAGGGGCTGGGCCTGCTCGTGACGGTCGGGGCGGCGTCACAGACGCCTCCCACCCACCTGACCGAGCACAACGTCGAACGGATCGCCAAGGGCGACATCACCGGCAAGCTGCCCTAGCCCGGGCGCCCCGGCGGGCCGTTTCCCGCGGGCAGCGCCGGCGCAGCGATCGCGCGCTCGCAGCCGAGCGCCCGCGATGGCAGACCAATACGCTTCGCCGATGCCCAGCGAGATCCGGATCGCCTCCTACCAGGCCGACCCTTCCGAGGTCCATAAGGTCCTGCTGCTCTATAGCGGCGGCCTCGATACGAGCGTGATGCTCAAGTGGATCCAGGACGAGTACGAGGCCGAAGTCGTCGCGCTGACCGTCAACCTGGGCCAGCCGGGCGAGGACTACGAGACGGTCAAGGGCAAGGCGCTGCAGATCGGGGCCGTGGAGGCGCACGTCATCGATGCCCGCGAGGAGTTTGCCAACGAGTACGTTCTGCCCGCGATCAAGGCCAACGCGATCTACGGGCTCGGGTACCCGCTGTTCACGGCGCTCGGCCGGCCGCTGATCGCCAAGCTCGCCGTGCAGTACGCGCTCCAGACGGGCTGTGACACGATCGCCCACGGCTGTACCGGCAAGGGCAATGACCAGGTGCGGATCGAGGCGACGATCGCCACGCTGGCGCCCGAGCTCAAGGTCATCGCTCCCGTCCGGTCGTGGCGGATGGGCCGCGACGAGGAGGCCGCCTACGCGCGTGAGCATGGGATTCCGGTCAAGGGCGGTGCCGAGATCGCGCCCTATTCGATCGACGACAACCTCTGGGGACGCTCGAGCGAGGGGCGCTGGATCGAGGATCTCGCGCACGCCCCCGAGGATGACGTCTTCCAGCTCGTCACGCGGCCCGAACAGGCCCCCGACGAGCCAGAGATCGTCGAGGTCGAGTTCGAGCGGGGCATTCCGGTCGCGTTCAACGGCACCCGGCTCGAGCCGGTGGCGCTGATCGAGCGCGCCGCCGAGATCGGAGCGCGGCACGGCGTGGGGATCGTCGATCACATCGAGGACCGCATCGTCGGCCTCAAGGTCCGCGACATCTACGAGGTCCCGGCGGCGGCGATCCTGCTGCTCGCCCACCAGGAGCTCGAGAAGCTGGTCGGCACGATCCACCAGAACCAGCTCAAGCCGACGCTCGATCAGCGCTGGGCCTACCTCGTCTACGCGGGGCTCTGGTTGGAGCCGCTGCGGACCGACCTCGACGCCTACATGGAGGCCGCCAACGCGCTCGTGACCGGCACCGTCGGGATCAAGCTCTACAAGGGCTCGGCGCGCGTCGTCACGCGTTCATCGCCGCACGCGGTGTATGACCCGCAGCTCGCGACGTTCGCCGAATCGGGCGGCCTCTTCTCCCAGGACGCGTCGCCGGGATTCATCGAGCTGTGGTCACTGCAGTCGCGGATGGCGTGGCGCCTGCGAGAGCAGGGCGGTGTCCACGGCGGACAGTAGGATCGCGGGGGTGCGTTTCAACGTTTTCGGCGGCGTCGCGGCGCGCAGGCGCCCAACCGTGGCGGCGCCGCGGCCCGCGGCTCGACATGGGTGACCCACCGTTGCCGGCCGGGCGACGTCCGCTCGAGCTCGAGCGCGTCCAGAGTTCCCGGGCCGAGGCCGGCCAGCTCCGGCTGCGCCTCAGCGGCCGTTGGATCGACCCCCAAGCCGAGGCCGACGAAGATGAGGAGCTGCTGGTCGTAAACGTCGAGGGACGCCGCCACCGCTTCCCCGCCAGCCGTGACGAGCGATCCGACGCCGAGCTTGCGCCGGGGCGGTGGAGCGCCAGCTTCAAGATCCCGACCTGGGCCGAGCCCCGCGAGGAGGGGCAGGCCGCACTTTGGCTCGGCAACGCGGTGATCCCGGTGCCGCCGCTGCACGAGCTCGTCGAGCCGTCCATGCCGCGTCCCGGAGCCCCTCGACCCGCTCCGGCGCCGGCCAGCGCGCAACCGCCGGCTGACCCGCTGCTGGCCGACACGGTCGCGGCGCTCCAGGCCGAGCTCGAGCAGCGCACCGCTGACGCCGTCCAGATCCGCGCGGCGCTCGCGCACGCCCGATCCGAGCTGGAGTCCCGTTCGACGGGCGACGTTGAGCTCGAGGCGACGCTGGCCGAGCTGCGCGGGGAACTCGACCGCCTGCGAACCGCGCTCCAGGAGCAGCGCAGCACCCTGCGCCAGCGAACGGAGCAGCTGGCCGAGCTGCGCGAGCAGGTCGCGACCGCCCAAGCGAACGCCGAGCTGCTGGCCGAGCTGCGCGAGCAGGTTGCGACCGCCCAAGCGAACGCCGAGCTGCGCGACGCTGAGGCCACCACGCTGCGAGGTGACCTCGCCACGGCGAACGTCTCGCGTGAAGCGGCGGCCAGCGAAGCAGCGGGACTGCGCTCCGAGCTCGAGCGAGTCGGCTCCGAGCTGGCGGTGACGCGCGAGCAGGTCGATGCCGAGTCCGTCCATCTGCAGGACGCGAACGAGCTGCTGGCCGACGCGCGCGCCCTGGCCGAAGAACTGCGCGCGGCCGAGTCGGGCGGCTGACCGGGTCCCACGCTGTCCTGGCGGCGCGCGCCGAGATCCGTCCGCGGCGACAAATACCGTCGAGCAGATGAACGACCCGCCCGGAGTCCCGTCGCCGTTTGGGATCGAGCTCGTCGAGTGGTTCTCCGAGGGCGGCGAGAACCTGACCGTACGCGTCACCGGCCGCTGGCGCCGCCGTCGGCCCGCGTGGAGCACGCAGCCGACGCTCGTCGTCGAGGCGCCCGGACAGCGCTACCGGTTCCCCGCAATGCCAGAGCCGCCCAGCCTGAGCGGGACGCCGCCGGGGAAGTGGCGGCTCAGCTTCGCCGTGCCCGCGTCGCTGGCGCCGGAGCTCGGTGGCCGGGCATGGCTTCAATTCGGCGCTGTGGCGGTGCCGCTGCCGGCCGCCGTCGAACCGGTCGGGGCGGTGCCAGTCGCAGGGGTGGTCGAAACCGAGCCCGAGACGCCCGGCCAGGCGCCATCGGTCGGCGAGCGGCCGTCGGCCGACCCCATCGAGCCGGCGGCAACCGGGGAACAGGTCCGAGCGCTCAAGGTCGAGCTTGGCGAGGCGCGCCGCCGGATTGACGAGCACGAGCGGCTGGGCATCGAACACGCTTTGATCGCGCGTCGGGCGGGCGGCGCCTCGCGGGTGCCGAGCGAGCCACCGGCCTCTGCCACTCCGGTCGCCATGGCCGAGCCGCCCGTCGAGCGCGAGCAGCCGATCGTGACCGCGCCCGACGAGGAATTGCTCGCCGCGCTGCGCGCGGAGCTCGATCGGCGCGCCCGCGCGGAAGCGGCACTGCGAGCGCGTCTGGTCGATTCCGAGACCCGGGTCGCCGCGCGGCAGCTGCTTGAACGGCAGACGGCGGCGACACTCGGGCAGCTGCGCGAGGAGCTCGACGGCCTGCGCGGGATGCTGGCGCGCGAGCGGGCGATGCGGGAATCCGCCGAGCGCCAGACGCAGGTGCTCGAGGGGGATCTGGCGCGGTTGCGTGCGCAGTCGAGTGAGGCATACGCGGCGATCGCCGAGCTGCGCAGCGTGATCGAGTCGTTGCGCGCGTTCCTCCCCGCCGCCCCGCGGGACGCCGACGCCGCCGGGGCGGAGACCGAGCCCGCGGCGCAGCCGGAGCCCGAGGCCCCCGTGGCGGAGGCCGAGGCCCCAGTGCCGGTGACCGAGCCCGCGGCCCCGCCGGAGCCCGAGGCCGTGGTGGCCGAGGCCGAGCCGGCGGCCCCGCCGGAACCCGCCACCACGGCTGCCGAGCCGGCGCGGCCGACGCCGGACGCCTCCGAGCCGGTTGCCGACGAGCCGGTTGCCGACGGCCAGCCCTCCGAGCGCCTGAGCGAAGCGCTGGTCCGCCTCCGGGACGCGATCGCCCCGCTGGATGCCGCCGCCGTGCCGAGCCCCGCCGAGCCCCCGAGCGTGGCCGCGCCCGCGGCGCCCGTGACGGTCGACCGGGCATGGCTGCGGCCGGTCTTCGCGGCGCTGGCCCGAACCGTCCCCGAGCGCGCCGGGCGCCTGCTGGTCGATCTGCTGCCCGCGCAGCAGGCGGTTGATCCGACGCCGGTGGCGTACGACCTCGTGCTTGGCAAGCGCGATGGGTGCGTACGGGTCACGGTCGACGATCCCGGATCACGCGTGGTCGTCGATGACGAGCCGAGACCCCGCAAAGAGGTCGACTTCCGAATCAGCGGCGACTACGACGCGCTCGCGAGGCTGATCGCCGCCGGCCGTCTGAGGCGCCGGTTCGGGTGGGGCCTGGCGCGGGTGCGGGGCAAGCGCAGCCGGCTGGCGGCGTTCGATGCGCTGCTCGACACGCGGCTGAGCTTCGGTGGCCTGCACCAGGCGGGCGTGCGGATGCACCCGCGCACGGCGCTGACGGTCGTCGCCGAATTGATCGACCCGGCCTGGACCGCCGGCGCGAACTTCGTGCTCGGGTACGACGCGCCACCCGAGAAGACCGTCTACCTCGTGATCGCAAACGGCGCCGCGGTCGCGGTCAGTGACGATGCCCCGCAGGGCCGGGCGGCGACGAGCATCTCGGGCCCGGCGGGCTCGTTCGAGCTCGTGCTCGCGGGCGGTCGGGACGAGCGTACGGTCGTGATCGGCGATGACGAGCCGCTCGCGCTGCTGCGCGAGTGGGTCAACCGCGCACAGAGCGCTTGAAACGTTCGCGACGCCTGCCGGTGACGGCCACGATGTCCGCGGTGGACCCTATGCTCAGAGGTGACGGTCGCCGTCGGAGTTCGTCGGCGGCCGACGCGCCTCGGCGGTGGATTGATCGTGGCCGCTAGGACTCAGACTGACAAGATGCCGACCGCCTGCGCCCACCTCCACGTCCACTCCGAGTACTCGCTGCTCGACGGGGCGTGCAAGATCGACGCGCTCGCCGAGCGCGCCGCTTCGTTCGGGCAGCCCGCGCTCGGGCTCACCGACCACGGTGTGATGAATGGCTCGGTCGAGTTGTTCACCGCCTGCCGCAAGCACGGGATCAAGCCGATCATCGGGTGCGAGGTCTACGTCGTCGACGATCACACGCGCCGCGGCCCGGGGCGGTTCGAGCGCTTCCACCTGACACTGCTCGCGGCCGACCCGGCCGGCTACCGGAACCTCGTCAAGCTGTCGTCGGCGGGTTTCCTCGAGGGCTACCAGCGGGGCAAGCCGGGAGTCGACATGGAGCAGCTCGCCGCTCACGGCCAAGGCGTGATCGCGCTGACGGGCTGCCTGCAGTCCCGTTTCTGCCAGCACCTCATCGACGGTCATCCAGATCGCGCCCGCGCACACGCCGATGAGCTGATCGGCGCGTTCGGGAGCGACAACGTCTACTTCGAGATCCAGCGCAACGGGCTGTCGCTGCAGGACGCGTGCAACGAGCAGATCATCGCGATCGCGCGCGAGTGCGGCCGGCCGCTGGTCGGCACGGGTGACGTGCACTACCTGCGCCGCGAGGATTACCAGCACCACGCCGCGCTGCTGTGCGTGCAGACGAAGTCGATGCTGAGCCAGCCGAAGATCAGCTTCGACACGAATGAGTTCTATCTGCGCTCGAGCGAGGAGATGGCCGAGTCGTTCAGCCCCTGGCCGGAGGCGCTCGCGAGCACGATCGAGATCGCCGAGCGCTGCGACGTCGAGCTCGAGCTCGGCCGGCAGCTGATCCCGAGCTACCCGACGCCGGACGGGAGTGCGGAGGCGGAGTATCTGCGGGCGCGCGTCGAGGAGGGTCTGGCGCTGCGCTACGGCGATCCGGTGCCGGCCGCGGCGCTCGAGCGGGCCCACTACGAGCTCGGCGTGATCGACCGGATGGGCTTCAACGCGTACTTCCTGATCGTCTGGGACTTCGTCAAGTACGCGAAGGACACAGGGATCGCCGTCGGGCCGGGTCGCGGGTCGGCGGCGGGTTCGATCGTCGCCTACGCGCTCCAGATCACCGACGTCGACCCGCTGCGTTACGACCTGCTGTTCGAGCGTTTCCTGAACCCCGAGCGGGTGTCGATGCCCGATATCGACATCGACTTCTCGGTCCGCGGCCGCGAGCGCATGATCCGCTACGTGACCGAGAAGTACGGCAAGGAGTCGGTGGCCCAGATCGTGACGTTCGGCAAGATGTTCCCCCGCGCCGCGACCCGGGATGCCGCCCGCGTGCTCGGCCACGACTACGGCACCGGAGACAAGCTCGCGAAGCTCATCCCCGACCCGATCATGGGACGCGCGCCGAGCTTCGAGGACTGCCTCAAGCCCGGCCAGCCGCTGCGCGCCGAGGTCGACCGTGACGGCACCGCCAAGCAGATCGTCGACGTCGCGAAGGGGCTCGAGGGGATCGTTCGCAACTCGTCGATCCATGCCGCTGCCGTCGTGATCGCCGACCGTCCGCTGACCGACATCGTCCCGCTCCAGATCGCGGAGGCCGGCGTCGACGACGACGGCGAGCGGGTGTACCGCACGGTCACGCAGTTCTCGATGAAGCCGGTCGAGCAGCTCGGGCTGCTGAAGATGGACTTCCTGGGACTGCGCAACCTCGACGTGATCGAGGACGCGCTGGACATCATTGAGCGCTCGACGGGCGACCGGCCCGACATGACGACGCTGGCCCTCGACGACGCCAAGACCTACGAGATGATGGCCCGGGGTGACTCGGTCGGCGTGTTCCAGTTCGAGTCCGAGGGGATGCGCGAGACGCTCAAGAAGGTCCGCCCGAGCGAGCTCGAGCACCTGATCGCGCTCAATGCGCTGTACCGGCCGGGGCCGATGGAGAACATCCCCAACTACACGCGCGGCAAGCACAACCCCGAGAGCGTTTCCTACCCGGACGAGCGGCTGCGTCCGATCCTGGAGTCGACCAACGGCGTGATCGTCTACCAGGAGCAGGCGATGCAGATCTCCAAGGAGATCGCGGGCTTCTCGGGTGCCAAGGCCGATGACCTGCGCAAGGCGATCGGTAAGAAGAATCGCGAGGCGATGGCCAAGCTCAAGCCCGACTTCTTCGCCGGCTGCCGCGCCTCCGGGACCGGCGAGAACGTGATCGAATGGCTGTGGACGACCAACGAACGGTCGGCCGACTACTCGTTCAACAAGTCACACTCGGCGTGCTACGCGTTGATCGCCTATCGCACCGCGTGGCTGAAGGCCAACTATCCGGCCGAGTACATGGCGGCACTGATCTCCTCGGTGATGGACACCAAGGACAAGGTGCCGTTCTTCGTCGCCCAGGCCGAGCAGATGGGGATCGCGATCCTGCCCCCCGACGTCAACCTGTCAGACCACAACTTCGTCGTCGTCGACGGCAACATCCGCTTCGGGCTCGACGCGGTCAAGGGCGTCGGATACCAGGCGGTCGAGGCGATCAAGCAGGCCCGCGAGGACGGGGGAGTTCACGAGTCTGTTCGACTTCTGCGAGCGGGTCGACAACCGCGCCGTCAACAAGAAGGCGATCGAGGCGCTGATCAAGTGCGGCGCGTTCGGGTCGACCGGCGCGTCGCGCAAGGGGATGCTCGCGGTGCTCGAGCAGGCCCAGGCGGCCGGGCAGAAGGCCCAGCAGGACGCGCTGATCGGCCAGGGGTCGATCTTCGACCTTGGACCGGCGGACGGCGGCGCTAGCCAGGCGGCGCAGGCATTCCGGGGACCGAGCCACGCCCCGATCCCCGGCGAGGAGTTCAGCCGTAGCGAGCTGCTGGCGGCGGAGAAGGAGGCGATCGGCCTGTTCATCTCCGAGCACCCGCTGAAGGAGGTCGGACCGGCACTGCGCGCGCGGTGTGACAGCACGCTGGCCGAGGTCACCAGTCGGCGCGACGGTGACTGGGTGACGGTGGGGGGGATGGTGACCCAGTCCAAGAAGATCAAGACCAAGAAGGGCGACATGATGATGTTCGCCACGCTCTATGACCTCGACGCATCGGTCGAGATCATCGTCTTCGACAAGGCGCTGAATGCCAGCCAGGATGCGCTCGAGACCGACTCGATCGTCCTCGTGCGCGGCAAGGTGGACCACAAGGACCGCGACACGACCTGCCTCGTCGCCCAGCAGGTCGAGCGCTTCGAGCCGAGCGAGAGCGAGGTGCACGAGGCGAAGGCCAAGGCGGTTGAGGAGGCGCGGAGACTGCCGCCGAGCGCGCTGCGGCTACGCCTGGACGCGACCGCGCTGCCGGCCACGGCACTCGGCGAGCTCAAGGACGTTCTAGCCGAGTACCCGGGCGATGCCGACGTCGTTATCGAACTGAGCACTTCGGCCGGTCATCGCCGCCTGAAGCTGGGGCCGAGCTTCCGCGTCACCCGCAGCGCCGGCCTGCACGCGCAGCTCGAACAGCTGCTCGGCACCGCCCTGCTCGAGCGCGACTCGGCGCGGGCGGCCGCTCCGGCGGCCGTCGCCTGACGCGTCTGAGGACGCGTCTGCCGCGCGCGTCCACCGCATGGCGTGCCCGCGGTGGGGCGGGCGGCCGTCTGCCGGACGCCCTCGGTCGGCGTGCCCGGCTAATCGGTCGGGCCCCTATTTGACGTGCAGGTTGATTCCGACCAGCAGCAGCGGCCACAGAAGGATGGCAAGCAGCGCCGACACGACGAGCCTGATCGTGTCGACGTGCGCGAAGTAGTGATGTGACGCAGCGACGAACACGCCGACGATCAGGTAGACGATGGTCAAGAGGCTGCTTCTCATCGCGTTCGTTCTCTCGTTCGGGGGGTCTCATCGCGCGCCAGCGGCCGCGCCTCTCGTGCCTCATACCCGGTCCGGACCGGCCCTAACTCGGGCGCGCCATAACGGCCGAGTCGGGCAGCAGCGCTAATCGGGCAGCCAGGGCGAGCGCCAGCCGCCGAACCGCGCGACCAGCTTGTCGGCCTCCGCCGGCCCCCAGGAGCCCTTCGGGTAGGGGCGCGCCGGCGGCGGCGAGTCGAGCAGCGGCTGCACGACACGCCAGGTCTCCTCGACGCTGTCCTCGCGGGTGAAGTGGCTGCTGTCGCCGATCAGCGCCGCGTGCAGCAGGACCTCGTAGGGGGTCGGGTCCTCGCCGCCCTGGCGGTCGAAGCGCATCTCGAAGTCGATCTCTGACGGAGCCGGGCGGTCGGCCCGGTGCGCGTCAAGCACGATCTCGACCCCGGTGTGCGGGTCGATCCGCACCACGATCTGGTTCGGGGCCGGCGCGCGATGGCGGCCCGAGATGAACTGCAGCCGCGGCGGCTCCTTGAAGATCAGGCGCACTTCGGTCTGCGTCACCGGGAGGTGCTTGCCGGTCCGCAGAAAGAACGGCACCCCTCCCCAGCGCCAGTTGTTGATCTCGAGCCGGAGCGCGATGTAGGTCTCGGTGGTCGACCCCGCCTTGACGCCCCTCGGTGCTGCGGTAGCCGCGGTACTGACCGCGAACGCACTGATTGGGATCGGCATCGGCCATCGCGCGAAAGACGTCGTACTTGGCGTCCTTTTGGGTCTCGGCGTCGGCGCCCCCGGGCGGCTCCATCGCTGCCGCGGCGAGCAGCTGCATCATGTGGTTTTCGACCACGTCGCGCAGCGCGCCGACCGGGTCGTAGAAGCTCCCGCGTCGCTCGACGCCGAACTCCTCCGCCATCGTGATCTGAACCGAGGAGATGTAGTTGCGGTTCCAGACCGGCTCGAGCATCGTGTTCGCGAACCGCAGGTAGGCGAACTCCTCGAGCCCCATCTTGCCCAGGAAGTGATCGATGCGGTACAGCTGTGACTCGTCGAGGTAGCGGTGCAGGTCGCGCGAGAGCGCCCGCGCCGAGCGCAGATCGTCGCCGAACGGCTTCTCGACCACGACGCGCTGGCCCCGCGAGACAGAGCCCCTGGCTCGGACAGGCCCCCGACCACGGTCGCAAACAGAGACGGCGGGATCTCGAGATAGAAGGTCGGAAACGAGGCATCGCCGAGCGCCGCGGCCAAGCGCTTGTAGGTGTCCGGGTCGGCGGAGTCGCCGCCGACGTACGTCAGCCGGCGGGCGAAGCGCGAGAACACGCGCTCTGAGATCTTCTCTCCGGTTTCCTGGATCGACCTGCGGGCGTGCTCGCGCAGGCGCTGGTCTGACCAGTCGCTGCGCGCGACGCCGATCACCGGGCAGTCGAGCTGCCGGCGGCGCTCGAGGCGGTAGAGCGACCGCAGCGTCTGCTTGCGCGCCAGATCGCCCGTGATCCCGAAGACCACCAGCGCGTCGGCGTTGCGGCTCGTACTGCTCATCGCTGCGGCACGCTATCTGACTTCGCGGCGGCGCTGCGCGCCCGCCGAGCCTCGCTTCGCTTGCGCCCGCGCCGCGCGCCGCTTGCGCGCCGCCTGCCCGCGCTTTCGCAGCTTGAACGCGAGCGCCACCTGCTCGGCGGTCGGATCGGTCTCGAGCACGACGGGAAGGCGCTCGAAGCGGGGCTCGGAGAGGAACGCCGACAGTCCCCGGTCCCCGAGCTCGCCTTCGCCAAGCAGCGCGTGACGATCTCGGTTTGAGCCGAGCCCCGTCTTGGAGTCGTTGACGTGCAGCGAGCCCAGTCGTTTGAGACCGACGACCCGGTCGAGCTGGTCGAGCGTGTCGGTGATCCCGTCGGCGGTCCGGATGTCATAGCCCGAGGCGAACAGGTGGCAGGAGTCCAGGCAGATGCCGAGCCGCCGGCCGCCACCGGCCGCGTCGAGCAGCGCCTCGAGCTCCTCGAACGAGCGCCCCAGGGTCCCGCCGGCGCCGGCGGTGTCCTCGAGATGCAGCTCGCAGCGCTCGGAATCCGATAGGGCCTCGCCGATCACCTTGCCCGCGCGCTTGATCGCGCGTCCGACATCGCCCTGCTTGGCCGAACCGGGATGCAGCACCACGCCGGCGGCGCCAATCCCGGCGCCGACCCGCAGCGACTGGATCAGCGAGGTCCGAGACTTGGTGCGGATCTCGCGGTCCTCGGAGGCGCAGTTGATCAGGTACACGGCGTGGATCACGACCGCCTTGATCCGGCTGTTCTTGAGCGCCTCGCGGAAGGCCGCAAAGTCATCCTCGGTGTAGGCCGTGGGGCGCCACATGCGCGGCGACTGGTTGAAGATCTGGATCGCTTCGCAACCGCGTTCGGTGCCGCGCTCGACGGCTTTCGGGAGGCCACCAGCTGGGGACACGTGGGCGCCGATTAGCATGCTGGTTCAGGTTCTCATGCGAGTTCGTTTTGCTCCCTCTCCGACAGGGGCGCTGCACATCGGTGGCGCCCGCACCGCGCTGTACAACTGGCTGCTCGCCCACGGGCCCGGCGAGACTGCCCAACAGCGAGCGGGCACGCTCGTGCTGCGGATCGAAGATACAGACCGCGAACGCTCGACGCCCGAGAACGTCGAGCAGATCCTCGATGCGCTGCGGTGGCTCGGCCTCGATTGGGACGAGGGGCCGATCTTCCAGTCAGAGCGCTCCGAGCGCCACCGCGAAGCACTCGCGCAACTGCTCGCCGACGGACACGCGTACCGCTCGAGCGCGACCGCCGATGACGTCAACGAGTTCAAGCTCAGGCACGGCTCAGAGCGTGGCTTCCGCGGCGCGGCCGAGGACGAGGGCGCCGTCCGTCTGCATGTTCCCGACGAGGGCCAGACGATCGTCGATGACGTGATCAGGGGCGAGACGCACTTCCCGAACGTCAGCATGGACGACCCGGTGATCGCGCGGGCCGATGGCTCGCCGCTGTACAACTTCGCGGTCGCGATCGACGACCTCGATGCCGAGATCACGCACGTCGTCCGCGGCGAGGACCATCTCTCCAACACGCCCAAGCAGCTGCTGGTGCTCGAAGCCCTGGGGGCGGCATCACCGCGCTATGCGCACCTGCCGTTGCTGCATGGGCCTGACGGGCGCAAACTGTCAAAGCGCCACGGCGCCGCGTCGGTTCAGGAGCTACGCGACGCCGGGTACCTGCCCGAGGCGGTCGACAACTACATAGCGCTGCTCGGTGCCGGCTTTGCCGCCGACGAGGAGCACTTCACGCTCGGCGAGTTGGCCGAGCGCTTCCGCCTCGAGCGCGTGTCCCGCAACCCGGCGGTGTTCGACGAGCGCAAGTTGCGCCACATGAACGGCCGCCACCTGCGCGAGCTCGATCCCGATGAGCTGACCGGCCGGCTGGAGCGATTCACCGGCCGTTCCGGCCTGTCCGGCGCCGTCGCCATCTCGCGCGAGAAGATCCAGACGCTGACCGAATTCTGGCCGCTGGTTTCGTTCGTGTTCGACGGACCGGTCGACGACCCGGCGGCGTTTGCGAAGACGATCGGCAAGGACGGGGCGGTGCCGGCGCTGACCCAGGCGCGCGCTGCGCTTGCCGCGGTTGACCCGTTCGACGCCGAGGCGATCGAGAGCGCCCTGCGCGGGGTCGTCGAGAGCACGGGGTCAAAGCCGGGCCAGGTGTTCCAGCCGGTTCGGGTCGCGATCGCGGGACAGACGGTATCGCCGGGGATCTTCGAGTCGCTGGCGCTGCTCGGCCGCGAGCAGAGCCTGGCGCGGATCGACGCCGCGCTGCGCCGCGCCGGAGCCGAAGGCGACCAGGCGAGAAGCGAGCGCTAAACCGGGATCGCGGAAATGCCGATGATTGAGGCGATGGCCGGGCAAGTTCATGCACGGAAGTGGTCAACGAGGCCAATCGCAGGCAGAAAGGGCTGTGTGAGTCAACGGTGGCGATGGCTAGCGCTGTGAAAATCACCCCAACCGACCCATACGCAAGCCGGGAGCGCCACCACAACGAGGGCCATGGGCGCAGGCTTACGGCTGCCTTCGAGGCGCTCGAGGTCTACCCGGTGCTGGTCGAGTCCCGCAACCGCGTGCTGCGACTGTTCGAGGACGGGGAGCCTTCGACGGCCAACGTGGTGTCTGCGGTCGAGGCCGACGTCGCGCTCGCGGTCACGGTCGTGCGACTCGCCAACCAGGTCAGCGGGCCCCATGAGGGCCGGGTCGACAGCGTCGTAACAGGCGTCGAGGTGCTGACGCCGCGCACGGTGCATGCGATCGCATCCCGTGCCCGGACGTATGACTTCTTCGAGCGCTCGGCCGTCTGGCAGGGCATCCCCGAGCGCTTCCGGCTGCACGCGGTCGCGACCCAGCGTGCCGCCGACCGGCTCGGGCGCGAGGTCGGGTACGAGGCGCGCGACCGGCTGATCGTCACTTCGCTCCTGCACGACATCGGCAAGCTGGTCCTGATCCACGCCTATCCCGGCTACCCCAGTCAGGTCCACGGCGATGCGGTTACGCCCGAGGATCGCCTGCAGCGCGAGCGCCGTGAGCTCGGCGTCGACCACGCGCTCGTCGGCGGCGTGCTCGCCCGGCGCTGGGGACTCCCGCGCTCGGTCGCAAGCGTGATCGAGCGCCACCATGCCGCAGAGGGCGAGCAGGAGGCCTTGCTCGTGAGGCTCGCGGACATGCTCGCCCACCATGTGCTCGGCGGCCCGATCTCGCCATCGGAGCTGCTCGCGTCCGCGCGGGCCGTCGGCGTCAGCCCGACCGGCCTTCGCACGGTCATGTACGAGCTGCCGCTGCCGTCCTCGAGCGGGCGCCCCCGCAAGGTCGATCCGTGCCCGTTGTCAGGGCGCGAGATCGACGTCCTGCGCGGCCTGGCGCGAGGGATGGTCTACAAGCAGATCGCCTCCGAGCTGGGCCTGTCGACCAGCACGGTTCGCACCCACCTTCACAACGTGTACGGCAAGCTCGGCGCAATGGACCGTGCCCAGGCGGTGCTGATCGCCACCGAGCGGGGCTGGATCTAGACGGCGCGCCGGCGGCGATCGCGCCGCTCGGACCACGCCGGTCCGGCTACGATCGGACCCCGAATGATCTCGATCACGACCAAGTCCCCGTACGCGCTCGGCGCCCTGGTCGAGCTTTATCGCCACGGCGACAACGGACCGGTCCCGATCGCGGAGCTCGCCCGCCGGCGCCAGATACCGGTGCAGTTCCTCGAGCAGCTGTTCGCGATCCTGCGCCGCGCCGGTGTGGTCCGCTCACAGCGCGGCGTCAAGGGCGGCTACAGCCTCGCGCGCCCGGCGGCCGAGGTCACCGTCCTCGAGCTCGTGGAGCTGCTCGACGGCCCGCTCGGGCGCGGCGCCCAGGGAGTCTTCGCCGAGGCCGCCGAGGCGGCCGGCGCAGTGCTCGCCGAGGCGACGATCGCGTCGGTCGCCGAGCAGGAGATCCAGGCCGCCGGCGCGCCGATGTACCACATCTAACTCGAAAGCGCTGATTTGCAGGGCTTTCGTTGCTTCTGAGGGTCCTCGCGCCCGGCAGCCAGTCGAGCGTCGGTGTAACGAGTTCGTCGGCGGGCGCCCAGCGGCCTAGTGCAGGACGGTACGGAGTGGTCTCGGTCGGGTACGTGCAGGCCCCGCTGCCAGGCGCGCGGAGTGCTCTACGGCCGCGCTGGCGCGAACGTCCCTTCGAGCTGCCTCGAGCGAAGCGTCCCCGGCAGCCGCTGTCTTGCACAACGAGACGACGAGGACGAGGGTGCCCACCCATACCGCTCCGGCGACCGCTGCGATCATTACTAGTGGCATTTGCGCAATACGGCTAGCCGTAATGGCGTCGGCCTAAACCCCGAACCTCGCTGCGCAGCCGCCGATACCAGCACGATCGAGCCCGATCGGACCAACATTGGTGGTGGTTTCCTTCCGGTGGCCGCGGGACTTAGCCGCTCGTCCGCCCGAGGCCACGCGGTGTCAGTTTGGGTTGACAAATTTCCTGTTGTCAATCTAGACTGACAGCATGAACGCCGAAGACATCGCCTCCGCGATCGCGTCCAACGATCTGTCGCTGGGGCTCCGCGCCGCTCTAGCTCTGCATCGGCTCGCGGAACGGGTCGAGGCGGACCACGTCGCGACCGCCCGCCAGCAGGGGTGGTCTTGGCAGCAGATCGGTGACGCGCTCGGCGTTACCCGTCAGTCAGTCCACGCCAAATACGGAAAGCGACTCCCATGACCAAGCATTCCAAACCAGCCGGCGCCTGGAACCCCTGGAGCACGTACATCGACGCTCGCGAGGAAGCACGGCGCCGCGGTGACCGCAAGGTCGGCACCGAGCATCTGATACTCGGGCTGCTCAGGGGACCAGTCCTGGCGCAGGCCCTCGGATGCGACCTACAGGGAGCCCGCGACACGCTCGACGCCATGGATCACGATGCGCTCGCCGCCGTCGGCATCGGCGCGGCGTTCGACGCACCACCGATCCCGGCGCCGAGCTGATCGCCGCGCTAGGCGTCGATCGCGCGGCCGCACGGCAACGCCTCGACGTGGGACGCGCCGCAGCGTAGGCAGACCGCGACCTCGACCGACCGCGAGCCGCCCTTTCAGCCGCCGCGGATCGAAAGGCCGGTCAGGAACGAGTTGGCCACCCCGGCATACCACTTCCCACAGCCCGTGCACTCCTTGCGCGAGCCCGGGTCGTTGAGGCCGAAGCCGGCGACCGTGAGGCGGGTCTTCAGGGCTGAGTTGAGAAGGTTCTGCGCGGTCTGCTTGTGGCCGTTCGGGTTCGTGCTGAGCCCGGCGAGCAGTTCGATCGAGGGGTGCGCGGCGATCGCTTCGGCGCTGACGCTGGTGACGAACGATGCATACCGGCTCGGGTGCTGCTCGTTGCCCTGCGCATCGATCTCGAACACGTCCGCCGACTTGGCCACCGCACCGGCGATGTTGAGCTTCAGGAACTGCGAGCCCAGTTGGCCCGGCCGGGTGTCCGGGGCCTTGGCGTAGACCAGGCTCGCCGATGGCGCGGCCACCATCAGCAGGCCTGCCTTGTGGGCGACCTGCGCGGCACGCGAGTAGTAGGTACCTGGGTGGACCTGCTCGCCGGGCGGCGTTTGGGTTCCGAACTCGTCCTCGAACATCACGGCGCGCGTGCCGGGCGGCAGCGTGCGGTCCTTGACCGCCGCCGCGAGCGCCGTCTCGCTCGTGAACTTCGCGGTCGCGAGCGCGGCCGGCGCCTGAAGATTGGTGAGCGAGGTTGCGTTGCCGCCGATCACGTACGTGCGGGGCGAATCGAACAGATGGGTTGCCTGCGCCGGGTCGAGCCGCTCGAATGCCCTCAGCGCAGTGTTCGTGACCGCCCACGCTGGTGCGCCGACCACCTGTGCCTGTGCGTCGGCTTGGGCCAGCCCCGCGTACTCCTCGAACAGGAGCTCGCCGGGGCCGCCGTTCGGCACCCCGCACGCGAACGCGTTGAAGCTGGTCGGCGCATAGGAGGTGTAGTCGGAGATGATCGTGCCGGGCAGGTCAAAGGCGAACCCGACCACTCCGATCTGCTTGGACATCAGATAGCCGAGCAGCATCGTGGACGCGGTCGGTGCACTGGCGATGCAGTCGTGAGTCGAGTTCTGGTCCCACTCGGTGACGACCACCGGGTACAGCGCCGAGGTGTTCCCGAAGGCGGTGTTCCAGCGCGAGAGGCCACCGGTGAGCGTCGGATAGTGGATGCCGTAGGCGAGCTGTGGGTTGGCCGGATCCGCCGGGTCGACGACCAGCGGCATGCCCGCGAGCGTCAGCTCGCCGCTAAGCCCGGGGATGATGATCACGTTGAGCGCGCCTTCGCTGCGGATCACGTCGACGAGTGACTGCACTCCGACCGCCTGGCACGGCGACCCGTTGCCCTGGGTCAGGGTGCCGCCGTTGAGCCACAGCTGCCAGTTGCGCGCGTTGGCCGACAGACCGGGCTCGTTGTAGAGCTCGAACATGACGCCCGGGTCATCCTTGAACATCTGCGCGAGCTCGGTCCACACCCGCTCGGTGCCGGTGTCCGGGAGCGGACAGCGGGAGCTGAGTCCGGCCGGCCCCTCGGCCTGGACCGAGACGATCACGCTCAGGCCGAGACTTCGCGCCAGCTCGACGCCGTTCTGGACCTCGCGCACATACGCCGGCGAGTAGATCGTGCTCTCGGGGTCCAGGCCGAAGTTCGACACCTGGAAGCGCACCGTGTCGGCGCCGTCGGCGATCGCCTTGCTGAGCTCCTGGGCGCTGAAGTTCTGATGCGCGGCGACGTACTTGCCGCTGAGGGCGTTATCGGGGGCGACGAGGCCCACGATCTGCACCCCGCGCGGGATCCAGGGGACGCCGTTCTTGAGCAGGTGCGGGCCGAGAACCGTGATCCCCGGCGGGCCCACCGCCCTACGTCCCGTCGCGCCGGCGACGCCGGGCAGGCAGAGCGCCAGCGCCGTGACGGCCGTCGCCACGAGCCCGAGCAGCGCCCGGCTCCGAGCGCGACGCAGCCCGACTGACCTGCCGGCCGGCCGTGCCCGCATGCCCCCTGTGAGCGTTGGGTCTCCCATCCAGATAGGTCTGCCGCTCGACGCGGGGTCGAAGTGGCTTCGCGAGCAGAACACGGTGGGGAGGCCGAAAGTCGCGGTTAACCGACCGCGGACGGCCGGGCTTCGCATTGTGAGCAACGAGATGGCTGATCGCCTGCGCTAGGCGGGGGGCGTGGTCGATGGTAGGCGAGGCGTGCCCCGCTACGCACGCACCGAGTGCGATCGGTGCAGCACCTTGCCCGAGCTGTCCAGCGCCTCGACGGCCAGCACCGGGGGGGCGTTGGGCACCGCGATCTCGGTCTCGAAGCCCGCGACGCCGGCGGTGCCGATCTGCGTCAGTTGGTTGGCGCCTGCGCCGCCCAGGATCCCCCAGTGTGAGACGTCGGTCGCGCCGTTCCAGCTCACGTGGAGCTGGACATGCTTGCCGCTGCGCTGCACGGCGACGCTCGGCGATGCGGCAGGGGTGGCGTTCCAGACGTCCCTGAACGCCCGGTAGGACGAGGTGCCGGGCGTGAGCCGGCCGTCGAACAGGACCTGACCACCCGCCCCGTATTCGGTGAAGTAGCTCGACGCGCCCCAGCCGATGAACGTGTGCCCCTGGTCGAGCTCCTGCACGCTTCCGAGTGCCAGCGACAGGACCGATGGGTGGTGGTGGTACTGACGCCGCATCGTCGCGCGCCGCGACTTCTCGTTGATCGAGAGCACAAGGCCACGCGACTGGCTCGCCTCGTCGGGCGGACCGGCCTCGTTGTCGAAGATCGTCAGGATCCCGCCCGGGTGCAGCGTCACGTGGTGCTGGAAGGCGAAGTGGGTGCCCGCCCCCATCTTGAAGTTGCCGTCCTTGCCGCCGAGCTTCCACAGCACCTTGCCGGACCTCCGGTCGACCTTATAGACGGCCCAGGTGTTGCGGCTCGAGATGATGAGGTTGTCGTCGCTCGGGTCGATGCTGATCGAGTTGACGTGGAAGTAGTCCCACGAGTTGCCACGCTTCGTGGGCACCCGCATGTAGGAGGCGCCGAACCCGACGTGGTGGTCACTGCGCCATTGGAAGAGCACCTTCCCCGTCGCGACGTCGACTTCCTGTACGACGCCGTAGAAATACGGGCCGACCCGCCCGCCCGGTAGGTGGCCGGTGGCTTTGCCGTACGCCGTGAACAGCGCGGTGCCGCGGTCGGTGAGCAAGAACTCGTGCAGGTCGGCCTGGTAGCCGTTGCCGGCGTGAACTTGGGCGATCTGGCGGTATTGCTGGTCGTAGATCTCGTAGTGGCCGACGCCGTGGGCTGACACCACGGCGCCTTCGAACCACGTGATCACCGGCTGACCCTGGTAGCTCTGAACGCGGAGGTTGAATGCACGTTGCCCCTTCGGGAGGGGCTTGAACCAGACCAGCCGCCCGGTCGAGTCGAAGATCAGAGGCCCCTGCTGTGAGGGTCCGGCGTGGGCATCGGTCAACACGACGCCGGGCACCACGTTGTGCGCGCGGTGGTCGATGTGGATCTGCGGCGGGCGCACGCTCGTCGACTTCAGGTGCTGGACCCCGTGCTTGTAGATGCCGCCGGGCTTGGATTTGAGCCTCGGAAGGGCGGCCGCGACCTTGACGGTCCGGCTGGTCGCCCGCGACGAACCGCACGCGGTGAGCGCCAATCCGGCGCCGCCGGCGACGGCGCCCGCCGTGTAGCGCAGGAACTCCCGGCGGCTGCGGTCCGGCGCCGAGTCGTCTCGGGGCGTTGGTCTTTTCTCGGAGGCCGCTGACGGGCCGGTTGTCGGACTGCCGGGCGTTTTTGGGGCGCTACCCTTGTGCGTGCGTGAACTCATGCCGCGGAATGGGTAGCAGATCGACCCGGCGCGGCGATCTTCGGCGCCGCTGACCTTGACGGGGGCCTTACATTGGGTCGGCGGGCGACTTGACGGGGGCTTTACGTTGCCCCGCGTAGCATTATTTCGCGTCCGGTTAGGTTCGTGTTAGATTGCCGTGCCTGTCTCGTTAGCTAGATTGGCGCTCAAAATCGCTACGGACAGCAGAGTTGGCCTTCGCTGATGCACGAATCCGTTCTGGACATCTGACACGCTGGGGTTGCCTGATGATCGATTTCGCACGCAACATTTGAGCCGCCCCCTCACCTCGTGAATCCGAGGAAGACAAAAATTAAGACTGCACTGATAACCACGCTCGTGACGGGCGCGCTCGTCCTGTCCGCCTGTGGCAGCTCCTCGAGCGGCGGCAACTCGGGCGGGTCGGGATCGTCATCGTCGGCCACCGTGATCACGAAGAAGGTGGCGGGCTACGGCTCGGTGCTCGCCACGCCGTCCGGGAAGACGCTGTACCTGCTCACGGCGGACCCCTCGGGCGGGAGCAAGTGCACCGGGTCGTGCACCTCTCAGTGGCCGCCGCTGGCCGCCAACGGCTCGCCGACCGCCGGGCCGGGCGTCAACTCTTCGATGCTGTCGACCTTCAAGCGCAGTGACGGTACCGAGCAGGTGCTCTACAACAAGCACGCGCTCTATACGCACACCGGGTCCGGTCTGACCTCCGGAGCTGGGGTAGCCCAGAACGGCGGGATCTGGTACCTCGTCTCTCCTTCAGGGAACCCGATCAAGTCGACAACCGGCGGCGGGTACTGACGGCCGTGAAATCCGGACGGTCGACCTCCGAGTCCGTTCCTGCTCCCTGTTGCGGTGAAGCCACGTGCTGCGCCCGAGGAGCCGGGCAGTGAGCGTCAGCATCCGCACACCCAGTAGCGACCCGGCGCCCGAGCCGCCCCAGGAACGCCGAGCTCCCGGGCAAGGGCCTCCTGCTCGGCGTCTGCTGCGTCGCGCAGTTCATGGTGATCCTCGATCTCTCGATCGTCAACGTCGCGCTGCCGTCGATTCAGGAGAGCCTCCGCTTCTCCTCGGCGGACCTGCAGTGGGTCGTCGACGCTTACGCGATCGTGTTCGCGGGCTTCTTGATGCTCGCCGGACGTGCCTCGGACATCCTGGGGCAGCGTCGGACATTCGTCGCCGCGTTGCTGTTGTTCGGGCTGGCGTCCCTGAGCGGCGGACTCGCGCCCACGAGTGGGGTGCTGATCCTGGCGCGTGCGATCCAAGGCCTTGGCGGCGCCGCGATGGCGGCCTCGTCGCTGGCGATCATCACCTCCTCGTTCGCCGCCGGGCCCGAGCGCCACCGCGCGATCGCCCTCTGGGGAGCGATGAACGGCGCCGGAGGCGCCGCCGGCACGCTGCTTGGCGGGTTCATCACGCAGGAGGCCAGCTGGCGGTGGGTGCTGCTGATCAACGCGCCGATCGGCCTCGCGGCAGCGATCGCGGCGACCCGGGTGGTCGCAGAGCGTCGCTCCACGGAACGCAAGGGTTTCGACCTGGCCGGCGCGCTGGTTCTCACGGTCGGCCTGCTGATCTCGGCCTACGGCGGCGTCACCGCCGGCAGCCAGGGCTGGGGTTCGGCGGAGGCGCTCGTCCCGATCGCGATCGGGTCGATCCTGCTCACGTTCTTCCCGATGATCGAGAAGCGTGCGAAGTCACCACTCGTGCCGCCGAAGGCGTTCACGAAGCCCCTGCGGGTCGTCAACGCGATCGTGCTGCTGTTCAGCGCCGCCATCTTCCCGATGTGGTACATGGGGTCGCTGTACCTGCAACAGGTGCTCGCCCTGTCGCCGCTCACGACCGGCCTCGTGTTCCTGCCGGTGGCGCTCGTGATCTTCGCCTGCGCCTCGCAGGCGGGCAAGCTCGTCGGACGCGCCGGCGTGCGGACGGTGCTCGGCTGCGGACTGCTCGCGATGGCTGCCGGGATGGCGCTTTTCGCGCGGATCGCCGATGGCGGCAGCGCGATCCAGTACATCATGGTGCCGGGCATCCTGACCGCGATCGGGATCGGCTTCTCGATCGTCCCGTCGACGATCGCCGCGACTCAGAGCGCGTCGCAAGGACAGGCGGGGCTCGCGTCAGGACTCGTCAACACCTCGCGCCAGGTCGGGGGCGGGCTCGGGCTCGCGGTCCTGATCTCGATCGCGACGCTCTTTACGAGCCACTTGGTGGGCGAGGGCCATCCGGTCCCGCAGGCGCTGACCGACGGCTTCAGGCTCGGCTACTTGATCGCCGCCGGGCTGGTGGCGGTCGCCGCGCTGCTGACGTTCCTGCTGGTCCCCGGCGCCGAGGCCGAGGCGCAGCATCGAGCGGGACGGCGCGTGGCATCGGCGGCGGTCGCCGTGATCGCGCTGTTCGCGGTGGTCGAGTTCGCCGTGCCGCGCTCGCACGCTGCACCGATTGGGGCCTACACGACCAACGGCGCCTACACGTTCGTGTCCGCGCCGGGCCTGCACCCACCCAAGATGCAGCTCGAGACCTCGGCCCCGGGCGCGACACCGCTTCCCGGCTACATCATGGTCGCCAACTTCTATGACCTGACGCAGACGCCGATGGTCGGCCAGAGCGGACCGCTGATGCTCGACGCCAACTTGCACCCGGTGTGGTTTCACCCGGTCCCGACCAACGTCCTGGCAGGCAACTTCCACGCTCAGGTCTACGCCGGCAAACCCGTCTTGACGTGGTGGCAGGGTGACGTCACCGCCACCGGTCAGATCAACAGCGGCGAGGATGTGGTGGTCAACCAGCATTACCAGCGGATCGCCACCCTGAAGGGCACGAACGGGTGGATCCCGACGCTGCACGAGATGGTGATCCGGGGCGACAACGCATGGGTCACGTCGAACCGGAACGTGCCCGCCGACCTGGCGAAGTACGGCGGCGTCAACGGCGGCACGCTCGTCCAGTCGGCGGTCCAGGAGTACAGCCTCAAGACCGGCAAGCTGCTCTACACGTGGAACGCGTCGGACCACATCAAGCTGTCGGACTCCTATACCCAGCCGCCGCCGAACGGCTTCCCGTGGGACGCCTATCACGTCAATTCGGTCAGCATCAACAACAACGGGACGTTCATTGTCTCGATGCGCAGCACGTGGGCCGCGTACCTGGTCAACATCAAGACGGGCAAGATCATCTGGACGCTCGGCGGCAAGCACTCGAGTTTCACCCTCCCCGATAACGCCAAGTTCCAGTGGCAGCACGACGTCCAACTGCACGGCAGCTCGGACGTGACGCTGTTCGACGATCACTGCTGCGAGATCACCGGCGCCGGGCAGTTCCTGTCGGCCACCGGGCCGTCGCGCGGCCTCGAGCTCAAGCTCAACACCGCTCAGCACACCGCGACCGTCGTCGCCCAGTACTCGCACGGCACGACGTTCCACTCGCGTTATATGGGCAACACCCAGATCCTTCCCAACGGCCGGGTGTTCGTCGGCTGGGGCGAGGTGCCGTTCCTGTCGGAGTTCTCGAAGTCCGGCAAGCTCCTGTACGACGCGGCATTTCCGACGCCCGACATCAGCTACCGCGCCTATCTCCAGCACTGGGTCGGGCTGCCGCTCTATCCACCCAGCGGCGCCGCACGCAGGCAGGGCTCACAGACGACCGTGTACGCAAGCTGGAACGGCGCCACCAAGCTCGCCGGCTGGAAGGTGCTGGCCTCGAACGGCAGCGGCACGCTGACGACCGTCGCGCAGAAGTCGCGGTCGGGCTTTGAGACGGCGATCCCGGTGCACGGCGGCGACCAGCGCTTCGAGGTCCAGGCGCTCGACGCCAACGGCAAGGTGCTCGGAACCTCGAAGGCCTTCGGGCTGAGCGGGTGAGAGGCGGGGCGTTGGCGACGACCCCGAAACAGAAGGGCATCAGTCGGCGCGAGTTCCTCCCAAAGGCGGCGGGGGTCGCGGCGGTCGGCGCCGCCGGCGTGATCGGCTACGAGCTGGCGCCGAGCGGCAGCTCCCCGCCTCCGAAGCCGGCTCCCGCGCCCGCCCCGGCGGCGACGCCCACGGCCGGCTCGTCGCAGGTGCGGACGTTCGTGACCCGCCCGGACCTCCGTCCGCCGGCGGTCACCGTCACCCCGGTCGGGAGCCTCTCGAGCCAGTCGAGCACGCCGCCGTACATCTTCGTCGCCCCGACCAACTACGTGCCCGACGCCCCTGCCCAGCAGGGCCTGATGATCCTCGACCGCCAGGGGCGGCTGGTCTGGTTCTCGCCGATGACGGCCGGCAAGCCGTTTGACTTCAACACCCAGTTTGACCAGGGCAAGCCCGTCCTCACGTGGTGGCAGGGCGAGGTAATCGGCGCTCACGGCCTCGGCGTCGGGGAAATCGCCGACGGCTCATACAAGACGATCGCGAACGTCAAGGCCGGTGACGGCCTGCAGACCGACCTGCACGAGCTCAACCTGACCTCGTCGGGCACGGCGCTGATCACCGCCTACGAGACCACGACCGCCGATTTGTCAAAAGTGGGCCAGAAGCGCACCGGCAAGGTGTTCGTCGGCCACGCCCAGGAGATCGACCTCAAGACCGGCAAGGTCCTGTTCGACTGGCGCAGCCTGGACCATGTACCGCTCGACGAGAGCTTCCAGAACCCGCCGGCGAACCCGAAGGGAACGTTTGACTACTTCCACATCAACTCGGTCGCCGAGATGGACGACGGCAACCTGCTGATCTCGGGTCGCAACACCTGGACGCTGTACAAGGTCGACCGTTCCAGCGGCAAGATCATCTGGCGCCTGAACGGCAAGCGCTCGAATTTCAGCCTCTCGAGCGCGGCGAAGTTCTACTGGCAGCACCATGCGCGGCAGAACGGAGCCAACGGCCTGACGGTGTTCGACAACGCGGGGCCCAAGAAGGAGCGCCAATCGCGCGGCCTGTCGCTGTCAGTTGATACGAGCGCGATGCGCGTGGATCTCGCGCAGGCATACATCCACCCGGCGCGCTTTCTCTCCAACACGCTCGGGAGCGTGCAGGTGCTCGACGATGGGAGGGTGTTCGTCGGCTGGGGTGACCAGCCGTACTTCTCGGAGTTCGCCTCGGACGGCACCCTGCTGCTCACCGGCCAGCTCCCGATTGGCGTCCGTTCCTATCGCACCTTCGCTGCCAACTGGGTCGGCCAGCCGGCCGAGCCTCCGCAGGTCGTGGCCAAGGCCAATCCGGCGAGTGGCTTCGTTGTCTGGGCGAGCTGGAACGGGGCGACCGAGATCGATAGCTGGACCGTTCTCGCGGGCCCCAACAAGACGTCGCTGACTCCGGTCGGCTCGCAGCCGTGGGGAGGCTTCGAGACGCCGATCGCCGTCAACTCGACCGGCCCTTACTTCGCGGTCGTCGCGGTCGACCGCAGCGGAAAGGAGCTTGGACGCTCGGCGGTCGTGTAGGCCGGCTGGCGTTGACAGACATGCAAGTGACAGTGCACAAACTGCAGGGCGCTTCTGGAGACACTCTGGGGGGTTGACGATGGAACGCAGCAGCAACGTGACATGGCAGCAAGGGAACATCTCCCGTGCACAACGGTGGCAGTCACTCCGAGCACGGGGTGCGACCGTCTGGCTCACCGGGCTGCCGGCGTCGGGCAAGTCGACGATCGGCGCGGGGCTCGAAGAGCGCCTCGTGTCGGCGGGCCGGTTCGCCTACCTGCTCGACGGCGACAACCTGCGCCACGGCATCTGCGGAGACCTTGGCTTCAGCGAGTCAGATCGCGCCGCAAACATGGTGCGTGTCGGCGAGCTCGCGCGTCTGTTCGCCGACGCCGGCGCGATCGCGATCGTCGCGCTCGTGTCACCGGTGGACTCCGCGCGGGTTGAGGTTCGCGAGCGCCACGAGCGCTGCGGCCTGCGCTTCATCGAGGTGTTCGTCGACACGCCGCTCGAGGTGTGTAAGGCCCGTGATCCAAAGTCGCTCTACAGCCGGGCGCAGGCGGGCGAGATTCACGGTTTCACCGGCGTCGACGCGCCGTACGAGCCGCCCAGCAGGGCCGACCTGACGTTGACCGATGGAATGAGCGTGCCGCGCGCGGTCGCCGCCGTGCTGGAGTTGCTCGACGGCTCCAACGGCTCCAACGGCTTCAACGGCACCAACGGCACCAACGGCACCACGGGTCACGTGGCGCACGAACGACTTCAAGAGGCTGCCGCAGCTCGCCCGGGTGGCATCCGTCTAATCCACGAACAGAACGGAGCAAGCAGATGAAATTGATCGGAGCCGGCTTGCCGCGTACCGGCACGCTGTCGCAGAAGATCGCACTCGAGATGCTGGGTCTTGCGCCCTGCTACCACATGGTCAACGTGCTCGGGGAGCTCGACGAGACCGAGCGTTGGCGCAAGGTGCTGCACAAGGAGCTGGCGATCGATGAGGTGCTCGGCGACTTCGAGGCGACCGTCGACTGGCCCGGATCGTTCTTCACCAAGGACCTGATCGACGTGTACCCCGACGCCAAGGTGCTGCTCAGCGTCCGCAGCGGCGACTCGTGGGCGCGGAGCATGCGCGACACGATCTGGGGCGTTCTGTACGGAGACATGTTCCTCCGTCACATTTCGGATGCGTGGCGCGACGTCGACCCCAAGTGGGACTCCTACATGTCGCTGATGGACCAGATGTGGAACGCCAGCGGCCTGATGGAAGACGAGAGCACGACCGCGGAGTACATGAGCGATGCGATGGAGCGCTACAACGACGGGATAAAGCAGATCGTGCCCGCCGAGCGGCTGCTGGTCTGGTCGGTGGCCGATGGCTGGGAGCCGCTGTGCGAGTTCCTCGAGGTGCCGGTCCCCGACCAGCCTTTCCCGGCCGTCAACGACTCAAAGCAGTTCGCCGAGCGGATCACCGACGGCGCGCTGCTGGCGATCCAGCGCTATCGCGCTGAGGACGCCGACCAGGAGCCGCTGTCGGCGGCGACTTGATCGTCGGCCGGCAGCGCCCGGGCGCCTGACCTCAGCTCGTGGGCTCGCCCGTAGCAGGCGGGCCCGCGAGCCGGCGCTCTTCCTGACGCGGGCTCAGGCCACGATCGTCTTGCTCCGCGCGAGTTGGCCGCCGAAGCGGTCGAGCGCGACCACCGCGACGTAGCCGTCAGCGGTACCGAGGGCGATCGCGGTCTCAAAGCCGGTCCGCGGGGCGGTTCCCGCGGGCGCCATGGCGCTCGGGTGCGGGCCCAGCAGGATCTGCCAGTACGCGGTCTCGGTCGAGCCGTTCCAGCTCGTGTAGAGCGTTCGCTCTCCGGTTCGCGGCTTGCGCCGGACGACGAGCGCGGGCGCCGACTCCGGGGTTCCGAGCCAGGGCTGGCGAAAGCCGCGGTAGGAGAGCTGCCCGGGCACCAGCCGCAGGTCGGCCATCGTCCTCCCGTCGGGGGTGAATTCGCTGATGAACGGCTCCGCCCCCCAGCCGACGATCACGTGCCCGTTGGTGAGGATCTCGACGCTGCCCATCGACGACGCGAGCAGCGGGTCGGGATGCCGGTAGGCATGCGTCAGGCGAACGGTCCGATGGCGCTCGTCGACGGCGAACCTCAGCGCTCGTGACTGAGCCGCGGTCCGGATCGGGCCATCGGAGCCGTTGTCGAACAGCGTCAAGACTCCGGGCAGCGGATTGCGAGCGTCGTGCTGCCAGGAGAACCGAGCCGCCGGCGGGACGGCGAAGTCGCTGCGCTTGCCGCCGAGGCGCCAGATCACCGCTCCCGAGCGGCGATCGATCTTGTATACCGCCCATGTGTTGCGCGCCGAGAGCAGCAGGTGGCCGTCGGGCAGGCGCTGGATCGAGTTCACGTGCAGGTAATCGACGACACCGCCCGGCGCGCGGTAGCTCTCGGCGATCGGCACGTGATCGAGCCCGCGCCACTCGAACACGAGCCGACCGGTCCGTACGTCGATCTCCTGGACGATCGACTCGTACACGGTCCCATGTTGAGGGCCGCCGATCGCGCTGACGTCGGCGTGGACGATCGGCGGACGGCACGTGACGAGCGCGGTGCCTTCGGGCGTGAGCAGGAACTCGTGCAGATCGACGGTGTGGCCACCGACTGCCCTGATCCGGGCGATCTCGCGGTACGCGCGATCGACGATCACGCCCTCGCCATGGCCGTAGCCCTGTTTATCGACCACGCCCTCCCACCAGGTCAGGACCGGCTCACCTTGGTACTGCTGGACGCGGACGTTGGTCGCCCACCGGACGACCGGGCGGAAGAAGACCGGGTGTCCGTGGGAGTCGACGATCAGAGGCCCGCCCTGCGCCCCGTGGACCGCCTTCGGGCCCAGGAACAGGTGGCTCCCAGATCCGAATGACCCGGCGACCGACGCGGCAGCCGGGCGCAGGTCGGGTCGTGAACGGAACACGTGGATCGCGTTATTCGGCGCCTGGATCTGAGGGCCGCCGACGAGCAGCGATTCCGAGCTGCTCAGCAGGCGCGACCCGTCAAGTGCCCAGGCGCCGACCGCGGCCACGCCGGCGACCTTGAGGAGCTGACGGCGTGAAAGCCGCGACTCGGGGCTATGTCCGTCTACTGACATCCGGTCCGATCGTATTCGCGGGCCAGCCGGCCCTTAGCCCGCCGGGCAGGCTCGGGCTTGGTGGCTATGGCTGTCGGCCACGCCTCCGGCGGCGGGATTCTCGATCCCCTACTCCTACCGCGCTGACGAGAACGCAAACTAGTTAGGGCAGATCGACTGCGGGCACGAGTTGCCCCGGGTGCCAACCCAGGGCGCACCGCGCCGTCTGCGAGTCTCGTGGGTATATCGAACGGGTGTGTGCATCTGCGCTTGCCCCGCGGTACTTCGGGTCGCCGATCGGGATCGTGTGCTCATTCCCGAGGCATGGCACGCGTCGCCGGGCGGCGCCTACCCGAGCGCGAGCGAGCCTGTCTTTGTGACGTTTTCGATCCAGAAGGTGTCCAGACCACAGGCCGAGATGGTAGTCCATGCCCAAGCGCGACCCGGCGATCACGTCTAGGCTCCAGGCGCATGACGCGGGTCTCGTCCAACGTCGCCGACCTGGTCGGCCGCACGCCCGTCGTGGTGCTCGACCGGATGACGCGCGGGCACGACGTCGAGCTGTTCGCCAAGCTCGAGGCGTTCAATCCGGGCGGCAGCGTCAAGGACCGGATCGGCGTCGCGATGATCGAGGCCGCGGAGCGCGAGGGCCGGATCGAGCCCGGGCGCACGACGATCGTCGAGGCGACCAGCGGCAACACCGGGATCGCGCTCGCGTTCGTCTGCGCGGCGAAGGGCTACGAGCTGATCCTCACGCTTCCGCAGGGGATGAGCCGCGAGCGCGAGGGGCTTCTGCGCCTGTACGGTGCGCGCGTCCAGGTGACCGAGTCACTCGGCGGCATGACCGAAGCGGTCGATGCCGCGAGAGAGCTCGCGGCGGGCGATGACGTCTTCCTCCCCGACCAGTTCTCGAACCCCGCCAACCCGGGGATCCACCGCCGAACGACGGGACCGGAGCTGCTCGAGGCGCTCGACGGTCGGATCGACGTGTTCGTCGCAGGCGTCGGGACCGGCGGCACCGTGACCGGGGTGGGAGAGGTGCTCAAGGAGCACAACCCTGACTGCCGGGTGGTGGCGGTCGAGCCGCGCAGCTCAGCCGTCCTGTCGGGCGGTCGCCCGGGACCACACAAGATCCAGGGCATCGGCGCCGGGTTCATCCCGCAGGTGCTCAATCGCGAGCTGCTCGACGAGGTGATCGCGGTCGATGACGAGAGCGCGATCACGACCGCGCGCCAGCTCGCGCGACGCGAGGGGGTGCTGGCGGGAATCTCATGCGGTGCCGCGGTCTGGGCGTCGCTCGAGATCGCCGCGCGGCCCGAATCGCGCGGCGCGCGGATCGCGACGATCTTGCCGGACTCGGGCGAGCGGTACGTCTCGACGCCGTTCTTCGCGCCATGAGGGCCCCGGCTGGAAGTCGCGACGGCCGTTCATCGTGGCCTGACGGGCCGAGCGCCCCGCCTCGCTAGGCTTCTGTCGATGCTCGGGCTTGGCCTGATCCGGCGGACGGTCGCAGAGATCGGGCGCGACGTTTCGACGGCTCGGATACGGGACCCGGCCGCCCGCGAGGTCGGGTCACTTGAGGTCCTCGTCGCGTGGCCCGGCGTTCACGCGCTGCTGGCGCATCGTCTCGCCCATACGCTGCACGAAGGCGGTGCGCCGCTGCTGCCGCGGCTGATCGCGGCCGCCGCCCGCTCGATCACCGGAATCGAAATCCACCCGGCGGCCGAGATCGGCGACGGCTTCTTCATCGACCACGGGATGGGCGTGGTGATCGGCGAGACGGCGCAGATCGGTGACGACGTCACGCTGTATCAGGGCGTGACGCTCGGCGGCACGGGCTTTCAGACCGGCAAGCGCCATCCGACGATCGAGGACAACGTGACGATCGGCTCGGGGGCCAAGCTGCTCGGACCGATTACGGTCGGCCACGGAGCGAAGATCGGCGCCAATACGGTGGTGATCCACGACGTGCCGCCGAACTCGACCGTAGTCGGCAATCCCGGCCATCCGGTCCGGATCGAGGGGCGCAAGCCCGAGGGCCCCGACGCGGACTGGATCCACCTCCCCGATCCCGTGGCGGACGCAATCAAGGGCCTGTCGGCGCGGATCGGTGCGCTCGAGGAGGCGCAAGCACAGCAGCGGCCGCCGGGAGCTGAGGTGCGCCCGCTGCGACGTGCGGCCGGTGGCGCGAGCGAGCCCGACGGGCGTGCCAACCCGTCAGTCGGGCCCAGTCCGGCTGGCGGCTAGCGCGCTCGTCTGCAGGTGCGCCCGCGCCACCGTGACGACCTCCTCGGCCTCAGCCTCGCCCAACACCGGGCTGATCGGGATCGCCAGGTTGGACGCCGACGCGGCCTCGGTCGCCGGTAGCGCGATCGCGGGCGCGAACTCGCGCATCGCCGGCTGCTCGTGGGTGGCTGCCCGGTAGTAGCTGCGAGCCTCGATCCCGCGCTCAGCCAGCGCCGCGGCGAGTGAGTCGGGATCGGGCGTCCGCACGACGAACAGATGCCAGGCCGGGTCAGCGCCGGCCGTCGGTCGCGGCAGCGCGACGAGCTCACCCAGGCCGGCGCGCCGGTAGTGGTCCGCGGCGGCCCGCCGGCCATCGGACCAGTTGTCGAGGTGTGGGAGCTGTACGCGCAGGATCGCCGCCTGGATCGCGTCCAGACGCGAGTTGTAGCCGACCTCGTCGAACGTGACCTTGTCGCGCGAACCATGAAAGCGCAGGCTCCGCACCCGTTGCGCGAGTACAGGATCTGACGTCGTGACCGCGCCGCCGTCACCGAACGCGCCGAGGTTCTTCGAGGGGTAGAAGCTGAAGGTCGCGATCTTCCCGAGCGAGCCGGGCCGGCCGCTCGCGGCCTTGCTCCCGAGCGACTGGGCCGCGTCCTCGATCACCGGAACCCCGAGTGCCTCGATCTCGGCGACCGGAGCGACGTTGCCGAACAGGTGCACGGCGATCACCGCCTTGGTCTTCGGCGTCAGCGCGGCCGCGACCGTCTCGGGCGTTACGCAGAACGTGTCGGGGTCGATGTCACAGAACACCGGGCGGGCGCCGGTCGGGGGGATCGCCTCGGCGCTGGCATAGAACGTGAACGACGGGACGACGACCTCGTCGCCAGGGCCGACGTCGAGCGCGCGCAGCGCGATCGTGATCGCGTCGGTCCCGTTGCCGACACCGATCGCGTGCGAGGTGCCGACGTACTCGGCGAGCTCGCGCTCGAAAGCCTCGACCTCCGGTCCGAGTACGAACACGCCCGAGTCCAGAACCCGCAGAACTGCCGCTCGCAGCTCCTCGCGCAGCGGCTCGAGGCTCGTGGACGTGTCGAAAAGCCGGATCACTAGGCGTTGGGATCAGCGCCGGCGCCGAGTGACAGCTCCGAGTCGTCGTAGTCCGGCCGAGCGCGCGCCTCCGGGTCGGGCAGGTTATACGAAGCCCGGACCAGGTACAGCGGCCGTCCCTTCACCTCGTCGTAGATGCGCCCGACGTACTCGCCGATGATCCCGATGGCGATCAGCTCGATCCCGCCGAGCAGCAGCACGACGATCGTCAGCGCGCTGAACCCCGGCAGGTAGGAGCCGAGTACCCGCAGGACGACCACGACCGGGATCGCGATGAACGCGAGCGTCGAGATCATGAAGCCGAGCAGCGTCGCGAGCTGGAGCGGCCGGTGCGAGAACGAGAAGATCGCGTCGAGCGAGAAGCGCAGCATCCTCGACAGCGTGTACTTCGTCTCGCCGGCATACCTGGCGTCGCGCTCGTACGGGACCGCGGTCTGCGTGTAACCGACCCAGACGGTCATCCCGCGCAGGAACCGGTTGCGTTCGCGCATCGACAGCAGCGCATCGAGCGCGCGGCGGTCGAGCAGCCTGAAGTCGCCCGAGTTGTGCTGGAGCTCGACCTGGGCGAGCTTGTCGAAGAGGGCATAGAACCAGCGCGCGGTGCTGAGCTTGAAGCGCGACTCGCCTGCCCGATGCTCGCGCACGGCAAAGACGACGTCACAGCCCGCCCGCCAGTGGTCGAGCATCTTCGGGATCAGCTCGGGTGGATCCTGGAGGTCGGCGTCGAGCATCACGACCGCGTCGCCGCGGGCGTGGTCGAGCCCCGCGGTCAGCGCCGTCTGGTGGCCGAAGTTGCGTGACAGCTGCACGACACGCACGCGCGCGTCACTGTGGGCGAGGCGCTGGAGCAGCATCGGCGAGCCGTCGCTGGAGCCGTCATCGACCAGCACAAGCTCGAACCGCAGCCCCTCGAGCGCCTTGCAGACGCGCGCCACGAACTCCTCGATCGTCTCCTCTTCGTTGTAGACCGGCGCCACGATGCTGACCAGATCTGGTGACCGTGGCGAGATCGGGGGTAGGTCCGGAGTGACGGTCATGGCTCAATCGTAAGGGCCCGTGGCCACTGGACGTGGGCTACTTACTGCTTTCTTCGGCGCTCACAGACCGGGCAGCGAGAGGCCGTGCGGAACGTAACCGAGCAGCTCCACGCCCTGCACGAGACAGGTGATCACCAGCGCCGTCCGCAGCAGGCGCCGATCGCTCGAGAGTGCTGCGAACGGGAGCAGCCACGCCACGTACCACGGCAGCAACGAGCTGGCAGCCACGAGCATCGCCGCGGTCGCCCAGCCCGCCCCGTCGATCCAGTCCATCTGGCCGCGCCAAACGCGACGCACGAGCCACACGAACACGACCACGAACGCCCCCGCCAGCACGTACCCGACGACATGGCCGGCCGTGACCATGCCGAGCCGGGTCGAGAGCGCGCCGGGGATGCTGTGCCAGTCACCCTCTCGCTGACTGCGCTCGATCGTCGACAGCACATTGACGGCGCCCGGGCCGAACATCGCCACTGTCAGGGACCCGAGTACGGCGAACGTGACGCCCGCCCCGATCAGCAGATCCCGGCGCCCGCGGCCTCGCCGCGGACCGCCGGCCGCGATCGCGAACGGGAGCAGGATCCCGGCCGTCAGCTTGATCCCGATCGCCAGCACCGCCAGCGCTCCGCCGAGCCGTTCGCGCGAGCGCAGGATCGCGTACACCGCCGCGACCATCGCCAGCAGCATCAGCAGGTCGTTGTGCCCCCCGCCGACTCCGTAGATAACCAGCAGCGGGTTGAGTCCGACCAGGACGGCGGCCCTGACCGGGTTCACGCCGCGCAGTCGCGCCGCGTTGAAGACCAGCGCCACGATCCCGAGGCTCGAGACGGTCGCGATCGACTTGTAGACGAGCACGCTCGCGCCGACCGCCAACGACGCCATCAGGTAGCTGAGGATCGTGAACGCCGGCCCGTACACGCTCGGGATGTAGGACCACTTGGAGCCGATGTATGGGAAGACGGGATCGCCGATGCCGAGTGCGTGTGGACCGCTGAGGTAAGGGTTGGTGCCGAACAGCGAGCCCATCCGCGCGTAGGCCTGGTAGCTGAAGATGTCGGTCGAGACCAGCGGCGGCGCGAGCAGCACGAACGCGTACAGGGCCGCGATCGTCATGAGCACGGCCCGCGTGGACAGCTCGCCGGCGAGGCTGGCAACGATCACGTAGCAGATCGTCATCAGGCTCAGGACGGCGATCGCCCCACCGAAGTGGAGGTTCACGTCTGCGCTACCGAACGCGCCGGTGAGCGGTGGGAGCACGGGGCGGATCGACAGCGGCAGCAGCGTCTCGGTGTTGGCGGCCGCGATCGCGATCACGAGCCCGCTCGCGAGCAGGCCGGCGAGCGCGAGTAGCGCGCGCCTGCTGCTGACCGCCGGCGCCGCGCTCGCGTCGAGGCTCGGCGCACGCGTCAGCTCGACGTTCGCGCTCTGAGGTGTGGCGCCCAGGGGGCCGCGGACGCTCATCGCGTACAGAATGCCCACGAGCAGACCGGGGGCCGTTTGGGCGACATTGTGATCACGTTAAGAGAGCCGATTGACTTTTTCCGCTGCTGGCGCGTCATCCCTGCGGGCAACGTGCTGGGAGGCGGTGCGCCTCAGCGTGGGCACGAGCCACATCGCTTCGAGCGCGATCCGCGACGACATTTTGCTCTTACCCGCGGTGCGATCGTAGAACACGATCGGGATCTCCCTAACGGTGAAACCGGCCAGCAGCGCCCGATAGGTGACCTCGATCTGGAACACGTACCCTTCGGCGCGGACGGTCGAAAGATCGATCGCCTCGAGCACTTCGCGGTGTATGCACTTGAAGCCGCCGGTCAGGTCGCGCACGTCCACGCCTGAGCATCAGGCGCGCGTAGATGCCGCCACCGCGGCTGATCATGCGCCGTAACAAGCCCCAGTCACGGACGCCGCCGCCGGTGACGTAGCGCGAGCCGAGCACGAGATCCGCGTCGTGCGCGGCGCTGATCAGATCGGGCAGATAGCGCGGATCGTGAGAGAAGTCGGCGTCCATCTCGATCAGCAGCTCGGCGCCCGACGACATCGCGCGTTCGAAGCCCGCCAGATAGGCCTGGCCGAGACCGCTCTTGCCGGGTCGGTGGAGCACCTCGATCGTGTCCAGCTCCGCCGCGAGGGAATCAGCGATCGCGCCGGTCCCGTCAGGCGAGTTGTCGTCCACGACGAGCACCCGGTATTCACCGGGAACCACGCGCTCGAGCGAGGCCGCTGCCGCGCGCACGATGCCGTCGAGATTCGCAGCCTCGTTGTAGGTCGGGATTATCAGCCAGACGCGCGGCATTCCGCGTCGCAGCGTAGTGGGCGGACCGGGCGAGAGCCCGCCGGCTGGGCGCGAGCTTGCCGATGCTGCAGACAATCGCTCCAGGCGCCATCATCTCGGCGGGTTCTCTGTCATGGACGAAGTAAAGGCCGCACCGCGCAACGCGCCAGACCCCGCTGCTCCGCGTTCGACAAGCGCTTCGGGCGAGAAGCAGCTGCCGCCGTCGATCCACCGGCGTCGGCGCGTCGCGGCGCTGCTCGCGATCGGCGCCGCAGCGCTGATCATCGGGGCCGTCGTCGGCGCGATGTCGGGTGCAGGCGCCCATGTTCCGACGAGGGTGGCGTCGATCACTTACTTCGGCCAGATCAAAACGCTCGCCGGCAGCGGCCCGACCTCGTTTGCGACCACCGAGCGCGCGGCCGAGAACGCCGCCATCACGCGCACGATGGCCTACACGCCGTGGATCCGGATCGCGGGCGCCCAGCATCGCGAGATCGCGCTGACGTTCGACGACGGTCCGGGGCCATACACACCGCAGGTCCTGCACGTGCTCGAGCGCGAACACGTGCCGGGGACGTTCTTCGAGGTCGGAGTGGCCGAGCAGTACTTCCACGTCTCCACCAGCGCGATCGTCGCCCGCGGCTACCCGATCGGGGACCACACCGAAAACCACTACGCGATGTCGACGCTCTCGCGCCAGCAGCAGCAACAGCAGTTGCTCGAGGAATCCGCCGCGATCGGCAAATACGGCGCCCCGTTCCCGCGTCTGTTCAGGCCGCCCTATGGCCTCTGGAACTCGACCACGCTTGTCGCTGCTGAAGAAGTACCGGATGCTGATGGTGCTCTGGACCGTCGATACCAACGACTACGAGCTGCCAGGCGTGAGCGCGATCGTCCACAGCGCGCTCAGCGGGGCCCAGCCGGGCGCGATCATCCTCATGCACGACGCCGGCGGCAACCGCTCCGAGACCGTCGCTGCGCTACCGAAGATCATCGCCGGCCTGCGCAAGCGCGGCTACTCGCTGGTCACGGTGCCGCAGCTGGTGCTCGACAACCCGCCGCCGCACGACCAGGACGTCGCCGGTCTGCAGGGGGCGGGCGGCTAGCGCAGGTGCGTCGGGCCCGGCGGCGTCCGGCACGGCGGCATCCGGCCTGGCTGCGTGCGCCCCGGCTGCGTCCGGCACGGCTGCATCCGGCCTGGCTGCGTGCGCCCCGGCTGCGTCCGACCGGCGCTCAGCGCCGGATGTAGGCGACGCGATTCCAGCTCGGCTCGGGCGCGAGCTCGATCGGCTCGCCGCCGCGGTCCGGCTGCACGTAGACGAAGGCGTTGATCTCGCCGTCGAACGAGACGTCGAGCTCGCCCTCCTTGACGCGCTGGTCGAGCCAGGCGCCGCGGAAGATCAGTCGTCGCAGCCAGTGCACGAGCGAGCGCTCGGAAGGGCCGACGAGCTCGGACCAGCACTCGTTGACGTGCTCGCCCAGCGCCGACGCCGGCTCGGTGACCTCGCCGTTGACGACCAGGTTGATCAGATCCTCGGCCTCGTCCTCCTCGACGGCACCGGAGAGGAACCCGAGCTTGCGGGCGGCCTGCTCGCAGCGCTCGCGGAAGTCACGCTCGTTGAACGTGAACCGCAGCTCGCCGTACTCCAGGACGAAGTCATCGCCCGAGCTGTAGTTACCGCGTCGGTACATGAGCGTCGGGATCATATGTTGGAATCCTCCCCGCCCGTGTGACTGAACAGGATGTTGCAGGGGGTGAATTTCCTCCCGTCGCAGGCTCACTCAGGTGTGGAGCCGAATCCGCCAACGATCCTGATCGTAGAGGACCATCTCGCCACACGGAGGTTCCTCGCCGACAACCTCGCCGCCGACGGATACGAGCCGCTCGAGGCCGACTCGGCACACGATGCGCTGCGCGTGATGAGCAGCAAATCGCCCGACCTCGCGATCGTCGATCTGGCGCTCCCTGACCGCGACGGACTCGACCTCCTGCGCGAGGTCCGGGCGTCGGATGCGACCGCCAGTCGCCTCGACCCGCGGCTGCCGGTCATCGTGCTGACCGGGCGCGGCGGCGAGCTCGACCGGGTGCGCGGCTTCGAGCGCGGCTGCGACGACTACGTCGTGAAACCGTTCAGCTACGCCGAGCTCCGGGGGCGGATCGGCGCGCTACTGACACGCGCCCGCCACCGCCCCGGGTCGGGCAGGCTCCGCGTCGGGCCGTTGGAGGTGGATCCGCTGAGCCGCACGGTCGAGATCGACGGCCGGCCGATACACCTGTCAAAGAAGGAGTTCGCGCTCCTGCGGGCGCTGGCGGAGGAGCCGACGCGTGTATTCACGCGCGAGGAGCTCCTGCGCGGAGTGTGGGGCTTTCGCTCACTCGGCCACACGCGAACGCTCGACTCGCATGCCTCGCGGCTGCGCAAGAAGCTGGCGGTTGCCGGGGGAGGGTTCGTCGTCAACGTCTGGGGCGTCGGTTACCGGCTGATCGACGGCGGGATCGAGTGACGGCAGAGGCGCGGTGAGCGTCGCGGCCGCGTTCGTCGGGTGGTTAACGGCTGCCGCCGTGACGGCGCTGTGGTGGTTCGTTCATCGCGCCCTCGACATGCGCATGGAGGCGGTCGCGCGCGCGTGCCATGAGCTGCGCGGACCGCTGGCGGCGGCCGCGCTCGGGCTCGAGCTCGGCTGGCGCGGCAGGGGCGCTCTCGTCGGCGCAGCTGCACGCGATCCACTCCGAGCTCGGTCGCGCTCGGCTGGCGCTCGACGACCTCGCCAATGCGCCCGACGGACGGATGGCGCCGCGCGAGCTCGAGGATGTCGATCTCGCGGCGCTGCTGGCGGACTCCGTGCAGGCATGGGGACCGACAGCAGCGGCGGCGGGCGTCGAGCTGCGGCTGCTGTGCCGTGGCCCGATGCCGCCGATCTGGGGAGACCGGCTCCGGCTGGCGCAGGCGGCCGGCAACCTGATCGCCAACGCGATCGAGCACGGTGGGGGGCAGGTGGCGGTGCGCGGGTGCGCCCACGGCGCCGACGCGCGGATCGAGATCATCGACGACGGGCCGGGCCTTCCGGCGCCGCTGGCGGAGATCATCCAACGCGCGCGTGGAGGTCGCGGGGCACATGGACGCGGCCTCGCGATCGCGGCGGGGATCGCCTCGGTGCACGGCGGCCGCCTGGCGGCCCGGCGCGCGGCGGGCGGTGGCGCCCGCCTGGTGCTGGACCTGCCGGCCGCGCGGCCGAGCGCCTAGACGCCCGCGACCAACCGACGTCCGTCCGGCTCCGAGCCCGGCTATGCCGGCGGTTCGCGCCCAGGCACACGGGCCGGACGGAAGCGGCCTGCCGGCTGCAAGCGGGCTCTCAGCCGGCCGATGTGCACGCGATCGTGCAGCGTAGACGGATGTCGTAGCGAGGCCGGAGACCGCCGGTATCGGTAGCGAATCCGGGCCGTTTTGGCCTCCGAGCGCTCAGTCGAGCGCCCAGGTGGGGCCATCGATGCGATTTGAGTTGCATTGTGGGAGATAGTGGGTTACTGTGGGGCATCGATTCGGAACCCGGGTGGCAGGGCTCCTCCCACCCAGCCACCCGGGTTTCAAAGTTCTGCCAATGGCATGAGAACCCTTGAGCTTCCGCGGAACCTTCGACCACACGCTCGATGCCAAGCATCGGCTCACGATCCCGGCGAGGTTCCGGGGGGCGCTCTCGGATGGCGTCGTGCTCGCGGCAGCACACGAGGTCGAGGCGGGCGGACCGAGGACGGTTGCCGTGTGGTCCACCCAGGCGTACGAGCTCTACACGAGTTCGACGCTCGCCGGTCTGAACCCGGCGTCGCCGACCGCCCGCGAGCTGAAGCGCTTCTTCTTCAACGCATCGTTCGACACCGAGCTTGACGCCGCCAACCGCGTGATGATCCCGCCGCAATTGATGAGCTACGCCGGACTCGACAAGGAGGTCGTGGTGACGGGCTCTGGCGATTGCCTGGAGATTTGGGATCGCCGGCGGTACGCGGAGAACTTCGAGCAGGTTATGACCCGGATGCCCGACCTCACGGCGAGCCTTGGCGACACTACTTGACATGACCAGAACCCACGTCCCGGTGCTCGCCGGCGAGCTGATCGAGCTGCTCGATCCGCGGCCGGGCGAGACCGCGGTCGACTGCACCGTCGGCGGTGGCGGCCATGCGCGCCTGATCGCGGAGCGGCTCGGTCCGGCCGGGACGCTGATCGGGATCGATCGCGATCCGATCGCCGAGGAGCGCTTTGCCGAGCTGGCCGCCGAGGTGCCGTGCCAGACGCGCTTCATTCGCGCGGATTTCGTCAGCGGGCTTGCGGAGCTCAGCGAGGAGCACCTGCGCGCGGACATGGTCTACCTCGACCTCGGCATGTCATCGATGCAGGTGGACACGTGGACGCGCGGCTTCTCCTATGCATATGACGCGCCGCTCGACATGCGGATGGATCCCGAGCAGGAGCTGACCGCGGAGGAGATCGTCAATACGTGGGACGAGCGCCGGCTCGCGCGGCTGTTGCGCGAGTACGGCGAGGAGCGCTACGCGAGGCAGATCGCGCGCGCCGTCTCCTACGCCCGCCGCCGCGAGGAGCTCGTCTCGACGCAGCAGCTGGTGGACGCGATCAAGAGTGCCGTACCGGTGCCGGCCCAGTTCGCAGGCGGCCACCCGGCGCGACGGACATTCCAGGCGCTGCGGATCGCCGTCAACGACGAGCTCGCCCAGCTCGACGAGGCTCTGCCCGAGGCGTGGGAGCTGCTCGGACGCGGGGGCCGACTGGCAGCGATCTCGTTTCACTCGCTCGAGGATCGACTCGTCAAGCGCTTCCTCACCGCCCGCGCTCGTGGCTGCATCTGCCCGCCCGAGCTGCCCATCTGCGTATGCGGACGCGAGCCCGAGGCCGAACTGTTGACCCGCCGGGCGGTGGCTCCGACGCCGGGCGAAGTTGCCGCGAACCCACGATCCAGGTCAGCGCACCTGCGCGCCGCCCGCAAGCTGGAGGTCACGCCTAGATGACGCCCAACGCGATCACGCCCGCCGCCGGGGGTGGCTCGACCGCGAGCCGGCAGACGCCAAAGTCGCGTCCCGCCGGCCACCGCGCCAGGCTCCGCAAGCAGACCGTCCCGCGCCGAGTCTCGGGCCCGGCCGGTGGCGCGGAGCAGGCCCGGGCGACGGGCTCGACCACCCGGGCGGCCTCGTCGACGGGCGGCGCTAGCACCCGGGCACGCCCGTCCCCATCGACGACCCGCCGTCGCCGGTCGGCGCGCCGGACGCCGGCGCCCGCCGCCGGTGGCGCGCTGCTGACCCGTTCACGCGCGTTCGTCGCCTCGCTTCCCGACAGCCCGCTGCTCGATCGGCTGATCCGCGGGCGCTACTGGATCCCGCTTCTCGGCGTGTTGCTGGCGGGGATCGTCGCGATGCAGGTCGAGGTGCTGAAGTTGAGCGCCGGCGTCGGCCGTTCGATCGAGCGCAGCACGGCGCTGCAGAGCCGCAACGAGCAGCTCCGGGCCAACGTCGCCTCGCTCAGCGATGACCAGCGGATCGAGCGCATCGCGGCATCGATGGGGATGGTGATGCCGGCCCCCGAGGCGATCGACTTTCTCAGCCTGCACCCGCGCGACGCCGTCCGCAAGGCCGTCACCAACATCCACGCCCCGGACGCGGCGAACTTCATCGCCACCCTGCCGCCGATCGACACGCCCAACGGCGCGGCCGCAGACGCGGCGACCGACGGTGCCACCGCCACCCCGGGGGTCACCGCCACTCCGGGGGTCACCGCCAGCGCAGGAGTCACCGCTACGGCTCGTGACCGCCAGCCCGGGGGTCGCGGTCACCCCGACGACCACGACTCCGGCGGCGACCACGACGCCGGTAGCGGCCGCAGCGGGCACCTCGACCACGACCGGCGGCTAGCCGACCACCGTGGCCGCGCTGAACCGCAGGATCGGCTGGATCTTCGTAGCTTTTCTGGTCCTGCTGGGGCTGGGAGTCGCCCGGGCGGCCGATCTCGGCGTGCTCAACGCTGGTTCGCTGGAGAAGGCGGCGGTCAGCCAGCAGATCACGCGCGACGTCATCCCCGCGACGCGGGGTACGATCACCGACCGCAACGGGACGCAGTTGGCGCTGTCCGAGGCCGCCGACGAGATCATCGCCGACCCGTTCCTGATCAAGCACCCGCTGAGCGTGGCTCAGAAGCTCGCCCCGCTGCTGCAGATGCCCGTGCTCGACGTCGAGCGGCTCGTCAGCAAGGCGCACACCGGCTACGTGCCGCTCGCCTACCTGCTTCCGGCCGACCGCGCGACCGAGATCATGAAACTGCAGATCAACGGGATCTCCGAGACTCCGAAGGTCACGCGCGTGTATCCACGTGGCTGGTTCGCGTCACAGCTGCTCGGGAGCGTCCACCGCGACGGTCAGGGCGCGAGCGGGATCGAATACCAGTACAACAAGCAGCTCGCGGGGACCGACGGCGTACGGACGATCGTCAGCGACGCGGTCGGACAGCCGATCTCGATCGACGACGTGCGCACGATGCAGCCGGGGAAGAACCTCGAGCTGACGATCGACGGCCCGCTGCAGGATCAGGTCGAGCAGGTGCTGGCGGGAGTGGGCGCCCAGTACCAGCCCAAGGGCGCCACCGCGATCGTCATGAACCCGAACACGGGCGCGATCCTCGCGCTCGCCAACTGGCCGCGCGTCAATGCCAACAATCCGAGCGCATCACCCCCGTACGCGCAGGCCGACCAGGCCGTCAGCTTCAACTACGAGCCGGGCTCGACCTTCAAGGCGATCACGGTGGCCGGGGCGCTCCAGGACGGCCTCGTCACACCGAGCACCGACTTCAACATCCCGCCCGTGCTCCAGGTCGCGGATCGGCAGATCCATGACGCGGAGGCACACGGCTACGAGACGCTGTCGGTGGCCGGGATCCTCAAGTACTCGAGCAACATCGGCGCCGACCTGATCGGCGCCAAGCTCGGCCCGTACCGGTTCAACGCCTGGGTCCACAAGTTCGGCTTCGGCTCGATGACCGGCGTCGACCTCCCCGGCGAGGACGGCGGGATCATCCTCCCGGTCGACAAGTACTCGGGATCGTCGATGGGCAACCTCCCGTTCGGCCAGGGCGAGTCGGTGACGCCGATGCAGATCGCGGCCGCCTACGCGGCGATCGCCAACGGTGGCATCCTGCGCTCGCCGCACGTCGTGGCGGCGATCGGCGGCCAGCGAGTCCACGTCCCCGCCGGCCACCGAATCATCTCCGAGCAGACCGCCTCGGAGTTGCGCACGATGTTGATCGGCGTGTTCGGCGACGGGGGTACGGCTTCGGGCGCCGCGATCCCCGGCTACCAGATGGCCGGCAAGACCGGCACCGCCAACATCGCCGTCGACGGCCACTACTCCGACAGCGAGTACGTCGCCTCATTCGTCGGGATGGTCCCAGCCAATCATCCGCAGTTGCTCGCGCTCGTCGTCGTCGACCAGCCCAAGGGGTCGATCTACGGCGGCTCCGTCGCTGCGCCGGCGTTCCAGAAGATCGTCGGCTGGGCGGTGCCCTACCTCGGCATCTCCCCGCGCTGACCGCCGCGCGCCGCTCCGGGCCCGGAGCCGTCGAGCTGCGCCGGCGGGCCGACGCCCGGCTCAGAGAGCGAGCCCGCCAGCCGCGCCAGGCGGCTGTCCCATTGGCCGCCGACTTCGGCCATCCACGAGACGGCGCTCGACAGCGGGGCGGGCGTGACGTGGTATCTGACGTCGCGTCCGGCCTTCTCGCGATCGAGCAGGCCGGCCTCCGACAGCGAGTGCAGGTGCTTGCTGACGGCCTGGCGCGAGATCGGAAACGCGGTCGCAAGCTCGGTCGCGGTTGACGGATGCTCGGAGATCGCGGTCAGCAGCCGACGGCGCATGGGGTCGGCGAGCGCGCCGAACACGGCGCCCGCCTGATCGTCGGTCATCGTCAGGCCGCGACCAGGGCGGGGCCGAACCGCGTCGGCCCGTAGCCGCCGAGCGGCACGCCAACGAGATCGAGGATCTCGAGCGGGCGCGTCTCGACCACCCGCAACCGGGTCCGCTCGTCGGCGGTCTCGCTGATCACGAGCTCGACCCGTGACGCGGGCTCGTCGTCGCGGGCCCACCAGAATGCCAGGCAGCCGGTCCCACGGTCCTCGGCCGGGGAGCTGACCTCTTCCACCCAGCCCGTCCGTACCTCGTCACCGAGCCGGAAGCTCGCCTCGCCGCCGGGCCGCAGCTCGAGTTGCACCTCGTCGGCCAACCAGCCCGCCAGCCAGTCCGGATCGGTGATCGCCCGCCAAACGTCGGCGACGGAGGCGGGGAGTGAAAGCTCGCGTTCGATCAGGTCGGGCATGGCGCGACTCCTAGCTCGATGTGCAACTGAAAGGTTGCGGGTGTGCTACGGTGATCCGCAACCCAATGGTTGCACCATAGCACCACCGCAAGGAGGATCTCCATGCCACTCGTTCCGATGGTCGTCGAGCAGACCGCGCGTGGCGAGCGCTCGTTCGACATCTACTCCCGCCTGCTCAACGACCGGGTTGTGTTCCTCGGCGGCGCGGTCGACGAGGACACCGCCAACCTGGTCGTCGCGCAGCTCGTCCACCTCGAGTCCGACGATCCCGACAAGGACATTCACCTATACATCAATTCCCCGGGCGGCTCGATCTATGCCGGGCTCGCGATCTACGACACGATGCAGTTCATCCGACCTGACGTGCAGACGATCTGCTACGGGATCGCGATGTCGATGGGCTCGCTGCTGCTTGTCGGCGGCGCCGAGGGCAAGCGGATGGCGCTGCCCAACAGCCGGATCCTGATCCATCAGCCGTCGGGCGGATTCGAGGGCCAGTCGACCGACGTCGAGATCCACGCCAAGGAGATCCTCTCGCTGCGCGCGCGAGTCGACGAGATCTACGCCAAGCACACGGGCCAGTCGATCGAGCGGGTGCACGCCGACATGGAGCGCGACCGGTACTTCACGGGCGAGGAGGCACTCGCCTACGGGCTCGTCGACCGGGTGCTCGAGCGGCGCGAGCTCAACGGTAGAGCCCGCGGCTTTGGCCACGGCTAACGCCCGAGCGCGGGCGGTGGGAGGTCGATCTCCCACCGTCCGCGCCTGGGCAGCCTCGCCGACCCCGGCGGGTACCCCGCAGAAGGCGCCAAACCGCGCACGGCGGTCGCGGTGAGCCGCATTCGCCGAACCAGGCTCGCGTTTGGGGCCAAACCTCGACGACCGGTAGCGGTCTGGCGCAGGATGCGGGCGTCGAGGCCCACCGGCGGTCTGGAACTCTGTCCCTGACACGGGCCCTGCGGCTGCCGCCCGGGGCGTAAGTACACTCGCTCCGCGATGCGGCTGGATCAGGTGATGCCGGGCGTCGTGCCCGGCACCGGAGATGTCGAGATCTCCGATCTCGTCTATGACAACCGCCTCGTCACCCCCGGGGCGCTGTTCTTCTGCGTCGTCGGGTTCACGCGCGACGGCCATGATTTTGCCTACGACGCGGTGTCCCGCGGCGCGGCGGCACTGGTGGTACAACGCCCGCTCGGCCTCGGCGTGCCCGAGGTGCTGGTGGAGTCCGTCCGCGCCGCGATGGCGCCCGCGGCCGCGGCCTTCTTTGGCGATCCGACGGCGGCGCTCGAGACGGTCGGGATCACCGGCACCAACGGCAAGACCACGACGGCGTTCCTCGTCAGGGCCCAGCTCGAGGCCGACGGTCGCCAGACCGGGTTGCTGGGCACGGTCAAGAGCGTGATCGGCGGCAGCGAGCGGGACGTGCAGCGCACGACTCCCGAGGCGATCGATCTGCAGCGCACCTTCCGCGAGATGCTCGATCGCGGCGACCGGGCATGCGCGATGGAGGTCTCCTCGCACGCGCTCGAGCTGCGCCGCGCCGACGCGATTCATTTCGCGGCCGCGATCTTCACGAATCTGACTCAGGATCACCTCGACTTCCACGCCGACATGGAGGCGTACTTCAACGCCAAGCGGATGCTGTTCACCGAGCTGGAGCCGCGCGCGGCGATCGTCAACCTCGATGATCGGTACGGGGCACGCCTGGCGGGTGGCCTCAGAGCCCCGGTCACGTACGCGCTGCGCGCACAAAACGCCGACTACCGCGCCGCGAACGTGGCCACCGACATCGGCGGCTCGACCTTCACGGCCCACACGCCCGACGGTGAGCTGGCCATCAGCTCGCCGTTGCGGGGCGAGTTCAACGTCTACAACGTGCTCGCGGCGCTGGCGGCAGCGCGCTCGGGCGGCGTGCCGGCGGCCACCTGCGTGGCCGCGATCGCGAACGCGGGTCAGGTTCCCGGCCGCTTTGAGACGATCGACGCCGGGCAGCCGTTCGCGGTCGTGGTCGACTACGCGCACACGCCGGACTCACTGGAGAACGTCCTCAGGGCCGCCCGCGAGCTGACCGACTCCAACCTGATCGCGGTGTTCGGGTGCGGCGGTGACCGTGACCGCGGCAAGCGGCCGATGATGGGCGAGATCGCGACCAGGCTCGCCAACCGCGTGATCGTGACCTCGGACAATCCGCGCTCGGAGGAGCCCGAGGCGATCGTCGATGAGATCCTCGTGGGCGCCGGGCCGGGCACCGAGCGCGAGGTCGATCGCCATGCGGCGATCGCGCGGGCGATCGAATCCGCGCGAGCCGGGGACGTGATCGTGATCGCGGGTAAGGGCCACGAGCAGGGCCAGGAGTTCAAGGACGGGTACAAGATCCCGTTCGATGACGCGACCGTCGTGCGCGAAGTTCTCGGCGTCGCGCCGGCGAGCGCCGGAGCCCACGGGCGATGAGACAGTGGACAGCGGACCAGGTCGCCGCGGCGGCCGGCGCCAGCCTGATCGCGCCTGGAGCCGATCCGGGCGGCCCCGAGCTAGTCACGATCGACTCGCGCGAGGCCGGCCCTGGGGCGCTGTTCGTCGGGCTCGCCGGACAGACTCACGATGGCGGGCAGTTCGCGCCCGCCGCGCTCGAGAACGGCGCCTGGGGCGCGCTGACGACGCCTGACCACGCCAGCGCGGCGAGGCAAGCGGCCAACGGAGGCGCCGTACTTGCCGCAGCTGATCCGCTCAAGGCGCTCCAGGTGCTCGCCACGGCCTGGCGGCGACAGCTCAACGCCGACGTGATCGGCGTCACCGGCTCGACCGGCAAGACTTCGACCAAGGACCTGCTCGCGGCGCTGCTCGCAAACGACCGCCACGCCGTCGCGTCGCGGGCGAACTTCAACACCGAGATCGGGTTACCGCTCGAGATCCTCGCCGCCCCGGCGGACACCGACGTGATCGTGCTCGAGATGGCGATGCGGGGCGTCGGCCAGATCGCCGAGCTGACCGCGATCGCCGAACCCGACGTCGGCGTGATCGTCAGCATCGGCCCGGTCCACCTCGAGCTGCTCGGTACGGTCGAGCGGATCGCTGCGGCCAAGGCGGAGCTGATCGCCGGGCTGTCGCCGGGGTCGGTCGCGATCGTCCCGGCGCACGAGCCGCGGCTCGATCCTTACCGGCGCGCCGACCTCGAGACGATCACGTTCGGGCCCGGGGGAGACGTGCGGATGGTCTCAGAGGACGAGCGCCGGGTCGTGATCGACGCGCAGGGCGAGCGGGTTGAGCTGGAAGTGCCCTTTCAGCAGGCACATCTGCGCGCCGATCTGCTCGCGGCCGTCGCCGCTGCCTTGGCGGTCGGGGTCACGCCGGCGGGCACCGTGCAGCTGGTGCTGACGCCGGGCCGGGGCGAGAGCGTCGCGCTCCCCGGACGGATAACGATCATCGATGGCTGCTACAACGCCAACCCGATGTCGATGCGCGCGGCTCTCTCAGATCTCGCAGACACGGCCGCGCGGACCGGTGCCGCGCGGCGGGTCGCCGTGCTCGGGGACATGCTCGAGCTCGGGCCGGATGGGCGTGAGTACCACGTCGCGCTCGGGCAACAGGCCAACGACGCCGGCGTCGAGCTGCTGGTGACCGTCGGGCCGCTGGCCGCCGCGATCGCGAACGATTTCGACGGCGATGCGGTCGAGGTGGCCGATGCGCTCGAGGCCGCGGCGATCGTCCCGGAGCTGCTGCAGGCGGGCGATCTGGTGCTCGTCAAGGGCTCGCTCGGCGTCGGCCTCAAGGTCGTCTGCGACACGCTTGCCACCGCCGCGGGAGTCGGCTGATGGGATCCGCATCGGGTCCGGTGCTGATCGCCGGGACGGCCTCGTTGCTGATGTGCCTGTTCCTGAGCCCCAAGTTCATCGAGTTCCTGCGCAACCGCGAGTTCGGACAGAACATTCGCGAGGAGGGGCCCCAGGGCCACAAGACGAAGGCCGGGACGCCGACGATGGGCGGGATCATCATCTTCGCCGCGATCGCAGTCCCGTTCCTGCTGCTGTCGCATCGCGGCTGGGAATCGCTCGGGGTGTTCGGCGCCGCCGTCGCCTGCGCGCTGCTCGGATTCGCCGACGACTACACCAAGATCGTCAAGCGCCGCTCGCTCGGCCTGCGGGCGCGGACGAAGCTGGTGGTGACGATCGCGATCTCGCTCGGCCTGTGGTGGGTCGCCACGCAGAAGGCCGGAATCGCGGAGGCGGTCTACATCCGGCCGTTCGACATCACGATCGATCTTGGTCCGCTCTACCCCGTGTGGGTGTACCTGGTCGTCGCGGGGACCACGACGGCGGTCAACTTCACCGACGGGCTCGACGGCCTCGCGGCCGGCTGCACGGCGATCGTGCTGCTGGCCTACATCGGGATCACGTTCATCTCCAACGGCGAGCATGACCTGGCGCTGCTCGCCGCCTGCCTGGTCGGCGCCTGCATCGGCTTTCTGTGGTTCAACAGCTTCCCGGCGAGCATTTTCATGGGCGATACCGGCTCCCTCGGCCTCGGCGGCGCGATCGCCGGGCTGGCGATCATGACCCGGACCGAGGTGCTGCTGATCCTGCTCGGCGGGATCTTCGTGATCGAGGTTCTGTCGGTCGTGATCCAGGTGTTCTCGTTTCAGACCTTTCGCAAGCGCGTCTTCTTGATGGCGCCGATCCACCACCATTTCGAGCTCCAGGGCTGGTCGGAGACGAAGATCATCCTGCGCTTCTGGATCGTCGCGGCGGCGCTGGGGGCGATCGGCTTCGTGCTCTACCAGCTCAGCATTCGTGGCTGAGCGCCGACGATGAAGGCGCGCCCGCCGCTCCCCGGCGGACCGTACCTGGTGGTAGGGCTGGCCCGGTCGGGCATCTCGGCGGCGCTGGCTCTACGCGCCCGCGGAGGGGAGGTGATCGGATGCGATGCGGGCGCGTCCACCGATCCTGCACTCGCCCAGGCGGCTGGAAGGCTTTCCCGAGCAGGCGTCGAAGTCCACCTCGATGCGTCAGGCGACGCCATTGCCGCCCGCGCCAGGACGCTCATCAAGAGCCCCGGCGTACCCGCAAACGCCCCCATCGTGGTGGCGGCGCGGGGTCGTGGAATGCCGGTGCTCGGCGAGGTCGAGCTGGCGTGGCGGCTGGTCGACAACGAGTTCGTCGCAGTGACCGGGACCAACGGCAAGACGACTACGACCGAGTGGATCGGTCACATCCATCGCGAGGCCGGGCTGCCCGTGGCGGTAGTGGGGAACGTCGGCACTCCGGCGACATCGCTGGTCGGCGAGGTGGCCGCCGACGCGACGGTCGTCTGCGAGGTATCGTCGTTTCAGCTCGAGGACACCGAGGCGTTCGCCCCCGAGGCGGCCGTCCTGCTCAACCTCGAGCCCGATCATCTGGACCGCCACGGTTCGTTTGAGCGCTACGTCGCCGCGAAGCTGAAGATCTTCGCCAACCAGGGCCCGGACGACATCGCGGTGGTCGCGGACGATCTGGCGCTCGAAGGCGTCGGGGGCGCGCGGCGGGTGCGATTCGGCGCCACCGCGGCCGCGGCGATGTCACTGCGCGACGGCGAGCTCTACTGGGGCGGGCGGCCGTTGCTGCACGAGCGCGAGATCTCGCTGCCGGGCGCGCACAACCGCGCGAACGCGATGGCCGCGGCGGCGGTCTGCCTGGCGCGCGGGGTCGACGCGGGCCACGTGGCACGCGGGCTGGCGACCTTCGCCGGCGTGGCCCACCGGCTCGAGCTGATCGCCGTACGGGACGGCGTCTCATACGTCAACGACTCCAAGGCCACCAATGTCGCGAGCACCGTCGTCGGGCTGCGCAGCTACGCGGGCGGGGTTCGCCTGATCGCCGGCGGCACCGGCAAGCAGCAGGACTTCACGCCGCTCGCGTCGCTGGTCGCGCAACGGTGCGCGGCGGTCTACCTGATCGGCGAGGCCAGCGACGAGATCGCGACGGCGCTGGCGCCGGCCGAGGTGGAGATCCATCGCTGCGGGACGCTCGAGGCGGCGCTCGAAGCCGCGCGCCGGGGCGCGCGCCCCGGTGACACGATCCTCCTCTCTCCCGCCTGCGCGAGCTTTGACCAGTACGACAACTTCGAGGCGCGCGGAGATCACTTCCGCGCGCTCGTGGAGGCGCTCTGATGGGCGGGCGGCGAGTGGCGCCGCCGCTGGAGCACCGGATCCTGATGACGGCGACCCTGTGCCTACTGGCATTCGGCGCCGTGATGGTGTACAGCGCCTCGTCGCCGCTCGGCGTGCTCAACGGCCAGGGCAGCGGCACAGGCGACTTCTTCCGCTATCTCGTGTTCGGCGGCCTCGGGCTGACGGCGATGCTCCTGTTCGAGCGGCGTGGGGTGGCGCTGCTCAACCGCCAGTTGACGACGCTGCTGCTGTTCGGGTCATTCGTGCTGCTGGTGCTGGTGATGCTTCCCGGTTTCGGCGTCCAGGTCAACGGTGCCCGGCGCTGGTTCGCGCTCGGCCCGATCCAGTTCCAGCCGTCGGAGCTGATGAAGATCGCGCTGGTGCTGTACGTGGCTCGGTATCTGGCCGAGCATCCCAAGCGGATGCGCGGTCTGCGCCAGGCGATCATGCCGATCGCGGTCGTCGCCGGACCGGCGTGCCTGCTGATTGTCGTGGAGCCCGACCTCGGGACCACGCTGGTGGTCGCGTTCACGATGACCGTGCTGCTGATCGCGGGCGGGATGCCGTTGCGCTACATCGTGTTGCTCGGCGTCGTGACCGGCGCGCTGGTGGTCATGCTGGCGCTCGCGCAGCCCTATCAGCGCGCGCGCCTGACGGCCTTCCTGGATCCGTGGGCGTCGAAGTCGACCGCCGGTTTCCAGGCCGTCCAGGGCCAGATCGCCCTCGGCTCCGGCGGGCTGGTCGGCGTCGGGCTGGGCAAGTCCGTGCAGAAGATCTACTACCTGCCGGAGGCCCAGACCGACTTCATCCTCGCGGTGATCGGCGAGGAGCTCGGCGTGCTTGGGATCACCGGTGTGGTCGTGCTCTACGGGATGATCGCCTATGCCGGTCTGCGGACCGCGCGCCGGGCCGTCGGGCGTTATGCCAAGCTGCTCGCCACCGGTCTCACGTCGCTGATCCTGTGCCAGGGAATCCTCAACATCTTCGTCGTGCTCGGGATCGCGCCGCTCACGGGCGTGCCGCTCCCGTTCATCTCCTATGCGCCGACGAATCTGTGCGTGATGCTCGCAGCCGTCGGCGTGCTGCTGAACATCTCGCGGCCGGGGGCACGGCGATTGAAGGTGGTAGAGGTGCCCGAGCGTGACGCCGCCGCTGATCGTGATCGGCGCCGGCGGGACCGCCGGGCACGTCGTGCCGGCACTGGCAGTCGCCGACGCGCTGCGAGCTGAGGGCGCGGAGGTCATCTTCGTCGGCGGTGAGCGCGCCGAAGGCAGCCTGGTCCCGGCAGCGGGCTACGAGCTGCGGACGCTGCGGATCGCCCCGCTGGCGCGGCGCAGCCTGACCGGCATGGCGCGAGCCGGGGCGATCGACGCCGCCGCGGTCCGCGACGCGCGGCGCCTGCTGCGCGAGATGCGCCCCGCCGCGGTGCTCGGCGCCGGGGGCTACGCGGCCGGCCCGGTCGGCCTGGCGGCCGCCGCGATGCGGATCCCGCTCGTGCTGATGGAGGCCGACAGCCACCTCGGCCTGACCAATCGGATGCTCGCGCCGGTCGCGAGGCGAGTCTGCCTGTCGTTTCCGATCGACGGGCGCGATGGCGGCCGCTATCTGCTCACCGGACGTCCCGTGCCCGAGGCCGTGACCGATCGCGACGGCGCCCGGGCGCGATTCGGGATCGGCCAAGACGAGCAGTGCGTGCTGGTGTTCGGCGGTTCGCAGGGGGCGCGCTCGATCAACAACGCCGCAATCGAGGCGTTCGCCGGGGCCCGCTTCCGCGTGATCCACGCCGCCGGAGAGCGTGACCTGCCCGACCTGTCACCGCCGGGTTCGCACTACGATCTGCGCGGCTATATCTCGGATTTCGGGCAGGCGCTGGCGGCCAGCGATCTGGTCGTAGGGCGCTCGGGCGGGTCGGTGTTCGAGGTCGCCGCGTACGGGCGCCCGATGGTGCTGATCCCGTACCCCTACGCGACCGCCGACCACCAGACCGAGAACGCGCGCTACATGGAGCGCGCCGGTGCGGCGATCGTGATCGCCGACGCCGAGCTCACGCCGCCGCGGCTGGCGCAGGAAGTTGGACGGCTGCTCGCCGACCGTGGTCGTCTGGGGGCGATGGCGCGTGCCTCGGCGGGCCTCGCGCGTCCCGACGCGGCGGGTGAGATCGCGCGTGAGGTGGTGGCCGCTGCCGGCGTCACGGCCGCCCGCGGCGCCGCCGACGGTCAGTAGGGCCGGCTGGCGAAACCGGGACCGAGGCGGCCGTTGGCGTCCCGCGCGAGCGCGATCGCGCGCGCCGGCCAGAAGTCCCCCGACGGAGGGCCGCCACCGCAGCGGCCGCCGCTGTTGCCTGGTGGGTGAGTCCAGAGGAAGGCATCGGCGAACGTGAAGCCTGTGTCGGTGGTGTCCTCGGGACCCAGCCCGCGGCCCGGCGGGTTGCAGAGGTCCTCATTGCCGTAGCGGACGCGGTTTCGGTTGAGCTTCGGGCCGCGGCCGTTGGTCGCCGTGTTGACGATGAAATGGGCTCCGTGGGTGCGCCTGGAGATCTTCGTAGCCCAGCGGACCTCGTCGATCGTCCAGTTGTTGTGGGTGTCGTTGGTGTAGAAGCCGCGGATCCGCCGGACCCCGATCGCGTTCAGGATCCGCGCCGTGTAGCGAACCCCGTTGGAGTCCGAGTAGCCCGCCTCGACGTAAACGACCGTGTGCGGGAGCGCCTGCATCTTCCGCATCTCGTAGCGCAGGTCTGCCTCCCACTCGCGCATCGCGCCGTGCCGGGCGATGCAGCTCGACGAGCCGATCGCGTCGAGCTCCAGCAGGTAGACGGCCGGGCGGCGTCCGGTGGCGGCCGCCATCTCGTTGATGCGGCGGTGGAACACCGGGTTGTAGTCGCGGATCTCGGCTGCGCCCGGACAGCCGCCGAGCGCCGGGTGCATGAAATAGGTGGTGATGATCGGGATCGAGCCGGGGTCGGCCCGCATGTTCTGGCAGAAGATCTTCTCGACCTGGCCGAAGATCTTGCCGGGGCCGCCGCCCCCCGAGTAGATGCTGAACCGCTGCGCTTCGGGCTGGCCGGCGATCTTCGACAGCTCGGCGATCTTGTGCGCGAGCCCCCGGTGGCGCGCGATCCGGCGAGCCAGGCGGCCGGAGTGCAAGCGCTGATCGAACGCGGCCCAGGACAGCGGGTTCGACAGCCGGCTGGGATTGATCCCCAGCAGGTGCGCGATCGCCCCGGCGGCGCGGCCGTGCGCCGGGCCGTCGACGAAGAAGTTGGCGCCGTTGAGCGGATCGGCGCCGGGCGCGACCGGAAGGTCGAGCGGGTTGGATCGATCGCGGCGCGGCGGATACGGCTCTGCGCAGTGTTGCCGGTAGGCCGCCCGGGCGGTCGGACCGCCGGAGCCGGGCGATCCGAATGCGCCGCCCCCGCCGGTCAGCAGCAGGCAGAGGGCAACCGCGGCCGCCGCCGCCAGCCGCAGCGCGCTCGCTCCCGTCTTTGTTCTGAGCCTGGCGATCAGAACGCCGTCAAGTTACATGATCTGACCGCCACCGCGAGCCAACAGCGCCCGGGCTCCGCCCGCCGAGCGCGGTCCCGTGACGGGTCCTATAGCCTGAGCGGCAGCCCCGTCGGGCAACCGCAAGACGAGATGCTCTTTGGACAGGAACACGTAAAGCGCTACCGCGAGACCAACGGCGCCGAAGGGCACGAGTGGCGCGGAGCGACTGTCCTGCTGCTGACCACCACCGGCCGGCGATCCAAGGCCCAGCGCACTACGCCGCTGATCTACGGCAAGCGCGGGGACGACTACGTCGTGATCGCGTCCCGTGGGGGCGCCGACGATCATCCGGCCTGGTACCTGAACCTGACCGACGATCCCGAGGTCGACGTGCAGGTCCTCGCCGACCGGTTCGCCGCACGCGCCCGCACGGCGACCGGCGAGGAGCGCAGCGCGCTGTGGCGCTCGATGGTGCAGCAATGGCCGTCCTACGACGACTACCAGGCCAAGACCAGGCGCGAGCTGCCGGTCGTCGTGCTGGAGCGAGCCTGATCGCGATCCCGAGCGCGACGCCCGACACCGGGCCGGACTGGTCCTCGCGTCAGCTTCACTTCGTCGGCATCGGCGGGGCCGGGATGAGCGGGCTGGCGCTGATCGCGAGCGCGCTCGGCGCGCACATCACGGGCTCTGACCGGGCCGAGTCGTCGTATACGGCGCGGCTGCGCGAGCACGGCATCGAGCCGGTGATCGGCCACGCGCGCGCCAACGTGCCGGCCGGTGCCGAGGTCGTCTACTCGAGCGCGATCCCGGCCGACAACCCGGAACGGGGGATCGCGGCGCGCGAGCTCCACCGCGCCGACCTGCTCGCCGAGATCGCCGCTCTGCGCCGCTGCCTCGCCGTGACCGGGACGCACGGGAAGACGACGACCTCGGCGATGGCCGTCGACGCGCTCCGGGGCGCCGGCCTGGACCCCTCGTATGTGGTCGGCGGCGAGCTGGGCTCGACGGGGTCCAATGCGGGCTGGGGCGCCGGCGAGTGGATCGTGATCGAAGCCGACGAGTCCGACCGCTCGCTGCTCAAGTTCGATCCCGAGATCGCGGTCCTGACCAGCGCCGAGCTCGACCATCACACGACCTATACGTCGCGCCTGGATCTCGAGCGGACGCTCGCGACGTTCATGGCCCGAGCGGGCGACAAGGCGGTCGTCTTCAACCGCCCGCGGCTGCTGGCGCTATGCCCCGGGGGCGCCGTCCCCTATGACGCGCCCCACCCCGACCTCGGCCCCGACGGCGCGCGGTTTCAGTGGCGCGGGATCGAGGTCCGCCTGCCGGTCCCGGGCGCCCACAACGCCGAGAACGCCGCCGGCGCGCTGACCGCGTGTGCGCTCGCGGGCGCCGACCCGAAGCGGGCGGCGGCGGCACTGGCGGACTTCCGCGGCGCCCGGCGGCGCTTCGATCTGCTCGGGTCGACCCGGTCGGGCGCGGCTGTGTACGACGATTACGCCCACAACCCGACCAAGGTCGCGGCCGCGATCGCGGCCGCTCGGACGCTCGCGCCGGGTCGCCTGGTGGCGGTGTTTCAGCCCCATCTTTACTCGCGCACGCGCGCGCTCGCGCGGGAATTTGGTGTCGCGCTCGCCGGCGCCGACCGGATCGTCGTGTTGCCGATCTACGAGGCCCGCGAGCGGGCGGCCGATTTCCCGGGCGTCGACGGGCGCCTGGTCGCAGCGGCGGCGGCGGATGCGGGCGGCGGCCGCCCGGTGGCCTGGATGCCGAGCTTCGACGCGGCCCGCGCGCTACTCGCGGATTGGCTGCGCGACGGGGACGTCTGCCTGGTGATGGGCGCCGGCGACATCGACGCGCTCGCGCGCTCGCTGGTCGTCCACCCGCCGACCTGACCGTTGGGTCCGAGCCAGCGCCCAACCTAGTTGCCTGGCGGGAACATATGGCCCGCTGGGCAACTCGGTCCGCCGAGTTCCACCGAGTTCCCCGAGTTCCCCGAGTTCCCGAGTCCCGGAGTCCCCCGAGTTCCCGAGTCGACCCGCCGGAGCGCCTTCTACGCTGGCGTACGTGATGAGCACGCTCCCCGAGGGCATCGAGCGCGATTACCCGCTGGCGCGCCTGACGACGGTGCGGACCGGCGGCCGAGCCGAGTTCTTCGCGCGGCCAGGGTCGATCGGCGAGCTCGAGCGGCTGCTGGCGTGGGCGGGCGAATCGGGCACCGAGGTAGGGGTGGTGGGCTCGGGGTCGAACCTCCTGGTGGCGGATGAAGGCGTCCACGGACTGGTGTTGAAACTTGATCGGGAGCTGACCGAGATCGAACTCGATGCAACGCGGATCAACTGCGGCGGTGGGGCACGTCTGCCCACCGTCTCGGCCCGCGCCGCGCGCGCCGGCCTGACCGGCATCGAGTTCGGCGTCAACATCCCCGGGACGGTCGGTGGCGCCGTGAGGATGAACGCCAACGCCTACGGCGGCGAGCTTGCGCGGGTGCTCGAGTGGGTCGACGTGGTGACCGCATCCGGGACCGATCGCCGCGGACCACGGGAGCTCGGCTTCGCCTACCGGCGCTCGGCGCTGAAGCCAAATGAAGTGGTGGCCCGGGCGTCGTTCGCGCTGGCGCCGGCCGCCCCCGAAGAGGTCAAGCTGACGCTCGCCGACATGCGCCGCCGGCGCCGGGAGGCGCAGCCCTCCGGGATCAAGACGTTCGGGTCGACGTTCAAGAACCCCACCGACCCGCGGGCCGAGGGCCGCAGCGCCGGCCAGTTGCTCGAGGCGGCCGGCTGCCGGGGGTTGCGGATCGGCGGCGCGGGCTTCTCGGCCAAGCACGCGAACTTCGTCGAGAACCACGGCGACGCGAGCACGGCGGACGTCGTCGCGGTGATGGCCGAAGGGCGTCGCCGCGTCAAGGAGCGGTTCGGCGTCGAGCTCGAGCCCGAGGTGCAGGCGCTGGGGCCGGTGGCGCTGCCGAGTGACTGGAGCCGATCCTGAGCGCGCGCTCGCACTTCGGGCCGCGGCTGCGCGGCCGCCGTCGCCCAGCCGGCCGGCGCACGGCGCTTGGCCGCATGCGCTGGCGGCCCGGGCCCCGGCTGATCGCGGCCGTCGTCGCGGTCCTGCTGTTGCTCGGGGGAGGCTGGCTGTGGTTCCGGGACTCGTCGCTGGTCGCCGTTCACGATGTCAAGGTGACCGGTGCCAGCGGCTCCGATGCGGGTCAGATTCGCGCGGCGCTCGTGGCCGCCGCGCGCAACATGACCACGATGGACGTCGACATGGGCCAGCTGCGGACGGCGGTCAAGCCCTACCCCGACGTCAAGCACCTCGAGGTCAGCACTCAGTTCCCGCACGGGATGCGGATCCGCGTGGTCGAGCAGATGCCGGTCGCGGTGCTGGTCGAGGCGGGGCAGAGGATCGCGGTCGCGGGCGACGGGACCCTGCTGCACAACGTGGTCCCCAATTCGTCGCTGCCCAAGATCACCGTGCAGGTGCCTCCAGGCGGACAGCGTCTGACCGGCGCGGCGCTCGCCGAGACGCGGCTGCTGGCCGCCGCACCTCAGGCGATGTTGTCCAAGGTGGAGGACGTCAGTGACGGTGCCGCGCACGGGCTCGTGGCCCAGCTGCACGACGGCCCGAGCATCTACTTCGGTGATTCGGCGCAGCTGCCGGCGAAATGGAACGCGGCCGCCGAGGTGCTCGCGAGCGCGGGTTCCGACGGCCCGGTGTACATCGACGTGACCGACCCGAACCGGCCCGCGGCGGGCGCCGGATCGGACACGAGCACACCCTCCAGCGCGGCCGGCTCGACCTCGACCGGGACGTCCAACTGAGGGCGAGCGCCGACCCGCGCACGCTCGAACGGGCCCCTCAACCAACCGTAAAGCTCGACCTGAGAGTTATCCCACCGGAGAACCGAGTCTCCGGCACAGATTGAGAATTCCTGCTTCTGCAACGATCGTTGCGGAGCGCCAGCCGCCGTTGACTTGTCCTAACAGTAGGCCGTAACGTGCCAAACTGCTTGCCTTACAGAAGCGGGCGTCAAACACTCAACGCTACATCGAGGGTCGGACAGGAACTCATGGAAAGCGGAAGCTATCTGGCAGTCATCAAAGTCGTCGGCGTTGGCGGCGGCGGGACCAATGCCGTCAACCGCATGGTCGACGCGGGGCTTCGAGGAGTGGAATTCGTCGCCTGCAACACCGACGCCCAGGCGCTCGCGATGTGCGATGCCGACATCAAGCTCAACATCGGCCACGAGCTGACCAAGGGACTCGGCGCCGGCTCGGACCCCAACGTCGGGCAGGGCGCGGCCGCCGAGTCGCGCGACGACATCAAGGAGGCGCTCAAGGGCGCCGACATGGTGTTCGTCACCGCGGGCGAGGGCGGCGGGACCGGCACCGGCGCGGCGCCGGTGATCGCCGAGATCGCCAAGAACGAGATCGGCGCCCTGACCGTCGGCGTCGTGACGCGGCCGTTCGCGTTCGAGGGCACCCAGCGCGCCCGGCAGGCGACCGAGGGGATCCAGCGGCTGCGCGAGAACGTCGACACGCTGATCGTGATCCCGAACGAGAAGCTGCTCACGATCGTCGAGCGCCGGACGACCGTCCTGGATGCGTTCCGCGAGGCCGACAACGTGCTGCGCCAGGGCGTCCAGGGCATCACCGACCTGATCACGATCCCGGGGCTGATCAACCTCGACTTCGCCGACGTGCGGACGATCATGCACGACGCCGGCAGCGCGCTGATGGGGATCGGGACCGCCGCGGGCGAGAACCGCGCCACGGAGGCCGCCAAGATCGCGATCTCGTCGCCGCTGCTCGAGGAGTCGGTCGAGGGCGCGATGGGAATCCTGCTCAACATCACCGGCGGCCACGACCTCGGTCTGTTCGAGGTCAACGAGGCGGCCGAGCTGGTGCAGAGCGCCGCCGACTCGAACTCGAACATCATCTTCGGCGCCGTGATCGACGACGCGCTCGGTGACGAGGTCCGGGTGACCGTGATCGCAACCGGCTTTGACCACGTCAACCGTCCGAGCACGGCTCGCGAGACGACCCGCCGCGAGCGCCGCGATCGCGACGTGACGATGGACGATCGCCAGCGCTCGTCGCTCGAGATCTCCGACGACGACATCGATATCCCGTCGTTCCTCAAGGACCGCTAGCGGCGACCGCCGGTCGGGTCGCCGGCGAGCGCCGGCCGGACGCTCCGCCGAGGCGAGCTCAACGCGGTTGCGACCACGCGGGACGCGCCCGGGAGGCGGCCGGGCCAGCGGCGCCGTGTACTAGCCTGCAGTTTCGTGTCATCAGTCGCCGAGACGCTACGGCGCAGCCCGCTGCATGAGAGTCATGTCGCTGCGGGCGCCAAGCTCGTCGGCTTCGCTGGCTACCAGATGCCGCTGCAGTACTCGGGCATCCAGGCCGAGCACATCGCCGTCCGCGAGCACGCGGGCGTGTTCGACGTCTCGCACATGGGGCAGATCGAGGTCAGGGGTCCCGACGCCGCGGCGCTGCTGCAGCGGCTGCTGTCAAACGACATCCGGCGCCTGCCCGAGGGAGGCGCCCAGTACAGCGTCCTCTGCCGCGAGGACGGCGGCGTGCTCGACGACCTGTTCACCTACAGGCTCGCCGACTGCCACTTCTTGACGGTCTCAAACGCGGCCAACCACGAGCGCGATCTGGCGTGGTTTGGATCGCACAAGGACGGCTTCGACGCCGACGTGGTCGATCGGCGCGATGACTTCGCGATGCTGGCCGTCCAGGGGCCCGAGTCGCGCGCGATCCTGGAGAAGCTCGCCGACGGACCGCTGCCGCCGCGGATTCATTGCTGCCAGCGAACGCTCGCGGGCGTCCCGATACTGGTCTGCGCGACCGGGTACACCGGCGAAGACGGCGCCGAGCTGCTGATGGACCCGGCGCACGCCACGACCGTGTGGGATGCGCTGCTCGCCGAGGGCGTGACGCCCGCCGGGCTGGGAGCGCGTGACACGCTCCGGCTCGAGGTCTGCTTTCACCTGTACGGGAACGACCTCAGTGAGGACCGTGGCCCGATCGAGGCGGGCCTCGGCTGGTGCTGCCGGGAGCAAACGGGCTTCATCGGCTCCGAGAGCATCGCCCGGACGCGGGCAGCGGGTCCGGCGCAACGGCTGGTGGCATTCACGATCGACGGCGGCGGGATCGCGCGGCAGGGCAACCCGGTCATCGGCGGTGGCGTCGTGACCAGCGGCACCTTTTCACCGTGCCTGAAGCGCGGTATCGGGATGGCGTACGTCCCGGCCGAGCGCGCCGAGCCCGGAACCAAGCTCGAAATCGACGTGCGCGGAACGCCGCGAACGGCCGTCGTGCACTCGAAGCCGATCTACAACAAGGAGGCGTGACGACCGTGGCGGATTCCAGCTACCCCGAGGACCTGCTCTATCACCCCGAGCACGACTGGGCCAGGATCTCCGACGGCGAGGCGACCTTCGGGATCACGTGGTACGCCCAGGACTCGCTCGGCGAGGTGGTGTTCTTCGATCCTCCGGCGGTCGGGACCACCATCGCCAAGGACTCCCCGTACACGGAGGTCGAATCGGTCAAGGCGGTCTCCGACGTTATCTCCCCGCTGTCGGGGGAAATCATCGAGGTCAACGAGATGCTGGCCGAGAAGCCCGAGACGATCAACGACGACCCCTACGGCGAGGGGTGGCTGATCAAGATCAGGATGTCTGACCCGTCCGAGCAGCAAGGGCTGCTGGACGCGGCCGCCTACGAGGCGACGCTGTTGTGAGCGAGTACACCGCCGCCACCGACGCCGACCGCGCGCGAGATGCTCGCCGCGATCGGGGTTGAGCGGATCGAGGACCTGTTCGGCGACATTCCCGCCGGTCTGCTGCTCCGCCACCCGCTGGCGCTCGACGCCGGGCTGTCCGAGCAGGAGGTCTACGACGAGCTCCGCGCGCTCGCCGCGCGCAACGCGAGCACCGAGGACGAGATCTCGTTCCTGGGCGCGGGCATGTACGACCACTACGTGCCGGCACTGATCGACTCGATCACGAGCCGCTCGGAGTTCCTGACTCCCTACACGCCCTACCAGCCCGAGGTCTCTCAGGGCGGTCTGCAGGCGATGTTCGAGTATCAGACCGCGATCTGCGAGCTGACCGGCCTGCCGGTCTCCAACGCGTCGGTGTACGAGGGCCCGAGCGCGGTCGCCGCCGCCGGCTACGTCGCCAAGCTGACCAACCGGCGCCGCCGGTTCGTGGTCTCGCGCGGCGTGCACCCGCACGCGCGTGAGACGCTGCGGACGCTCGCCCACGGCTGGGAGATGGACGTCGTCGAGGCGCCACTCGAGCATGGCCTCACCGAGCTGCCGGAGCTCGACGAGGACGTCAGCGCCGTCGTCGTGGCGCAGCCGAACTTCCTCGGCGCGGTCGAGGACCTCGAGGCGCTGACCGCGGCCGCCCACCGGGCCGGTGCGCTGATGATCTGCTCGTGCGATCCGCTGCCGCTGGCGCTGCTGCGCTCGCCGGGCAGAGTGCGGGGTCGACATCGCCGTCGGCGAGGGTCAGACGCTCGGCAACCGACTGGACTTCGGCGGCCCGTCGTTCGGGTTCTTCGCCACCAGCGAGGCGCTGATCAGGCGAATCCCGGGCCGGATCGCGGGCGAGACGCACGATCTCGACGGCAAGCGCGGCTTCGTGCTCACGCTCCAGACCCGCGAGCAGCACATTCGCCGCGAGCGCGCGACCTCGAACATCTGCACCGCGCAGGCGCTCAATGCGCTCGCCGGCGTGATCTACCTGAGCTGGCTGGGCGGCAAGGGGATCGTCGAGCTCGCCGAGCTGATGCTCCAGCGCACGGCGTACGCGCGTGACCGCCTGGCGGCGCTCGACGGCGTCACGCTGGTGCACGATCAGCCGGTCGTGCGCGAGTTCGCACTCGCGCTCGACGCGCCGGTCGAGCGCGTGATCGAGCACTGCCTCGCCCAAGGGATCAACCCCGGGTACCCGCTCGCCCACGATTACCCCGAGTTCGGCGACGGGCTGCTGGTCGCGATCACCGAGCGGCGGACGAGAGCCGAGATCGACGCGCTCGTCGCGGCCCTCGAGGGCGCGATCGCGGCCGAGCGCAGCCACCGAGTCGCGGGGATGGCCGGATGACCGAACCGAGCTCGATCGGTGGCGAAGGTACACCGCGTGCCGAGTTCGGGATGAGCGCCGCCGCCGACGACGAGCTGACGATCTTCCAGCGCTCGAAGCCGGGCCGCCGCGCGTTCGTCGCGCCGGCGCTCGACGTGCCCGAGCGCCCGCTCGACGAGCTGCTCGCTCCCGGGCTGCGCCGCGCGCAGCCGCCGCGCCTGCCGGAGGTCTCCGAGCCCGAGATCGTGCGCCACTACAACCGCCTGTCGAAGCGCAACTTCGACCTCGACACTGGCTTCTACCCGCTCGGCTCCTGCACGATGAAGCACAACCCGAAGCTGCACGAGCGAGTGGCGGCGCTGCCCGGGCACGCCAAGCTCCATCCACTCCAGCGCCCCGAGCGCGCCCAGGGAGCGCTCGAGCTGATGTGGCGGCTGCAGGCCGCGCTGTCGGAGATCGCCGGGCTTCCGCATGTCTCCCTGCAGCCGTCGGCCGGATCGCACGGCGAGCTCGCCGGAGTCCTGTTGACGCGCGCCTTCCACGAGGATCGCGGCGAACGGCGGACCAAAGTGCTGACGCCCGATACCGCGCATGGGACCAACCCCGCGACGGTCACGATGGCCGGCTATGAGGTCGTGCACATCGGCACCGACGAGCGCGGCAACGTCGACCTTGACGACCTGCGCGCCAAGGCCACCGACGAGGTCGCATGCCTGATGCTCACCAATCCCTCGACGCTCGGACTGTTCGAGCCGGCGATCGAGCAGATCGCCGAGATCGTCCACGACGTGGGCGCGACGCTCTACTACGACGGCGCGAACCTGAACGCGATCATGGGCATCTGCCGGCCGGGTGACATGGGGTTCGACATCGTGCACTTCAACCTGCACAAGTCGTTCACGCAGCCCCACGGCGGCGGCGGCCCCGGCGCCGGGCCGATCGCGGTCGCCGAGCGGATCGAGCCGTTCCTGCCGCGCCCGCAGGTGGTTCGCACCGAGCAGGGTTCCAACGGGGACCGGGGCTACCGCTACGAGCTCGACTACGACCGGCCCAAGTCGATCGGTCGTCTGCGCGGCTTTCAGGGCAACTACGGCGTGTTCGTGCGCTCGTACGCGTACATCCGCTCGCTCGGCGCCGCGGGTCTGCGCGGCGTCTCGGAGATCGCGGTGCTGAACGCCAACTACCTGCTCGCCCGGCTGCGGTCCGAGGGCGTGATGGAGTACCTGCCGGTCGCCTACGACCGTCTGTGCATGCACGAGTTCGTGCTCTCCGGCGGGCCGATGAAGCGCGAGCTGAAGATCCGCACGCTCGATCTCGCCAAGCGCCTGCTCGACTTCGGGGTGCATCCGCCGACCGTGTACTTCCCGCTGATCGTCGAGGAGGCCTTGATGGTCGAGCCGACCGAGACCGAGACCAAGGAGACGCTCGATCGCTTCGCGGCCGTGATCGCCGAGATCCTGCGCGAGGCGCGCGAGGATCCGGAGATCGCCCACGCGGCGCCGCTGACGACGCCCGTGCGCCGTCTGGACGAGGCGGCCGCGGCGCGGCACCCGGTCGTGCGCCAGGCGCTCTGAGTGCCGGCGTCCCGGCGCTCCGTCGTAGGCTGCAGCCGATGCGATTCGTGATCTTCGGCGCCGGGGCGATCGGCGGCGCGGTCGGCGCCCGGCTCGCCGAGGGCGGCTTCGAGGTCGCGCTGATCGCACGTGGCGCCCATCTCGACGCGATCCGCCGCGACGGCCTCGTGTTCGAGACTCCGGTCCAGAGAAGCGTGCTCGCGCTGCCGGCCGCCGAGGATCCCGCGGAGCTCGGGGTCGGGGCACCCGGGGACGTGGTGCTGTTGTGCACCAAGAGCCAGGACACCGCCGGCGCGCTGGCGGCGCTGCGACTCGCGGGCGGCGACCGCGTGCCGATCGTCTGCTGTCAGAACGGGGTCGACAACGAGCGAATGGCGCTGCGCAGGTTCGCGTCCGTGTACGGCGCCGTGGTGATGCTCCCCGCCGCGCACCTCGAGCCGGGGACGGTGCTCGCCTACGGCTCACGGCTGACCGGGGTGATCGACGTCGGCCGCTACCCGCGGGGGATCGACGAGCTATGTGAGAGCGTGACCGGGGCGCTGCGGGCGTGTCGCCTGGACTCCCATCCCCGCGCCGACATCATGCGCCTGAAGTACGCGAAGCTGTTGCTCAACCTCGGCAATGCGGCGGCAGCGCTGTGCGGCCCCGGCGAAGGCACCGATCGGTTGACCGAGCGCGCGCGCGCCGAGGGCCGGGCGGCGCTCGCGGCCGCCGGAATCGAGTTCGAAGCCCCCGAGGTGACCGACATCGACGAGCGTTGGGAGCGCCTCGGGATCGAGGAGATCGGCGATCGACCGCGCGCGGGCTCCTCGAGCTGGCAAAGTCTGGCGCGCGGGACAGGGGCGATCGAGATGGATTACCTCAATGGAGAGATTGCGCTGCTGGGGCGGCTGCACGGCGTGCCGACACCCGTCAACGCCGCGCTGAGCGAGCTCGCCGCGCGCCACGCCCACCGTGGGGGCCGGCCGGGCGAGCTGTCGGTCGACGAGATCCTGGCGGTGGCCGCGTGAGCGTCACCGACGCCGAGGTCGCCGCCCTGGCGGATGAGATCGCCCGCCGCGCGGAGCCCGAGCTCGAGCAGCTGGTCGCGATCTCGTCGCCCTCGGGCGATGTCGACGGCGCCGAGCAGGCCCTGGAACTGTGCGCCTCCCTGTTGCCCGACGGCGCCGCGGTGCAACGCCCGCCGTGCTCGACGCCCGGCAGCGCGCCGGACCTGATCGGGACCGTGACGGGTTCGGGCACCCGCCGGGTGATGCTGCTGGGCCACGTCGACACCGTGATCGGCCATGACGCGCACCGGCCGCTGCGTCGCGACGGCGACCGCCTGTACGGAACCGGCACCGCCGATATGAAGGGCGGCGTGATCCTCGCACTCGGCGTCGCCAGGGCGCTCGCGCGCCACCCCGAGTCGTTCGCCGAGCTCGCCGTGCTGCTGGTCTGCGACGAGGAGTGGCGGATCGCGCCGTTCGTGCACGTGCAACGGTTCGGCGCCTATGACGCCTGCCTGTGCTTCGAGGCCGGCGAGCGAACGCCCGGCGGCGAGGAGGCGGTGGTCGTGCGGCGCAAGGCGGCCGGCACCCTGAAGGTGGTGGCGACGGGACGGGCGTCGCATTCGGGCAGCGCGCCCGACCATGGCCGCAACGCCCTGCTCGCGCTCGCGCAGACCGCCGGCTCGGTCTCCGAGCTCCACGATCCGTCGGGGCCGCAACGGCTCAGCGTGGTGCCGACCGTGATGCGCTCGGGAGACGCGTTCAACGTCGTGCCGGCGGCCGGGGAGCTGATCTTCGACCTGCGGGCCCGCGGGCTGGAGGCCTTCGACGCCGTGCTCGGGCAGGTCGTCCCCGAGCTCGACGGGGTCAAGCTCGACGCGCGGATGGAGCGCCTGTGGCCCGGGATGGACTCCGAGGCGGCGACCGCGGACCTGCTCGACGCTGCCGGACGGAGCCTCGGCCGCCGGATCAATCCCGCCGCGCGCGGCGGCGCCAGCGACGCGAGCCACTTCGCGGGCACGATCGCGCTGACCGTGGACGGGCTCGGGCCGAGGGGCGGGGGCGCGCACACGCCCGACGAGTTCGTGCGCCGCGAGTCACTGCGCGAGCGGGCCGAGGTCGCGCTCGCGGTCGCCCGTCAGACGCTCGGATAAGAGTTCGATCAGGATCGCCCCCAGGGGCCGCGGCGGCCGCTGTCACGTGCCATCCTTGTGTATATGAGCAGCAATTCCTCGGTTCGCAAGCGGGACGCGTTTGAGGGGTTGGTGCTGCTCACGGCGATCGTTGCGGTGATGTGGTTTCTGGAGGCGATCAACTCGATCGATCACGACAGCCTCGACACCGCCGCGGGCATCATCCCGCGCAACACCGGCCACGTGTGGGCGATCTTCACCGCGCCGTTCCTGCACGTCAGCTGGACGCATCTGATCGACAACACGATCCCGTTCGTGTTCATGGGCGTGATCATCGCGCTGTGGGGGGCCGGCCGACTGGCGCTCGTGACGCTGATCGTGATCGTCGTCGGCGGATTCGGGACGTGGCTGGTCGCCCCGGCGCACACCAACACCGTCGGCGCCAGCGGGATCGTGTTCGGCTACGCCACCTACCTGTTCGCGCGAGGCGTCTTCAACCGCAGCGTGGTCGAGATCCTGATCGGGATTGTGGTCGCCGTCGTCTGGGGCGGCGCGCTGTTGGCGAGCGTCCAGCCGCATCACGGCGTCTCGTGGCAGGGGCACGTGTGCGGCGCGATCGGGGGCCTCGTGGCCGCCTGGCTGCTGGCACGGCCGCGGACGAGCGCCGGTCCCAAGAGCGGCACGGGCCATCCGGCCGACGGCGACACGCTGTCGCGCGCGCTCACGTCCTAGCTGGTCTGCGTCCGAGAGCGACCCACCGTCGCCAACGCTCGCCCACTGGCTATGACGTCGCATAGCCGCGCCGCGTCGGCCGGGCCGCTAGCCTGCCCGCGGTGCGGATCTTCTCGGGCATCCAGCCGACGGGGCGCAAGCACCTGGGCAACTACATCGGCGCGATCACCCAGTACGTCGCGGGCCAGGACCGCGGCGAGGCGATCTACTGCATCGTCGACCTGCACGCCATCACCGTCGCCTATGACCCCGCCGCGCTGCGCACCGCCGTCTACGACACGGCGGCGACGCTGCTGGCGGCGGGACTCGACCCGGAGCGGTGCATCTTCTTCCGCCAGGGCGACGTGCGCGAGCACACCGAGCTCTGCTGGCTGCTGACCGCGGTGACCGGATTCGGCGAGCTCAATCGGATGACCCAGTTCAAGGAGAAGTCCGCCGCCCAGCGCGAGTTCGTCTCGGCTGGGCTGTTCGTCTACCCGGTGCTCCAGGCCGCGGACGTGCTCGCCTACCGGGCGCACGAGGTGCCGGTGGGCGAGGATCAGCGCCAGCACGTGGAGTTGATGCGTGACGTGGCCGAGCGCTTCAACTCCCGCTTCGGTGACACCCTCGTCGCACCGGAGGTCCGCGTGCCCACGGTCGGCGCTCGGATCATGGATCTCCAGCTCCCCGACCGCAAGATGTCGACCACGAGCGGCTCCGAGCAGGGGACGCTGCTGCTGCTCGACGAGCCGGCCACGATCGCCAAGAAGATCCGCTCGTCGGTGACCGACTCCGGCAGCGAGATCATGCGCGGCCCCGACAAGCCCGGGATCTCGAACCTGATCGAGATCCTCGCCGCGGTGCGCTCCGTTGACCCCGAGATGATCGAGCAGGAGTTCGACGGGCAGGGGTACGGCGCCTTCAAGCAGGCCGTCGCCGACGCCGTGACGGCTTACCTGGCGCCCGTCCGCGAGCGCTACGACGAGCTTCGGTCAGATGAGGACCAACTCGAGGCCACTCTGATCGCCGGTGCCGAAAAGGCCCGCACGATCGCCGCCGACACGCTGGCTGACGTGCGTCAGGCGATGGGGGTGGGAGAGGTCCGGCGGCGCAGCTAACGTCTGCCGCGTGGCGCTCGTAAACCTCGAGCTGGACCTCGACGTATTCGCGGGTCCGTTTGATCTGCTGTTGACGTTGATCCTGCGCGAGGAGGTCGACCTGCTCGAGGTCGACCTGGCGGAAGTCGTGATCACCTACATCGATCACCTCGAGCGCCGCGGAGAGCTCGATCTCGAGGCGGCGACCGAGTTCCTGGTCCTGATCGCGGCGCTGCTCGAGCTCAAATCACGGCTGCTGCTGCCGGGCGAGGAACTCGAGGAGATCGAGCTCGATCCCGGCGAGGCGGCCGAGGAGCTGCTCGCGCGGTTGCTCGCGGCGCACCGTTACCGCGCCGCCGCCGGGTATCTGCGCGAGCGCCTGGCGGCCGAGGAGGGCTACCGCTTCCGGCACGCGCCGCTGCCGCCGATCCTGCGCAAGGCCTCGCTCGCCGACGCGGCTGCCGTCTACGAGCCGTCGGTGCTGGCGACGGCGATCGGGGATCTGCTCGAGCTCCCGCCGCCGGTCGACCTGCGCCATGTGACGGTCGCCAAGGTCACGGTCGCCGAGCGCCTCACCCATCTGCGCGAGCTGCTGCGCCGTGGCACGTTCACGTTCTCGGAGGCGGTCGCGCGCTCGGACCGCGTCACGGTCGCGGTCACGCTGTATGCGCTGCTGGAGCTGCACAAGCAGGGGGAGGCGACTTGGAGCCAACCGCAGCCGTTCGCCGAGATCGTGATCGAGCCGCTGCCCGAACAACGGAGGCTGACCGCGTGAGCGACGACGCCCAGCTCCAGCGCACGCTCGAGGGCCTGCTGTTCCTCAGCTCGGACCCGGTCACGGCCCAGGCACTCGCCGATGCGACCGGCGCCGAGCTGCACGAGGTCGTGACGGCGCTCGAGCGCCTGCGCGAGCACTACGAATTCGAGCGGCGAGGGCTCGTCGTGCGCGAGCTCGCCGGCGGCTTCGCGCTGCACTCGCACCCCGATCTGGAGCCGGCCGCGCGGCGGCTGTTCGCCAAGCCGCGCACGCCGCCGCTGACTCCCGCGCAGGCCGAGACGCTCGCGATCGTCGCCTACCTGCAGCCGGTCTCGCGGCCGGAGATCGCCCGGATCCGCGGGGTCAGCGCCGAGTCGGCGGCCGCGACGCTGCTCGAGCGGGGGATGATCGAGGAGGCCGGCCGCTCGCAGTTCGGCGCGGTCCTTGTACCGCACCACGGAGCTGTTCCTGCGACTGTTCGGGCTGACCGCGATCGGTGAGCTGCCCGACGTCGAACAGTTCGACCCCGCTCCCGAGGTCGAGGCCGAGCTCCGCGAGCGGCTGTTGCGCGCGGGCGAGGCGCGCGCCGGCGGTGGCGCGCCGCTAGCGGCGCCCGGAGCCGGGCCCGGACCCGGACCCGAGGCCGAGGAACTCGAGGACCGCCCGGCCGTCACCGGCTAGCGCGTCCGCTGCGCCCGGCCCGAGCTCGACCAGCGGCTCGATCGCGACCTCGTGGCCGGCGATCCGCCACAGCGCCGCCGCCCGGCCGTCGACCAGCGCGAACCCGCGGAAGATCCCGCCCGTGACGACGCGCGCCGCGACCTCGGCGAGCAGGTCCGCTCGCGAGCACCAGCCGAGCAGGACCGGCTCGAAGGCGCCCAGCAGGCGTGGAGGCGGCAGGGGCGCGGCGCGCGAGCGGCGCTTGAGGTCGACCAGTCCTTCGCGCGTCTGCACGAGCTCGCCGGCGATCGCCTGAAGCCCAGCGCGCGCGTCGCGCAGCGGCAGGCCGGCCCAGCGAGCGAGATCGGCGTCATCCGCCGGTCCATGACCGGCCAGATAGCGGCGGGCGAGCTCGCTCAGGGCGACCGCGCGGTCGATCGCCGGCCGGGGTGGTAGCCAGTCACGCACCAGCGCGTACGCGTGCTGGCGTCCGATCATCGGCCCGCGCACGACGGCACCGTCCAACGAGGCGGCGAACATCACGTGGATGAACGCCTGGCCGTCGGTCGGGATCGCCGCGCGGCGCAGCCGCTCGCGCAGTGCCGGCCCCGTCATCGGCCCGTTGGCGGCGAGCTCGCGCCGCACGAGCGCAATCGCCCGTCGCGCCTGCCCGGGGCTGATCCCGTTCTGCGCCAGCCGCGTCCGGCTCGTGGCCGCCAGCGGGGGCGTGGTCACGGCGTGCAACCAGAAGTAGTCCTCGCTGGTGACCAGGTGAAGCGTGCCCCGGTTCAGCCACGTGATCACCAGCGAGCGCTCGCCGGTCAGCGCCCGGTCGATGTCGGCACCGCGCACGCCGGTCGTCCGGGCGCGGATCGCGAGCCGGGCTCCCCGCCCGTCCTGGCCCTGGACGGCGAGCAGCCGCGCGACGGCCGTGACGGGGTCACGCGCGCGGCGCCCGGCGAGCAGCTGCGCGGTCAGCCGCCGCGAGAGAGTCGTCACGCGGCTGCGCGGGCGGCTGCGAGCTGGCCACAGGCGGCGTCGATGTCGCGCCCGCGCGTGACGCGCACGGTGGCGCTCAGTCCGTGGCGCTCGAGCTCGGCCCGGAACGCGTCGATCGCCTTCGGGCTCGAGCCCTGGAACTGAGAGCCCGTCGGGTTGTACGGGATCAGATTGACCTTGAACATCCGCGGGTCGAGGAGTTCGGCGAGCGCCCGGGCCTGGCCGAACGAGTCGTTGACGCCGGCGAGCATCACGTACTCGACGAACACCATCCGCCGCTTGCGCTCGTAGTAGGCGCGGCACGCCAGCAGCCCGTCGGCCAGCGGGTAGCGGTCGTTGACGGGCATCAGCTGGGAGCGCAGCTGCGGATCGGCGGCGTGCAGGGAGAGCGCCAGCCGGATCGGCCTCGCCTCCGCCGCGAGGCGCTCGATGCCCGGGATCCAGCCGATCGTCGAGATCGCGGTGTGGCGGTTGCTGATTCCGACGTCCGGCAACTGGGCGCAGGCCTCGAGCACCGCCTCGATGTTCATCATCGGCTCGCCCATCCCCATGAAGACGGCGTGGTCGACCGGGCCGGTGCGGCGGAAGTGCAGCGCCTGATCGATGATCTCCGAGGCGGTCAGGTTGCGCCCGAAGCGCATCTGCCCGGTCGCGCAGAAGGTGCACGTCAGCGGGCAGCCCGATTGCGAGGAGAGGCACAGCGACCGGCGTCCGTCCCGGTAGCTCATCAGCACCGTTTCGAGCGGGCGCCCGTCGGCCGTCCGCAACAGCGCCTTGATCGTGCCGTCGCTCGAGCGGGCCTCGTGCTCGAGCGTCAGGCTCGAGAACGGCACCGCCGCTTCGAGCGCCGTCCGCAGGCCGAGCGGGAGATCGGTCATCGCGTCAAACCCCGTTGCGCCCTGGGATGCCCAGCGCCAGATCTGGCGTTCGCGGTAAGCGGGTTCGCCGAGCTCGGTCAGCGTTTGTCGCAGGAGCTGCAGATCCATGCTCGCTCTATGGTGCCATCGCGATGCGCCTAGCGAAGTTCCTGGCCGCCGCCGGCGTAGCCTCGCGCCGGGGCGCCGAGCAGATCGTCCGCTCGGGTCGCGTCCGGGTCGGTGGCGATCCGGTGCTCGATCCCGCCCGCGATGTCGGCGCCGATGACGTCGTGACGCTCGACGGGTCGGTCGTGCGGTCTGAGCCCGAGCTCGTCGTATATGCCCTCAACAAGCCCGCCGGCGTGGTCAGCACCGCCCGTGACCCGCAACGGCGCCCGACGGTCGTTTCGCTGATCGACTCCGACCTGCGCCTGTACCCGGTCGGACGGCTCGACATCGACGTCACCGGGTTGATCCTGCTGACCAACGACGGCCAACTCGCCCATCGGCTCACGCACCCCAGCTTCGAGGTGCCCCGGACCTACCGGGCGCGGATCGCGCGCCCCCCGGTGTCCGACGCGGCGCTCGCGCAGTTGCGGCGCGGGGTCGTGCTCGACGACGGCCCGGCGGCCCCAGCCGAGGTTCGCCGGCTGTCCGCCGACACGGTGGTGCTGACGATCCACCAGGGACGCAAGCGGCAGGTGAAGCGAATGCTCGAGCACGTCGGACACCCGGTCAAAACGCTCGAGCGGATCGCGTTCGGCCCGCTCGAGCTCGGAGGCCTGCGGGCCGGCGCCTCGCGCAAGCTCAGCCCCGACGAAGTGGCGGCGCTCACGTCTGCTTCTGGACGAGCAGCTCGTCGTGACGGAAGCGCGTCGTCTTGAGCGCGGCGGCGACTGACGCGGGCGTCACCAGCACCGGCTTGGACGACGCCATTTCCAGGACGGTGAACTGAAGCGCGCGGCGGCGCGAGACGGTGTGCATACCGCCGATCGCATAGCTGTGCTGCAGCGTTGACCCGGTCAGATTGCAGGCGGCGCCCCACCAGCACAGCGGCACCCGCGGAGCCTTGATCGAGACCACGTCGAACTGGGTCACGCGCGCCGAGGAGTGGCCCAGCCAGTGGAGTCCGTGCACATACAGCGACAGCGGCAACAGATCGCGGTAGTCCTGCACCAGGATCGCGCGCTCGTGCACCGAGTGCGGCGGCTCGGCGCCGAGCACGCGCCCGACCGCACGCCAGTCGGGGCGCTGGAAGTCACGATCGACGGCGACGCCGATCACCGCGATCACGCCGGTCACGCAGATCGCCGCCGCCGCGGCGGTGCCCAGCGGGCCCGCGCGTCGGGCGCCGAGGCCGGCGGCCACGACGATCGCCGCCGGCGGCCACAGCGCCAGCAGGTTGCGCGTGATCAGGTCATCGATCCCTCCGGCGATCAGCAGCAGGTTCAAAACGAAGCCCGAGACCGCGATCGTCGCCGCCACCAAGGCGCCATGGCGCTCGTCGCGATCAGCGCGGACGGCGAGCAGGACGAACGCGATCACCACGCACGCCTCGGCGACGCGCTCGAGCACTCGCGCGGATGGAGCCTGAAAGCCGATCAGGAACTGGGGCACGATCTGCGCCAGGCGTGGGACCAGCGGGATCGGGGCTATCCAGCTCGCGTTTCCGGTCGAGTTCTGGCTGATCGCCAGCGGCAGGAGGGCCAGGCCGCAGGCCGCGACGAACGCGATCGCGAGCCAGACGCCGCGCGCGCGCCGGTGGTCGGCGAGTAACCAGACCGCCTCCGGCACGACGACGAGAATCGCGTAGTAGTGGTCGGTCAGCGCCAATGCGGAGATGACCGCCCAGGCGATCAGCGCCCGGCGCGACGGTTGCTCGCTCGCGTGAGCGAACGCGAGCAGTCCCGCCGCGCTCAGCAGCACCAACGGCATATAGGGGCGAAACTCCTGCGAGTACCAGACCAGAAACGGGTTGCAGGCGGTCAGCGCCGCGGCGACGATGCCCGCGCGGCGGCTGACGAACTTGGCCGTGGCGGCGTACATGACCGGCACCGTGGCCACGCCGGCCAGCGCGGGCAGCGATCGGAGCGCGAATTCCCCGAAGCCGAACACTCGCGCCCAGACCCACGCGACGCAGTAGAAGAGTGGCGGCGTTGTCTCGTTCTGCGGCAGCAGACCGAGCATCTTGCCCGGCGAGAAGTGCAGGTCGGCGGCGCTGTTGGCTTCGTCGAACCAGAACCCCTGGTGGGCCAGGCGGGTGAACCGCAGGACGGCTGCGAGCACCGTCAGCAGGGCGATCGCGATCGTGATCGTGGCGGCGGCCGGGTCCCCGCGCGCCCGCGCGCGCCCGGATTCGAGCACCCCGGCCATCCGACCGGCAGACAGCGAGCCGACGCTCACGGGGCCAAGCTACGCCTCGTGCCGACGCGCGTAGCGGCGCCTAAGAGCACCCTTAACAAAATCGCAACAGGTGACTGGGTGGTAGCCAATCGGCGCAACGGCACTATCTTCACTGCATGCGCCCGCCGCATAGCGACGCAGACGCCACGGCCTCGTTCGCCTCTCCGCCCGTCGCCGGGGCGGGAGCGGGACCGACTGACGGCACCGTAGCGCTGCCCTCAGTCAGATCGCCGTTCGGGCGCTACTCGATCCCGATCCCGCGGATCTCGGTCGGCCCGATCCCCGGTCGGATCGCGATCGGCGTGCTGATCATCGCGACGCTCGCGATCGTGGTCGTCGCCGCGTCGGGGCCGACGGTCCTCGTGCCCCGCAGCCGAGTGGTGTTTCCGGGCTGGGATGCCGGTCCGTTGGGCTCGCTGATCACGCGTCCGTTCACCAACCCGAACACCGTCGGTCTTGGGTTCAGCGCCGTGCTGGTGGCGATGATCGTCGCCTACGTCATCGCGCTGGCGGCGGTCCGCTCATTCTCGATGCGGCTGATCGCGGCGGCGGTGGTGCTGCTGCACGTGATCCTGCTGCTGAGCCCGCCGCTGCAGCTCAACGACGTCTGGAACTACCTCGGCTACGCCCGGCTCGGCGCGCTGCACCACTTCAACCCGTACACGCACGTGATCAAGCAGGAGTTCTTCGATCCCGTGTACGCGTTCTCGACCTGGCACAACCTGCCCAGCCCGTACGGATCACTGTTCTCGGCGCTGACATATCCGCTCGCGTTCGCCTCGCTGCCGGTCGCCTACTGGACGCTGAAGGTCGTGACGGTGGTCTTGAGCCTCTGCTTCATCGCGCTCCTGTGGCAGTGCGCGCGCCAGCTCGGGCGCGACCCGCGATTCGCGGTCGTGTTCGTGGCGCTGAACCCGATCTATCTGATCTATGCGGTCGGCGGCTTTCACAACGACTTCTTCATGCTGGTCCCGTCGATGGGCGCGATCTCGTTGATGCTGGCGCGGCGCGACCGCGCCTCGGGGGCCGCGATCGTGCTCGCGGTGGCGGTCAAGTTCACCGCCGTGCTGCTGCTCCCATTCCTGCTGATCGCGGTCAGAACGCGCGACCGCCAGGTGAAGTTCATCGTCGGCGCCGTGCTGGCGGCGGTTCCGATGATCGCGCTGAGCCTGCTCCTGTTCGGCTTCTCACTGCCTAATCTGTCCGATCAGGCGTCGCTGCTGACCGACTTCAGCATCCCGAACGTGGTCGGCCTGGTGATCGGGATCGGCGGCGGCAGTCCGGGGCTGCTGCGGATCATGACCGTCGGCGTGGTGGTCGTCGTTGCCTACGAGATCTTCCGCCGCCGCAACTGGCTCACGGGGGCCGGCTGGTCGACGTTCGCGCTGCTCGCGAGCCTCGCCTGGCTGGTCCCCTGGTACGTGATCTGGCTGCTGCCGCTGGCGGCGCTCGCGACGAGCCCGGGCCTACGCCGGGCGACGGTGCTGTTCACCGTGTTCCTGATCCTGACGTGGATGCCCGCGGCGCAGATCTACATGAACGATCACAACATCAATCCGCTCGGCAGTCCGGTCGGCGCGGCGTCACGTCAACACCAGGCGAAGCTCGCCAATTGACAGCCGCCTGACGGCGCTTTGTTAGCGTCGGCGCCCGTGCGTATCGAGTCTGCGCTTCCTGCGGCAGCCCCGGGCCCCGCTCCGGTGGCCACGGCGTCCCGACGGGCCCGCGTGGACCCGGTCGAGTTGCTGCTGCTGGCCGCGTTCGCGGCGATGTCGCTGTGGGTCGTGGCTTCGGATGTCTCGGAGACGATCGCCCACGGTCTGGTGTGGACCGGGACCGACGGCTTTTTCATCGTCGACCAGATGCAGTACCTGGCCTGGATTCAGTCGGCGTCACACCACCTGCTGATCACCAACCTGTTCGTGCTGCGCCCGACGCCGGCGGACTACTTCCAGCCGGCGATCGTGATCTCGGGCGCGCTCGTGGCCCTCGGAATGCCCGCCTGGCTGGCGCTTCTGCTGTGGAAGCCGGTCGCCGTGCTCGGCACGTTCTTCGCGATCCGGGCCTATGCGTACCGGACCGTCGAGGGGCGCGGCGCGCGGCGCTCGGTGATCGCCTTGGGGCTGTTCTTCGGTTCGTTCAGCCTCGTGTTCGGTTCGTTGTCGATCGTCGGTGACATGATGCCGGGCTGGCTGTCGTGGGGGTATCCGTTCGGCCTGATCGCGGTCGCGCTGATCGTGTTCGGCCTGCTCGGCTACGACCGTGCCCGCCGAGCCGGGACGGTCGCGTGGGCCCCGGGGCTGCTGGGAGCACTCGCGAGCCTGCTGCATCCTTGGCAGGGCGAAACGATGATCCTGATCATCGTGATCGCCGAGCTGCTGCGCTGGCGCGAGCACTGCACCCGCCGCGATCTCGCGCTACCGCTGCTGACCCTGGCCCTGACCGGGATTCCGCTCGCTTACTACCTCGCGCTCGGCCACGTCGATCTGAGCTGGAGCCTGGCCCGTGACGCGAGCAAGCACGTGTTCTCGTTCTGGTCGATCGCGCTCGGCATCGCGCCGCTGGCGATCGTCGCGTCACTCGGCTACCGCGGCCGTCCGCGGGACTTCCTCGAGCTGATGACGCGCATCTGGCCGCTGGCCGCGGTCCTGATCTACGGTCTGTCGGCGAGTACGCTCAGCGCGACGCCGCTGCACGCGTTCAACGGAATCACGATGCCGCTGTCGGTGCTGGCCGTGACCGGCGTCCTTCGCGCCGGCTGGGATCGGATCCCGCACTCGCGCCTGGTGACCGTCATCCTGATCGCCCTGGTGACGATTCCTGCCAACGCCTACGCGATAGCGATCTCGCACACGTACACGCACCCGGTTGCCGGCAACGCGAACTACATCACCCACGACGAGCACCACGCGCTCACCTACCTGGCTCACGATCCCGACCCCGGCGGGGTGCTGACGCGGTTCTACCTGGGCGAGATAGTGCCTGGGGCGACCGGTCGCAAGACGCTCGTCGGCGACTGCCTGTGGTCCGAGCCGCGCTGCATCAAGCGCTCGCTGAGAGCCGACGCGCTGTTCGGCGGGTCGCTGACGCGGGCGCAGGCGCGGCGGTTCGTGCGCCACAGCGGGGCCCGCTTCCTGCTCGCGGACTGCCGCGGCCACGTCAATCTGCAACGCCTGCTCGGGGCGATGGTCGAGTCGGTGCACAAGTTCGGCTGCGCCGCGGTGGTCGAGCTCGTCCACGCCGGCCGGGCCCAGGGTCCGCTCGCGGACGCCGGGACGGGCGGCCGCGCTGACAGCTGACCGCTCTGGCCCTCTGGCAGAATTGAGCGCGATGCGGCTGTTCGCGCTCCGGGGCGCCAATAGCGTCGAGGCCAACAACGCGAGCGCGATCCTCGATGCCACCGATCTTCTGATGCGCGAGCTGATGTCGCGCAACTCGCTGTCCCCGGACGCGATGGTGAGCTGCATCTTCACGCTGACCGATGACCTCGACGCCGAGTTTCCGGCCGTCGCCGCCCGCCGGCTCGGGCTCGACCGAGTGCCGTTGCTGTGCGCGCGCGAGGTGCCGGTGCCGGGATCGCTGCCGCGCGTGATCCGCGTCCTGATGCACTACTACAGCGATGACGACCATACGCCCCAGCACGTGTACCTCGGCGAGGCGCGCGCGCTCAGGCTGGACCTGGAATCGGCCCAGTAGGGTTTTTTCATGGCGATCGAGTTCGGCGAGCGCATACGGCGAATCCCCTCCTACCCGCTCGCAGACGGGTACGACCTCGGCGCCGACGTCGCGATGCTCGCCTCCAACGAGTCCTGGCAGCCACCCGGGCAGCCGGTGGTGGCAGCGGCCCAGGCGGCGCTGAGCGGCGCCAACCGCTACCCCGATCCGTCGTACCACGAGCTCCGCGGCGCCCTGTCGGCGCGCTACGGGGTCGCCAAGCAGCGGATCGCGCTCGGCAACGGATCGTGCGACATCCTGCTATCGGCCGGCGATGCCCTGCTCGAGCCCGGCGCCGAGGTCGTCTACTCGTGGCCGGCGTTCAGCGTCTACCCGCATCTGGCTGCCGCCTCCGGGGCGCGTGCGATCCAGGTGCCGCTCGACTCAGACGACCGCCACGACCTCGACGCGATGGCGACCGAGATCACGGTCGCGACCCGGTTGGTGCTGATCTGCAATCCGAACAACCCCACCTCGACGTCGATCGGACTCGACGAGGTGGAGGCGTTTCTGCACCGCGTCCCGCGGCACATCGCGGTGATCCTCGACGAGGCGTACGCCGAGTACGCGCTCGCGCTCGGTGACACGTACGCCTCGGTCGAGCTGTTGGCGCGGTGGCCGAACCTCGTGATCCTGCGCACGTTCTCGAAGGTCTACGGCCTCGCCGGGCTGCGGGTCGGCTACGGGCTGTGCGGCTCGGAGGACTTCCGCGCCGCGGTGGACCAGGTCCGCCAGCCCTTCTACCTCAACGTCGCCGCCCAGGCCGCCGCCGTGCAGGCGCTGCGCCACCAGGACGAGGTCGAGCGCCGGGTCGTGCGGACCGTCGCCGCGCGGATCGAGCTCTCCGATGGGCTGCGCGAGCTCGGCCTGTGGGTCGCGGAGTCAGATGCGAACTTCGTCTGGACGCACCTGCCCGAGGATGCCGTCGAAGCCGATGTAGTCGCAGGGCTTGCCGCGCGCGGCGTGCTCGTACGGGCCGGGGGCGCGCTCGGGCGCGACGGGTCGCTGCGGGTGACCGTCGGGACCGACCACGAGAACGCGCGGTTCTTGTCGGCGATGTCGGAGTTGGTCTAGGACAGCCAACACCCCTTGCCACACGCCCAACGCTGTCTGCTACAACCCCGCCAGCGCATGACCAGCCACCACCACACGCCGTCTCGCAGCACCGACGCCGCCAACGGCTGGTCCCTCTACGCGCGCTTCTACGCCTGGCGATTTAGCTAGGCGCTCGGCCACAGCCCCCGCCCGCGCGCGCTCAGCGCCGCAGATCCGGAGGTCGGGCGCCGCCAGACCGCGACGAGCCGAGCGCTCGAGCTTCCGTACAGTTTCCAGGCGTTGAGAAAGGACAAGTAGATGATGATCGTGATGAAACCGACGGCCACCGAACAGGAGGTCCAGGCCGTCGTCGAGCGGGTGCACAGCGTCGGCGCGCGCGCTCACGTCATCTATGGCGATGAGCTGACCGTGATCGGGGCGATCGGCGACTCCGAGCACGTGGCCCGGCTCGAGCTCGAGAGCACCCCCGGGGTCGACCACATGGTCCCGATCTCCAAGCCCTACAAGCTCGCGTCGAGCCAGATCAAGCACGGGCAGCGGACCGTGCTCGAGATCGCGGGCCGCAAGATCGGCGGCGAGCACTTCGCGATGATCGCCGGCCCGTGCACGATCGAATCGCGCGAGCAGACGCTCGAGACCGCGCGAATCGTCGCCGCCGCCGGGGCGACGCTGTTCCGGGGCGGCGCCTACAAGCCGCGCACCTCGCCGTACGCGTTCGGCGGCCTCGGCCAGGAGGGGCTGCATCTGCTCGCCGAAGCGCGGGAACAGACGGGGCTGCCGATCGTCACCGAGGTGATGGATGCACGTGATCTCGAGGCGGTCACCGAGGTCGCCGACGTGATCCAGGTCGGCGCTCGCAACATGCAGAACTACGCGCTGTTGTCGGAGATCGGCCGCAGCGGTTGTCCGGCGCTGATCAAACGCGGTTTCTCGAGCACGCTCGAGGAGCTCCTGATGGCGGCCGAGTACATCCTCAAGGAGGGCAACGAGTCGGTGATGATCTGCGAGCGTGGGATCCGCACGTTCGAGACCGCGTACCGCTTCACGCTCGATCTGATGGCGATCCCGGTGCTCAAGGAGCTGACCCATCTGCCGGTGATCGTCGACCCGAGCCACGCCGCCGGCCGGCGCGACCTGGTGCTGCCGATGTCGCTCGCAGCGGCAGCGGCCGGCGCCGACGGGATCATCGTCGAGGTCCATCCCAACCCCGACGAGGCGATTTGCGACGCGGCGCAGCAGCTGCGCGCCGACGAGTTCGCCGACTACCTCGAGCGGGTCTTGGCGTCCGCCGCGGTCGCGGGCAAGGCGCTCAGCAGCGACGTCTCGGTCGCCGGCTGACGTGGCATTCACCGGCACCGAGCGAAGCGACGCGGTCCGCGATCAGCGGATCGAACGCCTGGTGCCGCTGGCCGCGCCGCGCGAGCTGATCGGCGAGCTGCCGCTGACCGACGTCCACGTCGACGTGCTGGAGCGCGGCCGCGGCGAGGTGCAGGCGGTCCTGGACGCAACCGACGATCGCCTGCTGGTCGTGGTCGGGCCGTGCAGCGTCCACGACGTCGACGCCACGCGTGACTACGCCGAGCGGCTCAGCCGCGAGGTCGACAGGCTCTCGGGGGATCTGTGCGTCGCGATGCGCGTCTACTTCGAGAAGCCGCGCACGACGATCGGCTGGAAGGGGCTGATCAACGATCCCCACCTCGACGGCTCGAGTGACGTCAACACCGGCCTGCGGATGGCGCGTCGGCTGATGCTCGAGGTGCTCGAGCTCGGCCTGCCGGTCGGCTGCGAGTTCCTTGATCCGATCACGCCGCAGTACATCTCGGATGCGGTCTGCTGGGGGGCGATCGGCGCGCGCACGGTCGAGAGCCAGATCCACCGTCAGCTCGGCTCCGGGCTGTCGATGCCGGTCGGCTTCAAGAACCGGACCGACGGCAACATCCAGGTCGCCGTCGATGCCGTTCGCGCCGCGGCCGTCTCACACGCGTTCGCTGGGATCGACGTCAGCGGCACGCCGGCGATCCTGTACACGCGCGGCAACGGCGACTGTCACGTGATCCTGCGGGGCGGCAAGGACGCGCCCAACTACGGTGGCGAGTCGGTCACCGGGGCGCTCGAACTGCTGCGGGCGGAGGGGCTGCCCGAACGGGTGATGATCGATCTCAGCCATGACAACAGCGGCAAGGACCCCGAGCGCCAGCCGCTGGTGGCCGGTGCGGTCGCTGGGCAGATTGCGGCGGGCAACCGGGCAATCGTCGGCGTGATGCTGGAGTCGTTCTTGGTGGCCGGGCGCCAGGACCTCGGCGGTCCCGGCGAGCTCGTCTACGGCCAGTCGATCACTGACGGCTGCATCGGCTGGGATACGACCGTCGCCGTGCTCGATGAGCTCGCCGCGGCGGTCCGTGCCCGCCGGCACGCCGTCGCGTAGGCTCCGCGCCGCATGCGCGTTGCGGTCCTCGGTGTCGGGCTGATCGGAGGCTCGGTAGCGCTCGCCGCTCGCCGGCGCCTCGCAGCATCGGTCACCGGCTATGACGTCGCCGCGGGCGCGCTGCGCTCTGCTCTGGAGCGTGGCGCGCTCGACGAGGCCAGCGGCTCAGTGTCCGACGCGGTCGCCGGCGCCGAGGTCGTGTTCGTGGCCGTTCCGGTCGGCGGCCTCTCGCGGCTTGTCGGCGAGGCGCTCGCGGCGGCGCCGTCGAATTGCGTGGTGACCGATGTCGGCTCGACCAAGCGGGCCGTGGTCGCCGCCCACGACGATCCCCGCTTCGTCGGCGGCCACCCCCTCGCCGGGGCCGAGAACGCCGGCGTCGAGCACGCCCGTGCTGACCTGTTCGAGGGCGCGACCTGGTACCTGACGCCGACGCCGGTGAGCTCCGGGATCCTGTATGAGCGGCTGCACCACCTGCTGTATGGCCTCGGTGCGCGACCGACCGCGATCGATGCCGAGACCCATGACCGGATCCTGGCGGCGGTCTCGCACCTGCCGCACGTGCTCGCCAACGTCCTCGTCGCGCAGGCGGCCGCGACGCTGGCCGACGGTGACGCCCGCCTGCCCGCCACCGGCCCGAGCTTTCGTGACGCGACCCGGGTGGCGGGGGCGCCGAGCGCGATCTGGACCGACATCTACGTGTCCAACCGCGACGCGCTGACGGCCGAGATCGACGGCGCGGTGGAGCGCCTGCAGGCGGCGCGCGCGGCACTCGTCGAGGGTGACCGGGAGGCGATCACGGCGTGGAACGAGGCGGCGGCCGGTGATCGCCGCCAGCTGCTCGAGTCCCAGCTGGCGGGCGGCGAGCTGCACGAGCTGCGCGCCTCGGTCCCTAACCGCCCCGGGGTCGTCGCCCAGATCGCGCTCGAGCTGGGGCGCGCCGGCGTCAACATCACCGACATGGCGCTGTACCCCGCCAGCGACATGACCGAGGGCGTCGTCGCGCTCTGGATCGCGGGCACCGACGGGGCTGACCGGGCCCAGGAGCTCGTGTCCGGCCTGGGCTTTCCGGTGGCGCGAGCATGAGCGAGACCGCCGCCCGGAGGATCTCGGCGGTGCGCGTCTCACCCGGGGCGCCGTCCGCCCGCTGGGAGGTCCGCGTCCCCGGGTCTAAGAGCATCACCAACCGGGCGCTCCTGCTGGCCGGCGTCGCCACCGGCCAATCGCGCCTGATCAACCCGCTCCTCGCCGACGACACGCGGGTCATGGCCGAGGCGCTGCGCGCGCTCGGCGCGACGATCGTTGCGCGAACTGGCGCTGGGGATGCCGTGTCGGTCGTGACCGGGATCGGCGGGGCGCCACGGGGCGGGGGACGCCTCTGGTGCGGGATGGCCGGGACCGCCGGGCGGTTCTTGGTCGCGATGGTGGCCGCCGGCAGCGGGCAGTACGTGATCGACGCCCACCCGCAGCTGCAGCGGCGCCCGCTGGGGCCCCTGCTCGCCGCCCTGCAGTCCCAGGGAGCCGCGATCGAGGGTGAGGCGTTCCCGCTGACGGTGACGTCGGACGGGCTGAGCGGCGGGACGATCGAGGTCGACGCGTCGGTCAGCAGCCAGTTCCTCAGCGCCCTGGTGATGGCCGCCCCGTTGGCGCGGGCGCCGACCACGCTGGAGTTCGGGGCGCCCGTCAGCCGGCCGTATCTGACCCTCACCCTGGACGTGATGCGGGCCTTCGGGGTACAGGTCGATGATGCGCCGGGATCGCTGCGCCTGTCGCCGCAGCCTTACCGGGCCACCGAGCTCGAGATCGAGCCCGACGCCTCGACCGCGTCCTACTTCCTGGCCGCCGCCGTGCTCACCGCGACGACCGTGCGCATTCCCGGCATTGACCTCGACGCCACCGGCCAGGGTGACTCGGAGCTGGTCGGTCATCTCGAGCGGATGGGCGCGACGATCACCGCCCGCAACCCGCTGGAGCTGACCGGCCCGCGACGACTGCGCGGAATCCACGCGAACATGGGCGACAGCACCGATGTGTTCATGACGCTCGCGTGCGTGGCGCCGTTCGCGGACGGCCCGACGACGATCGAGGGAATCGGTCACGCCCGCGTCAAGGAGTCAGACCGGGTCGGCGCCACCGCCGCCAACCTGCGCCGGCTCGGCATCGAGGTGGAGGAGGGGACAGACTTCCTGCGGATCCACCCGGGAGAGCCCGTCACCGCCCGCCTGCCCACCTACGAGGATCACCGGATCGCGATGGCGTTCTCGCTGATCGGCACCCGCGTCCCGGTGATCATCGAGCACCCCGAGGTGGTGGCCAAGACGTGCCCGGAGTTCTTCGAGCTGTGGCCGCGGACCGGCGCCGTGGTGCAGGGCACCTGATGGTGGTCGCGATCGACGGTCCCGCCGGGGTCGGGAAATCGAGCACCGCGCGCGCGGTCGCGCAGCGGCTCGGGTTCACGTACCTGGACTCGGGCGCGATGTACCGCTCGGTGGCGCTGGCCTCACTGGAGCGTGACGCCGATCCGGCCGAGGTCGCCAATCAGATCACGATCGAGCTCGGCGAGCGGATCGTGCTCGATGGCCGCGATGTGACCGACGCGATCCGTTCCCCCGCCGTCTCAGAGCGCGCGTCGCGTGCGGCGGCCGACCCGCGGGTCCGCAGCGCGATGGTCGCGATGCAGCGCCGCCTGCTGAGCCGCGGCGACTGGGTCGCCGAGGGGCGTGACATCGGCACCGTGGTCGCGTCGGATGCCGCGGTCAAGGTGTTTCTGACCGCGAGCCCCGATGCCCGCGCGCGGCGGCGCGCCGACGAGCTCGGCGCCGACCTGGCGACGGTGCGCGGCGAACAGGCGATCCGCGACCAGCGCGACAGGACCAGAGAGCACTCGCCGCTGCGCGCGGCCGACGACGCGCAGGTGATCGACACCACGGACCTGACGTTGTCCGAGGTCGTCGATCAGGTGCTCGAGCTCGTGCGTTCCGCCCGCGGCTGACGCCGGGGCTCGGGCCCGCGGGACTCGGGCGCTCACAGCTGCCGCAAGGGGCTGGCCGATTTCACAATCGGAGCCGACTTCACAATCCAGATTAATCTGGTTAACTTGATCAAGTTAGTGTAGTTTGTGCGGCCGTTCCTTAGGCGATCGCCGGGCCGGCGTGTCGTTCGCCCCTAACCAACCTGGAGGTCCGTGTGTCCGATCAATTTCGGTCTGCTGTGCACCGGCGCGTGTTGCTCGCGTGCCTCGGTGTCGCAGCACTGGGGTGCGCGCTGCCGGCGGCGGCGACCGCCGCGGCGCCAACGCCGGCGTCGTTCACGAACTGCGGCGGCAGCGTCTCGCATGACAAGAGCGGCGCCACGCTCGGCGAACCGAACCTTTTGGACTACAAGTTCCGCTGCAACGGCGATATCTCGGCGTACACGATCGTGGTCCAGCAACAGGGCGACTCGGGCGGGAGCATCGACGACTTCAACCCCGCGCCGAGCGTCTTCGAAGCCGACGGCGTAACCCCGAGCGCGACCGAGACGGTCAGCTGCGAGGGCGTGACCCCGTCGAACGGGATCAACTGCAACCTCGGTGCCGGTGGCGCGCTGGGCGAAGGCAACTTCGCGGTCGGATCGATCGATCCGCTGCAGGCCTTCTGCAAGCACCTGCCGGCGAAGGCAAAGGCGGGCACGCCCGCCGTGCCGCAGGCGTGGGTGGCGCTGGTGGTCACCGACTCGACCGGCGCGCAGGACGGCCCGTTCACGCTGCGCTCCTCCAAGCCGTGCCCGAGGGTCCCCAACGTCGCTCCGGCGAAGGGCTCCAAGAAGCACGCCAAGGCGCGCCACAGCAAGCGCTCGAAGGCCGCGCGCTGACCCATTTTCGCGATCGTCTGAAGAAAGGAACTCCACCGATGACTCGGTATTTGAAACTCGCCCCCCGGGTTCGGACGCTGTCCGCGCTCGCCGCCAGCGCCGGGGTGCTGGCCGTGCCGGCGGCCGCCCACGCGGTCACTCTGACCGGCTCGGGATCGAGCGCGGCGCAGCCGTACATGCTCGAGCTGTTCAAGGGCTACAGCAGGATCCACCACAACCGGGTCCACTTCAAGTACGTCCCCGATGGCGGCAACGCCGGCGTCAAGGACGTGCAGGCCGGCCGCGTCCAGTTCGCGATCAACACCCGCCCGCCGGAGCCCAGCGATGCCGGCACGACCTACGACAAGCTGTTCCTGGATGGGCTGTGCATCGGCGTCAACTCGGCGAACTCGATCAGCAACATCTCGCTGGGCGAGCTGAAGAACGTCTTCCTCGGCGTCGACACCAACTGGAACCAGGTGCCGGGCTCCAACCGCTCGACGACGATTGACCCGATCGGGCGCAACTCGGCCGCGGGCCAGTACACGTTCTTCCAGCAGTCGGTGCTGGGGGGCGCGACGCAGGCGGGCAACGTGCTCCAGGACACCTCCGACGGACTGGTGCAGATCGGAATCGAGAAGGACGCCAACTCGATCGGGTACGTCGGTCTGGCGCACTCGAAGGGCTCGCATGAGAAGGCCCTGAAGATCAACGGCTTCGGCTGCAACGCACGGAACATCAAGAAGAAGACCTACCCGCTGTTCCGCTACGACTGGGCGGTCCTGCCGACCTCGCACCCGAGCACCAAGGTCGAGAAGTTCTTCAACTGGGTTCGGAGCAGTCCCGCGGCGGGCAAGATCATCAACCGGGCGGGCGCGGTGGCCGCCTTCAACAGGTAGGGGGCGCACGTCGTAGGTAGCCACTCAGGCAAGCAGCGACATGTACGACGCCAGGCTCGACACTGACGAGGACTTCCTCGACGGTGAGGGCGGACTCAGCCAGGACCGGCGCGCCGAGCTAGGGCTCGGCGCGCTGGTCTGTGGCGTCGTGCTCGTGTTGCTGGCGATGCTCGCCTTCATCCTCAAGGAGGCGTGGCCGTCGTTCGCCCACAACGGCCTGCGCTGGTTCGGTCCCGGCGGCAACGTCGATGACCAGATCCAGGCGATCTTCACCTCGGGGGACTTCGACCGGGCGCCGCAGCTGCTGATCCGCGCGTGGCCGCTGATCTGGAGCACGATCCTGACAACCGCCGGCGCGGTCGTGATCTCGTTCGTCTCCTCGCTGCTGGTGTCGGTGTTCATGGTCGAGTTCGCGCCGACCTGGCTCAAGCGCGTCCTCGAGCCGGTGGTCAGGCTGCTCGCCAGCGTCCCCTCGGTGATCTACGGGCTGATCGGCGTGCTCGTGCTGGTGCCGTTCATCGGCAACCACCTGATCACCCAGCACGAAAAGGCGTCGGTGACGCCGGTGATCCAGCTCAGCGGCTACAGCCTGCTCGCGGGCGTCGTGATCCTGACCGTGATGATCTCGCCGGTCATGATCGCGATCTTCGCCGAGGGTCTGCGATCCGTTCCCCGCGGATGGCTCGAGGGCTCGCTCGCGCTCGGCGTCAACAGCTGGCGGACGTTCTGGAAGATCGCGGTGCGCACGGCGCGGCCGGCGCTGATCGCCGGGACGGTGCTCGCGACGGCGCGGGCGCTGGGCGAGGCCGTGATGCTGAGCATGGTGTCCGGATCGGTCGGCTTTGCGCCGAACCCGGCCGACGGGCTGATCTTCTTCTTCGAGCCATCCCGCGGGCTGGCGGCGACGATCCTGCACAACACCGACGAGCTCAACTCGCCGCCGATGAAGCACACGCTGTTTGCGATCGCGGCCGTGCTGCTGTTCTCCGCGGCGCTGCTGTCGCTCGCGGGCTGGGCGGCCAAGCAGCCGATGAAGCGCTACTTCAACGTCGGAGGGGCCGCGGGATGAGCTCGACCGCGATCACCCCGCCCCCGCCGCCTGCCGCCACGCCTGAGCACAGGAGCGCGGCCGACGCGAGCGCGTCATGGCGGCTGGTCGACCGGCTCGGGCTGGCGGCGGCCTGGCTGCTCGGGCTGCTGTTCTGCGCGATCACGGCGGCGATCGTGATCTTCCTCGCGGTCCAGGGGCTCCGCTATCTGAGCCCGAGCCTGATCTGGACGAACCCCCGCGTCGGCTACACCCAGGGCGCGACCGGCGGATTCCTGGACCCGTTGATCGGCACGGTCCTGGTGGCCGGGATCGCGATCGCGATCGCAGGCCCGGTGGGCGTCGGGGTCGCCGTCTGGCTGAGCGAGTACGGGCGGCCGGTGGCGCTCGCGCGCGTGGTCGAGTCGACGGTCGAGATGCTCGCCGGCGCCCCCTCGGTCGTGCTCGCGCTGTTCGGGATCCTTCTGTTCCAGGCACCGGCCCTGGGGTTCTTGAGCGAGGTCAACTCGGGTGTCGTGTTCGGCAAGTCGTTCTTCGCCGCGGGCGCGATGCTGTCGCTGGTCGCCTTGCCGCTGGTCACCGCGTCGGTGCGAGAGGGGCTGCAGGCGATCCCCAACCACGTCCGCGAGGCCTCGTATGCGGTCGGCAAGACGCGGATCGCGACGATTCGCCGCGTCCTGCTGCCGGCCGCGCGGCCGTCGGTGATCACCGGCAACATGCTCGGGATCGGCCACGTGATCGGTGACACGGCGATCATCGTGCTGTTGCTCGGCGACACCCAGGTCCTCCAGGGCGTCGGCCACCTCCCGTTCCTGAGCACGCTGCGCGGCACCGGCAGCACGCTGACCAGCTACATCTTCGACAACGCGCCGACCGGCGATCTCAACCAGCCCAATAAGGCATACGCCGCGGCGTTCGTGCTACTGCTGATCATCCTCGCGCTGAACGTGGTCGTGGATGTGTTCGGGCGCCGCTCCGGAGAGCTGCGATGGAGCTGAACGAACCCCGGCCGATCCGCCGGCTGTCGCCAGGCGCGACGGTGTCGCCACGCCCGCCGGTGCACGAGCCGAGCGCGAACGGCAACGGCCACGCGCCGTCACAATCGCCGTTCGTGACGGCGCGCCGCGCCGCGCGGGCGACGGCGGCGACGCTCGACCGCATGCAGGTCGAGGAGCTCTCGATCGCGTACGGGTCCAAGCTCGCGGTCAAGTCGGTCAGTCTGCCGATTCGCCAGGGCGAGGTGCTGGCGCTGATCGGACCGTCCGGGTGCGGTAAGACGACCCTGCTGCGCTCGCTCAACCGGCTCACCGAGCTGACCCAGACCGCATCGCTCACCGGACGGATAACGCTCGACGGGATCGACATCACGACGCTCGAGCCGACCGCGCTGCGTCGCCGCGTGACGATGGTCTTCCAGCAGCCCAACCCGTTCCCGATGAGCGTGTTCGACAACATCGCCTACGTGCTGCGCGAGCAGGCAAAGCGCCGCCCCCGCCGCGCCGCCCTGCGCCCGGCAGTCGAGGACGCGCTCGGCCGAGCGGGGCTGCTCGACGAGGTCGCCGACGATCTCGGCCACCCGGCGCTCCGCCTCTCGGGAGGACAGCAGCAGCGGCTGTGCATCGCGCGTGCGCTCGCGGCCAATCCCGACGTACTGCTGCTCGACGAGCCGTGCTCGGCGCTGGATCCGCAGTCGACCCGGGTGATCGAGGAATTGATCGTCAAGCTGCGCGAGGAGGTGGCGGTCGTGATCGTCACCCACAACCTCCAGCAGGCCTACCGGATCGCCGACCACGTGGCGTTCATGTACCTCGGCGAACTGGTCGAGTACGCCAGCGCCGGGGCGCTGTTCTCCAACCCCAGGCAGCAGCGGACGAAGGACTACATCAGCGGTGCGTTCGGCTAGCTCCACTGCGATCGCGGCGCTCGCCGTCTCCGGTCTGCTCGCCGGCTGCACGACGACGATGCAGCAGGCCGCCCGGCTGCAGCTGAACTCGGCCCGGATCCGCGCCAGCGAGCTCAGCACCCGGGTCAAGACCGCGGGCCGAGCGCTCCACGTCGGCTCGGTCGAGCTCCTCTCCGTCGGCGGCGCGACCGCGATCCGTGGTCCGGCTGCGCAACGCCTCGGATCGACCGGTCGGCGATCTGCCGATCTCGGTCGGCCTGCAGCAGCACGGCAAGCCGCGGCTGTACCTCAACGCCCAGTCCGGTCGCGACGACTTCTACTTCGACGCGCACGTCCCGGTGGTGGCGCCGCGGACGACGTTCACGTGGGTCTACACGCTGCACCGACGTCTGCCCGCCGCGGCGCGCCCGTTCGCGATCGTCGGCCGCAGGCCGGCGCCGCCGGTCCCGGCGCCCGGCAAGTTGCCGGTGATCAGCGCCGCGGTGAAGCCATCGGCGGCGACCGGCGGCGGTCACGCCCACGCCGACAGCGTGAGGGTGTCACTCCACAACTTGTCAGCGATTCCCCAGTACCAGCTGCAGGTCTACGCGTTCGCCCGGCACCGCGGCCGCTACGTGGCCGCCGGCCGGCTGACCGTCGAGGAGCTCGACGGTGGAGCGAGCGGGACCTATCGGCTCAGCCTTGTCGGAAGACCCGACGGCGCGCGGCCGCAGATCACGGCGTTTGCGACGACCCTGCAATGAGGAGGCAGCGATGGATCTGAGTGAGATGATGGGTCTGAGCGAGACCGGGGCGGCGCGGCCGGTCGCGCCCGAGGAAGCCGACCCAGCCCTGGCCGGTCCAGGCTCAGCAACCGTCGCAGCCCCACGAGCAGTGCGGCCAGTGCGGCGCGGCCGTCGACCAGGCTCAGCGTCACTGCGTCGTCTGCGGCGCGCACCTCAAGCGCGCCAGCGACCCGTCGGTGCGTTACTTCAGCGGCGTCGCCCGATCGCGGTCGGCGGCGCGGGCGCAGCGTCCGGCGCGCGCCGCTTCGCGCGGGCGCGGGCTCGGAGCGGCGCTGGTTCTGGCGCTGATCCCGGTCGCGGCGGCGATCGGCGTGATGGCCGGCCGCTCGTCCAACAACGACGACGCGAAGCTGATCCAGGCGCTCGCGCGGCGCCAGCCCAGCGTCACCGTGAGCGGATCGGCGGCGTCGGGCACGGCGACGGGCACCGGAACGTCACAGCAGGCCAAGGCGTCACACGGTAAGGCGGGCTCGGCGGCGGCGCACACCGCGAGCACCTCGACCAAGCGGCACGTCAAAGCGGCGAGCAACAACACGTCGAGCACCGGCAACGGAAGCGTGCAGCCGATCACCGGCTCCAAGCCCACGAAGGCCCAAGAGCAACAGGGGGCCAAGGCGACGCAGCAGGTGCAGAAGTCGACCGGCAAGAGCTACGTCAACTCCCAGACCAACCTACCGTCGCAGGTCGTCGTCCCGTGAAGCTCGCTCGTCGACGTTCGGCCGCGCCTGAGGCTCCCGCGCCGCGGTCCGGCCCCGATCCCCAGCTGCTCGCCGACCGCGACCGTTTGACCGAGCGCTTCGCACTGATGCAGTCAGAGCTGGGCGGCCTGTTCTATGAGATGGCGATCCGTGACCACGTGCAGATGGATGTGCTGATCGACAAGGCAGCCGCGCTCCAGCGCCTGGATGCCGAACTGGGCCAGGTCGAACACCTGCTGCACGAGGCGGGCGGAACGATCGGCGGGCGCTGCCCCAACTGCGGTGCGCCGCACGCCCACGGAGCCGCCTTCTGCTCGCAATGCTCGGCGCGGCTGGACCTCGTCAAGTGAGCCGCCACCTTCGCGAGATCCGCCTCAGCCGGCTGTCGTTCGCCGCGCTCGCGGCGCTGTCGGTGCTCGTGACGGTCGTGATCATCTCCGGCGGCGGCGATCGCAGCTCGGCAGAGCTCGCCGCCGCGGCCGCGCTGCATGCGCATCCGGTGCACGTGGTCACTGGACCCGGCGGGCAGGGCGCCGCTGCGGTGGCGAGTACGCCGTCGGCCGGCTTCTCCTCCGCGGGAGCGGGTCAGGCTGGTGGCGCGGGCGGCGGCTCGGCGACCGGCACCGACGTCGGGTCCGGCAGTGACCTCGGCAGCTCGGTTTCCCCCTCGGATGACGGCACCTCGGGCGGCGGCGGCCAGAGCACGAGCTCGGGTGGATCGAACGGCGCCTCCAACAACGGCGGCTCGAACACCACGCCGAAGAGCACCACTCCCTCCGCGCCGACAGGTCCCCGCCGACCTCCCGAAGATCCGGCACGTGTTCGAGATCGCGCTCTCGACGACGAGCTACGCGTCAGCCTTCGGTCCAAGCTCGAACGCCGCGTACCTGCGATCGCTGGTGCCCAAGGGGACGCTGCTGAGCGGCTTTCACTCGCTCGGCAGCGGCGAGCTTGCCGACAACCTGGCGCTGGTCAGCGGCCAGGGGCCCGATCCCGACACCGCTGCCGGGTGCACCAAGTACGCCGAGTTCCCGACCGGTGTGACGGCGAAGTCAAACGGCCTCGTCGCCGGCAACGGCTGCGTCTATCCCGAGACCGCGCTGACGATCGGAGACCAGGTCAGCGCCAGCGGCCACGTGTGGAAGGCGTACATCGCCGACATGGGCAAGCAAGCGTGCGCGCACCCGAACTCGAACACCGCCGACGACGGTGACCTACCGGGCACCGAGGCGGGCTATGACACGGCCCACAACCCGTTCATCTACTTCCACTCGCTGTTGGATCTGGGCGATTGCGCCACCGACGATCAGGACCTGAGCCGGCTGCAGCCGGCCCTGGCGCACGCGTCGGGGGCGCCGACGTTCTCCTTCATCGCGCCGGGTCAGTGCGAGGACGCGTCGCTCTCGGCCGGCTCGGGCGGCGCCGGTCCGGACACGCCGTCGACGACGACCAGCCCGACGGCGGGCGCGTCGACGGCCACCACGTCGACGACCGCCACGGCGACGAGCACCACGACGACCAGCAGCACGACCACCAGCACCACGACGACCAGCAGCACGACCACCAGCACCACGTCGACCAGCACGACCCCCGTGACCAGCCCCGCCGCGCCGACCGCCTGCCCCGCCGGCCAGCCGACCGGGCTCGCCGGCGAGGACGCCTTCCTGCGGCAGTGGGTCCCGCGCATCCTGGCCGCGCCGTCCTACCGTGCCGGCGGCATGCTGCTGATCGTGTTCGGCGCCGCTGGGGAAGGGCAGGGGCAGAAGCCCGAGCGCACCGGCGCACTCGTGCTCTCGCGCTACGCCCGGCGCGGGAAGACAATCACGAGCTCCTACGGTCCCTACTCGGTCCTGCGAACGATCGAGCAGCTGCTCGCCTACACCCCGCTCGCGCACGCCAAATCCGCGCCTTCGTTCGCGGCCGCGGCGCTGCGCAAGCACGGCTGAGCGCCGTCAACGGCCGCGCAACCCCAACCGAGTTGTCTGACGGGCCATATGTTCCCGCTGGACAACTAGGTCCCCGAACGGCTCACGTTCACGGTTCGGCTAGCCTCGCCTGACCATGAAGGTCGCGATCGTCGGCTACCCGAACGTCGGTAAATCCTCGCTGGTCAACCGCCTGACCGAGTCCCGGGAGGCGGTCGTCCACGAACGCCCGGGGGTGACCCGCGACCGCAAGGAGCTCACGACCGACTGGAACGGGCGCCCGCTGACGCTGATCGATACCGGCGGCGTCGACCTCGAGGATCAGGACGAGCTCGCCCGGCAGATCCAGGACCAGGCCCGGGCGGCGCTCGCCGACGCGGCCGCGGCGGTGCTCGTGGTCGACGCCAAGGCCGGCCTGCGCCCCGGCGATCAGGAGATGGCCGACCTCCTGCGCCGCGCACCGCTGCCGGTGCTGGTGGCCGCGAACAAGGTCGACACGGCCGCCGACATCCCGCTCGCGTCCGAGTTCTACGCGCTCGGCCTCGGCGACCCGATCGCCGTCTCGGCGGCTCAGGGGCTCGGTACCGGCGATCTGCTCGACCGGATTGCGGCGCTGGCGCCCGACGCCTCTGACGAGGCCGAGGCCGACGACGCGATCCGCCTGGCGCTGATCGGCCGGCCGAACGTCGGCAAGTCCTCGCTCGTCAACCGGTTCGCCGGCTCCGACCGCGTCATCGTCTCGCCGGCCGCCGGCACCACGCGCGACGCGATCGACCTGCCGCTCCGCTACCGCGACCGCGATCTGGTTCTGATCGACACGGCCGGGATCCGCCGCCAGGCGAAGGTCGGGGAGTCGATCGAGTACTACACCTCGCTGCGCTCGCGCCGCGCGGCCGAGCGCGCCGACGTGGCGCTGGTCGTCTGCGACGCGACCGCGGGCGTCACCACCCAGGACATGCGGATCGCCGAGCTCGCCATGCACAGCGGCTGCGCGACCGCGCTGGTGCTCAACAAGTGGGACATCGCCGAGGAGGTGGACCTCGATCACGAGCGCGCACGCGTGCACCAGAAGCTGCGGCTGCGCCCGCGCGTGCTGACCGCGAGCGCCAAGACCGGGCGCCACGTCGAGCGGCTCCTGATCGAGACGGTCGCACTCGCGGACCGCCGCCGCAGCCGGATCCCGACCCCGCAGCTCAACCGCTTCCTGTCCGAGGTGGTCACCGCCCGCCAGCCGCCGGTTGGGGCCGGCGGGCGCGGAGCCCGGTCGGGCCACCGGCTCCGACTGCTGTTCATGACCCAGACGGCCGAGCGCCCGCCGCGCTTCTCGATCCAGGTCAACTCTCGCGCTCGCGTTACCCGCGACTACGCGTACTTCATCGAGAACCGGCTGCGCGCGCGATACGGGCTCGACGGCGTGCCGCTGATCATCGACTTCGTCGAGCGCAACGAGCGTCGCTCGGCGGCGGCCTGATCCGTCCTGCCGGCCCGGGATTCGGTCAGACGCCGGCGCTGGTGTGCGGATTCGCGCCGTGCCCGAGCTCATGCAGCGCCCGGTCGACCGTCCGCACGATCTCGCGCGGCCTGCGGACGCCACGGAACGCGAAGTCGTACTCGGACTCGCCCGCGGTGTCGAAGTCGACGTTCCCGATCCGCAGCATCCGTTCGATCAGCGACTGCGTCGCATTGACGTTCTGCACCCGCTCCAGACGGGTCTGATGCAGCTCTCGGGAGAGGATCCCGGTCTCGATCGTCAGCCGCCGGTTGGTGATCGAGTAGGTCGTCTGGATCAGACGGATCCACGCGACCACGATCAGGGCCAGGAACACGACCGCGACCGCGACGATCACCCAGCCGATCTGCACCGTGCCGTTCGTGATCCGGGTGACGATCCCGGCGATCACGCCCGCGACGACGCACGCCAGCAGGCCTTTGATCAGCATCGCCGCCAACGACAGCCACGACGGGTGCCCGTGAAAGAAGATCTCCTCGCCGGGTTCGGGATCCACGAGCACGAGCGTACCCGCGACGTCCCGGCTGCGCAGCCGGCGGCATCCTCGCCGCACTCTAGATTCGGACCGGATGCCCCCTGACGCCTCTAACCCGGCGATGATCGCGCGAGTCGTACCGCTGACGCGGACCCGCGCGGTCCGCGGCGCGTTTGACTACCGGCTCGCGAACGGCGATCAGCGGGTCGCGGTCGGGTCGGTGGTGCGCGTCCCGTTCGGCGGCCAGCGGCCACTCGGCGTGGTGGTCGAGCTCGCCGACAGCTCGGAACTCGAGCCCGAGCGGCTCGCCGAGCCCGAGCAGGTGCTCGCGGTGTCGCTGCCCGACGAGATGGTGGCGCTGGCCGAACGGATGGCTCACGAGTACTGCTCGACGACCGCCCGCGCGCTCACCCTGATGCTCGCCCCCGGCACCGGCGCCGGAATCGGCGCACGTCGCGCGCTCGTAGCCGAGTTGGCGGCAGCGGGGCGGGAGGCTCTGGCCGACCCCGCCGCCCGCCTGACCGAGCGCCAGCGCGGCCAGCTCGAGGCGCTTGCGCTCGGCGGCCCGACGGCCGCGTCCGAGCTTGGGACCGGGGGCCTACGGCGCCTGCAAGGGCGCGGGCTGGTCCGGATCGAGTCCCGCGTGCGACGGCGGCGGCCGGTGGCGCGGCCGCTCGGCAGCGCTGCGGTGCACGCGCCCGCGCTGACCGACGATCAGCAGCGCGCACTGGCGCCGCTGCACCGCGCGATCGCCGGTGACGTCGCCATCGGTGCCGGCTTTCTGCTGCACGGCGTGACCGGCTCGGGCAAGACCGAGGTCTACCTGCACGCGGTCCAGGATGCCCTGGAGAGGGGCCGCTCGGCGATCGTGCTGGTCCCCGAGATCGCGCTCACGCCGCAGGTCCTGTGGCGATTTCAGGCGCGCTTTGGCGACGTGGTGGCGGTGCTGCACTCGGCGCTCGGCGTGGGCGAGCGCCACGACGAATGGCAGCGCCTGCGCAGCGGCGAGGCGCGCGTCTGTGTCGGGCCCCGCTCGGCCGTGTTCGCGCCGGTGAGCAACCTTGGCCTGATCATCGTCGACGAGGAGCACGAGAGCTCCTACAAGCACGAGGGTGACCCGCGCTACGACGCCCGCCGGGTCGCCGAGATGCGCGCCGCGCAATCCGGCGCCGTGCTCATCTTCGGCAGCGCCACGCCGCGCCCGGAGAGCGTGCTCGCGATGACCAGGCTGAGCTTGGCGCAGCGCGTCGACCGGCGACCGATGCCGGCCGTCGAGGTGCTCGACATGCGTGATCGTCATCAGCCTCTGCACCCCGAGACGCGGATGGCGCTCGCCGATCTGCGGCGCGCGGGTGGCAAGGCGATCGTGCTGCTCAACCGCCGCGGGTGGTCGAATTTCCTCTCGTGCCGCGCCTGCGGTCGCGTTTGGCTGTGCCCGAACTGCGACGTCGCACTGGTGTTACATAGCCGGATGACTCGGGCGCGGCCCGATCCGGCGAGACTGGATGTCGAGTGGGCCGCAAGCCCGAGCGAAGCGTACGTCGCGTGCCACCACTGTGGCCACCGGGAGGCCGTTCCCAGCCGGTGCCCGGCGTGCGCCGCGGTCTCGGTCGCCCGTCACGGGGCCGGTACCGAACGGATCGAGCACGAGCTCCGGGACGCGCTCGGCGGCGACGGCTTCCCGATCTTCCGGCTCGACGCGGACTCGGTCACGCTCGATCAGCGCGCGGGGATCCTCCAGCGCTTCGAGGCCGCCGGCTCGGCCGTGCTGGTCGGGACCCAGATGGTCGCCAAGGGCCATGACTTCCCCGACGTCTCGCTCGGCGTGGTGCTCGATGCCGACCAGACGCTGCGGTTCCCCGACTTCCGGGCCGAGGAGCGAACGTTCGCACTCGTCACCCAGCTCGCCGGGCGGACCGGCCGCGGCGCGCACGGCGGCCGGGGCCGTGTTCTCGTGCAGACGCTCGCTCCCGACGCGCGCCCGATCCTGTACGCGACCGAGCACGACGCCGAGGGGTTCGTCGCCGACGAGCTCGAGCGTCGTCGCGCGCTGAGCTATCCGCCGTTCGCGACCCTGATCCGGGTCGTCTGCTCCGCGGTCGATCAGACCCTGCCGGTGTCGACCGCCGCGGCGATCGCCGCCGACCTCGGGCCGATCGACGGAGCCGTGCTAGGGCCGGCACCGCTGTTCAGGCTCCGGGGCCGCGCCCGTGCCCAGGTGGTCATCAAGGCGGCCGACCGCGACGCCGCGATCGCCGCGGTCGGGGCTGCCGTCGACCGGATCGCGCCGCCGGCGGCCAAGCGGGGAGCGAGCGTCAGCGTCGACGTCGATCCGCAGTAGCTCGCGCGATTGCCGGATGCGGGGGTAGTCTTACGCCGTCTGAAACCGGGGGTTCGCACGTGATCTGCCCGTCGTGTAGTGCTGAGATTGGTGATGGCGCGAAGTTCTGCCGCGCGTGTGGCGCTGCAATGTCGCTGCGCTGCCCGTCGTGCGGGACCGCTCACGAGCTCGGTCAGCGTTTCTGCGAGGAGTGCGGCGCGGGGCTCGGCGCGCAACCGGCCCCGGCTGCGCCGGCGGCATCTCGCCCCGCCCCTGAACCGGCCGTCGCTGCCGCTGCGGAGATGCGGCTCGTGTCGGTGCTGTTCGTCGACCTGGTCGGGTTCACGGCCCTATCGGAGTCGCGCGACGCCGAGGACGTGCGCGAGCTTCTCGGCCGCTACTTCGACTCGGCGCGCACGATCGTCGAGCGTTATGGCGGCGTGGTCGAGAAGTTCATCGGCGATGCGGTGATGGCCGTCTGGGGCGCGCCGGTCGCGCGCGAAGATGATGCCGAGCGGGCGGTGCGGGCGGCGCTCGAGATCGTCGATGCCGTGAGCGTGTTCGGCGAGCAGGTCGGCGCCGGCAATCTGAAGGCGCGTGCGGGGGTCGTCACGGGGCAGGTGGCTGCGCTCGACAACCCGTCCGAGGGACTGGTCGTCGGTGACCGCGTCAACACCGCGTCGCGGGTCCAATCGGCCGCGGAGCCCGGTTCGGTGCTGGTCGACGAGGTGACCAGGCAGGTGACCTCGGCGTCGATCGCGTACGAGGACGCGGGCGAGCACATGGTCAAGGGCAAGGCCGAGCCGTTGCGACTGTGGCGGGCGGTGCGGGTCGTCGCCGGGGTCGGTGGCTCAGAGCGCGAGCAGGGCCTCGACGCGCCGTTCGTCGGCCGTGACGGCGACCTGCGGCTGGTCAAGGAGCTGTTTCACGGCGCGCTCGAGCGCCGCAGCGCCAGACTGGTCGCCGTCTCCGGTGAGGCGGGCATCGGCAAGTCGCGTCTGCGCAGGGAGTTCTTCAACTACATCGACGGGCTGGCGGACACGATTCTGTGGCATTCGGGGCGGTGCCTGTCGCATGGAAAAGGCGTGGCGTACTGGGCGCTTGCGGAGATGGTGCGACAGCGGATGTCGATCAACGAGGAGGCATCCGAGGAGGATGCGTCGGCGAAGCTGGCGCTCGCGCTCGACCGCTGGATCCCCGATGCGGCCGAGCGGGAGTTCCTTGCGCCGCGGCTGGGGGCGTTGCTCGGGGTCGCCGAGCCGGGCCTCGGCCGCGAGGAGCTGTTCGCCGGTTGGCGGTTGTTCTTCGAGCGTCTGGCGGACAATGACCCGGTCGCACTGGTGTTCGAGGACCTCCAGTGGGCCGACGAGGGGCTGCTCGAGTTCATCGAGAGCATGCTCGACTGGTCGGCGTCGAGCCCGATCTTCGCGCTGACGCTCGCCCGGCCCGAGCTCGCCTCCGGGCGGGAGGGGTGGCCCGCCGGGCGGCGCGGGGCCACGACGCTGGTGCTCGAGCCGCTCGACGACGCCTCGATGCACCGGCTGCTCAACAGCCTCGTCGACGGGGTACCCGAGGCGTCGGCGGACCGGATCGTCGCGCAAGCCGAGGGTGTGCCGCTGTACGCGCTCGAGACCGTGCGCGCGCTCGCCGACCGCGGTGTGCTCGCCGAGCATGACGGCCGGCTGGTGCTGGATGGGGAGCTCGGCGAGCTCGATGTTCCCGCGAGCCTCAGCTCGCTGCTCGCCGCGCGACTGGACGCGCTCGAGCCCGAGGAGCGCGGCCTCGTGAAGGCGATGTCGGTGTTCGGCGGGTCGTTCCCCCGCTCGGCCGCAGCGTCGCTGGGGGATGTGCCCGAGGACCGCCTCGATGCCGTTCTGGCGGCCCTGGTCCGCAAGCAGGTGTTCGTGATCCGCGCCGACCGCCTCTCACCCGATCAGGGGCAGTACGCGTTTGCGCAGGGATTGCTGCGGACGGTCGCCTACGAGATGCTTTCGCGGCAGGAGCGAAAGCCCCGGCATCTTGCCGCCGCCGAGCACCTCCGGAGGGTGTTCGCCAACGACGGCGAGGACGTCGCCGAGGTCGTCGCGTCTCATTACCTGCACGCCTATCACGCTGCCGGCGACGATCCGGACGGCGATCAGCTTCGCGCTCAGAGCCTGGCTGCGCTCAAGCGTGCCGGACAGCGGGCGATGACGGTGGGTGCGCCCGAGGCGGCGGGGGATCTGTATCGGACCGCGATCGGGCTCGCCGTCGACGAGGGAGAACGGATCGAGTTGACCGCAGCCGCCGCCGGCGCGGCGTACGTCGCGGGCCGCAACGACGCCGCGCTCGAGCTGTGGGAGCAAGTGGCGGCGGCTCGCGTCGCGGGCGGACGCGAGGACGATGCGGCACGGGTCACACCGAACATCGCTCGCGCGCTCATGGGCCTTGGGCGCAACGAGGAGGCCGCCGGCCGGATCACTGCCGCGCTCGAGATCCTCGGGAGCGAGCGCCTGGATCCCGACGTCGGCCTGCTCAACAGCGCGCTCGGCGGTGCAATGATGAATACCGGGGACTACGACGCCGCCGGCGCGGCGATCGAGGCGGCGCTCGTGATCGGGCAGGCGCTCAAACTGCCCGACGTGATCGCCGACACGCTCAGCAGCAGGGCCAACATCTACCTCAGCATCGGCCGCGTCGAGGAGGCGCGGCTGTTGTTCGACGGGGCACTCGACGTTGCGCGGCGCCACGAGCTGCCCGAGCCTGAGCAGCGCGCACAGGTCAACCGCGCGAATTTGGCGATGCTCTGGGATCTTCCCGACGCTGCGGCTCAGACCGAGCTGGCGCTCGTCCTCGCCCGCCGCCGAGGGAGCAGGCGGATCGAGAGCATCGCTGCCGGCAACCTGATGGCGGTGCTCCTGCTCGCCGGTCGCTGGGAGGAGATGGAGCGCCTCGGCGCCGAGCTGCTGGACGAGCGCGAGGATCGTCCGCTCGTGCAGTTCGCGCACTACCGCCTGGCGCGGCTGGCGGCGCATCGAGGTCTGCTCGCGGTAGTGCGTGGCCACATGGCAATCCAGCACCGATGGAAGGGCACCGACAACGAGGAGGAAACGGCGATGCTCGCCAGCGCCGAGGTCAATCTCGCGCTCGCCGGAGGCCAGACGGAGCGCGCGCTGCAGGAGGGGATGCAAGCGCTCCCACACGCGATCAAGGCACTTGGTGCATCCCATGACTCCGTGCGCGACGCGTGGCCCGACGCGGTCGATGCCGCGCTCGCGCTCGGCCGCCTCGACGACGGCGCGGCGCTCGTGGCGCTGCTCGCCGAGCAGCCGCCCGGCCACATCCCGCCCTACCTGGCGGCTCAGCTCGCCCGCGGCCGCGGCTTGGTAGCGGCCGCGCGAGGCAGGCACGACACGGTGCATGCCGATCTCGAAGCGGCGATCGCCGGCTTGCAGGAGCTCGGCTACCCCTACTGGATCGCGGTCGCCCAGACCGACTTGGCGGACTGGCTCGTCGCCCAGGACCGCCCCAGTGAAGCCGCTGCGCTGCTCGATGACGCGGTCGCGTCGCTCACGTCGCTCGGGGCTGCGCCGGCGCTCGCCCGCGCCCATACCCTGCGGGCGTCGATGGCCGCGGTGCGCGGGGGCGCGAGCCGTTTGGAGCCATCCGTAGCTAAGTAAACTCGGCGCGTGGCCAATCGCACGACCGAAGAGACCGAGACACTCGATCCGGACGAGGTCGAGGACGGCGGCGTCGAGGGACACGAGGAAGAGCTCGACCCCGAGGTTGCCGCCAGGCGCGCCGCCGCGCTCGCGCACGTGCGCAAGTTCGGTGACCCGGTGCTGCGGACCAAGGCCCGTCCGGTGGAGCGCTTCGATGACGCGCTCCGTGACGAGGTAAAGCGTATGAGCGAGCTGATGGTTGACGCGCTCGGCGTCGGTCTGGCGGCCAACCAGGTCGGCGTGCTCAACCGCGTCCTCGTCTACCGCGTCCACCCGCAGGCGCCCGTGGCCGCGCTGGTCAACCCCGAGATCGAGTGGTCGGGCAACGAGGAGGAGATCCTCGAGGAGGGCTGCCTGAGCCTGCCGGCGGTGCACGTGGACGTCGAGCGCCCCATCTTCGTCCGCGTGCGGGCGCACGATGAATACGGCGAGCCGATCACGATCGAGGCCTCCGGGCTGGAGGCGAGGGTGATCCAGCACGAGATCGATCACCTCGACGGCAAGCTGGTGCTCGACCGGATCTCGCGCCAGCAGCGCAAGGAGGCGATGCGCGCGCTGCGCGAGGCGCAGGCCGCATAACCGGCAAGCGCTGACTGCCGTGCGGACGGTCTATCTCGGAACATCCGAGTTCGCGGCGGCGGTGCTCGAGTCACTCGCAGCGTCGCCCCACCGCCCCGTGCTGGTCGTCACCAGACCCGACCGGCCGCGCGGCCGCGGCCGTCGCCTGACATCCCCGCCGGTCGCCGATGCCGCGCGCCGGCTCGAGATCGAGCTCGATCAGCCTCAATCCGTCAACGATCGCGAAGCGCAGGCCCGGATCGCACGTGCCGAGCCAGATGTCGTCTGCGTATGCGCGTTCGGGGCCCTGATCAAAGAGCCGCTGCTGTCCGAGTACGAGATCCTGAACGTGCACCCGTCGCTGCTGCCGCGCTGGCGCGGGGCGGCGCCGATCGAGCGCGCGATCATGGCCGGTGACGAGCACACGGGCGTCTCCATCATGCGCCTCACCGCGGGCCTTGACAGCGGCCCGGTGTGCCTGCAGGTCCAGGAGCCGATCGCACCCACGGACACCTACGGGACGCTGTCGACGCGACTCCAATCGCTCGGCGGCCGGCTGCTGATCGAAGCGCTCGACCGCCGGCCCTCGTGCGCCGAGCAGGACGAGGCGGGCGTCACCTACGCCGAGAAGCTGGACGCCGAGGACCGGCTGCTCGACCCGGCCCGTCCGGCGGTCGAGCTCGAGCGCGTGGTCCGGGCGCTCTCGCCCCGGATCGGTGCGGCCGTCGCGCTCGAGGACGGCACGCGGCTCGGGGTCTGGGAGGCGCACGCCATCGCGGCACGCAACGGCGCCCCGGGCGAGCTCTCGTTACGGGGGCCGCTGCCGGTACTCGGTTGCGCGGTCGGGTCACTCGAGCTGCTCGTCGTGCAGCCGCCGGGACGGCGCGCGATGCCGGGCGCCGACTATCTGCGCGGCCGCCGGAGCTGACGTGGAGGGAGTGTCACCCGCCCGCGCGTGCGCGTTCGCCGTCGTGCGTCGGGTCTTCGAGCGCGACGCGTACGCCGACCGCGCGCTCGCCGCGGAGGCCAGCGGTCTCGAGCCGCGGGAGCGGTCGCTGGCGATGTCCCTGTCCTACGGGGCCGTGCAGCGCCGCGCGACGCTCGACTATGTGGCGGCGCAGCTGTGCTCGAGGCCGCTGTCCACACTCGAGCCGGGCGCCCTGGCCGCGCTCCGGCTCGGGCTCCTGCAGCTGCTGTTCCTCGACGGGATCGCGGAGCATGCCGCCGTCCACGAGAGCGTCGAGCTCGCCAAGCAGAGCACCCGCGGCGGCGCCGGGCTGGTCAACGCCGTCCTGCGGCGCGCGACGCGCGACGGGCGCGCCCTGCTCGAGGAGCTGTCGGACGAGACCCCCGCGGGCGCGGCGACGCTGCGCTCGGTCCCGCAGTGGCTGGCCGAGCTGTGGTGGCGCGAGCTGGGAGCCGAGCAGGCCCGCGAGCTCCTGGCGCACGTCAATGATCCGGCCGAGTCCGCGCTGCGTGTCAACACCCTCGTGGCGTCGCGCGAGGTCGTCGCCGACGAGCTCCCGGTGCCGTCGCGGACGGTCACCGAGCTGCCGGAGGCGCTCGTGCTCGAGGCGCCGTTCGACGTCCAGGGCTCGGAGCTGTTCGCGCGCGGGGCGATCATGGGCCAGGCGCGGGCATCGATGCTCGCCGGCCGGGCGCTCGCCCCGCAACCGGGTGCCCGCGTGCTCGACCTGTGCGCTGCGCCCGGAGCCAAGGCCACACAGCTCGGAGCGCTGATCGAGGACCGCGGCGAGCTCGTCGCGGTCGAGCGCCACACCGGCCGAGCGGCGGCGCTGGTGCAGACGCTGGCCCGCATGCGGGTCAGCTGCGGCCGCGTCGACGTGGGCGACGCCGGCGCCTTCGACGGAGCCGGGAGCTACGACGCGGTGCTCGTCGACCCGCCTTGCAGCGGCCTCGGGACCCTCCAGTCCCGGCCCGACCTGCGCTGGCGCACGAACCCCGAGCGGATCGCGGCCCTGTCGGTCCTGCAGGCCCGAGTCCTGCGCGCGGGGGCGAACGCGACCGCGCCAGGCGGGGCGCTGGTCTACTCGGTGTGCACAATTTCCCGAGCCGAGGGCATCGACGTGGTGGAAGCCTTGGTCCGCGAGCGGACCGACTTCGAGCTCGAGGATCTGGGCCCGATGCTGCCCGCCGCGGCGCTGGGACGGTGCTTGCAGACGCTCCCAAGCCGCGATCGGACGGACGGTTTCTTCATCGCGCGGCTGCGTCGGAAAGTTGCCGACACCGGGCGCGTTAGCCTTTAAGCGTGAGCGAGCCAGCACCGGAGCGCAAACTCGGGCCCGAGTGCCCCAGCTGTGGGGAACCGTGGCTGAGGCCGACGGCGGTTCCGGGTCGCTACCGCTGCGTCTATTGCCTGCAGCGGTTCGAGCTGGTGTCGGTGTGCCCCAACTGCGGCGAGCACTCGACGATCGTGCGGATGTCCAGTACCGCGATCGTGGCTTGCAATCACTGCAACGGCAGCATGCTCCAAGCCGTCTAGCAGTAATGACCGAGACCGACCGCGGCCCGACCACGGAGCTCGAACGGACGCGGTCGATGCTGCGCGAGCTGCGAATCGCGCCGTCGATCCTGTCGGCGGACTTCGCGCGGCTCGGATCACAGGTCAAGGAGGTCCTCGACGTCGGCGCTCGAGTGATCCACGTCGACGTGATGGACGGCCATTTCGTGCCGCCGATCACGTTCGGGGCGGTGGTGGTGTCGGCGCTCGCCGACCTCGTCCACGATGCCGGCGGCCTGCTTGACGTCCACATGATGGTGCAGCGGCCCGAGCAGCACCTCGGCGATATCGCAAGTGCCGGCGCCGACAGCATCACGATCCACTACGAGGCGACCCAGCACGTGCACTTCGCCCTTGGCGCGATCCGCGACGCCGGCTGTACGGCGAGCCTCGCGATCTGCCCCGCAACCCCGGTCGAGATGCTCGACGAAGTAGCCGCCGACAATATCCTCGACATGGCGCTCTGCATGAGTGTCAACCCGGGCTGGGGCGCGCAGGAGTTCATCCCCAACTCGCTGCCCAAGCTCGAGCGGATGCGAGCGGCGCTGCCGGAGTGGATCGCGCTCGAGGTCGACGGAGGGATTCACGAGCGGACCGCGGCCTCGGTGGTCCACGCCGGAGCGAACCTGCTCGTGACCGGCTCGGCGGTGTTCGGCTCAGACGACCCGGCCGCCGCTTACGCGGCGATCGCGGCCGCCGCCGGGGTGCCTGACTGAGGCCGGTTGGCCGCGCGCCGGTAGATCACCGCCAGCATCAAGCACAGCAGCGCGGTCGCGCCGAAATAGCCGACCTCGACGCGCGTGACCTCGCTCGAGATCACCGTGCTGACGACGAACGCGACGAACAGCGCGGCGCTTGTCAGCCACGCCGCCGACGCCCAACCGGCGTACCCGCGCGCCAGCGCCGCCTGGTTGAGCGTCCCCGAGACGAGATGCAGGCCCATCCCGAGGCCGACCAGCGCGAGCCCGAAGCGCCCGTAGTGATAGCCCTTGTCGCCGAGTAGGGCGGTCATCACGGGCGGGCCGATCAGCAGCAGGCCGAGCGCAACCGCGCCCGCGAACGCGGCGATCGCCAAGATCGTCAGGCGAATTGCACGATGGAACTCGTCCGCGTCCTCGCGTACCTCGAGGCCGGCGAGGTGGGGCAGGATCGAGGTCTGGATCGCCTGGAACAGCTGCAGCGGCGCGCGCACGATCAGCATCACGTTGAACACGAAGCCGGTCAGGCCGAGCGTCACCGAGACCGCCCCGCCCTTCGCATTGGCGGCGACGATCAGCACGCCGGCGTTCAGCAACGTCTGCTCGGCGAGCATGATCCCGACGACCGCAACCGCGAAGCCCGCGCCCCGCCGCAGCGACAGATCGCTCGTGGCCTCCTCGATCTCGGCGTGCGCCGGACCCTCGCGAGCCGCGTCAGCGGCCGCGACGCCCGCCGGGCCCCCGGGCCGGATCCGCGAGAAGGCGAACGGGATCACCGACAGCGAGATGAACGGCGCGACCGCCATCCCGAGCCCGACGCCGTTCTGCCCGGTGATGATCCCGACCGCCGCGGCGAGGGCGAACAGAAAGCGCGAGGTCGACTCGAGAAACACGAGCCCGCCGTACAGCGCGAAGCGCTGGTGTCCCGCCAGCCAGCCGCGGGCGAAGTAGCTCGCGGCGTACGCGAGCACTCCGATCACGAGGATCCAGTACAGCCCGACCGAACCCTCGAAGATCCCGTTCTCGATCTGCGGCCGCAGCGCGAGGGCGATGATCAAGAACAGCAGCGCGAAGCCCGATTGGATCGCGGCCGGGATACGCAGCGCGTGGTTGTGGATCCCGCGTGCGCGCTGGTCGGCGATCGTCCGCGACAGCAGCTGCTCGATCGGCCGGTAGATCACCGACAGGATCACGAACATGATCGCCCAGCAGAGCGAGATCCGGCCGTACTGAGCCGGGGTGAGGACGTGGCTGGCGGTCGCCAGGTAGGCGAACGTGAAGATCCCGGTTGACGCGATCCCGATCGACAGCACCCGTGCTCCTGACCCAAACGAGGACTGCTCAGGCGCGCCGGGTGCCGGCTCCTGCCCCTGCGCACCGCCTCCCGCGAGGTGCCCGTCGGCCAACGGGTCGTCGGGCGACTGCCCACCCGGCGGCGGGCGCCGGGTCCCCGACGCCATCAGCCCACCTGGACCAGCAACATCGTCCACGGGAACGGCGAGCGGGTCGCGACCACCGTTCCGAACCGCCCCAGCAGCGCTTCAAACGCGCCGCGGCTCCAGTGGTTGAGGTGCCCGGGGGTGTTGCCGAGCTCGCGAACGTAGGCGCCGCGGGCGACGTTCAGCGCGCGCCACAGCGGCTCGCGCGGCACCGAGACGAGCAGGTGCCTGCTGGCGACGCGGGCCATCTCCGTGAGCACGAGCTCGGGGTCCGAGACGTGCTCGAGGACCTCGGTCGCCGTGACCAGGTCGAATTCGTCATCGGCGAACAGGAGCTGTTCGGCCGCCATCGCGCGGAATTCGAGGTTCGCCCGCCCCCGCTGCGCCCACTCGCCCTCGAGCTTGGGATCCTCGAAATCGATCCCGACCACGCGGCCCGGATCGAGCCTGTCGGCCCACTGCGCACTCAAGACCCCTTCGCCGCATCCGACGTCGAGCACGGAGGCGGGCGCCGCGCGCTCAAAGAGCTCGTCGAGCGTCCGCTCGAAGCCCGCCATCAGGCGCTTTACGACCGGGTTGGTCGAGCCGTACTTGTCGTAGGTGTTGCCGGTCGGGATCGCCACGCCCGGGGCGGGGGGCGCCGTCATACGCCCAGCGCCTCACGGTCGCCCGGGCCGCTCGTATCCGAGTCGCCGTTGGGCTTGTCCGCGGCGGGCGCCTGCTCGGCCTGGTGCTGCGGGTGCCCGGCCGAGGTCTGCGGCTGCTCGGCCGGGTGCTGCGCCTCCGCGGCCGGGGTCTGCGCCTGCGCGGCCGGGGTCTGCGCCTGCTCGGTCGGGGTTTGCGCCTGCGTGGCCGCGCGCTCGGCCCGCTCGACGGCGTCGGCGGCGGCCTGCGGTCCCTCGCCACGCTCATAGTGCGACGGGGCGATCCCGAGCTCGAGCTCGATCCGGCGCACCCGTTCGAAGGTCCGCTGCGACAGCGTCCGCTGGGCCGCGAGCAGGTCCCCGATCACGCCCAGCGATCCGAGCAGCATCGCGCCGATGAACAGCACCGCGCCCGCGATCAGCGACTGGATGTGGCCGCGGCCGGCGGTCGAGGAGTTCTCGATGAAGAACACGATGAAGCGGATGAAGATCGCCAGCGCCAATAGGCCGAGGACGATCGCGCCACCCCAGAAGACCTTGAGCGGTTCGTACTGCGAGTAGATCCGGAAGATCGACAGTGCGTTGCGCCGCACGTACGCGGGCGTCGACGGAAACAGCCGTGACTCGCGCGTCTTGGGGTTGGTCCGGATCGGGACGTGGTCGACCGCGACCAGCAACTTGCCCGCCTGGATGATCGTCTCCAGCGTGTACGTGAACTTCGAGACCGCCTGCATCTGCAGCGCGGCCTCCCGGTTGTATGCCCGGAACCCCGAGGTCGTATCGGGGATCTCGGTCGACGAGGCCTGGCGCACGACCCAGGACCCGAGACGCTGCAGCCGGCGCTTGGAGCGCGAGAAGTGCTCGTTGACGTCGACCTGGCGGTCACCGATCACCATGTCGGCCTCGCCGCGGACGATCGGGGCGACGAGCTTCGGGATGTCATCGCTCTCGTACTGGTTGTCGGCGTCGGTGTTGACGATCACGTCGGCGCCGAGCTTGAGGCACGTGTCGAGGCCGGCCTGGAAGGCCGCCGCCAGGCCCTTGTTGTTTCTCAGCCTCACGAGATGGTCGACGCCGTGGGCCCGCGCGACCTCGATCGTCTGGTCGGTGGAGCCGTCGTCGATGATCAGCCACTCGACCGTGTCGAAGCCCTCGACCGTCCGTGGCAGCGAGCCGAGCGTGACCGGAAGCTGGTCTTGCTCGTTGAAACAGGGAATCTGAATGATCAGCTTCATCTCTGCAAAGGGCGCATTTTCAGCGGTCGAGCTGCGCTTGCCGGCGCCTGGGCGCTCCGCGGGCGTGCGCTATCGGTCACACGGTAGCGGGATACTCACCGGGAATCATGGACACGGCGACGCTGACTCCGGGCCGGGCACCCCTTCCGACCCTCGAACCGCAGCGCGGCCCAAGGCTGCGCGAGCGGATCCGCGCCGGCAGCGTGGATTGGCACCGCCCGGCGCTTGCCGCGCTGCTCGTGGTCACGATGGGGTTGCGCCTGTGGGGCATCAAGCAGGGCCTTCCGTACAGCTACAACGTCGACGAGGCGACGCACTTCGTCCCTCGCGCGATCGCGTTCTTCTCGCACGATCTCAACCCGCAGTATTTCCTCAACCCCCCGGCCTATTCCTACCTGCTGCACGTCGTCTTCGAGCTGTGGTTCGGCAGCGGCGACGCGGTCTCTCGGGCCTACACGTCCAATCCGACCGAGGTTTTCGTCGTCGCCCGCGTGGTCGCGGCCGCGCTCGGCACGATCTCCGTCTGGCTCACGTATCTCGCCGGCGAGCGACTGTTCGGCAAGACGATCGCGCTGCTCGGCGCGGCGATCTTCGCGGTCGCGTTCCTGCCGATCTTCTACAGCCACCTGGCGCTCAACGACGTCCCGACGCTGGCGCCGGTGTCACTCGCGCTCTATGGCGTCGCCGGAGTGCTGCGGCGGGGCTGGCGGCGCGACTACGTGATCGCGGGCGTCGCGATCGGACTCGCGGCGGCGACCAAGTACACCGGCGGGATCATGGTCGTCTGCCTGTTCTTCGCGGCGGTCTGCGACGGCGCGGGCGGCGCGACCGTGATCGCGCTGCGCCGTTTCGCCCTGGCGTTGATCTGTGCGCTGCTGGCGTTCATCGCCGCCAACCCCTACTCGCTGCTCGACTTCTCGGCCTTCCAGGCCGGCGTCGCGACGCAGCAGTCGCTCGCCGGGGGCGGGGCGCCGATCAAGCTCGGGACGACATCGAGCAGCGGCACCGCCTACTACCTGTGGACCTTCACCTGGGGGCTGGGCTGGGCGCCGTCGCTGGCGGCGGTCGGCGGCGCGGTGCTGCTGCTCGTCCGCCGGCGCCTGACGATGGCGCTGGTGCTGCTGCCGGCGCCGATCGCGTTCATCCTCTACATGGGCGACCAGCAGCGGTTCTTCGGCCGTTGGCTGATGCCGATCTTCCCCATCGTCTCGCTGCTCGCCGCCTACGGCACGGTCGAGTTCGTGCGCTGGCTGGTGCGCACGCGCCAGGTGCCGGTGGTCGTGGCCGGAACGCTGGCGACGGTCGTGATGCTCGGCCAGGGGCTCGCGACCGTGATCCACAACGACCGCGTGCTCGCCCGTCCCGACACGCGCAATCTGGCCCGCCAGTGGATGGTCGCCCACGTTCCGGCGGGCGCCAAGGTCGTGATCGAGCCGGTAGTCGAGGACAACTGGGCGACGGACGTCGGTCGCTCGCTGCCGTGGACCACGAGCGGCGCGCGATGGCAGCGATTCCCGACCTGGGAGACCAACATTGGCCCCGACGGCAAGCCGCTGCCGGCCGGCGAGCACCGCTTCGTCGTCGTCGACGAGTACGAGCGCACCCTGCGCCCGGAGCTGCTCGACCAGTACGCGGCGCAGGGCTACTGCTGGGTGGTGATCGGCTCACTGCAGGCCGGCCGCTCGTTCGCGCAGCCGAAGATCGCGCCGCAGGCGATCGCCTATTACGCCCAGCTGGCCAACCGGGGCAAGCTCATGTACCACGTCAGCCCGTTTTCGGGCACCCACCACGCGGTTCCGTTCAGCTTCGACTGGTCGATCGACTATTACCCGGCGCAATACGCCCGGCCGGGGCCTGAGATCAGCATCTACAAATTGCAGAGCGGGAAGTGCGCGCCGAACTATTCTGCAAAGCACACATGACGACCGTGACCGCCGATTCAGACCACCACCACCTCGCCCGCGCGATCGAGCTCGCCGAGCGCGGCCGGGGCCAGGTCAGTCCCAACCCGCTCGTCGGGGCGGTGCTCGCGAACGTCGACGGGGTGCTCGGCGAGGGCTTTCATCGCGCTCTCGGCTCTGACCACGCCGAGGTCGAGGCGATCCGCGCAGCGGCGGGCCGGGACCTGTCGGGCGCGACCCTGTACGTGTCGCTCGAGCCCTGCTGCCACCAGGGCAAGACGCCGCCGTGCACGGATGCGATCTCCGAGGCCGGCATCGGGCGGGTCGTGATCGCTTCCGATGACCCGAGCGAGCACGCCAACGGCCGCGGGCTCGGAATCCTGCGCGACGAGGGTGTCGAGGTCGTGCTCGACGGCGGCGAGCTGGCCGAGCGCGCGCGCCTGCTCAACCAGCCGTTCCGCAAGCACGCGCGGACCGGCAGGCCGTGGGTCCTGTTCAAGTCGGCGATGACGCTCGACGGCAAGGTCGCGACCCGCAGCGGTGACTCGAAATGGATCTCGGGTGAATCCAGCCGCGAGCGCGCCCACCACTGGCGCGCGGAGTGCGATGCGGTCGCGGTCGGGATCGGCACCGCGCTGGCCGACAACCCGCTGTTGACCGCCAGGATCGAGGGCGCCTGCCGCCAGCCGCGGCGGGTCGTGTTCGATTCGCTCGGCCGGTTGCCGCTGGCTTCCCAGCTCGTGCGCGACGCGCGCCGGATGCCGCTGACGGTCGTCGTCTCGCGTGCGGCTCCGAGGTCTGCGACCGATGCGCTCCAGACGCTTGGCGCGGACGTGATCGTGGCCACCGGTGAGCACGAGCCGGCGCGCGTCTGCTCGGCGCTCGACCAGCTCGGCGCCGCCGGCGTCGCCTCGATCCTGCTCGAAGGCGGCCCCCACCTGGCAGGGGCGTTCTTCGACGCGGGCGAGGTCGACGAGGTGCGACTGTTCCTGGCGCCGCTGATCCTCGGCGGCCGCACGGCGCGTGACCCGCTCGAGGGCGAGGGTGTCGAGGCGATCGCCGACGCGGTTCGCGCGCTCACGCTGACCTGCGACCGGGTGGGTGACGACCTCCTCGTTTCGGCCCGGATCAGGGAGTGGTGAGCGCATGTTCACCGGTCTCGTACAGGACCTGGGGCGGATCTCGGGCCACGAGCTGACCGACGACGGTGTCCGGCTGACGGTCGAGTCCGAGCTCGCGCCCGAGCTGTCTGGAGGAGACTCGATCGCCGTCAACGGCGTCTGTCTGACGGCCACCGTGGTGGGCGAGCGCTCGTTCACGGCCGAGGTGATGAACGAGACGCTGCAGCGCAGCTCGCTGCGCGACGCGCAGGCGGGTACCGAGGTCAACCTCGAGCTGCCGCTGCGCGCGTCCGATCGCCTCGGCGGGCACGTGGTGCAGGGGCACGTGGACGGGATCGGCGTCGTGGCCGAGATCGAGGACGACGGGTTCGCCCGGCGGATCCGCGTCTCGGCGCCCGACGAGGTGCTGCGCTACATCGTCAGCAAGGGCTCGGTCGCGGTCGACGGGGTCTCCCTGACGATTACAGAGATCGATGACACATCGTTTACCGTTTCTTTGATTCCCGAGACGCTGGAGCGAACGAACCTCGGGGCAGCGCGCCCGGGAACCCCAGTCAACTTGGAGGTGGACGTCTTGGCCAAATACGTCGAGAAACTCGTGCGGACGGCTCGATGAGCGCCACCGACGTCCGCTTCGCGTCGATCGAGGAGGCACTCGAGGACATCCGCGAGGGCAAGATGGTCGTCGTCTGCGACGACCCGACGCGCGAGAACGAGGGCGACCTGACGATGGCCGCCCAGTTCGTGACGCCCGAGGCGATCAACTTCATGGCCAAGGAGGGGCGCGGGCTGATCTGCCTGGCGCTGTCACCCGCGCGGTGCGACGAGCTCGGGCTCGACCTGATGTCGGCCAAGAACGAGTCCGCGTTCTCGACGCCGTTCACGGTTTCGATCGAGGCGCGGTCCGGCGTCAGCACCGGGATCTCCGCCGCCGACCGGGCGCGCACGATCCAGGTGGCGATCGATCCCGAGACGAGCCCCCGTGAGCTGGTGCAGCCCGGGCACGTGTTCCCGCTCAAGGCGAAGGCCGGTGGCGTGCTCGAGCGCGTCGGCCAGACCGAGGCGGCGGTTGATCTGGCGCGGCTGGCGGGTCTGATCCCGGCCGGTGTGATCTGCGAGGTCATGAACGACGACGGGACGATGGCCCGGGTTCCCGACCTCGGCCCGTACTGCGATCGCCACGGCCTGAAGATGATCACGGTCGCGGATCTGGTCGCTTACCGGCGCAAGCACGAGAAGCTCGTCGAGCGCGTGGTCGCCACCAGTCTGCCGACGGCGTTCGGCGAATTTGTCGCGGTCGGCTACCGCTCGCTGGTCGACAACAAGCATCACGTCGCGCTCGTCAAGGGCGAGGTGGACGGCGTCGACGACGTGCTGGTCCGCGTGCACTCCGAATGCCTGACCGGTGACGTGTTCCACTCGCTGCGCTGCGATTGCGGCGAGCAGCTCGAGTCGGCGATGGCGATGATCGAGTCCGAGGGGCGTGGAGTGCTCCTGTACCTGTCCCAGGAGGGGCGGGGGATCGGCCTGCTAAACAAGCTGCGCGCCTACAAGCTGCAGGAGGAGGGCCTGGACACGGTCGATGCCAACCTCCGTCTCGGGCTCCCGGCTGACCTACGCGACTACGGGATCGGCGCCCAGATCCTGGTCGACCTCGGGCTGACCAGCATCAGGATCCTGACCAACAACCCGAAGAAGATCTCCGGGCTGTCGGGCTACGGGCTGTCGGTGGCCGACCAGATCCCGATCCAGCACGCGCCGAATCCGCACAACGAGGCATATCTGCGCGCCAAGCGCGACAGGCTCGGCCATACGCTCCACCATCAGGGGCTCCCGCTCGACGAGGAGATGCTCCACGATGAGGAAGGGCACGGGCCGGGCAGCCGCGGCGACGATGGCCCCTGACGAGCGCGTCGCGCTGTGTGTGGCGCGCTTCTACGAGCAGCTGGCCGACAAGCTCGAGCAGGGCGCGCGCGCTGCGCTCGAGCGAGCCGCGATCTCGGCGGTTGAGCGGTTTGACGTCCCGGGCGCGTTCGAGCTGCCGCTGATCGCCAAGTACGCCGCCGAGTCGGGCCGCTACGACGCCGTCGTGTGCCTCGGGGCCGTGATCCGCGGCGAGACCGACCACTACGACTACGTCTGCTCGAGTGCCGCGACCGGGATCGCCGCGGTCGCGCTCGAGACTGGCGTGCCGTGCGGGTTCGGAGTGCTGACCGTCGACAACATGGAGCAGGCGCTCGACCGCGTCATCGGCGGCTCCAAGCGCGACACGGGCGCCCATGCGGTCGAGGCGGTGCTCGCCTCACTGGCGGTCAAGCGCCGCCTCGCCCCGGCCGGCGCGGCTTAGCCGACGCTGTCGCCCCCGCTGACGTTCCCGCTGTCGCCCCCGTCGTCGTTGCCGTTGCCCGGTCCGCCGGGGCCGTGGCCGTTGACATGCCCGTTGCCCTTGCCGGGACCTTGGCCCGGCCCACCGCCGGGCCCGTGCCCGTTGCCGTTGCCGTTGGCAGGCGCGACCGGAGCCGCGCCGCCCGGGGTGGCCGGGGAGGCCTCGCCGGCGGCCCGCAGCGCCTGGTCGAGCGTCTGCCGGACCAGACCGGTCTGATTGGGGATCTTCAGGCGTTGCTCGAGCAGCGGGATCGCGGCCTTCGGATCGCCGGAGAGCAGCAGCGAGCGCCCGAGGTCATAGAGCGCGTAGGCGTAGGTGAGGCTGCCGGGCGCTGCCTCTCGCAGCGCGCGCTGGAGCGTCGCGATCGCCGCCGGGTAGGCGCCGGCCAGCATCTGGTCGTGGCCCTGGAGCTGTACGGCGGCCGCGCTCGGCGGGGCGGCCGGCGCCGGGGTCGACGCTACCGCCGTCGTGGCGCTCGTCGTGGCGGGCGTCGTGGCGGGTGGGCTCGCGGCCGTGGCCGTGTTCGAGTGCGCCGCGGCCCGCTTGTGCGCGTGCCTGTGTGGGCGTGCGGGCGGCGCCGCCGCCGCATGATTGACCGACGACCGCGCCGAGCTCGGCTGTGAGCCGCCGTGAAGCTGCGTGACCAGCACGATCACGCCGACCGCGACGATCGCCAGCGCCGCGAGCGCCGCCGCACGCCCGCCCCGTCGCTGGCGCCCGGCGCTCGCGGGGCGGATCGGGCTGGCGATGGTCGTTCTTCTGATCGCCGCAGCGGCCGCGCCGCCGCCACCCGCGCGGCGTGGCCTTGCCGGCGCGGTGTCGTCATCGTCGAGCGCCCGCTCGAGCGCGTCCACGAACGCGGCCGCGGTCGCATAGCGCGCCTCGGGCTCCTTCGCCATGCCACGCCATAGCACCTGATCGACCCCGGCGGGCAACGTCCGGTCGCGGTCACTGGCGCGCGGGGGGTGGTCCTCGATGTGCTGGCGCGCCTGGGCTGTGAAGTGGGGCGCCGTGAACGGCCGGCCGCCGGTCAGCAGCTCGAACGCCGCGACGGCGAGCGAATAGAGGTCTGAGGCACTGGTTGCCTCACGGCCGAGCGCCTGCTCCGGCGCCAGATATGCGGCGGTGCCGAACAACTCGCCGCTGCTCGTGATCGTGTCCTCGCTCTGGAGCCTGGCGATGCCGAAGTCCGCGATGTGCAGACCCCGCCCGCTGTCGAGCAGGAAGTTCGCCGGCTTGATGTCACGGTGCACGACCCCGCGTTCGTGCGCGTGGTCGAGCGCCGACGCCGCCTCGCGCAGCCAGCGGCGTACGTCGGCCCGCTTGACCGAGTCGGCGCGCAACGCGTCGGCGACGGTGCCTCCGGCGAGGTACTCCATGACGATGAACGCGCTCGGCGGATCCTGCTCGCTCCGCGCCTCCGTGTCCCCGACGTCGAAGATCGTCACGACGTGGGGGTGGGCCGAGACCCGCGCGGCGGCGCGCGCCTCGCGCTTGAACCGGCGGATCGCCCGGGGGTCGTCGGCGATGCGCTCGGAAAGCACCTTGATCGCGACCGTGCGCGACAGCAGCCGGTCTTCTCCGCGCCACACCGACGCCATGCCGCCGGTGGCGACGTGGCAGTGGATCGTGTAGCGACCGGGGAGCCTTAGCCCGAGCGTACGCTCGGTCAGATACCTGGCGTCGGTGCTCATCCCGCCGAATCTGTACCCAGTTGTGGAGATCCGAAAGCGAACCGCAGGCGTTCGATGTTAGGCGCTCCGGGAGGACGCTGACGGTGCGTCTATACTCGCCCCGCTATGCCAAGGATCTGTCACGTCTGTGCCAAGGGACCAGCTTTCGGTCACAACCGCAGCCGCTCGATGGTTGCCACCAAGCGACGGTTTGATCCGAACCTGCAGCGGGTCCGGATCAACGACGGGGGCACGCCGCGCCGTGTCTATGTGTGCACGCGCTGCCTGAAGGCCGGCAAGATCGTCAAAGCCAAATAAAGGTGGTCGCTCCCGACCGAGCGCGCAGCCGGTCCCGAGTGTCCGATCCGAGCATCGTTCGGTTTCGGGCGGTCGTCGAGGCTGGGCTGGCGGCGCTGGAAGAGCGGCGCGAGGAGGTCAACGACCTCAACGTGTTCCCGGTCGCCGACGGCGACACGGGCGACAACATGGTGCTGACGCTGCGGGCGGTGCTGCAGGAGCTTGACCGGCTCGCCGGCGCCACCGAGGCGCGGACGATCGACGAGATCGGCCGCGACGAGATCGTCGCGTCGGTCGCGCGCGCGGCGCTGCTCGGGGCTCGTGGCAACTCCGGCGTGATCCTCTCGCAGCTGATTCGCGGCGCCGCCGAGGAGCTCGCGAGCCGCCCGGGCGAGCTCGTCGATCCGGTGCTGATCGGCGCGGCGCTCGCCCGTGCCGCCGATCAGGCGTATGGGTCGGTCCGCGAGCCGGCCGAGGGCACGATTCTGACCGTCGTGCGCGAGATGGCCCACCGCGTCGCCTCCGAACTGGCGCACAGCCAAGGGGCGCGGCTCGGTGCCGATGCGACCACGTTGGAGCAGGACGAGGTGATCGCGAACGTCATCACGCAGGCGCTCGACGCCGGGCAGGAGTCGGTCCGGCGCGGTCCCGATCTGCTGCCCGTGCTGCGTGACGCCGGCGTCGTCGACGCCGGGGGCTACGCGGTCACCGTGCTGCTGGCCGGGATCGTCGGCGCCCTGCGCGGCGGCGAGGAACCGATCGTCGAGCATCACGCCGCCGCGCGCGTGTCACATCCCCAGCACTCGTCCACGACCTACCGCTACTGCACGAACTTCGCCGTCAGCGGCGTCGCGCTCGAGCAGCGCCGGTTCGCCGCCGAGCTCGAGCAGATCGGCGATTCGGTGCTCGTCGTCGGTGACGCGACGACGCTCAAGGTGCACGTCCACACTGACGATCCCGACGCCGCGACGGCCCTGTTCGTGGATGCCGGCGTCGTCTCCCATCTCGACGTGGCCGACATGCGCGAGCAGGTCCAGGCGCGCGACGAGCGGCTCGTGGCGCCCGCCCAGGCGGTCTGCGGGGCGCTGGCAGTGGTCAACGGCAGCGGCATGCGCTCGCTGTTCGAGGGCTTCGGCGTGCGGGTGCTCGACGGCGGACCGACGCTCAATCCGTCGACCTACGATCTGCTCGCCGCGATCCACGCGGTCCCGGCCGAGCAGGTGATCGTGCTCCCCAACAGCGCCAACGTCGTGATGGCGGCCGAGCGGGCGGCCGAGCTCTCCGACAAGGCGGTCACGGTCGTCGCCACCGGGTCCCAGCAGGCGGGCCTCGCGGCGGCAGTCGCGCTCGATCCCGACCGCCCGGCCGAGGCGAACGCGTCGACGATGCTCGAGACGCTCGCGCACGTGCGAACCGGGGCGGTCGCGCCCGCGGCGCGCGACGACGTCCAGGGCCGATTCCAGACCGGCGACGCCGTCGGCTTCGTCGACGAGCAGATCATCGCCTGGGGCGATCCCCGCGACACGCTGCGCACCGTGCTCGGCCGGCTCGGCGAGGGCGCCGAGCTGATCACGTGCCTGCGCGGCGCCGATGCTCCGCTCGATGATGTGGCCGTTCAGGAGCTGGGAACCGACGGCGCCGAGCTCGAGCTCTCGGTCGGCGGTCAGCCGAGCTACTGGTGGCTGCTCAGCGCTGAGTAGGCATCCCGAGGCCGACGCCGACCGGCGCGCTGGTCATCATCGGTGGACGATGGCGCCGACCGCATTCGCCACCTCAGTCCCGCTCGAGGATCTGCAGCTCGCCGACGCGCCCGTTCGATACCCGCGCCCCGCCCGTCTCGCCCGGCCGCTGAAGGTCGACGGGGTCAAGGCGGCGCAGGCGGCGAGCGCGCTCGGACTCGACACGGTCGGCGATCTGCTCGAGCATCTGCCCCGCGACCGCCGCGAGGCCCGCGCCGTCGCTCAGCTCGCCCCGGGAGAGGCGGCAACCGTGGTCGTGCAGGTGCGGTCGATCTCGTCGCGGCCGGTCCGGCGGCGTGGCATGCGCCCGCTCGTCGAGGCAACCGTCGCCGACGACTCGGGGTCGATGAAGGCGACGTTCTTCAACCAGCCGTGGCTGGTCGGCAAGTACCCCGCCGGCACCCGCTTGGTGCTGCACGGGAAATACGAGGCGCGCAGCCGCTTCCGCGTCCAGGGCCACGCACGGACCTCGGAGGCCGCCACCGGTACCGACGCGGTCGCCCACTACCCGGCGACCGAGGGGCTCTCCTCGACCCAGATCCTGGCGTTGGTCCGCGAACACGCGGGCGCGATCGCCGACGTCGTCGAACCACTGCCGGCCGCGCTGCGCTGCCATGAGCGGCTGCCCGAGCGCGGCGGCGCGCTCGCCGCGGCCCACTTCCGGGGCGACGCCGAGCAGGACCTCGGGCGCCAGCGCCTGGCGTTCGACGAGCTGCTGTTCTCGCAGCTCGCGCTGCTGCGCCGCCGGCGCCTGCGTCGCGCCGGGATCACGGCTCCGGTGCTCGACTCAGAGCGCGACCTGACCGCGCGGTGGCTGACCGGGTCGCTCCCGTTCGCGCTCACCGCCGATCAGGAGGCGGCGATCGCGCAGCTCGACGAGGATCTCGCGCGGTCGGAGCCGATGCAGCGTCTGTTGATGGGAGAGGTCGGTTCCGGCAAGACGGTGGTCGCGCTGTACGCGCTGCTGCGCGCCATCGAGCACGGCCACCAGGGCGCGCTGATGGCGCCGACCGAGCCACTCGCCGAGCAGCACTTCGCCACCATCCAGACGCTGATCGGGGGCGAGCCCGTGTCGCTCGGGCTGCTCACCGGCTCGACGCCCGGCCGTCGCCGCGCCGACCTGCTGGGCAAGCTCGCGACCGGCGAGCTGTCGCTGCTGGTCGGTACCCACGCGCTGATCGAGGATGCCGTGCGCTTCTCCCGTCTCGCGGTCGCGGTGGTCGACGAGCAGCACCGGTTCGGGGTGCGTCAGCGCGCCGCGCTCGACGCGAAGGCAGCCCCGGGCGAGCGACCCCACGTGCTGCACATGACCGCTACGCCGATTCCGCGCACGCTCGCGCTCGCCGGCTACGGCGACCTCGACTTCACGCAGCTGCGGGAGCTGCCCCAGGGCCGGCGCCCGATCCAGACCTTCGTCTGCTCGACCGAGGGCGAGCGCGCGCGTGCATATGACCGCATCCGCGAGGAGCTCCGCGCCGGTCGCCAGGCGTTCGTGGTCTGCCCACTGGTGTCGGAATCCGAGCTGCTGCAGGCCCGCGCCGCGACGGCCGAGTTCGAGCGCCTGCGCGCCGGGGAGCTGCGCGAGTTCCGGGTCGTGCTCATGCACGGACAGCTCCGTCCGGCCGAGAAGCACGACGTGATGGCCGAGTTTGCCTCGGGCGCGGCGGACGTGCTCGTCGCGACGTCGGTGATCGAGGTCGGGATCGACGTCCCCAACGCGGCTGTGATGCTGGTCGAGGATGCCGACCGGTATGGGATCTCGCAGCTCCATCAGCTGCGCGGACGGATCGGGCGCGGCGAGCACGCGTCCCTGTGCCTGCTGTTCGGGCCCAAGGGCTCGCCGCGGCTGCGTGCGCTGGCCGAGCACGGCGACGGCTTTCGCCTGGCCGAGATCGATCTCGAGTTGCGCGGCGAGGGCGAGCTGGTCGGCACGCGCCAGAGCGGCCTGGCGCAGTTCCGCGTCGCCGAGCTGCCGCGCGACGCCGCGTTGCTCGAGCGCGCGCGAGCCCACGCGGTGCGGATCGACGAGCACGATCCCGAGCTCGACGCGCCCCAGCACGGGCTGCTCGCCGACGCGCTCGCGGGCGCGTTCGGAGTCGAGGCGGAGGCCCCGATTCCGGCCTGAACAGGTGGCGTCGGCGTGCGCGTGATCGCGGGCAGATACGGCGGGCGCGCGCTGACCGCGCCCCGCGGCCGGGCGACGAGGCCCACTTCGGACCGCGTGCGAGAAGCCCTGTTCTCGATCCTCGGCGACATCAACGGCGCCCGAGTCCTGGACCTGTTCGCGGGTTCGGGGGCGCTCGCGATCGAGGCGCTCTCCCGAGGCGCCGCCGACGCGATCCTGGTCGACTCCTCGGCGGCGGCGGTCACGGCGATCAGAGGCAACCTCGCGCGGCTCGGGATCGAGGCCCAGGTCCATCGCGAGCCGGTGTTGAAATTCCTCGAGCGAGCACGTGGTAGCGCGCCTCAATACGATCTCGTGTTCCTTGATCCTCCATATCGTCACGCGGGCTCGCTCTCGACGCAGCTCACGGCGGCGTTGGCGCCGATGCTCGCCCCCGAGGCTCGCGTCGTCGCCGAGAGCGACCGCCGCGATCCGCTGGAGCTTGAACTCGAGTTGCTCGATGTTCGCCGCTACGGCGACACGCTGATCCAGATCCATGGCTCCCGATAACCGCATCGCAATCTGTCCCGGCACGTTCGACCCCGTCACCTACGGCCACCTCGACGTGATCGGACGGGCCTCGGCGATGTACGACACAGTCGTGGTCGGCGTCGTGAACCTGCCCTGGCGTAAGGGCAGCACGCTGTTCAGCGCCGAGGAGCGGATCGCGTTCATCGAGCACGCCACGAGCGAACTGCCGAACATCGAGGTCGAGGCGTTCAGCACGCTGCTGGTCGACTTCGCGCGCGAGCAGCGGGCGATGGCGATCGTCAAGGGACTGCGCGCGATCTCAGACTTCGAGTACGAGCTCGAGATGAACCAGCTCAACCGCCGCCAGGCTCCGGACATCGAATCCGTTTACCTGATGGCGTCCCCCAAGTACAGTTTCCTTAGGTCGAGCGGAGTCAAGGAGCTCGCGACATTCGGCGGAGACATCGAGGCGCTGGTCCCCGACGAGGTGGCGCGGCACTTGAAGGAACGGCTCGGCCGTTGACGAAACAGAGGTGCGCGAGATGGATGTCCTGGTTCTGATCGACAAGCTGGACGATTTAGTCCACAACGCCAAGCCGGTCCCGCTGACCGACCAGGTGCGCGTGGACAAAGAGGAGATCTACGACATCCTTGATCAGATGCGGGCCACGATCCCGGAAGAGATCAAGCAGGCTCGCTGGATCGTCAAGGAGCGTCAGGAGATGCTCGCCGAGGCCAAGCGTGAGGCCGAGCGGATCGTCAAGGAGGCGCGCGAGCGCCAGGAGCGGTTGGTCTCCGAGGAGGAGATCACCAAGCAGGCCGAGCGCGCCGCCGAGGACATCATCGAGGACGCGCGCGCCCGCGAGCGCGAGATCCGGCTTGGCGCCGAGGATTACGCCGACGAGATCCTCAACACGCTCGAGGTCAACCTCTCGAAGTTCATCGCGGCCGTGCAGCGCGGGCGCGATCGGCTCGCCGGCAAGGACGAGCCCGCCGAGGTTTCCTAGCCGCCTGTAGGCGTGCAAGGCAATCGCCCTAGGCCCGGGGCGCTTGCTGGTGGTATGGGACGGCTGTCGGGCCGCTGACGACGCGACCGGGCCGAGGGCGATGCCGTGCCCGCCCCGCCGCCGGGCTTGGTGGTCGGGCTCGCGCCACTTGGAGTCAAAGGGCGACCGTGGCGCGCACGTTTTGATTCCAAGTCGCGGGAGTCTCCGCGTCGGCGCGGCGTAGCCCCGCGCTAGCTCTTGCGGCCGGTCAGCGCGAGGCCGACGCCGAGCCCGATCAGGGTGATCCCGCCGCCGGCGCTCAGCCGTTCGAGGCGCTGCGGCGAGCGGCCCAGCCAGGCGCGGGCGCTGCCCGAGGCCAGCGCCCAGGTGCTGTCCGACAGCAATGCGATGAGCGCGCACACGAGTCCGAGTGACAGCAGCTGGACCGTGTAGTGCCCCTGGGAGCGGTCGATGAACTGCGGCAGCACGGCGGTGAAGATCAGGACGCCCTTTGGGTTGGTGAAGCCGACGAGGAAGCCCTCGCGGATCGTGCGCCCGAGGCTGCGCGGCGCGACCGCGCCCGCCCTCAGCGCGCCGGCGAGCTGCTTGCGCTCGCGGATGCTGCGGATCCCGAGCAGCACCAGGTAGGCGGCGCCGATCAGCTTCACCACCGTGTAGACCGCGTCCGACCGGGCCAGGATCGCGCCCAGGCCGACCGCGACCAGCAGCAGCTGTGCCACCAGCCCCGATGTATTGCCCAGCACGGTGGCCAGCGCGGCCCGCCGTCCGAGCGCGACGCCCCGGCTGATCGTGAACAGGACGCTCGGCCCCGGGATCACGATCAGCACGTAGATCGTCAGCAGGAAGGCGGCGAGATGGTCGGTCGGGAGCACGCGATCGGAATCTAGAGCAGCGGTTAGCGGATCTCGAACCCGCTCAGCCCCTGAGGCTCCTCCGAGCGCATCTCGACGTCGCGCACCGATGCCTGTGGGGGCCCGACCTCGCAGAACGCCGCCACGCTCGAGACGGCCGGTTCGGGCCCTTCGAGCACGACCTCGACCGTGCCGTCCGCGCAATTTTTCGCCCAGCCCGCGACGCCCTCACGCCGAGCCTGCTCGCGTGTGGAGTCGCGGTAGAAGACCCCCTGCACGCGCCCACGGACGCGCAGCCGCCTGCGAACGATCTCGGGTGGCACCGGTCCATTGTCGCTAATAGCGGCTTCCGTCCGCGCCTCGCGCAATGCTCATCAGCCCGCTCATGATTGCTCTGTGGCTCGCACTTGGAGTGTTGATCGGCGCCGGCGTGATCGCCGCCGCGCTACGGCCGCGGCTGCGCCTGGGCGTGGAGGCGGGACAGCGCGCGGTCGCGCTCGATCGCGAGCTGGTGCGCGCCCGCGCGGACCTCGAGCACGAGCGCGAGCTGGCGGCCGACCGGCTGCAGACGGTCACCGATGCCCAGGAGCGGATGTCGGCATCGTTCAAGGCGCTCAGCGCGGACGCGCTTCAGTCGAACATGGCCCAGCTCGCCGAGCTTTCCCGGGCGCAGCTGCAGGCGGCCCACGCGGAGGCCTCGGGCGACCTCGAGAAGCGCCAGCACGCCGTCGAACAGCTCGTCGCTCCGCTGAAGGAGCAGCTCGGTCGCGTCGACAGCCAGCTGATGCGCCTCGATCAGGAGCGCCGTGAATCGCGTGGGCGGCTCGAGGCGCAGCTGCGGACGCTCAACGACACCGGCGAGCGGCTGCGGACGGAGACCGGAGCGCTGGTCACGGCGCTGCGCAAGCCCAACGCCCGTGGGCAGTGGGGCCAGATGCAGCTGCGCAACGTGGTCGAGCTCGCGGGGATGGTGCGCCACTGTGATTTCGCCGAGCAGTCGCCGGTCGCCGGTGACGAGACCGTGCTGCGCCCGGACCTGATCGTCACGCTCCCGGGTGGCAAGCAGGTGGTCGTCGACGCCAAGGCGCCGCTGCAGGGCGTGCTCGATGCCTACCAGGCGCGCGACGAGGCCGAGCGCGAGCAGCACCTGCGCGATCACGCCCGCCTGCTGCGCAAGCACGTCAAGTCGCTGGCCGAGAAGGCGTACTGGGTCGGGCTCGACACCGCCCCCGACTTCGTAGTGATGTTCCTGCCCGGCGAGCACCTCTACGGGGCGGCGCTCGAGGCCGACCCGGCGCTGATCGAGGACGCGATGGCGCGCCGGGTGCTGATCGCGACGCCGACGACGCTGCTGGCGATGCTGCGCGCGGTCGCCTACGGCTGGCAGCAGGAGCGCGTCGCGGAGTCGGCCCAGGCGATCTCCGACCTCGGGCGCGAGCTGCACGCGCGGCTGGTCAAGCTCTCGGGGCTGGTCGCGACGCTCGGAACGCGGCTCAACAGCACCGTCCGCGCCTACAACGAGACCGTCGGCTCCTACGAGGCACGCGTGCTCCCCGCCGCGCGCCGCTTCGCCGACCACGGAGCGGTGGCCGACGGGCGCGAGTTCCCGCAGCTCGACCACGTCACCACCGCCGCCCGCAACGTCAACGCAACCGAGCTCACGCTCGACCTAGCAATAGAGGAAGAGGAGGGGCCGTCGAAGGTGCAGCCCCGTCGTCTTCGCGCCGCCGAATAGGGGCACGCTGCCGCAGGTGACCGCGATCATCCGCCCGCACATGCGCTGATTAATGAGTGCGGGTTGCGGGCTCTGGCGCAAACGACGCGACGTGTGCGGGCTGGATGTCGCGGCACCTGCAAATCGAGGAAGGCGGTGCGAAGCCGGGGGCTGCGCCTCCGGGGGCGAAGTGAGCGCCTAACTGGCGCCGGCGGCAGCGGTTGTCCCTTCGCACAAGTCGCGTCGTTTGCGCTCAAGCCAACGCGGCGCACTCACGATCAGCGCTTCGTGTGCGAAGGGGCAGCTGCTGCCGGCCGAAAGCCGACGACGCGCACAACGCACTACGCGCCGCGCGCGGCGTACCACCGCATCAGGTCGTCGACCTGATGCGGTAAAGGCTGTGCCGACGGCTTGCGCGCCCGAACCCGGCGGAGTGCTTCTTGGATCGAGACTTCGTCGTAGACGGCGACGACCCCCGCTGAGACGGCGGCGGACCGCTGCCAGCCGGCGCGGCAGTGCACATACGTGGGTTCGCCGGCGTTCAGCCATTCGATGATCTGGGCGACGGCTGTCTCGAGCTCGGCGGCCGGCAGGTGTCCGTAGTCGACCATCTCGATCCGGGTCTCGGCGATCTCGGCCTCGGCCAGGGCGGCCTTCACCGCGGGGCGCTGGCCGGGCTCGTACTCGTCGTCCTCGACGAGGTTGAGCACGCGGCGGACGCCGAGACGGCTGAGCATCTTCACATCGCCGGCGTCGAGCGGGTAGGCGCCGACGAACAGCCCGTCGCGCACATCGGCGAAGCCGTAGGCTCGGAACCACTGTGACACCGCGGGGGGATCATGACCGGTGACCGCCAAGGCCGCGTGATTGGATACGGACCGTGCCCTCGGTGATCGCCGACAAGCTCCACCTGACCTACCAGTTCACCCGCGCCGGCGTGCTGAAGCCGTCCCGGCCCGATCGCACGCTGCGGGCAGCGCTCGCGCTGCACCACTGGGGACCGACGCTGGCCGCGGGCTACGTCGGCGCGGCCGCCCGCTACCCGGACACGCCCGTGGTGATCGACGAGCTCGGGAGCATCACATTCGCGGAGCTCGACGGCGCCACCAATGCGATCGGCCGCGGGCTCGCCGGCTTCGGCGTGCGCGAGGGCGACCGGGTGGCGATCATGTGCCGCAACCACCGTTGGTTCGTGGCGGCGACGCTCGCCTGCTCGAAGCTCGGGGTGCACGGCATCTTCATGAACACGTCGTTTGCCGGGCCCCAGGTGGCCGAGGTGATGGGGCGCGAGGACACGGTTGCGCTGATCTATGACCAGGAGTTCGAAGCGGTCGTCGCCGACGGCCTCCGCGGACGGCTCGGGATCGTGGCCTGGCAGGACGGGCCGTTACACGGCGCGCATCCGACGCTGCAGGAGTTCGCGGTCACCCGAGCCCGGGCGCCGCTTACGCCGCCCTCCGAGCCCGGGCGGGCGGTGATCCTCACGTCCGGCACGACGGGCAGCCCGAAAGGCGCCAACCGGGCCAACCCGAGTTCGATGAACCCGGCCGCGGCGCTGCTGTCGGCGATCCCGCTGCACGCCCGCGAGACCACGGTGATCGCGGCGCCGCTGTTTCACTCGTGGGGCTTTGCCCACATGGCGCTCGGGACCGCCCTCTCCTCGACGCTCGTGCTGCACAGGCGCTTCGACCCACTTGACACGCTTCACGCGATCGCCGACCACGAGGCGACCGCGCTGATCGTGGTTCCGGTGATGCTGCAGCGGATCCTCGAGCTCGGGCCCGAGGTCGTGAGATCGGTCGACACGTCGTCACTGAAAGTGATCGCCGCGAGCGGTTCGGCACTCACCGGTCCGCTGGCCGAGCGGGTGATGGACGCGTTCGGGGACAAGCTCTACAACCTGTACGGATCGACGGAGGTGGCGTGGGCTTCGATCGCGTCTCCCGAGGATCTGCGCGCCGCGCCCGGGACCGCGGGGCGGGCCCCGTGGGGAACTGTCCTCGAGATCCTCGATCGAGATCTCCAGCCCGTCTCGACCGGGCAGACCGGGCGCATCTTCGTCGGATCGGAGATGCTGTTCGAGGGCTACACCGGCGGCGGGGACAAGGACCGCGCGCGCGGGCTGATGTCGACCGGTGACGTCGGCCATCTCGACGCCGAGGGGCGGTTGTTCGTCGACGGACGCGACGACGACATGATCGTGTCGGGCGGCGAGAACGTGTTCCCGGGCGAGGTCGAGGACCTGCTCGCGAAAGTGTCCGGGATCAGCGACGTCGCGGTGATCGGCGTGCCCGACGACGAGTTCGGGCAGCGCCTGCGCGCGTACGTGGTACTGGCCGCGGGTGCGACGCTGACCGAGGACGATCTCAAGGCTGAGGTCCGCTCTCATCTCGCCCGGTACAAGGTCCCGCGCGAGATCTCATTCGTCGCCGAGCTGCCCCGAAACGCGACCGGCAAGGTGCTCAAGCGTGAGCTCGCCGCCCGGCAGCCCGATCAGAATCTCAGCCCGGGCCATGCGTAAGCTCGTGAGATGGCACTCCGTGCAGATGCGTTCGACCTAGGGGCACTGCGCCTGGCATCCGGCGAGGGCCGCCGGATCGAGCTTGTCGTGTCGATCGATCCGTTCGATCTCGGCGGCGAGCGCTATTCGGCGGAGCCCCCGGAGGTGGACGCGACGCTCGATGTCGCCAAGACGACGGGTGACGGCTACGCGATGAGGCTCCGCTTTGCCGCGCGCCTGGCGGGTCCGTGCATGCGTTGCCTATCACCCGCGGCTCCCGAGATCGCGGTCGACGCGCGCGAGGTCTCGCAGCCCGGCGGTGGCGAGGAGCTCGAGTCGCCCTACGTTGCCGACGGCGTGCTCGACCTCAAGGCCTGGGCTCGTGATGCACTGGCGTTGGCATTGCCCAACCAGATCCTGTGCCGGGCCGACTGCGCCGGCCTGTGCGCGATCTGCGGTGCCGACCTCAACGAGGCCGGGCCCGAGCACGGCCACGAGCGCGCGCCGGACCCCCGCTGGGCGAAGCTCGGGGAGCTCGAGTTCGATCAGTGACGCAAGAAACTGTGTGAATTACGCCGGGTTGCGTGCGACGATGGGCGCTGACCGCAAAGGCGGGGGCCCCTACCGGCGGGAATTTGAAAAGCAGTTTTAGTTAAGTAGGAGGCGGTTCCGGCCGATCATGAGAGAGAATGGACCCCGACCGGGAGCATTCACGCTGGGCTAAGCCGCCGGGTGCTGCGGCACACCTCCGTGCGCTACTCGAGTTGGCAAGGCTCGTGCGCACCGGTTGCGAGCTGCCCGAATTGCTCGCCGCGGTCGCCAAGATCGTGTCCGACACGCTCGGCTTCGGCACGGTCGTGATCAACCTCTATCGCCCCGAACGGGATGAGTTCGAGGTCAAGGCAGTGCTCGGCCCAGAACGGGCGCGCGAGATCCTGCTCGGCCACGTCTCGGCGGCCGAATCGTGGGCGCCGATGCTCGACCCGCGCTTCCTGCGCCACGGCGCGTTCTTCGTCCCCGCCGAGGGACTCGAGTGGGACGCGGACATCACGGCGTACACGCCCGAGCTCGAGCCGGAAGACGACCCGTCGGCGTGGCGGGCCGACGATGCGCTGTTCGTCACCCTCGACGGCAGTGACGGGCGGCGTCTCGGGGTGATCGCGGTCGACGAGCCCGAATCGGGCCGCCGGCCCGATGATCAGCTCCTCGAGGTGCTCGTGGCGGTCGCAGCCCACGCGGCCCAGGCGATCGAGAGCAGCCACCAGCTCGCCGATCTCCAGGAGGCGCTTGCCCGCCGGCGGGCCGTTGTCGAGACCTCGCTCGACGCCGTGATCGCACTCGATCGCGACGGTCGGATCCGCGAGTTCAGCCCCGCGGCCGAGCTGCTGTTCGGCTACAGCGGGGACCGTACCCTCGGTCAGGATCTCGCCGAGCTGCTGATCGAGCCCAGCGATCGCGACGCCCACCGCCGTGGCCTGGCCCGCGCCTTCGAGCTCGGAGCTCGGCGCGCGCTGCACCGCCGCATGGAGGTGACCGCGGTCTGCGCCGACGGTCGCCGGCTCCCGGTCGAGCTGTCGCTGACGTTCGTCGCGGGGACGGGGAGAAGTGACGCGATCATCTACGGGGTCGCGCGCGATATCTCGGAGCGGCTGCGCGGGCAGCAGCAGCTCACCTACCTGGCCTACCACGACCGTCTCACGGGGCTCCCAAACCGCGTCCTGGTCGAGGATCAGCTCGACCTCGCCGTCGCGCGCGCCCGCCGGATGAACCGCGCGGTGGCGCTGCTGTTCGTTGACCTCGACGATTTCAAATCGGTCAACGACAGGCTCGGCCACGCGGCCGGAGACCAGTTCCTGGCTGCCGTGGCGGCGCGGCTGCGCGGCGTGCTGCGCGACACCGACGTGCTCGCGCGCCAGGGGGGCGATGAGTTCCTGGTGTTGTTGTCAGACCTCGATGACGATCCCGAGCACGTGGCGGAGTCCGTCGGCGCGAAACTGCACATCGCACTCCAGCAGCCGTTCAGCGTCGCCGGCTCGGAGCTGATGACCGCCGCCAGCGTCGGCGTCAGCCTGTATCCCGATGATGCGTCCGACAGCGAGGCGCTGCTGCGTCACGCCGATGCGGCGATGTACAGGGCCAAGGCTGCCGGTGGCGGTCAGCTCGCGTTTCACCGGGCGACGGAGACGATCATCGCGCGACGGGCAAGCGTCTCGGCGCAGCTCCGGCGCGCGATCGCCCAGTCCGAGCTCGAGCTGCACTATCAGCCGGTCTGGCGCCTGGGCGGCGAGCGGGCGATCACCGGCGTCGAGGCGCTGCTGCGCTGGCGCCATCCCGACCGCGGTCTGCTCACTCCTGACGCGTTCATCGCGCTCGCGGAGCACAGCGCGGTGGGTGACGACCTCGTCGAGTGGGTCCTGCACGAGGCCTGCCGGGACCTCAGCAGATGGTCGAGTCAGTTCGGGCTGCGTCCACGGCTTGGGCTCAACGTCTCGCCGCACCAGCTGCTCGCATCGGAGTTCGCCGCGCGAATGCAGGCCGTCCTGCGCGGCCACGGGGTCGATCCGAGCGCCTTCCTGATCGAGCTGACCGAGTCGGCCTGGGCGGTCGATGCCGCCGAGACGTTGGTGGCGCTCGCGGACCTGCGGGCGGCGGGGGCGGCGCTCGCGATCGATGACTTCGGGGCCGGCTTCTCGTCGCTCTCGCGGCTGCACAAGCTCGACGTCGATGTGGTCAAGCTCGACCGCGTGCTCCTGCGGGGGATCCCGGATGACGCCACCTCGGCCTCGGTTCTGCGGGCGGCGATCGATCTCGCTCGTGTCGGGCAGGTCGCGATTGTCGCCGAGGGCGTCGAGACCGACGAGCATGCCACGTGGCTGATCGCGAACGGGATCGAGCATGCCCAGGGCTACCTGTTCGGCCAGCCGCTGCGCGCCGATGAGCTGACGCCGCTCCTGGAGCGCTGGCTGCTCCCCGGGCGCGTGAAGGCATGACCGCCCGGCGCCTGAGGGCATGACCGCCCGGCGCGTGAGGGCATGAACGCCCGGCGCGTGAGGGCATGAACGCCCGGCGCGTGAGGGCATGACCGCCCGGCGCGTGGGCCTATGAGCGCCCTGCTAGCCTGCTGCCTTCACCATGGCCGTTCCCAAGCAGAAGCAATCTCACGCCCGCACCACGCAGCGTCGGTCGCAGCACAAGATCAAGGCGCCGGCGTACAACGAGTGCCCGCAGTGTCACAGCCCTCGGCGTCCCCACCGCGTCTGTCCGACGTGCGGTAGCTACCGCGGACGCGAAGTGATCGCCAACCAGGGCGAGCAGACCGGCTGATCGCGGCCAGCGATGGTCACCGTCGCCGTTGATGCGAGCGGGGCGGACCTCGGCCCCCAAGAGGTAGCGGCCGGCGCCGCTGGCGCCGTCGCTTCGGGTGTGCGCGTGATCCTGTTCGGCCCGGCGGCCGAGATCGGGGACGTCCCCGATGGCGTCGAAGTGGTCGATGCTCCGATCTCGATCGCGAAGGCCGTCGACCCCGCGTTCGCCGTCCGCTCCACCCCCGAGGCGTCGATCGTGCAGGCGGCCAAGGCGGTCGCCGACGGACGCGCACAGGCGCTGGTATCGGGCGGCTCGACGGGCTCGGCGCTCGCCGCCGGCCTGTTCAACCTCCGCCGTGACCGGGGCATCTACCGTCCCGCGCTCGCGTTGCCGCTGCCGGTCCCGGGCGCCGACCCGATCCTGCTGCTCGACGTCGGCGCGAACGTGACCTGCCGGCCCGAGCACCTGATCCAGTTCGCGCACATGGGGTCGGCATTCGCGCAGGCGGTGATGGGGATCGCTTCACCCCGCGTGGCGTTGCTCTCAAACGGCGAGGAGCCCGGCAAGGGAACCCCCGATCTCGTCTTCGTCCATGAGCAGCTCGTGGGAGCGGCCGGGACGGGGCTGAACTTCATCGGCAACATCGAGGGCACGCAGGTCACCGACAACGTCGCCGATGTCGTCGTGATGGACGGGTTCACCGGCAATATCGCGCTGAAGCTGATCGAGGGCGTCTCCGAGCGCACGATGCGCGCGATCCGCGATGCCGCCCTGAGCTCGACGCGCGGCAAGCTCGGCGGCTGGTTGCTGCGCCCGTCGGTCTCCAAGCTCCGCGACGAGATCCATCCCGAGACGCCCGGCGGCGCCTACATGCTCGGGCTGCGCCAGCTCGGCGTCGTCGCGCACGGTCGCTTCACCCGACGCGGCTTTCAGCGGGCGATCGAGGTCGCCGCTCGGGGCGTCGAGGAGGACGTGATCAAAGCCACCCGCACCGCGCTCGAGGCGGCGGGGGCGCTGCGTGCGCCTCAGCCCGTCGGGGCGCCGAGCGATGATGCCTGACCGCGCCCCGTCCGGAGGCGCAGATACCGTGTTGCGCCGATGACTCGCGAGCAAGTCTTCTCGCTGATCCGTGCGCATCTCGTGGATGAGCTCGAGATCGATCCGAGCTTGATCCAGGAGTCCACGCGCTTCAGGCAGGACTTGGACGCGGACTCGCTGGACCTCTACACGCTCGTCCAGGAGCTCGAGGACTCCTACGGCGTGAAGATGTCCGACGAGGAAGCCGCGACGATTCTCACCGTCGGACAGGCGGTCGATTTCGTACTCGCGACCGAGTCAGGTGCGACCGCGACCCGAGGCACAGATCCTGAGTGAGAGTCGTGCCCGACTCGGGGGAACAGGGGCGCCGCGATCGCAGGCCCGCACGGGCGGGGTCGAGTCTGCAGGAGCTGGTCGACCAGCTGCCGCCCGAACTGGCCAAGCCCGCCTTCACGCACTCGTCATGGACCGTCCGGCGCGCCGACTCCTACGAGCGGCTCGCGTTCCTCGGTGACAGCGTGCTCGCGCTTGCGGTCACCACGCACCTGTTTCCTCGCCTGGAGGCGGACCGCTTCGGGCCCGGGCGCTTGACGAAGATCAGGGCACAGGCGGTGTCGGGCCGCTCGTGTCGGGCGGTCGCTGAGCGGATCGGCGTTCCGGATCGCCTCCGCACCGCGGCTCCCCCGGCTGCCCGCCCGGGCGTTGAGGCCCTGATCGCCACCGAGCGTGTGCTGGCCTCCGTGATCGAAGCGGTGATCGGCGCGTGCTACCTCGCATTCGGCTACCAGGCGACCTCGGCGGCGGTCGTCGATGCGTTCGCGCCCGAGATCGAGGACGCGCTCGAGCACCCCGTCGACTTCAAGTCGGCGCTGCAGGAGCGGCTCGCGCGCCGCGGGGAGCTGGTCAGCTACGAGGTCATCGACGAGCAGGGGCCACCGCATGACCGGATCTTCAAGGTCAACGCGACGATCGACGGCGTCGAGATCGGGTCGGGCGTCGGTCGCAGCAAGAAGGACGCCGAACAGGAGGCCGCGCAGGCGGCGTTGGAGTCGATGTCGAAATGAACTCGATCGCCGCACGCCATCGCCGCCGATCCAGGGGCCCCGGGCCATGTATCTGAAATCGATCACCGTCAAGGGGTTCAAGTCGTTCCCCGACCGCACCCGGCTCGAGTTCGGCCCGGGCGTCAGCGTGATCGTCGGCCCCAACGGCTCCGGCAAATCAAACGTCACCGACGCGGTGTTGTGGGCGCTCGGCGAGCAGTCACCGGGCAACGTGCGCGGTCAGTCGATGCAGGATGTGATCTTCGCGGGCGCTCCCGGCCGCCAGGCGGCGGCCGCCGCCGAGGTCGAGCTCGTGCTCGACGACAGCGAGGGCTCGCTGGGGCTCGGCGCGCCCGAGGTCTCGATCTTCCGCCGCCTCGATCGCGCGGGCGAAGGCGAGTATCGCCTCGCCGGGGCCCGCTGCAGGCTGATCGACGTGATCGAGCTGTTGTCGGACACCGGGCTCGGCAAGGAGATGCATTCGGTCATCTCCCAGGGGCGCGTCGAATCGATCGTCACCTCCAAGCCGCGTGACCGCCGCCTGCTGATCGAGGAGGCCGCGGGGCTCGGCAAGCACCGCAAGCGCCGGCGGCGCGCGCAGCTGAAGCTGACGCGTACGCAGGACAACCTCGATCGCGCGCTCGATGTGGAGCGCGAGGCGAGATCCCGGCTGCGCCCGCTCAAACGCCAGGCCGAGGCCGCCGAGCTGCATGCACGGCTTGAGCGCCAGGCGCTCGAGATTCGCTGGCAGCTCGCGCGCGCCGACGTCCGCGAGCATCGCCGCGCGTTGGCCGAGGCCGAGCGCGCCGCGGGCGACGTGCGGACCCGGCGCGCCGCGACAGAACGCGAGCTCGAGGGCGTCGCCAAGCGGCGCGAGGCGGCGGAGGAGGCGCTCGCAGCGCGCAGCGCGCAGCGCGAGGAGCTATCGCGCCGCTCGTACGCTGCCCGCGGCGCGGCCGAGCGGATCTCCTACCGGACCGAGGCGATCAGGTCCGCGGCCACGACGCTCGAGGATCGCCAGCGCCGCGGGGCCGAGCTCGCGGCAGCCCTGCGGGCCGCCACGGCAGATGACCGCCCGGACCCCGAGGCGCAGCGGCGCATTGGGGCGCTCGAACGGGAGCTCGCGGAGCTCGACCGCGACCGCGAGCAGCAGCTCGCGCGCCAGCTCGAGGAGCTCGAGCTCCGGCGCGGGGCCGCGGCGGAGGCCGTCACGGGCCACTCCGAGCTCGTCCGGGCAGCGCTCGCCGAGCGCGAACAGGGAGACGCCCGCGTCGAGGCGGCGCGCGCCACCGCGGGCGAAGCCGACCGGCTGGCCCAGGCAGCCCGCGTGGAGGCGGCGCGCGTCGGCTCCGAGCTCGCCGTCGTCAACCAGTTCCTGCGTCATCAGGGTGGCTCCCCGCTGGGGGTGCGGGCGCTGGCCGACGAACTCGACGTGGATGCCGGCTACGAGCTCGCGGTCGCGGCGGCTCTCGATGGGCGCCTGACGGCCGCGGTCGTCGAGCACCGCGACGCCGGCGCACGGCTGTTGGACGCGAGCGGCAGCGAGGGCGGGCGCGCGCTGGTGGCCGGGGCGGGGGAGCGTGACGGCGCTCCAGCCCAACCGCGGCCCGGCGCCGAGCGTCTGATCGACCACGTCCGCGGCCGCGACCCGGCGCTCGGGCTCGCGCGAGCGCTGTTGCACGCGACCTGGGTCGTCGACGACCTCGATCCGGTCCCGGACGGCTTCGACGGGGTCGCGGTCACCAAGGGCGGCCGGGTGTGGTCGGGGCGCACCCGCGAGCTGCGCCAGGCTCCCGCGGTCGGCGACGATCGCGTGCTCGCGGAGCGCAACCGTCGCGACCGGCTCGTGGCCGACAGCGAGGCGAGCGCGCAGGCCGAGCTCGACGCGCGTGCGGCGCTCGAGCGGGCCACCGCCGCCGTCGACGGCGCTCAATCCGCGCGCGAGACGCTCGTTGCCGCGCACCGATCCGCGGTCGCGGCGCTCGATGACGCGGCCGAACAGCAGCGTCGGATCGAGGCGCAGATCGAACGCCGCCGCGCCGCCCCCGACGAGGGCCCGAACGCCGGCCGCCGCTCGCAGCTCAACGCCGAGCTCGCCGCCGAACGCCAGATGGCCGCTCGCGCCGAGCGCGAGCGCTCAGAGCGCGCGCAGCGGATCGCGCGCCTGGACGCGATGATCGCTCACGATCGCGACCTGGCGCGGGAGATCGACCCGCTGATCGCGGCGCTCGAGCAAGCCGCCGGGGCGGTCTCGGCCCGGTTGGCGATATTCGAGGACGCGCTGAAGGCTGATCGCGAGGCCGGCGAGACGGTGGCCCTCGAGCTGCGGACCTGCGCCCAGCAGGAGGCCTCGCTGCACGGCCGCCTCCAGCGCGAGAACGAGGCGGTGACCGAGGCCGAGGTGCGCCTGCAGCGCGCCCGCGACCAGGCGGCCGACTCCGGCGCCGAGCTCTCCGAAATCTCGGCGCGGCTCGAGCTCGAGGCCGAGCCGGCGCAGGACGAGCTTGCGCCTGAGCAGCGTGACGACCTGCAGACGCGGCTGGCGCGCCTTGCGCGCAGGCGCGAGCAGCTCGGGCCGGTCAACCCGCTCGCACAGCAGGAGTACGCCGAGGCCGTCGAGCACGTCGAGGAGCTCGAGCGCCAGCGCGCCGACCTCGAGTCGGCGCTCCGCGAGCTCGAGAAGCTGATCTTGGACACCGACCGCCAGATCCGGGCCACCTTCGAGGAGACCTTCGCGGCGACCGCGCGCGGCTTCGAGGAGCTCGTCGGGCATCTGTTCCCCGGCGGTCGGGGTCAGCTGCGGCTCGTCAACGAGCGCACCGAGCCCGCGCGTGTGATCGGCGGCGAGACTGCGCCCGAATCAGACGGCGACGAAGGGACACCGGCAGACGAGCCCGAGCTCGCGGCAGAGGAGGAGCTGCTCGGGGTCGAGATCGAGATCACGCCCGCCGGCAAGGAGTGCAAGCGCCTGTCGTTGCTGTCCGGCGGAGAGAAGTCGATGACCGCGCTGGCCTTCCTGTTCGCAGTGTTCCTGGCGCGGCCGTGCCCGTTCTACATCCTCGACGAGGTCGAGGCCGCGCTCGATGACCTCAACATCGACCGGTTCCTGGCGCTGCTGCGCCGCTACTCGTCGCGCGCGCAGTTCATCGTCGTCACCCACCAGAAGCGCACGATGGATGCCGCCGACTCGCTGTACGGGGTCTCGATGGGCTCGGACGGGATCTCGAAGGTCGTCTCGCGGCGTCTGGCGGACGCCGAGGCCGCTTAGCCGCATCGCCCCGCGAATAGAATCGCCGCCGTCATGGCCCGAGATTGGCGCGACCTATTCATCGTCGACGGTGCCCCGCCGCCGGCGGAGCCGGACGAGCCTGCCGCCGAGGACCAGCGGATGGGGCGCTTCCGCCGTCTGCGCGAGAGCCTGCGCAAGACCCGGCAGGCGCTCCAGTCCGAGATTCAGGCAACGCTGTTCGAGGACCTCAGCGAGGAGACCTGGGAGCGCCTCGAGGAGGCGCTGATCTATGCCGACGTCGGCGCGCAGACGACCGCCAAGGTCGTCGCCCAGCTCGAGCAGGAGGCCAGCGAGAACAAGCTCTCCGGTGGTCAGGCGCTGACCGACAGGCTGATCGAGCTCCTGACCGAGATCGCCCAGACCGGTGACGACCACATCAAGCTGACCGCCCATCCGACGGTGATCCTGGTCGCCGGCGTGAACGGGACCGGCAAGACGACGACGGTCGGCAAGCTGGCCTGGCACCTCAGCAAGGAACTCGACCGCAAGGTGATCCTCGCCGCCGGTGACACCTTCCGCGCGGCGGGGGTGGAACAGCTCGAGCAGTGGGCGCAGCGCGCTGGCGTGGACTTCGTCAAGGGACACGCGAACGCCGATCCGGGCTCGGTCGCCTACGACGGTGTCACCGCCGCGGTCCGCGAGGGGGCCGACGTGCTGATCATCGACACGGCCGGGCGCCTGCACACCCAGGACGATCTGATGGAAGAGCTGGCCAAGGTCCGCCGGGTGATCGCCAAGCAGATCCCCGAGGCGCCGCACGAGACGCTGCTGACCGTCGACGCGACCACCGGTCAGAACGGGCTGCGACAGGCGCGGATGTTCTCCGAGGCGGTACAGGTCACCGGGCTCGCGCTGACCAAGCTCGACGGGACCGCCAAGGGCGGGATCGCGCTCGCGATTTCCCACGAGCTCGGGATTCCCGTCAAGCTGATCGGCGTCGGCGAGCAGCTCGAAGATCTGCGCCCGTTCGACGCCGCCGAGTTCGCCCGCGCGCTCGTTTCCTGAAGCGGCCCGCCACGGCCGAAATTGGCCTGCACACGGCGGCACCGCGCTAATCTCCGGCCAACATGGACGGTTGGCTGATCTGGGTCATCGTGGCCTGCGGCTTCGGCGTAGGGGAGATGCTCACGACCACCTTCTTCTTGGCCCCGTTCGCGATCGGCGCCGCGGTCGCCGCGGCGGCCGATGCGGCTGTCGGGGGGACCGCCGCTTGGGTCGTGTTCTTTGTGGTCACGCTGCTGTCGCTGGTCGTCGTACGGCCGATCGTCCGCTCACACCTGAAGATGCCGCCCCAGATCCGGACCGGCGCCGCTGCGCTGGTCGGCAAGCAGGCGATCGTGCTGGAGCGGATCGCCAACCGCGAGGGCGTCGGCTGCGTAAGAATCGACGGGGAGGTGTGGACCGCTCGCTCGCTGATGGACGATGAGGTGATCGAGCGCGGAGCCGTCGTCGACGTGATCGAAATCAAGGGTGCCACGGCGCTCGTGAGCGAATAGGAGCGGGCTATGGCTGGATTGATCGTCGGGGCCGTTGTACTGATCTTCCTGCTGATCATGTTCGCCCGCACGGTGCGCGTGGTTCCCCAGGCGAAAGCGGGGATCGTCGAGCGCTTCGGGCGCTACCAGCGCACGCTGAACCCTGGACTCACGGTCCTGATGCCGTTCGTTGACACGCTCAAGCCGCTGATCGATCTCCGCGAGCAGGTCGTCTCGTTCCCGCCCCAGCCGGTGATCACCGAGGATAACCTCGTCGTCCAGATCGACACGGTCCTGTACTTCACCGTCAACGACCCGAAGTCGGTCACCTACGAGGTCGCCAATCCGTTGCAGGCGATCGAGCAGATCACGGTCACCACGCTCCGTAACGTGATCGGCTCGCTGACGCTCGAGGACGCGCTGACCAGCCGCGATCACATCAACGCCCAGCTGCGCGGCGTCCTCGACGAGGCCACCAACAAGTGGGGGATCCGCGTCAACCGCGTCGAGATCAAATCGATCGACCCGCCCGGCACGATCCAGGAGGCGATGGAGAAGCAGATGCGGGCCGAGCGCGACCGGCGCGCTGCGATCCTCAACGCCGAGGGGATCAAGCAGTCGCAGATCCTCACCGCCGAAGGCCAGAAGCAGGCCGCGGTGCTCACCGCCGAGGGCGAGAAGCAGGCCGCGATCCTGCGCGCCGAGGGCGAGGCGCAGGCGATCTCGACCGTGTTCGCGTCGATCCACGCCGGAGACCCCGATCCCAAGCTGCTCAGCTACCAGTACCTGCAGATGCTGCCCCAGCTCGCCAAGGGCGACGCCAACAAGGTGTTCGTGATCCCGTCGGAGTTCGCCGAGGCGTTCGGCGGTATCAGCCGTGCCTTTTCCGGTGCGGCCAAGCGCGCAGAGGAATCCGGCAACGCCGGCGAGCTCGGCCCGGGCGCCAACTCCGGCGCCCTCCGAGCAGCCCTAGCGGCCGGCTTCTGCCTCGGCCTCAGTAGCCTCGTCTGTAGATGTTCGATTCCCTAGCCGAGAAGCTCCAAGCGACCCTCGCCGACGTCCGCAACCGCGGCACGCTGACCGAGGACGACATCAACGCCGCGATGCGCGAGATCCGCCTCGCGCTGCTCGAGGCCGACGTCAACTTCAAGGTCGTCAAGAGCTTCACCAACGCCGTCAAGGAGCGCGCGCTCGGCGCCGACATCGTCGGCCAGCTGAACCCCGGCCAGCAGGTCGTCAAGATCGTCTCCGACGAGCTCACCGACCTGATGGGCGGCGCTTCGCGCGAGCTCTCATTCTCGCCGCGGCCGCCGACGGTCGTGCTGATGGCCGGCCTGCAGGGCTCGGGCAAGACGACTGCGACCGCGAAGCTCGCCCGCTACCTGCGTGAGCAGCACGGCTCGGCGGTCGCCGTCGCCGCGTGTGACGTGTACCGCCCGGCGGCGGTCGATCAGCTGATCAAGGTTGGCGCCCAGGCCGGCGCGGCCGTCTACGAGCAGGGCACCGATCAGAGCCCCGTCAAGATCGCCAAGTGGGCGCTCGAACGCGCCCGGAGCGAGGGCAAGGATGTGCTGATCGTCGACACGAGCGGCCGTCTGCACATCGACAAGGAGCTGATGGGCGAGCTCGCCGAGATCAAGAAGGCGGTCGGCCCGCACGACGTCCTGCTCGTCGTCGACGCGATGACCGGTCAGGACGCGGTCAACGTCGCCGAGCAGTTCGCCGAGGTCGTCGATTTCGACGGGGTGGTGATGACCAAGCTCGACGGCGACGCCCGCGGCGGCGCCGCGCTGTCGATCAAGGCGATCACCGGCAAGCCGATCATGTTCGCGTCCACGGGCGAGAAGCTCGACCAGTTCGAGCGCTTCCACCCTGACCGCATGGCGCAGCGGATCCTCGGGATGGGTGACGTGATGACCCTGATCGAGAAGGCGCAGGACAGCTACGACGAGCAGCAGCAGGCCGAGCTCGAGCGCAAGCTGCGAAAGCAGGAGTTCGGGCTCGATGACTTCCTCGATCAGATGCGCCAGGTGCGGCGGCTCGGGCCGCTGCAGTCGCTGCTCGGGATGATCCCCGGCCTCGGCAGCGAGATGCGCGGGGTCAAGGTCGACGAGCGCGAGTTTGACCGCCTGCAGGCGATCATCCTCTCGATGACGCCCGAGGAGCGGCGCCATCCCGAGCTGATCAAGGGCTCACGGAGGCTGCGGATCGCGCAGGGTTCGGGAACGAACGTGCAGGCCGTCAAGCAGCTGATCAAGCAGTTCGACCAGATGCGCAAGGTGATGCGCCAGGTCGCGCAGGGCCGGACGCCGGACCTCGGCGCATTGTTGCGGCAATAACCGCCCGCTCGGCATCCTGCCTCGCCTTTCGGGCGGGCCACAATCATCCGGCTGCCAGGGCGGTCGCTAGGCGGTCTTCGAACGCTTCGCGCGTCGGCACGCTACCCTCAGCAGCGCTTATGGCAGTCAGACTTCGACTAACGCGAATCGGTGGACGCAAGAACCCCATCTGGCGGGTGGTGGTCGCCGACCAGCGCTCCAAGCGGGACGGCCGCGTGATCGAGACCGTCGGGCACTACAACGCCCAGACCGATCCGTCGACGATCGTCCTCGACGAAGAGCGCATCCGCGACTGGCTCTCGCGCGGCGCCCAGCCGAGCGAGACGGTCCGCAAGCTCCTGCGCACGCAGGGCATCAGCTGAAGGCCGGCCCCGTGAAGGAGCTGCTCGAGTACTTGTCGCGGGGGCTCGTTTCAGATCCGGACGCGGTCAAGGTCACCGAGATCCAAGAACAGGACGGCTCGCTCGTGCTCGAGCTGTCGGTCGCGCCCGACGATTACGGCAGCGTGATCGGCCGGGGCGGCCGCACGGCTTCGGCAATCCGCACCGTCGTCAAAGCCGCGGCGGCTCGGGACAAGCGCCGCGTGTTCGTCGACATCGTCGACGCTTGACCGATCTTGAGCGCTGGCTGGTTGCGGGGATCGTCGGGCGTCCCCATGGGCTCGACGGCAGCTTCTACGTCGCCCAGCCGACCAGCGAGCTGCTCGTCGACGGCGCGACCGTGCATGTCCGGGGCGACCAGCGGCGGATCGTCCGCCGCGCCGGCTTCGACGCCAAGCCGATCGTGCGCCTCGACGGGAGCACGGACCGCGACGCCGCGCTGGAGCTCCGGGGGGCCGAGATCCTCGTCGCCCGCGAGACCGCGCCGCAGCTCGACGACGACGAGTGGTGGGCCAAGGACCTCGAGGGCTGCGCGGTTCGTGACGGCGCCCGCGAGGTCGGGATCGTCACGCGGCTGCTGACGCTGCCGTCGTGCGACGTGCTCGAGGTGCAGCGCACGTCTGAGGGTGCGCCGCTGCTGGTGCCGCTGATCACCGATGCGGTGCGCGAGGTCGACATCGACGGCCAAGCGATCGACGTCGACCTGCGCTTCCTCGGCGAGGCGTGATGGAGCTCGACGTCTTCACCCTGTTCCCCGAGGCGTTTGCGTGGTTTCAGTCCCAGCGCCACGTCGTCAACGCGCTCCAGCGGGGCAGCGAGCTCGCGTTGATCAACTACCGCGATCACACGCCGCTCAGCGCCGGCCAGGTCGACGACACTCCGTTCGGCGGCGGCGCCGGGATGGTTCTGCGCGTCGACGTCGTCGAGGCGGCGCTGCGCGCCCGCTACGGCGAGGATCCGGTCACGCTGCGATCCCACCGCCGCGTGATCGCGCTCGACGCCGCCGGGCGGATCCTCGATGACCCGCTCGTCGACGAGCTCGCGGCCGAGCCGGCCCTGACACTGCTGTGCGGGCGCTACGAGGGCTTCGACGAGCGCGTGCTCGAGCACTTCTGCTCAGACCGCGTGTCGATCGGGCGCTACGTGCTGGCCGGCGGTGAGCTGCCCGCGATGGTGCTGTGCGACGCGGTGATCCGCAAGCTCCCCGGAGCGCTGGGACACGAGCACTCGGCGGTCGAGGAATCCTTCAGCGCCGCGCTCGAGGGCGGGCCGGAGTATCCCCACTACACGCGGCCGGCCGAGCACCGCGGGTGGCGCGTCCCGGACGTCCTGCTCTCCGGCCATCACGCCCAGATCGCGGCGTGGCGGATGGAGCAGAGCCGGCGTCGGGCTGGGGGTGTGTCATCGAACCGTCCGTGACGGACGGTTTCTCGTACCACCCTCAGCAGGGACGCCGAGGTCCCTGACCGCAAGCGTCCAACCAACGACGGGCAACCCGCTACCATAGGCGGCCGCATCGACGGGTGTGCGCCTCGCGCAGCCATCGGAGCCCGGACTTCCCCCGCGCAGTGAGGCCCGCCGGATCAGGTGCAGGCGCTCGCTAATTATCTATGAGTACGGCAATCGACAGCTTGGAGCGTTCACAGCTCCGCCGCGTACCGGCGTTCGACGCCGGTGATCGGCTGCGCGTCCACTTCCAGGTCATCGAGGGCACGCGCCGTCGCACGCAGGTCTTCGAGGGCGTGGTGATCAAGCGCCAGGGTCACGGTGTCCGGGAGACGTTCACGGTCCGCAAGCAGTCGTTCGGTGTCGGCGTCGAGCGCACGTTCCCGCTCCACTCGCCCAAGATCGAGCGCATCGAGGTCGCCGCCCGCGGCGATGTTCGGCGCGCCAAGCTCTACTACCTGCGCGACCGCGTCGGCAAGCGCGCCCGAGTACGCGAGCGCCGCTCGGCCGGCCCCGAGGAGGCCGTCGAGCGCGAGCTGCTCTACGGTCCGGAGACCGAGGAGGCCGCCGAGGCCCCACAGGACGAAGCGCCACCCGGGGGGGAGGCCGCCGAGACCCCGCAGGACGAGGCTGCGGACGCCGCTGAGGCTCCGCAGGACGAGGCTGCGGAGGCCCCTGAGGCGGAGGCTGCGGAGGCGACCGGGGATGATGCTGTCGAGGCGCCTGCGGCAGATGCCGAGCAGGCGCCCGAGAGCGAGGCCGCAGATGGAGCGGGGACCGAGGGGCAGGACGCCGAGCCCGCGGAAGCCGAGCCGGCGGCAGGCGACGAACAGGTGTGACAGAGACCAAGAAGTCGTTCGTACGGTCCGCCGCTGAGTTGGTGGTGATCGTCGGCGTCGCGCTTGGCCTCGCCCTGGCCGTCCAGGCCTTCATCGTCAAGCCCTATGAGATCCCGAGCGGCTCGATGGAGCCGACGCTGGACATCAACCAGCGGGTCCTCGTGGATCGGATCGGCAGCCACTTCATGTCGCCCAAGATCGGCGACATCGTCGTCTTTCACCCGCCGGCCAGCGAAAACTGCGCGGACCCCAACGAGGGCGCGAACGGGGACGGAGCTCAGTCACCACGGGCGTGTGACGTCGCGCAGACCAAGGAGTCCAACCAGACCTACATCAAGCGCGTCGTCGGTCTCCCGGGCGATCACCTCTCGATCCGGGACGGCCACGTATACCGCAACGGCGTGCGCGAGAAGGACTCGTTCACGGTGCCCTGCGACGGCGCCAGCGAATGCAATTTTCCGGCCACGATCACCGTTCCCCCCGGCGACTACTACATGATGGGCGACAATCGTCCGGACTCGCTCGACAGCCGCTTCTGGGGACCGGTGCCGAAGGCGTGGATAATCGGGCAGGCCTTCTTCACCTACTGGCCGCCCGACAGGATCGGCTTTCTCTAGACATAACCGATGAAGAGCAAGAAAAAGTCGGGGCTGCAGGGATTCATCGAGATCGTGCTGACCGTGGCGGTCGCCGTAGGGCTCGCGCTGCTGATCCAGGCGTTCGTCGTCAAGCCCTACCGGATCCCCAGCCCGTCGATGGTCCCAACGCTCGAAATCGGCCAGCGGGTGCTCACCAACCGTCTGATCAGCCACCCGAGCGTCGGCGACATCGTCGTCTTCCATCCGCCCCACGGGGCTGACAACGAGGACGACCCGGTGTGCGCCAACCCGAACCAGGGCGCCGGCCACCCGCAGGCGTGCGACAAGGGCACGTCGACGGAATCGGACCAGACCTTCATCAAGCGCGTGGTCGCCGGCCCGGGCGACACCATCTCGATCATCAACGGCCACGTGATCCGCAACGGCGTGCGCGAGAAGGATCCCTATATCCGGCCGTGCGGGGGCGCTCCTTCCTGCACATTCCGGAAACCGATCACGATTCCGCCCGGCGAGTACTTCATGATGGGCGACAACCGTGGAGTCTCCGACGACAGCCGTTTCTGGGGACCAGTCCCCGACAAATGGGTCATCGGTGTTGCCTTCTTCACGTACTGGCCACCCGACCGTATCGGCACCCTCTGACGCCCGGTCTCCCGACCGGATCGGCACCCTCTGACGACAGGGGCCCTCGCAAGGCCGCCAAGCCGCGCAAGCGCGTGAGCCGCCCGGGACGGCGCCTGCTGAACTTCGATCGCGGGCTCGGCGTGCGCTTCATCGCCGGTGCCGACGAGGCCGGACGCGGTTGCCTCGCCGGTCCGCTGGTGGCCGCCGCGGTGCTGCTCGACCTCGAGCGGATCGGACCGGCCCAGGCGCGGGCGCTCGGAACGCTCAACGACTCCAAGCAGCAGACGCCGGAAGCCCGCGCAGCGCTGTACCCGGTGATCCTCGCCCTCGCCGCGCGGGTCGCAATCGTCTCCCGGTGCGCGCCGGGGATCGACGCCCGCGGGCTGCACAAGACCAACCTCGCCGCGCTGCGCGATGCGCTGGACGCGGTCGCCTGTGAGGGCTGCATCTGCCTCAGTGACGGGTTCCCGGTCGCCGGCCTGGGCCGTGAGCAGCGCGCCGTGATCGGCGGTGACGCCAAGAGCGCGGCGATCGCGGCGGCGTCGGTGCTCGCCAAGGAGACCCGTGACCGGTACATGCGCCGCGCCGACGCCGCCCACCCGGGGTGGGAGTTCGCCCAGCACGTCGGCTACTCGACGCCCGAGCACCGCGAGGCGATCGAGCGCATCGGTCTCTCGCCGCTGCACCGCCTCTCATTCCAATCGATCGCCTACCAGCAGCTCGCGCTCGGGGCCTGACCCTCGACGGGTACGCATTTGATCTCCCGCCTACGGTGAGTCGGGTCTCGCGCGTCCGCTAGAACGCCGCCTCCAGGTGTTCGAGGGAGACCAATCTTCCGCCGCCGTCGACCGTCACTCCGATCGCGTCGCAGCGCACGATCGGCGCGTAGGGGCGCTCGCGCCCCCGCTCGCGGAGCCAGCTCGAGGCCATCTTGCGCACGCGCGCCTGCTTCGAAGGGCGCACGGCCTCCAGCGGCCCACCGCGGCTCCCGCCCGCGCGGCGCGTCTTGACCTCGCAGAACACCAGCACCCGGCCGTCGAACGCGACCAGGTCGAGCTCGCCCCACCGCGTGCGGTAGTTACGCTCGACGATCTCAAAGCCCCGGCGCTCGAGGTGCTCGGCGGCGAGGCGCTCGCCCGCCGCTCCGAGCCCATGCCGAGGGTCGCCGCTCATCGCCCGCGAAGCTAGAGCCGATCCCGTCACGCGTGGGTGGCGTCTTGTGCCGATTGAGCAACAAAGGCGCGCGCGATCGGCACACATTTGTGACTGACTGACAGCCACGCGTCACGCGATCGAACCTACCGTGGAGCGATGCTCGCGCGCGTCCGGACGTTCACGATCGACGGGGTCCAACCGCGCCAAGTGTGGGTCGAGGTCGACATCCGCTCCGGGCTGCCCGCGTTCACGATCGTCGGCCTCGGCGACACCGCGGTGCGCGAGTCCCGGGACCGGATCCGGGCGGCGATCCTCAACTCGGGCTTCGACTTCCCGGCCACGCGGATCACCGCCAATCTCGCACCCGCGGCGCTACGCAAGGTCGGCCCCGGGTTCGACGCGGCGATCGCACTGGCCGTGCTCGCCTCGAGCGGCCAGGTGCCGAGCGAGGCGCTCGCCCCCTATGCGGTGTTCGGCGAGCTGTCGCTCGGCGGCGAGCTACGTGACTCGCCGGGGGCGCTGGCGGTCGCCGAGGGCGCCGTCCGCCAGGGCTGCACGCGGCTGATCGTGCCCCGTCAGCGGGCCCACGAGGCGGCGCTCGTGGGCGGGTTGCGGATCGTCGCCGTCGGCGATCTGCGCGCCGCGGCCGACGTGCTCGCGGGCGCCGAGCCGCCGCCCCTGCCACAGCCACGACCGCACGTCAACGGCCGGCGCCCCAGCGAGGACCTGGCCGACGTCCGTGGCCACGCCGCGCCGCTGCTGGCGCTCGAGATCGCCGCCGCCGGCGGCCACAACCTGCTGATGGAGGGCGCCCCCGGCACCGGCAAGACGATGCTCGCGCGTCGCATGCCGTCGATCCTCCCGGAGCTGACCAAGCTCGAGGCGATCGAGGTGACGCGGATCCACAGCGTCGCCGGTCTTCACTCCGGGCCGCTGATCGTGTCGCGGCCGTTCCGCGCGCCGCACCATACGATCTCCCCGTCGGGGCTCGCCGGAGGTGGCTCGCCACCGCGGCCGGGCGAGGCCACGCTCGCGCACCACGGCGTGTTGTTTCTCGACGAGCTGTCCGAGTTCCAGCGCGCGAGCCTTGACGCGCTGCGTCAGCCGCTCGAGGACGGCGTCGTGACGATCGTGCGCGCCCAGCGCGCCCTGCGGCTGCCGACCCGCTTCATGCTGGTCGCGGCGACCAATCCCTGCCCGTGTGGCTTCGCCGGCGTCGGCGACGGTGACCGGTGCACTTGCGGTGAGGCCGAGCTGCGCCGCCATCGCCGCCGTCTCAGCGGGCCGCTGCTGGACCGGATGGACCTCGTGATCGATGTCCAGCGCCCGTCGGCCGGCGATCTGCGCCAAGCTCCCAGGACCAGCTCCGCGACTGTCCGGGCGCGCGTCGCCGCCGCCCGCGAGCGCCAGCGACGCCGCCTGTCGCAGACGGGCGCGGGGTGCAACGGCGAGATGGACGCGCGCACCGTCCAGCGGCTCGCGGCGCTGGAGCGGGGCGCCGAGTACGAGTTGGGGCGTGCCTACGCGGCCGGGCTGCTCAGCGCGCGCGGCCGCCACCGCGTGCTCCGCGTCGCGCGGACGATCGCCGATCTCGGCGAGCGCGAGCGGGTCTCGCGTGCCGACGTGCTGACCGCGCTGAGCCTGCGCCAGCGCTCCGCGGCCGAGGCGGCGGTCGCTCCGTGAATGAGGCGGCGGTTGCTCCGTGAACGAGGCCGACGCGTGCGACAAATGCCTGGCACGGACATGGCTGCTGGCGCGCCTCGCCGGCCACGTCGACCGACACCGTGACCGCCTCGACGCGGTGCTCGAGCTCGGCGCCGGCGATCTGATTGCGGCTCTCGCCGGCAAGCGCCGAACCGCCGTCGAACGAGAGCTCGACTCCTTCGACCCCGAGCGGGCCCGCCGCCAGGCAGCGGAAGCCGGACTCGAGCTGATTTGCCGCTGTCACGTCGGCTACCCGCGGACACTGGCCGAGCTCAGCGCGCCGCCGGCCGTCCTGCACGTCGCCGGAGGCCTCGAGCGCTTCCTCGCGCTCGCCGCCCACGCTCCGGTCGGGATCGTCGGCGCGCGCCGGGCGTCGCCCTACGGGCTCGACATCGCGTGGACATTGGCGCGCCGCCTTGCGATGGCCGGAGTGCCGGTCGTGAGCGGGATGGCGGCCGGGATCGACTCCGCCGCCCACCGCGGGGCGCTCCACATAAACGCGCCGACGATCGCAGTTCTGGGCGCCGCCGCCGAGCGGCCGTACCCCGCTCGGGCCCGCACGATCCATCGCCGGATCCGCGAGTGCGGCGCCGTCGTCTCCGAGCTCGGCCCCGGCACGGCGATGCGGCGTTGGATGTTCCCCGCGCGCAACCGGCTGATCGCGGCGCTGAGCGGGCTGACGATCGTTGTCGAGGCACGAAATGGCTCGGGTGCGCTGATCACCGCTCGCTACGCCCGCGAGCTCTCCAGGCCGGTCGGCGCGGTGCCGGGGCGAGTCACATCGCCGTTGGCGGCCGGCCCGCACGAGCTCATCCGTACAGGGGCGCTGCTGATCGACTCGATCGAGGACGCCCTCGACGGGCTGTTCGGCATCGGCTCAGAGCACGAGCGACCGGCGCGGCCGCAACTGGCGCCCGAGCTCGAGGCCCTGCTCGACGCGCTCGCCGAGGGTCAATCGCGCGCCGACGCGCTCGCCCGCGCGGGCCTCGACGCCGACGCCGGCCTCGCCGCCCTGGCGTCGCTCGAGCTCGCCGGACGCGTACGCCACGAGGCCGGCGGCAGGTACTCGGTCCTCCCATGAGGGCAAGTAAGCTCATGGCGATGAGTGACCGCGTCCGGTGCGTGCTGTCGATTGCCGGCTCGGACTCGGGGGGCGCGGCCGGAATCCAGGCCGACCTGAAGGCGTTCGCCGCCGCGGGCGTGCACGGGATGACGGCCGTGACGGCGATCACGGCGCAGAACACCGTCGCGGTCACGGGGGTACACCCGATCCCGCCTGAAATGATCGTCGCCCAGGTGAGGGCGGTCGCCGACGACATCGGCGTCGACGCGGTCAAGATCGGGATGGTCGGGACCGCGGCGGCGATCGAGGCGGTCGCGCAGGCGCTCGACGAGCTGGCGCCCGGGACTCCGGTCGTGCTCGACCCGGTGATGGTCTCCGAGTCGGGCGGCCAGCTGCTCGAGCCGTCGGCGCGGAGCGCGCTGGTGGAGCAGCTCTTCCCGCGCGCGACAGTGGTGACGCCGAACCTCCACGAGGCGCGCACGCTCGTCGGCCGTGACCCGCACGAGGCGGCCCCCGGCGAGGACGTCGCCGAGCTGGCCAGGGATATAAAGATGCTCGGCCCCGCGGTCGTCGTGATCACCGGCGGCCACCGCGAGCACGCGGTCGACGTCTTCTACGACGGGGCGCAGCTCGTCGAGATTCCGGGCGAGCGCTACCCCGACGGCGCCGCCCACGGGTCGGGCTGTACCCACTCCTCGACCTTGGCCGCACGGCTCGCGCGGGGTGACACACCGCTCGCAGCCGCGCGGACCGCCAAGCGCCGGGCCTCACAGGCGGTCAGGGACGGACTCGCCGATCTGGGCGCGGGACCCGGCCCGGTGGACGTCCTCGGCGTGACATAATTCTGGGGTGCGCTTCTTGCGGATGAAACCGGGGCACGGTGAGGTGCTGATCGCGGAGGGGGACGTCGAGCTCGCCGAGGATGAGCAGCGGCTGATCGAGGAGTTTCGCCGTCAGCTCGATGGTGGCCTGTGGGCCGCGGTCCCGACGCTCGAGGCCGACGGCCGGCGCCAGGCGCACATGGTGCGCTCGTTCGATGACATCCCGCGGGATGCCGACCGCGTGATCTTCTTCCCGCGGGCAGCCGGCGGCGTCAGGTAGGGCCCGACGGTGCTGCTGGCGCTCGTAGCGACTGCGCTGGTGGCGATCGCTCTGCTGTCGGAGGAGTTGCTGCCACGCGTCGAGGAGCTTTGGTCGCGCCACAAGGCGCGCCGGCAGATCGCACCGGCGATGCCGTACGACCCCGGGCGCGAGCGCCGCGCCGAGCAGCGCGCGCGTGCCCTGCTGCGCTCGTGCGTCAACGAGGAGGAGTGGGGGATGTACCGCGACCTCGGGTTCATCCGCGTCTGGGGGACGCAGTCCGAGGGCCCGGCCGACGCGGGCGGGACCGGCGGCGCCGCCTACGCCTACCTGATCTACCCACACCGCGCGATCATCGCCTACCTCGCGCAGACGCACCGGCTGCTCAACGAGTACTGCGTCGCGTTCCCCGACGAGACGCGCCCGTACGGGAGCGCGCGGTTGCCCGACTCCGATGACGTGCTCGCAAAGTGGATGGCGCTGACCGGCGACGAGCACCGGCTGATCTCGACCGCGAACATGCACCTGCCCGGACGCCAGCTCGATCCGGCACGGGTCAAGCGCGACCTGTGGCGTCTGGCTCAGTGGGAGCGCGCGCGGATGCGCTACGTCGCCGGCGGCGAGACTTCGACGCCGCTCGACACCCCCGGCTAGCGGCCCGCCACCGCCCGTAGGCGTTTTCCGCGGCTCCGCGCGGGTTTCGAACCTACGCCCCGGAGCAACACCGCGCCGGAGCCCGCGCCAAAACCAGCCCGGCGTTCGCAGGGCGGTACAGTTCCCGGCCGCGATGGCCACCACCTCGGACGTCGATCTCAAGCGCCACAGCCGCGCCCTCACCGAGGGACCGGAGCGGGCCGCGGCACGCGCGTTCCTGAAGGGGATCGGCTTCGATGACGAGGCGATGTCCAAGCCGCTGGTCGCGGTCGCCAACACCTGGATTGAGACGATGCCGTGCAACTTCCACCTGCGGGCGCTCGCCGCCAAGGTCAAGGACGGGATCCGCGAGGCGGGCGGCACTCCGATGGAGCTGAACACGATCGCGATCTCCGACGGGATCACGATGGGCACGCCGGGGATGCGGGCGTCGCTCGCCAGCCGCGAGGTGATCGCCGATTCGATCGAGCTGGTCTGCGATGCCCACGCGTTCGATGCGGTGATCGCGATCTGCGCCTGCGACAAGACGATTCCCGCGACCGTGATGGCGCTCTGCCGGCTCGACCTGCCGGGCGTGATGCTGTACGGCGGATCGATCCAGCCGGGCGTCTACAACGGCGAGCGGATCACGATCCAGGAGGTGTTCGAGGCCGTCGGCGCCCACGCCGCCGGGCGGATCACCAGCGAGGAGCTGACGGCGATCGAGGACGTCGCCTCACCGGGCGCGGGCGCCTGCGGTGGCCAGTTCACCGCCAACACGATGGCGATGGCGTTCGAGGTGCTGGGGATCTCGCCGTCGGCGTTGTCGGGCGCCCCCGCGGTCGATGGCCGCAAGCCCGACCTGGCGCGCCAGGCGGGCGAGCTCGTGATGGACGTGCTGCGCCGGGACCTTCGCCCGAGCGAGATCGTGACGCGCGCGAGCATCGAGAACGCGATCGCCGCGATCGCATGCAGCGGCGGCTCGACCAACGGCGTTCTGCACCTGCTGGCACTCGCCAACGAAATGGGGATCGAGCTCGCGATCGATGACTTCGACGAGATCTCAGAGCGCACCCCGCTGCTGTGCGATCTGAAGCCCGGCGGCCAGTACGTCGCGCCGGATCTGTATGCCGCGGGCGGCGTCCCGGTCGTGATGAGCCGCCTCAAGGAGGCGGGGCTGCTGCGCCCCGAGACGATCACCGTGACTGGCAAGACGGCCGGCGAGATCGCCGACGGCGCCGTCGAGACCGAGGGTCAGAAGGTCGTCAGGCCGCTGTCGGATCCGATCAAGGCGACCGGCGGGCTCGCGATCCTGCACGGCAACCTCGCGCCGGACGGCTGCGTGGTCAAGCTCGCTGGGTACGAGCGCCGCTCGCAGACCGGCCCCGCCCGCGTGTTCGAGTCAGAAGAGGAGGCGATGGCCGCGGTCACCGCCCGCCAGATCAAGGCGGGCGACATCGTCGTGATCCGCAACGAGGGCCCCGCCGGCGGCCCCGGGATGCGCGAGATGCTCGCCGTCACGGCGGCGCTCGTCGGCGAGGGGCTCGGCGAGGATGTGGCGCTGATCACCGACGGGCGGTTCTCAGGCGCGACGCGCGGCCTGATGGCCGGCCACGTGGCGCCGGAGTCGGTGCGCGGCGGTCCGATCGGCCTCGTGCGCGACGGTGACCAGATCACGCTCGACGTCAATGCGCGCCGTCTCGATGTCGACCTCCCCGACGAAGAGCTCGCCCGGCGCGCCGCCGAATACACCCCATTTGAGCGTCCATTCCCGGGCGTCGCGTTGAGCAAATACGCCAAGCTGGTGTCGAGCGCGGCCCAGGGGGCAGTGACGACCGTCACCTAGGCAGTGCCCCGGCGGCGGCGGGTGCAAGGACCAACGCGCGGCAAAGTGCACAAACGCCGCACAAGTTTGCCCACGGCCGCGATGCACCCTCGCTTGCAGGGGTTTATCGAACGCGCGTGAGTGCTTGATCAGACAACCGCAATCTGTACCATGTCCTGCGGTGGCGAACGTCTCGTATCTGCGGACGTCGGCAGGTTCGCGCCTCGGGCGCACGTCTGGCGACGATCATTCGATGCAGCGCCGATCCCGGCGCGGCCCGTATATCGCGGGCGGCTTGCTGCTGCTGATCCTCGCCGTCGCGGGCGTCGGCGCGCTCATGATCTCGTCCGCGCACGCCAGCCTGACCGGTGACGCCAACGCGATCGCCAAGATCGGGATGCCGCTCGGCGGCGGCAAGATCGAGCGCGTCACCGTCATTGGCGGGCGCGAGCAATCGGTGGTTCCGATCAAGGTCCGCGACGACAAGATCTGGCCGGCTGAAGCCGCTCCCCGCCAACGAGAACCTGAAGATCACCGTGGTCGTCAAACGACCGGGGTGGATCTCCTGGCTCGCGGGCAAGACCGAGACGCTGCACCTGAACATGGTCACGCCGGTGGCCAGCCTGCGCTCTCATTACCTGACGGTCAAGCCGCACGAACAGCTGATGCTGCACTTCAAGGCGCCGATCCAGGCCTACGCCTACGGGCATCCGGGCCACCTCCGGCGCCACGTGCTCGCGACGCCGCAAGCCACCGTGCCGCTTCCGCGCAACACCCCCGCCGGCTCGATCTTCGTATCCGCGCAGCCGCGCCGCTGGGAGACCTCCAGCGACGCGCTGGTCAGCTGGTTCCCGGCGGGGAGCAAGGCGACCGTGGTGGCGAACCCGGGACCAGGAGCGACGATCTCGCCGACTACGCCGATCACGTTGACGTTCTCAAAGCCGGTGTCCAAGGTGCTGGGCTCCCGCCGGCCGGCGATCGGTGGTGCCCAGGGGCACTGGCAGACGCTCAATGATCACGCGATCGTCTTCCAGCCCCAGGACTACGGCTATGGCCTGGCCACCACCGTCCACGTGGCGCTGCCCAGCGACGTGAGGCTCGCGGGTGGCCAGCAGGGGTTGTCGTCGGAGGGGAGCTGGACGGTCCCCGGCGGATCGACCACGCGCCTGCAGCAGATGCTCGCGCTGCTGAACTACTTGCCGCTGAACTTCGATTACGCGGGCAAGGGCGTCGGCCTGACGCCGTCGGACCAGCTCGAGGCGGCCGTCAAGCCGCCGGCCGGCCACTTCACCTGGCGCTACCCGAACACGCCGGCGGCGCTGAAAGGCTTCTGGCAGCCGGGCGCGTTCGGAACCGTGACCAAGGGCGCGATCATGGCGTTCGAGGACTCGAATGGAATGACGCCTGACGGCACGCCTGGCCCCGCCGTGTGGAAGGCGCTCATCCAGGCGGTCCTGGCCGGGCACAAGTCGTCGTTCGGCTATACGTTCGTGTCCGTCAGCGAGGGAAGCCCCGAAACCGAGAACACGTGGCACAACGGCAAGACCGTCGAGTCGGGCCTGGTCAACACCGGCATCTCGTCGGCGCCGACCGCTCAGGGCCTGTTTGCCGTCTTCGAGCACGCGCCGTCGGTGACGATGAGCGGCACCAACCCGGACGGCAGCACCTACTCCGACCCCGGCGTTCCCTACGTGAGCTACTTCAACGGCGGCGACGCGCTGCACGGCTTCATCCGCGGCAGTTACGGGTTCCCGCAGAGCCTCGGCTGCGTTGAGATGCCGTACTCCGAGGCCGGCGCCGTATATCCGTATACGCCGATCGGCACGCTGGTCAACGTCACCTGAACCGCGGAGGGTCCGTCGGCGCGGCGGCGAATCTGCACCGCAGATGTTGACGCAGGTCCGACCACCCGAACGCCTCTCGCCGGCCTGGTGTGCCGCGCTGGACGCATACCAGGCAGATCTGACGCGTCGAGCCGTCGCGGCCAAGACGCAGCGCGCGTATGCGATTGACACCGAGCAGTTCGCGCGCTGGGCCGGCACGCACGGGGTCGACCCCGCGGCCGTGGATGTGAGAGTGCTGCGCCGCTACATCGCTTCGCTGTCGGAGCGCGGGCAGGCGCCGGCGACCGTCGCGCGCAAGCTCGCGGCGCTGCGGGGGCTGTTTCGCAGTCAGATCGAGATCGGCGCCCGTGACGAGAACCCCGCCGAGCTGCTTCATTCGCCCAAGCGCGCGCAGCGCCTGCCACGCGTGCTCAAGCCCGCCGAGGTAACGGCGCTGCTTGACCGGATCCCGGCGACGACGCCCCTGCAGCTGCGCGATCGGGCGATGTTCGAGCTCGCCTACGCCTCGGGGCTGCGGGCCGAGGAGCTGGTTTCGCTGGACGTCGAGTCGCTTGATTTCGACGGCGAATCCGTTCGCGTCGAGGGGAAGGGCGGCAAGACCCGGCTCGTACCGGCGGGCGAGCACGCACTTGCGGCCCTCGAGCGCTACCTGCTCAAAGGCCGCCCCACCCTGACGGTCGATGACTCGAGAGCCCTGTTTCTCTCGAAATCGGGGCGACGGCTGGGAACATCGGACGTCCGGCGCCGGCTGAAGTCGTGGTCACGGATCGCGGCGTCGCGTGAGCCCGCGCTCGCCGATGCCCATCCGCACGCCCTGCGCCACTCGTTCGCGACCCATCTGCTGCAGGGAGGCGCCGATCTGCGGGCGATCCAGGAGCTGCTCGGCCACGCCAGCATCTCTACTACTCAGGTCTACACTCGGGTAGAGTCGGGTCGCCTTCGCTCCGCGTACAAACAGGCACATCCCCGCGCCTGAAGGCCCGAACCTGGGGGGTTGAACTGGAAACCAACGTCAAAGCGATGGAGCTGCAGGACCTCTGGAAGAGGTACAAGGCGTCGGGCGACGAGCGAGCCCGTGAGCGTCTTGTCGTCGCCTACTCGCCGTTGGTCAAATACGTCGCCGGCCGCATGGGTTCGGGCCTGCCCGCGCACGTCGAGGAGGCCGACCTGATCTCCTACGGGCTCGGGGGGCTGATCACCGCGATCCAGCGCTTTGACCTCTCGCGGGAGATCAAGTTCGAGACCTACGCGATCACGCGGATCCGCGGGGCGATCATCGACGAGTTGCGAACGCTCGACTGGGTGCCGCGGTCGGTCCGTGCTCGCGCGCGCGAGTTCGAGCGCGTCAACATGAAGCTCGAGGCCAAGCTGCAGCGAGCGCCCACCGATGACGAGATGGCGAGCCAGCTCGGGATCAGCGTCCAGGACTTCCAGGACGCGCTCGTGCAGATCTCGAACTCGACGATCGTCGCGCTCGACGAGCTCTGGCACGTGTCGGATGCCAGCGGAGATCAGGTCTCGCTGCTCGACACGATCCCCGACAGCAACGCGCCGGACCCACAGATGCTGATCGACCAGTCCGAGCTCCGTGACCGGATCGCCGACGCGATCGCGGCGCTCCCCGAACGCGAGAAGCTGGTGGTGGCGCTCTACTACTACGAGAACCTGACCTTGCGCGAAATCGGCGAGGTGCTCGGCGTGACCGAGTCGCGCGTCTCCCAGCTCCACACCAAGGCCGTGCTGCGACTGCGCTCCAAGCTCGCCGGCGAGCTGGATTAGGGGGCCAGCGCGCATGCGCGCTGGCCAGTCGGGCCGCATGCGGCCCGACTTCGGCGGCCGCATGCGGCCGCCGGGCAGGATGACGCGGGGCCGCGCAAGCAGGCGAGGCCGGATGCCGAGCGCGCGGCAACCCGCGGGCACATGTGCCGACCCCACCAACCCGATAAGGTCGCTGTTTTCAGTACCCGAGAGAGAGGAGACCCGCCATGCACAAGGCCGCGGACCGGATCCGCAACGTCGCCCTTGTCGGCCATCGCGGGAGCGGTAAGACCTCGCTGCACGAAGCGCTGCTGTTCCAGGGAGGCGCCGTCAACCGGCTCGGCAGCGTGGTCGACGGCACGACCGTCTCCGATGTGGATCCGGACGAAAAGGCGCGGCAGATGTCCATTTCAGTGGCGCTCTCCTCGTTCGAGTGGCAGCAGCGCAAGGTCAACCTGGTGGACACCCCCGGCGACTCGAGCTTCGTCGCTGACGCGCTCGGCGCCCTGCGCGTGTGCGAGTCAGCGGTATTCGTGGTCAACGCCGTGATGGGCGTAGAGGTGCACACCACCCGTCTGTGGCAGCGCGCGGCCGAGCTCGATCTCGCGCGGCTCGTGTTCGTCAACATGCTCGACCGCGAGCGCGCCGACTTCTTCCGCACGCTCGAATCTCTCAAGGGCGCCTTCGGCCAGCACGTCGTGGCGACCGAGATCCCGATCGGCTCCGAGCACGAGGTCTCCGGCGTGATCGACCTCGTCGACATGAAGGCCTACCGGTACGAGGGTTCAGGTCGCGACAACTGCCGGGAGATCCCGATCCCCGACGACATGCAGGCGCGGGCCGAGGAATACCGGGAGAAGCTTATGGACGAGGTCTCCGAGACCTCCGACGCGCTGATGGAGCGCTACCTCGAAGGCGACGAGATCTCCCACGAGGAGATCGTCACGGCGCTCAAGGAGGGGACCAACCACGGCGCCCTGTTCCCGGTCACCTGCGGTGTTGTGACCCGCAACCTGGGCACCAACCGGCTGCTCGACGCGATCGTCGAGGACCTTCCGTCCCCGGTCAAGCACGGCGGGCTGGAAGTCGGCGACGTGACGCTCGAGCCGGTCGAGGACAAGGAGCTGTTCGCGTACGTGTTCAAGACCCGTGCCGATCCGTTCGCCGGGCGCATCAACCTGTTCCGCGTCTATCAGGGCGTGATGAAGCAGGACACACAGGTGCTCAATACGCGGACCCACAACAAGGAGCGGATCGGACAGCTGGTCACGTTCGAGGGCGGCAAGCACGGGCCATGCCGACGAGTTCGGGCCCGGTGACATCGGCGCCGTCGCGAAGCTCAAGGAGACCAAGGCGGGCGACTGGCTGGCGGCTCGCGACGAGCCGATCGAGATGCCGAGCATCAAGCTGCCCGCGCCGGTGATGGCGTTCGCCGTCGAACCCAAGAGCAAGGGTGATGAGGACAAGGTGTTCACCGCGTTGCGGCGGCTGCAGGAGGAGGATCCGACGATTGACCTGCACCGTGACGCGCAGACCGGCGAGCAGATCGTCGCCGGGCTTTCGCAGGTGCACGTCGAGGTGATCGTCGAGCGCCTCCGGGAGCGGTTCGGCGCCGAGGTGACGCTCAAGCCGCCGCGGGTGCCATACCAGGAGACGATCCGCGGTTCGGCCAAGGCACACGGCCGCCACAAGAAGCAGACCGGCGGGCGCGGCCAGTTCGGCGACTGCCATATCGAGATCGAGCCGCTCGAGCCAGATGATCCCGCCCGCCCATTCGAGTTCGTCAACGCGATCAAGGGCGGCGTGATCCCGACCGGGTTCATCCCGGCGGTCGAGAAGGGCGTGGTCGAGGCGATGCAGGAGGGCGTCGTCGCCGGCTATCCGGTCAAGGACGTCCGCGTACGGCTCTATGACGGCTCCTACCACACCGTCGACTCATCGGAGATGGCGTTCAAGGTGGCGGGCTCGATGGCGATGAAGCAGGCGCTCGAGCAGTCCTCCCCGGTGCTCCTGGAACCGATCATGCTCGTCACCGTCAATGCGCCCGAGGACTCGGTCGGCGACGTGATCGGCGATCTGAACTCGAGGCGCGGGCGGCCGTTGGGGATGGAGCCGGTCGGCGCCGGGATGACCGACATCAAGGCCGAGGTGCCGATGGCCGAAATGCTCTCCTATGCGCCCGACCTACGGTCGATCACCGGCGGCCAGGGAGAGTTCACGATGGAGTTCGAGCGCTACGAGGAAGTTCCGCATCACCTGGCCTCCAAGGTGGTCGACGACGCGCGCGCCGAGCGCGAAGCGGTGAAGGCGTAGTAGGCTCGCGTCCGATGAATACCAGGGCAATCAGCACCTCGGTCGCGATTTCGGCCTGTGATGTGTGCGGTCGCACGCTGCTGCGCGGCGAACGAGCCGAGATCTACGTGGGCGGTGGCAGCCGCCACTCGGTCTGCGAGCTATGCACCTCGCGGGCGGTTCATACGGGCTGGGTGCGCGAGGGGACGATTCCCGACTATGGCCCGGGCACGAACGTCGACCGGCGCCGCTCGCTGCTCGGTCGGCTGCGCTCGCGCCGCCAGCAGTTCGTGCCCGTCGAGGAGGAGCAGCTGCCCGTCTACGAGGACGAGGTCGAGGAGCCGGCACCGCCCCCGCCACCTAGCCGTGCCGAGCCGGCGCCGCGTCGGACGCCCCGACGCCAGCCGGTCGTCCGCGAGCCACGCCACGTCCGCGCCGTCCCCTCGAGCATCGAGCACAAGATCTCGTCGGCGGTGGACCTGTTCAACGGCTCCGAGCATCCCCGCACGGTGGCGGGGATCACGCGCTCGCTCGGCGTGCCCGAGGTGTCGGTGCTGCCGCTGGCCGATCGACCCAGCGCCGTCAACCTCGTGGTCGCCTGGGAGCTGTGCTGGTACCGCTACGAGGTCGACCTGTCAGACGAGGTGCCGACGGTCCGGGTCGCCGGGCAGGGCTACGAGCTCGACGAGCTCGCGCCCGAGGAGCGCCACCGCAACGCGGCAGCCGACGACCGCGGTCGGCTGTCCCTTTAGCGTTCTCGACAGACGTTCGATGGTCTCCGCCCCAGTGGGTCAAATACCATATAGACAGTGATCTACTGCGTCGTACCAGGCGAGCTCGAGGACGAGCTGTTTGAGAAGTTCACCGCTTACTACGCGGATGACCCGAACGTGACCGTGATCGTCGACCGGCGCAAGTCATCGCGCCGGAGGCCCTCGAGCCAGGAGGCCGAGGGGCCCGGCAAGCGCGAGCTGCGCGACCGCCGGCGACCGCGGGTCCCCGGCGAACTCCCGCAACTCGCGCACGATTGACACCGGACGCGGTGAAGCTCGTCGTCAACGTCGACGGGGGCGCGCGCGGCAACCCGGGCCCAGCGGCGATCGGCGTCTCGGTGCGCGACGGCGAGGGAAACGTGATCGATGAGTTCGCCGAGCGGATCGGCGACGCGACCAATAACGTCGCCGAGTACCGAGCCGTGCTCGCGGGAGTGCAGCGCGCGACCGAACTCGGCGCCACCGAGCTCGAGCTGATCAACGATTCCGAGCTCGTGGCACGGCAGCTCACCGGGGCCTACAAGGTCAAGCACGAGGCGATGAAGCCGCTCTACTCACGGGCCCGGGCCGCGCTCGAGCCGTTCGGCGACCGCTGGCGGATTCGCAACGTCCCGCGCGCCCAGAATGCGCGTGCCGACGCGCTCGTCAACGAAGCGCTCGACGGCCTCAGGTGACCGCCGCCACGCGGAGACCGGCAGCGGGACGCTAACCTTCCGCGGGTGACCGACGCTCTCACCGAGCTGACCGCGGCGCTCAACGACGCCGTCGACAGACTCCGAGCCGGCGAGCTCGAGCCCGACGCAGCGCTCAACGTGATCGAGGAATGCGCGCAGCTGGCGGCCGAAGCCAGCTCGCAGGTCGACCAGCGGGCCCGCGCGGCGCTCGAGCCGTTGCCCGACCTCCCTGGTCAGCTCCCGCTTCCGGCGGGCTGATATGCCGGGTCCGATCTCGCGCTCGCGCCGGGGGGCGGATAGCGGTCCCGTGCGCGAGGATTGCTGATCGTGGCTGCCCCGTCGACGGTGCGTCCGGCCTTCCCCGAGCACCTGCGGGTTGAGATCGACCGCTACCTCGAGGGGTTGCGCTTCTCCGACGAGTTCGCCACGGCCGGCCTCGAGGAGGCGATGCGCTACTCGCTGTTGGCGGGCGGCAAGCGAATCAGGCCGGTACTGACGCTGGCGACAGCGTCGGCGCTCGGCTCAGACCGCGCCTCGGTCCTGCCGCTCGCGGCCGCGATCGAGCTGATCCACACGTACTCGCTGATCCATGACGATCTCCCGGCGATGGACGACGACGACCTGCGCCGCGGCCGGCTCACGTGCCACAAGGTGTTCGGCGACGATGTCGCGATCCTCGCCGGGGACGGGCTGTACGCGGAGGCGTTCAGCCTCCTGCTGACGTCGCCGATCGGAGCCCCCGCCGACGTGCTCGCGGCCGCCGCGACGCTGGCGGCGGCGACCGGCGTGCAGGGCATGGTCGGAGGCCAGTTCATGGATGTCGCCGAGACAGCCGGATCGGGACCCGCCGGGCTGCGCCACCTACACGAGCTCAAGACCGGCCGGCTGATCGCGGCGAGCATCGAATGCCCGCTGCTACTGGCCGGGGATCACAAACCTGTCACACTCTCGGCGTTCCGCGCCTTCGCCAGTGAGCTGGGCGTACTGTTCCAGATCGTCGACGACATCCTCGACGTGATCGGATCGGAGGCGACGCTTGGCAAGCAGCAGGGCAGCGACGAGCGGCTGGGAAAGCGGACCTACGTGACAGAGTTCGGGCTGGACGGCGCGCGAAGGTTGGCCCAAGAATCGCACCAGCGTGCGCGGGCTTCCTTGAGCGAGGCTTCCCCTCTGGATGCGTCCGAGCTCGAGCAGCTCGCAGATTTCATCGCGACCCGGAGCTATTGATGACAGAACTCCTCAACGGCATCGACTGCCCCCAGGACCTGCACGGCTTGACCGACGAGCAGCTGCAGCAGGTAGCCCAGGAGGTGCGCGAGCACATCATCACGACCGTGGGGGAGATCGGGGGCCACTTCGGCGCCAACCTCGGCGCCTGCGAGCTCGCCGTCGCGCTGCACTCGCTGCTCGATTCGCCCAACGACAAGATCCTCTGGGACGTCGGCCACCAGGCCTATCCCCACAAGATCCTGACCGGTCGCCGTGACCAGCTGCACACGATCCGCAAGTACAACGGGCTGGCCCCGTTCTGCTCGATCCACGAGTCCGAGCACGACATCATGGGGGCCGGCCACGCCTCGACCTCGATCGGCTACGCGGTCGGGCTCAAGGAGGCGATGCGCCGTGGCCACGGGCCTGAAGGACACGTCGTCGCGGTTGCCGGCGACGGGGCGCTGACGGGCGGCGTCGCGTTCGAGGCCGTGCACCAGGCCGGCGGGCTGGGGACGCCGATCGTCGTCGTGCTCAACGACAACGGGATGTCGATCGCGCCCAACGTCGGCGCGCTGTCGCGCTACTTCAACCGGGTGCGGATGAACCCCAAGCTGTGGCACGCCCGCGAGGGCGTCGAAGGGCGGCCTGACCAAGCTGCCGGCCGGGATCGGCGCCGCCTTCGAGCGCTTCGGCCCGCACTTCAAGGAGTCGCTGAAGGCCTTCTGGGCCCCAGGGCTCTGGTGGGAGGAGCTCGACTGGGCCTACATGGGCGTGATCGACGGCCACGACGTACGCGCGCTGCGACGGGCGCTGCGCGAGGCGCTGGTCGCGCGAGCGGCCGGTCGTCGTCCACTGCGCGACCGTCAAGGGCAAGGGGTTCGCGCCCGCTGAGGAGGGCGGGCTGGAAGGGATGGAGAAGTGGCACGCGGCGAAGCCCAACTCGATCACCAACGGCGCGCCCGCGGCCGCCAAGCCCAAGTCGCGCAACGCCAAGCCGGCGCCGCCCGCCTACACGCAGGTGTTCGGTGAGGCGCTGGTCCGCGAGTGCCTGCGCGACGATCGCGTGATCGGGATCACGGCCGCGATGAACTCCGGCACCGGGCTCAACATCCTCCAGCGAGAGATCCCGGACCGCTACTACGACGTCGGGATCGCCGAGCAGCAGGCGGTGCTGTTCGCGTCCGGCCTGGCGCTCCAGGGGTGCAAGCCGGTCGCGGCGATCTACTCGACCTTCCTGCAGCGGGCCTATGACCAGATCGTCCACGACGTCTGCCTGCAGAAGCTCAACGTCGTGTTCGCGATGGACCGCGCCGGGCTCGTCGGCGACGACGGGCCGACCCACCATGGCGTCTACGACATCGCCTACCTGCGCTGCCTGCCGAACATCGTCCTGATGGCCCCCCGTGACGAGGCGATGCTGGTCCACATGCTCCACACCGCGCTGCGCTACGACGATGGCCCGGTCGCGCTGCGCTATCCGCGCGGCAGCGGCGTCGGCGTCGAGCTGCCGGCGGCGCCGCAGCAGATCCAGATCGGCACCGGCGAGATCCTGCGCGAGGCGGACGCCGATCACGCGAGCGCGATCCGGGTCGCGCTGCTCGCCTACGGCTCGGGGGTCGGCAAGGCGCTGGAAGCCGCCGACATCCTCGCCGGCGCATGGGATCGCCGTCACCGTCGCCGACGCGCGCTTTGCCAAGCCAATCGACGCCGGGCTCGCGGCCCAGCTCGCGGCCGAGCACGAGCTGCTGGTGACCGTCGAGGAGGGCGTGCTGGCGGGCGGTTTCGGGTCCGCCGTCTGGGAGACGCTGTCGGACTCCGGCCTCGCGCCGCGGATCCTGCGCGTCGGGCTGCCCGACCGCTACGTGACGCATGGATCACCGGCGCTGCTGCACGAGGAGGTCGGGTTCACCGGCGAGCGGATCGCCGAGCGGATCGAAGCGGCCGTCGGCGGCCGCAGCGGCGTCGTGAGCGGCGGCTGAGCGCTGATCAGGCGGTCGCGGTCACGCGGTCGCGGCGTAACGCGTGCTGAAGCTCAGCCAGGTGAGCAACATCACCACGGCGCTGAGCAGGACCGCGCCGGCCAGGTTTCCGCTCACCGCAAACGCCAGGGCCGCGAACGCAGTGATCAGCAGAAACACGCTGTCGAAGCGGCTGAAAGCCGCCACCGAGATCGGTTTCTGAGCGGTCAGCGCGATCGCGGCCCCAGTCAGGACTACCCCCAAGGATGCGGCGACGACCATCGCGCCCGTGTCGAACCCCAGCAGTGCCGGAACGGCGATCAGCACGAGTCCCGCGAGGATCTCGATCACGCCGTGTACCGGGAGACTGAGGGGCTTGCTCCGCATCGTGGATCGATCGTGACGGACGCGCGGGCGTCCTGACTGTGATCTCGATCACGTACCGTTCCGGCTCGAGTGGCACGAATCCGGATCGACAGCCTGCTGTCCGAGCGCGGCCTGTTCGAGTCGCGCTCGCGCGCGGCCGCGTCGGTGATCGCCGGCGAGGTGCTGGTGTTGCCCGAGCGCCGTCGCGCCGAGAAGCCGGGACAGATGGTCGACGTCGACACGCAGTTCGAGCTTTTGAGTGCAGCGGCGTTCGTCTCGCGCGGCGGCATCAAACTCGCGAACGCGCTGGACGCTTTCGGGATCGAGGTCGTCGGGCGGCGCGCCCTTGACGTGGGCGCCTCGACCGGCGGCTTCACCGACTGCCTGCTCAAGCGCGGCGCCGCCCACGTGGTGGCGCTCGACGTCGCCTACGGCCAGCTCGACTGGGGCCTGCGCGGCGACGAGCGCGTGACGGTGATCGAGCGGCGCAACGCCCGTTCGCTGCGCCGCGACGAGCTGCCCTATGCGCCCGATCTGATCGTGATCGACGTCTCGTTCATCTCGGTGGTCAAGGTGCTCGAACCGGCTTTGAGCTGCGCGACGGAACGCTTTGACTGCCTGGCCCTGATCAAGCCTCAGTTCGAGGTCGGCCGGGCGGGCGTCGGCAAGGGCGGGGTGGTCCGCGACGCGGGGCTTCGCCGAGCGGCGCTGATCGACGTCGGCGAGGCCGCGATCGAGCTCGGCGCGGCCGTGCTCGGGTACGCCAGCTCGGGCCTGCCCGGTCCGAAGGGCAACCTCGAGACGTTCGTGTGGCTCGCCGAGGCGGCGCGGGGCGGGCTGGCTCAGCTGGAGCCGGCGGCGCGGGAGGTCGAGCCGTGAAGCGGATGACGACCGCCGCGGTGCTCACGCACCGCCGCCGGGACGTGACCACCGACGCGCTGCTCGCGCTCGTCGGCCTGGCGCGCGAGCGGGGCGTCGAGATCCGGCTTGACCCCGAGGAGACGCTCAAGCACCAGGTCGAACCGGGCGCGTCACTGACGTTGCAGGCGCCGCTTGACCCGACCGTCGACGTCTGCTTCGCGCTCGGCGGCGACGGCACGATCTTGAACGCCCTGCGGACCTATGCGGGGACCGGCGTCCCGGTGTTCGGGATCAACTTCGGCGAGATGGGCTTCTTGGCGGCCGTCGACCGCGAGGACGCCGAAGCGGGCTGCATGCGGGCGCTGGACGGCGACTTCGAGGTTCTGTCACTGCCGGCAATCGAGCTCTCGAGCAACGGCGGGCAGTGGCTGGCGATCAACGACGTCTCGATCCACCGCCAGCAGGGGCTGCGGGTAGCCGACCTCGAGTACTCGGTCGGCGGTGACGAGGTCGGGCGGGTGCGGTGCGACGGGTTGGTGGTCGCGACGCCGGCCGGCTCGACCGGCTACAACCTCGCCAACGGCGGGCCGGTGATGGCGTGGGGCGTGCAGGGGTTCGTGGTCTCGTTCATCGCGCCCCATTCGCTGACCGCGCGCACGCTCGTGGTCGCCCCCGACGACCGTCTCGCGGTCCACAATCGCTCGCTCGAGGAGCCCGTCGACGTGATCATCGACGGGCGCCCGATCTGCGTGCTCGCGCCCGGGGAGCGGCTGCAGGCGCGCTTCGAGTACGACCTCGGGACGCTCGCGCAGCTGCAGGGCACGACCTTCTACCAGCGCCTGCGCCAGAAGTTCGGCCGGCTGGCGACGCCGCTGTAGATCAGCGGCGCTCGGTCCGTCGGGCGCGGTTGGTAGACCACGCTCAGTGCTGTACGAACTGCGCGTCGAGAACCTGCTGCTGATGGACCGCGCCGAGCTGCGGCTCGCCCCGGGCCTCAACATGCTCACGGGCGAGACCGGGGCCGGCAAGACGTTGCTCGCGCACGCGCTCGACCTGCTGCTGGGCGGCCGCGCGCGGCGCGGGATCGTCCGCGCCGGCGCCCAGGAGGGGTACGTCGAGGGCGTGTTCGCGCTGCCGGCGGCGCTGGCCGGCTCCGACCGCTTCCCGGACGGCGCCGAGGAGGTCGTGCTCGCGCGGCGCGTGTGGCCGGACGGGCGCACGCGCGCGTACGTGAGCGGCCGCTCGGCGACGGTCGCCGACCTGCAGGAGCTGGGTGCCGGACTGATGTCGTTCTACGGCCAGCACGAGCATCGCCGGCTGATGCTCCAGACCGCTCAGCTCGACCTGCTCGACTCCTACTGCGGCGAGCCCCAGGCGGGGCTGCGCGCCCAGACGCGGGCCGCATACGAGCGCGTGCGCGAGCTCGAGGCCCGCGCCGCGGAGCTGCGTGAGCTCGCCGGCCGCCGCGAGCGCGAGCTCGACCTGGTCAGCTTCGAGCTCGCCGAGATCGAGGATGCCGCTCCGAGCCTCGAGGAGGAGGCCGAGCTGACCGCCGAGCGCGAGCGGCTGCGCCACTCCGAGGCGCTCCAGCGCGCCGCCGCCGGCGCCGCCGAGGCGATCGCTCCGGAGTCGTCTGACGGGGCGCGCGAGCTGCTCGCCGGGGCCGCGTCCGAACTCGAGGCGGCGGCCGCGATCGACCCCGCGCTGGGGGCGCTGGCGCAGCGGCTCGAGGCGCTGCGCTACGAAGCCGAGGACATCGCCGGCGAGCTTCGCGGCTACCTCCAGGACGTCACCGGCGACGCGGCCGCGGGCGAGCGGCTCGAGGAAGTCGAGGCGCGGCTGGCGTTGCTGCACCGCCTGGGGCGCAAGCACGGCGGCGGGATCGAGGAGGTGCTCGCTCACGCCGACCGGTGCCGCGCCCGGCGCGACGAGCTCGAGAACGCCGACCAGGCGCTGGAGGCCGCCGAGCGGGAGCTCGACGACGCCCGGGTAGAGCTCGAGCGGCTCGCGGGCGCACTCGGGGGCGCTCGCCGCGCCGCCGCCCCACGGCTCGCGGCGGCCGTCGCGCAGAGGCTGGCCGAGCTGTCGATGCCCGACGCGCGGTTCGAGATCGAGCTCAGCGACCGCGCTGAGGGCTGCGGACCCCGCGGGGCGGACGCGATCGAGATGCAGATCGCCGCCAACGGCGGCGGGCCGCTCGCGCCGCTGCGCGAGGTCGCGTCGGGGGGCGAGCTGTCGCGGGTGATGCTGGCCCTGATGAGCGTCGCCGAGAGCGAGCCGGCGGCCGCGCCGGATCTCGCCCCGCTGCTCGTGTTCGACGAGATCGACGCGGGGATCGGGGGCCACACCGCGCGCGCGGTCGGCGAGCACCTGCGCGGTCTCGCGCAACGTCGTCAGATCCTCTGCATCACGCATCTGCCCCAGGTCGCCGCGCTCGCACAGCGTCACTTCGCGATCGTCAAGCAGGCAGGCACCGAGCCCGCCACCACCACCGTCACGATGCTCGAGGGCGACGGCGTCGTCGGCGAGCTCGTGCGCATGCTCGGCGCCGGCAGCGACGACGGGGCGGCCTCCGAGCACGCACGCGAGCTGCTGCGCGCCGCCTGATCGGGCCGGCCGGGCTTCCGTCGGGGGCCCCGATAGACTCGATGTCTTGGCGATCGATCAAGGGGAAACGCGCTTCATTTTCATTACCGGCGGAGTCGTCTCCTCGCTCGGCAAGGGGATTGCCGCCGCTTCGATCGGACGCCTGCTGGTCGCGCGCGGGCTCGATGTCCAGCTGCAGAAGTTCGACCCGTACATCAACGTCGACCCGGGCACGATGTCCCCCTATCAGCACGGCGAGGTGTTCGTGACCGAGGACGGCGCCGAGACCGACCTCGACCTCGGCCACTACGAGCGCTTCACCGACGCGAACACGAGTCGCGCGTCGAACGTCACCGCCGGCGGGATCTACAACACGGTCATCCGCCGCGAGCGCCGGGGCGACTACCTCGGCGCCACTGTCCAGGTGGTCCCGCACATCACCGACGAGATCAAGCAGCGGATCAAGCTGATGGCCGACTCGAGTGACGTCGACTTCGTCGTCACCGAGATCGGCGGCACCGTCGGCGACATCGAGTCGCTCCCGTTCCTGGAGGCGATTCGCCAGTTCCCGGTCGACGTCGGCCGCCGGCGCTGCATGTTCATCCACCTGACGCTGGTCCCGTACATCGGTCACGCCGGCGAGCTGAAGACCAAGCCGACCCAGCACTCGGTGAACGAGCTGCGGCGGATCGGGATCGCGCCGGACATGATCGTGTGCCGCTCCGAGGCCGAGCTCTCGACCGACATCCGCCGCAAGATCGCGCTGTTCGCGAGTCTCCCGGTCGAGGCGGTGATCTCCGGCTACGACGTTGACGACATCTACAAGGTGCCACTCGGATTCAACGCGCAGGGTGTCGACGAGTACATCCTCGCCGAGCACTTCGGTCTCGAGGCCGGGGAGCCCGACCTCGGTGACTGGGAGCGGATCACGCGGCGCGCCGCCGAGGTCGAGGGGACGATCCGGATCGCCCTGGTCGGCAAGTACGTTCAGCTCGAGGACGCCTATCTGTCGGTAGCCGAGGCGCTGCGCCACGCCGGCGTCCACCACGGCTGCAAGGTCGAAATCGACTGGGTCGACTCCGAGTCGGTCAGCGACGCCGACGTTGTGCGGTGCCTCCACGATGCCGACGGGATCCTGATTCCGGGCGGCTTCGGCGGCCGCGGCTGGGAGGGCAAGATCCATGCGGCCCAGATCGCGCGCGAGGAGGGGATCCCGTACTTGGGCATCTGCCTCGGGATGCACGTCGCGGTCAGCGAGTTCGCGCGCCATGTCGCCGGAATGGACGGTGCCAACTCGACCGAGATGGATCCCGAAACTCCGTTCCCGGTGATCGACCTGCTGCCAGAGCAGAAGGAGATCGCCGATATGGGCGGGACGATGCGGCTCGGGGCGGACCCGGTCAAGCTTCATGACGGGACCCGGATCCGGGAGCTGTACGACGAGCCGGTCGTCTACGAGCGCCACCGTCACCGCTACGAGGTCAACAACCACCTGCGCCGCAAGCTCGAGACGGCGGGACTGATCTGCTCGGGCACGTCTCCGGATGAGCGGCTCGTGGAGGCGATCGAGCTCGCCCGTGACGCGCATCCCTTCTTCGTTGCCTCCCAGTACCACCCGGAGTTCAAATCGCGCCCCGAGCGGCCGGCGCCCCTGTTCCGCGAGTTTGTCGGCGCGGCGCTGGAGCGCGCCGGAACCCAGAGCGCGGAGCGTCCGGAGCCGGCGCGCAACGGGACCGAGAGCCCGGAGCCGGCGCACAACGGCGAGCAGCGCGACATCACCGTCACGCGCGGCGCCGGGTAGCCGGCAGCCCGGCTCGAGCCCGTGGCGAGGCGGTCCAGCGAAACGGAGCGTGCGCGGCTGCACGACACGTTCGCGTCGTTGTGCGCGATCGCGAGCCCGTCGCGCGACGAGCGGGCGTGCGCGGACCGGGTCAGCTCCGAGCTGCGCTCGATGGGCCTGGAGGTCTCCGAGGATCCGAGCTCGCCCCAGATCGGATCCGACGCGGGCAACCTGTTCGCCCGTGTGCCGGGACGGTCGCCGCAGAGCATCCTGATCTGCGCCCATCTCGACACGGTTCCGCCGGTTGCACCGATCGAGCCGGTACTCGTCGACGGCTACTGGTGCAACGCCAACGAGGCGATCCTCGGAGCCGACAACAAGTCTGCGGTCGCGGTTGCGATCGAGCTCGCCCGGCGTCTGACCTCGGCGTCGGAGCCGCCGCCGGTCGGACTCGAGCTGCTGTTCACGGTCTGCGAGGAGATCTCCCTGCGCGGGTCGCGCGAGTTCGACCTCACGCGCTTGCAGAGCGCTTTCGGATACGTGTTCGACCACGCCACGCCGATCGGCGAGATCGTCGTCGGCTCGCCGACGCACTACCGGATCGTGGCTGAGTTCCGCGGCCGCGCCGCCCACGCGGGGGTCCGCCCCGAAGCGGGCGCGAGCGCGATCGCCGGCGCCGCGGCGGCGATCGCCGCGATGCGGCTCGGCCGGCTCGACGCCGAGACGACGGCCAACGTCGGCCTGATCGAGGGCGGCACCGCGATCAACGTCGTCCCCGAGCGGTGCCGCGTCGAGGCCGAGGTCCGCAGCCTCGATGACGCGCGCGCGGCCGCAGTCGCAACCGAGACCGTCGACCACATGCAGGACGGAGCCAACGCCGCCGAGTGCGACGTCGACGTCAACGTGGAGCAGATGTTCCGCGGCTACCGAACCAAGCCTTCCGCCAGGCAAGTGCAGGTGGCCGAGCGCGCTCTGCGCCGCTGTGGCTATGAGCCGAGGGCGATCGACTCCGGCGGAGCGTCGGACGCGAACTCGTTTCACGCCGGGGGCTTTCAGTGCACCAACCTCGCCGACGGCACCGAGCGAAACCACGAGCCGGGCGAGCGGATCAGCGCCCAAGCACTTGAGGATCTGCTCGAGATCGCGATCGCGCTGGTCGACGAGGCAGCCGTCGAGCTCGGGGCACCGGCCTGATGATCGAGCGCCGCTGCTGCCGCGGTGGAGGCTCCGGAACGTGAGCGAGTTTCGCCTGATCGAGGCGCAGACGAGCTGGCAGGGGACGATCTTCACCGCCGGCGTCGAGCGCTTCCGCCACGCCGACGGCGCCGAGGTCACGCGCGAAAAGGTTTGGCACCCGGGCGCCGTCGGGATCCTGGCAGTCGACGATCAGTTCGTGTGGTTGACGCGCCAACCGCGGGAGGCCGCCGGACTGACGGACTCGCTCGAGATCCCGGCCGGCAAGCGCGACGTCGAGGGCGAGGCGCCGCTCGACACCGCCCAGCGCGAGCTCGCCGAGGAGATCGGCAAGCGTGCCGACGCGTGGGAGGAGATCAAGGTCTTCTACACGAGCCCCGGCTTCAGTGACGAGCGCGTCTGGTGGTATCTCGCCCGAGACCTCCACGACCAACCCGACGCCGAGCCCGACCCGGGCGAGCGGATCGAGGTCGTTCCGTGGCCGCTCGATCGGCTCGATGCGGCGATCGAGGAGTGCGAGGACTCGAAATCGGTCATCGCCCTGCTGTGGCTCGCGCTCGCCCGCGAGCGGGGGACGCTGTAGCCGCCACGGGCGGCGCGACCCGCCCGCAGGAGTGCCGCGGGCCGAAGCGAATCCCGTCTTGATGACGGCCACCGTCGCGCCCGCCCCGCAGCGCCACCTGACCGAGCTGACGCTCGACTTCCTGGCGACGCTCGAGCTCGAGCGGGGCCTGTCGCGCAACACGCTCGAGGCCTACCGATCCGATCTGCAGCAGTACGGCGCGTTCCTGGGCCGCGCCGGGACCGACCCGCTCGAAGTCAAGCCCGTCGACCTGCTCGAGTTCGTCTCCGAGCTCGCCGCCGGCCGGGACGGCAAGGCACCGGTCGGCGCGTCCACGCTGCAGCGCAAGATCGCCTGCCTGCGATCGTTCTACCGCCATCTCCGTCGCGAACAGATCATCGACCACGATCCGACCGCCGAGCTGCGCCCGCCGCGCTCGCCGGAACGGCTGCCGAAGGTCCTCAGCCGTGACGAGGTCAACCGCCTGCTCGCCCAGCCGAGGGGCACGTCACCGGCCGCGCTCCGCGATCGCGCACTGCTCGAGACCATGTACGCCTGTGGCCTGCGCGCCTCCGAGGCCGTTTCGCTCGAGCTCGCCGACCTCGATCTGGAGGTGGGAATCCTGCGAGCGCGGGGCAAGGGCTCAAAAGAGCGGATCGTGCCGATCGGCAGCAAGGCGATCGAGACGCTCGGGGCATATCTCGACAAGGGTCGGCCGCGGCTCATCGGTCTCCGCGACGAGCCCCGCGTGTTCGTCAACCTCCGGGGCGCCGGGCTCACGCGTCAGGGGCTGTACAAGATCGTCCAGGGCCACGCCCGCAGCGCCGGGCTCGAGCGCCGGATGAGCCCGCACACGTTGCGCCACACGTTCGCCACGCACCTGCTGGCGGGCGGCTGCGATCTGCGCTCGCTGCAGGAGATGCTCGGCCACGCCGACATCGGCACGACGCAGATCTACACTCATCTCTCGGCCGAGCGTCTGCGCGACGTGTACTTCGACGCTCACCCGCGAGCGCAGATCGCTCGCGGAGGCGCAGACGACTAGGAGCATCCCAGCTGGGCATCACGCACTTCGATCAGGCGTTCGCGAGCGACATCGAGCTCGGGCACCTGCGCGGGCGCTGGACGATGCTCGGCCAAGCCGGCGGGACCGTCACGGCCGGCGTGAACAGGATCCAGATCGCCCCCGGAGGCTGGTCGACGCCCGCCCACGAGCACGGGCGCTCGGAGGAGATCTTCTACGTCCTGGCGGGCTCCGGGATCTCGTGGCATCGCGGTCGGACCGCCGCGATCGGCCCGGGTGACGCGATCCTGTACCGACCGCGGTCGGGGCCGCACACGATGCATGCGCTCGACGGTCCACTCGACGTGCTCGCCTACGGGACCCGCGAGTACGACGAGAGCCCGCGCTTCCCCCAACTCGAGCTGTCCCTGCTGGGTGGCCGTGCGGTGCACAGCGTGGGCGGCGAGCGCGGCCAGCCGCCGATCCAGTTCGTGCGCGAGGCCGAGCGCGGCGCGCCCGAGCTGCCGTCCGAGACCGGCGAGCGCCCGGCCACCGTCGTGAACATCGATGACGTCGAGCCGGTGGTCGTGGAGCGCGAGCGCGTGCACCGAACGCGGCGCAACCTGGGCCGGGCGATCGGCTCGGTGAGCAGTGGCCTCCAGCACGTCACGGTGCAGGCCGGCAAGGAATCCGCGCCCCTGCACTGCCACTCATCCGAGGAGGAGATCTTCGTGATCCTCGGCGGCGACGGCGTCCTGATCCTCGACGGCGACGAGACCGAGGTGGGCCCGGGCCACGTGATCACGCGCCCGGCCGCGACCGGCGTCTCGCACGCCTTCCGCGCCGGGCGGACCGGCCTCACGTACCTCGCGTACGGGACCCGGAACCCGGCCGACGTCTGCTACTACCCACGCTCGAACAAGATCGCGTTTCGCGGCGTCCACGTGATCGCCAGGCTGGAGCGGCTCGACTACTGGGACGGCGAGGACTGAGAGCGGTGGGCTACGTCCTTCAGCCAGGGGACGCTCACAGTTGAGCGACGGGCGGGGCGGTCTGCCGGCGCGGCGCGCGTTCGTGGTCGTGCTCGACGCATGTGGCGTCGGCGCGCTCCCCGATGCGGCCGAGTACGGCGATCAGGGCGCGAACACGCTCGGGCACCTCGCGCAGCGGCTCGGGGGCCTGACGCTGCCGGCGCTCGGCGCGCTCGGGCTCGGATCGATCCTCGAGCTCGACGGGATCGCCCCGGCCGTCGCACCGGCACTCCACGGCCGGCTGCACGCGCTCGGGCCGGGCAAGGACTCGACCGCGGGCCACTGGGAGCTGATGGGCGTCGTCGCTCGTCGACGGATGCCAACTTATCCGAACGGCTTCCCCGGCGAAGTCGTCGACCTGGTCCGCAAGGCCAGCGGGCGCGGCGTGCTGTGCAACCGGCCGAGCAACGGGCTCGAGGCCGTCGAGCGGTTCGGGTCAGAGCACCTGAGGACCGGGGAGCTGATCGTCTACACCAGCCAGGACTCGGTCCTGCAGATCGCCGCGCACGTCGACGTCGTCCCGATCGCCGAGCTGTACGAGATCTGCGCCACGGTCCGGGCCACGCTGCCGCCCGAACATGCGGTCGGGCGGGTGATCGCGCGCCCGTTCACCGGGTCCGACGGTCACTTCGTCCGCACCGACGCCCGTCGCGACTTCGCCTCACCGCCGCCCGCGCGCAGCTATCTCGAGGCCGTCCAGTCGGCCGGCGTCGAGGTCCACTCGGTCGGCAAGGTCGGGCAGCTATTCGCCGGGGTCGGGATCGACGTCCAGCATCCCGGAGCAACGAACGCCACCGCGCTCGAGCAGACGACCGAGCTGATCGCCGACCTGGCGGCCGGCCTGGTGTTCACCAATCTGATCGACACCGACCAGGTCTACGGCCATCGCCACGATTTCGAGGGGTTCGCCGGTGCGCTGGCGCGGATCGACGAGTACGTGGCGCGCTGGCTCACCGTGCTGCGCCCCGGCGACCTGCTCGTGCTGACCGCCGACCACGGCTGTGACCTGACCTCGCCGCGGACCGATCACACGCGTGAGCACGCGCCGCTGCTGGCGGCGTTCGTCGGGCACGGCGGGCGGCGCCATGACGGACCGCTGGCCGACGTCGGCGCCAGCGTCCTGCGCTGGCTGGCGGGCGCCGACGACGGCGAGCTGCCCGGGCGCTCGTTCGTCTAGCGAGACACGGCTGGACCGGGCGCCCGTTGGCGCGGCGAGGCACGCCCCCGACACGCGCGTTGCTGCTAAGAAAGAGGGATGCCCGAGCTCCCCGAAGTCGAGACGATCCGCCGCCAGCTCGCGCCCCATCTGGAGGGACGCACGATCCTCAAGGTGCAGATCCTCGACCCCCGCTGGACGCGGCCGGAGCCGCCCCGCAAGGTCGAACGAGCGCTGCGCGGCCGACAGGTGGAGAAGGTCAGCCGCTCGGGGAAGTACCTGGTCTGGGAGCTTTCGGGTGACGTCTACCTGCTCGTGCATCTGCGTATGACCGGCGCCCTGCTGTTCGACCCGACCGAGGAGCCGACCCACACGCGCGTGCGGTTCGAGCTCGACGGCGATCATCGGCTCGTCTACGTGGATCCGCGGCGCTTCGGTACCGGCCACGTGCTGTCCGGGCGCGCGGCCCGCGACGCCTACCTCGAGGAGCGGATCGGAATCGAGCCGCTGACGCCGGAGTTCACGCTGGACCATCTGCGCTCGCTGGCGCGCGGCCGGCGCGCTCCGGTGAAGTCATTCATCCTCGACCAGCGGCGGATCGCCGGCGTCGGCAACATCTACGCCGACGAGGCGCTGTTCCGCGCCAAGATCCACCCGTTGCGGCCGGCGGGCTCCCTGACGCGGCCGCAGATCGCCGCGCTGCGGGACGCGATCGAGGAGGCTCTTCTGGCTGGGATCGAGGCCAAGGGCGCCACGATCGATGACTTTCGCCACGTCGATGGCGCCCGGGGGTCATTCCAGGACCGCTTCCTGGTGCACCGCCGCGAGGGCGAGCCCTGCCCGCGCTGTGGGACGACGATCCGAAAGCTCGTCGTCGGCGGGAGGGGAACCTACGTCTGCGAACACTGCCAACGGCGGCCGCGTAAGCGACGGCCGACGGCCACGGCTTCTCAGGCGGCCTGACTGGGCTCGGCCAGGAGCTCCGCGAGGCGCCCGGCTCGGTGCGCGGCGAGGAGCTGATCGAAGCCGCCGAGGGGCTCACCGTCGATCAGGATCTGGGGGAACGTGAACATCCCGGTCTTCTCGACGAGCTCTTCCCGGCTGTCCGGATCTCGTGACAGATTGATTACGTCGTATGAGACCCCGTACTTGTCGAGCAGCATCTTCGCGCTCACGCAGTGAGAGCAGCTGTCCGTGGTGTAGACGGTGACCAGCTTCATAACTTCACAAAGTATAGCTCGGGTCGTGGGGACGCTGCATTGCTGTGTTCGGATGATGGGGAGCGCTCGGATGACGGGTAGGTCACGATGCCGGGGCCGCTGAAGACCGAGGCGATCGTCCTGCGTTCGATCCGCTACGGCGAGGCCGATCGGATTCTGCATCTGTATACCCCGGATCACGGCCGCGTCAGCGCGATCGCGAAGGGGGCGCGGCGCGCGCGGAGCCGGTTCGGCGCCCGGCTCGAGCCCTTCTTTCACGTCCAAGCTGTCCTGCACGAGGGCCGCAGCGAGTTGCTGACGGTGACCGGCGTCGACACGATCGCGACCCACGGGGCGGTGCGCGATCACGCCGCGACGCTCGATGCCGCGGCGCGCGCCTGCGACGCGGTGGCGCGCCTGTTCGAGACCTCGGACCCGCATCCCGGGGTCTTCCGGCTGCTCGCCAACGAACTCGCGCTGCTGGACGCGGACGCGGCTCAGGCGCGGGCCGCCAACGGGCTCGCGTTCCGTCTCAAGCTGCTGCTCGCCGCGGGGTTCGTGCCGCAGCTGGCGGCCTGCGCCGTGTGCGGAGAACCCGACCATCTGCAGGGCTTCTCGGGCGCCGCCGGCGGCGTCGTCTGCGGCTCGTGCGAGGCGGCCGCGTTCCCGCTCGACGAGGGCGCCTACCGGTTCTTGGTCAATGCGTTGGGCGTTCCGCTGTCCGAGGCGCCTGACGGTTCCGAGCGGGCACTTCGACAGGTGGAGCGGGCGATCTCCGAGACCGCCGAGCACCATGCGCACGTGCGGCTGCGGCCTCTGCTGGCCGCCTGACCGCGCTCAGATCGCGCATCTCGCGCTGCCGGTTTGTCACAACTCCGGCTGATTGCCGCGGCTCGGTGTCAGAATCGAGACGTGACCGACCAATCCCTGATCACCGGCTTCGAGCATCCGCACGGTCCCGTGGCGGACGCGTTCGAGCAGCGCATGCGCGCGCGCGAGGAGGCCGATCTGTCGCCGCTGGCAGTGCGCTCCTACCCCGCCCGGCGCGTGCGCGACGAGCCCGTGTGCGGGTTGCGGACGCCGTTTCAGCGTGACCGCGACCGGATCGTGCACACCAAGGCATTCCGGCGCCTGAAGTACAAGACGCAGGTGTTCGTCGCCCCGAGCGGCGATCACTACCGAACGCGGCTGACCCACACGCTCGAGGTCACGCAGGTGTCGCGCACGGTCGCCCGTGCGCTCGCGCTCAACGAGGACCTGGTCGAGGCGATCGGGCTCGGGCACGATCTCGGTCATCCGCCGTTCGGCCACGTCGGCGAGGAGGCGCTCGACAACTGTCTGCGTGAGCGGTTCGGATCGGGCTTTCGCCACTACGAGCATTCGCTGCGGGTCGTCGAAACGCTCGAGCGCGACGGCCGGGGCCTCAACCTGACCGAGCCCGTCCGCGACGGGATCGTGACCCATTCCGGGCGCGCGCACCGGCCGGCCACGCTCGAGGGCAGGATCGTCAGGCTCGTCGACCGCTTCGCCTACATCAACCACGACATCGACGACGCCGTCCGCGCGGGCGTGCTGTCGGCGGCCGAGCTCCCCGACGGCGCGATCGAGATCCTCGGCGATACGGGCCCGCGGCGGATCGACATGCTCGTCCACGACCTCGTCGAACACTCGCACCAGGCCGGAGACATCGTCCAGGGCGAGCGCGTCGGGGCCGCGATGAGCGAGCTGCGGTCGTTCATGTTCGACCACGTCTACCTGGGGCCCGTCGCCACCCGCGAGCACGCGAAGATCCATCGCGTGATCGCGGTGCTGTTCGAGCACTACTGCGGCCACCCGGACGAGATCCCCGCTTCGATCCCCGACGGCGAGCTCCAGACCCGCGTGACCGATTACCTCGCGGGAATGACCGATCGCTACTGCATCAGGCGCTTTGAGGAGCTCACCGTCCCGGTCGCGTTCGCCCCACCTGGATGACTCAGGCGGCCGGCGTCGAGCTAGGGCCATCAGCGTGAGCCGCTACACCGCTGACTCTCGGGACCGCGTGCTGGCCGCGGTCGACATGCTGTCGCTGGTCTCGGCGCGCACGGAGCTGCGGCGCGCAGGCGTCAACAGCTACTTCGGCCTGTGCCCGTTTCACGACGAGCGAACGGCCTCGTTCCACGTCCGGCCCGACGAGAAGCACTACCACTGCTTCGGCTGCCAGGTGTCCGGTGATCCGTTCGACTTCGTCCAGGAGACCGAGGGCCTGGACTTCAAGGGCGCGCTCGAATCGCTCGCCGATCGCTTCGGCGTCAAGCTCGAGACCGAGGACGAGGATCCGGGCGCGGCCGCCCGCCGCGAGCGCCGCGAACGGCTGCACGCGCTGCTGGCGCGGGCGGCGACGTACTACTCGCGCTACCTGTGGGAGGCCGGCGAGGCGGAGCCGGCGCGCACGTACCTGCTCGGCCGAGGGCTCGAGGAGCAGACCCTGCGCGAGTTCCGCGTCGGTTATGCGCCGAGCGCGTGGGACCGGATGCTGCGCGCCTCGCGGGCGAGCGGCTTCACCGAGGAGGAGCTGCTCGCGGTCGGGCTCGCGCAACGGTCGCGCAACCGCCCCGGCAGCATCTATGACCGGTTCCGCGAGCGGATCATGTTCCCGGCCGTCGACGGCCGCGGCCGAGTCCACGGCTTCGGCGCGCGGGCGATGCGCGACAACCAGCGCCCGAAGTACCTCAACACCTCCGACGGCGAGCTGTACCACAAGCGCGAGGTGCTGTTCGGGGTCGACCTCGCGCGAGCGGCGGCATCGCGGGCCGACCGGATGGTCCTCGTCGAGGGCTACACCGATGTGCTCGCCGTGCACCAGGCGGGGATGCGCAACGCGGTCGGGATCATGGGAACCGCGCTGACCGAGGAACAGGTCAGCCAGCTCGAGAAGATGGCTCACGTCCTCGAGCTGTGCCTCGACGCCGACCGCGCCGGCCAGGACGCGATGCTCCGCGCCGCACGTCTGGCGCGAGCGCGCAAGCTCGAGCTGCGCGTGGTCGGGCTGCCGGAGGGAACCGACCCAGCGGAGCTGGTGGAGCGCGAGGGCGGCGAGGCGCTGCGCCGATTGGTCGAGGACTCAAAGCCGTTCGTCGCCTTCCAGATCGACCGGATCCTCGAGCGCGCCGACACGCGCAGCGCCGAGGGCCGTGATCGCGCGCTGACGGAGCTACAGCCGGTGCTCGACGAGCTGCCGGACAGCATCCTGCGCGACGAGCTCCTACGCCGCGTCGCGGGCCGCCTCGAGCTGACCGAGGGCCGGCTCACGACCCTGCTGACCGGGCGCGACGGCGCACGTGCGCCGGCTCGCTCGGTCGACGGCGACGGTCCGGCCCCCGTGGCCGCCGGGCCACGACCCGCGCGCGCCCCGCGGCCGGAGCGCATGTTCCTGGCGCTGTCCATCGCGCTGCCCGACCTCGGCGCGCAGGCGCTCGCGTCGTTTGATCCCGACCAGCTGCTGACCAGTGACGCGCTGCGCCGCGTCGCGCGGCACCTGGCGGCCGGCCACACCGAATCGCCGATGACCGACCTGCCGGCCGATGACGAGGAGTTCGCCCGCACGGTCGCAGGTCTCGTCGAGCTCGCCGGCCGGATTCCCGGTCCGAGCGCCGATCGGCTCGAGCACGCCCGCCTGGTGCTCGAGCTCGACCGCCTCGATCGCGCAATCCTGCGCCTGCGTGGCCAGGGTCTGCAACTGTCGGGCACGGACGAGGTCGCGTCGGGCACGGGCGAGCTCGCGCGCGAGCGCGAGGAGGTGCGCGCGGCGATCAGAGCCGTGGGGTCGCGACTCGAGACCTGACCGCCGAGCAGGACGAAGCCGTCCGGCGTGGCGCGGCGCGAACGGCTCGCTCGCGCTCGCGTTCCGTCCGCCTCCGATGAGAACATATGTTCGATTCAGGAGGTTGGACGGACGTGGACAGGGAATCACTGAGAGTGCTGCTCGCCCAGGGGCTGAGCGTCGAGAAGATCGCCGAGCGTTTTGACCGCCACCCGACGACCGTCTCGTACTGGATGCGCCGGCACGGGCTGCAGGCTGTCAACCGCGAGAAGTACGCCGCCAAGGGCGGGATCGAGCGCGAGGTGCTCGAGGCGTTGGTGCGGTCCGGGGCGTCGATCGGCGAGATCGCCGCCGAGCTCGGGCGGAGCAAGGGAACGGTGCGTCACTGGCTCACCAGGTATGGGCTGCGGACCACGGCGGCGCGCCGCGCCGCGGCCGCCAGCGAAGCTCGTGAGGACGGCGTGCTGGCAATCCGACGGCCGTGCCCGCGCCATGGCGAAACCGAGTTCGTGCTCGAGGGGCGCGGCTACTACCGCTGTAAGCGCTGTCGCGCGGAGGGGATCGCCAACCACAGGCGCCGGCTGAAGCTTCAGCTGGTCAAGGAGGCCGGGGGTCGATGCCGCATCTGCGGCTATCGGCGCTGCATTTCGGCGCTTGAGTTCCATCATCTCGAGCCGGCCGATAAGCGGCTGGGAGTGAGCGCGGGCGGGCTGACCCTGTCACTCGAGACGCTCCGTTCGGAGGTCCGCAAGTGCGTTCTGCTTTGCTCGAACTGTCATGCGGAGGTGGAGGCAGGGGTTACTACGCTTCCCTAGAGTGTCAGGCAGCCCGAGCGGCGCCTCCTCAGTACACCTGAATGGGGCGAATCGATACACCGAAATGCGGGGTAGCTCAATGGCAGAGCGAACGGCTGTTAACCGTTAGGTTGTGGGTTCGAGTCCCACCCCCGCAGCTCGACCCCGCTGACCCGGGAGCGTGCTCATGAAGCTCTACGTCTGCTACGGAACCTGGACCGCGGGCGCGCCGGTGCACAGGCACCCGTGCGGCGAGGCGCACAAGGCCCTCAAGCGGGCCGGCCACAGCCCGGAGGTGGTGCTCTGCTACGGGCTCGGCCTGCTGCCTGACGCGCTGAACTTCACGCCCGGGCGGCGCAAGGTCAAAGAGCTGACCGGCAACTGCTGGGTGCCGGTGCTGGTGCTCGACGACGAGACCGTGATCCAGGGCTCGCGCAAGATCATCGACTGGGCGCGGGATAACGGCGCCGGCGCATCGACCGTCGCGGGCGGGGTCGACGCCGCGAGGGCGGGCGCGAACGCCGGCACCGCGTGAGGCCGATGGCCGAGCCGGTCAGAGCCCCAACGACGATCGAGGATCTCGAACGCTGGGAGGAGCACGGTGCGATCTGGCGCGCGCGCGAGCTCAGTGACGAACAGGCCGTCGTCGAGCTGTGCACCTGCTACGGCGAGCCCGTCGATCTGGTGCAGAGCCGCGATCCGAAGGTCATCGACTTCGTCCGGCGCCATCGCGCCGACGGCTGACGGCGAGCGCCTCGACCAGGTCAGCGGCCCGCGCCGCGCCCGCGCCGGGAGCGGTGCCGGCGGCGATCCGCCGCGCCGCGGCCGTCAGCGACGGCGTCCCCAGCGCGCGCGCCGCCGCGAGGCGCAACGTGCGTGGGCTCAGCAGCGGCCACGGCAGCCGAATGCCGACCCCGGCCCAGTCGGCCCGGGCCGCGTTCTCGGCCATGTCACCGGCGTGCGGGGCGACGAGCACCGGCACGCCGCAGGCGAGCGCGCGGACGAGCGTGCCGTGGCCGCCGTGGCAGATCACGAGCGCACAGTCGGGCATCGTCCGCGCGTAGGAGACCCACTCGACCAGTCGCGTGTTGGGTCCGGTGACGAGCGGCGCAGCGATCGGACGCCGGTTCCAGCTGGCGAGCACCCGGATCGGTTCGCCGGCCAGCCCGCGTACGGCCGCGCGCAGCAGGCGGTGGTCGGGGTCCTGTGCGGTCGACGGCGCGACCAGGACCAGCGGTGCGTCACCGGGCGGCGGCTGCACGGCGCCGTGGGGCGGCTCCCACAGCAGCGGACCGACGACGTGCACGTGTTCAGGCCAGACGCGCGGATATTCGAGCTGCGGGAATGTCGCCACCATGCACAGCTGTTCGCTGAGGCCGCCGTGAAAGCGCTGCACCGGGGGCAGCCCAAGCCGGCGGCGGGCGTCATTGAGCTCGACGCGCCCACGGCGCAGGCCGGCCGCCAGCGGGCGCTCGAACGAGCGCCACAGGGCCCTGCCGGCGGCTGTACGCGGAAGCCGGGCGCCGAACGCGTACGGCGGAAAGTCGGGCTCGGTCACGGGATAGACGTGCGGGATCAGCGTCGCGACCGGGATCGACTCGAGCTCGGCGGCCAGCGCCGGCGCGAGCGTGAGGATGTCGTGTACGACGACGTCGGGTCGGACCCGCGTGATCGCCGGCCGCGTCTCGCCGGTCGCGCGGACGATCGCCTCATAAGGCGACAGCGGCCGCTCGCGGGTCGGGAAGACCGGATACTCGGGCGCGGCGGCGAACGACATGCCGGCCTCCTGAACGGGCTGCCGCCAGCGAGACCACGTCTCGTAGGTGACCTCGTGGCCGCGCGCGGCCAGCTCGGCGCCGAGCGCCAGCATCGGGAACGCGTGGCCGGGCTGGCCGAAGGCGCCGAGGAAGAAGCGCAGCGGAGCGGGCGGCGTCAAGCCGCGAGTTCGGCCACGGCGCGCAGCTGGGCGATCCGATCCTCGGTGGTCCACGCCATCGGGCTGACCATCAGCGTCCCCACGTCGGCTTGGCGGAACGCCGCCAGCCGGTCGCGGACGACATCGGGCGGCCCGCACAGGCTGACCGCGTCGATCAGCTCGGCCGGGATCGCCTCGGCCGCCTCGCTCTTCTTGCCGTCGAGATAGAGATCCTGGATCTCGCCCGCCGCCTCCTCGAATCCGTAGCGCTTGACGAGGTTGTTGTAGAAGTTCTGCTTGCGGGAGCCCATCCCGCCGATGTAGAGCGCGAGCACTGGACGCATCAGGTTGCGCGACAGCTCGAGGTCGTCTGAGACGTAGGCCTGGACCGTCGGGGCGATGTCGAAGCCATCGAGCGAGCGGCCCGCGCGCGCCGCGCCCTCTTCGAGCAGCTCGCGAAACGAGGCGACGTGCTCGGGCGAGAAGAACGTCGGGATCCAGCCGTCGGCGATCTCCCCGGCGAGCGCGGTGTTCTTGGGACCGATCGCCGCGAGATAGATCGGGATCCGCTCCTGGACCGGGCCGATCATCAGCTTCAGCGCCTTGCCGGGTCCGTCAGGGAGCGGCAGTTCGAGCGTCTCGCCCTTGAACTCGAGCCGCTCGCGCGCGAGCGCCTTGCGCACGACCGCCACGTATTCGCGCGTTCGCTGCAGCTGGCGTCCGAAGCGCTGGCCGTGCCAGCCCTCCGCCACCTGCGGTCCCGAGGAGCCGATGCCGAGCACCATCCGCCCGCCCGACAGCACGTCGATCGTCGCGGCGGTCATCGCCGTCATCGCCGGCGAGCGCCCGGGCATCTGGAAAATCGCCGATCCGAGCTTCACGGTCGAAGTGCCGGCCGCCAGCCAGGCGAGCACTGTCGCCGCGTCGGAGCCGTACGCCTCCGCCGCCCAGACCGAGTCATAGCCGAGTCGTTCGGCCTCCTGGACGACCTGCAGCTGATCCTGGGGTCCCATCCCGAAACCCCAGTAGCCGAGGTTGACTCCGAGCTTCATTGTCAGCTTCCTTTCGACGCCAGGTCGATCATCCGTTGGCCGGCAACGCGCTCGCTACAGTCGCATCTGCCCGGGGCCGATCAAGAACCCTATGCGAAGGGACCGGGCGGCTGCACGCGCAAATCTGCGCATGGTGATCGAGGCGCTGCCGCGCCACACGAGGGTCGCGATGCTCGACGGGATCGAGCGCGACGAGATCATCGCCGGCGCCTACAGCAACCGCGAGGGCGTGTGCCCGATGCTCGCCGCCCACCGCGCCGGCGGGCGCACGACCGCGATCGCGTTCGCGAAGGCCTGGGACCGGTTCGCGTTCCGGGCATCGCGCAGCCGGCGTCCGCGTCGGGCGACCGCTCGCGAGCTGCTGCTGCTGAAGATCTATCTACAGGCGAGCCTGCTCGCGACCCCGAACGAGGCGCGCACGCCCGTCACGCCGGCGCGCACCCGTCACGCCGGCGCGCACGCGCGTCACGCCGGCGCGCACCCCCGTTACACCGGCGGGGGCACCGCGCACACGAACACCGGCACCGACGCCGGTTACCGACACCGCGGCCCCGCCGCGGCCGGGCGACGCGGACCGCAGCGACGAGCTCGCGGGTCGTCCCGGCTTGTCCTGGAGCAGGCTCGTGCGGCGCTACGACGACTACGAGCGGCTGATGGCGCTGCTCGAGTCAGAGCTCGAGGTCGCGACCGAGCCGGCGCTCAGATCGTGACCGGAATCCCGCCGAGCGTCGCGCTCGGCGGCTGGAACACGATCTCGGGAATCACGCAGCCGGGGGAAAGTCGCAGCAGCATCCGAACGGCCTCCGAGACGTCCTCGGGGCGGATCATCTGCTCCGCGGGGATGTGGCCCTTGACCCAGTCCGCCATCTTGGTGTCGACGAACGCTGGACAGAGCGCGCACGACTTGATCCCGTCGTTGCCGAGCTCCTTGTTCATCGACTGCGTGAAGCCGATCATGCCCGCCTTGGTCGCGGAGTAGACCGACACCCAGCCGTCGCCGGACTTGCCGGCGATCGAGGCCGTGTTGACCACGAGCGCGTTGTGATGCTCGGCGCCTGCCTGGCGCAGCATCTCGGCGCACTCGCGGTAGAACAGCACCAGCGCGCGCAGGTTCACGTCCAGCTGCATGTCGAGGCGCTTGGTCTCGATTTCGCCGACCGGTGCCCCGATGCCGACGCCGGCGTTGTTGACCAGCACGTCGAGGCGCCCGAAGCGGTCGCGGTGCGCCGCGACCACGTTGCGGACATCGTCCTCGGAGGCGACGTTGGCGACCACGTGGATCAGCTCGGCGCCGTCGCCGCCCAGCTCCGCCGCCGCCTCCTCGAGCTTGTCAGGCCGTCGGGCGGCGAGCGTCAAGCCATAGCCCTCCTCGAGCAGCATCCGCGCGATCGCAAATCCGATCCCGCTGGATGCTCCGGTCACGATCGCAGCCCGCTCTGGCATCAATCCTCCTCGACTCGACGTAGGGACCGATATCCAATCAGGCCCGGGCTCGGGGTGGCGTGATACTTGAGGGCGTGACCGAGCTCGCGCTCCCGACCGTCGAAGAGGACGCTGGGGTCGAGCGCCGCGTGAGCGCGGTCGAGCTGTTGTGGGACCTCGTGTTCGTGTTCGCGGTCACGCAGGTCACGACCTCGATCGCCCACGAGCCGAGCTGGGGCCGGTTCGGCGAGGGGATGCTCCTGCTGGCGCTTGTCTGGTGGGCGTGGTCGGCGTTTGTATGGGCCGCCAACGCCGAGGACGAGGACTCGCGCGCGCTCCGGGGCTACCTGCTGGCCGGAACGGTCCTGATCTTCATCGTCGGGCTGGCGCTGCCGCAGGCCTTCGGGCGCGAGGGGGTGCTGTTCGCGTGCGCCTACGCATTGGTCCGCGTCCTGCATCTCGCGCTCTACACCCACGCCTCGCGCAAGGGCAATGCCTCGTGGTCGGCGATCGCCGGCTTCGCCGTGACGGTCGCGATCGGGATGGCACTGCTGATCGCGGGCGCGGTGTTCTTCGACGGCTGGCAGCGCGCGGCGGTGTGGACGCTCGCGGCGGCAATCGATTACGCGGGTCCGGCGTGGCTGACGCGCGAGCGGCTGCGGGGCCTGCAGCACGTAGCGGTCGCTCATTTCGCTGACCGCTACGGCACGTTCGTGATCATCTGCCTGGGCGAGTCGATCGTCGCGATCGGCGTCGGCGTCGGGACCGCGGATCGCTCCCTGACCCCCGAGCTCGTGATCGCCGCCGGTCTCGGGCTGCTGCCGGCGATCGGAATGTGGTGGACCTATTTCGACCGGTTCGCTGAGCAGGCGCAGGGCCGCCTGCGCGAGCATCGCGATCCGGTCCTCGCCGCGGCCGATGCATACAGCTACATCCACCTGGTGATCATCGCCGGGATCATCATCTTCGCCGACGGAGCCAAGCTGACGGTGCAGCACTCGGCCACGGCTCCGATGCCGGATGCAGGCCGGCTGGCGCTCTGCGGAGGCGTGGCCCTCTACCTGGTCGGCCTGGCCGCGTTCCGGCTGCGGATCGCGGGAGACAAAAGCCCGGGTCGGCTGGTGATCGCCGTCGCCCTGATGGTTCTGTACGCGCTCGGGGGCTCGATCCCGGCGTGGTCGGTGGCCGCGGGGATCTCGGCGCTGATAGGGGCGCTCTGCATCGGGGAAGCACTCACGGAGAGGGGCGAGGAAGCCTGAGTCCAGGCCCGGCGCGGCCGCCCGAGCCTCCTTCACTTCACCACGACACTGGGAGTCGACTCTGATGCGCGTATTGATCACCGGAGCCACGGGAACGATCGGACTGGCGGTCGCCGACGCCCTGCGCTCGCGCGGCGATCAGGTGGTAGCTCTGTCACGCGATCCCGAGCGCGCCACGCGCGTACTGGGCGCGGACGTCGAGGTACATCCGTGGGTAAGGCCGAACGACGAGTCGCCGCCGCCCGAGGCGCTCGCGTCCGCGGATGCGGTCCTGCACCTGCTCGGCGAACCGGTGGCGCAACGGTGGACCGATGACGCCAAGGCGAGGATCCGCGACTCACGTGTGCTCGCGACCGGTTCGCTGGTCGCCGCGCTCCGCGCGCTGCCGGACAGCGACCGTCCGCGGGTGCTGGTGTCACAGTCGGCGACCGGCTTCTACGGCCAGCGTGGTGACGCCGAGCTCGACGAGCGCGCGCCCGCGGGCGATGACTTCCTCGCCGGTGTGGTCGTCGCGTGGGAGCGAGAGGCGCTCGGCGCCGAGCCGATCATGCGCGTCGCCTGCACGAGGACGGGCGTCGTGCTGTCGCCCTCGGGCGGCGCGCTCGCCAAGATGCTGCCGTTCTTCAAGCTTGGGATCGGCGGCCCGGTGGCCGGCGGCCGCCAGTACGTCCCGTGGGTTCATCTCGACGACGTCGTCGGCGCGATGCTCGCCTGTCTCGATCGCGACGCGCTGAGCGGCCCGGTGAACGTAACGGCGCCAAACCCGGTCACCAACGGCGAGCTCTCGCGCGCGCTCGGCCACGCGCTCGGCCGGCCGACGGTGCTGCCGGTCCCCGGGCTGGCGGTCAAACTGCTCTACGGCGAGATGGCCGAGGTGGTCACGACCGGCCAGCGCGCCGTCCCCGCTCGCCTGCTGGAGGTCGGCTACGAGTTCCGCCACCGCGCGCTCGAGCCGGCACTCCGAGACGTACTCGGCAAATGAGTGGGGCTGACTCCGATCAGCGCGCCCGGCTCGAGCTGAGCGCGCCCGGCTCAAGCTGAGCGCGCCGAGCTCGCGATGAGCGCGCTGGTATGGCTACGCCGGGACCTGCGCCTGCACGATCACCCCGCCCTGCGCGCCGCGCTCGACGCCGGCGGCCCGGTCACGCCCGTGTTCTGCCTTGACCCGGCGCTCCTGAACGGCCGCCACGCGTCGGGCTCTCGGACGCAGTTCATGCTCGAGTGCCTCGCCGATCTCGACCACTCGCTGCGCGAACGCGGAAGCCGGCTGGTGATCCGGCGGGGACCGCCGCAGCGCGAGCTGCCCCTTCTCGCGCGCCGGCTGCGGGCGACTGCCGTGCACTTCAGTGGTGACGCCGGTCCGTTTGCCCGCAGGCGCGAGGCGCAGGTCACCCAGGCGCTGCGCGAGGCCGGGATCGAGCCTGTCCCGCACCCGGGTCTGTTCGTCGTCGATGACCTCGATTCGATCTGCACGGGCGCTGGCAAGCCGTACACGGTCTTCACGCCGTTTGCACGCAACTGGCTCGGACAGCCCCGACGGCGCGTGCTCGGCGCACCACGGGCGCTGCACGGCGCTCCGGCCAGCGGGCGTGGATCGAAGATCCCGCGCCTCTCGGACCTCGGCCTCGAGGTCGAGTGCAGAGCTCCGATGCGAGGCGGCGAGCACGTCGCGCGCGCGGCGCTGCGCCAATTCGTCGCTGGCCCCGTCAATGCCTATGGCCACGACCGTGACCAACTCGGCGGCGGCGTCTCGCGGCTCTCGCCCTACATCCATTTCGGCTGCATCTCGCCGCGGGAGATCGAGCAGCGGCTGAGCGGCAGGGGAGAGGGAGCGGATGCGCTCGTACGCCAGCTCTGCTGGCGCGACTTCTACGCCCATGTGTTGGCCCACTTTCCCGCCGATGCCCGCAGCGAGCACCAGCCGCGGTTTCGCGGCACGCTCCGCTGGAGCCACGCCGAGAAGCGCTTCCGCGCATGGTGCGACGGCCAGACCGGCTACCCGGTGGTCGACGCCGGCATGCGGCAGCTGCGCCGCGAGGGGTGGATGCACAATCGCGCCCGGCTGATCGTCGGCTCGTTCCTGACCAAGGATCTCGGGATCGACTGGCGCTGGGGCGAGCGGTGGTTCATGCGGCTGCTGCTCGATGGCGACGAAGCCAGCAACAACGGAAACTGGCAATGGATCGCGTCAGTGGGAGTCGATCCCCAGCCGGCGTCGCGGCGGATCCTGAGCCCCGTACGCCAGCAGGCGCGCTTTGATCCCGACGGGACCTACGTCCGCCGCTACGTGCCCGAGCTTGCGCGTGTGCCTGACGACTACCTCGCACAGCCGTGGACGATGTCGCGCGAGCAGCAGCGTACGGCCGGGTGCATGATCGGTCGCGATTACCCGGCGCCGATCGTCGATCACGCCACGGCGCGCGCAGAGGCGCTCGAGCGCTACCGCGCCGCGCGGTGACGGCCAGCCCGCGGCACTGACGCGAGCGCGTCGCCGTTTGCGGTCGGCAAACGGGTTTGATAAAACTCTGAAAGACTCTTTCAGATCTCCATGACCGAAGCCTCTCAACATTCACCTCGCGCGACCGAATCGCGGCCGCTGCTGACCGATCCCGACGTCCTCGCGACGCTCGCGCATCCGGTCCGCCTCGATGTGCTGACACACCTGATGTCCAACGGCCCGGCGACGGCGTCGGCCTGCGCCCGGGCGGTCGGCGACACGCCGTCGAACTGCAGCTACCACGTGCGCGCGCTGGCGCGCCACGGGCTCGTCGAGCAGGTCAGCTCCGAGGACGGCCGCGAGCGGCCATGGCGCGCCACGATCACGGGCTTTGAGATGAACCCGGACCCCGATCCCCAGACGGCCGAGGGGCGCGGTGCGGCGGCCGTGCTCGCGGCATCGGTGGCGCTCGAACAGCACCGCCTACGCGAGTACCTTTCGCACCGCGATCGCGTGTCGCCCGCGTGGCGTGACGCCGATCAGTGCTCGGCCTACGCGCTCCGCGCGACGCCCGACGAGCTCAAACAGCTCGCCGAGCGCCTCGACGCCTTGATCCGCCCGCTGATCGCGGCCACCAGGGACGATGCGCCCGAGGATGCCGAGGTTGTCTCGCTCGGGCTCTACGCGTTCCCGCGGCCGGAGTTCAAATGATGTTGCCGCGAGCTCTTCAGGAGCGCGATTTTCGCTCCGTGTGGCTCGCCGGGTTGCTGTCGGACACCGGCGACTGGATGCTGCTGATCGCGCTGCCGATCGTCGTCTACGGGCTGACGGGATCGGCGCTCGGGACCTCGGTCGCGTTCCTCGTCGAGCTGGCGCCGGGAATCATCCTGGCCCCGTTCGCGGGGCGGCTCGCTGACCGCGCCGATCGCCGGCGCGTGATGCTGCTGGTGTCCGTCCTGCAGGCGCTCTCGCTGCTGCCGCTCCTGTTCGTCGGCAGCCATACGGGGCTGGCGGTCGTGTACGCGGTGATCGTGGTTCAGGCGTCGCTTGCGACTCTGTTCGATCCGGCCAAGAATGCGCTGCTGCCGACTCTGCTGCGCCCGGAAACGCTGGTGTCAGGCAACTCGCTGGTCGCACTCAATCAGGGCGTCGGGCGCCTGATCGGCGGTCCGCTCGGCGGGATCTTGCTCGCCGCCGGCCACCTACGGGTGATCGTGATCGTCGACGCCGCCAGCTTCCTCGCCGCCGCGGCATTGATCGCGACGCTGCCGGTGACCGCCGCCCGCAGTCCGGCTGACGCGCCAGGTGCCGCTCACCGCAAGCCGCGCCTGGCATTCCTCGCCGCGCTGCGCTCGCAGGCGATCCGCGGTGGACTGCTGGTCACGTTCGTCGCCCAGATCGCGCAGGGAATCTTCGTCGTCCTGTTCATCCTGTTCGTGGCCCGGGAGCTTCACGGAGGCTCGAGCGAGATCGGCCTGTTGCGCGGCGTGCAGGCCGTCGGCGCGATCGGCGCCGGGCTGGCGCTCAGCTTCATGCCCACGCCGTCGCGCCCCGCCCGCCTGATCGCGATCGGCGCGCTCGCGTTCGGCGTCGTCGACCTGACGATCTGGAATGCCTCGCAACTGACGACGGACGTCGGGCTCTACGCGCTCCTGTTCGCGCTGGCCGGGGCACCGGGTGTGCTGCTCGAGACGGGGCTGATCAGCTACTTCCAGCTCGCGGCCGCCGACCACGAGCGCGGGCGGGCGTTCGGCGCCTACGGGCTGATCTCAAACGCCGGCCAGGCGGTCGGAATGGTCGCCGCCGGGCTGTTGACCGCCCCGCTGGGGCTGATGGCGTTGCTCAACGCCCAGGGATGCCTCTACCTGCTCGGTGGAGCGCTCGCGGCCGTGATGCTCACCCGCGGACGACCCGGTCGCGCCCCACGGACGACGGCTCTCAGCGCCCGTTCCGCGGGCCGTGCGTGATCCGGCGTGGGATCGGAAACGGTGACAGCCGGCCGACGGCCTCGCCGGCGAGCAGCCGGGGCTCGAGCTTGGTGACGAGCTGGGTCAGCTCCTCGCGCTGGGCCTGATCGAGGTTGCCCGGCCGGCCGTGCGCGACCCGGACGAGCTTGATCAGGCGCCGGCGCTCGTCGGGCGTGAGCCGCATCACGTGATCGCGAGCGAGCAGCCCGATCTCGGCCGCCGCCAGGAGCTTCAGCACCGGAATTCGGCGAAGCCCGGGCACGCGCGTGGCCGCGCGGCCGATCGAGCGCGTTATCGGACCAGGGGACATGGTTCGAGTGTAGGGCGGATGGTTTTGGTCCTGGCGCTGCCAGGCGAGTCGGGCCTTGCGCCGCCTACAGCGATCCGGAGTGCGGCTCGGCCTCCCGCCTATCTAGGGCCACCCGGCGCCGGGCTCGGGCGCCGGGGCGGTCATCAGCTCCCCGGAGCGCCGGTCCTCGGCGATCGAGGCGCTGCCGTTCCACTCGCGCGTGACCATGAACAGCGTGCGGTCGTCGCCGCCGCCGAGCGCGCACGAGAAGCAGCCTCGGTCGAGCTCGATCCTGTTCAGCACGTCGCCGCCCTCGGTGACCCGGACGCAGCAGCGATGCGGGACGTCGGCATACCAGACCGCGCCGGAGGCGTCGATGCAGATTCCATCGGGGGCCGCGTCACCGAGATCGGCCCACACGCGTCGATCGCCGAGGCTTCCGTCCTCGCCGATCGTGAATGCCGTTAGGCGACCGGCGTAGGACTCGGCCACGATCAGCGTCCGGTTGTCGGGCATGACCGCCATCCCGTTGGGGAAGGCGATCTCGTCGGCGACCTGGCGGACGGCGCCGTCGGGCGTCACTAGCACGACGATCCCGGGCGCGAACGGCTCGCCGGCCATCAGGTCAAAGCCACCGCCGTTGACGTAGGCGTTGCCGCGCCCGTCGACGACGATCTCGTTCCAGCCCTTGTCAGAGAACGGACGCAGGTCAGCATACGGCGCCAACGAGCGGTCCCCATCCATCGCCAGCACGCTGCACTCACGAGAGGAGACGACAAGCAGGGTGCCGTCGGGTAGCCAGTCGATGCAGAACGGAAACGAGTGCACCGGTACGATCACCTCGGCATCACCATCGAGCCCGACCGCGATCAGCTCCTCGGCGCCCCAGTCCGCGAACCACAGCCGCCCATCGTGCCACCGAGGCGACTCGCCGAACGAGATGCCGGTCATCAACGTCTGCAGTTCGGACATGTCTGCCTCCTGGCTGTCGTGGTAAGCGCCCCGGGTACCGTGAGAACTAGACGGTATAGTACTAGAACGCGCCGGCCCCTAAGCTGGGCGAGTGCCGTATTTCCTGGTTCAGACCGTGCACGGCCGCAACTGGGACGAGACGCGCGGGATCCGCGAGCAGGAAGGCTGGGATGCTCACGCCGAGTTCATGGATGGGCTGGTCGACGACGGCTTCGTGATCCTGGGCGGACCGATCGGCGATGACCAGCGCGCGGCGATGCTCGCGATCGAGGCGAGCGACGAGCACGAGATCAGGACCCGCTTCGAGCGCGACCCGTGGGACCCCATGGGCGTGCTGGAGATCGGATCGATCGAGCGGTGGACGATCTGGCTCGACGGCACCGGTCGCACCGCGGCGCCCGGCTCTGATTGACTGAGCGCCACTTTCGAGTCCACAGGAGGAAGCATGAGCGAGCCTACGACGCCGGCCGTCGACGTGAGCGAAAGCGATCAGGAGACCGAGGCGGCCCCGCAGGCGGGGACCGACACCGAGGCCGGCGCCCTGATCGAGGACGAGCTGCTGGTCGAAGACGTGTCGATCGACGGCATGTGTGGGGTGTACTGAGGCCGGGCGAGGTAGTCCCGTGCCAGTGCTCGATCGCGCCTGGGCGGTGCACGACCAGGTCGCACTGCGACCGGAGCCGTTCGGCGCGCTCGCTTACCACTTCGGGACCCGCCGGCTGTCGTTTCTCAAGAGCCCGGAGCTGTTCGCCGCCGTGCGCGGGCTCGCCGAGCACCCGACCGCGCGCGACGCCTGCCTCGCCGCGGGAGTCGACGAGAGTCGCCTGGCTGCTTATGAGCGCGCGCTCGGGACGCTCGCCGAGACCGGCATGATCCGCGAGCGCGAGCCGGTCACGCGATGACGCTTGTCGAGCACTTCGAACGCGGACTGGATGCGCCGATCTGTCTGACGTGGGAGCTGACCTACGCCTGCAACCTCGCGTGCGTCCACTGCCTGTCGAGCTCGGGGCGGCGCGACCCGCGCGAGCTGACCACCGCCGAATGCAAATCGGTGATCGACGGGTTCGCGCGGATGCAGGTCTTCTATGTCAACGTCGGCGGCGGCGAGCCGACGGTCCGCAAGGACTTCTGGGAGCTGCTGCGCTACGCGGTGGCCCACGATGTCGGCGTCAAGTTCTCGACCAACGGCAGCCGGATCACCCCGGCCGTCGCGCGGGAGCTCGCCGGCACCGACTACTTGGACGTGCAGATCTCGCTCGACGGGGCAACCGCGGAGGTAAACGACGCGGTGCGCGGCCGCGGCTCCTACGCGACCGCGGTGAAAGCGATGGGCTACCTCAACGAAGCGGGCATGCGTGGCTTCAAGCTCTCGGTGGTCGTCACCCGCGAGAACGTCTCACAGCTCGATGACTTCAAGGCGCTTGCCGACGCGCACGGAGCGCAGCTACGGCTCACGCGGCTGCGGCCGGCGGGCCGCGGTGCCGACGTCTGGGATGCGCTGCACCCGACCGCGGTCCAGCAGCTCGAGCTCTACCGTTGGCTGCTTGCCCACGGTGACGGCGTCCTGACAGGTGACTCGTTCTTTCACCTGGCGGCCTACGGCCAGGCGCTGCCCGGGCTCGGGATGTGCGGCGCGGGGCGCGTCGTGTGCCTGATTGACCCGATCGGCGACGTGTACGCGTGCCCGTTTGCGATTCATGACCAGTTCCGCGCCGGAAACGTCCGCGGCACGGGCGGCTTTGAATCGGTGTGGCGCGAATCGGAGCTGTTCGCCCAGCTGCGCGGACCTCAGAGCGGCGGCGCCTGCTCGAGCTGCGGCCACTACGACTCGTGCCGCGGCGGCTGCATGGCGGCGAAGTTCTTCACCGGCCTGCCGCTCGAGGGCCCCGACCCCGAATGCGTGCTCGGCCACGGCGAGGCGGCCCTCGCGCTGGTGGACCAGGCGATGGAGCTACCCAAGCCTTCCGCGGATCACTCGCGCCGCCGGCCCTCGCGAGCGTGCGACGAGAGCCCGCTGACGGTCATCGCCGGATGACCGCCGAGCTCGCGCACGCCAGCTGGCCCGATCTGGTCGGGACCGACAGGGTCCTCGTGGTACCCGTCGGCGCGACCGAACAGCACGGGCCGCACCTGCCGCTCGGCACCGATACCGAGCTTGCGGTCGCGGTTGCGCGCGCGGCGGCGGCGCGCGACGATCGGCTGATCGTCGCCCCGCCCGTCGCGTACGGCTCCTCGGGCGAGCACGCCGGCTTTGCCGGGACTCTGTCGATCGGCGAGTGCGCGACCGAGCTCCTACTGGTCGAGCTGTGCCGCTCGGCGACCGCCACCTTCCGCCGGGTGGTGCTTGTCTGCACGCACGGTGGCAATGCCGCGGCCGTCACTCGCGCGGTGACGAGGCTGCGCGCCGAGGGACGCGACGTCAGCACATTTGTCCCGGAGTGGGGAGGGGACGCGCACGCGGGGCGTACCGAGACCTCGCTGATGCTCGCGATCGCCCCGGAGCGCGTGCGCGAGGACAGGGCCGCGGCGGGCAACACGCGTCCCCTCCGGGAGCTGATCGGCGCGCTGCGGGCCGACGGCGTGCGCGAGCTGAGCGGCAACGGAGTCCTGGGCGACCCGGCCGGCGCCGCCGCCGATGAAGGCCGGACGCTGCTCGGAGACGCTGCCGAGGCCCTGCTGGCGGCCGTGGAGGAGTCCGGCTGATGGAGCGCGTCGCGCTCGTGACCGGCGCCGCGCGGGGGATCGGCGCGGCGACGACGGCGGCCCTGGCCGCCGAGGGCTACCGCGTGCTCGCGGTCGACGCGTGTGCGGACGATCCGTCGATCCCGTATCGCCAGGGCAGCCGCGAGGAGCTCGACGCCACGGTGGCGGCGGCCGGGCCCAAGGCGGCGGCGGCCGTCGCCGACGCGACCGATATCGAGGCGATGGCCGAGGTCGTCGCCCGCGCCGAGCGCGACCACGGCGGACTCGACGTGATCGTCGCCGCCGCCGGCGTGATCGCCGGCGGCGTCCCACAGTGGCAGCTGGCGCGCGAACAGGAACAGGCGGTCATCGACGTCTGCCTCGGGGGCACGCTGACCGCCTCGCGCGTCGGGATCCCGGCGCTGTTGCGCCGGCCGCAGCCGCGCAGTGGTCGTTTTCTCGCGGTGGCTTCGACGGCGGCCGTGCGTGGCCTGCCGATGCTGGCCGCCTACTGCGCGGCGAAGGCCGGGGTGATCGGACTTGTGCGCGCGCTGGCGGTCGAGCTCCGCGGCACCGGGATCACGGCCAACGCCGTCAATCCCGGGTCGACGCGCACCGCGACGCTCGACGAGAGTGCGCGGCTGTACGGGCTGGCGAGCGCCGAGCAGTTCTCGCAGCAGCATGCGATCGAGCGCCTGCTCGAGCCCGAGGAGGTGGCCGCCGCGCTCGTGTTCCTCGCCGGCGTGCGCGCGGACGGGATCACCGGGGCGGCGCTGCCGGTGGACGGGGGCCTGTCGCTTTGACGCTCCCGGACGGCTTCGCGGTGGCGCTGTCGGAATCGGTGCGGCGCTACGACCGCGGTCACGTGCTCGCGGGCGGCTCGCCGTACCGGGTCGTGCGGCTGACGGACGCCGGGCTGCGCGCGCTCGAGGACCTGCAACGCGGTGCCGGCGCGTCGCCCGCCGCGCGCGAGCTCGGCGGGCGCCTGATCGACGGGGGGCTCGCGGCTCCCGTGCCGGGCGTGGCGCTCGCCGTGCCCGCGATTACGGCGGTGGTCCCCGTCCGGGATCGCCCGGTCGAGCTCGAAGCATGCTTGCGGTCGCTGGATCGCACGCCGGTCGTGGTCGTCGACGACGGCTCGGCCGACAGCGCCGCGGTGCGCGCGATCTGCGAACGGCGTGGCGCGCGCCTGGTTCGCCGCGCGCGCAGCGACGGGCCCGGCGCCGCGCGCAACGCCGGCCTGGCGGCGGTCGACACCGAGTTGGTCGCGTTCCTGGACTCCGATTGCGTCGCGCCGGCGGGTTGGCTGACGCGCCTGGGCGGGTATTTCGCCGACCCGCGGGTCGGGGCGGTGGCCCCGCGCGTCGTCCCGGGGGGGCAGTCGACGTCGCGCGCAGGTCCGGTCCGCGAGCGCTACGCCGCGGCGCGGTCACCGCTCGATCTGGGCCGCACGCCGGGTGACGTCGGTCCCGGGCGGCCGGTCGCCTACGTGCCGGCGGCCGCGCTCGTGGTGCGTCGTGCGGCGCTCGACGGAGGCTTCGACGAGCGGCTCCGGTACGGGGAGGACGTCGATCTCGTTTGGCGGCTGCGCGGGGCGGGATGGGTAGTGCGCTACGACCCATCCGTCGTCGTCGAGCACGCCGAGCCGCCGAGCTGGCGGGGGCTGCTGGCGCGCCGCTACCGGTACGGAACGTCGGCCGCGCCGCTGTCGCAGCGCCATCCCGGAGCGCTGGCGCCGGCGGTCGTGCACCGGCGTCAGGCGGGCGCCGCGGCGCTGGCGCTCGCCGGCCGTCCCGGCCCGGCGCTGGCGCTGGCAGCCGGCGGGCTGGTGCCGGCATCGCAGCGCCTTGCCGAGGCCGGCGTGCCACCGTCCGCGATCGCCTCCCTGTCCGTGAACGCGACCTGGCGGACCGTCGTCGGCCTCAGTGCCGCCGCGACGACGCTCGCGCTGCCGGCGCTGCTGGCCGGGCTCGCCGTGCGACGTACCCGTCCGGCCGCGGCGGTCCTGCTGGCGGCGGCGCCGCTGGCCCAGTTCGCGGCGCTCCGTCCGGCGCTTGACCCGGTCCGCTGGCTGGCCGCCTCGATTGCCGACGACACCGCGTACGGCGCCGGGGTCTGGCGTGGGGCTCTGCGCCACCGGACCGCCGGCCCGCTCCGTCCCAGGATTGCGCGCGAAACCACGTCGATCTAGGCTCCATACCTTCAGCTGCGCAATCGCCGAGAGGAGACGGGAACGTGAAAACTAAGGCTGCCGTGTTGACAGGAGTCAAGCAGCCGTGGGAGATCATGGAGGTCGACCTTCGCGACCCGAAGGAGAACGAGGTCCTGATCCGCTACGTGGCCGCCGGACTCTGTCATTCCGACGAGCACCTGATGACCGGCGATCTCCCGGTTCCGCTGCCTTACATCGGGGGTCACGAGGGCGCCGGGATCGTCGAGGCTGTCGGGCCGGGCACCACGCGCGTCAAACCCGGCGATCACGTCGTGTGCTCGTTCATCCCCTCCTGCGGCCACTGTCGCTGGTGCTCGCAGGGCATGCAGAGCATCTGCGATTACGGCGCGACGATCCTCCAGGGCTGCCTTCCCGACGGCAGCTACCCGTTCACGATCGACGGCCAGGGCGTCGGGGCGATGTGCATGCTGGGCACGTTCTCACAGCACGCGGTGATCTCCGAGATGTCCACCGTCAAGGTCGATGACGACCTCCCGCTCGAGATCGCCGTCCTCTGCGGCTGCGGCGTGCCGACCGGTTACGGGTCGGCCGTCAACACCGGGAACACCCAGATCGGCGACACCGTGATCGTGTTCGGGATCGGTGGGATCGGAGCCAACGCCGTCCAGGGGGCCGCGCTCGCCGGCGCGACGAACATCATCGCCGTCGATCCGCTCGCCAGCAAGCGCGAGTTCGCTCAGGAGATGGGCGCGACCCACTCGGTCGACAGCGGCGGCGCCGCGATCGAGCTCGCCAAGGAGCTGACGCGCGGCGTCGGCGCCGACGTCTCGATCGTGACCGTGGATGTCGTCAACGAGCAGGTTGTGCTCGAAGCCGTCATGTCGCTGCGCAAGGGCGGGACGACCGTCCTGACCGGATTGGCGCACCCGGAGGCGATGACCGTTCACCTCTCGGGAACCGACATGACCCTGTTTCGCAAGCGCGTTCAGGGGTCGCTGTTCGGTGACTGCAATCCGATGCAGGACATCAAGAAGATGCTCGACCTGTACCGCGCCGGCAAGCTCAAGCTCGACGAGCTGGTCACAAAGCAGTACACGCTCGAGGAGATCAACCAGGGCTACGACGACCTCAACGCGGGCAAGAACATCCGCGGCGTCGTGATCCACGAGCACTGATCGAAGCCGAACTGCTGGAGGTCGTCGAGCACGAGGTCGTCGGGCTCCGCCGGGAGGCGGAGGTGATCACGGTCGCCCTCGACGAGGGCTGCCATGTCGTGCTCGACGGCCCGCCCGGAACCGGCAAGTCGACGCTCCTGCGGGCGATCGCCGGCGCCTCGGGGCGCGGGATCGAGTTCGTCGAGGGGAACGCCGAGCTGACCCCGGCGCGGCTGATCGGCCACCACGATCCCGCGCTCGTCCTCGCGCGCGGATATCGCGCGGAGACGTGGTCCGACGGCCCGCTCGCGACCGCGATGCGCGAGGGGGCGCTGCTGTACCTCGAGGAGCTCAACCGGATCCCTGAGGAGACGCTCAACGTCCTCATCACCGCGATGGCCGAACGCGAGCTGGTCGTGCCGCGTCTCGGGCGGATCGAGGCCGCCGACGGCTTCGTCCTGGTCGCGGCGATGAACCCGTTTGACGCCGTCGGCACCGCCCGCGTGAGCCAGGCGATCGCCGACCGGATGTGCCGGGTCTCGATCTCCTATCTCGACGAGGAGGGCGAGCGCGAGGTGGTGCGCCGCCAGGCCCACGGCGGCGAACGGGAGATCGAGATCGCGGTCGCCGTCACGCGCGGCACGCGGACCCACCCGGCGGTCCGGATGGGATCGTCGGTCCGGGGCGCGATCGACATGGTGCGCCTCGCGCGCGGCCTTGCCCGCCTGCGTGGGCAGGCGCCGCCCGACCGCGGAGTGCTGCTCGACGCCGCGGTCGCGGCTCTCTCCGGGCGCGTCCGGGTCCACGAGGACCAGGACCGCACGGTCGAGGAGGTGATCGCCGAACTGCTCGACCGGGCGCTGGCCCTCGATCGCGAGCCGGCACCGGGGAGAGCCGGCGCCCCGCCGGACGGCCCCCGGCCGGACGACGCGGCGCCCTGACCCCGCAGCAGACGCGCGACAAGATCGCCGACCAGGCGCGCAGGACGCTTGATCGCGAACGCCTCGGTTCGGCGCATTCTTCCTTCGAGCAGGTGTCCCCGGCGGTCGGGCAGCTCGACGCGGCGACGTTCCGCAAGGAGCTGGCGCGCGACGGGGACGCCGCCCTGGCGCTTGCTCGCCGACCTCGCGGTCGCGACCGATCCGGCGCTGCGGCGCGAGGCGCGACGACTGGCACGGCGGCTGCTGCCGTCCCTGGGGCGCGCGGCCACGCCCCGCCGGCGCGGCACGCGCAGGATGGTCAGCCGCGCCGGCGCGCTGGACGGGGATCTCGACCTCGACCGGACGCTCGAGCGGAGCCTCGGCCGCCGGCCGCAGCACGCGCACGAGCTCGTCGCTCGCCAGTTCGCCGCCGCCCCACGGTCGGTCTGCCTGCTGGTCGATCGCAGCGGCTCGATGAGCGGCCACGCCGTGGCGCTGGCGGCGGTGGCCGGGGCGGCGGTCGTCAGCGCTCGTGGCGAGCGGCTGCGTTGCAGCGTGATCGCGTTCGCCTCCGAGCCGCTGGTCCTGCTCTCAGACCTGCAGGCGCGCCCCGCGACCCGCGGTCGTCGATGACCTGCTGTCGTTGCGCGGCCACGGGACGACCGACCTCGCGCGGGCGCTGCGGGTGGCCGCAGACCTGCTCGAGCGCGTGCCGCCGGGGGGGCGGACGGCGCTGCTGTTATCCGACGCGCTGCACACCAAGGGTCAGGATCCGCTGCCGGCGGCGGGGCTCCTCGACTGCCTCCACGTGCTCGGCACGAGCGCCGAGCCCGACGCCGTCGCGGCCGGAACGGCGCTCGCGCGGCGGGGGGGTGGCCGCTATCTGCCCGCGGCGACGCTGGCGCAGCTGACCGAGTCACTCGAGCGGGCTCTCGCCTGACGCGCGCTGCGGGCCGGCTGCCGTCAGCGCTGGTCGAGCCCGCGCGCGAACCCGGGCGGGATCAGCAGGTCGTCGGGCGAGAGCTCGGCGACCGAGGCGCGCGCGAGCCCGAGCAGCGCCGAGTCGATCCCGTTGCGCATGATGTCGAGCACGTTCTCGACCCCGGCCTGACCGGCGGCCGCCAGGCCCCACAGGTAGGCGCGGCCGATCATCACGGCGCGGGCGCCGAGCGCGAGCGCCTTGACCACATCACCGCCGCGGCGGATCCCGCCGTCGAGGACGACGTCGACCTGATCGCCCACCGCTTCAACGATCCCCGGCAGCGCGCGGATGCAACCGGGCGTGCCATCCAAGTTGTTGCCCCCGTGGTTTGAGACCGAGATCGCGCTCGCCCCGATCTCCACGGCGCGGCGGGCGTCGTCGGCGCGCATGATCCCCTTGATCATCAGCGGGCCCTCCCACTGTTCGCGCAACCATCGCAGGTCGTCCCACGACGCCGGCGGCGTCTGCATCCACTCCCCGTAGGCGCCGAAGAAGGTCGGCGCCGGCGTGCCGCCGGTGGCCATGTTGGGGACCGTCAGGTCAGGCGGTCCACCGCTCCGCGCCCAGGCCGCCAGCCAACGGGGACGGATGATCGCGCCGGGCAGCTGCTTGAGGATCGCCTGGGCGTCGAGCCGTTCGGGGATTGCGGGGCTGCCCCAGTCGCGGCTGTGTGAGAAGGACCAGTCGAGGGTCACGATCAGGCCGGCAGCGCCTGCTGCTGCGGCCCGTTGCACGCGCTCGGAGAGCTGATCGCGCGAGCCGGCCCAGTAGACCTGAAAGAACGTCTGTGGGTTGGCGGCGATGACCGCCTCGATCGGCTTGCTCGCGAACGAGCTCAGCCCGATCGCGGTGCCGCGCGCCGCGGCGGCACGCGCCACGGCAACCTCGCCGTCGGGATGGACCGCCTGGACGCCGGTGGGGGAGATGAGCACCGGGAGCGCGAGCTGCTGGCCCATGACCGTCGTCTCGAGCACCCGCTGCTGCGGTTGGCCGGCGACGTGCGGCGCGAACCCGAGCTCTCCGAACGCCGCGACGTTGTCCGCGAGCGTCATCCCGGCCTCGGAGCCCGCCAGCAGCGCGAGATAGACCGATCTCGGCAGCGCACGCTTCGCGCGCCGCTGCGCCTCCGCCACGCTTTCAAACCAGCCTCCGGCCACGGCTAGCGCTTGGGCTCGCTGCCGTCCGAAGTGCGGTGCGACGGTGCGCCGGTGAGCGACACGTGGCGCACGATACTTCCACCAGCCGCCACGCGCCGAGCGCGTCACGCCCGTGACTCGGTATCCGGCGGCGACAACTTGACGGACGGCCCGCCGGCCGATGACCCCCGTGGATCCGATGATGGGTGATGTCGTTCATGGTGTACTGACGACGTACCCCGCTCGATCGTGACATGACCGGGAAGAACTCTGACTCTGCGAGGATCGAGATCCGCACCGTCGACCCGGCCGGTCGCGACGCGGCCTACTGCCTGGCGGCGTACTTCGCCGAGCTCGACCGTCGATCGGGCACCCATTACGACCCCGCCGCCGGGGTCTCCGCAGAGCCGCACGAACTCGTCCCTCCGGCCGGTGCATTTCTGATCGCCTATCTTCGCGACGAGCCGATCGGCTGTGGCGCCGTCAAACACCACGCCCGCGCAGCCACCGAGATCAAACGCATGTGGGTCGCCGAATCCGTGCGGGGCCTCGGAATCGGGCGCCGTCTGCTGGTGGCCCTCGAAGCGTGCGCCCTGCGGGCCGGCGCGCCCGCAGCACGTCTGGAGACCAACGGTGCGCTCGTCGAGGCGATCGCGATGTACCGCTCCGCCGGATACGTCGAGGTCGCACCGTTCAACGACGAGCCGTTTGCCGAGCACTGGTTCGAAAAGCCCCTGCGCCGAGGCAACCTCGAGAGCGCCACGTCCATGCGGTAGGCCGGCCCAGCGTCGCGTCATCCCGATCGGGTGATGAGCTCCGACCAAAGCTCGCCACGATCAAGAAGCAATGGGATTCCTGCATCGAGATGACGAGCCGGCCGGAACGCGGTACCGGATGCGCGAGAAACTGCTCTCGATCGGCGACGACTTCTGGATCGAGACCGAAGGCGGGGAGCGAGCGTTCAAGGTCGACGGCAAGGCGCTTCGCGCGCGAAGCACGTTCATCCTCGAGTCCCCGTCGGGTGACGAGCTGTTCAAGATCCAGGAGCGCGAACTCAGGGTCCGCGACACGATGAAGGTTGAGCGCAACGGCGATACCGTCGCGACCGTCAAGAAGGCACTCGTGACCCCGTTCCGTGACCGCTTCACGGTCCAGCTCGAAGCCGGCGGCGAGCTGAGCGCCAAAGGGAACGTGGTCGATCACGAGTTCGAGATCGAGCGCGACGGGGAAAAGATCGCGGAGATCTCCAAGCGCTGGTTCCGCGTCCGTGACACGTACGGGATCGAGATCGCGCCCGCCCAGGACGATGCCCTGATCCTCGCGCTCACCGTCTGCATCGACGAGATGGCCGGGCACTAGGCCTCTGGCCCGAGGATGTCGGGCGCGCTCGTCGCTCTACGGACCGGTCACGGTCACCTGCGCCCAACCCGAAGCGTGCGCGCCCGCGGTGGTCGCCGCTGTTATCACGGTCTGCGGCGAGGCCGTCGCGACGGTCGCCTTGAACGTCCCATCCACGCCGGCGACGGTCGACACCACCGAGGTGGCGTTGGTCGTCGACCCCGGCTGACCGCTGGCGACCTCGACGGTGGCTCCCGGGCTGGTCGTGCCGGTCACGGTGGTGGTCGGTGACACCGTGGCCCCCGCGGCCGGGAAGGTGATCGTCACGGGCATTTCGGTCGGAGCGCCCTTGAGATAGCGCGCCCGTGTGTCGGCGGGCTGGTCGAGGAGCTTCCCGGTCTGTAGGTCGCGCAGGAGCCTGAGGTACTGAGCCTGAGCCCAGATCAGCGGTGTGGCAGAGCCCGCGGCCTTGCCGTTGGTGAAGCCGATCGACTCGGTCGCCGGGTCGCTGCCGTAGGGCGAGGCGGGCGTGTCCGGGTCCTCCCACACCTGCTCGGGCACGAGCCCGACTCCCCATGACATCCGCTGCATCGTCAGCGCGAGCCCAGAAGCGCCTCGGACGTCGCTGGCCTGCAGGTCCTGTTCGGCGCGCTCGCCGTCGAGCAGCGGCCACAGATGACCCGATCCCGTGCCGGGACCGAACCACGGCGCGCCCATCGGTGAGCAGTCGGTCGGGTCAGGAACGTAACAATCACCGTAACCGTCGCTGCTGCCCTGCGCCTGGACGCCGTAGCGGTGCCAGCCGGGGCCAGAGTTCGTGTGGCTCTCCAGCACGGAGTCCACGACTCGCAGCGAAGCCCGGATGTCGGGGTCATTCGCAGGGAGCTCGCCCATTCGTGTCAGCTCGAGGAAGCTGGCGTCGATCACCGAACGCTGGTCGACATCGGTGAGGCTGCCGTTGCCCAGATCGTAGGACTCGGCGGCGTTCGGATCCCCGGTCGGCGATAGGCGGATGAAGTACCGGTGGCCGCCGTACGGACCGGTTGAGGTCACGGTCCAGTTCTTGACGTTGCGCTGATAGTCGTCCGCGGTCGCGAGGTAAAGCTGCGCCCGGGCATCGTCCCCGGCGGCCTTGGCGAGGTCAGCGGCCGCGACCAGGCCGGCGATCTCGGCCGCGAGCGTGGTCGGCGAGTAGCCGGGGTGCTCCTCCCACCGCTCGACCCCATAGTTGGGGCCATGATCGACGATGAAGTCAGCATCGGGGCGGACGTGCCGCCGGTAGAAAGCGCCCTGACCGCCAAAGCCGGCCTCCCACGCCATTAGCAGGGGATAGGCGTCCTCATCGATCTCCGAGAGCCCGAACGTGTCCGGCGCGACAGCACCGTCGACCAGCGAGTTCCGCGGGAAGCTCCCGTCGGGCTGTTGGGCGCGGTCGAACAGGAAGCTCACCATCTGTCGCGCGCTCGCACGGTCGCCGTCCGCCAGTAGACCCGTGAAGGTCTCGTAGCTGTCGCGCGCGAAGACCTCACGATAAGTCCACCCCGGATGCGTTGTATCGGCCGGGACCGCTTGGCCCCAGGGATCGGTGGGCGAGGCGACGAACGCCCCCAGGTGCGTCTTGTCCTCGGCGGCCTTGATCACGTTGGCCGACAGCCAGTAGCTTCGCTGCATCGACGCGTCCTGCGCCGCCGAGTAGCCCGGCAAATGCCGTGGCGCGGCGACAAGGCTGTCGTCGTAAGCGCGCCAGCCTTGCTCGTAGCGGGCCAGCGTGGCGCCAAACGGTCGTTTCGCGCTGGCTTTGGCGGTCGCTATCGCCGCGGGGGCGGACGGCGCGAAGCCGAGGGCCAGCGTGAACGGCCGCCCGGGCCTCTGGTCGACCAGGGCGGTCTGCTCGACGTTGCCGTCGTCGGCCGATCTGTAGGTGTCGACCAACTTGTGATCGGTATCGAGTTGGCTGAGACCGTCGCTGGGCGTCCCGACGAAGCCGCTCGACTCGGCCTCGAACGGCCGGTTGCCTATCAGCGCGCCGACCACTTGCGCCGAGAATGGGCCCGTCGGCCGTTCCGTGTCCGAGGACACGAGCGCGGTCGTGGCCGGATCAACCGTCGCGTCGTTTGGTCCGCCGTTCGCCGAACCACCACCGCCGGTGTTGTCGATGGTCGCGTCGTAGCGGACGTAGATTTTCAGCGCGCTGATCGAACCCGCGCCGGAGTTGTAGGGCTCGAGCCTCGTGTGCACGAGGACGCTGGCTCGGGCTGGGTCGGCGATGTAGTCGCTGACCAGGCGAAAGTGGTGCGCGGCGTCGGTGCTGGTTACGCGGCAGACCATGCCACTGCGGTCAGGGGAGCTGACCGAGTAGGTCATGTCGCGCTGCTGGAGATCGGCGAACGTCTTGCCGTCGGTGACGATGTACTGCACGGTGTTCACGTTGCTGTTCTCGATCGTCGGGCTGAACCCGTCTGACAGCACTCCGTCGGCGACGGTGAACCACACCTTGGACCTGGTGTCGCGCGCCGTTCCAAAGCAGTCCTTGCGCGCTACATCCATGTATGCCGTGGTGCCTGGGCCGCCTGGCGCGCTGCCGCTCGCCATCGCTGCGGGCGCCAGCTTGGCGCCGGACGTCGCCGCGGAGGCGACCGGAGCAGCGGTGGCGGCGATCCCGATCAACACCGCGAGCACGAGCAGGCCCGACAGCTTGATGTGCATTTCCCTGATCAGCTTGGACATGACGCCTCCCTGGCTTTGCGGCACTGGTCGCGGGCATACCCGCCCTGGGCTCTCGTAAGCACGAGCCGATCGCCCCGGTACTCTCGCGGCGGGCCGCCCTCTCGAACGGCCGTCAGACCGTGACCTCACGACCACTGCACCGCAAACTGACCGTCGCCCGCGCGCGGCGGATCGCGCTCGCCGCGCAGGGGTTTGATCGTCCCCGGCCGACGCGGCCCGCGAGTATCAACCAGATCGAAGCGCTCGTCGGACGGCTCGGGGTGCTTCAGCTCGACTCGGTCAACGTCTTCTCCCGCTCGCACTACATGCCCGTCTTTTCGCGGCTCGGGCCCTACGACCGCGCCCGGCTGGATCGGATCGCCGGTCATGGCAGCGGCAAAATCGACCGCCGGCTGGTCGAGTACTGGGCACACGAGGCATCGCTGATCCCCGTTGACCTGCACCCGCTGTTTCGCTGGCGGATGGCGGACATCGACCGCGAGGCGTGGGGGTCGATCTCGAGAATCGCCCGCGAGCAGCCCGAGCTCGTCGCCGAGACGCTCGCGCTCGTGGCCCGCGACGGTCCGATCCGAGCACGCGATACCGGAGCCGTGCGACCGCCCCCGCGGCCGGGGCACATGTGGAACTGGCACGAGGGCAAGGTCGCGCTCGAGCACCTTTTCTTCAGCGGCCAGATTGCCGCCGCCCGGCGGATCAACTTCGAGCGCCTCTACGACACGTCCGAGCGGGTGCTCCCGGAGCGGATCCGGGAGCGTCCGACGCCCGATGCCGCGGACGCCCAGCGCGAGCTCGTGCGCGTCGCCGCGAGAGCGCTCGGGGTAGCGACCGAGCCGGACCTCGGGGACTACTTCCGGCTCCCGCGCGCGGACTCCAAGGCGCGCGTTGCCGAGCTTGTCGCCGCCGGCGAGCTGCAGGCGGTCCAGGTCACCGGCTGGGCCGCGCCCGCGTACCTGTGGCCGGGCGCCCGCCAGCCGCGGCGCGTACGCGCCCGCGCGCTGCTGTCACCGTTCGACTCGCTGATCTGGTTTCGCCAGCGGACCGAGCGGCTGTTTGATTTCCATTATCGGATCGAGATCTACACGCCCGCACCCAAGCGCGTGTACGGCTACTACGTGCTCCCGTTCCTGCTCGGCGAACAGCTGGTCGCGCGGGTCGACCTCAAGTCAGACCGCGAGCGCAGCGCGCTCCTGGTCCAGGGAGCCTTCGCCGAGCCCGAGGTCGACCGTGGCCACGTCGCCACCGAGCTCGCGGCCGAGCTGCAGCTGGTCGCCAGCTGGCTCGGGCTCGAACGCGTAGAGCTCGCCGGACGGGGTGACCTGTCCGGCGAGCTGGCGGCGTTGCTCTAGCTTCGGACGACGGCAGCGCTATGGCTTGGCGTGCCCGGTGAAATCGATCACCTGCTGGAACGTCGAGCGGTTGGTCCAGCTCATCGTGAACGGGATCAGCCCGGGGATGAACGAGATCCGCTCCGCGGTGGCACTGGAGAACCAGTCGTTCGGGTTCGGACCCTGGGTCGCCGCGAGCTTGTTGGCGGCATCCTGGATCGCCGCCCACAGCGATTTGCGGCAGGCCTTGAGGCTGCCGTTGCCGCAATAGCGGCGGCTGTAGGGCCCGCGGACCTTCATCCCGAGCTCCGTCCGCAGGTCCTTGGACACGTACCCGAACCACCCGTCGCCGAAGTTGGGCGTCGAGCTGAGCGGAAGCAGCTGCTCGAGATTCGCGGTCAGCGGCCCGAGCACCGGGCGCAGCACCGCGGTCGCGAGTCCCGGCCACGCCGTATCCATCACCGCTGCGCCGGGAGCGTCGATCTTCCCGTCGCCGTTGGCGTCGATCCGGCTCGAGCCTTCACGGCGCCAGCGATCGATCAGGTCAGCCGCCTGGGCGGCGAGCCTGCTCGGGGCATGACCCCCGTTCAGGACCCGTCTGATGATCGGCCAGACCTTGATCACGCGCAGGTCCTCCGTCGCCGCGCGGTTCATGATCGAGACGTCGTTGTTGAGGTGCATCCCCTTCGTGAAGCCGCGGTAGAGCTGCACGCGGTGCACAGACCCGTAGCTCCAGTTGTTGGAGGCCGCTCCCCAGCCCGGGGCCGGCTTGTTGTTCCAGTTGGTGAGGATGTCGGAGCGCGGCTCGATCATGTGCGGGTGCCGGTTGAGCGGCAGCCAGCCACGCCAGTCGTACTTTCCGGTGCCGAGCGCCGGCAGGCTGGGGTCGGTGCCGGGCGCCATGATCGGCAGGCGGCCCGACGAGAAGTACGCGATGTGCTTGCTGTCGATGTAGGGCCAGTTGAACGTCGTGCCGAAGTGGTTGACGGCGCGGAAGAACTGCTCGGGGTTGTGGACCCGGTTTGAGTCCAGGTCACTGAGCGCGATCTCGCCGGTTGGCTCGTCGCCGCGGGTCGAGCGGTCGAGCGCGACCGCGTACGGCCGGCCGTGCACCGTGACCGTGCCGCTGATCGGGCCGTGGACGCTCTCGAGGAATTTGACCTCGTGTGCGGGCTGGCCCTGGCCGGCACCGATGAAGCCCGCGTCGAACAGCTTCATCGCCCGGCAACGGCCCTTGTAGATGTAGTGCGTGGAGGCGCGCGTCGGGCGGCTTCCGTTCGGGTTGCAGAGCTTCTCGAGGAACTGCTGCTCGTTCTCGGACGTGGCACTGGTCAGGCTCCAGGCGAAGTCGCGCCCGCGTCCGATGAACACATACGGGGAGATCGGCGCGATGATCCCCTCGGCGTCGATGCCACCGCCGTGGAGGTCACCCTGCATCACGATCTCGGGGTAGTAGTAGCCCAACTGCGGTCCCATCACGGCGAGCGGATGGCCGTTGGCCGAGTGCTTTGACCCGGCAATGATGAAGTTGGAGGCGAGGCGATGCGAGGAGGCGGTCGTAGCGAGCGCGGTGGTCTCGGCAGAGCTCTCCGAGCCTGGGTCGATGACCATCGCTCCCGGAGTCGGCCCCTTCGGGACGCCGTCGTAGGGGAAGCGCTTCTTGATCGTGGTCGGAGCCTCGGGATCGTTGACCTCGCGCAGGTCGCGGAACACCTTCAGGCCCGCCTTGGGGCCGAGCCGGCGCTCCAGCCGCGCGAGGAAGTCCGAGTTGGCGACCTCGGTGCCGCCGCCATCACCGAAGATCGAACCGATGAATGCAAAACCGGCGATCGCGTCGGGTAGCGTCGCGCGCGGGAGCTTCGGTCCTGACTGCTCCGAAGAGGCCTCGTAGGCGTTGATCCCCGCGACCCAGTTGCGCAGGTCACTGAGCACCTGGCGGCCTTGCTTGCCCGCGCGGCGCAGCACGTTCTCCTGCTTGGCGACGAACGCGATCGCCTGCTTGCTCGGCGTGAACGAACGTCCCGAGGTAACGAGGCTGAACGGGTTGATACCCGGAGCGTCGAGCGTCGCCAGGTAGGCGGGGCCGAGGCCCTCGAGCAGCAGCAGTCCGCGATCCTCGGCCGCGACCCACCCCGAGCCGAACATCACGTCGGCGCGCGTCTTGCCGTAGATGTGCGGGATGTCGTGGCTGTCGCGCAGGATCCGCAGCCCCGGCCGGCCGGTCTGCTCGCTGCGGATCACCGGACCCTGGACGCCGAACTTCTCCGACAGGTAGAACTTCTTCAGGTCGGCCGCCGTAACGTGTCCCTGGACCGGCGTCAGGTCGTTGTAGAGCACACCCTGGTCGGTCGAGAACTGGTTGGCCGGCAGGCCGCCGAATTCCCCGGGGGCCAAGATGTCGTAGGCCTGGCCCGAATAGTCGACGCGGGCGACGGCCGGTACAGCCATCAGCAAGATCGCGACCACGGTCGCGACGCCGGAGGCAGCTAGGGTGCGAAGCAAAGAACTCCTCCTGGGTCAAACTTGTGAAAATCGTGCGAAAGCGGCGCGGGAGAGTAGCAGCGTACGCGTCGCTAGGCGCCGGTTTGCTTTGGAACGCCCGCTCGGCGCCCGGCCTGTAGACCCGGCGGGTGGGCCACCAGGCCCAACAAATGGTCTCGCTCAGGTGAGCAGCCCGCGCTTGCGGGTCGCGACCGTCATGCCGAGTGCCGTGAGGTTGTAGGTCGCGTGCAACACGAACACGGCGATGATTCCGGCCGCGAGGTAGACCTGGACGAACAGCGCTCCGACGAGCGTCAGGTAGACGACCATTCGCACGCTCACGAACGAGAACAGGTGGCAGACGCCGAACGCCAGCGTCCCGATCAGCAGCCCGCGCACCCAGTTAGTCGTTCCGGCCCGGAAGATCCACTCCTCGAGCAACGCCAGAAACGGCATCACGAACGCGAGCGCAAGCGCGTACGGCGCCCAGGCCCACTTCAGCTTGATCGGCAGCAGCACCACGTTTGACCGCACGTGGAACGGTGACCACTCGAGCCAGCGCCAGTTGAGCGCCTGCAGCTTCTGGTTGAACTTGACCCCGCACGCCAGGAGCACGGGGGCGAGCAGCACGTAGAGCAGGTACTGGCCGCTGAATATCGCACGGCCGAGCAGTTCGAACGCCTGCAGCACTGGACTCATGGTTCGACCTCCTGGACCATATCCAGCTCACAGAAACGCTTCGCTCCGCGGGCGCACCTGACCGATCCCGACGCGCTCGAGGCTGCAGATATCTCCGCGACTGATCCAGGTCCTCTCTGGATGGAGGTCCCTTTCTCGATTGGTTCCGACTCTCGCGGCCGATCATACCTTCGCGGCGGGGGCTGCCATGTCGCTTCCGACGTAAATGGGCCGGGCCTCGGTGTGCGCGTCCGCAAGTGTGCGGGCAGTTCGAAGTCCTCTCGACCGGCATCCACCGCCCCAATCAGAGCACTCTGATTACCACGGCGCCGACCGACTTCCGCAACGCTCTGAACAAGCTGCTCGACAAGACCGAGAGCCGTCTCGGGCGAACCCCGCTGGCAGGCCGCTCTCGCGTTGAGCAAGCACCGGGGCGTACGAGTCGCGCCACCAGCACCCGGCACCGGCCGCCGCCGAGAGCGTGAAGATGACGATGAGCCAGTCGCCTGGGGTTCTAAAGCCTGCCTCGCCTGCTCCCATGCTGGCGTTCACGTCTGGCTGAAACCGGGTGACGACCACGATTGCCCGCATGCAGGCCGGAAGCCGAAGCGGTACGTTCGTAACGGTCAGACGGTGATCGCGTGACCCGCTGCCAGCATTGCAACGTCCGCTTCAATCGCACGTCAGTCGATGGTGATCTCGGAGGGAAACGCTGCTTCCAGTGTCGCCGGCAGCTCGAGCAGCTCGTTGACTCGCTCTCAACCCGAGCGCAGCGGCATGGCCGGATCGGGTGCGCCCGTGAAGATCACCGTTATCCCAGTGCCAACCACCAACAACCAGCGGGTTTCGGCCGTGGGTGGCCGTCCGTAAGCTAGGCCCGTCATACCGCTGCCCGACGCAGCCTGTACGGCCGTGCCGATGGAGACGGGGCGAAGCTCATTAGATCCCCTCCTGCGTATAACCCCTAACCCAGTCCACGAGCATGTCCCCGGCGGAGCCAGTCACTGTCGAAGGATTTGTAGCACCGTGGGTACCGATGGTGATACGGAGCGCCTGGAAACCACCAAGGTCGTTCACCTTATGGTCAGCAACAAGGTTGCCGTCCCAGTACACGTAATCGTCCGTTGCGGTGCGATACGTGCCGTAGATATGCCATGCGCCACCCCAGCCGGTAATGGGCTGAGGCGTGATGGTCGTGTCCTGCGTGTTCCCGCAGCCCACCACGGGCGGCGTCACGTTGCACTCGTGATACGTGGACGTCAGCTTCGCAAGCCCCTCCGCGATGTCAATTTCGCCGTTCGCGGGCCAATGGGCGCCACTGGTCCAGAACGCGGGCCAGTTCGCGATCGGATCATTCGGGCTCGCCGTCGCAGCGGCGAACCAAACGCGAGCCTCCATGTAGTCGCCGACGCCAAGATCCCATGCGTTCGCGCCGGTGGACTGACCCGTGTACGGCCGCGACGCGCTCGCCATGTCGCAGCCCGTACCGTCGCCGGGCAGATCAAGGCGCAGATCGCCGCCACTCTCCGTGCAATCGGCCTGAGATGAGGTCACGCCGTTGTTGCTCTTGTTCGGACCAGGGGCGCCGAAAATCGACCATTTGGTCTGGTCGATCGAGGTTCCATTGAACTCATCATCGAACGCCAGCGTCCAGTTGATCCCCTGCGGATCCCCAACGGGCTGAGTTCCCGGCGTACCACCGCCACCGCCACCGCCGCCGCAAGCCGGCGTCGTGTACGTGGACGAAAAGAGCGGGCTCGTGTCGGGCGTCGGAGTAGCGTTATCGTGAGCACGAACCCCTAGCAGGACGGTAGTTCCGCAGTCGCCGCCGGGGATACCCAAGGGCGAGCTATGTACGTCCGCTACTTGCCGTCCGAGCGCCGTGTTCGTGACATAGACGTAGTAGCCGGTGGTCGTATGACCCCAAGGGGCAATCGACCAGTGCAGCGCCGCCCCGGCAGGCCCGCAATCGTTCGAGATGCAAAGAGACGGCGGTGAGGCAATACCACCCGACGACGCATCTAAAGCAACAGGAGCTACCCACGCAGCATCGTCGTGAGGCGCTACCAGGGCTTCAGGCTCAGGAGCCGAAGCGCGACCGCAGCCGGAGAGCAATACTGCCAAGGCGGCAAGCAGACCTACGGCAACAATCGCACGTCTCATCCTTCGCGAGGGTACGAACGCCATCGAAGAGTCCCCGCAGAACGCCTAAGCCGATACAGGGCGCGAACAGCGGCCAGCAGGCAGGCTCCCCGAGCAGCGCCAGCCACGAACGTCCTCTTGACAAACGGGCGGGTGGGGTAGGGGCACTAACGCAATTCGCCAGAACGCCTGCTCGGCGGTCGCTAGATAGTCGTGCAATCACCGGGTTGCACATCTGGCAAAATCGCACCGCACAAACCGCCGAGTGCCGCCGCCGAAACGGCGCTCCAACGCGTCCGGACGAATGTCGTCGACTTCACCCGAGGCCACATCAAGGAACTTCTCGACGAGATCGAGCCCGAGGCGCGGCAGACGACCTCAGACCTCTTGGCAGCCCGCGAGAAGGCAGCCAAGATCGTCGCAGGCCCCGAGGCCGCCCGACAGGACGTTGTCGCCAGGGTTCGGGGACTCTCAGCATGCGTCCACCGTGGACGACGCGCACCCGAGGCTCAATATCTCGGCGGCCAGCAGACGAACGTCACGAACGATCCCGAGACGGCCCAGGCCTGGGCGCTGCCCGAGAACGAGGCGGAGGTCCCGCTGCCGTCCGCAGACGTCGTGGAGTTCATCCACCAGATGTACTGCCCGACCTCCGAGCCTGCTCAGGCGCCGGTGCCAGCCTGACACAACTTGCGCGGTGTCTTCCAGTGCACTACGCAGCGGCGGCCAGTTCCTTGCCTGGCCGCCGACAACTTGTGCGGGGAGATTGAATCGCTCGCCCCGCGCAGACGGCCGTCCAGAGGGGATGTGTGGACCTTGGGCGGCCGCAATCTTCGGCCATGGGGGTTCCGGTCGAGCGGTCGCATGATCTAGTGCGGCCGTGAAGGCGAGGTCTAGGTCCCGAGCCAGTCGCCCTCCCGTAGTGGTAGTGGGTGTGCCCGGTCGGGCTGATCGCGATGATGGCTCGGCCGGGCCTTTATCTCCCGTTGGGGCATCACAGCCCTCGGAAGATCTGCGTGTCTGCTCGCGTTAGTTGGCTGTCAAGCCGAAGGAGGAGTCATGCTTCTTGCTAGCCGCTGTCTGGCCGCAGCGTTTTCAGCGATTCTGCTGTCCCTGGTGTTTGGTGGGCTGGCCAGCGCCGCCGCACCCTCTTCGATGCTGGCAGGCGAGACGCTGACGGGTTCCGCGACCCCCCCTAGCGGGCTACCCCTCACCAATAATGAGTGTTCGCTGGGAAGAACCAGGACTCACTTTACGTTCACCGGCACCGCATCCGGCCCCTATGCCGGGACGTTCACCGAGGCTGGCCACATAACCTACAAGCTCTTTCCTAACACCGACACCTTTTTCCCCGAAGGCGGCGTCGTGATGCACTTCTCGGGACGGTTTACCATCAACTCGCCTTCGGGATCCGTGACAGGCCGCCAGACGTTAGACCGAACTGTCAGCAGCGGAGTCGGCTGCGACGAATCACCCGGCGGTACCTCGTTTGTTACCGCCATCTGCCAACCACTCACCGGCGGAGTGCCAAGTTGTACCGACGCTCCCGTGGTAACACAATACGTGGCGCGCGCGACAAAGGGAAACCGCGTTCACGTAGATAAAGGAGTTTCGATGGTCACGCTTTCCGTGAGTGGCGACGACACCGCTGACCAGACATCGAGCATCGGTGTCAGCTTCGGCTAAACGCGAGGCTCGTCGCTGAACCGCAGGCGTCGCGCCTGTCACCGACGCCCGACCCTACCCTCTCACTGGTTTACGGTGAACGGTCGTCGCGACGATCAGCGCCGTGCAATGGCGATCACTTCTGATCCTTGGCTGTGTGTAGCTCCTTTGGGGGATCAATGAGAATTCGCATCATCGGTTTTGTCGCCGGCTTGGCGCTCCTAGCTATCCCCGCGTCAGCGTCGGCATCGCCATGGGTTCGCAGTTGCAGCAATCACGGCAGCGGCCTCACCACCAATGACGGGCTATTCGAGGTCGCTCGCTGGCACGTCGGTATGTCCGCGCAGACGGCCGGGTATCTCGGACGGCATTACATCGGCGAGTTCGATTCGCACGTCGCGCCGCGACAAGTGCCCTGCTTCGTCGGCGAGTGGGCCGTAATAGCCGATCTCAAAGCCTGGGAACGGTCTGGCTCCAGTGCCACGGTCGGCGTCACGATCTCGGGTAGCGGTCAGGAATACGTCGGCCAGTTCCGATGCACGAGCGACAACGTGGGCACGGGCGCTGACGAGTCCTGCTTTCACAAGGCACGCGGCCAGGTCGGAGCCATCACCGTTCGATTCAGGATCAGGGGCGCTCAATGACGCGAGAAGATCGCGCGGAGCGCCGTCACGCTAAGCGGGTCGCGAACTACAAGGCTCTTCAGCGCGAGAAGGAGCGCAAAGACGCTCGTGGTCCTGCCATCGCGAAATTCGCACACGGCTTTACGAGCATCGAGCTTTACGCCAGCGGGGAAACCGTCTGTTCGAAGCATGGCTCTGGATCCGCCATCGGTGCCACGGCCACGGTCGGCCAGTCCGGTAGCAAACGACTCACTCGACAGTCGTATCTGACGATCGAAGGTCCGAGAGTAAGCATGGCGACGCAGCTCGGTAGCAACAGCGGCTCAGTCGTCAAGTCCGCCCGCGAGTTCGCTGCTGGGGTCAATCGCTTCTCACAGTCTCACGCGCCGAAAGCTGAGGTGCCGAAAGCAACCGGAGACAACGCCGGCGAAGATCGGATCGCGCGCCTTGAGAGGCTTGTCAAGCTCCGTGATTTGC
>CAWBFH010000010.1:0-372939 GCA_963788005.1 uncultured Solirubrobacterales bacterium | reverse complement strand
CCGATCGTCGGCTTGATGAACGCCTGGTTCGCGTACGCGGCAGCGGTCTCGAACTTCGCGCCGCGGACGATGATGCCATCGCTGGTCTCGCGCACGACGTGAAGCAGCACGTCGGGATCCTGGGCCTGCGGGCGCAGGCTGCGATCGCCCTTCGGGTTGGTGTTGCCCGATACGTGGAACGTGTCGTAGCGCGCCAGCGCGTGCACATGGTCACGGATATGCTCCGAGAACGCCGGCGTTATCTCATTCAGGACGTCCTGCCCGTCGTAGAGCGACCACATCTCGCCGGCGGTCTCATCGCCGACGCGCGTGATGATCCCGCCGACGTCATCGAGCACGCAATCGACCGCGGCGCGCTTGCCCTCCCAGTCGGCCTTCGAGAACGGCATCTTCGGGCGACCGGGCAGCGCTCGTCCGTCTCCGGATCGACATAGGACATCACATCGCGGGTCGCGTCTTCGTGGGCGAGGTCATAGATTCGCGCGCGGGCGTCGACGATCGGCTTGAACGCGGGGTGATTGGGGACGTCATCGACCCTCTGGCCGTCGATCCAAACGTCTCGGTCGTCGCGGATCGAATCGCGGTACTGGTCGCCAGTTCTGATCATTAGTTTCCCGTAATGTGGCTTGAGTTTCCCGATATTCTCGCAGAGACGCTCGTGGCGTTCAACCGGTCGCCAGTCCGACGAGCTGCATTGCAGCGTCGATCGCCGCTCGCTGGTGACCGCTGCACTCCTGGCCCGCCATCAGCCTGACGTCCTCCAAGTAAGGGTCCTCGACGGCCGTCCGTCGGCCGGCCAGCGTCTCGACGATCGCCAGTCCGCAGAAGGGGACGTAGAAGTCGCTGTAGCCGCCCTCGTGGATGACGACCAGCCGGCCCCCGGTGAACGCGAGCAGCATCTCCGTGAGGGCTCGGTACGTGTCCGAGTGCAGCAGCATCCGGCCCATCGGATCGAAGCCGTTTGCGTCCAGGCCGCTCGCGACGAAGACCAGCTCGGGCTCGAACCCCTGCAGCGCGGGAACCACGACGCGGCTGAACGCATCGATGTAGGCGCCGTCGCCGGACCCTGCGGGCAGCGGGATGTTGATCGTCGCGCCAACGCCGGCGCCCGCGCCGCGCTCGCCGATCGTGCCCGACTCCGGCGGAAAGCAGTTGTCCTGATGGACCGAGATCACGAGCACGGTCGGATCCTCGTAGAAGATCGCCTGGGTTCCGTTTCCGTGGTGGACGTCCCAGTCGACTATGGCCACGCGTCCCACCCCGAGGGCCGACTGGGCGTGGCGGACGGCGACGGCGATGTTGTTGAAGATGCAGAACCCCATGCCGCGGTCGGGCAGCGCGTGATGCCCGGGAGGGCGGACGAGCGCATACGCGTTGTCCACCGCGCCGGTGACGACCGCCTCGACCGCGCAGACAGCCCCGCCTGCCGCCAGCTGCGCGATCTCAAACCCGCCGCGTCCGAACGCGGTCGTCCGGTCTCCCGCGTCACCGCCGCGGTCGGCGCTCAGCTCCTCGATCCGGGCTACGTACTCGGGTGTGTGCACGGCCAGCAGCTGCTCCCGGGTGGCCGGGCGAGGGGGGACGTCGGTCAGCTCGCGCCGTAGCTCGCTGACCTCTACGAGGTTCTGGAAGCGACGCTTGGTGGCGACGCTCTCGACGTGGGCCAGCGGCTCGAGCCAGCCACCCGCCTCGAGATATCCCGCAGCGCTACCTGTGTCATGCCACAGGTAGCGCTCGTGAAACACCCAACCGGTCGACCGGGAGTGCGTCTCCGGGCTCGTGCGATCCCTGCCTATCGTCACTGGCTGCGGGGCGCGGTTTCAGCCGTCTCGCCCGATCACGCCGATGTGAGCCCGGTGAACGCCGTCTCGATCGCCGACAGCTGCTGGGTGTTCCACGTCGGGATCGGGATGCCGTTGTTCTGGAACGCGGGCGGCGAGAACGCCATCTTGATCTCGTGGGGTGCGGCAACCTTCGCAGCGACGAGCTTGTCGACCGTCAGATCGCTGAGCATCGTCTGGTAGCCCACATCCCGGAAGTTGCTGATCGCGCTCTCCATTTCGAGGAAATGGTTCATGAACAGATGTCCGAGGACGGGATTCTTCGCCGACTTCGGGATCATCCAGCAGTCGTTCAGAATCACGCCGTTGCCGGCCGCCGGGAAGTAGTAGTCGACGGCGGACAGCGGCACGGATTTCTGGAGATAGTTCCCGATCACCGCGAAGTCACCGTTGAACGCAAACGCGAGCTTCTGCACGCCGGTTCCGAGCGGCTGGAAGCTCGTGTACTGCCATTTCACCGGCTTCAGCAGTGACAGCTGGTGGGCAGCATCGGTGATGTCGGACTGACTCACCGACTCGAGATCACTGCCGTTGCGGATCAGCGACATCCCGATCGCGTCATACGCCGCGGCGTTCAACATGCCCATCGGAGTGCCCTTGGGAACGTTCCAGAACACGTCCCAGGGATTCTTCATCGATGCGGGATCGATCTTGATCAGGTCATTGCGCCAGCCGATGCCGAACGTGTTGATGTAGTTCGGTGACGTGTAGCGCGCACCGCTGTCGTACCAGGGATCGGCGGCGGCACTGATGACAGTGTCGAGGTTCGGGATGTAACTGTGGTTGATGGGCTGTACCAGCTTGCTCTGGGCAAGCTGGTAGACGTGCTCGGCGTCCGGCACCCACACGTCGGGAGTGATCGCGCCCGAGGAGACCTTGTTGAGTGCCTCGTCGATCGAGGCGAACGTCGTCACCTGGGCCTTGACGCCGTATTTCTGCTCGAAGCTCTTGACCACGGCCGGGCTGAGATAGAACGCCCAGTCGTAGATGATCAGCGGGCCCTTCTCGGGCGAACGACCCGAGGGGATCGGCTTGTTGTCAGAGAAGATCGGCAGCGTGATCGGCCGCTTCTTGCTCGCGATCGGCAGATCAGGACTGCTCTTGGCGCTGCTCGATGAGCCGCCCGAGCTGCTGCTCGAGCTCGAGCCGCAGGCCGCCAGCAGCCAGCTCGATCCGGCGACGGTCGCCAGACCTCCGGCCGAGCGGCGGAGCATCGTTCGCCGTGTCATTTCCATCCCGTCTGCGGGCGGCTGCCCTTCTATCGGCTTCGAGCCTTGCGCCACTTCTCTCTCCTCGCGACTGTTCACTCCACGCTCCCTTCAATTGTTTGTCCCGACGTGGCACTGACCTCGCTCTGTCCGCCGGCTTGTGATTCATCGCCCGTGCTCGGCCCGGGTGGAGTAACTGGATGCCCGACCGGGCGCAGCACCCTGACGGCGTCCGGGGGCAGGAACACCTGCACGGCCGTCCCCTGGTCGTATGCGAGCTCCGCGCCGTCGCTCTGGATCAGCGATTGGAGCGTCTGTCCCGTCGCCAGATGGACGACGACGCGCGTCGCGCTACCGAGGTAGACGAGGTGCTCGACGATCCCCGGCACCCGGCACTCGCCGCTGTTCTCGTAGGGCTCGAGCTTCACTCGCTCGGGTCGCACCACGCATCGCACGGTGCCGCGCAAGTCCGTCGCTCCGACCTTCGCCAGCAGGGTGAACTCACCCGTCCGCAGTCGGCAGGCACCGCTTCCATCGGGCTGCGCCTCGGCGGTGATCATGTTCGAGATGCCGAGGAAGTCAGCCACGAACTCGGTCGTCGGCTCGTCGTAGACCTCCCGCGGGGTTCCGACCTGCTCCACGATCCCCTGGCTCATCACCGCGATCCGATCGCTCATCGTCAGCGCCTCCTCTTGATCGTGGGTCACGTAGACGAACGTGATCCCGACCCGCTGCTGCAGCGACTTGAGCTCTACCTGCAACTGCCGGCGCAGCTTCGCGTCCAGGGCGCCGAGCGGTTCGTCGAGCAGCAGCACGGACGGCTGCAGCACCAGCGCGCGAGCCAACGCGACTCGCTGCTGCTGCCCGCCTGACAGCTGCGACGGCTTGCGATGCGAAAGCTGACCAAGCTGCACGAGCTCGAGCGCATTGCCCACGCGCTCACGGAGTTCCGAGCGACTCACGCGCTGGCGCCGGAGTCCGAACGCGACGTTGTCGTAGACGTTGAGGTGCGGAAAGATCATGTACGCCTGGAAGACCGTGTTGACCGGGCGCTTGTGGGGCGGCGTGTGGGACAGATCCACGCCGTCGAGCAGAATCTGGCCGGAGGTCGGCTCCTCGAACCCAGCGATCATCCGGAGCGTGGTCGTCTTCCCGCACCCCGACGGGACCGAGCAGCGAGAAGAACTCCCCGGGCGCAATGCCGAGGTTGGTCTCGTTGACGGCGACGACGTCGTCGAATGACTTGGAGAGATCCCTGAGCTCGATCTGGCCGCCTGCCATCAGACCGCTCCCTCGGTGAGGAGCCCGACCGCGGGCACGTCCTCACGGGCGATCGTCGGGATTTCCTCGCTGCGGGCAAGGACCCGGTAGAGGAGGTAGCCGAGCGCGGTGACGACGACCGTCGTGACCGCCATCACGGTCGCCATCGCGTTGAGCGCCGGCGTGGCGGTGCCGCGGGTCGCGGTGTAGATCAGCATCGGCACCGATTGTGTCGCTGACGTCGAGGACATGTACTGCGTGATCACGAAGTCGTCAATCGAGACCGCGAAGGTGACGATCGCGCTGGCGAGGATCGCTGGCTGCAGCAGTGGGATCAGCGCCAGCCTGAACGCCTGGATCGGGCTCGCCCCCAGGTCCATCGCCGCCTCTTCGAATCCGATCGGGATCGAGGCGAGGCGGCCGCGCGTGATGACGATCACCAGCGGCAGGATGAAGGTCACCTGGCCGGCGACCTGAGCCGTCGTCCCCAGCGACACGAAGTGCAGGAGCTTGGTGACCAGAAAGAACATCGCGAGCGCGAGGACGAGCTCGGGGACAACGAGCGGAACCGTCGACAGGAACGTGGCCGGCTTGGCGGTTGCACCGCGCCAACGACTGAGGAAGATCGAGAGCGAGACGCCGAGCGGCACGGTGATCACGACGGCGAGCACCGCGAGCAGGAAGCTGTGGCGAATTGCGTCGGTGTAGATCGATTGGTGAAACACCGATTGCGGGCCCGTCCACCATCGTGTCGAGAAGCCCTGCCAGACGCTACGGGAGTAGCCGCGGTTGAACGAGAACAAGAACGCCGTCAGCACAGGCACGAGCGACCAGGTGAGGTACGCGACTACGACTGCAGCCAGGCCGTAGCGCGACCACCGCACCCGTCGCAAACGGGTCAGCGGTCCGCTGGATGAAGGCGGAGCCGTGGTCCTCGGTGCCGCATACGTCGCGCTCATCCGGTCACCTCGCGCGTGGCCCGGGCCGAGCTTCGCAGGTACGGAATGAGCAGGATCGCGAGAAAGACGGTCAACCAGACCGCGGCTGCCGCCGCCAGCGCCTGCTCGGTCTGGCTCTGCGCGTAGGTGTTGATCAGCGTTCCCACCATCGCCGTCGAGCTGACGCCCGAAAGCAGGCCGTTGGTGAAGAAGTCACCGAACATCGGCAGCGCCACGATGACGGTTCCGGCGAGGATCCCCTGCTTGGAGATCGGCAGCGTGACGTGGAGGAACGTCTGCAGACCACTCGCGCCGAGGTCGCGCGACGCCTCGAGATACCGCGTGTCAAAACGCGCGAGCGCTGCGTAGAGGGGAATGATGAAGTACGGGATCCAGCCGTAGATCAGCCCGAACACGACCGTCACCGATCGACCCGATAGCCAATCGAACTGAGACGGGACGATCCCGAGCGGGACGAGTACCGCGTTGACCCACCCCGTGGGTGCGAGCAATCCGACCCACGCGAGCATCCGCAACATGTAGCTGACGAGCAGCGGGGCGACCAGCAGGGCCAGGATCAGCCCCTTTGACCGCTTCGCGCGGACCGCCGTGTAGTAGGCGACCGGGTAGCCGACCACGATGCAGCCGACGAGGGCGATCGCGATGTAGATGCAGGTCCGCTGGAACACCACCCAGTCCTCTCCGGAGAAAGGCTTGAGATCGGTGCCGATCTGGGTCAGCCATTGACTGGTCCAGTGCAGCGGATTCCACGCCGGAACGGGCGTCAGCACCAGCGGGTCCAGGCTGCCGACCGCGATCGCCAGCAGCGCATATAACGCGACCGACACGAACAGCGCGACCCAGATGAGTCCGGGCAGACCCAGCGCGAGCAGGTAGCGGCGGGAGTTCATCCGGTCTGGCCGCCGACGCGAAGGCGAACGAGGGCCACCAGCGGCGGCCGGTCAGCGTCCTCACACTCGTCGTATCGGGATAGAGCTTCCGCCGTCGTAAGCAAGCCTGAAGTCAAATCGTCCGCGGTGGCGGAGGTTATCCACATAGCGGGAAATAATCCCGAGACGGAGTCTACCGGCGGCATCGGCGGGGTGCAAGGCAAAGCCGCCCAGGGTCGGCGCATTCGCCAACCTGACACTCGGGGTGCGATCGCCACCAGTATGTTTGGACGCAGGAGAAAGTGACATCGGACGAGAGGATCGGGGAGGCAATCTGTGACTGACAACGGTCGGGCCGCCGCTGAGAGCGGCATCTGTCGGGTCGCCGTGGCACAGGCATCGCCGGTGTTCCTCGACCGGGACGCGACGATCGCGAAGGGGATCGAGCTCGTCAGAGCTGCCGCCGCGCAAGGCGCCCGAATCATCGCCTTTCCCGAGGTCTGGGTACCCGGATATCCGCTCTGGGTCTACGGCGCCGCCGGGTGGGGTGACGAGCAGGCCAAGCGCGCGTACGCCCAGCTGTTAGCGCAGTCCGTGCAGGTTCCGAGCGCCGCCACCGAGGCGCTCGCGCAGGTGGCGGTCGAGTGCGCGGTCGAGATCGTGATGGGGATCAACGAGGTCTCCGGCGGGACGCTCTACAACTCGCTGCTGTATGTGAGGCCGACGGGGGAGGTAGCGGTTCACCGCAAGCTGGTCCCGACCCATGCCGAGCGAATCATCTGGGCGCGGAGCGAAGATGGGAGCGGCCTGCTCGTTCTCGACACCGAGTACGGCGGCCTCGGGGGGCTGATCTGCTGGGAGCACTGGATGCCGCTCGCGCGGTTCGCCATGCACGCGCAGAACGAGCGAATCCACGTCGCGGTCTGGCCCTGGGGGTATGAGCTCGCGCACCTGGCCAGCCGCCACTACGCGTTCGAAGGCCGCTCCTTCGTCTTGGTCGCGGGCGCATACATGCCCGCTGATGCCGTGCCGGCCGGCTTCGAATTGACCGAAGCGATGCGCGCCGGCGCCGATCCCGAGGGCGGCGAGACGGTGATGCTGACCGGGGGCAGCGGAGTCATCGGACCCGACGGTCAGTGGGTCGTGGGTCCGGTCCACAACGAGGAGACGATCATCTACGCGGACCTCGACCTCGATCAAGCGGCTCGCGAGCAATACGCGATGGACATCGTGGGTCACTACAACCGCCCCGACATCTTCAGCCTCACGGTCGACGCGCGCCCGCGAGCACAGATGTCGTGGCTGCGCGGAGCGCGTGACTCGGCGACCGCCGCGGCCACCGAGGCGCCGGTCGGCGGTGACGCGCTGCCGCCGGGTCGATAGCGCCGACGCTAATGGGACGCCGGCGCGCGGTCCGGGTAGCCAAGCGTGCGCCGAGCTCTGGTAGCCGCCTCGAGCACCGTGGTTCTGATCCGCTCCTCGAGCTCGTCGGTATGGCGCGACACCGGCGCGGCGACGCCGATCGACGCGAATGCCGTCTGCCCATCGTCCCCGACGAGCGGCGCGGCGACCGCCCAGGCCCCGTCGTAGGTCTCCTCCCAGCTCATCGCCCAGCCCTCGCGGCGGGCGCGCTCCAGGGACTGCCGAACGACGCTCGGGTCGGTCAGCGTGCCCGCGGCGATCCGTTTGATCCGGCGAGCGAGCACGGCGTCGATCACCGATTGCGGCTGGAAGGCCAGGATCACCCGTGCGGTCGCGCCGGACGTCAGCGCGATCTCGGTGCCGACCTCCGCGGTTACGCGCAGTCGGCTGGTCGACTCCGCTGCGGCGATATAGCGGACGATGCCGGCCGAGAGATCGGGGACGGCGAGCAGTGTCAACTCGTTTGTCTGCTTCGCCACCGAACGGATCTGCGAGTCGAGCACAGCCGCCAGATCGAGCGAGTCGCTGGCTCGATTGCCCAACCGGATCGCGGCCAGCCCGAGCCGGTAGCGCCCGTCTTCACGCCGCAGTACATATCCGCTTCGCTCCAGGCTTCTGAGGATCCGGTTCAGCGTGGTGGACGGCAGCCCAAGTTCGTGACGCAGCGCCGTCTCCGACCACTCGGGCGTGTGTTCATCGAACGCGTCGAGCACCCGCAGCGCCTTGTCGAGCACCTTGGGCGTGTCCGGTTCGGTCTCGGTCCTTGGTCGGGGCACGAGCCAAGCCTACTTTCCGCCAATCCTGTGGCGCGAGGGCTCCGCGCCACCACCGCCCGGGTCGGCGCCGCGTAGAGTGCGCCGGACCGGAGCGCACGGGGTTTCCGCGCGCAAGACCGCAGGAGCAGATGTGACAACCATGAGGCGTGAGATTGAGCGGGCCGGCTGACGCGGAGTGGCTGCTCGAGCGGCTGGTCGCGTTCCCCACGGTCGCGGGCCAGCCCAACCAGGCTCTGATCGAGTTCGTCCACGACTGGCTCGTGGACCACGGCGCGCGCGTGACCGTGACGCCGTCGGACTGGCGGCCCGACGGCTACAACCTCCACGCCGCGCTCGGACCCGAGTCCGCCGGCGGGATCCTGCTGGCCGCACATACCGACGTCGTAGCGGTCGACGGTCAAAGCTGGACCAGCGACCCGTTCTCCGTGCGCCGCTCCGACGGACGTCTTTACGGGCGGGGCACCACGGACATGAAGGGGTTCATCGCCGCGACCTTGGCTGCGATCGCGAAGGCTTCGCCGCGACGGTTGCGCGAGCCGCTCGCGGTCGCGCTCTCCTGCGACGAGGAGCTTGGCTGCAAGGGCGTCGTGTCGCTGCTCGACGAGCTGGCGGACGCCTCGAGCCGGCCGTCGCTGTGCCTGATCGGCGAGCCGACCCGGATGCGGATCGCCGATCGGCACAAGGGCAAAGTGAGCCTCCGCGTCGAGGTATCCGGGCGCGCCGCTCACTCGAGCGTCCCCGGCCGCGGCGTGAACGCGGTCACGTTTGCCGCGCATCTGGTGGCGAAGCTCGATCAGCTATCCGGCGAGCTCGACCGCGGTCCCGGCGACGATGCCTTCGCTGTCCCGCACGCGACGCTCTCGGTCGGCCCGATCCACGGCGGGGTATCGCTCAACATCGTCCCTGACCGCTGCGCGTTCGAGTTCGAGCTCCGCTACCCGCCCGGCGGCGATCCACAACGCCTGCTGCAGCCGATTCGCGATTGCGCCCAGACGGTCGCCGCGAGGATGCGAGAGCTTGCACCTGAAGCCGGCGTCGAACTCGCCGAGATCGCGGCATACCCGCCCTTGAATCCATCTCCGGAAGGGGTGGCGATGCTGACTTCGCTGGGTGTCGAGGGTGCGCCGATCGCCGTGGACTTCGGCACCGAAGCGGGCTTCTACCACCAACGCCTGGGAACCCCGAGCGTCATCTGTGGACCTGGTGACATGGCCGTCGCCCACCAGGGTGACGAATACATCGAGCGCGACCAGCTGCGCGCCGCCGAGAGCATGGTCGCGGCCGCGATCGCCCGCCTGGAGGACAGCTCTGACGGACCGTGAACAGGCCCGACCGCCGCACAAAAATGTAGGGCCGACGTCTGGCGCCGAGCAGCCGCTCCTGTTCGCGTCAGTCGATGAGCTTGCACCGCTGCTCGACGCGCGCAAGCTGAGCGCGGAGGCGGTCGTCCGGGCGAGCCTCGACCGGATCTCCGCTCTCGACGGCACCGTCAACGCGGTGGTCGCGCTGCGCGCCGACGCGGCGATCACCGAGGCGCGGGCGCGTGATGCGCTCCCCCTGCGGGAGCGCGGACCGCTCCATGGAGTGCCGTTCACCGTCAAGGACGTGACCGAGACGATCGACCTTCCGACCACGTACGGGTCGGTTGCGTTCGCCGGGCACCAGACCGGCTTCGAAGCGCTGGTGGTCACCCGGCTGCGCGAGGCGGGGGCGATCCTGGTCGGCAAGACCAACACACCTCCGTTGGCGTGCGAGCCGGTGACGCGCGGCGAGCTGTTCGGCGAGACGATCAACCCGTGGGCGCCGGACCGGACGCCCGGGGGTTCGAGCGGTGGCGCGGCCGCCGGCCTGGCGACCGGAATGTTCACCCTCGCTCAGGGCACTGACGCGGGAGGCTCCAACCGGATCCCGGCGTCCTGTTGCGGCGTCGTGGGGGTCAAGCCGACGCGCGGTCGCGTCAGCTTCGCCCCGGCCATGTATGAGCCGTGGGGCGGACTCCTGCACAGCGGCCCACTCGCGCGCACCGTGCGTGACGCAGCCGTGATGCTGGACGTCATGTCCGGACCGGCGATCGGCGAGCCGGCGATCGGACCTCAGCCGCTGGCGTGCCGGCGTGCCTGCGAGCTCCCGCTCGGCTCGATCCGCGCTGCCTACTCGATCGCGGTCCCGACCGGCACCGTGGATGACGAGGTCATGGCCGCGTTCACCGACGCGCTCGACGTCTTTGCGTCGTTGGGAGTCGAGCTCGAGCGCGGCGCCCCCGACTTCACGGGCCTGAGCGAGCCATTCACGATCGTCGCTGAGGGAGCGTTCGCGGGTCTCGCGTTCGAGATGACCGCGAAGCAGATCGAGAAGATCGGCGCCGGAGCGCGCCAGCTGATCGACCGCGGCCGGCGGCTCGGCGCCGACGCCTACTACGCAGCGGTGCAGGCGATGCGCCGCGAGTCAGCCTCGATCTTGGCCTTCTGGAAGGAGCGCGACGTGCTCATCACGCCGACGGTTCCGTGGCTGCCGCCGCGGCGAGATAGCTTCCCGGCGACCGAGGACTACGACGCCAAGTGGGCTCAGTACGGGGTCTGGGAGACGTTCACCTCGCCGGCCGACGTGACCGGCCAGCCCGCGATCTCGCTTCCGAGCCGCATGCTCAGCTCCACCGGCCTGCCGATCGGGATCCAGCTGATGGGACGCTATGGCGGCGAGGAGCAACTGTTCACGCTCGCGGCCGCCTATGAGCGCGCCGCGCCTTGGGGTGATCGCCGGCCGGCGCTGGGCGGCTAGGCCGGTGCCCGTACGCCGCCAGGAAGACAGCCACGCCGGTGTCGGCCCACCGGTCCAGTTCTGCCTCGGCTGGTTGCGAGTCGTCCCCGAGGAGCATCGCCCGGTTGAGCGGGCTCGACATGACGAGCCAGTTGAAGTGCGCCGCCGCGAGCATCGGGTCATCGAGGACCAGCGCGCCGCGCGCGGCGAGGCGTTCGAACACGTCCGCCAGCGCCGCGATCGTGCGTCCCGGACCGCGCTCGTAGAACAGCTCGCCGAGCTCGGGGAACCGTCCGGTCTCGCCGATCACCAGCCGACGCAGTTGCAGCAGGCGGGGCTGCATGACCCTTCGCAGCTGGCCGCGAGCGAGCTCGCGAAGATCAGCGCCGATATCGCCGCTCTCCTGGAGGGCTATCACCGCCTCGTAGTTGGGGTCACTGATCTCGTCCACGGTGACGGCGACGATCTCGCGAAACAGCCGCTCCTTATCGTCGAAATGCTTGTAGACGGTCTGTTTGGAGACCGCGGCGTCGGCCGCGATCTCATCCATGCTCGTGCCGGCGTAGCCGGTGCGAAGGAAGCGGGCCGTGGCGGCTTCGAGGATCGCTCGGCGTTTGCGGTCAGAGCGTCGCTCGGGAACGGCGTCGGCGATCGGGCGGGGGTCGTCGAGCATGGCCGGAGATCGTACTGTTCCGAGACGAGTACCGTACGGTCTAGTACCGAGTACCATACCGTCTAGTACCCACTTGATCGAAGGAGATGCTGCATGGGCAAGGTCCGAGTCATCAACCACCTATCGCTCGACGGCGTCATGCAGGCGCCCGGACGGGCCGACGAGGACCGCCGGGGTGGGTTTCAACACGGCGGCTGGGCGGTGGCGAACGGCGACGCCGTGATGGCTCAGAAGATGGGGGAGGGAGGGCCATCAAACGCCGGAGTCCTGCTGGGCCGGCGGACGTACGAGGACTTCGCGCGCGTCTGGCCGAACCGCCCGGACGATCCCTACTCCCGTGCGCTCGACGAGGCCCGCAAGTACGTCGCGTCCAGGACTCTCCGCGAGCCGCTACCGTGGCGCAACTCGATCCTGCTCGCCGGTGACGCTGGCGACGCCGTCGCCGAGCTCAGGCAGGGGGATCAGGGCCTGAACGTGTTCGGCAGCGGCGAGCTGGTCCGGTCGCTCATGGATCGCGACCTGATCGACGAGTACTTGCTGCTGATCCACCCACTGATCCTGGGCTCGGGACGCCGGTTGTTCGACGACCGCGGCCGGTTCAGCGCGCTTACGCTCGTGGATTCGGTGACGACGACCACGGGCGTCGTGATCGCGACCTACCGGCCCGCGGGCGACCGAAACCTCACGCCTTAGATCCGGCGGTTCTTGCGCCGGCGCTTGCCGGTGACCTGCCATGGGCCTGGCGCGAGGTCGAGCACGAGGTTGACCAGCCAGACGATCAGGGTCGCTTCGACGAGCGTCCAGAATCCGTTGATGTTGAAGCCGCCGACGAGCTCCTGGGTCAACAGCAGCATCAGCAACGAGACGAAGAACCAGGCGATCCCGAACGTGATGATCGCCAGCGGGATCGTGATCAGCCTCAGCAAGGGCTTGAGGATCGTGTTCAGCACCCCGAACACGGCGGCGGCAGCGAGCAGCGCTCCGGCGCTCGACACGGTCACGCGGCTCAGGACCGCAGCAACCACGCCGAGCACGAGCGCGTTGGTCAGCCACGAGATGCCGAGCCTCACCAGCAGCCCGGGCCCGTCGGTGTCTCGAGAAGCACTACGGCTCGCCATCTCTTACGCCCTAACGTTGCTCGTCATTGCAGCTCTGATGTTGGCAGACACCGGACGCGCGGTCGACAACCGAGATTGCACGCTGCGCTGGTAGATTCAACTCCTCCACGGTGGGCGTAGCTCAGCTGGTAGAGCTCCTGGTTGTGGTCCAGGCGGTCGTGGGTTCGAGTCCCATCGCTCACCCCTCATAAAATCCCGGCAGGGACCCTTACGGGCCAGCGCCCATCGAGCTAGCCGAGGCCGTGATTTATGCGCGCCGATGCAGACGGATTGGGCGCGATTGCGGGATGCGGGCCGCTCGGACCGACCCGTCTAGAGATTGCGAAGCTGGTGAAGGGATTCATGTGCCGGCCTACGCCAGGCGAAGGGAGCCCGATCTCGTCATCGCCGCTGCCTCCATTCCGTCCCATCCAGGCCCTCGCCAGGGCGGCGACGATAGGATTCTGCGCACTGTGCGGGCTTGATGAGGTTGGTTGCGTATGGCGTTTGTGGAGACGGCGGAGTCGCAGCCGGGGTTAGTGGTCGATCCGGCTGAGTTGGAATCGTTGGCGTCGGGCGTGGCTTCGCTGACGCCGCTGGAGTGCGCGAAGCGCGCCGAGCGCGCCGCGATGGCCTTGGATGTGTCGGCGCTCGACCGAGCCAGTGGAGGTGATGCCGTGCTGCTCTGGCGCGGCGATGCGTCGGAGGCGTGGTTGAACCTGTGGTGGCGAGCGCGTGACACGGGGTACCACGACCACGATGGCTCGTGTGTGGGGGTCTACGTCGTGGAGGGCGTCGCTCGGAACGAGTCGTTGGTGATCGGACAGCCTCGTCGCATGAACGAGTACAAGGCAGGCGATCGGTTCGCGTTTCCCGGAACGGGGATTCACCGCATGGAGCATGAACCTGGAGCGATCACGGTCCATGTCTATTCCCCACCGATCCGCTCCATTGGCGAATACGAACTTGAGGACGGCGAGCTCCGGCGTCGGCCGGTGCCACCTGATGAGCCTTCGGCTGCGAGCCCGCGTCTGCTCGCTGCGCTCGAAGGGAACGACTCGCAGCCGAGCTAATCGCCGGCTGACGCTCGCGCGTCGCGGGCGCGTCAGCGCGCCTTCTTGCGTCCACGCGACGGAACTGCCCGCTCCCGATCGTGTGAACGAGGGCGACGGTGACCGAGCGATCTGCTCGAGCTCACGGCACGCGACCGTCGCGATGCGATGGACCGCTGGCAGCACTGGGCTGCTGACCCACGCTGGCGCCTCCCGGGGCGGCGGCGACAGCCGCCTATCAGAGTCCGTCCAGGAATTCGAGAAGCCCGGAGAAATAAGTGTGTTGGTCGTCGTACATCGAAAGGTGGCTTCCCTTGGGGCAGTACAGATACTGGCCGCGCGGGAGGCGGTCTGCCATCTCCTTCATATGCGCCGGGTCCATAGTGTCGTGGCGAGCTCCGATCACCAGGGCTGGAACGTCGATCGACCCTAGATCGTCAAAGCGGCTCCAGCGCGCGAGTTTGGCGTCGGAAGCGATGCCTAGTTCGCTTGGCCCCTGCATCGACCGGTAGATGGCTGGATTGATGGCGGCGAAGGCCCGCTGGACGGGGTTCGGCCAGTCTTCCAAAGGCATACGCAGGACGTGGTGGACGTAGTGGTGCTCGTTCAACAGCTCCATGTAGCGCGGGTTCTCGATGTCCCCCGCCGACTCAAGCGCCTCGATCTCCCTCAGAGCATCTGGGTCCATCGTGGGCTTGAGCACCTCGTTCGCATAAGCGTTGTAGGCGGGGACGTCAGACATCATGTTTGAAATGACGAGACCCTTGAGCGTTCCCGGATGCGCGAGGGCGTACTCGACGGCGAGAATGCCGCCCCACGATTGACCGTAGAGAACGAAGCTGTCGCGGTCCAGACCGAGCGCCCGACGGACCTGCTCGACCTCATCGACGAACCGGCTTAATTCCCACAACGAGTCCTCGTCCGGCTGATCGCTGAATGCCGAGCCCAGCTGGTCGTAGTAGTAGTACTCGACCCCGCCGCCCGGAAGGTAGCCGTCGCAGGCCTCGAGGTACTCGTGGGTCGCACCCGGGCCGCCATGTAGCAGCAGGACCCGAAGCGTCGGGTTGTTGCCGACCCGCTTGGTCCACACTCTGAACGAACCGATCGGCGTGTCGATCGGAATCATGCGCACTCCGCCCGCGAGACGATCGCTCCGTCCTGAGTAGTTCAGGAACTCGTGAATCGGTTCCACGGCTCTCATTGAACCAGCTCAACCAACGAAGAAGAGTCGCGCTGTTCGTGAGTTCAAGCTGCTCCTCTTCGCAACCTGACGGCTCCCGTCAGGGACTTCTGCTCGAGGCAAGCGTCGGCGCCGAGCCCGAGCCTGCCCGCGCGCTCCCTTGCACGTGATGGGTGAAGTCTGCACCAGGATGGCATGCGTTGGGTCAGTGAGCCGGTTTGTGGAAGAGATACCGGCGAGTGCACATCTCGCGGGTTTCGTGGACGCGATGACGAAGCCGAGATTGGAACTCGGCTGGGTGTGCACTCGGCGCCTGGGTGTGGGAGGGTGCTGGCATCGAGCCTTCACAGGCTGCCGAGGTCAATGCTCGCTACCGTGACGCCCTCGCAGTCGTTCACGCTCGCGGCACCGGGCGCTTCTATGACCTCGATGGACTCCTGGCCGGCGAGAACCCGCTGTAAGCCCACCCGGCATCGCCGCCCGGCTGTCGCGCCACACGGAAACGCTCGAGGGGCGGATGCGATGGGTCACGTCGAGTCGGCGGTCCGGGTGTGGCGCTGGCTTGGCTAGCTGGAGCGCGCGCCGGTCTACGGCCTGTCCGGACGGCCCGCGCCGACGTGAGCGCTGTGCCCGCCTTGCCTTCGAGCCGGGCCCCCGGGCAGTGTTGGCGGGGAAAGTTGCCGGGCATGCAGGGCGCATGCAAACGCCTCGGGCGTTGCGGAAGTTGTCCTGGCGGTGTGGGTGACGCGACTTTCGTAGAGACTGGTGACGACGACGGACGACCGGCCGGTGGTGCTCGCGCCGCCGGTCCATCGCCCGGGCGCCGGAGGCTCCAGATTTGCGCGCTCGAGTCCGTGCTGAGGCGAGTCCAGCCGACTGTTGAGGTGAACCGATAGCTGTACACCGTAGAGTTGCACCTACACCGGGGCGCGATCGCTGGGCGACCCGGCCGACCGAGGATCGCACAGTTCGGAAACGACGATCAAAGGGAGCTGGCGGTGAATGGCCGACCGGAGGGAAGAGTGGGTGATCACGGGGATGGGTCGGGGGTGCAGGGCGCAACCGGTGTGACGCGGCGGACGATGCTCCGCCGCTCGGTCGGCGCCGCGGCGGCGCTCGCCGGGCCGGGCTGGCTGTTGGCAGGGTGCGGTTCGAGTTCGAGCCAAGGCGGGACGTCGTCGTCTGCGAAGAGCAGCATCGACCTGCCGATCGCGACCAAGAACCGTCCGATCACGCATCCGATCTTCTCCGACAACAAGCCGATCGCGTCAGGTCGTTCACCCGAGAACGGACCGCTCGTCATCTACGACTGGTCGTTCTACCTCAGCCCGGCGGTAGTCAAGAGTTTTGAGCAGAAGTACGGGGTCACCGTTCAGCTGACGACATTTGCGGCGATCGACGAAGCCCTCAACAAGGTTGAGACTGGTGCCATCACCCCCGATGTCTGGGTGCCGGACGCCGAACACATCTACCAGCTCGTCCAGACCAAGCTGGTCCAGCCCATCAACCAGAGCTACATCCCCAACCTAGACAACGCTATCCCAGCGGCCGGGGATCCGTGGTACGACAGGGGCGCGCGCTACACGTCGCCCAACTTCATCAACACGTTTGGGATCGGGTGGCGCAACGATCTGATCAAGATCGACCCGGCGTCGATAACCGATCCCTATGACGTGTTCTGGAACGTCCCGGCAGGCACTCCGATGGGCATGTTGAACGACGCAGCATCTGACCCGATCGCGATGTCGCTGGTCCGCAACGGCAATGATCTCGAGCACGTCACCCAGGCTGACATCACTGCCGCGGCCCACGAGCTGTCGCTGCGGAAAAGCGTGAAATGGCAGTACACGAGTTTCCAGCCGCTTGCCACCGGCGTCGAGAAGCTCGCGTACGCCTTCAATGGCGACTTTGCCGTGATCGGCAGCTACCTGCCGAAGTCCGTGCCGTTGTCCGCGGTCAGCTATTACTTCCCGGCAGCCGGTAATGCGGTGATGCTCAACGACCAATGGGTGATCCCGAAGTCAGCGAAGCACCCAGTGCTCGCGCATCTGTGGATAAACCACTTCCTGGAGTTGCAGAGCGCGATCGAGAACTTCCGCGACGTCGGCTACCAGACGATGCTCAAGGACCTGACGATCGACAAGCTCTTTGACGCCAAAGTAGCGAAGCCGCATGAGATCGAAATGGCCTTCTCGCCGCCAGACTTCCAGAACAACGGCATTCCGGTCCCGATCTGGAACAGTCAGCAGCGACAATTGATCGAGCAAGAGTTCGCGCAGCTCACAGCGGCGTGACGCTACCGGAGGGCTGGACCTGGAGACAGAACCTCGTTTGCGAGTGCTTAGCCTCGCCCATGAGCGTGATCACACACTGGGACGCATGATGCGGTTGAGACGACGATGCTCTCGGTGCGCGCCGGCCAGAGCTGGCACAGGCGCGCGGTAGATCGTCACGGCAATGCTGACGCTGTTTTCACGTTCTCCGAGCAGGCAAGCAGCTAATCGACTGAACTGATCGCGGCGCTCAGAGCTGCGCGATAACGGCGACGCCCACGCGGCCGCCGTCGACATCGATAACCGTGCCGTTGACGAACTGCGATTCGTCGGAGGCGAGGTACACCGCTGCGTGCGCGATCGCGTCGGGCGTGCCGAACGCGCCGTGCGGCGTGCCGCGCATCATTGCCGCGGCGGGATCGTTCTCGATCGGGGTGCGCACCACCCCGGGGGAGATCGCGTTGACGCGCACGCCCGGCGACCCGAACTCCGCGGCCCAGGCCCGGGTCAGGGTCTCCATGGCCCCTTTTGTCGATGCGTACAGCGCGCCTACGGGGATTCCCAATCGAGCCACCCAGGAGCCGAGGTTGATGATCGATCCCGATCCGCGGGCGGTCATTTCGGGCGCGATCGCAGCGGTGAGGAAGAACGGCGCCTTGACGTTGACCGCGTAGACCTCGTCGAACATCGCTTCGTCGACGGTCGGCGTGGTTGAGCCCGGAAAGATCCCCGCGCTGTTGACGAGCACGTCGATCTGGCCGCCAAGAGCATGTAGAGCGGCGGTGGACAGCTCCCGTGAAGCACGAGCCGAACCGTTCAGGTCGGCGGCAACGAACTGCCCGCGTCCGCCTGCGCGCTTGATCTCCTGCACTACCTCGCCTCCGCGTGATGCACTCCGTCCGCTGACCACGACGTTCGCCCCCTCGGCGGCGAAGCCGATCGCGATCGCTCGCCCGATATTGCTGGTGGCGCCAGTCACCAATGCCGTCTTGCCCTGCATTCGCTCGCCCATCGTCGCCGCTCCGGTGTGTGGGTGGATCGTTCGGGCCAGCATAGGCAGCGCCGCGCGGTTATCGAATCACGCGACGCGCAGTCCGCAACCCGAAAACTGCATGTCGCGGCGGACTCGCGGCAAGCTTCTATGCCTGATGACGAGCGGGCCGGCAGCGCGGTTGCTCGGCCCCTCACTCGAGATCGGGGGAACGCGGGTCGGGGCGCGCTCTTGGGGCTGATTCCAGGGCAGTTCGCACAGCGTGCGCTACCAGGGGTTGCCCTTGACGGGATGGGTCCCACCGGTGACCGTCAGCCCTCCGGTCCCGACCGGCACCCTGCAAGCCGCGCATACCGTCAGCGGATGAAATTCGGTTCCGCACGTGCCTGGTGGCGCTTCGCGGTTTTCGTACCGCGGTCGGATTGATGATGTAGGTTCGGGATGATGGGCGCAGCGGCAGGGATCAACCAGTTCGTCCAGGGACTGCGGGTGGATGGCCGGATCGATGTGGCGACGGCGGGCGATGAATCTCACTGACCACGCCGGAGTCCCGCTCACGCACGGCAAGCCGCGGGTCAACGGCGTGGAGATCCACTACGCGATCGGCGGCGCCGGCGAGCCGGTGTTCTTGCTGCACGGCGTGCCGAAGACGATGTCGTACTGGCGCCACGTCGTGCCGCTGCTGACGCCGCGCTACACCGTGATCGCGGTTGACAACCGAGGTGCCGGCGGCTCGCAGCGCCCCCTGACGGGGTATGACACCGCCACGATGGCCGGCGACGTTGCCGAACTTGCCACGCACCTGGGCTTCGATCAGTTCCGTGTCGCCGGCGAGGACTGGGGCGCGGCGATCGCGTACGCCGTCGCCGCCTTCCACCGCCCCCGGGTGCAGCAACTGGTGTTCCAGGAGACGCTCCTACGCTGACCCGATCAGCTGCCCGGTCCTCGCCGTCGGCGCGCAGGCCTATCTCGGCGACGAAGTATCCAAACAACTCGTGCAAGTAGCCCACGACGTCCGCGGCGCCGTCATCCCCGCGTCCGGTCACAACATCGCGCTGGAGAACCCAGCCGCCCTGGCCCAGGCCTACCTCGACTTCTTCGCAGGCGGCTAACCGTGGTACTCCTCCAGTCTCGCTGCCGGAGAGCGCGCAGGACAGGGCGAGAGGGCCCGGCACGCTCTGGCGACGGGCTACCCGCAGAAGCGAGCAGGCATCCGGCCACGCTTCAGGCACCAATGTCCGGCGGCGGCAGCGCTGCGTGGGCGCCGGCGCGCTGCATCCACCGCGTGGCGGAAGTGCCACCGTGCGCGCCGGGGGCACGTTGCCGGGAGCGCTCACGGGGAGTGTCACGCCTCGAGCAGGCGGTCGAGCAGCGGGAGGGTGTTGGCGAGAGCCGCCTGTTCGCGTGGGGTGAGTTTGTCGGCGATCGCCTCAGCGAGCCAGGCGGCGCGGCGGCGGCGGTCATCGTTCAGGCGCTCGCGTCCGTGTTTGCTGATCGCGACCAGGATCTTGCGGCGGTCGGTCGGGTGAGGTTGGCGTTCTAGATAGCCGACGGCGTCCAGTTCCTCGAGTGTGGCGGCCATCGATTGCTGGCGGACGCTGTGACGCTCGGCGAGTTCGCTGGTGGTCATCGACCCCTCGCGGTCGAGGTAGCTAAGCGTCTCCGCTAGGCGCGTAGGGAGCGTGACTATGTCGCTCTCGCGGGTTCGGCGTGCGAGTTGTCCGATGAGGTAGCGGAGGTCGCTGGCGATCTCTCTGGTGTCGGGCTCGGCCGCGGGCACATTGACATTCTACAGTTCAAACTGTACAGTGCCAACTGTACAGTTTTCCCTGCTCGTCTGGAGGGCCGAGCGCCGCTCACGCTCGCGGCGACCTCCGTTGAGGCCCGGCCTGCCCACGGCACTCAGTAACTGAACGGAGAACGTTGTGGACCAAGGCACGAGTCAACCGACGCGTCGGCAGGCAGAAGCCGCGGGACGCTCGACGGTTGTCGACTTTACGGCCCAAGTCAACGGGAACACTTGTCGGCTGCGGTTAGACAGTCGGGTGACGCTGCTCGACGCGCTGCGCGATGTGCTGGACCTAACCGGCACGAAGAAAGGGTGTGATCAGGGGGCGTGCGGGGCATGCACCGTGCTGGTCGACGGCAAGCGGGTCCTGGCTTGCCTGACTTTGGCGGCGCAGTGCGATGGGCGGGAGGTGACGACGATCGAGGGGCTCGCGGGCGACGGCCGCCTGCACCCGGTTCAGGAGGCCTTTATGCGGTATGACGGCTTTCAATGCGGCGCCTGCACGCCGGGGCAGATCATGTCGGCCGTCGGCCTGTTGGAAGAGGGAAGAGCTGGATCGGATGAGGAGATCCGCGAGTTCATGAGCGGCAATCTCTGCCGGTGCGGGGCGTACCCGAACATCGTCGCCGCGATCCGGGAGGTCGCCGGACGAGGGAGCGAGTAGCGATGCGACCGTTCGAGTACGTTCGCGCCGACGACGCGGCCACGGCGGTGGTGCTGGTGAGCGCCGACCCGGGCGCTCAATACCTCGCGGGGGGCACGACCCAGCTAGACCTGATGTTGAAGGACGGTGTGCTCGAGCCCGAGCGGCTGGTCGACATCACTCGCCTGCCGTTGCGCGCGATCTCCCGCGGCGACGGCACGCTCCGGGTGGGGGCGCTGACGACGATGGAGGAGCTTGCCGGCGACCCGACCGTGACCGGGCGACTGCCGCTCGTCCGCGAGGCGCTGCTCGCTGGTGCCTCGCCGCAGCTGCGGAACATGGCGACGATCGGTGGGAACGTCCTCCAGCGCACGCGCTGCCGCTACTTCCGGGATCCGGCTGTGCCGGCGTGTAACAAGCGCGCGCCCGGGACCGGGTGTGCCGCGGTCACCGGTCCCGCGCGGATGCACGCGATCCTCGGAGCGAGCGAGCACTGCATCGCCCTGCACGCCTCCGATCTGTGCGTGTCGCTGGTCGCGCTCGACGCCGTCGTGCACATCCGGGGAGTACGGGGCGAGCGCAGCGTCCCACTGGCGGAGTTCTACGTCGTCCCGGGCGAGCGGCCCGACATCGAGAACGTGCTCGAGCACGGCGAACTGATCACGGCGATCGAGGTGCCGCTGCTTCCAGTCGGAGCGCGGTCGGGCTATCTGAAGGTCCGCGACAGAGCGTCGTACGAGTTCGCGCTTACCTCGGCGGCTGCCGCGCTCGTGATCGAGGACGGCACGATCGCGACGGCGCGTGTCGCAGTGGGCGGCGTCGGAACGATCCCGTGGCGCGCCCGCGAGGCCGAGTCGATCCTCACCGGTGCGACCGCGAGTTCCGACGCCTTCCGATCCGCTGCGGAGGCCGCGATCCAGGACCCGTTCACCGTCCCCGACACAGCGTTCAAGGTGGAGCTCGCCAAGCGAACGATCGTGCGAATCCTGCAGACGATCTCGGGAATCCAGCCGTGACCACGACCGAGCGCAGCACGATCGCCGGCGCCGGGGTGGACCGCGTCGACGGCTCGCTGAAGGTGACGGGCGCCGCACCGTACCCGTCGGATTTCGACTTCCCCGGCCTGGTGCACGCCGCGCTGGTGCAGTCGACGATCGCGGCTGGGACGATCACCCGAATCGAGACAGACGACGCGGAGGCGGCGCCAGGGGTACTGACGGTGGTGACGCACGAGAACGCGCCAGCGCTCGCGGACGGGCCGATGACGCCGCTCGGCCCGAGCCCCGCGACGCCCTTCAGAGATAATCGCATCCTGCACCACGGCCAGCACGTGGCGATCGTTGTGGCGCAGACCCAGGAGCAAGCAACCGCGGCGGCGCGCTCGGTCAGGATCAAGTACCAGCAGCGCACTCCGATGCTCGGGATCGAGAATCCCGACGCGGTGGTCCTGCGAAACCCGTGGGGACTGGAGGTGCAGCGAGGCGACATCGAGGCCGGGCTCGCGTCGGGGGAGGTGCTCTACGACGAGACGTTCGCTACCGCGGCCGAGACCAACAATCCGATCGGTCTGTTTGCCACCGTGGCACGCTGGGACGAGAACCGTCTGACCGTGCACGACTGCACTCAGTGGCCCGTGATGGTGAAGCAAACCCTGGCGGCCGTGTTCGATCTCGCGGAGAGCGACGTACGCGTGCTCGTGCCGCTACCTTGGAGGCGGGTTCGGCGCGGGCCTGCGAGCTTGGCCGCACCTGATCGTGGCCGCGCTCGCCGCGCGGCTAGTGGATCGGCCCGTCAAGCTCGTTCTGACCCGCCCGCAGATGTTCACCTCGATTGGGCACCGCGCGCAGTCGCGGCAACGCGTCCGGCTCGGCTCTATGCGGGACGGCCGGTTGGTGGCGATCGACCATGAGGGGACCTCCACGCTCGCCCTTGAGGACTTCAACATCGACCCGATCACGATGCTCACGGGTTCGGCGTACGCCTGCCCGAACGTCGCTACCCATGACCGACTGGTCAGGCTCAACATCTCGAGCCCTGGTGCGATGCGGGGGCCCGGGAAGGTTGAGGGCAACTTCGCGATCGAGTCGGCGCTCGACGAGCTGTCCTACGAGCTGGGAATCGATCCGATCGAGCTGCGGTCGCGCAACTACGCCGAGGTTCACCCACAGTCAGGGCTGCCCTGGTCGAGCAACGCGCTGCGCGACTGCTATCGGGTCGGCGCCGAGCGATTTGGTTGGGGTCGGCGCGACCCAGCGGTCGGATCGATGCGCGAGGGACACTGGCTGGTCGGGTACGGGACGGCAGGCGTCACGTTCGGTTCATACCAGGCGCCCTGTCAGGCCCGGATCACGGTAGAGCGAAACGGGACCGCGCTGGTCCGCAGCGCGGCGACCGACATCGGGACCGGCACGTACACGATCGCTACGCAGCTAACAGCCGAGCTGCTCGGCCTTGAAATCGGGCAAGTCAAAGTAGAGATCGGCGACAGCGACCTGCCTCCCGCACCGCAGTCCGGAGGCTCGGGCCTCGCGATGTCCCACAGCGCCGCGATCCATAACGCTGCCGCCAACCTGATGCAGGCATTCCTCGACCTGGTCGCCGACGACGAGAACTCGCCGCTTCGCGGAAGGGCCCCATCAGATGTGGGCTGCGCCGCCGGCCGCGTTCATCCCCTCGAGGACCCCGCCGCGGGCGAGAGCTACGCCGAGATACTGGCTCGCCACGACCTTGACGAGATCACCGCCGACGGGCGAGCGGACCTCGAAACCGGCCGCGGCGACAGTGCAACGTCGGCGTTCGCCACGCACTTCGTCGAGGTCCGGATCGACAAAGACCTCGGTCTGCTCCGGATTGCGCGGGTCGTCTCAACGATCGATGCGGGCCGAGTGCTCAACGAAAAGACCGCCCGCAGCCAGATCATCGGCGGCGTCGTGATGGGCATCGGAATGGCAACCCTCGAGCAGACGATCTTCGACTCCGCCACCGGTCGCATCGCGAACGCCACCCTGGGCGACTACCTGATCCCCGTCAACGCGGACGTCCCCGACATCGACGTGATTTTCGTCGGCGAGCCTGACTCGTTCAGCCCAGTAGGGATCAAAGGTCTCGGCGAAATCGGAGTCGTTGGCATGGCCGCAGCTGTCGCAAACGCCGTCTACCACGCCACCGGACGACGGTTCCGCTCACTCCCCATCACACTCGACCAGTTGCTGTAGTTCGTCTCCCAACAAACCCCCGCCCATCGAGATCCGCTGTGATGAAGTCGGCGCGGGCCAGCCGGCTTCGCGGATCTGATCGACAACTTCGGTGCCGCGCTTCCCGCCGCGGCCGTCTTTCTGATGAACCGCGCGGGTGGCGGCCACATACCCTTCAGAAGGAGAGCTGCATTCGTGTGGCCGATGCAAACCTTCGGGCGGCCGGCCCAGAGACGCGGTTTGCGCGGTCAGCAGGGCCGAGACTGACCGGCCAGACCGCATCGCCATCGCCATGTCAGCGGCGGACCCTCGTGGTGGCGAATCTCGGGGCGCGGCCCGCCCGAGCCTGCCGGTCCTGCCTCAGTCATCCCGCGGGTCCGCCGCCGGGCACGCGGAGCGATCGCAACCGTGACAGATTGCTCGCCCGGCGGTAGCGACCGAGGCGTCAGGCGTCACAATGAACCTCAAGGAAGCTAACGGAGTTCCGCAAGCGAGGAGGAGACTATGGAGCCCCCGACAGGTAAACCGGATGCGGACGCCGTCGAGTTCCTGGAGCGCTGTCATGGCGCCCTGGGGCAGCACACCGGCGGCAATCCGCGGCCCTACCTCGAGCTGTGGTCTCACGCCGAAGATGTTTCGCTCATGGGAGGGGTGGGCGGTCACCAGGTTGGGATTGCCGCGGTGAGCGAGCTCCTGACCGCCGCGGCCAAGACGCTCAACTACACGACCTGGAGCGCGGAGAACCTCGTCGCCTACTTCGGCGATGCGCTCGGTTTCACGGTCGAGCTCGAGCGGCTCACTCGGCAAATCGACGGTGAAACGGAGGAGATGTCGCTAAGAGCATCGTCCGTCTACCGTAGAGAGGACGGCGCCTGGAAGGTCATCCACCGTCATGGTGACGGTCTGATGGCCGTTGAGATCGATCCGGAAGGCAGACGCTGAGCCCCTTCCCCTGGGATGAAGACGCCGGCTGCCGGGGCCGCCCGTATGGGGTCCGGTCGCTACGTCCGTGGAAGTGATCGAGCGTTCGCGCGCTGGCTCGGATACGAAGACAGGCGCCGACCTCCTTTCGACCCGTTGCGATACTCAGTCGCAAACGCGGCGGGTCTCCTGCTCAGCACGGATGCGAGGAGAGTCGTCCGCGCAGCGGCGATCGCGGTCTGCTCCAAACCTGCCATTGGCGAACCGCAGGGAACTCCCCTCCGAGGGTCGAGCACCCGCTCTCGTACGGCGGACTCAGCGCAGGAGCGGGTCGAGACGCTCGCAGCCGTGCCCTTGCATCAGCGACTCGAGGGAGCCTTCCGTCGTCTGCAAAAGAGGAGATCTCTCAATGACGCCTGACTATTTCGACCGACGCCTGATCTCCAAGCTTCCCCGGGCCGCCGTGATCAGCGTCGGCCCGGTCGGCCCGAGGGGTTATTAGGGCGTGTAGGTGAAGGTAGCCGTCGACGGGCTCCTGCCCGAGTCGGTGAAGTCACTTTCCACGGTCGTCACGCGTACCTTGACGGCCTGACCGGCCGCGCCGGCCGGCGACTTGGCGTGGATCAGGTCAGTCGATCCGCAATCGAGGATCGCCTGGGCGTTGGAGAACTTCTCCGCGGCCGCGTTGCCGAAGAACACTCCGGTGACGCAGCCCAGGTTCTCGCCCTTGATCGCCACCGCCGTCCCGCCGCCCGCGGGGCCCGAGGCCGGGCTGATCGAGTCGACCTTCGGGTTGCCCGGCGGATATAGGAAGAACTCATCGGCCGGTGGATTCGCCGCGCAACCCGTGACGCTGCAGACCTCCACGTCGTCGAGTCCGGCGGCTGATGCCGGCGCGGTCGTGGTGATGCGTGAGTCGCTGGCGACCGCATAAGTGAATTGAGTCGTGAAAACCGATGAGTTCTGGGTGTCGTTGAACTGCAACGGCCCGACGGCCTGCTCGAAGCCCTGACCGCTGACCGCCATCGGGGCACCGCCCGTGGCGGCGGCGCCGTTGCGGTTGGTGGTCGTGTTCAGCGCGCTCGTCACCTCCGGCACGCCCGCGTAGGTGACCGAAGCGGGCGCCGACTGGCCCGCGAGCGTCTTGACCGAGAACGGGATCGTCTGTGGTCCGGTGGTCAACGACTCGGGCGGGCGCGACGATCTGAATCTCGGTGCCCGTCTCGAACGTCTCGTCGAAGTTCTGCGACGAGGCAAGCGTCGGATCGCCAAAGTCGACCCAGTCGAGCGTGAGGATGTCCAAGCCACGGCCCTTGATCGTGATCACTGAATCGCCGTTCTCGCTGGCCAGTGATGACGGATCCGCCGGCGAGGTCGAGATCGACGTCACCTTCGGCGCCGGCACGTAGTCGAACTCGGTCGGGGCCGGTTGTTGCTCACACTTGCAGCCCGGCGGGAGCTCGAACACGGCCATCGCGTCGAACGCGGGCAAGGCGCCCTCCAGCGGCTGCAGGATCTTGCCGGCCGCGCTCGTGCCAGTGGCGTTCGTGACGCGCACCTGCACCTGACAGACATCGGTCGTCGGCGTCTCACCGGTGACACTCGGGGCACACTGCGTTGCGCTCGAGAACGGGGCGGGGACCGCCTTGATCTGGAAGTCACTGACGACCTTGACGCTGCTCGCGGCCACGCCGCCGAAGGTCACCTTCTTCGTGCCCGCGAAACCAGACCCAAGGATCGTCACCGGGGTCGGCGAGGCCTCGGGTCCGCCGTAGGGGCTGATGCCGGTGACGGAGGGCAGCGCCGACGAGGCCGTCTCGTCCGCGTACTGCAGCGTGCTCGCCGCGCCGGGCGCGCTTGATTCACCGTTCTTGACGGTCACGACGACCGGGGCGGGCCCCGATCCGTCCTGCGGCTTGGGCGATCCGGGCGGAAGCGTGTTCGCCGCCGGCGGGAACGTCGCCGTGATCGACGTCTTGCTGTTGACGGTGAAATCGGCCGGTCCGATCTCGGCGTCACCTACCTGGATCCCAGCGACGTCGGGACCCGAGGCGTTCTCAAAGCCCGACCCGGTGATCGTCACGCTGCCGCCGGCGGTCGAGAGCACCGCTGGCGCCAGCCCCGTGATCCCGGGTCTGGCCGCTTTCTGAGCCAGACTGCAGAGGAAGAACGCCAGCCCGTCCGTGCCGCCCGGCGCGGTCAGCATCGGCGTGCCGAGACCGGTCGTCAGGTCGTAGCCGGCCGTCGCCGGGAAGACCTTGCCGTTGTCGAGCGTGAAGATGTCGTTGTTGCCGGCGGTGATGTCGTTGAACGACGCCTTGTAGTCGCTGGGGTTCGACGCCACCGCATACAGGAGCGGGCTGGCGAAGCCGACGCCGTTGGTCGTCGACGAGTTCGAGGCGCACGTCGCCGAGCCGTTGATCTCAGCCAGCAGACCTGCCCAGAGCGGCGCCGCGGACGAGGTTCCGCCGATCGTCGTCCACCCTCCGTTGAACGCGAACGGGGTACCCGCGAATTGACTTGAGAAAATCGTGATCGCGCCGGTGAACTCGTCGGCGTCGGCCGCGACGTCGGGTACCAGCCGGCACGGGGTGGTTGACGACGCTCCGGTCACCGAGCCCTGACAGAAGTTCTGCGGGAAGCTGAACTGCTGCTCGACCTTGTTCGCCTGCGTGTAAGCGCTGCCGCCTGGAAGCGCCTCTCCGGCGATCCGCGCGTCGCGCTGCCAGCTCGGCATCGTCCACGACATCGAGATCCCGCCGCCGGTGGCGCCACCGTTCGCGCCGTCGTTCCAGACGCGCTCCTGAGCGGGCTGGGTGGCGTCGTCGATCGTCGTGCCGCCCGCCCCGATGACGTACGGCTGGCTGCTCGGATCGTCGACCGACACCGGGTTCTGGCCCGAAACGGGGCTCGGTGCTTCGAACGTGTCGCAGTCATCGCTGCCCTCGTCTCCGGCCGCGGAGAAGATCGACTGCCCCTGGGCCGCCGCCTGCTCGAAGAGGAAGTTCTCGGCCTGCTGCACTCCAGGGGTACCGGCCTGGACCGCCTGCTCGCACAATCCCCAGCTCGTGGTCACGACCTGGTCCTGGTCGCTGTTTACGATCGCGGCGTACGCATCGAGCGGGCCGAACCCGGCGTTGTCATCGGAGTCGTTCGGTGCCTCGTAGACGTCGATGTCGGCCCCCGGCGCCATCGCGGACACGTCCTCGACGTCGAGGATCGCCTCTCCGGACCCCGGCCCGGCGGGCTGACCGCCGTCGACCGAGATCACGTGTAGGCGCTGCGCCATCTGCGTCGCGGCCATGGCTCCGAAGTAGCACTTGTCGAATGTCTTGACGTCGGACTTGGCGAACGGCTCGAGCTCGTAGACCGCGACGTGCTGCCCGGCGCCGAGGTCGCCCGCTCCGTAGAGACCGAACGCCCCGTAGGAATTCGCGATCGCATCGTCGGTCAGGCCTCCGAGCTTCTCGGCGGCGTTCTGGGCGGCCGGGCACGCCGCGGGGGAACCCGTGGGGTGTGCGAACGCCGGCGCAGCCTTTGCCGACGCGTGCGTCGCCAGCGAGTTGCGGTGAACGAGACCGAGCGGCGCGGGGCGCGCGAGCGTGTTGAGGCCGACGACCCCGCTGACGGACCCGGCGATGTTTGACGGCAGCCGCACGGCGCTGGTGGTCGCCTGGCCCGCTGACCCGTTCGGAAGCTTGAGCCGCTCAAGTCCCGTGTGAAAGGCGCGCTCGACGGTGTTCGCGGAAGCCTTGAAATCGACCATCAGGCCGTCGCTGGCCACGCCTGTGACCTGCAGGCCATCCTGCGCAAGCTGCGACTTGACCGCGTCGATCGTCGCCTGCGTCGGGCCGAAGCGGCTACGGAACTGTCCCCGGGCGAGGTAGTGGTGAAATTGCGACGAACTCGGGTCGGTCGCCGCCGCGATGAATCGCGTCAGCGCTCCCGGATCGCGTGGCTTGAGCACGACTGCGCCCGTCTGAGCTTTTGCCGCCGCCACGGCGCCCACGTCCTTGGTCCCCGCTGGAACGCGTGGCGCAGTGGTCACGGGGGTCATCGAAGGAGACCCCGCGGCGCCGCCGACAGCCGGTAGGAACAGCACGGCAAGCGCCGACGCCACCCCGAGTACAGCCAGAACGACCCGCTTCATCTTCTCCACCTCCGGTTGACCGCTGCGGGACCCTAGTCCGCGCGCGCCTCGAGTTGCAACCGGGAACCGTCGCGTCCGACTGACCGCGCCCCGCTTGAGGGCGGAGTGCCGCAGGGCTCGCCCGCTACGTGTTCTGCAGCCAGACCTGAGCGGAGATCCTGGCGCCGTTGTCGAACGTGGTCACCACCTTGACGCCCTGCGGCGCGAGGTCAGCTCCAGCCACTTGCCGCGCCCGGCGACGATGTGCAGCAGGGTCAGCTTGATCGGCACGCCGGCCACGACGCGGAGGTCCTGGGGGATCGTGACGTGGAGGTGGTAGGTGTAGTTGCCGTGCAGTCGCGTGATGACGCCGGGGACGGGGTCCTGCACCCGCGCCGGGTTGTTGAGCACGGTGTAGAAGTAGGCGACGTTCGGGCCGCCGTTGACGATCGTGATCTTCGGGTGCGTGATCACCGTGTCGGCGAACGCGTTGCCACCGCCCGACCCCATGATCGAGGCCTTCGGACAGGCGCTGGGGCCGGCCGCGCGCAGGGTGTGCGCGCTGCATCTCGGCTCGTGAGCGCCGTTGTACACCGAGCCCTTTGGAAACCAGATGTCGATGTTCGTCAGCATCGGCTGCTCGGCCGGGCTCAGGCCCTGGTAGCCGAAGCTCGCGGAGATGCGTACGCCCTGAGGATGGCCGGGCGAGGCCGGGGCGAGCCCCGCGGCCCTGGCGAGGGTGAGGTTCGGCCTGCGGGGCGCTGCGAGCGCCACGGTTGCGGCGATGCCGGCCAGGATGACGGTGACGAGAACCAGCGCGAACTTGCGCACGACGATCGACCTCCTTGCTGAGAGCTGGGGCGGCGAGAGGCTACCGCGCCCCGTTGCGTGCCGCAGCGATCATGTCCGCGAGCCGCACGAGCTTGACCCGGGGCCTGCCGTGAGGCTCGCCCAGTCCCTGCTCGTGGGCGTCGATCGCCTGCCATCCGCTCCACGTGACGGCGTCCGGAGCGCGCTCTGAAACCCATGCCGCGATCGACTCGGGGTCATCGTCACGGGGCTCGTCGAGCAGGTGCGCTTCGGCATCCTCGACGATCTTGGCCACCGTGTCGGCGGCATCCTTCTTATTCGTGCCGATCACGCCGGTGGGGCCGCGCTTGATCCACCCGACGACGTACTCGCCGGGCATCGGCCGGCCGTCCTCGCCGAGCACGCGCCCGCCGTCGTTGCGGACCAGGCCGCGGCGCTCGTCGAAGGGGATGTCGCCGACCGGCTGGCCCCGATAGCCGATCGATCGCAGCACCAGCCCGCATTCGATCACCTCTTCGACGTCGGTGCTGACCGCGCGTACCCGACCGTCGTCGCCGGCCTCGAGCCGGTTGCGGACGACGCGGATCCCGGTCACCGGGCCGTGCTCGCCCTCGCCGAGCACCTCGACCGGGGAATAGAGGAAGCGCATCGAGATCCGATGCCTGCGGCCGCTCGGTGCGCGCTGGGAGTAGTCACGGAGGATGTCGACGTTGCGCTTGGTCGTCGGATCGGCATCCGTCTCCAGCCATCCGCGGCTGTGATCGTCGAGCTCCATGTCGGCCGGGTCAACGTGGATGTCGGCGCGCATCAGCTCGCCGAGCTCGCGCAGCTCGGGATTGGTGAAGGAGGCCTGCGCGGGACCCCGGCGGCCGAGCATCACGACCTCCTCGACACCGGCGCCCCCGAACGCCTCGATCGCGTGATCGGCGGTGTCCGTCGGCGCCAGCTCGGACGGATCGAGCACCAACATCCGCGCGACGTCGATCGCGACGTTGCCGTTGCCGATCACGACCGCGCGACCGCACGAAAGATCGAATGAGAGCTGGGCGGCCTCCGGGTGCCCGTTGTACCAATTGACGAACTCGGTGGCGCCGTGGGAACCCGGCCGGTCCTCGCCGGGGATCCCGAGTCGATTGTCGGCCGTGGTCCCGAACGCGTACACGACCGCGTGGTAGCGCTCGAGCAGCTCCGAACGGGTGATGTGCTCGCCGAGCACGACGCCGCCGAAGAAGCGAAATCCCTCCTTGGCCGCCGTCTTGTCGTATACGCGCGTGACCGACTTGATCTTGGGATGGTCGGGGGCGACGCCAGACCGGACCAGCCCGTAGGGCGTTGGCAGGGCGTCGAACAGGTCGACTTCGAAGCCCGCGCCGAGCAGTTGGTCGGCCGCGTAGAAGCCGGCCGGGCCGGCGCCGATGATCGCGACTCTCATGCGGGCGCCTCGCGAAGCTCCTCGGCGAGCTCGCGCAGCTTGAACCGCTGCACCTTGCCGGTGAGCGTCGTCGGCAACGCGTCGACGAACCGCACCACGTGCGGGTACTCGTAGCGTCGCAGCCGCCCGCGGCACCACTCGCGCAGCTCGTCGGCCAAGGCGTCGTCGCCGGGCTCTCCATCGCACTGCACGAACGCGGCGATCCGGCTCGCGTGCTCGATCGAGATCCCGACCACGCCGACTCCGGCGACCCGCGGGTGCTCGAGCAGGACGTGCTCCATATCGATCGGCGAGACCCACAGGCCGCCGACCTTGAGCATGTCATCGACGCGGCCGACGTACACGTACGCTCCGTCCTCGCGGCGCTCGTAGCGATCGCCCGAGACGAACCACTCCCCGAGCATCGAGCGCTTGGTCTTCTCGTGCTGATGCCAGTAACCGGCGGCGCACGAGTCACCCTTGACCTGCAGGGTGCCGACGGCCGGGCCCTCGAGCACCGTGCCGTCCTCGTCCACGAGGCGAAGCTCGTAGCCGTCGACGGCGCGCCCCGTCGTGCCGGGGATCACGTCGCCGGGGCGGTTTGAGCAGTAGATGTGGAGCATCTCGGTGGAGCCGACGCCGTCGAGGATCTCGAGCCCGAACCGGTCCTTGAAGGCCTGAAACGTCTGCGGCGGAAGCGCCTCGGCGGCCGAGACGCAGCGCCGCACCGAGCCCAGCGCGTCGACCGCCTCAGGTTCGCGGGCCAGCGCGCCAAACAGCCCCGGCACGGAGTAGAACACGGTGGGGCGGTGCTTGGCCAGCGTCTCGAGGATCGGCTGCGGCCGGGTCGGCCCCCGCATCAGGACCGCGGTCGCGCCGACCCAGAGCGGGAACGAGAGGGCGTTGCCGAGCCCGTAGGCGTGAAACAGCTTCGTCGTCGAGAAGACGATGTCATCGGGGGTCAGCCCCAGCACCCGCTCGCCGTATGTCTCGCACGTGATCGCGATGTCGTGGTGTAGGTGCACGACTCCCTTGGGCTTTCCCGTCGAGCCCGAGCTGTAGAGCCAGAACGCCATGTCATCGCGGTGGGTGTCGGCGGCATCGAGCTCATCCGCCTGGCCCGCCAGTCCGCCATCGAGCTCGGTCACGTCGGCCTCCTGCACGCCGCGGACGAGGTACCGCGGGTGACGATCGCCGAACGCGCCGCGCAGCTTTTCCAGTGACGCCGCATCGGTGACGACCAGCTCGGCGTACGTGTCATCGAGGTAGTGAGCGAAGTTGTCGGCCCGATCGAGCGGGCTGACCGGCACCGGGACGGCGCCAATCCGCATCGCGCCGAGGAACACGATCGGAAACACGGTCGTGTCGTCGAGCACCAGCAGCACGCGCTGTTCGCGACCGATGCCCAGCTCGCGCAGTAGACCGCCGGCGCGGCAAACCTGGCGCCGCAGGTCACCGTAGCCGAGCGTCGCGTCCGCGGCGATGAACGCCGGCTTGTCGGGCGCGTCGGCACGGCGGTCGATGATGCTCGAAGCGTTATGGCGCTCACCTGTCATGCGGTCAATCATGATCGCAGCCCGCGCACAGTCGTTTGGGATCGGTCAGAGCGCGCGCTTGACGACCACCGACTTCGTGTCGGTGTAGTAGTCGAGCGCCTCGGAGCCATGCTCCTTGCCGTAGCCGCTGGCCTTCAGCCCGCCGAACGGGAGCTCGTCGTAGACCTTCGTCGGCGAATTGATCCAGGTGTAACCGCAGTCGAGCTCTGCCGCCACGCGCTCGGCGGTGTCCAGGTCGCCGGTCCAGACCGCGGACCCAAGCCCGAACGGGGAATCGTTCGCGCGCGCGATCGCCTCGTCCAGGTCCTTGACGCGCCAGATCGGCAGGGCCGGTCCGAACACCTCCTCGCGTGCCATCGGCGAGTCGTCGGGGGGCTCGAGCACCACCGTCGGGCTGTAGAACCAGCCGCCTGAGAGCTCGGCGGCGTCGGGGCGGCCGCCGCCGGTCAGGACCTCGCCGCCGGCGGCGACGCTCTCGGATACCTGGCGTTCGAGCGTCTCGCGCTGGCGCTCGGAGTGAAGCGGCCCGATCTGGCTCCCCGGCTCGGAGCCGATCCCCACCCGAAGCCTGGCCGCCTTCGCGACCACTGCCTCGATCACCTCGTCGGCGACCGGCTCGAGCACGTACAGCCGCTTGGTCGCCAGGCACGCCTGACCGCAGTTGTAGAAGCGGCCCATGCTGGCGGCGCTCGCGGCGCGCTTGAGATCGGCGTCGGCGCAGATGATCATCGGATCAGAGCCGCCCAGCTCGAGCGTCACGCGCTTCGATCCCTTGGCCGCCAGAGCGCCGACGCGTTCGCCGGTCGGCGTCGAGCCGGTGAACGCGACCTTGCGGACCAACGGATGCGTGACCAGCGCCTCGCCGGCCACCGAGCCGGCACCGGGCACGACATTCAAAACGCCCGGCGGCAGCCCGGCCTCGGTCAGGATCTCCGCCAACCGCAGGGTCGTGAACGGGGTCGTATCGGCCGGCTTGGCGACGACCGTGTTCCCGCACAGCAGCGCCGGTCCGAGCTTGTTGCACAGCAGCGTGGTCGGGAAGTTCCACGGCACGATCGCCGCGACCACCCCGAGCGGTCGGCGCAGCACGCGACCCTCGACGCCCGGGTCGAGCGCGTCGACGTACACGGCCCGGACCTGCTTGGCGAGCCCGGCGTAGTGCTCGAGTGTCTCGGCCGCCTTGTGGAGCTCGATCTGGGCCTCGCGGATCGTCTTGCCCTGCTCGGCGACCAGCAGCGGCACCAGCTCATCCACGTGGCCCTCGAACGCCTCCGCGCAGGCGTGGACGATCTTGCCGCGGTCCGCGTACCCGTGGCGCGACCATTCTCGTCCGGCCTGCGCGGCGCTGCGGACCGCGGCGTCGACGATCTCGTCGCCGGCGTTCGTGACCCGGCCGACCAGCTCGCCGGTCGCGGGGTTGGTGATCGCCGACGGGTCGGATTCGATCGGCAGCGCCACGCCGTCAATGAACGCTCCCCGCTGCAGCGTGGATGAGGCGGTCGTGCTCATTCGCCGCTGAAGCTCGCCTGGCGCTTCTCGGCGAACGCGGTCATCCCCTCGAGCGCGTCCTTGGACCTGAACAGCCCCTCCATCTCGCGCGCCTCGAGCGCGAGACCGTCATCGAGCGACAGCTGGCCACCCTCGTACACGCAGCGCTTGATCGCGGCGAGCGCGAGCGCGGGACCGGTCGCGAAGCGCTGCGCGAGCGCCCGGACCTGGTCGCCGGCCTGCTCGGCTTCGAATACGCCGTTGACGACCCCGAGCTCGAGCGCCTCCTGCGGTGAGTAGGCGCGTCCGGTCAGCAGCACGTCGAGCGCACGCGCAGGGCCGATCATCCGCGTCAGGCGCTGGGTTCCGCCGTTGCCGGGCAACAATCCCAGCGTGACCTCCGGCGTGCCGAGCTTGTACGAGCCCGCGCCGGCGTAGCGCAGGTCGCAGGCGAGCGCGATCTCGAGCCCACCGCCGAGCGCGTGTCCGGCGATCTGGGCGATGAACACCTGGCTCGCCGCCGCCATCCGCTTGAACGTCGCCTGGCTCGTGCGGATCATCTCCATGTTCTCGTCGACGTCGCCCTCGAGGAACTTCTTGACGTCCGCACCCGCGCAGAAGAACCTCTCGCTGGCGCTGTCGACGATCACGACGCGGGTCTGGCCATCGCCGGTGGCCTCGTCGACGGCGGCCGCGAACTCGGTCATCATCGCGAGGTCATACGAGTTCGCGGGCGGCTTGTCGAGCGTGATCGTGCCGATCGCGTCCTGGGTCGAGAACCTGACCGCCGCCATCAGGACAGCCCTCCGACGACGACCGATTTGAGCTCGACGTAGCTGTCGAGCGCCTCGAGCCCGTGCTCCTTGCCGAAGCCGCTGTCCTTGACGCCGCCGAACGGGAGCTCGTCGTAGCCGTAGTGGATCTGATTCACCCAGGTCATGCCGGCCTCGATCTCGTTGGTCGCTCGATGGATCTTCCGTACGTCGTGGGTCCAGATCGACGAGCCGAGCCCGTACGGAGTGTCGTTCGCGCGCGCGATTGCATCGTCGAACTCGCTGTAGCGAAACACCGGGAGCACGGGTCCGAAGACCTCCTCGGTCACCAGGCGCGATTCGCGACCGGGATCGGCGACGACCGCCGGCTCCAGAAACCAGCCCCTGTCGTGTCCGCCGGTGCCGCCGCCGGTCAGCACCTCGCCGCCGTTCGCCACCCCGTCCTCGATTTGCGCCACCAGCTCGTCGCGGCCGGCGCTGGTGTGAATCGGCCCCATCCGCAGTCGCGGCTTCTCGGCCTTGACGGTCCCGTCCCCCGGCTCATAGCGCTCCACACGCGCCACCAGTTGGCCGACGAAGTCGTCGTAGACGGAGTCGTGCACGAACACGCGCTTGCAGCCGAGGCAGGCCTGACCGGCGTTCCAGTAACGGCCGATGATCACCGCCTTGACGGCCGCGTCGACGTCGGCGTCCTCGCAGATGATCACCGGGTCCGAGCCGCCGAGCTCGAGCGTGACCCGCTTGAGCTGCGGACCCGCGACCGAGATCACATGGCGCCCGACCGCGGTCGAGCCCGTGAACGCGATCCGTCGCACGTCGCGGTGGCCGATCAGCGCGTCACCGATCTCCGCGCCGCGGCCGGTGATCACGTTGAGTACGCCGTCGGGGACGCCTGCCTCGGCGAACAGCCGCGCCACCTCCAGCGTCGCCAGCGGGGTGGTCGCGGCGGGCTTGGCGACGACCGTGTTGCCCATCGCGAGCGCGGGCGCGACCTTCGTGCCGAGCAGCGTGAGCGGGAAGTTGTAGGGCGTGATCGCCGCGCACACGCCGACCGGGCGGCGCACGACCTGACCGTAGGCGGGGCCGAACGCCGACGGCAGCTCCTGATAGAAGCCCCGCACCTTGGTCGCCGCCTCGGCGTAGTAGCGCACGCCGTGGGCCAGATGATTGACCTCGCCGATCGCCTCGGCGATCGGTTTGCCCTGCTCGGAGGTGAGCACCGGCGCCAGCGCCTTGGCGTTCTCCTCGATCAGGTCGGCGGCCTTGGCGAGGATGTGGCCGCGCTTTTCGACGTCGGTCGCGCCCCACTCATTGAGCGCGCGCTTCGCGGTCTCAACCGCGAGCTCGACATCGGCGGCGGAGGCGCTGGGCACCGCGCCGACGACCTGCTCGGTCGCCGGGTTGACGACCTCGATCTCTTCGCTGGAAGCGGCTCGACGCCACTCTCCTCCGATCAACATCGATGCTTCCATCAGCTCTCCTTGACTTGGGTTCTGGCGGCGTGGTCTGTGTGGTCTACATCGCGCGCGACGCTCTTGTTCAGGTAAAGCGACCGTAGACCCTGGTAGTCGTCGGTGGCCATCTGCGGCCAGCGGCCGGCGGCGCCCGTCATCGGCTTCTTCGGCTTCGCCGGCACGCCGGCGGTCAGCATTCCGGCGGGGGCCGTCGCGCGCTCGGTGAGCACGGCGCCGGCGGCGAGCATCGCGCCCTCGCCGACGTGCGCATGGTGCAGGACGATCGCGCCCATACCGACAAGCGCATCATCCTCGATCACGCACCCTTCGACGAGCGCCCCGTGCCCGATCGTGACGCGCCGGCCAATGATCGTCGGCAGCTCGATTCCGCAGTGGACGACCGCATTGTCCTGAATCGATGCCTCTGCGCCGATCTCGATGTAGGAGAAGTCACCGCGTATCACGGTTCCAAACCAGATGTTGGCCCGGTCACCGACGCGGACGTCACCGATCAGGACCGCGGTGGGCGCCAGCCAGACATCACGCCCGATCGTCGGTGCCATGCCATCGAGTTCGACCAGCGTCGCCACTTCTACACGCGCCGCGTTTTCGCCACTGCCGCGCGCCGCTCGAGCCGCGCCGCGATGCTTGATCTCATCAACTGCATACTATACAGTGTCGGGCGTCAGTCAATTGTCACATGTTGTGACAACCGAGGAGTTGCTCTATGACGACGATCGAGGTCGACGAGCTTGCTCAGAAGTCCGAGGACGAAGTCCGCGAGCACCTCGCAGCGGGCAAGCTGGTCGAGGGGCTGGCTCACATGTCACCTCAATATCTCGCGGGCATCCGTCGCATCCTGACCGTGTCCGCCGACACCGAGCTGGTGAGCGCGCCGGCCTATCTGCGCGCGGCCTCGCACGCCCCGGCGCTCAACAATTTCGGCTCGGCCGTGTCGATCATCCAGGACGAGCTCGCCCACGCGCACATCGGCTATCGCCTGCTGGGCGACCTCGGGGTCGATATGAACGCGCTCATCTACGAGCGCGAGCCGAGCGCCTTCAAGTACCCATACGCGTTCGACGTCCCGCTCGACTCGTGGCGTGAGCTCGTGCTGGCCAACGCGCTGTATGACCAGGCCGGCTTCGTGCTGCTCTCCGATGTGCACCAGTCGAGCACCTTCGGTCCGTGGAAGCGGGCGCTGGCGAAGGTCGACAAGGAGGAGACCTTTCACCTGCGCCACGGGCGGACGTGGGTCAAGAAGCTGGCCGCCGATCCCGCGGAGAAACGCCGCTTGCAGGACTCGCTGGACTGGATGTTCATTCTCACGCTCGAATGGTTCGGGCTGCCCGACGAGCGCAAGCTCCACGGCATCCAGCTCGAGTACGGGTTCAAGGGGATGGGCAACGATGACCTGCGCCAGGCGTGGATGGCCGAGGTCGTCCCGTTCATGACCGAGGTCGGGCTCGACGTGCCTGCGCACTGGGACGAGGAGCGGGGTCGCTACGTGATCGACTGCCCGTTCCCGGCACAGTTCGACGAGGAGCACAAGCGCTGGCTGCTCGACGACGGCGCGATCAGCTGGGACGACGTGATGATTCGCTGGAAGGGGCGTGGACCGATGAACCGCGATTACGTTGGACGGCTGCAGCGGGGATACCGCTCGCGCCTGGAGGCGGCTGCGTGAGCGACGTCGAGGCACGCCTGTGGACGGCGCTGACCGAGATCGAGGATCCGGAGATCCCCGTCTCGGTCGTCGGGCTGGGCCTGATCGTCGCGGTGCGCTACGACGGCGATCGGCGCGTGGCCGAGGTCGAGCTGACGTTCACGTCGATGGGCTGTCCGGCGATGGAGTTCATCCAGGACGACATCCGCGAGCGTTTGCTGCGCGAGCCCGAGGTCGACGAGGTCATCATCGAGGTCGTCTGGGATCCGGTCTGGACCCGGAGCCGGATCCGCGAGGATGCTCGCGCCCGGATGCGCACCCTGGGGATCGTCGCGTGAGCGCCAGCAGCACGCAGGTGTGGGAGGTGTTCGCGCGGACCGAGTACGAGCTGCCGCTGCACCACGTCGGCGCCGTCACCGAGGATGACGAGGACCTGGCGCTCGTCTGTGCGCGTTCGATCTACGACGAGCAGCCGTGGATCCAGATGATCATCGTGCCGCGCGCCGCGATCCGGGAGGCGATCCGGGCGTGAGCGCCACCGCGAGGGACGCCGCGACGGCCCAGGCGACCGCGACGATGCTTTCGCTGGTGGGATCGCTGGCCGACAACAAGGCGGCGCTCGGCCGGCGCTACGCCGAGTGGGCCGTCAGCGCACCGACGCTCGAGTCCGCGGTTGCGGCGGCCGCGATGGCCCAGGACGAGCTCGGTCACTCGCGCTCGACCTACCCGGTCCTCAAGGCGCTCGGCTCGGACGTCGCCCAGGAGGCGCCGTTCGGCGGCGATCGCCGCCTCGAGCTGCTCGACTCCGAGCTCGGTGACTGGACCGCGGTGGTCGCGGCCAATCTGCTCGTCGACGGCGTGCTGACGACGTTCGTCGCGGCCTGCTCGGACAGCTCGGTGGAGCCGATGGCGCAGCGCGCGCGCAAGATCCTCCAGGAGGAGGGCTCGCACCGGATCCACGCCGAGGCGTGGGCCAAGCGGCTCTGCCGCTCGGGCGATCAGCAGCGGGCGGCGCTGGTTACGGCGCTGCGACACACCTGGGAAGAGGCGGGCCGCTGGCTCGGGCCGGCCGGCGATCCGGGGCTCGAGGCGGCCGTCTCGCTTGACATGGTCGCGTCCGACGCCGCGGCGCAGAGGGCCATGATCCGAGGGTGGTTGCGCGAGCTGCTCGCCGCCGAGGGCGTGACGCTCGAGCTCGATGAGCCGACCGACTTCTCGCGCTGGGACCCGGACCGCAGGCGATGGAATCCCGGACGTTGAGTACCACGCCGCGGTGTCCGTTCTGCGACGGCACCGAGCCCGAGCTCGTCGGTCAATGGGGCGGGCAGATGATCACCGCGCAGTGGCGATGCTCCGCCTGCGGCTCGTACTTCGAGGCGATCCGCGACAGCTTTGATGAGGGCGGTGGCGGCAACCGCGTTCAGGCCGGGCCGAGTTCGTCCTCGATGCCCGAGAAGTAGGCCTGCGCCGCCTGGTGCCAGGCGGCGTGGCGGTCTTCGAACAGCTCGTGCGCGCGCGAGCGCGGCCACGCGGTCGGCAGCAGTCGCTCGGGCAGGTCGGGATCGAGGAACGGGAACTTGCGCCACGCGTGGACAAGCAAAGTCTGCGCTCGGAAGACCGCCTCCGGACCACGGGGCCGCTGACGTGAGAACGCCGCGATGAACTCGCGGTATGCCGACGCCACTCGGTCGAGGTTCCACGCATCGGCGACGAGCTGTGCGGGGTCACCGATCGCTCCGAACGTCGCGTGAAAGGACATCAGCTCCGCGGCCGGTCCGTTGGCGGACATCTCGAGCAACTCGCTCTCGCGCTCGACGTGGGGTGAGATCCACACGCCGCCGCCGAGCGAGCCGAATCCGGCCCACGCGAGCTGCGTGCGGAGGCGATGGCGCAGGTCACGCCGCTGCTCGGGGACGCGCAGCGTCACCAGCAGCCAGCGGCCCTCCCATGCCCACGGCCGCCCGAACCCGTAGATCCGCGCGGCCCCGGTGCGGAGCATCTCGGCGGTGGGCTCGGTCAGGTATGCGCGCGCGCGCCGCCCGTTACGCTCGGAGCGCAGCCACCCGCCCGCGATGCTGCGCGCGAGTGCCTGCCGCGCGGCGTGGGGTTTGACCTCGACCGCGGCGAGCGCGCGGAGCAGCGTCTCGTGCCAGACCCCGCCGGGCGATGTGAGGACATACTCGCCGAGGATCGTCAGGAGCACGGATCGCGCGGCCGGGGCTCCGACGGCACGGCGACGCAGCTGGTCGTCCATCAGCGGGCAGGTTAGGGGTCCGACCACCACGGTGGCCCGGGGGTGTTTCGGTCGCGACTTGGGGGTAGCCACTAACTAACCCACCCCACATCGTTGGGAGATACAGCTTTATGGCTACAACGACCGAGACTCGCACTGCAGCGCCCGAGACTCGCACCGAGCGGGGAGCCAGCCTCGCCCGTGGACCCGCATTGATCATCGGCACGATCCTGCTGGCCGCGGGCCTGTACTCGCTCTACAAGCAGCACACATTCCCGCCGTTCTCGAACTTCCCCAACGGCGACGCCCCGGTCGAGGGGAAGGTCATCTTCTCGATCTTCGGCGTCAACGGCTGGACGGGGGAGCTGACCGCCGTCGCGGGCGGACTGCTGCTGTTCGGAGCCGCGCAGCATCTGCTTGCCAAGACCATGAGCCTGATCGTCGGCGTCGCGCTCGGAGCAGCCGCCGTGATCGCGCTGATCAGCGGCAACGTGCTCGGACTCGCGGCGGCCAACGGCTGGACGAAGCTCGCCTGGGCGATCGCCGCGGCGATCCTGCTGTTCAACACGCTGCTTCCGCGTCGCCGCACCGAGGTCCCGGTCGGTGAGGCTCCGGTCGGCGAGCGCGGCGGCGTCAGTCGCTGGCGCGGCGGGCGCGGCCGGACGGCTGCGGCCGCGGGCACCGGAGCCGCGGCAGGTGCCGCTTACGAGCATCATCGCGACAAGGAGCGCTACCGCGACGACGATCGGACGGTTGCCGACGACCGGCCGGCGTCAGGCGATCGCGACGTCGCGGCTGGGCCGGGAGACGAGGACGCGCCCGCGCGCGAGAGCGAGCAGACCACGCGCGTCCAGAGCTAGCCTCGCCTTTGGCGTCAGCCGTCCGCTAGAGACAACGCGCGCTGAGGGGAACGTTGTCCGATGGGGTTGGCGGCGGATCGCGCTTGCAGTAGGTGATCCGCCGTGCCGAGGCGTCTATCACGCCGGCGAACGGATAGGTGACCTGTCCGGCCACGATCGTGCACGAGAACGGCCGGCGACCACGGCTTGCCGTGCCGTGCGCGCTGCACTTGGCGGCTTTGAGCGGCCCGTCGATCACGCCGCGCGCGATCTGCGACGCCATCCGCGCGTGCAGGACCCGCTCGAGCGCGGCTGCCGGCGCGAGGCCTGAAACCAGACGCACCGTGTGGGGCGCCTGGTCCTGGCCGACCAGAATCTCGGCCTCGCGGTTGGCATGGACCTCGGCGGTCTCGTTGAGCGACGGGTTCGAGTTGGTGTTGTTGTGATCGATGAAGATCACCATCGCCACGAGCAGCACCACCGCGATCAGCCCCGCGAGCGCGAACCGCTGCCAGAGCGCCAATCGGAGGTAGGCGCCGGGCGCACGCTCCCGACGCGCGGCACCGGGGTGAAGCTGTGGGTCGTCGGCCATCGCACCAGAGGCTACGCCCTGCGCGCCGGGGGTCGCGGCGGTCGCCGGTCGACTGTGGGCACCGAGCGCGGTCGGTCAGCCGGCCGATTCGGGAGGCGTTCTGAGCGGTCGAGCGCGCAGGCTCACGACCCAGGCGAGCACGATCACGAGCGCCCCGGCCGCGAGCGCCAGCCAGGCTGTGTAGTCGGCCGTGCCGGGGGCGGCGTGGGCAACGACGGCCTCGACCTTCAGCGGATGGCCGGCGGCCGCCGCCAGCCGCTGGACGGCCGCGATCGCGCTGGCGCCGATCCCGGGGGGTGGCGCCGGGCTCGTTCGCGCCAGCGCCGCGCGCTGTGCCGGGGCATTGCCGACCGGGTGATAGAGCCCGAAGCCGTCGGGCATCACGACCAACAACGTGCCCTTGTAGATCAGGGACAGCTCCTGGCCCAGGAAGCGCGCGTAGTTGGCCGGTTGGCGCCACAGCTCGGTGATCGAACCGAGGTCGGTCGGGCTGGCGATCACCGCCACGCGCAGCGGATAGCCGCTGCGCTGCGCGGCGCTCAGCAGAGCACCGAGCTCCGCTTGCTGGCGGACGGGGAGTCCGGCGTCCTGGGGCAGGAACAGCCGCTGCGCGACGAGGACGTCGCTGGCGGGATCGCCGTCGGCGAGCGCCCGCGCGGGTAGGGCCACGCTCGCAAGTGCGAGGATCGCGAGCGCCAGGCAGAACGGTCCCAGCCGCGGTGACTGCGGGGATTTGGGGTTCGTGCGCGTAGAGTCCGCCACCTGAGATGAGCCCGGATCGCAAGCGGTGTCGAGGTGAAGCCGCGACCGTGGCTGCCTGCAAGTTTAGGCCCAGCACGCGGTCGGTCATGCTCACGATCGCGCTGCTGGGCACGTTGCTCGTCGCGCTCGTCACGCCGTCGCCGGCGGCCGCCCACGGCCCGGTCAACCCGGCCGCGACCAGCTACCTGGCGACGGTCCGGCAGGCCCCGGCCGGGATCGACGCCAAGGTCGTCGACGGCGACCAGCGGATGTGGCTGCAGGCGGGCAGCGGGCAGACCGCGGTCGTGCTCGACTACCGCGGCGCCCCGTACCTGCGCTTCTCACCCGCCGGCGTGCAGGTCAACACCAACTCGTCGATGTACTACCTCAACCAGGTGCCCGCGGAGCTCGTGCCGTCCAACATCGGCCCGCGGACGCCGCCGCACTGGTCTCAGGTCACGAGCGGTCATGCCTACCAGTGGCACGATGGGCGCTTGCACGCGCTGGCGGCGACGGCGCTCGCGCCTGGGACGACGTACGTTGGACGGTGGAGCATCCCGTTGCTGGTCGGTGGCCGCCGAGAGCTGATCGCGGGCGGGCTCAGATATGCACCGGACCCGTCGATCGTCTGGTTCTGGCCGATCCTGGTGGCGCTCGCGTGTGTGTTGGCGGGGCTGCGCGTCCGCCGGCGGGAGCTCGACCTCCAGATGGCCCGCGGGCTCGGGGCGGTCGCGATCGCGGCGTTCGTCGTGGCCGCCGCGGGCGAGCAGCTCCACGGACGGCCGAGCATCTCGATCGGTCAGCTGGTCGTGCTCGCATTGGAGCTGGCGTTCGCCGTCTGGGCTCTGCGGGGGCTCCTGCTCCGGCGCCACGGCTGGTTCGGCTTCTTCTTGATCTCGCTCGCGGCACTGTTTGAGGGAGCCACGTTGATCGGCGTCCTGACGCACGGCTTCGTGCTGATCGCGCTGCCGGCGGTTGTGGCGCGGCTCGCCGTCGTCACCTGCCTCGCGACGGGAGCGGCGCTGCTGCCGTTGATCTTCCGCCTGGCCGAACAGGGGCAGCGGCGCCCCGGGCAAGCACCCCGGCGCCCGGCGCCCGAGCTCGAGTTCGAAGATGACCCAGCGCTGGAATGGGACCGCGAAGGCCTGCGCTGAGCACCGCGGGCCGGCGAGCGGGGCCTTGGGTGGTGGCGGCGGTGGCGGTCTCGGCCGCCGGGTTGGCGGCCTGCGGCGCCGCTGACCACGGTCGATCGAGCTCATCCTCGGCCTCGAGCGGCGGATCGATTCCCGCCGCTCTGGTCCGCGAGGCGCGGCCGATCGGGCGCGGCGCCCGTTTTCAGCCGCCGGCCCGAGGCCCGGTGATCGGGCCGTGCCGGCGCGCCCTGGGCCGGGCCCGCGGCGTGCACATCGAGGTGTTCGCCGCCAACCGGGTGGTGCTGATCCCCGCCGGGATCGGCACCAAGCCGCCGCGGGCGACGTTCGAAGGCCGCATCTCCAAAGCCCGCTGCTTCGGTGATCTGGTGACGCTCGAGCCGACCGGCGTGGTGCTGGTGCGCAGCGGCGTGACCTTGACCCTCGCCGACCTGTTCAGGTCCTGGGGCCAGCCGCTGTCACGGCGACGGCTGGCCTCGTTCGGCGCGGCCGCCGGTCAGCGCGTGGCCGTATTCGTCGGCGGCCGGCCGTGGCACGGGAGGCCGGGAGGCGTACCGCTGCGTCCCCACGCGGAGATCGTGCTCGAGGTCGGCCCGCACGTACCCCCGCACAGCTCGTACACGTTCCCGCCGGGAACCTGACGGTGCAGATCATCCTGCTTTCAAGCTCTTTCTCGGATCTGCGCGTAGGGCGGCGTCGGGCGATCTCAACCCGCGACTAACACCGCCGGCGGTATCGTGGCGGCCATGGCGTCGCTCGTGATCGAACGCGGCGAGCTCGTGGTCAGGCTCTCGCAGCTCGAACAGCTAGCGGCCCAGCGCGGAGACGTCCGGGTCCCGCTTTCGACGGTGAGGCAGATTCGCGCGGAGAATTGCCCCTACACCCTGCTGCGAGGCATCTGCAGGCCGGGCACGGGAGTGCCGCGCAGGCTCGCCTACGGGGTGCGGCTGTGGACAGGCGATCGGCCGGATTTCGCCGCTCTGCACGGCGCGGGACCCGCGGTCCGCGTCGACCTCTCAGACGCGGCGCCGTTCGGGCGGCTGCTCGTGACGGTTACCGATCCCGGGCCGGCCGTGGCGGCGCTCGAGCAGGGCGTCGAACGGGCGCGCGTTGATTGACCTTGGCCACGCGCGGCATTTTTCATTCGTCCGTCGCGCCGACCGTCGCCGAGGGGTAGGTTTCGAGGCGGACCCCTGGGAATTAAGGAGGCCGTTAGCAAGGTGGCCGTGAAGGCTGGGGACCTCGAGCTGGAGCTGATCGACGGGCTGAGCGATTGTGTCGCCGAGCGGCTGCCCGACGAACCCCCCGAGTCCTACGCGGAGTTCGTCCGCCAGTACTACCACTGGGTGCCGGCCAAGGACCTCGCCGATCGCAACCCGCTCGACCTGTGTGGCGCCGTGGTCGCGCACTGGCGGACCGCCAAGCGCCGCGAGCCGGGGGAGGCCAAGGTCGTCGTCTACAACCCCGACCTCGAGCGCGACGGGTGGCACTCGCCGTACACCGTGGTCGAAATCGTGTCCGACGACATGCCGTTCATCGTCGACTCGGTCACGATGGAGCTCAGCCGGCAGGGGTACGGAATCGAGCTGATCGTGCACCCGGTGATTCGCGTCGTCCGCGACGGCGACGGCGATCTGACCGAGGTGCTCGAGCCGGGCGGCGCGGCGCCGGGCATGGTGGTCGAGTCTGTGATCCACGCCGAGGTCGCCCGGCAGGCGGATCCCGACCGGCTCGCGGTGCTGCGCGCCGGTGTCGAGCTCGTGCTCGAGGAGGTCAAGGCGGCGGTCGACGACTGGGTCCCGATGCGCGCCCGGGCGACGGCGCTCGCCGCCGAGCTGCGGCTCGAAGCGCCGCCGGTACAGCAGCACGAGCGCGAAGAGACCGAGGCCTTCCTGGAGTGGCTCGGCGAGAACAACTTCACGTTCCTCGGCTATCGCGAATACGAGCTCGGTGAAGGCGCCGTCCTGACCGCCGTCCCCGGGACCGGTCTGGGCATCCTGCGCGGCGCAGCGGCGACGCCGTCCAAACAGCTGGACCCGAAGGCGCTCGCGATCGCGCGCTCGTCGCATCCGCTCGTGCTGACCAAAGCCAACTCCCGCGCCACCGTCCACCGCCCCGCCTACATGGACTATGTGGGCGTCAAGCGATTCGCCCCGGACGGGACGGTGATCGGCGAGCGGCGGTTCCTGGGCCTGTACACGACCGCGGCCTATAAGTCGAGTCCGCGCGCGATCCCGCTGCTGCGCGAGAAGGTCGAGCGAGTCCTGGCGCGGGCGGCGTTCCCGGCCAACAGCCATGACGCGAAAGGGATGCTCGACATCCTCGAGACGCTTCCGCGCGACCTGCTGATCCAGATCTCGACCGAGGACCTGTTCGAAATGGCGATCGGGATCCTCGGGTTGGGCGAGCGCCAACGCGTCCGGCTGTTCGTGGCGCGTGACCAGCTCGATCGGTTCGTCGCCTGCACGCTGTGCCTGCCGCGGGACCGCTTCAACACGGTCAATCGCCGCCGGGCCGCGGCGATCATCGCCGAGGCGTTCGGCGGCGGCCAGCTCGACTGGAGCCTGCAGCTGAGCGAGTCCGTGGTCGTGCGCATCAACTACGTGGTGCGCTGTCCCAACGGGTTGCCCGACTTCGACGTGGCGGGGATCGAGGCGCGGATCACCGAGGAGACGCGCGCCTGGAGCGATGACCTGCGTGCGGCGCTGATCGCCGCGCACGGCGAGCAGCAGGGGTCCGAGCTGTATCGGCGCTTCGGGGAGGCGTTTCCGGCCGCCTACCGGGCCGATTGGAGTGCACCGGGTGCGGTCACCGACATCGAACGCGTCGGCGAGCTCGAACGGAGCGGCCGCCCGATCCTGGCGCTCTACCGGACGCTCCGCGAGGGCGAGGAGGTCAGTCGTTGCAAGTTGTTGAGTGCCGACCGTGTGCTGCTGTCGGATGTGCTGCCGACCTTCGAGCACATGGGCGCCAAGGTCGTCGATGAACGGCCGTACGAGATCAGACCGGCGGGTTCGGCGACGATCTGGGTCTACGACTTTGGCCTGCGCACCCCGGCCGAGCAGCTCGAGCGTTCCGGGTCGGCATTCGCCGAGGCGTTCCTGGCCGTGTGGGCGGGCGAGCTCGAGGACGACGGGCTCAACGGGCTCGTGCTCGCCGCCGGCCTGACGGGCCGTGAGGTGACGGTCATCCGCGCCGTCGCGCGGTACCTGCGCCAGGCGACATTCGCCTTCTCGGATCGCTACATGGAGCGCACGCTGGTCTCAAACGCGCACGTCCCCGCGCTGCTCGTAAGGCTGTTCAGCGCCCGCTTTGATCCCGAGCGTCGCGACGAGGCCGCCGCCGCCCAGCTGCAGGAGGAGATCCAAAGCGCGATCGACGCCGTGCGAAGCCTGGACGAGGATCGGATCCTGCGCAGCTTCCTCGCGGTCATCGGAGCGATGCTCCGCACCAACTACTTCCGGTCTGACACGGCCGGCAAGCCGCTTCACTACCTGTCCTTCAAGCTCGACCCGAGCAAGCTGGCGCTGCTCCCGCTGCCGCGGCCCAGGTTCGAGATCTTCGTCTATTCGCCGCGGACCGAGGGGGTTCATCTGCGCGGCGGCAAGGTCGCCCGCGGTGGGCTGCGCTGGTCGGATCGGCGCGAGGACTTCCGGACCGAAGTGCTCGGCCTGCTGAAGGCGCAGATGGTCAAGAACGCGCTGATCGTGCCGGTCGGCTCAAAGGGCGGATTCGTCGTCAAGCGCCCACCGCCCGAGGGTGGTCGCGAAGCGCTCATCAACCAGGCGATCGCGTGCTATCGCGAGTTTCTGCGCGGGCTGCTCGACCTGACCGACAACTACGAGGGCGATCGCGTCGTCGTGCCCGAGCGTGTGGTGCGCTACGACGACGACGATCCCTACTTGGTCGTCGCCGCCGACAAGGGGACGACGAAGTTCTCCGACATCGCCAACGACGTCGCTGACGAGTACGGCTTCTGGCTCGATGATGCGTTCGCCTCCGGAGGCTCGCACGGATATGACCACAAGCAGATGGGGATCACCGCCCGCGGAGCATGGGAGTCGGTCAAGCGCCATTTCCGAGAGCTGGGCCGCGACATCCAGGAGCAGGACTTCACGGCGATCGGGATCGGTGACATGTCCGGTGACGTGTTCGGCAACGGACTGCTGTGCTCGCAGCACACGCGGCTGCTGGCGGCGTTCAACCACCAGCATGTGTTCCTCGATCCCGATCCCGACCCGGCCACGAGCTACGCCGAGCGCCGGCGGCTGTTCGATTTGCCGCGCTCGTCCTGGAGCGACTACGACCTGTCGCTGATCTCGGCCGGCGGTGGCGTTTTCGACCGCACCGTCAAGTCGATCGCGCTGTCGCAGGAGGTCCGTGCCGCGTTCGCGATCGACGAGCCGGAGCTCGCGCCGGCTGACCTGATCCGCAGGCTGCTGTGCGCGCCGGTCGACCTGCTGTTCAACGGCGGGATCGGCACGTATGTGAAGGCCGCCGACGAGAGCCAGGCCGATGCCGGTGACAAGGCAAACGATGCCGTGCGGGTCGACGGCGCCGAGCTGCGCTGCCGTGTCGTCGGTGAGGGCGGCAACCTCGGCTTCACCCAGGCGGGGCGGGTCGAGTACGCGATTCGCGGCGGACCCGGCGGGAGCGGCGGGCGGATCAATACCGACGCGATCGACAACGTGGCCGGCGTCAACACCTCCGACCACGAGGTGAACATCAAGATCCTCCTGAGCTCGGCGATCGCCGGCGGGCTGATGACCCGCGACGAGCGCAATGCGCTGCTGGTGGAGATGACCGACGCGGTCGCCGACCGGGTCCTGTACGCCAGCTACACGCAGACCGAGGCGATGAGCCTCGAGCTCGCCCAGGCGCCCGAGATGGTCGACGTGCACGCGCGTCTGATCGCGCAGCTCGAGCAGGACCCCGGGCTCGATCGCGAGCTCGAGGCCCTCCCGAGCGACCGCGCAATCGCCGAGCGCAAGGCGACCGACCTGGGCTTGGTCGCCCCCGAGCTGGCAACCCTGATCGCGTACTGCAAGATCCACCTGTTCGAGGAGCTGCTCGACTCCGACCTGCCGGAAGACCCCTACCTGCTGCGCGACCTCAAGCGCTACTTCCCCGACCCGTTGCCCGAGCGCTACGCGGCCCAGATGAAGGCGCACCGGCTGCGTCGCGAGATCATCGCGACGGTCGTCGCCAGCCAGCTCGTGGATCGCGCCGGGACCACGTTCGCGTTCCGGCTCGCGGAGGAGACCGGCGCGACGACGTCGCAGCTCGCGCGGGCGTTCGCGGTCGCGCGCGAGGTATTCGAGATGCGTTCGTTCTGGTCCGCGGTCGAGGAGCTCGACAACAAGCTGGCCGCGCAGACCCAGCTCGAGATGCTGATCGAGGGAAGGCGGCTCGTCGAGCGCGCGACGCGCTGGCTCGTGCGCGCCAACGCCGAGACGATCGACATCGCCGCGACCACCGAGCGGTTCCTGGAACCGACGCAGATGCTCTCGAACGCGCTGCCCGGCGTGCTCGAGGGCGACGACGCCGAGACCTTCAGACGCCGCCTGGGCGCGCTCAGCGAGGCGGGGGTGCCCGCCAATCTGGCGCGCCGCGTCGCCAGCATGCAGGCCGTCCTCTCCGTGTTCGACATCGTCGAGGACGCGGCTGCGACCGACCGCCCGCAGCGCGAGGTGACGGAGATCTACTTCGCGCTCGGCTCACGCCTCGGCCTCAACTGGCTCCGCGACCGGATCCTCGACCTGCCGCGTGCCGATCGCTGGCAGGCGCTCGCGCGCGCGGCGCTGCGCGACGATCTCTTCCTGCTGCATCGCGCGCTGACTCGGGAGGCGCTGGTGTCCGGCGGCCCGGACGTCGGCAGCGAGGGTTCGCTCGAGGCCTGGCGGGCCGCCAACGCGGGGGCGATCGAGCACGCGCTCGACGTGCTCGCCGAGGTCAAGGCGTCCGCCACCTACGACACGACCACGCTCCCGGTCGTGCTCCGCGAGCTCAAGAGCCTCGTCCGGGACTAGTCACCGCCACCGCGGCGGCCCGCCGGCCGGCTGACCCTCGACGCCGGCCGCCCGACCCTCGCCCGCAGGCTCTGCACGGCGAACGCGCCGAGGTCGAGCGCGCCGCCGAGCGCAAACGCGAGCGGCCCGGTCAGCAGACGGCCTGCTAGGCGGTTGAGCACGTTGCCAAGCTATCGTCTGCACACCATGGCTTCGCTGAAGACAAGCGTCACCGAGCTTCCCGAGTCGCGCGTGCGGGTGCAGGCGGAGGTGCCGGCCGATGAGGTCGAGCGCCGCGTCCAGCAGGCCGCCAAGAAACTCGGCGGTCAGATGCGAGTCCCCGGATTTCGCAAGGGCAAGGTGCCGCCGACCGTCGTCATCCGTCGACTCGGGCGCGAGGCGGTCCTCGACGAGGCGCTGCGCACCTCGCTCGGAAGCTGGTACGTCGACGCGATCGATGGCGCCGGCATCGCTCCGATCGGAGACCCCGAGCTCGACGTCGGAGACCTTCCCGCGCAGGGCGAGCCGCTCGAGTTCTCGATCGAGATCGGGGTCCGGCCGCGTGCCACGCTCGGGACCTACAAGGGCCTCGAGGTAGGCAGGCGCGAGCCCGAGGTCGCCGACAGCGCGATCGACGCCGAGGTCGAGCAGCTGCGCGATCGCGTGGCGACGCTCGAGACCGTGGACCGCGCGGCAGAGGATGGTGACCACCTGATCGTGGATTACCTCGGCCGCGTCGACGGCCAGCCGTTCGAAGGCGGCGAAGGGCGCGACCAGCTGATCGAACTCGGCGCCCAGCGGCTGATCCCCGGGTTCGAGGAGCAGCTCGTCGGCGCCAGCGCCGGTGACGAGCGGACCGTGCAGGTGACGTTCCCCGACGAATATCCCAACGAGCTCGCCGGCAAGGACGCCCAGTTCGACGTCAAGGTCTCCGAGGTCAAGGCCAAGCGGCTCCCCGAGCTCGACGACGACTTCGCCGCCGAGGCGGGCGGGTTTGACACGCTCGCCGAACTGCGCGAGGACATCGCCTCCCGGCTGCGTCAGGCGGATGAGGGGGCGATCGAGCGGGAGTACGAGGCGGCAGTCGTCCAGGCGGCGACCGACGAGGCGAAGGTCGAGCTGCCCGACAAGCTGGTGCACTCGCGCGCACACGAGGTCGTCGAGCAGATGCTGTCGACGCTCGCGCGCCAGGGGGTCTCGAAGGAGACCTACCTGCGTCTCACCGGCAAGGATGAGGAGTCGCTCGCGCACGAGGCCGAGCCCGACGCCGCCAGCGCGCTCCGCCGCGAAGCGGTGCTGGCCGCGATCGTCGAGGCCGAGAAGATCGAGCCCGCCGACGAGGAGCTCGTCGAGGCGCTCCGCCCGGCGGCAGAGCGCGACGGTTCAGATCCCGAGAAGCTGGTCGACCAGCTGCGCAAGGCGGGCAGGCTCGAGACGTTGCGCGAGGACGTCGCCAACCGCCAGGCCGTCGAACTGCTGGTCGCGGAAGCCAAGCCGATCAGCGTCGAGCAGGCCAAGGCTCGCGAGAAGCTGTGGACGCCCGGGCAGGAGGAGACTGCCGAAGGCGCCGGTCAGCTGTGGACGCCGGGCACGAGCTGAGCTCGAAAACAGCCTGCGAGTGGGGCGAAGGCCGATTGCTACAGTCGGCAGGATTCCAGCGTAGGACACAAAATCAAGCGAGGAACATGAGCCCACTCGTACCGATGGTCGTCGAGCAAACCTCCCGAGGGGAGCGCGCGTTCGACATCTACAGCCGTCTGCTCAATGAGCGGATCATCTTTCTCGGCACGCCTGTGGACGACCAGATCGCGAATCTGATCGTCGCCCAGCTCTTGCACCTCGAGTCCGAGGACCCCGACAAGGACATCTCGGTCTACATCAACAGCCCGGGTGGATCCGTGTACGCGGGCCTGGCGATCTACGACACGATGCAGTTCATCAAGCCCGACGTGTCGACGATCTGCGTCGGGATCGCGATGTCAATGGGCGCGCTGCTGCTCGCCGGCGGCGCCGCCACCAAGCGGATGGCGCTCCCGAACGCGAAGATCCTGATCCATCAGGTGTCCTCAAGCTTTCAGGGGCAAGCGACCGATATTGAAATACATGCAAACGAGATCATCGACGTCCGTCGACGCCTTGACGAGATCATCGCCAAGCACACCGGACAGGACCTCGAGAAGGTTCGCCACGACACTGAGCGCGATTACTTCATGAGCTCTGAACAGGCGAAGGAGTACGGAATCATCGATCGAGTGATCTCGCAGCACTGAAGGCATTAGTCTTCGGTGCCGGAGAGAGCCGCCCGGTTCGAGCTCTGGGAGGAGATTCATGGCACGTCCGACCGACTCCAACGAACAGCTTCTGTGCAGTTTCTGCGGCAAGTCCCAGCGGCAGGTTAAGAAGCTGATCGCGGGGCCGGGCGTCTACATCTGCGATGAGTGCATCGATCTCTGCAACGAGATCATCGACGAGGAGCTGACCGCTCCGCCGAGCTTCGACATCGAGAACCTCCCCAAGCCGCGGGAGATCTACGACGTGCTCAACGAGTACGTGGTGGGCCAGGAGCAGGCCAAGCGCTCGCTCTCGGTGGCCGTCTACAACCACTACAAGCGTGTCCAGATGTTGCAGTCCGACGAGAACGACATCGAGCTGCAGAAGTCCAACATCCTGCTGCTCGGGCCGACCGGATGCGGCAAGACGCTGCTCGCCCAGACGCTCGCGAAGATCCTCAACGTCCCGTTCGCGATCGCCGATGCGACCGCGCTGACCGAGGCCGGCTACGTCGGCGAGGACGTCGAGAACATCCTGCTCAAGCTGATCCAGGCGGCCGACTACGACGTCAAGAAGGCCGAGACCGGGATTATCTACATCGACGAGGTCGACAAGATCGCCCGCAAGGCCGACAACCCGTCGATCACCCGTGACGTGTCCGGCGAAGGCGTCCAGCAGGCGCTGCTGAAGATCCTCGAGGGCACGACCGCTTCGGTGCCGCCCCAGGGCGGGCGCAAGCACCCCCACCAGGAGTTCCTCTCGATCGACACCACCAACGTGCTGTTCATCTGCGGCGGCGCGTTCGCGAACCTCGACAAGGTGATCGAGCGTCGGATCGGCCACCAGGGCGTGGGCTTCGGCTCGGTCATCAAGTCCAAGGAGCAGCGTGACCTCGGCGAGATGTTCGAGCATTGCCTGCCCGAGGACCTGATCCAGTACGGCCTGATCCCCGAGTTCATCGGCCGCCTGCCGGTGATGTCGGCCATCCACCAGCTCTCCCGTGACGAGCTGATGCAGATCCTGACCGAGCCGCGCAACGCGCTCGTCAAGCAGTTCCAGCGCTTCTTCCAGTTCGACGGGATCGAGCTCGTATTCGCCGACGAGGCCCTCAGCTCGATCGCCGACAAGGCGCTCGAGCGCGAGACCGGAGCGCGCGGGCTGCGCTCGATCATCGAAGAGGTGCTGCTCGAGGTTCAGTTCGAGCTGCCCTCGCGGCGCGACGTCCAGAAGTGCGTCGTGACGCGCGAGACAATCGAAAAGGACGTGGCGCCGACACTGGTTACGGTCGCCGCGCCTGACGAAGCGGCGGCTTAGCTTGGACTGACGGCCGAGGGCCTGCGCCCCCGGCGCTCTGCGCTCGGCGTTGGCGCGAGACCTTCGTGTGAGCGCAAACGACGCGACGAGCGCGGGGCCGCGACCCTCGTCCGTCCGCCGCCCGCGCCCGCGATCGGGCGCGGGACCGCTACCGCGCCCGGCTGGGCCGAGTCAAACGCCTTTGGGCGCGACGCGGGCGCTGGGGCCAGAGAGGGCAGAGCAACGCGGTCTCTCTGCGCGCTACCTGGGCCTGGGTCCAGCGGTGGGCGGGGTTGCGGCCACGCGCTTGTCGCTTCGCCTGCGCCCAGACAAACGCGACGCGCCCTAACGCGCAAAGCGCGTGGTCGCCAGCCCCGCCCGCCGCCCTAGACTCTCCAAACGCTATGGCGGACCTGGAACACACGACCCGTTACGACCCTGCCGAGGTCGAGCCTCGGATTGCGCGCAGGTGGCTGGAATCCGGGATCTTTCACCCGCCGGCGGAGGGGAGCGCGGAGGAGAACTACTCGATCGCGATCCCGCCGCCGAACGTGACCGGCGCGCTGCACATGGGACATGCGCTCAACGGGACGATCCAGGACTGCCTGATCCGCTATCAGCGGATGCGCGGACGGCGGACGAAGTGGATCCTCGGAACCGATCACGCCGGCATCGCGACGCAGACGCAGGTCGAGCGGGCGCTCGAGCGGGAGGGGACGAGCCGCGAGGCGCTGGGCCGCGACCAGTTCGTACAACGCGTGTGGGAGTGGCGTCAGCAGTACGGCGGCACGATCATCGAGCAGCTCAAGCGCCTCGGGGCCTCGTGTGACTACGCCGAGGAGCGCTTCACGCTCGACGAGGCGTACGTCCAGGCGGTGCTCAAGGTGTTCGTCGCGCTGCACGAGAAGGGCTACATCTACCGCGACCGCTACATGGTCAACTGGGATCCCGGCAGCCGGTCGGCGATCTCCGACCTCGAGGTCGAGCCGCGGGACGTGAGCGACACGCTCTACTACATCGACTACCCCCTGGCCTCCGGCGGCGGTTCGATCACGGTCGCGACGGTGCGCCCGGAGACGATGCTCGCCGACACGGCGATCGCGGTCCACCCCGATGACGAGCGCTACCGCCGCCTGATCGGCGAGAAGGCGATCCTCCCGCTCGTGGGGCGCAAGCTGAAGATCATCGCCGACGAGTACGTCAAGCCCGAGTTCGGCACCGGCGCGCTCAAGATCACGCCCGCGCACGATCCCAACGACTTCGAGATCGGCCGCCGCCACGGACTCGGACAGCCGCAGGTGATCGGCGAGGACGGGCGGATGACCGACGAAGCGCCGGAGCGGTTCGTCGGGATGACCGTCAGCGAGGCGCAGGCGGCGGTCGTCGCCGAGCTCCGCGAGCAGGGCCTGATCGCGCGGACGGAGGTCTACCACCATGACGTGCCGTTCTCGCAGCGCTCGGGCGAGCGAATCGAGCCCCTGATCTCGCTGCAGTGGTTCATGGCGATGGACGAGCTCGCCAAACCGGCGATCGATGCGGTGACCAGTGGCCGGATCCGCTTCTTCCCCGAGAACCACACCCGCGTGTACCTGGAATGGATGCGCAACATCCGTCCGTGGTGCATCTCGCGGCAGCTGTGGTGGGGCCATCGGCTGCCGGTCTGGTACCGGGGCGAGCAGACGCATGTCGGAACCGAGGCCCCGGAGGGGGAGGGCTGGACGCGTGACCCTGACGTCCTCGACACCTGGTTTTCGAGCGCGCTGTGGCCGTTTGCGACCCTCGGCTGGCCCGAGCAGACGCCCGAGCTCCGCGCCTTCTACCCGACCGACGCGCTCGTCACCGGACGCGACATCATCTTCCTCTGGGTCGCGCGCATGATCATGATGGGCCTCGAATTCACCGGCCGTGAGCCGTTCACCGATGTGCACATCACGGCGATCATTCAGGCGCCCGACGGGCGGCGGATGTCGAAGTCGCTCGGAACCGGGATCGACCCGCTCGACCTGATCGAGGGGGGGCCGCGCCCGCCGGTGTTCGCCACTGGGACGGAGCCCGCAGGTGAGTTCGCCGCCTACGGCGCCGATGCCGTGCGGTGGGGGCTGCTCGCGATGTCGTCGGGACAGGACGTCAAGTTCTCCGAGGAGAAGATCGCTCAGGGCCAGCAGTTGACGAACAAGCTCTGGAACGCCGCCCGGCTGATCCTGCTCGGCGTCGGACCGGACGTGCGCGCCGCGGCGACGCCCACCACCACCGAGGACCGCTGGATCCTCTCCCGCTTGGCGCGCGCGAAGAGCGAGGTCTCCGAACGGATCGAGGGCTACGACTTCTCGCATGCCGCGCTCGCCCTATACGAGTTCGTCTACGGCGAGTTGTGCGACTGGTATCTCGAGCTCGTCAAGCCGCGCCTGCGCGCCGGCGGGCGATCGCGAGCTCGCGTCGACGCTCCTGTACGTGCTGACCGAAACGGTCGCGCTCGCGCATCCGCTGATCCCGTTCGAGACCGAGGAGATCTACTCGCACATCCCGGGTTCCGACGGACTGCTGGCCGCCCGCCGCGACCACCGGGCGGCGCCGATAGACGAGCGTTCCGAGAAGCAGATCGCCGACGTGATCGCGGCCGTCCAGGCGCTGCGGACGTGGCGCGACACGGCCGGAGTCAAGCCGGGCGCGCTCGTGCCGGCCAAGCTGGTCGCGTCCGGCTACGGCGAGACCGCCGACCACGTGGCGCGGCTGGCGCGGATCACGCTCGACGACAGGCGCAACGGCGCCGAAACCGTGGCGACGGTCGCGATCCCCGGCGGATCGATCGAGGTTCTCGCCAGCGAGGCGCTCGATCTCGAGGCCGCGGAGCGACGGCGGGCGCAGCGGCGGGCCAAGCTTGAGGACGAGGTCGAGCGTGCAGAGCGTAAGCTGGCAAACCAAGGCTTTACCGCCAAGGCGCCGGCGGCCGTGGTGCAAGCCGAACGCGAAAAGCTGGAACGGTTGCGAGGCGAACTGGAGGCACTGTGAAGTCCGTGGGGTCGGGACGCGGATGGGGCTGAATTGAACGAGCACGAGGCAGAGCGGTATCTGCTGTCGCTCGAGCTGTTCGGCATGCGGTTCGGGCTCGATCGCATGCGGCGGCTGATGACGGCGCTCGGGCGGCCCGAGCGTCGCTTCGAGTCGATCCATGTCGTCGGCACGAACGGCAAGTCCTCGACGGTCCGGATGATCGCCGCGATCCTGGCGCACCACGGGCTGAGGACGGGTTCCTACCTGTCGCCGCATCTGGCGTCGTTCTGCGAGCGGATCCGGGTCGGCGACAGTGATCTCGAGCCGGCCGACTTCGCCGCCGCGGTTGCGCGCGCCGCGCGCGCCGCCGAGCTCGTCGACCATGCGAGCGGGGGAGAGGACACGGTCACGCAGTTCGAGGCCCTGACCGCCGCGGCGTACTCCGAGCTCGCCCGCAAAGGGATCGAGGTGGCGGTCATCGAGGCCGGCCTCGGCGGGCGCTACGACGCGACCAACGTGATCCCGTCCAAGGTCCAGGTCCTGACCAGCGTCGGACTCGAGCACACGCGCTGGCTCGGCCCGACCCTCGCCGATATCGCGGGCGAGAAGCTCGACGTGGTCCAGCCCGGCGCGACGCTCGTCCTCGGCGCGGGATTGGCGGACGAGGTCACCGAGGTCGCCGAGCGAGTCGCGGCCCAGCGTGGCGCGACGATCGTGGTCGCGGGCGTCGATCCAGGCGTCGAGGTCGGCGCTCCGGGCGACTTTCAGCGGCGCAACTTCGCGCTCGCGCGGACGGCGGCAGACGCATTTCTGGGTCAGCTCGACGAGCTGGCGGTCGCCGCAGCGGCCGCAGAGGTCCGGGTCCCGGGCAGGCTCCAGCAGATCGGATCGGCGCCGCTGACGCTGGTCGACGGAGCACACAACCCCGACGGCATGCGAGCGCTGGTCGAGTCGCTGCACCCGCCGCTGGTCGCTGAGCGCGAGCCGATCGTCGCGACCGTGTCGATCCTCGATGACAAGGATGCGGCCGGCATGCTGGGCGCGCTGCTCCCGGTCTGCGACGCGGTCGTCTTCACGACCAGCCACAACCCGCGCGCGCTGCCGCCGGCGACGCTCCAATCGCTCGGCACCCAGCTCGGCGGACCGCCTTCGGAGATCGTTCCCGACCCCGCTCGCGCGCTGACCCGCGCGCGCGAGCTCGCCGGCCCGCGCGGCACGGTGATCGCCGCGGGCTCCATCTACCTTGTCGCCGACCTGCTCTCGCCGCCCGGTTCGCGACGCGCCTCGATCCTATGAACGACGACCGCGACCAGCCCAGCTTCCTGAGCATGATCGGCCTCGTGGCGCTAATCGTCGCGGTCGTGATCCTCGTCTTCTTCGGGATTGGTTACCTATTTGGAAGGGCATTCCTGTAACAATTCCTCACGCGTGGCGACGAGGACTGCGGTCCTCGACGGCGTACTAGAGCACGAACACAATCCCGGCGCCCTCTACACTCGGCCCTCTTCATGCTGCCCTACGCGATCTTCGGCATCACCAACAGCGCACTGAACCTCGCTGTTGAGCTCGTCGTCCTGTTTCTGGTTGTGATCTGGCTGGCGCTCGTCTACTGGACCTATGCCGACGCCCGGCGTCGGATCGCCGATCCACTCCTGATCGGTTGCGCGGCCGCCGCTTCGCTGTTCCCGTTCGTCGGGACGATCGTCTACATGATCGTCCGGCCGCCCGAGTACCTCGATGACGTGCGCGAGCGCGAACTCGAGATGCAGGCGGCGGAGGCGCGGCTCGCCGAGCTCGGCTACCACCTATGCCCGCACTGCGATTACGAGGTCGAGAAGGACTTCCTGCGCTGCCCGAACTGCATGCGCAAGCTCAAGGACCCGTGCCAGTCGTGTGGCAAGCCGCTCGATCCGTCGTGGAGGGTCTGCCCCTTCTGCGAGGCGGAGATCGGCGTGCCGGCACCCGCCCCGCGGCGTCAGCGCCGCCGCCGCGAGGCGACGCCCGAGCCGACCGCGCCCGCGGCCGAGCAGCACTCGGCCACCTGATCGCAACCCCGCGACGACAAAGAGAGAAACAGCCGCCCATGGAGCGAACGCTCATCCTTGTCAAGCCCGATGCCTTCGCGCGCAACTTGACGGGCGAGATCATCGCCCGTTTCGAGCGCAAGGGCCTGCGGCTCGCTGCGCTGCAGTTGATGACGCTCGACCGTGAGCTGGCCTCGCAGCACTACGCCGAACACGAGGGCAAGCCCTTCTACGAGGAGCTGGTGACGTTCATCACGTCGGGACCATTGGTCGCGATGGTGCTCGAGGGTGACCAGGCGATCGCCGCCGCGCGCCAGGTGATCGGCGCGACCAACCCGCTCGATGCCAACACCGGCTCGATCCGCGGTGACTACGCGATCGCGGTCGGGCAGAACATGGTCCACGGCTCGGACTCGACCGCGTCGGCGAGTCGCGAGGTAGGGCTGTTCTTCCCGAGCCTCGCCTGATCCTCGCGTCGCGCTCGCCGCAGCGGCGTGAGATCCTCACGCGCCTCGGGATCGAGTTTGACGCGCACCCGGCGGACGTGGAGGAGCTCGAGCAGGGGCCTCCGGACGAGGTCGCGATCGAGAACTCCTACCGCAAGGCTTCGGCGGTGGCGGCGCAACGCCCGGGGGCGACCGTCCTCGGTGTCGACACGATCGTCACGCTCGGCGGCCGGATCTACGGCAAGCCGCGCGATCGCGACCACGCCCGCGAGACCCTGACCGCGCTCGCCGGCCACCGCCACGCGGTGATCGGCGGTCTGTGCCTGATCGAGGGCGAGCGCATCCGGACGCTCGCGGCGACGACGCTGGTGTCGCTGCGGCCACTCGATCGGCCGGGCGTAGACCGCTACCTCGACACCGGCGAGTGGCGCGATCGCGCCGGCGGCTACGCGATCCAGGGTCGCGGCGCGCTGCTCGTCAAGGCGATTGAGGGCGACTACCTGAACGTCGTCGGCTTACCGGTGGCGGCGCTGATCGAGCTCGCTCCGAGGCTGCTCGAGGCCTGAGCTCGCAACTTACCTGCCATTAATGCTGTTTCCAGGCTTTTTCGGCGTCGACGAGGTCATTTTCAGCGCGGTCGAGCGGCGGACGTTCGATACACTCGTTCCCGGACGGAGCTGGCAGCCAAGGGCGGTCAGTCTGCTTTTCGCCGCCTCGTCCGCGCTCCCAGCTACCTGTGTTTCGATTCACAAACTCGACATTCGAGAGATACGACCTGCGGCTCGCGCAGCGTGACCGTCTGCGTCCCCGTTCCCGCGCTGGGCGGGGCGGATTCCTGCGTCACTGCAGCCGACTCGCTGAATCGAGACACTAGGCCGAGATGAGCGTCTTCACGTACTTGACCGGCTTCGGCGGCCGCGACATGGCCGTCGACCTCGGGACCGCGAACACGCTCGTCTACGTCCGCGGACGCGGAATCGTGCTGTCGGAGCCGAGCGTCGTCGCGGTCGACTCGCGCACCGGCGAGGTGCACGCGGTCGGGATCGAGGCAAAGCGGATGCTCGGCCGGACCCCCGGCACGATCTCCGCGATCCGGCCGCTCAAGGATGGAGTGATCGCCGACTTCGAGGTCACCGAGGAGATGCTGCGCCACTTCATCCAGAAGGTCCATCAGAACCGGTGGGCGCACCCGCGGGTCGTCGTCTGCGTTCCGAGCGGCGTGACCGGCGTCGAGAAGCGCGCAGTCGAAGAGGCCTGTCTGTCCGCCGGAGCCCGTCAGGCCTACCTGATCGAGGAGCCGATGGCAGCCGCGATCGGCGCTGGGCTCCCCGTCGGGGAACCGACCGGCTCGATGGTCGTCGACATCGGGGGCGGCACGAGTGAGGTGGCCGTGATCTCGCTGGGCGGGATCGTCGTCTCGCAGTCGATCCGCGTCGGCGGCGACGAGCTCGACGAGGCGATCATCAACTACGTGAAACGCGAGTACAAGCTTCTGATCGGGCAGCAGACGGCGGAAGAGGTCAAGCTCGAGATCGGCTCGGCCTACACGATGCCCGAGGAGGTTCAGGCCGAGATCCGCGGCCGTGACATGGTCTCGGGCCTGCCCAAGACCGTGATCCTGACCAGCGAGGAGATCCGGGGAGCGCTCGAGGAGCCCGTCTCGCAGATCATCGACGCGGTCAAGCAGACTCTCGACCGCACGCCGCCGGAGCTCGCCTCGGACATCATGGATCGTGGCATCATGCTTGCCGGAGGGGGATCGCTGCTGCAGGGCATCGAAGAGCGTCTGCGCCACGAGACACAGATGCCGGCGCATCTGGCGGAATCACCGCTGACGTGTGTCGCCGTCGGATCGGGACGCTCGCTCGAGGAATTCGAAGCGATCCACCGTTCGAGTAAGAATTCACGCAACCGTCGTCGCAGGTAGCAAGATGCGTACAGAGGCGCACTTCCCCGGCGGTCGGGAGCAAACTTTGGAGACAAGCAGCTCGTGCATGACAAACAGGTTCGGCGGCGGCGCGCGGTTCTCGCGCTGCTCGTCGGCATTTCCCTGATTCTGCTGACCGCGTACTTCGGCGAGTCGCCCTCGAGCCCGCTGCACAACGTGCAACGGGGCATCGTCGAAGTCCTCTCCCCGGTCCAGCAGGGCGCGAGCACGGTGCTGTCGCCGGTCAAGGATGTCGCCGGCTGGTTCTCGGACACGCTGAACGCCAAGTCCCAGCGCGACCACCTACGCAAGCAGGTCGACAACCTGACCAAAGAGGTCGACTTCTACCGCCAGCAGGCGACGATCACCGCGCAGCTCGAAAAGCAGATCAAGCTCGATAACTCAAACTCGATCAATACCTACCAACCGGTCGCGGCGGACGTGATCGGGCGTGACCCGACGCTCTGGTACCAGACGATCACGATCGACAAGGGCTCCGACGACGGGGTTCGCTTCAACGACCCCGTGACCGGCTACGGCGCCCTGGTCGGCAAGGTGACGACGGTCGACCCGACGGTCTCGATCGTGACGCTGATCACCGACCACACGTTCGGGGTCGCCGCCGAGGTGCTCGACTCGGGCGGCGACACGGGGATCCTCGTTCCCGCGGTCGGTAATCCGAACCAGCTGCTCCTCCAGGACCTGCCGGGCCATGCGCCGATCCAGCCGGGACAGCCGGTCGTGACCGCCGGCTTCCAGGACGGCTCGCTGAGCTCGCTCTATCCGGCCGGCATCCCGATCGGACAGGTGAGCAACTTCAACACCAACGAGCTGCTGTCCAACCAGCAGGTCCCAGTCACGCCGCAGGCCGATCTGCGCCACCTGTCGGTCGTGCAGGTCCTGACCCGTCTGAGCAACAACACCGCCCGAGCACAGGTGGGGCCATGAAGGGCCACATGAAGCTCGTCTGGCGGCTGGTGGCGCTCGCGCTGGTGACCGTTGTCGTGCAGGAGTCGGCTGTCTCCCAGATCTCGATCTTCGGCGTCAGCGCCGACCTGACGCCGCTCGTCGTGATGTCGGTCGGGTTGCTCGCGGGGTCGATGCCGGGCGCGATCATGGGGTTCGGCACGGGGCTGCTGGTCGACACCGTCCTCGTCCAGACGCTCGGCATCACGTCACTGCTGTACATCCCGATCGGGTATTGGGCCGGGCGCCTACGCGAGGTGCGCGACCCCGCGCACGGACTGATCCCACTCGTGGCCGGCGCCGCCGCGACGGCGTTCGTCGGCCTCGGGATGACGCTGATCCAGTTTCTGCTGGGCGTCGACTCACCGGTCAGCCTGCTGCTGGTCCAGCAGATATTCATCACGGTGCTCGTCAACACGCTGCTCTCTCTGCCCGTGTACGCGCTCGTGCGAAAGGTCGTTGCGCCCGCGCTGCCCGATGATCCGCGCCGCCGTCGCCGCCGCGCGTACACGACGGGCGGCCTCAGCCCGCTCCAGCAGCCGTCCAAGCGGCTCGGCCAGATGACCCGGGGCTCCTGATGCCACAGGGACCCGAAGACCGCCGGCCGCCGATGACGCCGCAGCTCGCGCTGCGGGTCGCCGTCGCCGGCAGCGTGACGCTGGCGCTATTCGCGATCATCTTCTTCAGGCTCTGGTTCCTGCAGGTCCTGTCGGGCAACCAGTACCTGGCGCAGGCGACCGTCAACCGTGTGCGCGACGTCGCGATCGCGGCGCCGCGCGGCGACATCCTCGACTCGAGCGGCAACTTGCTCGTCGGCTCGACCAAGGCGCTCGAGGTTCAGATCTCGGCTCCCGATCTGCCCAACTCGGCCGGGGGCAAGCGGGTCGTGTTCCGCCGCCTGGCGCACACGCTCGGGATGTCGACCAACCGGATCAAGTGCAAGGTCGTCACCTACGACAACGGCCACCGAATCGTGACCACCCATCACCTCGCGCGGATCCCGTGCGACGTCAAACAGCAGCTCTCGATCCTGCCCTACGCCGACGTCAACATCAAAGAGGTCGGCCGCGGCATCCAGTACTACATCGCCGAGGACCAGCAACAGTTCCGCGGCGTCGAGGTGTCACAGGTCTACGTCCCCAACTACCCGCAGGGCGATCTCGCGGCTCAGCTGCTCGGGACGGTCGGCCGGATCACGGCCGCGGAGTGCTGGGGACACCGCCATCCGACGGGGCCGCTCTGCAGCGCGAGCTCAAACCGAGGGGTGGATCCCAACTCGGTGATCGGGCAATCCGGCCTGGAGGGACAGTACGACCGATACCTGCGCGGAACCGACGGCATGGAGAAGGTGCAGGTCGATGCCCTCGGTCAGCCAACCCACAAGCTCGAGACGGTCAACCCGACCGCCGGAAACAACCTGGCACTGTCGCTCGACAGCAATCTGCAACGCGTCGGCCAGCAGGCGCTGGCCACGTCGATCGCGAGCAACCCGGGCGCGGACGCCGGATCGTTCGTGGCGATGAACCCGGTCACCGGAGCGGTCTATGCGATGGGGTCATATCCGACCTTCAACCCGTCGATCTTCACCAAGCCGATTTCGGAGGCGACGTACCGCGGCCTGACCAGCCAGGCGAGCGGAGATCCTCTCCTCAACCGCGCGATCCAGAGCGCTGGGCCGACCGGCTCGACGTTCAAGCCGATCACCGCGACGGCAGCGCTCGAGAGCGGGCGCTGGAGCATCGATGACACCTACGACGACACCGGCTCGTTCTGCTTTCCGGGCACCAGCGAGTGCTTGCACAACGCCGGTAACGCCGTCGACGGCGTGCTGAACCTGGTCAACGCGCTTCGCGTCTCGTCCGACGTCTTCTTCTACAACCTCGGGTGGCAGACCGCCACCAATCCGATCGCCCAGCCCGGTGGAGGTCCGATCGACCAGTGGGCGCACCAGTTCGGAATCGGCCGACGCACCGGAATCGACCTCCCCGGCGAATTGAGTGGGACGCTCCCCTCGCCGCGCTGGCGCGCGCACCAGGACAAGCTCGAGCTCGAGTGCGAGCAGGCCAAAGGGCCGTTCAAAGGGCAGCCAAAGCACGCCAACTGCGGGATCGCCGACGGCAGGCCATGGTCGGCCGGCGACAACGTCAACCTCGCCGTCGGGCAGGGCGATGTGCAGGTGACGCCGCTCCAGCTTGCGGTCGTCTACGCGGCGCTCGCCAACGGCGGCACGATCGTCCGGCCCCACTTGGGCCTCGACATCCAGAACGACGAGGGTACGGTCCTGCAGAAGATCGACCCGCCGCCTGCACGCCATGTCGATATCAACCCGCTGTACCGCGAGACGATCCTCCAGGGGCTGCACGAGGCCGCCCAGTCTTCGGGCGGCACCTCCGATGACGTGATGGGCAACTTCCCGATGCCGGTCTACGGCAAGACGGGCACCGCCCAGTACGTGGGGCAGCCCGACTACTCGTGGTACGCGTGCTTCGTACCGCCCAGCGTCACCTCGAAGCCGATCGTCGTCGTGGTGCACGTCGAGCGGGGCGGCTTCGGCGACATCGCCGCCGCGCCCGTGGCACGGCAGATCCTGTCGCAGTGGTTCTTCGGCAAGCCCGGCGTCTACAAGGCCGGCGCCTCGGCGACCTTGTGATGGCATGAGCGCGACCGCGATTCAACCCGGAGACGAGACCGCGCCCGTCGTCGAGCCGCGGCGCTGGCTGTTGTTCGATCCGCTGTTGTTGCTCGCCGCGCTCGGCTTGATCGCGTGCTCGCTGGTGACGCTCAAGGGCGCCACCAAGACGTCCGTTCCCGGCTCGCCGCTGTACTACGTCGAGCGTCAGGCGATCTTCGCGGGCGTCGGGCTACTCGTGGCGCTCGTGATCTCGAGGTTCGACTATTCGCGCTTGCGCGAGTACAAGTACGGGCTGCTCGCGGTGCTGATCGCGTTGAACCTCGTCGTCTACGCGATGCCGCCGATTCAAGGCGCTCGCCGGTGGATTCCGCTGCCGCTGCTGGAGTTCCAATCCTCGGAGTTCGGCAAGGTCTTGCTGATCCTCGCGCTGGCGGGATTCGCGGTCGACCGCTCCCGGCGCCTGCACGAGTGGCGCACGACCGTTCGGATCATGCTGCTGGCGGTGTGCGCAGCGCTGCTGGTGTTCAAACAGCCGGACCTCGGCACGGGGCTGGTGTACATCGCGATCGGGTTCGCGATCCTGTTCTTCGCGGGAACGTCGTGGAAGCAGCTCGCGGTGCTGGCAACGATCTTCGTCGCCGGGCTCGTGTTCGCGCTGGTGGCGGCACCGGCGCTCGGCTTCCACGTACTGAGCCACTACCAGGAGCAGCGCCTGGTCGGGTTCCTGCATCCCTCGAGCGACCCCCAGGGCGCGACCTACAACATCCACCAGTCGCTGATCGCGATCGGCTCCGGGCAGAAAACCGGGCGTGGTGCGCTGGCGACACAGACGACCCAGGGATTTCTCTCAGCCAGTTCGACGGACTTCGTGTTCGCGTCCCTGGGGGAACGGTTTGGCTTCGTCGGTGCTGCGGTCGTGTTGTCGTTGTTCGCGCTGTTGATATGGCGCACGCTGCGAATCCTCACGATGTCCAAGAACCTGTTCGGCACGCTGATTGCCGGCGGCATCCTCGCGATGCTCACGTTCCAGGTCTTCGTGAACGTCGGAATGACGATCGGGATCATGCCCATCACGGGCGTCCCGTTACCGCTGCTGAGCTATGGCGGCTCGTCGGTGATCGTCACGTTCATCTGCGTCGGCCTGTTGCAGTCGATCTACATCCAGGCACGGATGGCGTCGGCTGGCAAAGGCAGGGCGCTAATTTCGTAATAGAGCCGCTGCGCATTGGCGCGCGGCCAAAGGCATTTCCAAAGGACTGAATGACAATTGAAGAAACAAGTATTGGTGAGCGTCGACCGGGGCGAGACCCGGGTCGCGATGCTGGAGGCGACGGGCACCGTCGCCCCGCGCAAGCCGAGTTCGAGCTCCTCGCGCAGACGACGTAAGCCCGCTACCCCGGGCGCCGGCTATCAGGTCGCCGAGCTTTATCTCGAGCGTCGCGGCAACCGCTCGATCGTCGGCAACATCTACAAGGGACGCGTCGACAACGTCCTCGCCGGCCTCGAAGCCGCGTTCGTCGACATCGGCCTCGAAAAGAACGGCTTTCTGCACGTCGACGAGATCGTGCTTCCCGGGGTCGAGGCCCCCCGGCGTGGCCGCGGGCTCCGGCCGCGAGTCGCGCAACATCACAGACATGCTCAAGCCCGGTCAGGAGATCGTGGTCCAGGTCGTCAAGGATCCGCTCAAGACCAAGGGCGCGCGGCTCTCGATGGACCTCACGATCGCCGGCCGCTACATGGTCTTCGCTCCCTACGGAGAGGGAATCGGCGTCTCGCGCCGGCTCGATGACAAGGAGCGCGAGCGGCTGCGCAAGGAGGCGGCCAAGCTCGAGCTCGGCGGCGCGGGCGCGATCATCCGCACGGCCGCTCAGGGCGCCAAGCGCGCCGACCTCGAGCGCGAGCTCGTGTACCTGTTCAAGCTCGGCGAGGTGCTCGAAAAGCGCGTCGCCGAGACGCCCGCGCCGGCGCTCGTGTTCCAGGAGGCCGACCTGTCGGTGCGCGTCGTGCGTGACATCTTCTCGGCCGACTTCGAGCGCGCCGTGGTCGACGACCCCAAGCAGCACCACCGCCTGGTGTCGTTCTTCTCGCGCACGGCCCCCGAGCTCGTCGAGCGGGTGGAGTTGTGGGAGGAGTCCAAGCCGCTGTTCGAGGCGTTCGGCGTCGAGAAGGTGCTCGACTCGACGCTCTCGCGACGGGTCGACCTGCCCAGCGGCGGCTACTTGATGATCGATTACGCCGAGGCCCTGACGGTGATCGACATCAACTCCGGCTCGTTCATCGGTCGCGGCAAGGGCGCGCGGCTCGAGGACACGATCACCAAGACCAACCTCGAGGCCGCCGACGAGGTCGTTCGCCAGCTGCGCCTGCGTGACATCGGCGGGATCATCGTGATCGACTTCATCGATATGGCGCGGGCGCGCAACCGCGACGCGGTCCTCAAGACGTTGCGCAAGGCGCTCGACGAGGATCGGACGAAGACGTTCGTGGTCGAGATCTCGCCGCTGGGTCTGGTCGAGATGACCCGCCAGAACGTCACCGACGGCGTCCGCGAGATCATGACCCGCGCCTGCCCGACCTGTGGCGGCGAGGGCGTGATCAAGTCCGAGGAGACGATCGCGATCGAGTTCGAGCGCCGGATGCGCGAGGTCGCGGCCGAGACCGACGCGGAGGCGATCCTGCTCCAGATGAACCCGCGCGTGAGCGCCGAGTTCACCGCCAACGACGGCCGCGTGCTGCACGCGGTCGAGGCCGACACCGGCAAGGTGTTCGTATTCGAGGGCTCCGAGGGGCTGCCGCTGGAGCACTTCTCGGTGCTGCTCGAGGGCGATCGCGACCAGGTGCTCGAGCGCGCGCTGCCATTCCGCGAAGGCGAGGAGGTCCATGTCGAGATCGTCGAGCCGCACATGTACAGCCCGGGTGACGCGGTCGCCAAGATCGACGGCTACATCATCTCGATCAAGGGCGGGACGCGGTACGTCGGCGAGAAGCACCTGGTGCGTATCGACGAGGTCGGCCGGACCGCCGCCGTGGCCTCACTGGTAGACGTTCCCGGCGCCGATGGGGACGGAAAGCCGACTGCTGATGACGATGAACTAGAATCGAAGCCTCGGCGCCGCGGCCGCAGAGGCGGACGGCGCCGTTCCGGCGCCACGGCCGGGTCAGCCTCATCCTCGTCCAGTTCGGACTAGTCATGTACGCGATCATCAAGACAGGTGGAAAGCAGTACCGGGTGCAGCAGGGGGAATCCCTGCTCGTCGAGCGCCTGCCCGCCGGTGACGGCGATACGGTCGCGCTCCAGCCGCTCCTGTTCGTCGACGGCGCCGAGGTCGTCGACGGGGACGGGCTGGCGGACATCAAGGTCGAGGCCAAGGTCGTCGCCCACGAGCGCGGTCCGAAGCTGCGAATCGTGAAATTCAAACCCAAGCGCGGCTACAAGCGCCGCACCGGCCACCGCCAGGAGCTGACCCGGATCGAGGTCACCTCACTCGGGCGCGCCGCCAAGCGCCGCCGCGCGAGCACGAAGGCGGCCAAGCAGCCGGCCGCGGCAGCCGCCGGCGAGACGCAACCGACCACCGAGCCGGAGGAGACGACCGATGGCACATAAGAAAGGGCTCGGCTCGAGCCGCAACGGCCGCGACTCCAACGCCAAGCGTCTGGGCGTCAAGGTCTTCGCCGGGCAAACCGTGACCGGCGGCGAGATCATCGTCCGCCAGCGCGGCACCCGCTTCAAGCCCGGCGACGGCGTCGGCATCGGCAAAGACGACACGATCTTCGCCCGCTCGCCGGGCACCGTGCAGTTCACCCGCGGACGTCGCGGGCGCATGATCTCGGTCGTCGCCGCCGAGGAAGCCTCCTCCGGCGACTGAATTCCGGGCTCCTCTAGCGGCCCGAGACGGGACAAGCGGCCCCGCGCTCGAGCGCTCATCGTGAGCGCGACGCGCTCCGCTCGGGCGCAAACGACGCGACTAGCGCGTGGCCACTGCCCCATCCCGGCCGCAGATGCGGACGAGCAATTCGGAGGGAGGGGCTCCGGCGTGTTCGGCCGCCGCTGGGCGCTGCCGCTGACGCGCCCGCCTCGCAACGCCCGGGGACCGCAACGGACTCAGGCGGGTGGGCGGGCTGAGGTATCGCCATCGTCCTGGTCGCGTCGCTTGTGCCTAGGCCACCAGCACGCGCCCACGATCAGCACTCCCAGGACGCATGGCGATTGCCTCAGCCCGCCTGCTCAGGCCACTGCGGTCAGCTCACTCGTGCACTCCGGGCAGCGCCGCGCCTTGATCGGAATCACGCTCGTGCACTCCGGGCACTCCTTGCTGTCGGGGTCCTCCTGCGCGCGACGCTCCATGAGCATGTTGTAGGGCTTGACGACGAACAGGAAGATCACGAGCGCGGTGGTGACGAACGTGATCAGGGCGTTGAGGAAGTCCCCGTAGAGAAAGTGGCTCGAGTTGATCGTGAACGAGAGGTTCTCGAAGTTCGGCTGGCCGAAGATGAGCGCGATGATCGGCGTGATCAGGTCCGCGATGAACGCCTTGAGCAGTGCAGCGAAAACAACGCCGATGACGAACGCGACCGCCAGTTCAACGAGGTTCCCACGCATCAGGAACTGCTTGAACTCCTTGAACAGTGACATCAGCCCACTCCCGTGACGATGGATCGGACGGCGCCAGGATAACCCGGGCCGCGCGGGCCCAAACGGCGGGCTTCGGTCAGGCGTCCTGAGCGGTGGGGCGAACGAGCAGCTCGTTGACGTCGACGTGCGGCGGCTGTGAGACGGCGAACATGATCGCTCTAGCCACATCGGCGGGCTCGAGGCCGTCGGTGATCGGGTTGTCGAAGAACGGCGTGTTGACTCTGCCCGGCTCGACCACGGTCACGCGGACGCCGGTCCCGTTGAGCTCGAGTCGCGCGGACTCGCCCATCGCTGTGACCGCGAACTTGGTGGCCGAATACAGCGAACCTGGGAGCGCCCGACGTCCGGCTACCGACCCCGTCAGCAGGAGGTGGCCCTGTGCCTCGATCAACGCCGAGATCGTCGCTCTGATCGTCAGCGCAGCTCCGTAGACGTTGGTCAGCACCATCGAGCGCCAGAACTCCGGCGTCTCCTTGGTGAACCCTCGCGAGGCGCCGAAGCCGGCGTTGGCGAACGCGACGTCGAGCCTTCCGAACCGCTCGAGCGTCGCCGCAACCATCGCCTCCTGGTCATCCCACTCGGTGACGTCGCATGCGATCGCGAGCGCGCGGTCGGGGCCGCCCAGCTCCTCGGCGAGCTCCGCCAGGCGGTCGATCGAGCGGGCCGCGAGCACCAGCCGATATCCCTCCGCGCCGGCGGCGCGGGCAGTCGCGGCACCGATGCCGCTGGACGCACCGGTGATGAGAAAGACGGGATCGGACATATCCTCGCTGCAAGGATGCACGATCGAGCGCGAATTCACATCAAGGCGGGTGCGGGCGGCGACGGCTGCCTCAGCTTCCGCCGCGAGGCACACGTCCCCAAGGGCGGCCCCGACGGCGGTGACGGCGGCCGCGGCGGCGACATCGTCCTGATCTGCGACGAGTCGCTGCGCGACCTCGCGTTCTACCGCCGCAGCTCGCATTTCAAGGCGCGCCGCGGCGGCCACGGGCAGGGCGCGCTGCGCCACGGCGCCGACGGCGAGACGCTCGAGCTGCGCGTTCCGCCCGGGACCCAGGCAGTGCTCGACGGCGACGGCGCGAGGCACGATCTGATCCGCGACGGCCAGCGTGTGGTCGTGGCGCGCGGAGGTCCCGGCGGGCGTGGCAACAAGCGCTTCGCCGGACCCACCCATCAAGCTCCGCGGTTCGCCGAGCGCGGGCTGCCGGGCGACGAGACGTCGGTCTCGCTGCAGCTCAAGCTGCTCGCCGACGTGGGCCTGATCGGTCTGCCCAACGCTGGGAAGTCATCCCTCCTCGCGCGCCTGACGCGCGCCCAGCCCAAGGTCGCCGATTATCCGTTCACGACGCTGCAGCCGGTGCTCGGGACGCTTGACGGCGAACAGCGACAGCTCGTGATCGCGGATATCCCGGGACTGATCGAGGGCGCCAGCGGCGGCGCCGGCCTCGGCCACGAGTTCCTGGCGCACGTCGAGCGCACCCGGCTGCTGGTCCACGTGCTCGACCTCAGCCCCCTCGACGGCTCGGACCCGGTCACCAATCACGCGACCGTCGAGCACGAGCTCGCGCGCCACGACCCGCGGCTGGCGGCGCTCCCCCGAATCCTGGCCCTCTCCAAAGGCGATCTCGTCGACGAGGCGCGCCGTGCTGCGGCGCGCGCGGAGTGGCAGGCCCGCCTCGGGCCCGACGTGCCCGTGATTGTGACCTCGTCCGTTTCGCGCCTCGGTTTGGACGAGCTCGCCGCGCAGCTGCTGCGCCGCGTCCCGGCCGTGGCCGAGATGCCAGCCGTCGTCGCCGCTGACCCGGAGCTCGAGGTCGAGCTCGCCGAGCACCGAGTCTTCCGGCCCGCCGCGCGGCGCAGCTACACGGTCCGGCGGACCGGCGACGGGAGCTTTGCCGTCACGGGCGTCGGGATCGACCGTCTCGTGGCGCGCTACGACCTTGACAACGAGGAGGCGCTCGCCCACCTCGAACGGCGCCTGCGGGGCATCGGCGTGCTCCGCGCGCTCGAGGCCGAGGGCTTTCGGGCGGGCGACGAGGTCGAGATCGCCGGAGTGGTATTCGATCTCGATCCCGACATCTGACCGCCGAGATCGTCTACTATCTCGCGCCCGGCCGGCTGGACACTTGTCAGAGGAGGACATCGATGAGTCGGGTTGTTGCAGTACTCACCGCGCTAGGCGCGGTGGCAGTGTTCGCCGCGTCGGCGGGCGCGAAGGTCCTGCGGGTCGGGACATACCACGGCGAGCGCGGGCAGTTCAGCTCGGTCCAGGCCGCCGTGAAGGCCGCCAAGCCTGGCGATTGGATCCTGGTCGGGCCGGGCGACTACAAGACCAAATCGGCCGCCGAGCCCGCCGGGCGCAAAGACACCCCCGCGGGTCTGCTGCTCACCAAGTCCCGGGTCTACCTGCGCGGCATGAACCGCAACAAGGTGATCATCGACGGGACCAAGTCGGGTCCGCCGTGCAGCCGCGCAGCGCGTGACCAGAACCTCGGTCCGAGCGTCAAGGGCGGGCATCTCGGACTCAACGGGATCATGGTCTGGAAGGCCGCCAACGTCTGGGTTCAGAACCTGACCGCGTGCAACTTCCTCAGCGGCAAGGGTGATGCCGGCAACGAGATCTGGTGGAACGGCGGCGACGGCAGCGGGAAGATCGGCGGCCACGGCTACAGCGGCTCCTACCTGACCGCCACCAACACCTTCTACCGCAACAACGGGACCGGAGCGCAGTACGGGATCTTCTCCAGCAACTGGAGCGGTGGCACCTGGTCTCAGACCTACGCCAGCAACTTCAGCGACTCGGGCTACTACATCGGCGCGTGTCAGCAGCAGTGCGACCAGACGATCAACCGCGCCCACGCCGAATTCAATTCCCTGGGCTACTCGGGGACCAACTCCGGTGGCGCGCTGGTCATCAAGAACTCCGTGTTCGACCAAAACCAGGACGGCTTCGACACCGACACCGAGAACGGGGATCCGCCATCGCCCCAGAACGGCGCCTGCCCCAATCACGGCATCAGTCCGATCACCCACACGCACTCGTGCTGGGTGTTCATGGATAACTACGTCCACGACAACAACAACCCAAACGTCCCACAGGTGGGCCAGGCCGGCTCTACGCCGCTCGGGACGGGTCTGTCACTGAGCGGCGCCCGCAACGACACGCTCATGCACAATCGGTTCGTCCGCAACGACGCCTGGGGAGTGCTGATCCAGGTCCAGCAAGGAGAGGGCGGAAAGCCGTGTATCGGCGGCCAGCTCAACTTCAGTTTCCTTGGCGTCAGCCTCGCCTGCCTGTTCGACAACTGGGGCAACGCGGTCATCAAGAACAAGTTCGCGGACAACGGGTCCTACGGTCACGCGACCAACGGCGACATCGGGATATTCAACTTCCTCGACGGTAATCCGACCAGTTGCTTCAGTGGGAACACTGACCCCGCGGGTCTCACCACCTCGCCGGCGGGGCTCGAGCAGTCGCACCCAGCGTGCACCGGCGCGGCTGCGCCGGCGAACTCGAATGTGCCACTGGTCTTGGAGATCCTCTGCGGTAACGAGGGCTCCTTGGTCGGGGGCAGCATCCAATGCCCGGGCGGAAAGCCCTACCCGGTGCGGACGCGCGTGGTCATGCACACGCTGCCCAAGCCGCTGCCGACGATGCCCTCTCCGTGCGCCGGGGTGCCCGCCAACCCGTGGTGCCCGGCGCCTAAGTCCGGAAGAGGGTGAGCTAGGCCCAATCGTCACGTGAGAGGGGGCACGGGCGTGTCGCCCCCTCTCACGTGCGTTCACCCGCTCTCTCGCGCGCCCGTCGCCGGCCCGCGCCAGCGGGAACCGGGGCCTGACCCACTGCTGGGCGCCGTAAGCTCTCGCGGCGTGAGCTGCTTGGTCGTAAAGCTCGGTTCGAGCATCGTCGCCGACGATCGCGGCGCCGTGCGCGAGGACGTCCTGGGCCGGATCTGCGACGAGCTCGCGGAGCTTCACCACGCCGGCGAGTCGGTGATCGTCGTGACCAGCGGTGCGATCGCGCGCGGCATGGGGGTCATGGCCCTGCCGCTACGCCCGCGGGCCATGGACGAGCTCCAAGCAGCCAGCGCCGTCGGCCAGGGAAAGCTCTACCAGGTATATGACGAGCTCCTGCGCGCGCGCGGCACGCCCACGGCCCAGGTGCTGCTGACGTTCTTTGACATGAGCGCCCGTACGCACTACCTCAACGCACGCCAGACGCTGCGCAAGCTGCTCGACTGGCGCGTGGTGCCGGTCATCAACGAGAATGACACGACCACCACCGACGAGATCTCGTTCGGCAACAACGACTTCCTCGCTGCGCAGGTAGCGATCCTGCTCGGCGCCGACCTCCTCCTGCTGCTCACCGATGCTGACGGTGTGTTCAGCGCCGACCCGCGCTCCGATGGCGACGCCCGTCTGATCGAGGAGGTGCCGGATTTCGCTGCGCTCGAAACATTCGACATCGGCCACACTGCCTCGCCGCTGGGCTCGGGCGGGATGCGCTCCAAGGTGGTGGCGGCCGAGATGGCGACCGCGGCGGGCATCCAAACCGTGATCGCCAGCGGCCTGACGCCGGGAATGATCCCCGCGGCCGCGGCGGGCCGGCGGGTCGGAACCCATTTTCCGGCTCGCGAGGGCCGCTACTCGAGCTTCAAGCTGTGGCTCAAGTACGCCAAGCCCTCGCGCGGGCAGGTGCTCGTCGACGCGGGCGCGGCGCAGGCCCTGCGCGAAGCTGGGACGAGCCTGCTGCCGGTCGGCGTCGTCGACGTGGTCGGGTCATTCGGCGCCGGTGACGCGGTCGAGATCGTGTTCGACGAGCAGACGGTCGGCAAGGGCATCTGCAACTACTCGGCGGCTGAGCTGCGCCGGGTCCGCGGGCTCAAATCGCGGGCCGTCCGCGAATTGCTGCCGCGCGCGAGCGAAGAGGCGGTCCACCGGGACTACTTCGTGCTCGCGTAACCTGTAACGACCGTGGCCAGCACCGCCGTTTCCATCGCTGACATCTGCGCAGCCGCCAAGCGCGCCTCGCGCGAGCTCGCCACCTTGAGCTCGGCGGTGAAGGATGACGCGCTCGAGGCGATCGCGATCGCGCTCGTCGAGCACGCCGACGAGATCCTCGAGGCCAACGCGCGCGACGTCGAGCTGGGTCGCGAGGGTCATCTTTCAGATGCGCTGCTCGACCGGCTCACGCTGACCGACCGGCGGATCGCCGAGATGGCCGCCGGAGTGCGCAAGATCGCCGCGCTTCCGGATCCGGTCGGCGAGGTGATCGACGGCTCGACCCTCCCCAACGGCCTGCAGCTGCGCCGTGTGCGCGTGCCGCTGGGCGTGGTCGCGGTCGTCTACGAGGCACGCCCGAACGTCACGATTGACGCCGCGGCGCTGTGCCTGAAGTCCGGCAACGCGGTCGTCCTGCGCGGCTCGAGCTCCGCCGGGCACTCAAATGCGGTGCTGGCCGGCGTCGCCTCCGAGGCCGCCGGCGCGGCCGGTCTGCCGGCCGGGGCCATGTCCCTGCTGGCCGGCGGGGACCGCGGCGAGCTGGCCGAGCTCGCGACCCAGACCGGCGTCGTGGATCTGATCATCCCGCGCGGGGGCGAGGGACTCAAAGCCGCGCTGAAGGACGTGGCGACGATCCCCGTGATCTATGCCGCCTCGGGCAACAACCACATCTATGTCGATGCGAGCGCCGATCTGGACAAGGCCGAGGCGATCGTCCTGAACTCAAAGCTCCAGCGTCCCGGGACCTGCAACGCGTCCGAGAAGCTGCTCGTCCATAGCGCCGTCGCGCGGTCGTTTCTGCCCAGGGTCCTGCGGACGCTTGACGACGCCGGGGTCGTCCTGCACGGCGACGACCGCGCGCGGGCGGCGGCCGACGGCGTGGCGATCGATGGCGCGGGGGACGAGGACTGGGACACCGAATACCTCGCGCTCGAGATGGCCGTCGCGGTCGTCGACTCGACCGGTGACGCGATCGCCCACGTGAACGCGCACGGCAGCGGGCACTCGGAGGCGATCGTGACCCGCGACACCGATAGCGCCCGCGCGTTCCAGCTCGGCGTCGACGCCGCCTGCGTGTACGTCAACGCCTCGACCCGCTTCACGGACGGGGGCCAGTTCGGGATGGGCGCCGAGATCGGGAACTCGACCCAGAAGCTGCATGCCCGCGGGCCGATCGGACTCCGCGAGCTGTGCACGTTCAAGTACCTCGTCGAAGGCGTCGGCCAGATCCGCTGACGCGCCGTCCCTGAGCGCCGTGCGCCTCGGAATCCTCGGCGGGACGTTCAACCCGCCACATCTTGGTCACCTCGTGTGCTCGCAGGAGGCATACCGTGAGCTCCAGCTCGATCGCGTGATGCTGATCCCCGCCCGCATTCCGCCGCACAAGCCAGTCGAGCATGAGCCCGGACCCGAGCACCGCCTCGAGCTGTGCCGCCTCGCGGTCGCCGACGATGACCGGTTCGAAGTCTCCGCGATCGAGCTCGGCCGCGACGGGCCGTCGTACACGGTCGATACCCTGAAGGAGCTGACTTCGAAAGCGTCCACCTCCGAGCTCTTCCTGATCGTCGGCGGCGATATCGCCGCAGGTTTGCCCAGTTGGCGCGAGCCCGAGCGTGTTCTGGAACTTGCCACGCTCGCGATCGCCAAGCGCCGCGGCACCTCGCGGGCGGCGGTGGAGTCCTCACTCCATGAGCTCAACGACGGCGGGCGTGCCCGTTTCTTTCAGATGCCCCGGATCGGGGTCTCGTCGACGATGATCCGCCGCCGGGTGAGGGCCGGTCAGCCGATTCGGTATCTCGTGCCCGACCGGGTCGCCGAGTACATCGAACAGCACCAGTTGTACGTCGAGGCGGATTAACCCGCGTGGCCGAGCGCAACACCCGCCACGACCTGAACGCCCAGGGAGGCTAATGAGTCCCGAACAGTCCACGATCACCCCCGAAGAGATGAGCGCTGAGATTGCCGAGCTTGCGTCGGACCGCAAGGCGATCGACATCGTCGCGCTCGACCTGCGCGGGATGATCGGCTACGCCGATTACTTCGTGATCTGCACCGGTCGCACCGACCGCCAGACGCGAGCGATCCATGACGCGATCCATCAGGGCATGAAGTCCGATCACGGACTGCTGCCGAGCCGTGTCGAAGGGGTCAGCGAAGCCCGCTGGATCCTGCTCGACTACCTCGACGTCGTGGTCCACATCTTCACGCCGGAGACGCGCGAGTACTACCGGCTCGAGCAGCTGTGGGGCGAGGCGCCGTCACTCGCGGTCGCCTCGAGCTGATCTCACCAGTGGGGCCGGGCCCTGAGGCCCGACCCCGGTAGTGAAACGGCCGGGTTGCCGCTACGGGGTTATTGCCCGCTCGCGAGCTCCTTGACGAGTGCCGCACCGTCGGCCGTTCCGAGACCGCTAGCCAAGTCATAGCCTGGACCCGCCCGGAAGCCCTTGACGGTGATCTCGGCTCCGTTCTGTGGGAACGTCACCGAGTTGTTGCCGCTGGTGATGTCAACCAGCCCCGGCGCGTGCTGAGCCTCGATCGAGTACAGCGCCGGGTCGAGCAGACCAAGGTCGTGACCGGCCGCTTGATCTGCGACCGCGACGATCCCGGCGAACAGCGGCGTCGCCTCGCTCGTACCGCCGACTATGTAGAAGGCGGGGCCGGGGAGGCCACCGAAGCTCATGTACACGAGCGCGCCGCCGTTGACTGCAGCGCTCATCGCCACATCGGGCGTCCCGCGCGCGTCGCCAACGACGTTTGCGACCCCGTCCTGGAAGGCAGGACGGGTGAACACGGTTGACAGCCCTCCGCCGCTTGCAGCGGGCGAGCCCAAGAGCGCCGTGTCGTTCCAGACGTTGTCCGGAGCGTTCCGGAATCCGTTCAGGTTGAGATGAAGCTGCGTGCCTCCGACCGACGTCACCAGCGGATCGGTCGACGGCCACGCGTCGACACGGCGGGGATAGAAGTCGATCAGGTTGAACTTTTGGTCCGAGGGCCCGTCGTCACCGGAGGCGCCCAAAACGCTTACGCCATGGCGCTGCGCATCGAGGAAGGCATAACGTAGGGAGAGGATCGATTGCGGGCTCGGGAACGTCTCCTCGGTCGCGGCGAAGCTCTGGCTGATCACATCCCCCAGGTGATGGTTGATCACGTAGCTTTCCGCGTTCATCATCTGCGGGAAGCCCTGCACGCCCTCCGTCTCGTTGACCGGGGTCTCGACCAGCAGAATGTTCGCGCCGGGGGCCATCGCGTGCGAGTACTCGACGTCGAGCGACGTCTCAACCCCCCAATTGACCTGCCCGCTGTTGTTGGGGTTGAACGGCGGGACCTTCCCAGCAGGCTGGATGATTTTGAACGATGGGGGAGCCGGCAACCCGTATGCCTGATCGAACGTGCTCAGATCGCTCTTGATCGTGGGCGAACCGAACGAGTCCACCAGCACGATCGTCTTGCCGGCGCCTGTCAGCCCGCTGGCGTAGAGGGACTTCATGTTGTACGCCGTCTCGTACTGTAGAGGCGAATAACAGGCAAGTCCGGTCTGCTGGACGCACTGATTGGTGTTCGGCGGCTGCGCAAAGCTGGACCGCGCCATCCAATGCATCGGTCTCGCCGCAGCAGGCGCACATGTCAATGCCAGCGCAGCCACAGACCCCAACAGGGCTCCGGCTAGGGCCTCTCGTACTCTCATCATGACCTCCTGCCGCCGAATTGTCGGCGGCATTCATACCACTTGGCGCTCACGTGCGCCACTCCTTGTGGAGGGGGTCACGATTGTCTGGAGCTGGTGGACTCCAGCGAGTCTGCTGCCGCTAATCACAGCGCCGTCATCAGCTTGGGCGCGACTTCCTTCTTGCGACTCATCACGCCCGGCAGCTCGATGGTGCTGTCGTGCGGCTCGACCCCGAAGCTCCGCGCGACCGCCGCGGTGTCCCCGGCCACCAGCATCTCGGTCCCGTGCTCGAGCACGTCGGTGACCATCAGCGCGTACAGCGCGAGCTCCTTGTTGCGGCGCTCGCGGCCCAGCGCGTCGAGCAGCTCGTCCTTGCGCTCGAGCAGGCTCTTGCCGACGACCTCGATCTGGGCGATGCAGATCGTCTGCCCGCCGCGCACCTCGTACCGTTTCGCATCCTGGTTGATGATCGTGTCGGCGCTGAGGTCCGACACGTCGGTCGTCGACTCGAACATCTCGCGCCCGAGCTCGCGTGCGTCGACCGCCAGCGCGCGCTCGAGATACCCGACGACCGCGTGGTCACGGCCCGTGGTCGTGGCCGAGTTGAGGATCACGGTGTCCGACAGGACGGCGCCGAGGAGCATCACCGCAGTGGACCGGCTCGGCTCGAGCCCGTTCTGGCGGAAGCGCTCGACGACCAGCGTCGCGGTCGAGCCGACCGGATCGAAGGTCGCCGTCACCGGGACGCGCGTCTCGATCGAGCCGATGTGGTGGTGATCGACGATCTCGACGATCTCCGCCTCGCCGATGCCGATCGCGCTCTGGCCCTGCTCGGCGTGATCGACCAGGATCACCTTGCGCCGCGGGATAGCGACCAGGTCGCTGCGCGTGATCAATCCGACCGGGCGGCGGTCGCCGTCGATCGCGACCGCGGCGCCGTAATGGGTCTCCTTGATGTGCTCGGACATATCGTCGACGAGATAGTCGGGCGTGACGGTCAGCGGATCGTTCTCCATCAGCGCGCTGCAGGGCGCCGCGAGCGTGACCATCCGGCCCGAGACATAGCTGTCGAGCGGTGAGCTGATGATGGCCGCCTGGCGCTCGCGGGCGAGGGCCAGGACCTGATCACTCGGCTTCACCGAGTTGGACAGGATCACGAGCGCCGCCCCGCGCTCGATTGCGAGCAGCTGCGCGTCCGGACGATCACCGACGACGACCACGTCGCCGTCGGCGATCCCGGTCTGATCGGTCCTGGCGTCCATCGACTGAACCCACACGCGCCCTGACAGCGGGCGGTCCTCGCCAGTCAGCAGGTCACCTTCCAGCACCGCTGCCACCGCGCTCACGTAAGTGGGCGCGTCCTCGAGCGTGGAGGTCCGGCGCGACTCGCGGACGTACCGCCGGGCGAGCTCGCGCTCGGTCAGCAGGCCGCACAGCGCGCCGTCATCGTCGACCAGCGGCACGAGCTCGAGGTCCGCCTGGGCCATCTGCCGTCCCGCCTCGCGGATCGGGGCGTCCTGACTGGAGATCGGGAAGTTCGTGTGCATCACGTCACGCGCGCGCGGCATCACGTGGGGGAGGAACGTCGGTGCGGGCGCGCCGCTTCGCTCGAGCAGCCAGCGAGTCTGCGCATTGCACTCCCCGAGTCTGACCGGTACGTAGTCGTTGTCCACGTCGAGGCGGTTCTTGAGCTCGGCATAGCCGATCGCCGAAGCGATCGAGTCCGTGTCGGGATTGCGATGACCGGTGATGTAGATGGTTGGCACGCCACGGCGATTATGTCCCGATCATCGCGGCGATGGCTCACCTGGATGTTGGCGTGCAGCGCACGCGCGAGCAGGCGGTACGCGGGCGCGAATTTTTCGCCAGCGCAAAGCGGCTCGCGGTACCGTCTGCGATTCAATCGGGGCAGCGGGGATCGCCTGCCCGCAAGTGGCGCAGACAAGGAGAAACCGATGCCGACAGCCCCAGCCATTCTTCCGACCCAGATCACGCAGGGCACCGCACCCGGCCTCAACTACCGGCTTGAGGGCGAGCTGGTGCCGGTGCTGCACATGGCGCTCGACGGTCAGGTCCCGATCTACTTCGAACACCACGTGCTGCTCTGGAAGTATCCGGAGATGCAGATCGGGCTGCACCCGCTCAAGAAGGGCCTCAAGCGGCGCGCGTTCGGCGGCATGCCGCTGCTACTCCTCGAAGCCCAGTCGGCGGGCGAGATCGCGTTCAGCCGCGACGCGCCGGGTCACATCGCCGCGTTGCACCTTCAGCCCGGCGAGGGAATCGTCGTCCGCGAGCACCAATTCCTCGCCGCGACGCGCAACGTCGAATACGACTACAGCCGCATCAAGGGCTTTGCCAACATGCTCTACGGCGGCGGCTTCTTCGTCGATCAGTTCTTCGCCGGCGACCACGAGGGCGTCGTCTGGGTCCACGGTTACGGCAACGTGTTCGAGAAGTCGCTCGAGCCAGGCGAGACGATCGACATCGAGCCTGGCGGCTGGCTGTTCCGCGACCACTCCGTGCAGATGACCCAGGAGATCTACGGCTTCAAGACCGGCCTGCTCGGCGGCGGCGCCGGAAACCTCGTCTTCAACCGCTTCACCGGCCCGGGACGCGTCGGGCTCCAGAGCGCGTACTACCACCCACCCGTTCAGGAGAACTCGAGCGGGAACAAGGGCGACACGGGCGGCGGGATGCTCGGCGGACTCGTCGACGGCCTGCTCAACAACTAGCCAGCGCGGACGGTGTCCTTCTCATCCGGATATCTGGCCGAGCATCCGCTCCCCCCGGGGATCCTCGGAGCGCTCGGCATCGGCGGCTACCAGCTTCTGGTCGACGTCGCCGGGGTCGGCGCGGGCCGGCTCGGCTCGCAGGTGTTCCTGCTGGTCGCGCCCGACCCCGATCCCTCCCTCCCCGACGCTGGAACCCAGGTCTCGCTGCACCAAACGCGACTCAAGAGCGAAGCCGACCTGCCGCCATTCACCCAGCTCGCGGCCCAGCTCGGCTACCTGCGCCTGTCCGGCTACCGCCTGGCGCTCGAACGCCACGGTCTGCGCAGCAAGATCAACGTCGTCAACCCGGCCACCGGCGGGATCGTGGCGACGATCCCCGAGAAGCACCCGGGCAGCCTGTTCGGCGGCGGTGGCGGCGCCCCCAAGCTGCTCGCGCAGGTCAGCGCGCTGCCGCCCGCCGGGCCGCCGCCCGACACCCAGAACCCGGAGCTGATGCACCAGGTCCTGCTCGCCCTCGCGCTGCGCGACGACAGCATCAGCGGCGCCCAGGCTCCGGAGCTCGCCGACCGGGCGCTCGAGCTCACTCGGGGCGACTCGTCGCTCGATCCGACTGCCGCTTTGGAGGCCGCCAAACGGAGCGGCGGTTGATCGCTCAGACCGGCGGGTCGCGAGCGGTCGACGATGACCCGCCGGCCGGGCTCAGACGGACGCGCGGCTTACCTCGGTGGGTGACGAGCACCTCCTGGCCGGCCGCGACACGCTCCATCCAGTAGCCCAGCTTGTCGCGAAACGGATTGGACCCGACGGTAATCGGGCCCTCCGGAGAAGGAGTGGAGCTAGTCGGGCTCGAACCGACGACCTCCTGAGTGCCACTCAGGCGCTCTCCCAGCTGAGCTATAGCCCCGTCGAAGTCGAAGTTCTCAGCAAGGTTAGTACACGCCCTCTGGCCGTTGCGGGCCGAGGTCACGCGCAGCTGTATCTGTTCGCGGCCGGCGACTAGGGTCACCGGGAGCAGGAACGAGCGGTCGAGCTCGTTGCAGTAGACGCCGAATAAATCGACCTCGTGCTCGGCGTAGGTGGTACGGACGTACCCGCTCGAGGAACGGCGACAGCCGCCGATATGCACGATCATCGCGCCGCCGTCTGCGGTCAGCCTTCCCCATTTGCATTGCACCCGCCAGAGACGATCTGCGATCTCGAACACCAAATCCGCTCGTGAATGCTCGCTGAGGGGCTTGAACACAGCAACGCCCAGCCGGACTGCGGCCGCAGCGATCTCGAGCTCGGCAATCGGACCTTTGTCATTGGGCATCAACATCGAACATATGTTCGCACTCGAGCCGCGGACGGAAACGCACCTCGGCATAAGGGGCCGCGGTGCCAGCTCCAGCATGCGGATGCGCCGCTCGTGTCCCAGCGGACCCGGGTTCGCTCGATATCCTGCGCCCGTGAGCGAGGCCTCAGGCGAGCTCGAGATCAGCTACTCGCCCGGGCTCGAGGCCTGGCTGGGGGAGCAGGGCGTGAGCCTGGCCTTCGCGGTGCCGCCGTCGAAGCTGTTCTTCATCGGCCTGCGCGACGACGGGCGGTTGTCGGCCTTCGAGCGCACGTTCAACAAGTGCATGGGACTCGCTGCCGCCGGAGCCGAGACGATCTACCTCGGGACGCGCTACCAGATCTGGCGCCTCGCGAACGCGCTCGCCCCCGGCGAAATCGATGACGGCTTTGACCGGGTCTACGTCCCCCGCCAGGTGTGGACCACCGGTTACGTCAACTGCCATGACGTGGCCGTCGACAAGCCCGGCGAGCTGGTGTTCGTCAACACGCGCTTCGGCTGCCTGGCGACGGTCAGTGACCGGTACAGCTTCGAACCGTTGTGGTGGCCGCCGTTTCAGTCGCGCCGTGGTCAGGGTGATTGCTGTCATCTCAACGGCGTCGCGCTCGCCGACGGCCGGCCGGTATACGTCACCAGCGTCAGTGCGACGAGCGAGTTCGACTCGTGGCGACGCCACCGGGCCGGCGGCGGCGTGGTGACCGATGTCGGCAGCGGCGAGATCGTCTGTGAGGGCCTGTCGATGCCGCACTCCCCGCGGCTGCATCTCGGGCAGTTGTGGCTGGCCAACGCGGGGACGGGCGAGTTCGGCCGCGTCGACCTCGACCGCGGTGGCTTTGAGCCGATCACGTTCGCCCCTGGATTCCTGCGTGGACTCGCGTTCGCGGGTCAGTACGCGATCGTCGGGTCGTCGAGGTTTCGCGAGGGCGGGCTGTACTCGGGTCTGCCGCTCGATGACGCGCTCGCGGCCGCGGGCACCGAGCCGAAGCTCGGGATCTTCGTCATCTCGCTCGACACCGGCGCGATCGTGGAGTGGCTGCTGCTCGAGGGCCCCATGTACGAGCTGTTCGACGTGATCGTGCTTCCCGGGGTCCGCCGCCCGTCCGCGCTCGGCCTGCTTACGAACGAGATCGAGCAGATGGTCTGGTTTGACTCGAGCGTGCTGGACCGCGCCGCAGCCGGTGGCTCGGGATGAGCGATGTGCGGCACCGTGCCGCTGCAGGTGGCTCGCGATGAGCCCCTTCGAGCTGATCAGGCTCGCGTTCGACGAGCTGCAACCGTCGCCCGGGTTCGCTGATTGGCTCGCGGCGGAGCGTCTCAGCATCGCGTTGACCAGGGGCAACAGCCTCTCGCTGGTCGGGCGGCTTCAGGACGGCTCGGTGTCATTGGCCGAGTACCAGTTCGGGACGTGCAGGGGCCTGTTTGCGGTCAGCTCAGAGACTCTCTTTCTGGCTACGCGCTACCAGATCTGGCGGCTTCAGAACGCGCTGCCGGACGGCGAGCTCACCGACTCGGGCCACGATCGTCTGTACCTGCCGCAGACGGCGTGGACAACCGGCATGCTGCTCGTGCGAGACCTCGCCGTGGATCAAGCTGGCGAGGTCCGGTTCGTCAATGGGCTGTTCTCGTGCCTCAGCGCTCCGAGCACGCGGCTGAGCTTCGAGCCGGTCTGGGTGCCACCGTTCATCTCGGCGCTGCTGGCGGAAGACCGCTGTCACCTGAGCGGGCTCGCGATCGCCGAAGGCGGGCCCGCGGTCGTCACGAGCGCGAGCCGCGCCGATCATCCGTACGGCTGGCGCGAGCAGCAACGGGACGGCGGCGTGGTGCTCTCGACACCGACCGGCGAGACGATCGCCGCCGGACTCTCGATGCCGTGCTCGCCGGTCCTGCGAGATGGCTCGCTGTGGTTGTGCGTCGCGGGCTCGGGCGAGCTGGTCGTGATCGACCCGCGCGACGGCGACATCGACGTGGTGGCGGCGTTGCCGGGCTTCACACGCGGGCTGGCGGTGACCGGCGAGCATGCGGTGGTCGCGACGTCGTGCCCGAATCGCGGCGAGACGTTCGACGGCCTGCCGTTGTCCGATCGCCTTCACGGCGCCGATGCGAACGGACGCTGTGGTGTGTTCGTCGTCAACCTCGAGTCAGGGGCGATCGAACACTCGCTGCTGTTGTCGGGCGGGTCCTCGGAGATCCACAGCCTGGCGCTGCTGCCCGGCGTCCGCAACGCCACGGCGGTCCCGTTCACCGGCGCGGACGTGCAGGAGCTGGTTACGGTTCCGCGCTGACACGACACCAAACCTGTCACTGCGTCGCCTCCGCCTGTAGACGTGATAGGTTCGCCCGGGCTGGGTTCCCGGACGCCTTGCAGGGGGTGCATCGATGTTGCGCAGTGACGTGAGCGCAGGGAGCGGCTTCGCCGAGCGGCGAGCTGGTGACGCCGCCGCACACCGAGGGTTGGATCGTGGTTGGGCGAGGCCCTCGTGAGCGACACGCGGCGCTGCTTTCGGCCGCGCTGCCGACGCTTCACGGCGCGAGTCTGGCGACGCTCACGGTCGACCTGGAGGCGCGTCCGAAGCTTGCCGCCGACCAGGTCAAGCTTGCCGCCAGCAAGCTGCGCGCCGAGCTCGCCGGTGACATGCCGGTCGCCTACCTCGGCGCGGGGGCCGGCGCCGGCGCCGGCTGGAGCGCCGCGCTTGCGGGCGGCCTCGATGCGGTCATGGCGATCGACGGCCGGGCCGGGATCGCGTGGTGGCAGGTCCGGCGCGTAGGCGTGCCGTCACTGCTGGTCGTCGAGGAGGCCGTCGGCAACCTCAGCTGGCGTCTGCTCGCGGCCCGTGCGCTGAGCCGGCGCCTCGATCGCGTCGACACGCAACTCGTCGATGGGCCGGAGTTCGCCGGCGGTGTGCTCGCCCGCTGGTACTGGGACCACCTGCTCGCGCCAACCCAAGCACCGCTCCTTTTGCGGCGCCCAACCAGGTGCTCGAGGACGCGCGCCCGTGCCGCCGCGATCGGCGTTGCCGCCGCGGTCGCCGCGGCGCCGTTCGCCGCGCCCGCGATTCTGCCGGCGGGCGCCGCTGCCGCGATCCCGAATTTCGCGACCGGGTCAAAGCTCGCCGCGAACGAGATCGGCGGGGACGGCGCGGCGGCCGCTCGCAGCACGCCCCGCGCCGACGCGACGACCGCAGACCCCAAGAGCGCCGCCGCCAAGCGGCTGCGGGCGAGCGAGATCGACGGTGACTCCAACCCGCTCGCGACCCCGTTCGCGACCGGCTCGCACAGCTCTGATCGACGGCTCGGGCGTCCAGTACTTCGTCAACACCGACATCACCTTCAGCACCAGCTCGAGCGCCAGCGCGGCGATGAGCGAGGCGAGCTACACGCACGCCGTGGCGGCGTCGACCGCGAACGGCGGGACCACCGCATCCACGCTCAACGACGCCTACGACGGCTACCAGACGATCTGCGTCGTCAACAACCATGCCGTCACCAGCGCGTGCGCAACGGGCGACTCGAACTACGTCATCTACAACAAGAACGGCTCGCCATCCGAGGATCCGACCTGCGCCAATCGCCAGCTCCTGTTCAAGCCCCAGACGATCGACGGTCTCACCGTGTCTCGAGACGTGTTCGTCCCGAGCAATGACAGCTTCGCGCGCTGGCTCGACGTCGTCACCAATCCGGGCAGCTCCCCGGCGACGGTGACGCTCCAGACCGGGAACAACCTGGGCTCCGACAACAACACCGTGATCACGGCCGACTCGTCCGGCAACACGACGCCGACGACCGCCGACACCTGGGTCGCGACGTTCCAGAACTTCACCAGGGCCCCACCACCTCAGACCCGCGCCTCGGACACGTGATGGGCGGCGCTGGCGCGCCGGTCGGACTGGCGGGCATCTTCTTCCAGAACGGCGATGACAGGCCGTTCTGGGGCTACACGCTCACGGTTCCCCCGGGCGGGACTCGGATCATCGTCAACTACGGCGTCGTGCAGCCTTCGCGGGCGGCCGCCGCGAGCAAGTCGGCGCAGCTGGCCTCGCTCTCTGATCCCAACCAGCTCGACTGCATGACCCCCACCCAGCAGGGGGAGGTCCTGAACTTCGTGGTTCCCGCGATGGCGACCGCCGACTCGTTCTCGCTCGCGCATGACACGACGCTCAACCAGGCGGCGCCGGGGGTGCTCGCCAACGATCCGGGCAACAGCGTGCTGTCCGCCGTCCTCGCCTCCGGCCCGTCCCACGCCGCCGCCTTCTCGCTCAACGCGGACGGATCGTTCTCGTACACGCCCAAACCGAGCTTCGCGGGCACCGACAGCTTCACCTACAGGTCGAAGAATCAGTCCGGGGGCATGTCCCCGCCGACGACGGTGACGATCAACGTCACCGGCGCCGCGGCGGTGATCAGCAGCGCGAACACGGCGCCGTTCACCGTCGGACAGGCCGGCAGCTTCACGATCCACACCAGCGGCGCCCCGGTACCCACGATCGCCGAGGCCACCGCGCTGCCGAGCGGACTGCACTTCAAGGACAACGGTGACGGGACCGCGACGATCAGCGGCACCCCGGCGCCCGGCACCTCCGGCGACCACGCGATCACGATCACGGCCGCCAACGGCCAGGGAACCGCCGCCAGCCAGCAGTTGACGCTGGCGATCGCCCGCGGGCAGGCGCCCACCGCCGTCAAGCACTCCTACAGGACGCCCACAGGGCAAGGCGCTCGTCGTGCGGGCCCCGGGAGTCCTGACGGGCAGCACGGGAGAGTCGCCCCGTCATGCCGTGCTGATCTCCCCCAAGGCGCGAGGCGGTTCGGTGGACCTGCGCTCCAACGGATCCTTCACCTTCCGCCCGAAGGCGGGCTTCGCCGGCCGCGGCAGCTTCACGTACGCGGCCGTTGACCCTGACGGCGGCACGTCGAGCGGGGCCAGGGTCACCGTGACGGTGGTAGCCAACAAGGCAGCTCAGATCAAGCAGATCGAGCGCAGCACGCGGCAGATCCTCGCCTCCTACCGGGCGATCGTGGCCCATGCCAACCGGATCCTGGCAAGCGTCACCCAGCCGCAAGCGATCGCGCAGGTCACGAAGCTGCGTAACGAGGCGCTCGCACTGGTCAAACAGGGCGAGCTTCTGGTCCGGCGAGCCCAGAGCGGGAACGGCCTCAAACAGCTCAGGCAGATCGCGGCCGCTCGGCGAAAAGCAGCGCACGCGCGCAAGCTCGTCGCGCAGGCCCGGGTGATCGCTGCCCGGGCTAGAGCCGCCGGTTAGCCCCCGGCCAGGCCACAGCCACTGGCCGGCAGCCGGCCGTCGCGGCGGCCCCCGACGCCCGAGCGCGCCGCCCGTAAGTAACCTGAGCGGAAATGTCAGAGCGCCGCTACGACCCCAAGCAGATCGAGCCCCGCTGGCAGGACCTGTGGGCGCGCGAGGGCACCTGGGTGGTCGCCAACGACCCCGACGACGCCGCCGCGATCCCGAAGTCGTACGTGCTCGAGATGCTGCCCTACCCGAGCGGCGAGCCGCACATCGGCCACCTCAAGAACTACGCGCTCGGCGACGCGATCGCGCACTTTCACCGCCGCACCGGCCACCGGGTGCTGCACCCGATGGGCTATGACGCGTTCGGGCTCCCGGCCGAGAACCACGCCATCAACACCGGCGTGCATCCGCGGGAGTCGACGGAGCAGTCGATCAAGGCGTTCCGCGACGCGTTTCACCGGTGGGGGATCTCGATCGACTGGACGCGCGAGCTGGCGACTGACGAGCCGGAGTACTACCGCTGGACCCAGTGGATCTTCCTGAAGCTGTTCGAGCGGGGTCTCGCCTACCGCAAGGAGGCGGCCGTCAACTGGTGTCCTCACGACGCGACCGTGCTCGCCAACGAGCAGGTGATCGACGGTCATTGCGAGCGATGCGGCCACCTCGTGGAGATCAGACAGCTCGAGCAATGGTTCTTCCGCAATCACCGACTACGCGGACCGCCTACTCGACGATCTCGACACGATCGAATGGCCCGAGTACGTCAAGGCAATGCAGCGCAACTGGATCGGACGCAGCGCCGGCGCCGAGGTGACCTTCCGCTGCGAGGAGCTCGGCGTCGATTACCCCGTGTTCACCACCCGTCCCGACACCCTGTTCGGCGCGACGTTCTTCGTGATGGCGCCCGAGCACCCGGACGTGCCGCGGCTCGCGGCCGGCACCGAGTACGAGCAGGAGGTCCACGCGTACATCAACAGCGCGTTGCGTGAGTCCGCCGAGGTGCGGGGCTCCACCGACAAGCCGAAGACCGGCGTACCGCTCGGGCGCACGGTCACCAATCCGGTGACCGGCGAGGAGATCCCGATGTTCGTCTCGGACTACGTGCTGATGGAGTACGGGACCGGGGCGATCATGGCGGTGCCGGCGCACGACCAGCGCGACTACGACTTCGCGGTCGCGTTCGGCCTTCCGATCCGTCAGGTGGTGGCGCCGGCGGACGGTGAGGCGCCGGAAGGCGAGGCGTTCGTGTCCCACACCGCCGACGAGCGGCTCGTCAATTCCGGCCAGTTCTCGGGGATGAACGCCGTCGACGGCCAGCGGGCGATAATCGAGTGGCTCGATCGCGAGGGTAGGGGCGAGGTCGCGGTCAGGTACAGGCTGCGCGATTGGCTGATCTCGCGCCAGCGCTATTGGGGCTGCCCGATCCCGATCCTCTACTGCGATCAGTGCGGGATGGTCCCGGTCCCCGACAGCGATCTGCCCGTGAAGCTGCCGGACGTCGACGACTACCAGCCTCGCGGGCGCTCGCCGCTGGCGGCCGCCGAGGAGTGGGTGAACGTCAGCTGCCCGCGCTGTGGTGGGCACGCGCGCCGCGAGACCGACACGATGGACACGTTCGTCGACTCGAGCTGGTACTACCTGCGCTACTGCGACGCCCGTAACGCGGACGCTGCCTGGGACCGCGAGGTGGTCGACAGCTGGGGGCCCGTCGACCAGTACATCGGTGGTGTCGAGCACGCGATCTTGCACCTGATGTACTCGCGCTTCTTCGTCAAGGCGCTGGCGGACATGGAGCTGCTCGGCTTCCAGGAGCCGTTCCATCGGCTGTTCACGCAGGGCATGATCCTCGGCCCCGACGGCCACAAGATGTCGAAGTCGGCCGGGAACGTGATCAGCCCGATGCCGATCGTCGATCGCTATGGCGCCGACGCCGCCCGCTGCTACATCCTGTTCATCGGCCCTCCGGACCAGGACGCCGCCTGGTCCGAGGCGTCGCTGGCGGGCGTGCACCGCTTCCTGGCGAGGCTGTGGCGGCTGGGTGACCAGCTGTCCGACGATCCTCGCAGCGCGCAGCCGCCGCTCGATCCGGTGGGCGCGGCGCTGACGCTCGTCCGCAAAGCCAATTGGGCGATCGAGAAGGTCACCGGCGACATGACCGGGCGCTTCACGTTCAACACCGCGATCGCGGCGATCATGGAGCTGACCAACACGATCTACCAGCACCTCGACGCCGACACCGACGCCCTCCGGTTCGCGACGGCGACCGCGGCATCGCTGCTGTTCCCGTTCGCCCCGCACCTGGGCGCCGAGGTCTACGAGCAGCTGACGGGAACGCGCGTATGGACCGAGCCGTGGCCCGTCGCGGACCCCGACATGCTGCTGACCGAGACGTTCGAGCTCGTCTGCCAGGTCAACGGCAAGGTGCGCGACCGCGTGACCGCCGACACAGGCTCCTCGCGCGACGAGCTGATCCAGCTGTGCATGGACTCACGTGGGGTCAAGACGCACGTCGACGGCAGTGAGGTCGACAAGGTGATCGTCGTGCCCGACAAGCTGGTCAACATCGTCGTCCGCTGAGCGGTGTCCGAGCGGCCGCCGTATGTCGCGGTGGTGGGCGCGGGAGACGCGACCCCCGAGCAGGAACGGACAGCCGAGGCGGTTGGCGGCGGCCTTGCGCGGGCGGGCGCGATCGTGGTCAACGGCGGCCGGGGCGGCGTGATGGCGGCCGCCTCACGCGGCGCGCAGCAGGCCGGCGGAACGGTCGTCGGGTTGCTGCCGGGATCGGATCGAGACGCGGCTAACGAGTGGGTGACGATCGCGCTGCCGACCGGGCTCGGGGAGCTGCGAAACGGCCTCGTCGTGCGAGCCGCGGACGTGGTCGTCGCAGTCGGCGGCGCCTATGGGACGTTGTCGGAGATCGCGCTCGCGCTTGGCGCCGGCGTCCCGGTGCTCGGTCTCGCCAGCTGGCCGATCGACGGGGTGGAGCCCGTCGACAGCGCTTCCCAGGCCGTCAGCCGGGCGCTCGAGTTGGCGCGCGGCTGACCCGCGATCGGCTAACCCGCGCCGCACGAGCCGGCGCGCGACGAATCCATCTTGCCGCCCCATAGACTCGACTGAGGATGCCGACGTTCAAGCCCGCGTACCTGATTCACGGCGATGACCACGGCCGCATCGCAGAGCGCCGTGCCCGCCTGCGTGGGCTCGCCGAATCGCTCAGCGGAGCGGAGGGGTTGGAGCTGTTCGAGGGCGACGAGGCGAGCCCCGACGCGGTCGCGCTCGCGCTCGATTCGATGACGCTCGCGCTCGGCCGGCGGTTCATCATCGTCGACGGCGCCGAGCGGTGGAAGGACAAGGATCTGGACGCGCTCCAGGCGGCGATTGAGGCGATCGCGCCCGACACCACGGTGGCCTTCTTCGCCCGCGAGGACAGCCGCAGCCGGGCGCCGGAGCGGCTCCACGCGCTGGTGAGCGCGGTCGGCGGCGAGGTCAGCCCGGAGGTGAGCGTGAAGCCGTGGGAGCTGCCCAAATGGGTGATCGCGCGCGGCCGGGAGCAGGGAATCGAGCTCGACCCCGACGCGGCGCGCGCCCTGATCCGCCACGTCGGCGAACGACAGCAACGTCTCCTGCGCGAGCTCGAGAAGCTCTCGCTCGGGGCGGGGCCCGACGCGGACGCGAGCACCGGCGCGGTACTTGAGCCTCGACGCCGACCAGGTCCAAGAGCTGACGGCGCCCTCCGCCGAGCGCAAGGCGTGGGCCGTCGCGGACGCGCTCGTGGCCGGGGACCGGCAGACGGCAGTCGCGGCATATCTGGCCCTGCGCGAGCACGGCGAGCGTCTCCCGGGGCTCCTGTACTGGATCTCGCAGCGGTTGCGCCTCGCGCACGAGGTCGCGACCGCAGTGGAGGCCGGCGAGCCGCCGGCTCAGATCAAGCGCAAGCTGCGAATGCCGTCGCGCGCGGCCGATCGCCTGATCGCCGATGCGCGCCAGGCGGGCGCCGACCGGCTTCGGGCGGCGGTCTGCGAGATCGCCGACCTCGAGCTCGCCTCACGCGGGGGAGGCCGCGGCGGCGCCGGCGAGGACACTGAGGCGCTGCTCTCGATCACGCGCATCGCCGCCTGAGCTCGTGCGCGCTCAGGCGCCGCCTCACAGCAGTGACGGCATCGCCGAGTGGATCACGATCACGATCGCCGCGATAACGCCGATCATGACGATCAGCGCCACGAACCGACCCAGCCACCGTCGCGACCGAAGTGACGGGTTAAGCGGCCGTTCCGGGCGCGGGTGCGGCGCATCGGAACGCTTGCCCTCGGTCGGCTGCGCGGGCAGCTTTGCCGTCTCATCGCCGCGGGGCTGGCGCTCGGTCTTCTCCTCGCTCGCCGATCGGCGCGTCCGCTCCTCGCTCGTCGGTCGGCGGGTCGGCTCGTCGCGGCTTGCGCGAGCGACGGTGCGGTCGCGGGTCTGGCGCCGCGCCTGCTCCTCGCGCGCCCGTCGCTGCTCCTCGACCGCGCGCCGCTCCTCCGCCGCGCGCCGCTCCTCCGCCTCGCGCTGCGCTTCGGCGGCCATGCGCTCCTCCGTCGCACGCGCCTGGGTGAGCCGCTCGACGGTCGCCTCGCTGGCGGTCAACCGCATCTGGAGCTGCTCGGCCTCGGCGCGCTGCTGGTCGAGCGCGCGGATCGTCGACTGCAGCCGCTGGCCGGACTCGCGGGATTCGCGTCGGGTCGCGTCAAGGTCAGCCGCGGTCGCGTCGAGCTCGGTGCGCACCGTCGCCGCCAAGTCCAGCTCGGCGCGCAGGCTGCCGACCTCGGAGCGCAGGCGCAGCGCTTCCGAGCGTTCATCCTCGAGCGCCTGATCCGCCGCCTGGCGCTTGGCCTGTTCGCGTTCGTAGGCGCGCTGGGCCTCGGTCAACCTGATCCGGAGCCGGTCGATCTCCTGCTCGCGATCCTGGGCCGAGGGGCGCGCGGGTACGGGATCGGTACGGATACGGGGCGCCCGCGCCTCGGCCGCGTGTGAGGTCCGCGCCCGCCGCCCGCGCGCCGTGGCCTGGGCCTCGGTCAGCTCCACCGCGACGTCAGGAGCGACCGACAGCTCGAGCTGCGCGGTCTCCTCGAGTGCGACGGGAATCCGGAACGCGGCGATCCAGAGCTCGCCGTCCTCCGCCGCCCATGGCTTGTGATCGAGGTCGGCGAGCGCGCGGCGCTCGGAGCCGCCGGCGCGCAGTCTGAGGATCAGCGTCGGGCGGACGAAGCGACGCCCGCGGACGCCGTACCACCGTCCGCTGACGAGCAGCCGGCCCGAATCCATTCCGAGGTGCTCGAGTTCGAAGGTGATCCGGTCGGCGCCGGCGGTGGCGTCATCGGTGTTCTGGCTCGCCATCGTCTTCCTGCCCGCCCTGAGCGCGGATCAATCGTCCGGCGACACCTGGCGCCGACGCTCGCGGAGCGCCGCTACGAGCCGCGGCGCAGCCGAGCAGCGCGTGACTTCTTGCGTGCACCGCTGTTGCGATGCAGGGCGCCGCGCTTTACGGCCTTGTCGATCGTCTTGACGAGCACCCGGTGCTCGGTATCGGCCACTTCCGGATCGCCATCGGCGACGGCGCGCTCGAGGCGCCGGAAGTAGGTCTTGATCGAAGACGTGTAGCGACGATTCTCGAGCCGCTCCCGCTCGGCGCGCTGAATCCGCTTTTTCTGTGAGTGAATATTGGCCATGAAAACAAGCGACCGCGGGTGCCCGCGGCCGCGCGTACTATAGCGCGCTCGTGTCCACACACACCACCGTCGAGAGCGAGCAGCCCCAGACACCGCCACCCATGAAACCGCGCCGGCGGGTCGCAGTAAACACGGCGATCTTCGCGGTCGCCACCGCGCTCTCGCGGATCGCCGGCCTCGGGCGCGAGGTCGTCCAGGCCAGCTTCTTCGGAACCACGGCCGCCGCGTCAGCGTTCACGATCGCCTCTCAGGTCCCGAACCTGTTCAGCAACCTGTTCGCCCAGGCGGCGCTGTCGGCGGCGTTCGTTCCGGTATTCACGGAGTTGATGCAGCGGGGGCAGAAACGCGAGGCGTTGCGCCTCGCCTCGTCGCTGTTCTGGATGCTCCTGATCGGGCTCGGCGTGTTGACCTTGATCTGGTTCGGGGTCGCGGGGTTCGTGATGCCGCTGTTCACGGGCACGCTGAGCTCGTCGGCCACCACGCTCACAGTCGGCCTATCCCGCGTGCTGTTCCCCGTCGTGCTGTTACTCAGCCTGACCGGCCTACTCGTCGGGATCCTGCAGTCATATGACGAGTTCACGATCCCGGCGCTGGCTCCCGCCGTCTGGAACCTGGTCATCGTCGCCGGTCTGGTGATCCTGCACGCGCAGTTTCAAGGACACCAGGACGCCGTCTACGCCTATGCGATCGCGTGGCTGATCGCGACGATGGTGCAGTTGCTGATGATCGCCTGGGCGGTGAAGCGGATCGACTTCCGGTTCTCGTTCGTAATGGACTGGAAGGACCCGCGCGTGCGCGAGGTCCTGATCCTGTTCATCCCCGTGACGCTGAGCATCGGCATCTACAGCCTTGACGTGTTCCTCAACGCGGGGTTCGGCGCGCTCGTCTCGTCCGCCGCGCCGGCCGCCATCAACGACGCGTACCGCATTTACATGCTGCCCCAGGGGATCTTCAGCGTGGCGGTCGCGACCGTCCTGTTCCCGACCCTGAGCCGGCTGGCCGTGGCGCGCAACGTGTCCGGCACTGCGCCGGACCGTCGGCAACGGGATCCGCCAGATCAACCTGCTGCTGATCCCGTCGGCGGCGATCCTGGCCGTATTCGCGATGCCGATCACACGGCTGGTGTTCCAGCGCGGCGAATTCACGATCCATTCCACCCACCTGACCTCGACGGCCCTGTTCTGGTTTGCCTTCAGCCTCCCGTTCGGAGGGGTCAACCTCCTGCTGGGACGGACGTTCTTCGCTCTCAAGCGGCCATGGATCCCGACCAAGCTCGCGGCGATGAACATGGCCGTTGACATCGTCGTGTCGATCGCGCTCTACAAGCCGTTGGGGATCGCCGGTTTGGTGATCGGCACCCTGGCGGCCAACGTGGTCATGACCTGGCTGCAGCTACGGCGCCTGCGCACCGGGTTCAACGGTCGCCTCGAAGGGGCTCAGACGAGCATGATCACGATCAGGATCCTGGTGGCGACGGCGATCATGACCGTCATCGCCTATCCGATCTGGAAGGGCCTCGACGATCTCCTCGGCCTCTCCCTGCCGGCGCAGATCGTGTCGCTCGGGACCGCATTCGTGGTGGCGGCAGCGGTCTACTCGTGGCTGACCCTGCGGATGCGAATCCCGGAGGCACGCCAGATCGAGGAGCTGATCCGCGGCCGTCTGCGGGGCCGCGTAATCGCGGGGTAGCCAAGGTATGGCCCCGCCCGGCAGCCGCGCTATCAACCCCCGCAGACCTCCTACCCTTCAAATCCGCCGATGCCTGACCAATCCCGGATCCGCAACTTCTCGATCATCGCCCACATCGACCATGGGAAATCGACCCTGGCCGACCGCATCCTCGAGCTCACCCACACCGTCGACCCGCGCTCGATGCGCGCTCAGCTGCTCGACTCGATGGACCTCGAGCGCGAGCGCGGGATCACGATCAAGGCGCAGGCCGTGCGCGTGTTCTACGAGTCCGCGCGCGACGGCCAGACCTACCAGCTGCAGCTGATCGACACGCCTGGGCATGTCGACTTCACCTACGAGGTGTCGCGCTCGCTTGCAGCCTGCGAGGGCGCGCTGCTCGTCGTCGACGCCTCACAGGGGGTCGAGGCGCAGACCGTCGCCAACACATATCTCGCGGTCGAGTCCGGCCTGGAGCTGATCCCGTGCCTGAACAAGGTCGATCTGCCCGGCGCTGAACCCGAGCGGGTGGCCGAAGAGGTAGCGGACCTGCTGGGCGAGCCGGCCGAGACGATGCTGCGGATCAGCGCCAAGACGGGGGAGGGGGTGACCGCGGTGCTCGACGAGCTGATCGATCGCGTGCCGCCGCCCGAGGGCGACCCCGAGGCGCCGGCGCGCGCGTTGATCTTCGATTCCGAATTCGACCAGTACCGCGGCGTGATCGCCTACATCCGCGTCGTCGACGGCACGTTCACCAAGGGCGAGGCGATCCGGGCGATGCAGGCCGGAACCGAGGCCGAGATCGACGACATCGGCTTCTTCACGCCGCAGATGACCTCCGCGAAGGCGCTGTCGGCAGGCGAGGTCGGCTATCTGATCACCGGCGTCAAGGACGTCACGAAGCTGCGCGTCGGCGACACGCTGACGACCAAGCGCAAGGCCGCGACCGAGCCGCTACCGGGCTACCGGGAGGTCAAGCCGATGGTCTTCTGCGGCCTGTTCCCGATCGAATCCGACGACTACGCCGACCTCCGTGACGCGCTCGAGAAGCTGTCGCTCAACGACGCCGCCCTGTCGTGGGAGCCGGAGACCAGTGACGCGCTCGGCTTCGGCTTTCGCTGCGGCTTTCTGGGGCTCCTGCACATGGACATCGTGCGCGAGCGCCTCGAGCGCGAGTACGACCTCGAGTTGCTCGCGACGATGCCGAGCGTCGAGTACGAGGTCACGCTGACCGACGGTTCGATCCTGCCGGTCCACTCGCCCAACGACATGCCCGACCCAGCGAAGGTCGCCGAGGTCCGCGAGCCGTATATCCGCGCCTCGATCCTGACGCCGAAGGAGTTCGTCGGGCAGATCATGGAGCTCTGCCAGGAGCGGCGCGGTGATCACTCCGGGATCCACTACCTGTCGGCCGAGCGGGTCCAGATCACCTATGACCTGCCGCTCGCCGAGATCGTGCTGGATTTCTTCGATCAGCTCAAATCGCGCACGCGCGGCTACGCGTCGCTCGACTACGAGCTGATCGGCCTGCGCGACTCAGACCTCGTCAAGCTCGACATCCTGCTCGCCGGTGATCCGGTCGACGCGCTCTCGATGCTCGTGCACCGCAGCAAGGCGCAGATGGCCGGCCGCGTGCTGACCGAGAAGCTGCGCGAGAAGATCCCGCGCCAGCAGTACGACGTGCCGATCCAAGCGGCGATCGGCTCGCGGATCGTCGCGCGGGAGACGATCAAGGCCTACCGTAAGGATGTGATCGCCAAGTGCTACGGCGGTGACATCACCCGCAAGCGCAAGCTGCTCGAGCAGCAGAAGCGCGGCAAGCAGCGGATGAAGCAGGTCGGGCGCATCGAGGTGCCCCAGGAGGCGTTCCTCGCGGTGCTCGAGCTCGGCGAGAAGTAGGGCCGGCCGGAGCAATCGATGATGACGCCACGGGGCTTCACCGCCGAGCTGCCCGAGCAGGGAGAGCCGGAGGTCGGGCAAGAACTGATCAGGATCCGCTACGACGACGGGCGCCAGGAGGAGCTGCGGTTGCACGATTACGCGCGCCTGTACTCCGTCCCCGGACTCTACGAGCAGATCGTCCACGACCGGCTGCAGTGTCGCTCGCCCGAGCAGCTCGCCGGGATGCTCGCCCGCGCGGTCGACGAGCTCGGCTGGGAGCGCGATCGCGTACGGGTCATCGATCTGGCGGCCGGCAACGGGATGTCCGGCGAGGCCCTGGCCAACGCTGGGCTGAGGCCGGTGCTCGGGACCGACATCGTCGCCGCGGCCCGCGAGGCGGCGCTGCGCGATCGCCCGCGGGTGTACGACGCCTACGAGACGCTCGACCTGCTCGCGCTCACCCCGGAGCAACGGCGCGCGCTCGCGGCGTTGAGCGCGAACGCGCTCTCGTGCGTGGCGCCCGTTGGCGGCGCTTCACAGCAGCTCCCGCCGCCGGTGCTGACCGCCGTGATCGCGCTGCTCGCGCCCGATGCCCTGATCGCCTATCTGCACGACCCGACGTTTGGCGTGCCCGATCCGATCACGCCCGAGCTGTTGCGCGACCAGCTCGGTGGCGAGATACGCACGGTCCAGCTCGAACGTCGCCGGTACGTTCACCGGCGCACGGTCGGCGGTCGCCCGTACGAGATGGAGGGCGTGATCCTGCGCGTGACGCGCCCGGACCCCGGAGGCGCCGCGCGCTAGATCCAGTCGCTGCCGGGGCCGCGGCGCGGACCGGGCACGTGATACGGGCGGTGGCGCGGCCGGTAGTAGTGGCGCGCGTAGACCCAGGGGCCACGGTGCATCGATCGCCGTCCGCCGATCACCAGGAACATGATGCAGATCGCCGCGAACACCAGCGTCGCGGCCAGCACCATCGCGGCGGTCACCGCGACCAGTGGGATTGCGATCAGGAGCAGGACAGGGTTGGCGCGCATCGTCGTCAATGCCCAGCCGGTCGCCGAGCGCCGGTGCGCGGGGCTGCGGCGCTCGGAGCTCGGGAGGTCGGCAACGGTCGCCTCGAGCTCAGAGTAGGTGCGCGCCTTGAGCGCGGCGCTCACCCGCTGCTCGAGCTCGTCGTCCCCGATCCGGCCCTCCGTGTGAGCCTTGTGGAGCCGCGCGACGAACTGCTCGCGATCCTCGTCGGACGCCCTCAGATGGCCACGCCTGTTCACACCCGCGAGGCTAGCGCGCGGCCGCGACGTCCGCAAATGATTGCGGCCGTCGAGCGCTCATGCGGCGGCGACGCGCGATTTCGGCACTGCGGCCGAGACCGCGAGCCGGCTCGCCTCGACGGCGCTCGCCCACGCGATCTCCGACAGGCATCCGGGCGCGGCGACCATGTCGCCCGCCACGTACACGCCGTCGCCGCGATCGACCGCCGGGCGGTCGCGCCACGTCTGGCCGGGCATGTCCAGGGCGCCGGTACGGCCGTCCATCACCTGCCGGCGCCGCCACGTCTCACGCTCGCGCCAGCTGGTGAAGGTCGCGTCCAGCAGCGCTTGCAGCCGTGAGGCGGCCGACTCGACCGACTCCCCGGGGCGGATCGGCATCTGCGCTTGGAGCAGCTCCTCGCCGCTCGGCGCGAGTGACCGGTCCGAGGCCGTGTAGCGCTCGATCCACCCCGTCTCCTGAAGGTCCACGACCACGAATGGATCGCCGCGGCGCGACTTGAGCGCGAGGTCCAGGCACACGGCGTGGCCGCTCTTCCAGCGCAGGGTGTCGTCGTCGAGCAGGGTCCGCGCGTCCGCGAGCTCGGTCGCGACGATCACGGGCCTCTCCGGCAGCTCGTGCGCCCGCTCACCGGTGCGGATCTCGACGCCGAGCTCGCGCGCCCGATTGCGCATCCGCTCGATGATCGCGCTCCAGCCACCGATCGGGAACCGCGCCGTCGGCGGCGCCGTGAGCAGTCCACGCACGAGCGGCTCCCAGACAAACGCGGCCGACAGCTCACCCGGATCGTGGTGGTAGGTGAGCACCCCCGCGCTGCGCGCGAGCGCGGTGGCGGCCTCGGCACCGACGTGATCGGCCGCCCATGTATGGAAATCGAGCTCCACCGGCGCGCTCCGGCCGCGCAGCCGCAGCGCCGCGATCGTCGCGCCGACGGCCGGCACGCGGCGGATGTCATCGCGCCAGCGGAAGCGCACGCCTGAGAGCGGCGGGCGAACGGCCCGCGGCAGCAGGTCGCGCTCGCCCATCCAGTGCCAGAACGGGCTGCCCGAGAGAAGGGCGTGCGGCCCGAGATTGGCCTTGTAGGGTCCGGACAGGGTCCGCGCCCGACCTCCGAGCTGCTCGTGTGCCTCCACGAGCACCACCGGGGCGCCCTGCTCGGCGCACGAGATCGCCGCGGTCAACCCCGCGATGCCGGCACCAACGACCGTGATCCTGTCCATTGCTGACGCTCCTTCTGACGGAATGCGCTGTGGATGAGGAAGGTACGCTCTAACTGGCTCGCAGTTAAGGTCCAGTGTTGATGCAAAAAAGAGAGCCAGTGGTTGGTCCCGAGGTGCTCGTCAACCTCGAGCCCGGTGACGGGCCTTTGCACGCGCAGCTCGAGCTGACCCTCCGCGAGCAGGTCCGCAGCGGGCGGCTCGCCCCCGGATCCCGGTTACCGTCGTCCCGCGCGCTCGCCGCTGAGCTCGGCGTCTCGCGAGGCGTGGTGCTCGAGGCCTACGGTCAGCTCGTCGCCGAGGGGTATCTCGTCGCCAGCCAGGGGGCGCCGACGCGGGTCGCCGGCGGCGCAGGCTCCGAGCTCGCGCCGCTGGCCGCCCGGCTGCCGCAGCCGAGATACACGTACCGATTTGACCCGGCGCTCCCCGATCTGCCGGCCTTTCCCCGTGATCGCTGGCTGCGCTCGCTCCGCGCAGCGCTACGCGACGCGCAATACGAGGCCCTTGGGCACGCCGATCCGCGCGGCGCGCCGGAGCTGCGCAACGCGCTGATGGGATACCTCGGGCGGGCGCGGGGCGCGGCGCCCGAGCCTGAGCACACGGTTGTCTGCGCGGGCTTCACCCAGGGGTTCGGGCTGCTGTGCAGCTCGCTGCGCGGGCGGGGGATCGAGCGGATCGCGGTCGAGGATCCGGGCTGGGCGCAGCACCGTCTGATCGCTGAGGGCCACGGGCTCGAGCCGATCCCGATCCCCGCCGACGCCGAGGGGGTCGACGTGGCCGCGCTCGCGGCGTGTGGCTGTGAGACGGTCGTTGTGACCCCGGCGCATCAGTTTCCGACCGGCGTCGTGATGTCCTCCGAGCGTCGCGCCGCGCTGCTCGGCTGGGCCGAGGAGGTCGACGGCCTGATCGTCGAGGACGATTACGACTCGGAGCTGCGTTATGACCGCGGGCCGGTCGGCGCGCTCCAGGGGCTCGCCCCTGAGCGTGTCTGTCACATCGGGTCGGTGAGCAAGCGCCTGGTCCCGTCGCTGCGGCTCGGATGGGTGCTGTGCCCGTCGTGGCTGACCGGCGAGCTGACGTTCGCCAAGGGCCTGGCCGACGGGGGCACGGCGGTGATCGAGCAGCTCGCGCTGGCCGACTTCATCGTCCGCGGCGAGCTCGACCGCCATTTGCGGCGGATGCGAATCCGCTACCGGCGACGGCGGGAGACGGCGGTGGCGGCGCTCGCGACGGCGCTCCCGACGGCACGCGTCACCGGTGCGGCAGCGGGGCTGTACGTCCACGCTGCGCTGCCCGATGACATCAACGAGGCGGCGGCGCTGCGCGCGGCGGCCGCGGCCGGGGTCTGGGTCGACGGCGTCGCGGCCCACCGCGTACCGGGCGGTCGACGGGCCGGCGTACTGATCGGATACGCGAACCTGTCCGAGACGGCGATCGCGCGCGGGATCGCGCTGCTCGGCGCGGCGATCGCCTCGGTGGACGGCTAGATCGGACGCCGGACGCCGACCTCGTCGAGGTGGGCGAGGAGGTCCGCCGGATCCTCGTAGACGCGGAACGCGCCCGCGTAGATCAGCTCCTCGCGGCCGTAGCCGCCCGACAGCAGGCCGATGCCGAAGGCGCGGGCGCGGCGCGCCGCGAGCAGGTCCCAGACGCTGTCACCGACGACGATGCTGTCCTGGATGTCGACGCCGATCCGGTCGGCGGCGGTCAAGAACAGGTCCGGGTCGGGCTTGGCATACCGCACCTGGTCACGCGTCACCATCGGCGTATCGGGTGCGAGCTCGAGCAGCTCGAACGCCAACCGGGCGTACCGCTCGGCGCCGCTGGTCGCGATCGCCCACGGAACGGAGTGGGCGGTCAGCTCCTCGAGCAGTGCTACCGCGCCCGGCAGGGGCGTGACGCTCTCGAACAGCCGCATGTAGCGCTCGGCGTGCAGCTCGGGCAGCCGGGCGAGGGTCTCGGCGTCGAGGCTCTGCTCGAGCTCGCGCACGAGCGCCGACACGAACAGCCCGCCGCTCATCCCGATCCGTCGGTGGATCTTCCAGACCGAGAGCGAGATCCCCACCTCCGCCAGCGCCTCGCGCCACGCGAGCACGTGCTGGTAGACGCTGTCGATCAGCGTCCCGTCGAGATCGAACAGGAACGCGGGCCGGCCCGGGGTATCGTCACGGTCCACCATGAGGCAACGCGACGAGAAGTCTGCCATCCCGGGCGCTCGGCGTCCCGTTCACCCGGCCCGCCGGGTCGAGGCGGGCTAGCTGCCCGTGATGCCCTGCGCCGTGAAGCTGGCCGAGCCGTCGGTGCCGTTGGCGCCTGCCGCGCCGCCGGCGCTGCCGGTGCCCGTGGTGACGTTCGTGATCGTGATGCCAAAGCTGGTGCCGGCGCTGTAGCCCGAGCCGCCGCCACCACCGCCGGCGCCGGCGGTGTTCTTGGCGCCGCCGCCACCGCCGCCGGAAGCGTAACCGCCGCCGCCACCACCACCGGAGTTACCGGTACCGGAGCCGTTGCCCCCGGCGCCACCGGAATTGCCGCCGGTCCCACCCCGGCTGCCGTTGGCGCCGCCGCCGATTCCCGAGCCGGCCACACCCCCGGCCAGCGGGTTGGTGACGCCGCCGCCGCCGCCCGGGGCACCGCCGCCGGCGCCGCCGGTGTTGTCGCCGCTGCCGATGCCACCGACCGTGTCCGAGGCACCGCCGCCGCCACCGCCCACGGCGAGCAGGTTGCCAAAGATGCTGATGCACGTCGCGCCGCCGCCGCCGGCGCCGGCGTCATGGGTCCCCGCGTTTCCGCCGGCGGAGCATCCATCGCCGCCATTGCCGGCGGCGCCGCCGGTGCCGTTCGTCTGGCCGGCGCCGCCGACGACCACGTTCACGGTCGTGGTGAAGTTGAAGTTCGGGATGCTGATCGTGGCGCTGATGCTGCCCCCGGCTCCGCCGGCCGCTCCGGCACCGCCGCCGCCCGCGCCGTTGAGGGTGAAACCGACCGAGGTCGTGTGCGCTGGAACCGTGATCGTGTGGGTGCCGGCGGTCGTCACCGTGACGGTGGTGGTGCTGTTGGTCATCGAGAAGTTGACCGTGTTCGTCCCGGTGGCAGTACCCGAGACGTTGAAGGCGCCGCCGGTCGCGTTCGCGGTCAGCGTCGAGGACGTCGCGTCACCGCTGGCATTCGTCGTCGCCACGCACTGCGTCGCCGCGGGGTTGCTCGTGCAGGTCCCGAACGTGCCGCCTGCTCCGGTGGTCGGCGCCGAGAACGTCACCGACACGCCCGACACGGGGTTGCCGTTCGCGTCGGTCACCAGGGCGACCAGCGGATTGGCGAACGCGGTGTTCGAGGACGCGGACTGACCCGAGCCCGACACGATCGCGATCGTGGTTGCGCTCCCGGCGACGACGGTGAACGAGATCGTGTTGGAGTTCGTCGCCGTGCCGTTGAGGGTGCCGCTGGCGCGTAGCGTGACGGCGCCGGCCAGCTTGCCGGTGACGGTGTCGGTCGCGACCCCGCCGCTGGCTGCGACTGTGGTCAAACCGGTGACCGAGCCGGCACCCGTGGTCTGGGCGAAGGTGATCGTGTCGGTGCTGTCGGTGCCGGTGGTGACGGTGTTGCCGTTGACGTCCTCGATCGTCGCGGTCAGAGTCCGCGTCGCCCCCGAAGTCAGGTTCGCCGTCGAGCCCGAGAGTGCGATCTGGCTGGCGGTCCCGGTGGTGACCGTAAACGACACGGTGTTCGAGTTCGTCGCGGCGCCGTTCAGCGCGCCGTTGGCGCGCAGGGTGACGGCGCCCGCGAGCTTGCCGGTCACCGTTTCGGTCGCGACGCCCCCGACCGCGGCGACGTTCCCGAGCCCGCCGAGCGATCCAGCCCCGGCGGTTTGGGAGAAGGTGATCGTGTCGGTGCTGTCGGCGCCGGTGGTGACCGTGTTGCCGTTGGCGTCCTCGATCGTCGCGGTCAGGCTCCGAGTGGCCCCTGAAGTCAGGTTTGCGGTCGAGCCAGACAGGACGAGCTGGGTCGCAGTTCCGGCGGCGACGCTGAAGCTCAGCGTGTTCGAGTTCGTCGCGCTGCCGTTGACGGTGCCGCTGGCGCGCAGGGTGACGGCACCCGCGAGCTTCCCGGTGACGGTGTCGGTCGCGACGCCGGCAACGGCGGCGACGTTCCCAAGCCCGCTGAGCGATCCGGTGCCGGCGGTTTGCGAGAAGGTGATCGTGTCGGTGCTGTCAGCACCGGTGGTGACGGTGTTGCCGTTGGCGTCCTCGATCGTCGCGGTCAGCGCCCGGGTGGTGGCCGAGGCGAGGTTCGCGGTCGAGCCCGACAGGACGAGCTGGCTGGCGGTCCCCGCGACGACGGTGAGTGACAGGCTGTTGGAGCTCGTGGCGCTGCCGCCGAGGGTGCCGCTGGCGCCGAGCGTGACCGAGCCCGCCAGTTTGCCGGTCACGGTATCGGTGGCAACCCCGCCGGTGGCCGCAACAGTCGTCAGCCCCGTAACCGATCCGGCGCCGGCCGACTGGGCGAAGGTGATCGCGGCGGTGCTATCGGGACCCGTCGTGACGGTGTTGCCGCTGGCGTCCTCGATCGTCGCGGTCAGCGTCCGACCGGTCCCGGAAGTGAGGCTCGCGGTCGACCCCGCCAGGACGATCTTGGTGGCAGCACCCGACGCGACGGTGACGTTGACCGTCGCGCTGGTCGCCGACCATGAGCGCCACAGGGCGGTGACCGTGTAGTGGTAGGTGCCGGGTGAGAGCCCGCTGTCGGTGCAGCTTGTGCCGCTCGCGGGAGCGGTCGACGCCGGGCAGTTGCCGCCCGGCGTCCCGCCGTTCCGCGTCAAGTAGTAGGTGACCGGTCCCGACGCCGGCGGTGTGACGGCGTGCCAGCTCAACGAGACGGTGCCGGCGCCGGGAGTCCCGGCCAGGCTCGTCGGGGCGGTGAGGGCGCTGGTGGCGGCGGATGCGGCGCCGGTTCCGGTCGAGCTGAAGAACGCCGCCGCGGTCGCGGCGAGCGCCAGCGCGACCAGCGCGCCCAGAACGATCAGGCGGCCGCCCCGCACGCTCGAGAGCCACTTGGTCATCAGTGAGCGCTCCCGGAGTAGTCAAGCTTCAGCTGTGCGCTCCTGCACGCGTCCTGATTGGTATGCGTGTCGAGCATCTGAATCGAGCCGGTCGTCGCTCCCTGGGCGGGCAGCGTGACCGTGGCTTTGGCGGGCACCGTGACCCCGTTGCTCGGAATGCTCGGCTGAGTGATCTTGTAGCCGCCGATGGGACAGCCGGCCGGCAGGCTCGATGGATCGAGGCCGACCGTCAGGTTCGTGACCGTGATCGAGGAGCTGTTCGGATTCGCCAGCGTGAGCGTGATCGTTCGCCCGGCCGCACCCGGGTACAACGGCGCGATCGCGCTGCTGCGGATCGTGAACGGACCATCGGTTGCGGAGGTCACGCTCCACGTGTATTGAGCGGGCGCCGAGACGCGCGATCCCTGGGTCGCGCGCACGTCGAAGGTGTGCGCCCCGACGCTCAGTGCGCCGTAGGTGACCGGGCTCGTGCAGGTCTGCCAGCCGCGGTTGTCGAGGTCACACTGGAAGGCGACGCCGCTGGCGGCGGCGTCGGCGAACGCGAACGTGGCCGTCGTCTGGGAGGTTGGGTTGGCGGGCGTCGAGGTGATCGTCGGCGCTGGCAGCGACGACGTGTCGATCGTCCAGCTGACTCGCTTCTGCGTGCGCAGCCGGGTCAGGTTGCCGATCCGGTCGGTGGCGCGGACGAGCACGGTGTAGCTCCCGTCGGGCTTGGGAAGCGACAGCCGGTAGAACCAACGCGCGCGGGTCAGTCGCTTGTCGCGGTGCGGCTTGGGCGAGAGGATCGCGCGCTTCCAGATCGCATGGCGAGCCTTGAACGCGTGCCCGTTCCACCACCGTTGAGTCGAGGTCTGCTTGATCCACAGGATCACCGTGTGCACGCCGCTGGGGGCGAACACGGTGCCGCAGATGCCGCCGCGCCGGCGCTGGCAGCTTGTGCGCCACGCGGTGGCGCCGTAGGTGCCCCTGCGGGCCGGGAACTTGACCTTCACGTGCGGCGCCGCGAGATCGATCTTCCACGAGTACGTGGCCGGGTCGCTGAGCGCGCCCGAGGAGCTCCGTGCCCGGACGCGGAACACGTGGTGCCCGTCCGCCAGCACGCCGTAGCGCTGGGGTGACGTGCACGCCGTGTAACGGCGACCGTCGAGCGAGCAGACGAAGTTCACGTTCGGGCGCGCGTCGGTGAACGTGAACGTCGCCGGCCGGGCGCGAGTGCGGTCGACCGGGTGAGACAGGATCCGCGGCGCCGGCGGCGCGCTGCCGGCGGCGAGCGCGAACGCGGCGGCGCCACCGAGCACACCAAGCAAAACCACCACTACGGCGGCTCTCTTTGCTGTGTTCAGGCGGCGGAGAAGTGACATTGTTGTGATCGTGAAAGCGAGGGCGGAGCGGGCGGCCGCCGGTTGCGGCCGCCCGTCCTGCGCCCCCTGGTTGCCTGGAGCTCTTAGCTCGCCTGGTAGTAGAGCGGGACCGTGACGCCCTGGCAGTTGTCCTGGTTGGCGCCGTTGTCGATCATCTGGACCGTGGCCGTGCCGGACTGCGAGGAGCCGGCGGTGTAGTCACCGGAGAGGCTCGTGTCAGTCCAGCCCTGCCCGACCGGCTGACCGCCGACCGAGAAATCAGCCGCCGTGCATGCCGGCTTGGTGTTGTCCGCCTGGGAGGACCACGCGGAACCGTTGCCGTTCGCGATCGAGACGACGACCTGCTTCAGGTTCTGGCTACCCGAGCTCGGGTTCGTTACCTGGTAGGTCTTGGTCTGGATGTTGCCGGTCCCGATCGTCGGGTCCGGGAGCAGGGCCGGGCCACTGGTCCCGGTCTGGCCGACCGTCCAAGCGGTCGAGGTGCCGACCGTCGCGCTACCGGACCCGGTGCCTGACGAAGTGAAGAACGCGATCGCAGCGCCGGCGGCGGCCAGGACTGCGATCACGCTGAGTGCGCCGATGAAGCGCTTTGAAGTAAACCTACGCATGGGTACCCCCTGGTTCGTTTGTTTGGAGCGGGTGCTCCCTGCCAGGGTCGACCGTGCTGTGGTCCCGATCATCGGAGACCCGTCCTGTTCGCCCTAGCGAACTGCTTGCCCGGGAAATGTCGCCCAGAGCGGCATTTCGGGCTACAGGGCAAAGGTCGAGGTCGGACTTCTGAACGTCTAGTCCGACACTGGAAAAAGGTCTAGCGGCGGAGGGTGTGGAAGAATCGCCGCCGGTGGACCTCGGCCTCGCAGATCGCGCCTGCATCATCACCGGCGGCTCGCGCGGAATCGGCCTCGAGGTGGCACGCAAGCTGACCGCCGACCACGCCAGGGTGCTGCTCGTCGGTCGGCGCGAAGACGCGCTCCGGGCCGCGGCGGCGCAGTGCGGAGGCGGCGAGCGCGCCCGCTGGCTCACGCTCGACGTCACCGACGCAGACGCCGGCGACCGTGTCTCCCAGGCCTGCATCGATCACTTCGGTCATATCGACGTGCTCGTCAACGGCGCCAGCATGACTACCAGCCGCGCGCTCGAGCAGTTGACCGACGAGGACTGGCAGGCCTACTGGGAGATCAACGTGATGGCGCCGATGCGGCTGATGCGCGCCTGCGTGCCCGTGATGACACAGCAAGGCTGGGGCAGGATCGTCAACGTCAGCACCTCCTCGGGCAAACGGCCCGGCCAGCGCAACGTCGCCTACTCGGTGAGCAAAGCCGCCGAGCTGTCGTTATCCCGCGCGTACGCCGACGTGTACGCGCGCGACGGCGTGCTGATCAACGCGGTGGCGCCGGGCCCGGTCGCCAGCGAACTGTGGCTCGAGCCGGGCGGCCTCGCCGACCAGGGCGCCGAGCAGCAGGGCGTCACGCGCGAGCAGGTGCTCGACGCGGCGGCGGCGGCGCTCCCGATTCGCCGGCTGGCGACGGCCGAGGAGATCGCCAACGTGATCGTGTTCCTGTGCTCGGAGGCGGCCTCGAACGTCGTCGGAGCGGCGTGGTCGGTGGACGGCGGCGCGGTCCCGGTCATCATCTAGCGGACGCGTGGAATCTGCTTTCCCGTCCGCGGGAGCAAGCTGACATGACCTCGAGAGATAGGCTGCACGGCGATGCCAGACGCCGTGGGCAAGACCTACCCCCCAACGACCTACGCGGTCGGGCGCGAGAAGGTCAAGGAGTACGCGTTCGCCGTCGGCGAGACCAACCCTCTGCACGTCGACCACGAGGCAGCCCGCGCGGCCGGGTACGCCGACGTCGTCGCGCCGCCGATGTTCGCCGTCGTGTTCGCCGGGCGGGCGATGTCCGCGCCGCTGTTTGACCCCGAGGTCGGAATCGACTTCGGGCATATGGTCCACGGCGCACAGGAGTTCCGCTGGGGACCCCTGGTGGTGGCCGGCGACGAGATACAGACCACCGCCACGGTCAAGGACATCACCGAACGCGGCGGCATGGGGTTCTTCGAGTTCGAGACCGTGTCGGTCAACCAGCGCGGCGAGACGGTCTGCACCGGCAACTGGACCAACATCGTCCGCGGATCGGGTGGCGCATGAAGGCGGGCGACGAGTTCGAGCTCAAGGTGACGCCGGACCGCTACCTGACGGTCCGCTACGCGGGCGCGTCGGGCGACTTCAATCCGATCCACATCGACGAGGAGTTCGCGCGCCAGGTCGGTCTCCCGGGCCGGATCCTGCATGGGCTGTGGACGATGGCGCAGGTGGCGCGCGCGCACACCGAGGCGCTCGGCGGCCCCGACAAGCTCGAGCGCCTCGCGGTCCAGTTCCGCGGCCTGGGGATGCTCGAGGAGGAGATCGTCGTCCATGGAACGGTCCGCGCGATCGATGACGAGGTCGCGCACGTGACGTCCGAGGCCGAGCAGGCGGGCAAGCGGATCATCCGCAACGGGGACGCCGACATCCGCCTGCGCTGAGCCGGTCCAGGGCGGACGCCAACCGCCTACCTACAATCAAATCATGCTCACGCAGCGTCAAGAGCTCGTCCTGCGCCGCCTCGTCGAGGAGTACCTCGACGAGGGCTCGCCCGTGGGCAGCAAGTCGCTCAGCGCGGCGTTCCAGTGGGGCCCGTCGACGATCCGGCACGAGCTCGCCAACCTCGAAGACCTGGGCCTGCTCGCCCATCCCCACACATCCGCCGGGCGCGTCCCGACCGAGGCCGGATACAGGTACTTCGTCGACCGGCTGCTGCCAGACGAGCAGCCCGGCCGGGCGCTGTCACTGTCACTGGTGCGTCGCGAGATCGATGAGGCGATGCGGGTCACGACCGAGACGTTGTCGCAGGTCACGGACCTGCTCGCGATCGTCACGTCGCCTCCGATCGAGACCTCCACGATCAGGCACATCGAGGTGCTGGCGCTGCAGCCCCAGGTGCTGATGGTGGTCGTGATCACCTCCACCGGAGGCGTCTCAAAGCGGCTGTTCACCTTTCCGCGGCCCGTCGACACGGGGCTGTCGGATTGGGCGGCCAGTTACCTCAACGAGCGCCTCGTCGGCCTCGGCCTCGGCGCCCGGATGCTGCACCAGCGCCTGCACGACCCGTCGCTGTCGGGGACCGAGCTCGAGTTCCTCGAGACGGTCGCGCCGGTGTTCACCGGCTTGGAGGAGTCCGCGCAGGCGTCGCTGTACGTCGACGGCACCGCACGGCTGCTCACGTTCGGAAGGGTCGGTGACGTCTCCGAGCTCAACCTGCTGATGGACATGCTCGAACGGCGCGTCGTACTGCTCGAGGTACTGCGCTCCGCGCTCTCGGCGTCGCACGACGTCGCGGTGCGGATCGGCACCGAGAACGACACGCCGGCGCTGCAGGTCGCTGGCGCTGGTGGCGGCCAGCTACGGGCTGCCGCAGCGCAGCCTCGGAACCGTGTCGGTGATCGGCCCGCTGCGGATGGACTACGGCCGCGCGATCCACGCCGTCCGTGACGCCGCCGCCCAATTGTCGAGCTTCGTCGCCGACGTCTACGACGAACGATAGATGCCCGCCTCCCAGACCCCACGCGACTACTACGAGGTGCTCGGCGTCTCCCGCGACGCTCAGGACGCCGAGATCAAGAAGGCCTTCCGCAGGCTCGCCCGCGAGCTTCACCCGGACGTCAACAGCCACGATCCCGAGGCCGAGGAGAAGTTCAAAGAGGCCGCCGAGGCCTACGAGGTGCTGTCGGACACCGATCGGCGCGCCACCTATGACCGTTACGGCCACGAGGGCCTGCGCAGCGGCGGCTATGCCCCGAACTTCGACGGTTTCGGCTCGGTGGCGGACATCTTCGAGGCGTTCTTCGGCGGTGGCGGCGCGTTCGGGAGCGTGTTCGGCGGCGGCCGCCCCGGCGGGCCCGGCCACCGGCGGCGACATCGCGGTCGGCGCCGAGATCACCCTCCAGCAGGCCGCGACCGGCGAGCAGCTCGAGGTCTCGTTCGAGGCGATCGAGCGCTGCGAGCACTGTCACGGCAACGGCGCGGAGCCGGGAACCCCGATCGAGACCTGCGCCAACTGCCAGGGGACCGGTCAGCTGCGCGCCGTCACCCGGACCCCGTTCGGCCAGGTGGTGCGCGCGGTCGTGTGCGACGTCTGCGGTGGCGATGGGCGCGTGGCCCAGACCCCGTGCAAGGTGTGCAAGGGCCGCGGCCGCAAGGCAAATCGGGTCACCTTGACGGTTGACGTCCCGGCTGGAATCGACAATGGCCAGCGGATCCGGGTCACCGGGCGTGGCCATGCCGGCGAGCACGGCGCCCCGGCGGGCGATCTGTATGTCCAGATCCGAGTGCGCGAGGACCCGAGGTTCGTCCGCAACGGGGACAACCTCGTGACCGTCGTCGACGTGGCGGCCCCGCTGGCGGCGCTCGGCACGACCGTCGAGGTGCCGACGATCGAGGGCACGACCGAGCTCGAGATCCCGGCCGGAACGCAGCCCAACGAGACCTTCAACATCCGCGGCGAGGGGATGCCGGCGCTCCGCGGCCGGCGCCACGGAGACCTCCAGGTGGTCGCCAACGTCGTGATCCCCAAGCGTCTCAAGCGCGAACAGCGTGAGCTGCTCGAGCGTCTCTCCGAGAGCCTTACGGACGACAATCTCCGCACCGAGGAAGGCGTGTTCGGCAAGCTCAAGCGCGCCTTCGGCGGTTGATCCGGCTCGCCGTCCGGGTCGCGCGCGAGCACGCCGAGCTGGTCCTCGCCGAGCTGCTCGAACTGGCCCCCGGCGGGGTCGAGGAGGTCGACGTCGGTGGCGCGGTCGTCGAGTACGCGGTCTACGGGGCGCCGGGCGAGCTGCCGGCGCTGCCGGCCGTCGAGGCCGCGGCCGGCGGGGCGTTGGTGGAGGTGTCGACCAGCGAGATCGCCGATGACTGGTCCGAGCGCTGGCGGGAGTTCCACCAGCCGCTCGTGCTCGATGACCGGCTCTGCGTGCGGCCGCCGTGGGCGTCGGCGAGCCAGGCGACCGTTGACGTGGTGATCGACCCGGGCCAGGCGTTCGGCACCGGCGCGCACGCGACCACACGGCTGTGCCTCGAGCTGATGCTCGACCGGCCGAGCGCGCCCGGCGCGGCCGGCTCGTTCGTCGACCTCGGCTGCGGCTCCGGCGTGCTCGCGATCGCGGCCGCGAAGCTGGGCTTCGCTCCGGTGATCGCGCTCGACAACGACCCGGCGGCGGTCCAGGCGACGATCGACAACGCCGAGCGCAACGGCGTCCGCGTTCACAGCGAGCGCTTCGAGATGCGATCCGACCAGGTGCCCGATTGCGATTTTTTGGCGGCAAACGTGCTCGCCGGCCCATTGCGTGCTTGGGCCGCGTCCCAGCGTCGGCTGCCGCCGGAGCTGATCCTCAGCGGCCTATTGCGCGACGAGGCCGACGGGGTCGCGCGCGCATTCGCCGACCGCGGCCGGCACGAGCGCGAGCGCCGGATCGCAGGCGAGTGGGCGGCGCTTTGCCTTGTCCGCTGAGCGCGTCCCCCAAGTGGACAACTCAGGAGGGGCGAATCCTGTCCACGGGGCCGATGCCGATGGGCTCGCCGTGACGCACCATTTCCCGTGCGCTCGAGATCCGCTCCAGGAACCCGAAGGAGGTGACCAGTTGCCCAACCCGTTCGCGATCGGCGTCACCGTCGGTGGCCTGCTCCTTGATGTGATCGCGCCGCGGCCCAAGCCTCGGGCCGGCCTGCAGCCACCCGGCAGCCAACGCGCTGTCCCGAGGACACCGCGTCGTCAGTCGCCGGCCGAGGAGCCGGATAGCCGTCCGATCGCGGCGACGGTGGCCCAGTAGCTGGAAAGCGGGGCCGCGCGCTTACGGGCTGGCGCGCGGCCCCTGTTTCCCAGCCGGCCGGCCGCTTTGAGAGTCAGATCGCGTGTTGCGCGTGCCGTGCCTGATCGCGGATCTGCGCCGCCAGGCGACGGTACGCGGTCGCGCCGCTCCCGCCTCCGGGCGTCGGCGCGAAGATCAGGCTCACCTCGTCGAGCGCTCGGCTGATGCGCTCGGCATCCGCCGGAGCGACGCGCAGCATCACCGACAGCTGCGTGTTCTCCATTGGCTCGACATGTGGCGTCTGAAATTGGTGCTGCATCATCTTTCCACTACCCCTCACAGCGGTCCTTCGCTGCTGCATTGCTGACGACTGATGTCGATTCTGCGCCCGGCGCGGCGCCGTCGCAACAGACCTAGGTCTAGGTCCGCTCCGACGTTCGGGTAGCGGGTCCAGCTCGGGCGCCCAGGCGCTACCGTGCTGCACCAATGGCGACGTTCGCGGTCAAGTTCCTCGGCTGCAAGGTCTCTCAGGCGGACGCGATGCTGGCTCGCCGCGCGTTGATCGATGCCGGCCACGTCGAGGTTGCCGAGGGGGACGCCGAGCTGCACGTGATCAACACGTGCTGCATCACCAACGAGGCCGAGGCCAAGTCGCGCCAGTCGGTCAGGCGTTCTTTGAAGACCGCCCGCCAGGTGCACGTGGCCGGCTGCGCGGTCAACCTCAATGCGGCGCAGTTCGCGGACATCGACGTCCGCGTGACCCCGTTCGTCGGCACCGCCGAGGAGGTCGCGGCGGCCGTTGGCGGTTGCGTGGACCTCGACCACGATGTGCTCGCACGGCAGCCGGTCCATCAGGTGCAGCGCACGCGCGGGTTCATAAAGGTCCAGGACGGCTGCGACTCCCACTGCGCCTACTGCATCATCCCCAAGGTCCGCGGCGGCGCCCGGTCACGCCCGTCGAGCGCGATCCTCCGGGAGGCTGCCCAGCGTGTCGACGCCGGCCAGCCCGAGCTGGTGTTGACCGGAATCAGCGTCGGCGACTACCGCGACCCCGAGCGCGGACTCGAGCTCGGCGAGCTGATGGCCGCCGTTGCGCAGGTCCGGGGTGTGGAGCGCGTCCGGTTGTCGAGCGTCGAGGTGATCCACGTCAAGGACTCGCTGCTCGAGGCGCTCGCCGGCGAGCCGAAGGTCTGTCCGCACCTGCATGTCCCGATGCAGTCAGGCGATGACGCGGTCCTGGCGGCGATGGGCCGCAGCTACACCAGCGCGCAGTACCTGCACCAGATCGCCGCGCTGCGTGAGGCCGCGCCCAACGTCAACCTGACGACCGACATCATCGTCGGCTTCCCGACCGAGGACGAGGACGCGTTCGCGCGCACACTGCAGGCGGTCGACGCCGCTCGGATCACGCGCGTCCACGCATTTCAATATTCGCCGCGGCCCGGCACCGTCGCCGAGGGCCTCGGTGACCGCGTGCCGCCGGCGGTCAAGCAGCGGCGCTCGCGGGAGCTGCGAGCCCGATCGGAGGTCCGCTCCCGCCACCATCGCAACGCCAAGCTCGGCACCATCGAAACCGTGCTCGTCGACAAGGTCGCCGACTCGCAGTGCGCGGGCTACACGGCTGACTACACGCGTTGCTATCTGCCGGCCGGCGCGGCGGCTCGGGGCGCGCTGGTGAGCGCCCGCTGCGTGGAGCTCCACGCGGACGGCATCAAATGCGAGGTTGCCGCCGATTGAGGGCTATCCTCAAAAAGCAGTGACAGTTGCAGAACAGGTCAGGGCGGACATGACCAGCGCCATGAAGGCGAGAGCGAAGGACCGCGTTGGCGCGCTCAGACTGGTCCTGTCCGAGCTTCAGAAGGCGGCCAAGGAGGGTGACGGGGACGAGCTGGCGGTGCTGCGTCGCGAGCGCAAGCGCCGGCTCGAGGCCGCTTCCCAGTTCCGTGACGGTGGCCGGCCCGAGCTGGCCGACGCCGAGGAGGCCGAAGCGGAGCTGATCGCCGGCTATCTCCCCGCCGAGCTCGGTGAGGCCGAGCTCGACGCGATCGTCGACGCGGCGGTCACCGAAACCGGCGCCTCCAGCCCTGCCGACATGGGTCGTGTGATGAAGGAAGTGATGGCCCGGGCCGGCGGCCGGGCCGACGGGAAGCGCGCCTCGGCGCGCGTGCGCGAAGCGCTGGGAGCCGTACAGAACTAGTGCGCAAGGCGCTCGAGCTCGATAACACCGTGGCCGCCGAACTGGCCGGGAGCGAGGACAGCGTCCTCCGGACGCTCGAAAGCCACCTTGACTGTGACGTCTTCCTGCGCGGCAACGTGCTCACGCTCGAGGGCGAGGAGCAGGCCGTCGACGCCGCGAGCGCGGTCGTCCGCGAGCTCTCGGAGTTGATCGAGCAGGGCCACGAGATCGCCCCCGGAACGGTCGAGGCGGTCACCCGCGCGCTCGACGAGCACGCGTCGCCGTCGGAGATCCTCGAAGACGTCGTCTGGCGCCACCGGGCCACCAAGGTGTCGCCCAAGACGATCAATCAGAAGCGCTACGTCGACTCGATTCGCAACAACACGATCACGTTCGGGATCGGCCCCGCCGGCACCGGCAAGACGTTCCTCGCAGTGGCGCTGGCGGCGGCGGCGCTCAGCCGGCGCGAGATCAACCGGATCATCCTCACCCGCCCGGCGGTCGAGGCCGGTGAGCGGCTCGGCTTCCTCCCCGGCGACCTGATGGCGAAGGTCGATCCCTACCTGCGTCCGCTGTTCGACGCGCTGCACGACATGCTCGACCCCGAGCGCGTCTCGGCCCACCTCGAGCGCGGCGTGATCGAGGTTGCCCCGCTCGCATTCATGCGCGGGAGAACCCTCAACGACAGTTTCATCATCCTCGACGAGGCGCAGAACACGAGCCCCGAGCAGATGAAGATGTTCCTCACCCGGCTGGGCTTCAACTCCAAGATGGTCGTCACCGGGGACATCACGCAGATCGACCTGCCGCGCGAGCAGGACTCGGGGCTGGTCGTCGTCACCGACATCCTCAACCGGGTTGAGGGGATCGACTTCGTGCGCTTCGGCGAGGAGGACGTCGTCCGCCACAAGCTCGTTCGCCGGATCGTCGCGGCCTACAACGAGCACGCCCAGCAGCTGGCGCCGGAGCTGCACGCCCGCAAGCGGGCGTAGCGGGCAGCCCATGCTCGACGTCGAGGTGTTCGGGATCGACGCGATCGTCTCCGGTGGGCCCACCGCCGTCGAGCTCGAGGAGCTGTGCGCGCTCGCGCTCGCCTCGGCCGGGATCGACGAGGGCCACGTCGCGATCGAGTTCGTCGACGAGGAGCGCATCCGCGAGCTCAACCGCGAGCACCGCCAGATCGACGAGCCGACCGACGTGCTCTCGTTCGGGGTCGACGAGGACGGCGCGAGCGCCGGCCCGCGCGAGCTAGGAGACATCGTCATCTGCCCGGGCCACACCCGGGACCTGGAGGAGGCGGTGATCCACGGCGCTCTGCATCTGACCGGGATGGATCACGAGACCGATCAGGGCGAGATGCTCGCGCTCCAGGCCGAGCTGATGCGATGGGTGAAGTAGAGCCCGCGCCGCCCGGGCCGCGCACGCGGTCGGGGTTTGTGGCCCTCGCCGGGCGGCCGAACGTCGGCAAGTCCACGCTCGCCAACGCGATCGTCGGCGCCAAGGTCGCGATCGTGTCCGATAAGCCGCAGACGACTCGCCGTGCGATCCGCGGCGTCGCCACCGGGCCCGACTGGCAGTTGGTGCTGATCGACCTCCCGGGCGTCCAGCGCCCGCGTGACGCGCTCACGGAGCGCATGCAGCACCGCGTCGAGCGCGAGCTCGCCGACGCCGATGGGTGCGTGCTGGTGGTCAACGCCGAGCAGGGCCTCGGCCCCGGGGACCGGTTCATCGCCCAGCTGCTGCGCTCTGCACCGGTCCCGGTGACGATCGCCGCCAACAAGGTCGACCGGGCCGACCGCAAGCGGACCGCGGCGATCCTCCAGGCGGCCGCCGACCTCGATCTCGGTGACGAGATCTTCCCGGTCTCGGCGCGCACCGGCGAGGGGATGCAGCCGCTCACCGAGTACCTCGTGTCGCTGCTGCCGGAGGGACCGTTCTACTTCCCCGCCGCGTCACATTCAGACCAGGAGCCGAGCGTGCTGCTCGCCGAGCTGGTTCGCGAACAGGTTCTCGCCCGCACCCGCGAAGAGGTCCCGCACGCGGTCGAGGTGGAGGTGCAGGAGATCCGCCACCCGCGCGATGACCTGATCCTGATCGAGGCCGTCGTGCTGACCGAGACCGAATCTCAGAAAGGGATCCTGATCGGGGCCGGCGGACGGATGATCAAGTCGATCGGGATCGCCGCGCGGCGCGCGATCGAGCGAGAGCTGCAGACCAAGGTGCACCTCGAGCTGTCGGTGCGCGTCCGGCGCAACTGGCGCTCCGATGAGCGGCTGCTCGACCGGCTTGGCATCGAGTAGCGCGTCTGCTACCAAGATCTCTTTCAGGACCAGCAGATGAGACGACGCGAAGCCGTTGCAGCGCTGATCGCCGGGGCGTTGATCATTCTCGCCCTGCTAGCCGTGTTCGCGATAACCCTGTCGAACAACCAGGCGCGGTCGCGGAGCGTCGTCGAGGCGCAAGCCCACCAACGTGCGGTCCTGGTCGCCGGGCTGATCGACAGCGTGTTCAGCGCGATCAGCCGACCGGGTCCCCAGTCGCTCGCCGAGTACGGCCGTGCGGCGGTTTCGGACCGTGCGCTGCGACCGCAACCGGGGGGCCGACGCCTACCTCGTGCTGCTCGACGGCGACGGCCGCGTGCTGGCGGCTTCCCGGGGATTCACGGCCCGGGCGCAAGCCGGAATCGCGAACGGCGCCCACAGCGCGCTCGCGATGATCAAGGCCGGACAGCCGTGGGCGCTGGGCAACGTCGAACCGTACCCCGACGGCGGCGTGGTCGCCTTCGCTACCAGGCTTTCGACGCCCTACGGCACGCGGATTCTGGTTCGGGGCCTGCGGTCCGGCGCGCTCGGCCGCTTCACCGCCAAGGACCTCGACAAGGTCCCGGGCGTCGACGGCGCGCACCATCTGCTGCTTGACGGCAACGGGATCGTGATCGCGTCCACGAACCCCAAGCGGCCGCCCGGCTATCACTTCCACACGCCGACCCAGATCGATGTATTGACCCATCCGTCGGGGATCGTGAAGCGGCCACTACTTCGATCAGGTCCCGCTCGGCCAGACGACGTGGAAGGTCCTGCTGGCGGCGCCCGAGGCCCAGTTCTTCGCCAGCGTATCGGGCGCCAACCGCTGGCTGCCGTGGGTGATCTTCGGTGCGTTCGCGGTGGTCGCGCTGATCGCACTGGTGCTGGCGGCGCGGACGTTGCGCTCCAACGATCTCGTGGTCGAGGCAAACTCCCAGCTCGCCAGGTCAAACGCCGAGCTCGAGCGCCGGGCTGCCGAACTGGCGCGCTCCAACGCCGAGCTCGACCAGTTCGCGTCAATCGCCTCACACGACCTCCAGGAGCCGCTGCGCAAGGTGCGTACGTTCACCGAGCGCGTACGCGAGATCGACGCCGACACGCTCTCCGATCGCGGCCTCGACTACCTGCAGCGCGCCAACGCCTCGGCCGAGCGGATGCAGCGGCTGATCGAGGATCTGCTCGTCTTCTCGCGCGTGGCGATGCAGACGCGGCCGTTCGCGCCCGTCGATCTCGGCCAGGTCACGCGCGAGGTGCTCGAGGATCTCGACGACCTCGTGCGCCGCTCGGGGGCGCGGGTCACGGTCGGCGCGCTGCCGACGATCAACGCCGATGGGGCACAGATGCGCCAGCTGATGCAGAACCTGATCTCGAACGCGCTCAAGTTCAGGCGCGAAGGCGTCACTCCCGAGGTCGACGTCTCGGCGACCGTGGACGAGGAGTGGGCGACGATCGTCGTGCGCGACAACGGGATCGGCTTCGAGCCCCAGTACTCGCGCCGCATCTTCCGCGTGTTCGAGCGCCTGCACGGGCGCGGCGCATATCCGGGCACCGGGATCGGCCTCGCGCTGTGTCGCAAGATCGCCGATCGCCACGGCGGCTCGGTGCAAGCCGGCAGCGTCGTCGGCCAGGGCTCAACCTTCACTGTCCGCCTGCCGATCAATCGCCGTGAGGCCGTGAGCGAGCCACCACCATCGGGCGGCGAGCCGGTCGAGCAGGTGCAACCGTATGTCGCCGTCTAGGACGACCTGATGCCCGACGAGAACCCCCAGCGGCCGTTCACGATTCTGCTTGCCGACGACGACGAGGAGGACCGCGAGCTGCTGCGCGACGCGCTCCAGGACTCGCGCCTCGCCAACGAGATGAAGTTCGTCGTCGACGGGCAGGATCTGCTCGACTACCTGCGCCACGAGGGCCGCTGGGCGGGACCTGACGTCGACGCACCGCGCCCCGGGATCATCCTGCTCGATCTCAACATGCCCCGCAAGGACGGCCGCGAGGCGCTGGCGGAAATCAAGGCCGACGAGTCGCTGCGGCGAATCCCGATCGTCGTGATGACCACTTCCAGTGACGAGGCCGACATTCTTTGCACCTACGACCTCGGGGTCAGCTCGTTCATCACCAAGCCGGTCACGTTCGGAGCGCTGGTCGACGTGATGCGGACCTGGACGCAGTACTGGTTCGAGATCGTCCAGGTGCCCAACGGCGAGGCGCGCGGCCACCGCCACTTCTGATCGGCACCTAAAATCGGGGCCGTGGACGATGCCGAGGTCGTATTCGATGAGCGGGGGCTGGTTGCATGCGTCGTCCAGGACTGGAGCACCGGCGAGGTCCTGACGCTGGCGTACATGAACGCCGAGGCGCTGCGGCGCACGCGCGAGACGGGCGAGATCCACTTCTTCAGCCGCTCGCGCCAGGAGCTATGGCACAAGGGGGCGACGTCGGGTAACACCCAGGCCGTAAAGGCGATCCGCTACGACTGCGACGGCGACGCGCTGGTCGCGCTCGTCGAGCCGGCCGGGCCGGCCTGTCACACCGGCGAGCGAACCTGCTTTCACCGGGGTGAGCTCGAGCCCGACGCGCCATTTCAGGCCCTGCCCGTGCTCGAGCGCACGATCGCCGACCGCGCGCTGCGCCAGCCCGATGGCTCCTACACGGCGTCGCTGCTCGCCGACCCGGCCAGGACCGGCGCCAAGGTTCAGGAGGAAGCCGAAGAGGTGGTGCGCGCCGCGCGTGAGGAATCCGACCAACGGGTAGCCGAGGAGGCAGCCGACCTTATTTACCATTTGGCGGTGTTGATGCGTGGTCGCGACATGTCGTTAGCCGACGCCGAACGCGTGCTCGATGGTCGTCGCACGCGTTGAGCCGCGGCCGGGCGGGGCCGGGCCAACGCTCGAGCAGGTACGCGAGCTCGCCCGCGACCACAACCTGATCCCGCTCGCCGAGACCTTCATCGACGACTGCCAGACGCCGGTATCGGCGTTCTTGAAGCTGCGCGAGCTTCCGTTCGACGTGCGCGAGCCGGCCTTCCTGCTCGAGTCGGCCGATCAGGGCCGCGTCGGACGCTACTCGTTCATCGGCTTCAAGCCCCGCAAGATCTTGCGGTGGTCGCTCGGCGATCCCGGCGACCCGTACGCGCTCGCCGCGACCGAGCTGGCTCGTTACCGGGTCGCCGAGCTGCCCGATCTGCCCCCGTTCGCGGGCGGTGCGGTCGGGATGTTTGCCTACGACCTGGTGCGCACCGTCGAACCGCTCGGCAAGCCCAACCCCGACCCGGTCGGCGTCCCGGACCTGGCGCTGATGCTGACCGACGCCATGGTCGTGTTCGACCACCTCAAGCACACCGTGACCGTGATCGCCAATGTCTATGCCGACGAGGATCTCGAGGCTTCGTATACGAACGCGCTCGAGACGATCGCCGAGGTCCGGTGGCGGCTCGCCGGCCCGGTCCCGCGCCCGCCGCATCCACCGGCGACCGGTCGCGCCGCGCCCCGCTTCGAATCGAACATGTCACGCGATCGCTTCGAGGCCAACGTCGCCAGGATCATCGAGTACATCTTTGCCGGTGACGCCTTTCAGGTGGTGCCCTCGCAGCGCTGGTCGGCGCCGGTCGACGTGCAGGCGTTCTCGATCTACCGCGGCCTGCGCGCGGTCAACCCGAGCCCGTACATGTACTTCCTGGACTTCGGCGATTTCGAGGTCGCCGGCGCCAGCCCCGAGCCGCTGATCACGGTCAACGGCCGGCGCGTGTCGACGCGGCCGATCGCGGGGACCCGTCCTCGCGGCGCGGACGCCGACGAGGACCGCCGCTTGGCCGACGACCTGCTCGCCGACGAGAAGGAGCGCGCCGAGCACGTGATGCTGGTCGACCTCGGTCGCAACGACCTCGGCCGGGTGTGCGAGTACGGCACGGTCGAGGTCGAGCGGTTCATGGCGATCGAGCACTACAGCCACGTGATGCACATCGTCTCGAGCGTCGCCGGCACGCTGCGCCCCGAGGTCGGGGCACTCGACGCGCTGCGCGCCGTGCTCCCCGCCGGCACGCTCTCGGGGGCGCCGAAGGTCCGCGCGATGCAGATCATCGACGAGCTCGAGCCGGTCAAGCGCGGAGGCTACGGCGGGGCGATCGGATGGGTCAGTTACACGGGCGAGCTCGACACGTGCATCCACATCCGGACGGTCGTCGTCAAGGACGGGGTCGCCCACATCCAGGCGGGCGGCGGGACCGTCGCCGACGCCAAGCCCGACTACGAGTTCCGCGAGTCCGAGGCCAAGGCGCGTGCCGTGCGCCAGGCCATCGAGCTCGCGGTTGCCCAGCCCGACTGGCCATAGTCCTCAGGCGCCGTATGAGACTGCTGGTCCTCGACAACTACGACAGCTTCACCTACAACCTGGTGCAGTACGTCGGCGAGCTCGGCGCCGACGTCGAGGTGGTGCGCAATGACCACGCGACCGTCGACGAGCTGCTCATCCGCGGCTACGACCGGGTGATCGTGTCACCGGGGCCGTGCACTCCCGATGAAGCCGGCATCTCGCTCGAAGTCGTGCGGCGCTTTCCACAGGCCGCTATCCCGACGCTCGGCGTTTGCCTCGGGCACCAGGCGCTCGTGCAGGCGTGGGGGGGCAGGGTCGTCACGCACACGCCGGTGCACGGCAAGACGACCGAGATCGAGCATGACGGCAAGACGATCTTCGCCGGGCTGCGGGCGCCGCTTGCCGTCGGTCGCTACCACTCGCTGGTCGCCGATCCGGCGCTGCCGCCGGTGCTCGAGCGCAGTGCGTTCGGCGGCGACGTCGTGATGGCCGTCCGCCACCGGGAGCTGCCGGCCGAGGGGGTCCAGTTTCATCCTGAGTCGGTGCTCACCGAGCAGGGGCGCGAGCTGCTGGCCAACTTCCTCCGGCGGTCACGATGAGCGGCGACGGCCGCGATCTGCTGACCAGCTCGATCGACGCGCTCGCGAGCGGCGACGATCTGAGCGCCGAGGAGACCTCCGCCGTGCTCGAGGAGATCATGCACGGCAACGCGTCGGAGGTGCAGATCGCCGCGTTTCTGATCGCGCTGCGGACCAAGGGCGAGACGGTCCAGGAGCTCGCCGGCCTGGCCCGGGCGATGCGGTCGCTCGCGACCCCGGTAAGGGTGCAGGGCGACCGCCTGCTGGACACGGCCGGCACCGGCGGTGGCCGGCGGACGTTCAACGTCTCGACCACCGCGGCGCTGATCGCCGCGGGCGCGGGCTGCACCGTCGCCAAGCACGGCAACCGCTCGGCGACCGGGCTGTCGGGCTCAGCGGACGTGCTCGAGGCGTTGGGGGCACGGATCGACCTGGATCCGGCGGCGGTCGCGGCCTGCATCGAGCGCGTTGGGTTCGGGTTCATGTTCGCGCCCGCCCACCACCAGGCGACCCGCTACGTGATCGTGGTCCGGCGCCAGCTCGCGGTGCGCACGATCTTCAACTTCCTCGGGCCGCTGACCAACCCGGCGGGGGCGCGGCGTCAGCTGATCGGCGTCTCCGATCCGCGCTACCTGGACACGATGGCCGGGGCGCTGGCGCTGCTCGGAACCGATCACGCGCTGCTGGTAGCCAGCGAGGACGGGCTCGACGAGCTCAGCATCTCGGCGCCGACGCGCGTCGTCGAGGTGCTCGGCGAACGGATCACGAGCTTCTCGGTGGCGCCCGAGGAGGTGGGGCTGGAGCGTGCCCCGGCCGATCAGGTGCCCGGGGGTGACCCGGCTCAGAACGCCGATACGGCGACCCGGATCCTGGCCGGTGAGCGAGGCGCGGCGCGCGACCTCGCGGTCCTCAACGCCGGCGCCGCGATCTACGCTGCGGGCGGCTCGGAGTCGCTCCTGGACGGCGTGCGGGCCGCCGAGACGGCGATCGACTCGGGCGCCGCGACCGCGACCCTCAGCCGGCTCGTCGAGACGACTCGCGCGCTTGCCCCGGGGAGCGTGCGATGAACGCACTCGACGAGATCGTCGCGCGGACCCGGTCAGACGTCGTCCGGCGCCGGCGCGAGATCTCGATCCGCGAGCTGATGGCCGCGGCATCCAAGCGGATCGCCGCCGAGCCGCGGCGGCCGTTCGCCGACGCGTTGCGCGCACCGGGAGTGAGCGTGATCGCCGAGCACAAGCGCCGCTCGCCGTCGGCGGGGGCGATCCGCGAGGACCAGGCGCTCGAGGAGGTGGTCGCCGCCTACGAGCGCGGCGGCGCCGCCGCGCTCTCGATCCTGACCGAGGAGCACAGCTTCGGCGGCTCGCTCGCCGACCTCGAGCTCGCGCGGCGCAGCGCGAGTCTGCCGATCCTGCGCAAGGACTTCGTCGTCGACCGCTACCAGCTGGTCGAGGCCAGGACGGCGGGCGCCGACGCCGTCCTGCTGATCGTCGCGGCGCTCGACGGCGATCAGCTGCCCGACCTGTACGCGGAGGCCGAGGCGCTCCAGCTCGAGGTGCTCGTCGAGGTCCACGATCGGGACGAGCTCGAGCGCGCCGCGGCGCTGCACGCGCCCGTGATCGGGATCAACAACCGTGACCTGACCACGCTCGAGGTCGACACCGAGCGCACCTATGCGCTGCTGCCAGGGGTGCCGGAGGGGACGGTCGTCGTCGCGGAGTCGGGCTTCCGCACGCGCGCGGAGCTCGACCGGCTCGCCGGCGCCGGCGTAAATGCGGTGCTCGTCGGCGAGGCGCTGATGCGCGCGCCCGACATCGAGGCGGCCTGCGCGCAGCTGACCGGCCGCGGCCGCTGAGGGCGTTCGTACGATTGTGGGAGTGGACACGCACGTCACCAAGATCAAGTTCTGCGGGCTCACCACTCCCGATGACGCGACGCTCGCCGTGCAGGCCGGCGCCTGGGCTCTGGGGATGATCCTGTGGCCGGGCTCGCCGCGGCGCTGCGAGCTCGAGGTCGCCGCCGAGATCGCGGCGGCGCACCGGCGGCGCGTCGAGCTGGTGGGGGTGTTCGTCAACCCGACGCTCGACGAGGTGGCGCGCGCGGCCGACACCGCGGGATTCACGATCGTCCAGCTGCATGGCGACGAGGGGCCTTCGTTTTGCTCGGAGGTGGCGCGGCGGACCGGCTGCCGCGTGATCAAGGCCGCCCGCGTGCACAGCGGCGCCGACATCCAGGCGCTGATGGCGTTCCACACCGACTACCACCTGCTCGACAGTCACGTCGCCGGCGTGCCGGGCGGCACCGGCGAGACGTTCGCCTGGGAGCTCGCCCACGCCCACGCCGGTTCGATCCCGGTGATCCTGTCCGGCGGCCTGACGGCCGACAACGTCGCCGAGGCGATCGCGGTCACGCGCCCGTTCGCGGTCGATGTCGCGAGTGGGGTCGAGGCCGGCCCGGGCCGCAAGGACCCCGCCAAGCTCGAGGCATTCGCCGCGGCCGTCGCCGCCAGCGGCGCCACCCTGAGCGCGACGTGACGGCCGTCGAGCACCGCTTCGGCCCGTACGGCGGCCAGTACGTCCCCGAGACGCTGATGCCGGCGCTGGCCGAGCTCGAGCTCGCATGGTCCGACGCGCGCGCGGACGGGGGCTACCGGTCCGAGCTGGCCGCGATGCTGCGCGACTACGTCGGCCGCCCCTCGCCGCTCTATCTCGCGCCGCGGCTCAGCGAGGCCGCCGGCCACCCCGTCTACCTAAAGCGCGAGGACCTCAACCACACCGGCGCGCACAAGATCAACAACGCGCTCGGCCAGGCGCTGCTCGCCAAGCGGATGGGCAAGCGACGGATCATCGCCGAGACCGGCGCCGGACAGCACGGCGTCGCCTCGGCGACCGCGTGCGCGCTGCTCGACCTCGAGTGCGTCGTCTACATGGGCACCGAGGACATGCGACGCCAGAAGCCCAACGTCGAGCGGATGGGATTGCTCGGCGCGCGCGTCGAGCCGGTCCAGGCCGGCGCCCGCACACTGAAGGAGGCCGTCTCGGCGGCGATCCGCGACTGGGTCTCCAACGTCGACATCAGCCACTACATCATCGGCTCGTGCGTCGGTCCGGCGCCATATCCGGCGCTGGTTCGCGACCTGCAGCGCGTGATCGGCGACGAGGCCCGTGCGCAGGTGCTCGAGCGCGCGGGTCGGCTGCCGTCGCGCGTGGTCGCGTGTGTCGGCGGCGGCTCGAACGCGATCGGGATCTTCGTCCCGTTCGTCGGTGATGCCGAGGTCGACCTGGTCGGCGTCGAGGCGGCGGGTGACGGCATCGAGACCGGCCGCCACGGCGCGCCGCTCACGGCCGCCGGGATTCCCGGCGTCCTCCACGGTTCGTTCTCGGCGATCATGCAGGACGAGGATGGCCAGATCCTGCAGGCGCACTCGATCTCGGCCGGACTCGACTACCCCGGGAGCGGCCCCGAGCACGCCTGGCTGCGTGATCAGGGTCGCGCGCGCTACGTCGCGATCGCCGACGGCGATGCGCTCGACGCGTTCGTCATGACCGCCAGGCTCGAGGGGATCATCCCCGCGCTCGAGAGCGCGCACGCGATCGCCTGGGTGCTGGCCAATCCCGGCTCGGAGCTCGATCTCGTGTGTCTGTCGGGGCGGGGGGACAAGGACCTCGCCGAGGTGCTCGCGCACCGCGACGGCCGATGACCGCGGCGCCCGGGGTCGAGCTGATCGCCGAGGCCTTCGCGCGTGCGCGTGCCAACGGCCGCACCGCGGCGTTGATGCCGTACCTGATGGGCGGTTTTCCGACGCCCGCGGCGTCACAGGCGATCGGCCTCGCGTACGCGCGCGCCGGCGCCGACCTGGTCGAGCTCGGCGTCCCGTTCTCTGACCCGCTCGCCGACGGCCCGGTGATCCACGCCGCCGCGACCGCGGCGCTCGACGCCGGCGCGACGGTGCCGGCGGTGCTCGAAGCCGGGCGCGCGATCGCCCGGCACGTCCCGGTCGTGCTGATGTGTTACGCGAACCAGATCTTCGCCCGCGGGCTGGAGCGCTTCGTTGACGCGCTCGCGGGGGCATCGATCAGCGGCTTGATCGTCCCCGATCTGCCGGTCGAGGAGTCCGCCGACACGCTGGCCGCCTGCGATGCGCGCGGGATCGCGCTGGTCGGGCTGGTCGCGCCCACGACCCCGGCCGAGCGCCTTGCGCGGATCGGGGCCCAGGCGCGCGGCTTCCTCTACACGGTCTCGGTGACCGGAACGACCGGCGAGCGCACGAGCGTCGACGGCGGCCTGCAGGCGCTCGTCCGCCGCGCCGCGGCGCATACCGAGGTTCCGGTCGCCGTCGGGTTCGGGATCGGCACGCCGGAGCAGGCTGCCGCCGCCGCGGCCGCAGGCGCCGACGGGGTGATAATCGGCTCGCGACTCGTGCGGGCGGCGGGCGATGCGCGGGATCCCGCGGTCGCCGTCGGCGACCTCGTCAGGGGCTTCGCGGCGGCACTGTCTCCATCCGGCGCGATCGCTAAGTAAGATCCGCAGCGATGGGTCTGATTCTCACCGCCACCGCCGGCCTCTGCATCTGGATCGTGATCTGGTCGTTGAACGTCAGTGGTCTCGACGCGATCCTGATCACGATCGGGATGGTGCTGATCGCGATCGGCGTCCGCAATCTGATGCCGCTCCTGACTGGCCGGCGGGATTAGCTCCGGGGCGTGGATGTTCACCCGCCTGCTGGGCAGGACCCCCGTGGTCTGGCTACCGGTTTGCGCCGCGCTCGCGCTCGCGGGCTGCTCGACTAACGCCAAGGGCGGCGCCTCGACGGTCACGGTCAGCGGCACCACGCTGACCGTGTACGCCAGCCAGCCGCCGGGCGGCTCCGGCGGCCGGCAGGCCGCCGACATCCTCGATGCCGAGCAGCTCGCGCTCCAGCATGCCGGCGGCAAGGCCGGCAAGTACACGGTCAAGCTCACGCGGCTCGACGGCCACGAGCTGTCGCAGAACGCGCGCACGGCGATCGAGAACACGACCTCGATCGCATATCTCGGGGAGCTGCAGCCGGGCACATCCCAGATACCGGTGGAGATCACCAACCAGCAGGGCCTGCTGGTCATCAGCCCGGCCGACACCGCGCCGTACCTGACGCAGCCGGTGCCGCCCCCGGTCGCGACCGAGCCGTCGTCGTATTACCCGTCCAAATCGACCTACGACGAGACGTTCGCGCGGGTGGTGCCGAACTCGGCCATCGAGGCGAAGGCGATCGTCGCCGAGATGCAGGCCCAGGGCGTTTCGCATCTGTACGTGTCCAGTGACGCGACCCAGTACGGCGCCGCGACGGCGGAGGAGGTGGCGGGCGACGCCAAGGCGGCCGGCATCACGCTCGTCGGCAGCGCGTCCGCGGCTGACGGCGTCTTCTACGGTGCCAGCGTCGTCAGCCCGCAGGCGCGGACGGCGGCCACGCACGCGCTCGACAACGCCGCCTCGGCGAGCCCGAGCGCGAAGCTGTTCGCACCGTCGGGGCTGTACGACAACTCATTCGTCGCCGGCCTGAGCGCGGGCGCCGCGCAGCGCCTGACCGTCTCCTCGCCGGGTTTTTTGCCGAAGGACCTGACCGCTGCCGGGCGGACGTTCACGTCGGAGTTCCGCAGCTCCTACGGCCACGTCCCGGCGCCCCAGGCGATCTTCGGCTATGAGGCGATGTCGGCGCTCCTGTACGTGCTCGATAAGGCCGGCGCGGACGCCAACCAGCGCTCCACGGTCGTGACCGACTTCCGCAAGCTGAGTGACCCGCCCGATTCGGTCATCGGCCCCTACTCGATCAAGGGCGGCGATCCGAACATCGCGCCACTCATCTTCGCGCGCGTGCGTGCAGGGAAGTTGATCCCGTTCAAGTTTGTCCAGCAGCAAGGGTGATCGGCCCGAGTAGAGCCTGGCCCGCCCTGGTGCTTGCCGTCGCCCTCCTCGCGGTGACGCTCACCGGCTGCGGCAGCGTCCGCGCCGAGACTCAGAACAAGATCGACGGCGAACGGCTCACGATCTACGTGAGCGCGCCGCTGTACGGCGCTTCCAGCGTCAGCGGACAGGCCGTTCTGCAAGGGGCCCAGCTTGCCCTCGGGCGCATCGACGGCGCGATCGGCTCCTACCGGATCGTGCTCCACGTCCTCAATGACGCGAACATCAAGACCGGCGCCTGGGACCCCGGGCTGACGAGCGCCAACGTCCATGCGGCGATGCTCGACCGCAGCATGATCGGCTACATCGGCGACTTCAACTCCGGCGCGAGCGCGATCTCGATCCCGCTGCTCAACCGGATCTCGATTCCGCAGATCAGCGCCACCAGCACGGCGGTCGGGTTGACATCGGGCGGGCCCGAGGCGGCGCCGGGCGAGCCCGCCAAGTACTACCCGACCGGCCGTCGGACGTTCGCGCGGGTGGTGCCCAATGACTCGGTCCAGGCGGCGGTGCTGGCACGCCTGCAACGCCAGTCCGACTGCCAGAAGACGTTCGTCCTCGACGACGGCGAGGTCGACGGGCGGGACATCGCCGACGCGTTCCAGGTCGCCGCCAAGTCGGCCGGCCTGCACATCGTCGGCGCGACCGAGTATGACCCGACGGCCACCACCTACCTGTCGCTCGCGGCGGCGATCCATCAGAGCGGCGCCGACTGCGTTCTGATCGGCGCCCTGACCGAGGATCACGCCGTGCTGCTGACGCGACAGATCGCGGCCGCGGTACCCGAGGCCCAGATCTTCGGAACGGCCGGGCTGGCCGAGAGCACGTACGTCGACCCACAGCTCGGCGGGATCCCGCTGGAGCTCGATTCTCGGGTGCTGATCACCTCGCCGGCGCTCGATCCCTCCGCCTATCCACCGGCCGGACGGAGGTTCTTCGCGCTCTACGCCCGCCGGTACGGGAATCCGCAGCCGGCCGCGATCTTCGGTTATGAGGCGATGAGCCTGATGCTCAGTGCGATCTCGCGTGCGACCCACCAGGGGACGGTCGAGGCGACGCGCTCGAACGTCGTCTCGGCGCTGTTCGCGACCCGCGACCGCCACAGCGTGCTCGGCACCTACAGCATCGATGCCCACGGTGACACGAGCCTCAACCGGTACGGCGTGTACAGCGTCGTCGCCGGCAGCCTCCGCTTCCTGAAGGTCATGCGAGGCTAAAAACCCCGGATCTCAGACCTTCTTAAGTCGATATTTAGTTTCTGTTAGTGGAGGCCTGAAATAGCCCGCGGCCGCTTGCTCGTGTCCGAAGCCACCACTACTCTCCCGCCACCGGGTCACCGAGAAACCCGGGCCGACCTAGAGGAGGGACGTGTATGAGTGTTCTCGGTAAGGCGCTGCGGGGCGGCCTGGTGTTGGGCTCGATCCTGGCGTTGAGCGCATGCGGGAGCAGCAGCAGCAGTTCCAGCAAGTCGACCGCGGCCGGCGGAAGCAGCAGCGGCGGCTCCAAGACGATCGACATCTATTCGAGCCTCCCGTTGCAGGGAGCGTCATCAGCGCAGACCGTTCCGCTCGTCAACGGGATCAAGCTGGCGCTGTCCCAGGCCAACAACAAGGCGGGGCAGTGGACGGTCAAGTACCAGTCGCTCGACGACTCGACGGCGGCAGCGGGCGAGTGGGATCCGACCCAGACGGCGGCCAACGCCCGTAAGGCGGCGGCCGACCCGAAGACGGTCTACTACATCGGCGAGTTCAACTCGGGCGCGAGTGAAGTCTCGATCCCGATTCTCAACCAGGCCGGGATCCCGCAGGTCAGCCCGGCCAACACGTACGTCGGCCTGACCACGAACGAGCCCGGCAGCGCCCCCGGCGAGCCGCAGAAGTACTACCCGACCGGGAAGCGCACCTATCTGCGCATCGTGCCGATCGACTCGATCCAGGCCGCCGCCGACCTGCTCGCGCTCAAACAGGACGGGTGCACGAAGGTGGCCGTCGCCAACGACAAGGAGGCCTACGGCGCCGGTCTCGCCAAGCTCCTCGAGCTCGAGAAGGGCGACTACGGAATCAACATCGTCAGCAACACCGGAATCGATCCGAAGGCTCCGAACTTCCGCTCCTACGCGGCGACGATCAAGTCGCAGGGCGCGAACTGCTTCGAGTTCGCCGGCATCGTCTCCAACGGCGGCGTCCAGATCACCAAGGACGTCCACGCCGCGCTGCCGACGGCGAAGATCCTCGGCCCTGACGGAATGTGCACGAGCTCGTGGACCAATGCCAAGCAGGGCGGCGTCCCGGCGAGCATCGATCCGTTCCTGCAGTGCACCGTCGCGACACTGGACCTCGCGGCATACCCGGGCGGCAAGCAGTTCCTCTCGGCCTACAAGGCCAAGTACGGCGTCTCGGATCCCGATCCGTATGCGATCTATGGATACGAGGCGATGCAGCTCGGCCTGCAGACGATCGCCAAGTTGGGCGCCAACGGGGACAACAAGGCGGACGTCCTCAAGGCCCTGTTTGCGACCAAGAACCGCAGTTCGGTGCTGGGTACGTACTCATTCAACGCAGATGGGGACACGACGCTGAAGTCCTACGGCCTCTACAAGGTCGGGTCCAACGGCGATCCGGTGTTCTTCAAGACGCTGACGCCGACCAAGACCCTCTGATCCGAGGCCGGCTCACTAGCTAGCGAATATGGAGGGGACGCGTCCGACGCGTCCTCTCCATACTTCCCAAACTGGAAATTGGAAGCCCAGTCGGTTTCATCCAGGATGCGCGGGGGACCACCCCGCCCAGTGGTCGCGCTGCGCCGCTATATCGGGCGCTGGGGGCTCTGGGTGGCGCTCGCCGCGCTGCCCGTCTATTTCGGGATCCATGACCTGACCCACGGCTACCAGGCGGCGGCGGCGCACGGCACCACCGCCACCCGCCACGATCTGACCCAGCTCGGGTTCAACTTCGTCGAGGGGATCTCGAACGGCTCGATCTGGGCCCTGATCGCGATGGGCTACACGCTCGTCTACGGGATCATCGAGCTGATCAACTTCGCCCACGGTGACGTGTTCATGATCGGCTCGTTCACCGCGGTCGGCATCTGGGGATCGATCGGGGTCGGTCTCACGACCGGCACGCTCGGGGTGATCGGCGGACTGCTGGTCACGCTGATCGTCTCGATGTTCGTGTGCGGCTCGCTCAACGTCTTGATCGAGCGCGTCGCCTACAAGCCGCTCCGCAACGCGCCCAAGCTCGCACCCCTGATCACGGCGGTCGGGTTCTCGTTCATCCTCCAGAACGTCGGCCTGCTGTGGCGTGGCGGCTCGCCGGAGGGCGTCAGCGATCTGCTGCGCGAGAACGACACCGTGTTCCAGATCTCGGCTGTGGTCGTCCACCGGGCCGATCTGCTCGCGATCGGGATCGCCGCACCGCTCGTGGTCGCGCTGACCTGGTTCATCAACCGCACCCGTCCGGGGCGGGCGATGCGGGCCACCGCCCAGGATCCGGAGGCCGCCCGCCTGATGGGGATCAACGTCAACAACACGATCTCGCTCACCTTCCTGCTCGGCGGGATGCTCGCCGGCGCGGCCGGGCTCACTTACGCGCTGTATGAGACGACCGTCTGGTACTTCCAGGGGTTCGAGGCCGGGCTGATCGCGTTCACCGCGGCCGTGATGGGCGGGATCGGCAACGTCCGCGGCGCCGTGCTCGGCGGGCTGTTGATCGGCTGCATCCAGCAGATGTCGGACTCGCGCCTGGGGCCGCAGTGGACTCCGGCGGTCGTATTCGGTTACCTGATCCTCGTCATGGTGCTGCGCCCGCGCGGGCTGCTCGGCGAGGAGACCCGCGAGGCCGGCTAGGCGATGAGCGAACTCACGGCACAGCTGAAGGAGTGGCGCGAGGCAATCGAGAAGTGGCTGCCGCCGTGGTGGTCGCGCGCCGCCGCCGGGATCGTGATCGTGATCGGGATCCTGCTGCCGTTCTTCTTCACGCAGGCGAGCGGCTTCCTCAACGCGACGATCATCGCGCTCGCCTACGTGGTGATGGCGCTCGGTCTCAACGTCGTGGTCGGCTTCGCGGGCCTGCTCGACCTCGGCTACGTGGCCTTCTACGCGCTCGGCGCCTACTGCATGGGGTGGTTCGGCTCGGACTTCTTCTTCAACTCCCACATCCACGTGCTCGTGAGCGGCATCGCCGCCACCGAGACGGGGATCCATCTGAACTTCGTCCTTATCCTCGTGGTCGCGGCGCTGGTGACGGGCCTCGCGGGGACGCTGATCGGACTGCCGACGCTCCGGCTGCGAAGTGACTACATCGCGATCGTCACGCTCGCGTTCGGGGAGATCATCGGTGTCGTCGCCGTCAACGGCACGAGCATCCATATCGGCAACGGGGAGACGCTGACCGCGGGCGCGCAGGGGATCTCGGCGCTCGACCTGCCGTACTTCCCGGGCATCGGACACTTCAGCCTGCTCAAGCTGCGCCCGTGGTACTGGCTGATCTTCGGGATCATGCTGCTGGTGCTGTTCGTCGCGCTGCGGCTGCGCGATTCGCGCCTGGGCCGTGCGTGGGTCGCGCTGCGAGAGGACGAGGTGGCCGCCGTCTCGATGGGGATCCCGCTCGTTAAGACGAAGCTGATGGCGTACGCGATCGGCGCCACCTTCGGCGGCATGTCGGGCGCCTTCCTGGGCGCCTACGCGACCACCGTCAACTCCGACGAGTTCCAGTTCTCATTTTCGATCTTCGTGCTCGCGATGATCATCGTCGGCGGGCTCGGGTCGATCTGGGGCGCCGTCCTCGGAGCGCTGCTGCTCTCCTACATCAACTACTACCTGATCCCCGACGTCCTCAACAGCGTCCCGCACGACCTCGGACTGAACTTCAGCCTGACGCAGCTCTCATTCGGGATCTTCGGGTTCCTGCTCGTGCTCGTGATGGTGCTGCGACCGCAGGGCCTGTTCCCGGAGCGACGGCGAAGACTCGAGCTCACGGGCGAGCTCGCGGCCGAGGACGCGCAGCTCGTCGAGGGGGGAGCCTCGGCGCCGTCATGAGCGAGGTCGCCCTCCACGCCGACCATGTGACCAAGGAGTTCGGCGGCCTGGTCGCGGTTTCGGACGTGTCCTTCAACGTCCCCAAGTATGGAATCGTCTCCCTGATCGGCCCCAACGGCGCCGGCAAGACGACCCTGTTCAACATGCTGACCGGGCTCTACAAGCCATCGGACGGTCAGATCGTGCTCGGCGATCGCAACATCACCCGCCTGCGCCCCGATGTGATCACGAGCCTCGGCGTCGCCCGCACGTTTCAGAACATCCGCCTGTTCGGCGCGATGAGCGCGGTCGAGAACGTGATGATCGGACGCCACTCGCGGATGAAGGCCGGCCTGGTCGGCTCGATCTTCCGCCCGCCCTGGGTCCGCCGCGAGGAGCGAGGGGCGCAGGACAAGGCAGCGCGAGCTGCTCGAGTACGTGGGGCTGCGCCCGGCGACCTTCGGGCGGTTGTCGGCGGAGCTCTCATACGGTGACCAGCGCCGCGTCGAGATCGCCCGCGCGCTCGCCTCCGATCCGGAGGTGCTGCTGCTCGACGAGCCGACCGCCGGGATGAACCCGCAGGAATCCGGCGCGCTGACCGGCTTCATGCGCAAGCTCCGGGACGAGCTCAAGCTGACGATCTTGTTGATCGAGCACGACATGAAGGTCGTGATGGACGTGTCCGAGCGCGTCACCGTGCTCGATCACGGCGAGAAGATCGCCGAAGGCCCGCCCGCCGACGTACGCGACGACCCGCGCGTGATCGAGGCCTACCTGGGCAAGCAGGAGTAGACGCGATGCCGTTGCTCGAAGTCTCCGACATCCACGCCCACTACGGCACGATCGAGGCGCTGAAGGGCGTCTCGCTGACCGTCGAGGAGGGCGAGATCGTGACCTTGATCGGCTCGAACGGAGCCGGCAAGTCGACGACCCTGCGCTCGATCTCGGGGCTGACGCCCGCAAGCTCGGGGACGATCACTTTCCGCGGCCAGAACATCACCCGCGTGCCCGCCCACGAGATCGTCGAGTTCGGCGTCGCGCTGTCCCCCGAGGGGCGCCACTGCTTTCCTCGCATGACCGTGCGTGAGAACCTCGACCTCGGCGCCCACCGCCGCCGCGGTCCGGAGATCGCCGCCGACCTCGAGCGCGTGTTCGGCCTCTTTCCCCGCCTGCGCGAGCGCGAGCGCCAGAAGGCGGGCACGATGTCGGGAGGCGAGCAGCAGATGCTCGCGATCGGCCGCGCGCTGATGGCCCGGCCCCGGCTGCTGATGCTCGACGAGCCCTCGATGGGAATCGCCCCGATCCTGGTCCAGCGCATCTACGAGACGATCGGCGAGATCAACCGCAGCGGCGTCACGATCCTGCTCGTCGAGCAGAACGCCAACTACGCGCTCGACATCTCCCAGCGCGGATACGTGCTCGAGACCGGCCGCGTGGTGCTCGCCAACCAGTCCGGCGCGCTGCGCGATGATCCCGAGGTGCAGAGGGCGTATCTGGGCACATGATGGTTCTGGCGACATATCGGCCCGACCGGGCTCTACCTGCTGTTCATCTGGCTGCTCTCGGCCGCGATCGGCGCCTGGGTCGCCGACCGCAAGGGCTACGGCGAGAAGGTCGGGCTGACGTTCGGCCTGCTGCTGAGCGCGATCGGTCTGCTGTTCGTCCTGATCCTGCCCGGCCGCCCCGGCTCGCGCTGGAAGGTCGACGGGCCGATCCCCAAGCGCAGCGAGCGCCATCCGGGTCTGAGCGCCGAGTCGGGCGAGCAAGACCTCGGCCCGCCGCCGGGACCACAGTCCTAGCCCGCCGCGAGCGCCAGGGCGACCGCAGGCCTCCCTAGATCCCGAGGATCCGCATCTCCTCGGTTGACCCGAACCCGATCTCGGGTCCGGCCTCGGCCATCCCGGACTCGCGCGCTTCCTCGGCCACCGCCGATGCGACCGCGGTCGCCACCTCGCGGTTGAAGACCGACGGGATGATGTAGTCCTCGCGCAGCTGGTCACTGGGCACGATGTCCGCGATCGCGCGCGCGGCGGCCGTCTTCATCGTCTCGGTGATCTCCTTGGCGCGGACGTCGAGCGCGCCGCGGAAGATGCCGGGGAAGCAGAGGACGTTGTTGATCTGGTTGGGATAGTCCGATCGGCCCGTGGCCAGGATCCGCACGTACGGCAGCGCCTCCTCGGGCGCGACCTCGGGTGTCGGATTGGCCATCGCGAACACGATCGGGTCCGCATTCATCCGCGCCAGCGCGCTCGCCGGAATCACCTGCGCGCCCGACAGGCCGATCAGGAGGTCTGACCCTTCGAGCACGTCGGCCGGCGCCCCGTCGCGACGCTCCTCGTTGGTCCGCTCGGCGAGCCGGCGCTTGACCGAGCTCATGCTCCCGTCGACGTAGTCGGGCCGCTCGACGTGGACGGCGCCCCGCGAATCGCACCCGATGATGTTGCGGACGCCGGCTTCGAGCAGGATGTCGGCGGTCGCGATCCCGGCCGCGCCGAGGCCGACGATCACCACGCGGATGTCTCCGATCCGCTGCCCGGTCAAGGTCAGCGCGTTGAGCAGCGCGGCGAGCACCACGACGGCGGTGCCGTGCTGGTCATCGTGGAACACGGGAATGTCGAGCTCGTCGCGCAGCCGGGACTCGATCTCAAAGCACCGCGGCGCCGAGATGTCCTCGAGGTTGATGCCGCCGAAGGCGGGGGCGATCGCCTTGACGGTCGCGATGATCTCGTCGGTGTCCTTGGTGTCGAGGCAGATCGGGAAGGCGTCGACGCCGGCGAACTCCTTGAACAGCATCGCCTTGCCCTCCATCACGGGCATCGCCGCGCGGGGCCCGATGTCTCCGAGGCCGAGGACCGCGGTTCCGTCGGACACCACCGCGACCGTGTTGCGCTTGATCGTGTACTGGAAGGCCTTGTCGGGATCGGCATGGATCGCCTGGCAGACGCGGGCGACGCCGGGCGTGTACGCCATCGAGAGGTCATCGCGCGTCTTCAACGGGCTCTTGTTCTGCAATTCGATCTTGCCGCCGGTGTGGAGCGTGAAGGTGCGATCGGTGGCATCGAGCACGCGGGCGCCCCGCACGGCGTCGACGGCCTCGGTCAGCCGGGGCCAGTCAGACGCGTCACCGGTCTCGACGGTGATGTCGCGGATCGTGTGGCCGGCGTCGACCTGGACGAGGTCGACGGCCCCGATCGTCCCGCCCGCGGCGCCGATCGCGCTCGCCACCTTGCCGAGCATTCCCGGCAGGTGATCGATCTCGACGCGGAGCGTGAGGCTGTACTGGGCGCTGGGGGTGGCCGCCATGGGTGCGGCATCTTATGCCTCGAGCGCCGAGTCGGCGCGCTGTCGGGGATCGCCTCTTACCGCGACCGCCGCGGTCCGTCGGGTCGGACCACCGGGGCGCGAGATAGGCTCAGATCTGGATGGCGGACGAGCTCTTTCTGATCGACGGCAACAGCCTCGCGTACCGCGCCTTCTTCGCGCTGCCCGAATCGATCGCGACCTCCACCGGCGTGCCGACCAACGCGATCTTCGGCTTCGCCTCGATGCTGGTCAAGATTCTCACCGACTACGGGCCCAAGGCGACGGTGGTCGTCTGGGACGCGGGCTCTTCGGGGCGCAAGGAGGTCTACTCCGAGTACAAGGCGCAGCGCTCGAGCCGCCCGGATCTGCTCAAGGAGCAATGGCCGCACCTCGAGCCGCTCGTCGACGCGTTCGGTTACCGCAACCTGCGCGTCGACGGCTACGAGGCCGACGACGTGATCGCGTCGATCGCCGAGCGCGCGAAGAGCGCGGATCCTCCGGTCGAGGTGATGGTCGTCACCGGTGACCGGGACGCCTACCAGCTGGTCGACGATGGGGTCAGCATCATGACGACCTCCCGGGGGATCACCGACACCCGCGTCTACGACCGCGAGGGGGTGATCGACCGCTACGGGATCCCGCCCGAGCTGGTCCCCGACTTCATCGGACTCAAGGGCGACACGAGCGACAACATCCCGGGCGTCCCGGGAATCGGTGACAAGACCGCGGCCGACCTGCTGCAGCGGTTCGGGTCACTCGAGCAGGTGCTCGACCACATCGACGAGATCAGCGGCGCCAAGCGCAAGCAGAACCTGACCGAGCACGCCGACGACGCGCGGCTCTCAAAGCACCTGGCGACCGCCAAGCGCGACGTGGAGGTCGACTTCGACGTCCCCGACTTCGCGTCCGCGCCCGCCGACCGGTCGCGCCTGCGCGACGTGTTCCGCGAGTTCGAGCTGCGCGAGCCGCTGCGTCGCCTCGAGGAGGCGCTCGGATCGGCCGATGCGGCGGCTCCGGCCCCGGTAGTCGAGCGCGCGCTGACCGCCCGCTCGCGGCCGGGCACGCTCGCTGACGTCGCCGAACTGGGTCAGAGCGAGGTGGCGGTTGCCGCGCGTGCGCCCGAGACACCTGAAGGCGCCCTGTTCGGTGACGATCCCGAGTGGCACTTCGGGGCTTACACGGAGGACGACGGCCAGCTGATCTTCGGCACGTGCCCGAGCCCGGAGGAGCTGGCGTCGGCCGTCGGAACGCGCCCGGCGATCGCGCACGACGCGAAGTCGCTGGGGCGTGTGCCCGAGGTGCTCGCCCACGACACCGAGGTCGCCGCCTACCTACTCGAGCCCGCCCGCCGCGCATATCCCTTCCGCGAGCTGTGCGAGGAGCGCGGCCTGGCCGCCGACGTGCCCGACGAGACCGGCCGTGACGCCCGGCTGGTGCAGGCGCTGACCGCCTGGCAGCGCGAGGAGATCCGCGGTCGCGGTCTGACGGACCTGTTGCTCGACGTCGAGCTGCCGCTCGTCCGGCTCCTGCGCGCGATGGAGCTCGCCGGGGTCAAGCTCGACACCAAGCGGCTGGGCGAGATCTCGGCGCGGGTCAAGGCCGAGGCCGATCAGCTCGAGCGTGAGATCTTCGAGCTGGCCGGCGAGGAGTTCACGCTCGGCTCGCCCAAGCAGCTCGAGGAGGTCCTGTTCGGAAAGCTCGGGCTGTCGCGCAAGCGCCGCGGCAAGACCGGCTACTCGACCGACGCCCGCGTCCTGCAGGCGATCCGCGAGGAGCACGAGATCATCCCCAAGATCGAACGGTGGCGGGAGCTGACCAAGCTCGCGCAAACGTATCTGGACGCCTTGCCGTTGGTGGTCGACTCGGCCAGCCGGCTGCACACGACCTTCAACCAGACCGCGGCGACGACCGGCCGCCTCTCCTCCAACAACCCCAACCTCCAGAACATCCCGATCCGGACCGAGCTCGGGCGCGAGATTCGCGCGTGCTTCGTCGCCGAGCCCGGGTGCCTGCTCGTGTCGGCCGATTACTCCCAGGTCGAGCTGCGGCTGCTCGCCCACATCGCCGGCGAGGACGTGCTCAAGGAGATCTTCCGCCGCGGCGAGGACGTCCACACCGCCACCGCCTGCCGCGTGTTCGGCGTCACGCCTGACCAGATCGATCCAGGGATGCGGTCGAAGGCGAAGATGATCAACTACGGCATCGTCTACGGCCTATCGGCATACGGGATGGCCGACCGCCTGCACATCCCGCAATCCGAAGCCGACGACTTCATCCAGCGGTACCTGGCGGGCTTCCCCGCGGTCGGCCGCTTCATCGAGCAGACGATCGAGCAGGGCACCGAGCACGGCTACGTCTCGACCCTGTTCGGTCGTCGCCGTCAGGTGCCGGAGCTGCGCGCGCGGCGCTGGGAGCTGCGCCGCCAGGGCGAGCGGTTCGCCGTCAACATGGTCATCCAGGGGACCGCGGCCGACATCATGAAGGTCGCGATGGTTCGCTGTGACAAGGCGCTGTCGGAGGCCGGCCTGCGGACGCGGCTGGTCCTGCAGATCCACGACGAGCTCCTGTTCGAGGCTCCAGCCGACGAGGCCGAACAGGTCAAGGAGCTCGCCGAGCGCGAGATGACGGGCGCTTATGAGCTCGATCCGCCGCTGGCGGTCGAGGCCGGGATCGGCGAGGACTGGCTGTCGGCCAAGTGACGCCCCGTGCGTCGGCGCCCGCACCCCTGAAACCGGAGTGCGGGCGCGGGCGACGAAACCCTCAGCTGAGGTGGAAGATGAAGTCGTACTCCTTGCCGCCGTCGCGGGCGTTGAGGTTCATCTCGCCGCGAGTGTTCCGGTATGCGCCGGTCCCGCCGGTGATCGAGAGCACGCTGTTGCGGTTGTCGTAGTACGGCCCCTGGACCGTGATCTGCCCGGCCTTCAGGAACGTCGTCCAGAGGCATTCCCAGATGTGCTTCTTGGGCGCGATCCGGGTGCAGAACCCCTCGTCGTGTCCGACCTTGTGGGTGTTGGACACGTTGAACACGGGGTTGTTGAAGGTCAGGATGTTGCCCTTCACATCCTTGCCGCCGCCGGTCGGTATCTCCTTGTCGGTGATCGCGTGCTCGATCACGTGGATCGTGGCCGAACTCGCGTGTGCCCCGGTGGCGTGGGCCCTGGCGGCCGCAGCGGAGCCGCCGGTGGCGGCGAACGCGCCGGCCGTCAGTGCCGCCGAGACTGCGAGTGTGAACGCGCGCCGGCGTCGCTTGTTGTGTTGCAAGGCTTTCCCTCCTCTTGGTGAACTCTGAGCGGCCGCGATCGTATGTCGGCCTGCAGGCCGAGTCCAGCGTGGCATTGAGCGGTCCGCCCAACTGTCTGGCTCGCGGCGACGTGGTCCCCCAGCGCCGCCCGCCCGAGCGTCTGGCTCGAGCCGACGTTGTTGCCCAGCGCGAGGATCGCCGCGAGGACGATCGCGACCCCGAGCGCCAGCCACTTGACCGCCTGCCTGAGAGTGATCCGCCTGCGCACGGCAGCTATGCGGCCGCGAGGACGGGAGCAGGCTGGCGCGGTCCGCCCGCGGCGACGAAATCCGGATGCGCGATTCCGAGGTAGTGGCCAAACGACCAGTCGACGAATCGCTTGGCACCCATCGCCTGCAGCCCGGGCGCCAGCAGGCGCGGCGCGATCCGGGGGACCAGCCGCTGAACGCGAAGCATCCACCGAAACGGCGTCGCGTGGGCCGCCGAGAACTCGTGGTAGCGCGTGAGCGCCTGCGCGCGGGTCTGCTCGCCGCCGACCACGCGCCGTAGTTCGCGCCCGCACGCGATCCCGAAGTAGAGCGCGGTGCGGATTCCCTCGGCGGTCAGTGGCAGGCAGTGACCGGCCGAGTCGCCGACGAAGAAGACGCCGTCCTCGGTGGCGGGACGGAGGGCATGGGGGATCCAGTTGCCCTGATAGCGGACCGTCTCGGCGTCGAGGTCGTGCGCCAGTTGCACGGTCGGCTCGCGCACGTGAAAGCGCGGGTCGAACGAGCCGATCCCGATCCGCAGCTCCCCGTCGGCGGGAAACCTCCAGCCGTACCCGGCCGGGACGTACCCGCGGTGGATCCACACCTCGAGGTCGCGGCCGGACCCGTGCGGGTGCACTTCGAGTCCGCGCGACAGCAGCGCGTCGGGGGGCTGGATGTTGTCGCCGGTGCAGAGCACTCGCCGCCATCCGAGCGCGTCGACGATCAGCGGCGCGCGGATCTCGCCCCGGTCGGTGAGAACCACGCCGTCGCCGGCGCGCGACTCGACCTTCGCGGTCTCAAACGCAAACTCGCCCTGTGCGGCGAGCGCAGCACACAACGTCGGGTAGTCAAAGGTCGAGAACGTCCACGGCAGGTCGTAGCGCACCGTCGCGTGAGGGGTGTGGATCACCAGCTCGCCGAACGTCTGCCGGAGCGATTCCTGGAGGCGCATCGCGGTCAACCACGTGGTCGGGATGCCGCACGCGGAGGTCTGGCGCTCGCCGATCTCATAGCGGTCGATCACCATCACGTTGGCGCCGCTGCCGGCCAGCTCACGCGCGACGGCCAGGCCGGCGAAGCTCGCGCCGCAGATCAGCACATCGCAGTCGCGGTCCAGCGCGGTACGCTCCATGCCGCGTTTCGTAGCTCGGCGAGGCATCGTCGCCTGATGATACGAGCGCTGTGCCCGGCGACGGCGCCGCAGACCTGCCGGTCAGTAGGGCCGCACCGTAGGCCCCGTGCGGCTATCCTCCGATAACCCATGTCTTCAACCACAACTCTGACCGCACCCGATCAGTCGAACGCGAAGGTAGTCGAGGGCTCTGACGGCCTCCTGCTCGAAGTCGACGGTCGGATTGTCCCCAACTATGACGCGACGATCCATCCCTTCCAGGAGGGAGACGTCGTCACCGGCCACGTCGTCCGGATCGATAACGACGAAGTCCTGGTCGACATCGGCTACAAGTCCGAGGGCGTCATCCCCGCCGGCGAGCTCTCGATCCGCAAGTCGGTTGACCCCTCCGATGAGGTGCAGCTGGGCGAAGAGGTAGACGCGCTCGTGCTGACCAAGGAGGATCAGGACGGACGCTTGATCCTGAGCAAGAAGCGCGCCCGCTTCGAGAAGGCCTGGCGGCGGATCGAGGCCGCAGCCGAGTCGGGCGAGCCCGTCGAGGGGGCCGTGATCGAGGTCGTCAAAGGCGGCCTGATCATCGACCTCGGCGTGCGCGGCTTCCTGCCCGCCTCGCTGGTCGATATCCGGCGCGTCCCGAATCTCGACGAGTACATGGGCCAGGCGATCGAGTGCAAGGTGATCGAGCTCAACCGCTCGCGCAACAACGTCGTCCTGTCGCGCCGGGCGGTGCTCGAGGAACAGCGCAAGGAGGACCGCGAGCGGATTCTGGACCGCCTCCAGCCGGGGCAGGTCGTCGAGGGCACGATTTCGAACATCGTCGACTTCGGCGCGTTCGTCGACCTCGACGGGATCGACGGTCTGATCCACATCTCCGAGCTCTCCTGGTCACACGTCAACCACCCGAGCGAAATCCTGAATATCGGCGATGTCGTCAGCGTCAAGGTGCTCGACATCGACCGCCAGCGCCAGCGGATCTCGCTGGGCCTCAAGCAGACCCAGGAAGACCCGTGGCAGCGCGTCGTCGACACCTACAACATCGGTGACGAGCTCGAGGGCAGCGTCACCAAGGTCGTCACGTTCGGCGCCTTCGTCGAGATCCTCGACGGCGTCGAGGGGCTGGTCCACATCTCCGAGCTCGCCCAGCACCACGTCGACAATCCTCGGGAGATCATCCAGCCGGGCGATCCGGTTCGCGTCAAGATTCTCGAGATCGACTCCGAGCGCCGGCGCCTTTCGCTCTCGATCAAGCGTGTCGAGGGCCAAGTGCTCCCGGTCCGGCCGATCGAGCCGCCGACCGAGGGCGATGGCGGCTCGCTCGACGATGTGCCCGAGCTCGGACTGTCCGAGGACGTCTTCTCGACCAGCGAGCCGGAGCCGGCCGTGGATTACGCGATCGATGATTCCGGTGCAACGCCCGAGGCGGCGGCCGAGCCCGAGGCGGTGGCCGAGCCCGAGGCGGCGGCTGCTGTCGAGCCTGAGGCTGAGGCGGCGGCCGAGCCCGAGGCGGTGGTCGAGCCCGAGGCGGCGGCTGCTGTCGAGCCTGAGGCTGAGGCGGCGGCCGAGCCCGAGGCGGCGGCTGAGCCTGAGGCGGCGGTCGAGCCCGAGGCGGCGGTGAGCCTGAGGCGGCGGTCGAGCCTGAGGCGGCGGCCGAGCCTGAGGCGGCGGCCGAGCCTGAGCGCGGCGGACGAGCCCGAGACGGCGGCCGAGCCCGAGACCTCCGCCCCCGACGTCGGCACGGAGTCATCCGCGAGCCCGAACGGGGCGGCCGCGGAGACCGAGCAGCAGTCGGACGCTCACTCCGCGTAGACCGCGAGTGGCAGCGGGGTGTGATCCCCTTCATCGGGCTCACGGGTGGCATCGGCGCGGGTAAGTCGACGGCCCTCGATGCCCTGCAGCGGCTCGGGGCGGCGACGCTGTCAACGGACGCCGTCGTCCACGAGCTGTACGAGACGGCAGAGGTCCGCGAGGCGGTCGCCGCGCATTTCGGCCCCGAAGTGCTCCGAGATGGGGCGATCGACCGTCCCTCGCTCGCCCGCTTGGCCTTTGGGAGCGGCGATGGGCGCGCGTGGCTCGAGCAGCTGCTGTGGCCTCGAGTCGGGGCCCGCGTCGCGGCCTGGCGGGGCGAGCTCGACACCCACGCGCCGCCACCCGTGGCCGCCGTCGTGGAGGTGCCGCTGCTGTTCGAAGCGGGGATGGAGTCCAGCTTTGACGCTACGATCGCCGTCATCGCAGAAGAGGAGACCCGGCATCAGCGGGCGTCTGAGCGCGGTCATCAGGCGCTCGACGAGCGCGCCGCGCGCCAGCTGAGCCAGCAGGAAAAGTCGCACCGAGCGACGTACACCGTCGTCAATGACGGCTCCGTCGCCGACCTCGAACACAACTTGTCAACGATTCTTGACATGCTTGGAAAGTGAGCCCCCAGACGGCCACAGCTGCGGGTAACCGGCCGCGGCGCAAGCCGAGCGTCTCGGCGCGGCGCCGAGCAAATCGCAGACGTCGCCGAGTGCTCGCGGCGATGGTCGTGATCGCCGCCGTGGTGGTCGGCGCCGTCCTGATGCTGCCGCTCGCCCGCAAGGCCGTCAACGAGTTCGGCCTGCCGCTGCGCTACCAGGATGTGATCCGGGCCCAGGCCGCCGAAAAGCACCTCGATCCGGCGTTCATCGCGGCGGTCATCTACGCCGAGACGAAGTTCGACCCGAGCACCTCCTCGGCGGGAGCGGTCGGGCCGATGCAGATCCTCCCCGAGACCGGGCAATTTCTCGCCCGCCGCTCGGGCGCCACGACCTTCAAGACGTCGGATCTGAACAACCCGGCGATCAACATCGCCTACGGCAGCTACCTGTTGCGCTACCTGCTCGACCACTACCACGGCAGCACGATCGACGCGGTCGCGGCCTATAACGCCGGGCCGGCCAACGTCGACAAGTGGGTCGCGCAGGCGCGCGCGAACGGTCACGACCTGCGGATCGACGACATACCGTTCCCCGAGACGCGCGACTACGTTCAGCGGGTGCTGCAGGCTCAGAGGGACTATCGATCCAAATACGCCAGCGAGCTCGGCTACGACTGAGCGGCGCCGATCGGCTCCGCGAGCCCGTCACCGGCGGGCACCCGCCGCCGATCGCCGCGACCGACCGCGTCGGCGAGCACCTGTAGTACGAGCACCAGCGCCAGCGCCAGCAGTCCGGTGGTTGCGATGTAGACCGGCCACGGACCCATCACGTTGAGCAGCGAGCTGTGGACCGGCTTTGACCGCAGATACATGTAGTTGCCGCCGGTCAGCAGATCGCCCAGCCCGGCGATCGCCGCGACCCCGAGCGTGATCGCGAACACCCGCCAGGCGGCCCGGGGGCGGGGGTAGATCCCGCAGCCGAACACGAGCAGGCAGGCCGCCGTGACGGCACCGACGTGGTAGATGAAGTACGTGAAGTAGTAGACGCTCGGGAACGTCTGGCCCAGGTCCGGCGTCAGCGTCGCCTGAAGCGAGGCCGACAGGCCCCAGAAGTAGACGAGCTCGACCGCCAGCCGGCGACGGGTCCAGAGCGCCACGATCGCGACCAGCGAGACCGCGTCGGTGAGCTGCAGAGGTAGGTCGTACTTGACCGTCCAGATCCCGGTGACGACGTCGGCGACGTACTCGCCGATCCAGCCCGCGGCGATCACCAGCGCCAGCATGCGGGCGTAGGTTGTGACCCATCCACCGGGGCGGTGTCGTGGCGCCCAGATCGAGAACGCGACCGCGACCACGAGGACGGCGAGGGCGGCGAGATGGGCGTCTGAGAACTGTCGCATCGTGCAGTGCGGTCGCGATCGCGGGTATGTCCGCGCGCCGCGATATGTTCAAGTGTCCACCCATGCCTAAGTTTGAGCTAGACGGGACATACCGTCCGACCGCCGATCAACCGGCCGCCGTCGACAGCCTCGCGCAGGGAATCGAGGCCGGCGAGCGCTATCTGACGCTGCTCGGCGCGACCGGGACGGGGAAGACGATGACGATGGCCGCGACGATCGAGGCGGTGCAGAAGCCGGCGCTCGTGATCGCCCACAACAAGACGCTCGCGGCGCAGCTGTGCAACGAGTTTCGGACCTACTTCCCGCGCAACTCGGTCGAGTACTTCGTCTCCTACTACGACTACTACCAGCCCGAGGCCTACGTCCCGAGCAAGGACCTCTACATCGAGAAGGACTCGGCGATCAACCAGGAGATCGACCGGCTGCGACACTCGGCGACGGCGGCGCTGTTCGCCCGCCGCGACGTCGTGATCGTCGCCAGCGTGTCGTGCATCTTCGGACTTGGCTCGCCGGAGACCTACGACGAGAACCTCCAGACCCTGAACAAAGGGGAGATGATCGACCGTGACGCGCTGCTGCGAAAGCTCGTCTCGATCCAGTACACGCGCAACGACACGGCGCTGTCGCGCGGCACCTTCCGGGTCCGGGGGGAGACGCTCGAGATCTTCCCCGCCTACGCCGAGACGGCCTTCCGGATCGTCCTGTTCGGTGACGAGGTCGAGCATCTGCAGCACTTCGACCCGGTCACCGGGGAGGTGATCGAGGATGACCTCGAGCACGTCGGGATCTGGCCCGCCTCGCACTACAACGTGCGCGAGGGCATGATCGAGGACGCGGTCACCGAGATCGGGCGCGAGCTCAACGCCCGCTGCGCCGTGCTCGAGCAGCAGGGCAAGCTGCTCGAGTCCCACCGGCTGCGCCAGCGGACCCAGTACGACATGGAGATGCTGCGCGAGCTTGGCTTCTGCTCGGGGATCGAGAACTACTCGCGGATCCTCGACGGGCGCAACCCCGGCGATCGCCCCTACTGCCTGCTCGACTACTTCCCGGGTGACTTCGTCTGCTTCGTCGATGAGTCCCATCAGACGGTCCCGCAGATTGGCGGCATGTACGAGGGTGACCGGTCGCGCAAGCAGACGCTGGTCGACTACGGCTTCCGGCTGCCGAGCGCGCTCGACAACCGTCCGCAGACGTTCCAGGAGTTCCTCTCGATCACGCCCCAGCTCGTGTTCGTGTCGGCGACGCCCGGGGAGTACGAACGCTCGCATTCGCCGCGGATCGTCGAGCAGATCGTGCGCCCGACCGGCATCATCGACCCCGACGTCGAGGTCCGCGAGACGCGCAACCAGATCGACGATCTGATGAACGAGATCCGCGCCCGGACCGAGCGCGACGAGCGCACGCTGGTCACGACCTTGACCAAGAAGATGTCCGAGGACCTGACCGATTACCTGCTCGAGATGGGCTTCCGCGTGCGCTACCTGCACTCCGAGATTGACACGCTCGAGCGGATTCAGATCATCCGCGAGCTGCGGCTCGGCGAATATGACGTGCTCGTCGGCGTCAACCTGCTGCGCGAGGGGCTCGACCTGCCGGAGGTGTCGCTGGTCGCGATCCTCGATGCCGACAAGGAGGGCTTCCTCCGCGGCGAGACCTCACTGATCCAGACGATCGGCCGGGCGGCACGCAACGTCGACGGCAAGGTCCTGATGTACGCCGACAAGGAGACCGCGGCGATGCGCGCCGCGATCGGCGAGACTGATCGGCGCCGGGCGATCCAGCGCGCCTACAACGACGAGCATGGGATCACGCCCGAGACGATCGTCAAGGGGATCTCCGACATCGCTGAGTTCCTCCAGTCCGACTCCAAGGTCCCGCGCTCGCGCCGTCGCCGCCGCCGGAAGGAGGGAGCGATGGAGCCCGCCGAGATCGAGCGCGCGATCGTCGAGCTCGAGGAGGAGATGCTCGCCGCCGCCGAAGACCTCCGGTTCGAGTACGCCGCCAAGCTCCGTGACGAGATTCGCGACCTCAAGCGCGAACTTGACGAAGCGATCGCCGCGGGCGACGCGCGCGTCTGATCGCGCGCACAATCGTGCGGCTGTGAGCCACCGGTCCGGTACGCTGCGCCTGCCGGCTCGAAACGGAGGTGAGGCGCGGTGGCGCTTGACAGACAGAGCATCCAACGGAGGGACTTCTCGATGTCGCGCCGGGGCTATGACCCGGCCGAGGTCGACGCTCACCTGAGCGCCGTCGCCGACGAGGTGGTCGCGCTTCAGGCCGCGCCGCGGGGTGCCGGGACGCTCGCCTCGTCGGCCAGTGACCACGTCCGGTCGATCGTCGAGGCGGCCGAGAGCAGCGCGGCCCAGATCCGCCGCGAGGCCCAGACTGAGGCTGACGCGACACGTGAGCGCGCCGAGCAGCACGCCCATCAGCTGTCGGCGTCGAGCGCGGCGATGCTCGAGCGCCTCGAGGCCACCAAACGCGAGCTCGAGGCCGTGATCGAGTCACTGCGAGCCGGCACCGATTCGTTCAATGCAGACGCCGGCACGCTCGAGGCGTCCCGCGCAGCGGTTGCCGAGTCAGACGCGTCCGCCGGCAACGGCGCGGGAGTGGCCGCCGCGCCGGCGCCCGCCGAATCCGAGCCGGCAAGCGAGCCCGTCCCGGCGAGTGCCCCCGAGTTGGCGAGTGCGCCCGAGCCGGCGAGCGAGCCCGAGCCGGCAAGCGAGCCCGTGGCAGCACCACCAGCATCGGCGGCGTCTTCCGCCAGCACGGCCGGAGCCGATGCACCGCCGTCCCAGGGGACGAGCGACGACGCCGAGGCCGCCCGGCTGGTCGCGCTGAACATGGCGCTCAACCAGACCCCGCGGGACGAGGCCGCCAAGTATCTGTCCGAGAACTACCGGCTCGCGGATCCGGACGGACTGCTCGACGAGGTCTACTCGAGCATCGACGGCTGACCCCGCCTAGCGCCGGTGCCGGCCGCTGCGGCGGCTGCGTTGCTCGAGACGGCGCTGGTGGCGGCTGTCGAGGTCGCGCTCGACGTGGTCGAGGTCGGCCCCGGGGCCGAACAGCGCCCAGGCGTTGCGCGCCAGGCTGATCAGGACGAGCAGCAGAACCCACTTGGGCCAGAAGTTCGATTGAGCCCCGGAGGCGACCCACACCGCGGTGCTGACGAGGAACAGGATCACTACGCTGCCGCTCTCCTGGACCATCCGCCGCGTCAGGTGCGAGCGCCGCGCGCGATCGCTCAGCGTCGCTTCGCGCGTGGTCGCGGGGAGGTCACGCCGCAGCTCGTCGAGCTCGGACGTGGTCCGCGCCGAGTAGGCGGCCTGGAGGCGATCCTCGAGCTCGTCGGTGTCGAGCCGGCCGGCGACCGCGTGCTCACGGAGATCCGAGGCGAGCCGCTCGCGGTCCTCGTCGGAGGCCCGGATGCCCGGCGGTATCGGTGGCTTGGAGGCGGGCGGCTGCGGTGATTCCTCGCTCATTGCGGCGAACTGTAGTCCACCGCCCTGCACCACGGACGGGAACGTCTGTTCGGTGCACTAGACTCGCTGAAAGTGGATCAAATCGTCGTTTCTGGCGCGCGCGAGCACAACCTCAAGGACGTGACGGTCGCGATCCCGAGGTACTCGCTGACGGTCATCACGGGTCTCTCTGGGTCGGGCAAGTCGTCGCTGGCGTTCGACACGATCTACGCCGAGGGGCAGCGCCGCTACGTCGAGTCGCTGTCCGCCTATGCGCGTCAGTTCCTCGGCCAGATGGACAAGCCCGACGTCGACTCGATCGAGGGCCTGTCACCGGCGATCTCGATCGATCAGAAGACGACGTCGCGCAACCCGCGGTCGACGGTTGGAACGGTCACCGAGATCTATGACTACCTGCGGCTTCTGTGGTCGAGGATCGGTCATCCCCACTGCCACATCTGCGGCCGCCCGATCAGCGGCCAGTCAGCCGAGCAGATCATCGATCAGGTGATGGAGCTGCCCGACGGGACCAGGTTCATGGTGCTCGCCCCGATCGTCCGCGGCCGCAAGGGCGAGTACGGCAAGCAGTTCGAGGAGCTGCGCGCCGAGGGCTTCGGCCGCGTCAAGGTCGACGGCGAGCTGCGCCGGCTCGACGAGGAGATCGCCCTCGACAAGAAGTACAAGCACGACATCGCGGTCGTCGTGGATCGGCTCGTGATGAAGGACGAGCTGCGCAAGCGGCTGGCCGACTCGATCGAGACCGCGGTCGCGCTGGCCGACGGGTTGGTCGAGATCGAGCTTGTCGACGAAGACCGGACCTTGACCTTCTCCGAGCGGTTCGCGTGCCCGGTGCATGGGCCGAGCCTGGTCGAGCTCGAGCCGCGAATCTTCTCGTTCAACTCCCCTCATGGCGCCTGCCCGCGCTGCACCGGCCTGGGCTCGCAGATGGAGATCGACCCCGAGCTCGTGGTCCCGGATCCGACGCTCTCGATCGGCGAAGGCGCGATCGCGCCGTGGGCGGTCAGCGCCTCGGACTACTACGAGCAGCTCACGCAGGCGATCGCGGAGCGTTACGACGTCGATCTGGAGACGCCGTGGCAGGACCTGCCCGACGAGTGCCGGGACTTCTTCCTGTACGGCGGTCGCGGCGAGCGCGTCCAGGTCTCCTACCGCAACCGCTTCGGCCGCCGCCGCTCTTACGCGACGCGGTTCGAGGGCATCGTCCCGAACCTCGAGCGCCGCTATCGCGAGACCGACTCGGACTTCTCGCGCCAGAAGATCGAGGAGTACATGACGCTGCGGCCGTGCCCGGAGTGTGACGGCGCGCGGCTGCGCCCTGAGTCGCGGGCGGTGCTGGTCGGCGAGACACCGATTCACGAGTTCACCGCTCTGTCGGCCCGTCGCTCGCTGGAGTGGGTCCGCGACCTCCAGCTCTCGGAGCACGACCGGCGGATCGCGAGGCTCGTGCTTAAGGAAATAGAGGAGCGGCTGCAGTTCCTCGACAACGTCGGCGTCGGCTACCTCAGCCTCGAGCGCGCCGCCGCCACCCTGTCCGGAGGCGAAGCACAGCGGATCCGGCTGGCGACCCAGATCGGGTCCTCGCTGGTCGGCGTGCTCTACATCCTCGATGAACCGTCGATCGGATTGCATCAGCGCGACAACGAGAAGCTGATCGTCACCCTGGAGCGGCTCCGTGACCTCGGCAACACCGTGATGGTCGTCGAGCACGACGAGGGCACGATGCGCGCCGCCGACCACCTCGTCGATATGGGCCCGGGCGCCGGCGAGCATGGGGGATACGTCGTCGCCCAGGGAACCGCCGACGAGGTCGCCGCCGTCGAGGACTCGCTCACCGGCCAGTTCCTCGCCGGCACCCGCGTGATCGAGACGCCGCGCAAGCGCCGCAAACCAAGCGGCTACATCACGATCGAGGGCGCCAGCCAGCACAACCTCGCCGACGTGGATGTCAAGATCCCGCTCGGGGTCCTGTGCTGCGTGACCGGCGTGTCGGGCTCGGGCAAGTCGACGCTCGTCAACGAGGTGCTCCTGAAGGCCGTCTCAAACCACCTTCACCGCAGCCGCCAGCGCGCCGGTGCCCACCGGCGAGTGAGCGGGCTCGAGCAGCTCGACAAGATCATCTCGGTCGACCAGTCGCCGATCGGCCGCACGCCGCGGTCCAATCCGGCCACCTACATCGGCCTGTTCGACCAGATCAGGGAGCTGTTCTCCAAGACCCAGGAAGCCCGTGCCCGGGGCTACAAGCCCGGCCGCTTCTCGTTCAACGTCAAGGGTGGGCGGTGCGAGGTGTGCCGCGGCGACGGCCAGATCAAGATCGAGATGCACTTCTTGCCCGACGTCTACGTGCCTTGCGAGCAGTGCCACGGCAAGCGCTACAACCGCGAGACGCTCGAGGTCCGCTTCAAGGGCAAGACGATCGCCGACGTGCTCGAGATGCCAATCGAGGAGGCGCTCGAGTTCTTTGCCCACATCCCGAAGATCCGCCGTCGCGTCGAGGCGCTGGTCGACGTCGGCCTCGGCTACATGCGGCTGGGTCAGCCGGCGACGACGCTCTCGGGCGGCGAGGCCCAGCGCGTCAAGCTCGCCGCCGAGCTGAGCAAGGTCGCGACCGGACGGACGATGTACATCCTCGACGAGCCGACGACCGGGCTTCACTTCGCAGACATCCAGCGGCTGCTCGAGGTGCTCCAGCGGCTCGTCGACACCGGCAACTCGGTCGTCGTGATCGAGCACAACCTCGACGTGATCAAGGTCTCCGATCGCCTGATCGACCTCGGTCCCGAGGGCGGTGACGAGGGCGGCCGCCTGATCGCGACCGGCACGCCCGAGGACGTCGCCGCCGTGTCGGCCTCCTACACGGGGCAGTTCCTCGCCGATCTGCTGCCGATCAAGGCGAGCCGGAGCCGCCAGCCGGCCGCCACGGGCTCGAACGCCAAGACCACGGCGCGCAACGGGTCCAAGCCCTCCGGCAGCCACCGATCCAAGGCCAAGACGCCGACCCGCAACGGCGCCCCGTCCCGGAACGGAGCGAAGACCGCCAACGGCGCCAAGACCGCCAACGGCGCCAAGACCGCCAACGGCACCAAGACCGCCAACGGCACCAAGACCGCGACTGGCAACGGGTCGAAGGTCACCGCGGGGAACGGATCCAAGCCGGCGGCCAAGCGCACCCGCGCGATGCCGGCCAAAAGCGGCCGCTGAGTCACGATGGCGGACCACTACAAGCCCGCGGGCTGGTTCACGCGCAACGTCTTCAACCGCGGCGTCGCGTTGATGGTCAAGCTCGGGATCGGCGTCTACGGCTCGCGCGTGCTCGAGGTGCGGGGGCGCAAGTCGGGCGAGTGGCGCCAGACGCCCGTCAACCTGCTGACGGTCGACGGCCAGGACTACCTGGTCGCGCCGCGGGGCCACACGCAGTGGGTTCGCAACATCCGCGTCAGCGGCGGGGGGCGGCTGCGACTCGGCCGCCGCACGCAGGAGATCAAGGTCGTCGAACTGCCCGACGAGCAGAAGCCGCCGCTGCTGCGCGCATACTTGAAGCGGTGGGCGTGGGAGGTCAAGGCGTTCTTCGACGGCGTCGACGCCAGTTCGACCGACGAGCAACTGCTGGCTATCGCGCCGGATCACCCGGTGTTCCGGCTGGAGCGCGTCTGATCCCGCGCTCGCCGGCCACTCGCGCCCGGCTCGAGCTCTGGGCTCAGAAGTGGCGCTGGTACGAACGCAACGGGCTGCCCTGGAACCGTGCCCGGATCCATTGGGAGGCGATGCGGCGCGAGGCGTTCATCCGCTGGCCGGTGCACGGCAACGTGCTCGAGGCGCTGCGCGAGGGCCGCCTCGAGATCGGCCCGCAGACGCTGTTCGAGCCCGGTGTCTGGATCACCGCTCCGGGCACGGCCCGGATCCGCATCGGCTCGGGATGCTTCTTGAACCTCGGCGTGATGGTCGCCGCCGTCGAGTTGGTCGAGATCGGCGACCACTGCATGTTCGCCAACGGCTGCTTCGTCAGCGATGCCAACCATCGCTTCGACGACCCCGACACGCCGGTCCCGTGGCAGGGCTTCGAGACCCGCGGCCCGACGCGGATCGGCGACAACGTCTGGTGCGGCGTCAACGTTGCGATCGGGAACGGCGTGACCGTCGGCGAGCGTTGCGTGATCGGGGCCAACTCGGTCGTCACCTCCGACCTGCCGCCGTTCTCGGTCGCCGCGGGCGCTCCGGCGAGGGTGCTGCGAGAGATCGAGTACCCCCGGTCGACGCCAACTTGAAGTCGACTCAGATTGGCGTGTGAGAGGCGCTCGTTGCCGTTCTGCCAGACTCCGCCGCGATCGGATGGCAGACGCAACTCGACTCACAGCCGCTGTGCGCGGATCAGATCGAGCTCGACAGCGCACGGCGGCCGACGGTGCACGGAGTCTCACGGACGAGATGCTTGCGCTCGATCGTCGGCATGTGTGGCACCCGTATGGCCCGATGCCACCCGCCGGCGCGATGCCGCGCATGATCGTTTCCGCCGAGGGCGTCCGCCTACGGCTGGCCGACGGCCGCGAGCTCGTGGACGGGATGGCCTCGTGGTGGTGCGCCGTCCACGGCTACCGGCACCCGAGGATCGACGCTGCAGTCCGAGCCCAGCTCGACCAGATGGCGCATGTGATGTTTGGCGGGCTCACACACGAGCCGGCGGTCAGCCTCGCGACACGCCTCGTCGAGATGACGCCGGCGGGACTCGAGCACGTGTTCTTCTCCGATTCAGGGTCCGTTGCCGTCGAGGTGGCGATCAAGATGTGCCTTCAGGCACGTCCCGGGCGTAGGCGTCTACTTACCGTTCGCGGTGGCTACCACGGGGACACGTTCGGGGCGATGGCCGTTTGCGACCCGATCAACGGCATGCATAACCTGTTCGGCAGCGCGCTCGCGCAGCACGTCTTTGCGGATCGGCCGCCGCGTCGACTGGACCCGACATACATGTCGCACCTCGAGGAACTCGTGGCCCAGCATGCCGGAGATCTGGCGGGCGTGATCGTCGAACCGGTCGTGCAGGGTGCAGGCGGAATGTGGTTCTACGATCCGGAAGTTGTTGCGCTGCTGCGGGAGTTGTGCGACCGCCATGGGCCGCTACTGGTGCTGGACGAGATCGCCACCGGCTTTGGCCGAACCGGAGCGATGTTTGCTTGTGAGCACGCGGGCGTGGCACCGGACATCATGTGCGTCGGTAAGGCGCTGACCGGGGGGTATCTGACGCTCGCCGCGACGCTCTGCACGCCCACAGTCGCGAGCTCGATCACGAACGGAGACGGTCACGCTCTGATGCACGGACCGACCTACATGGGCAACCCGCTGGCTTGCGCGGCCGCTCTAGCCTCGATCGAACTGCTTGCCGAGGGCGGCTGGCGCGATCAGGTGTCCAGGATCGAGCGGGGGTTGACCGCCGGTCTTGAGCCTGCCCGGAGACTTCCGGGCGTGACGGATGTTCGAGTCTTCGGCGCGATCGGCGTCGTCCAGCTCAACCGCCCGGTCGATATATCGGCCGCCGCCGCGGCGGCGGAGGCTCACGGTGTGTGGCTGCGCCCGTTTCGAGATCTCATCTACACGATGCCGCCCTACGTGACTTCGGACGAGGATCTGCGGAGGATCTCGACCGCGGTGGTTGCCGCCGCCGCCGATGGTGATGCGTGAACGTCCTCGTAGTGTCGGGCACCGACACCGGGGTCGGCAAGACGATCGTCGCGGCGGCGTTGGCGGCACTCGCGCTAGCCCGCAGCGAACGGGTCACAGTCGTAAAGCCCGTCCAAACCGGGGTTGAGCCCGGCCAGGCTGGGGATCTGGACGACGTCCGACGCTTGTCGGGCGTCGAGGACCTCCACGAGCTCGTGCGTCTCCGAGATCCTTTGGCGCCTGCTACCGCTGCCCGCTTGGTTCGCTCGGCCCTTCCGACGGTTGCCGAAATGGCGGCCGCGATTGAGCGGCTTCGCGACCGCGACCTCGTCATCATCGAAGGTTCCGGTGGTCTGCTCGTCTGGCTCGATGAGCGCGGCGGCACCGTGCTCGATCTGGCGCTCGCGCTCAAGGCTCCGGTACTCGTTGTCGCGCGAGCGGGGCTCGGCACGCTCAACCACACCGCGCTGACTTGCGATGCCCTCCGCTCCCGAGGTGCCGACTGCCACGGGGTCGTGATCGGGTCCTGGCCGGACGCCCCGGACCTTGCCGCGCGTTGCAATCTGGAGGACCTGCCCGTTTACGCGCGGATGCCGCTCCTGGGGCGCATGTCGCAGAACGCCGGCGCGCTCAGTCAGGACGCGTTCCTAGCCGCCGCGCGGGAAGGCCTCGCAGTCGAACCCGGCTAACGACTATTGACCAGCTGGGCTACGGTCGGCGGGTCCAGTTAGCGTCCGATGTGGGCCGTCGGCGTCGCGGTCTTTGCTGTCGTGTTCTTGACTCACATCCGTAGTCTAGGTTCTTGATCCGGATGATCTAACGTTACGCTTGAGGTTAAGAGTTTCTTTCTAAACTCCCGCCCCGACTGCGATTGTGAAATGCGCAACGCTCGTCCGGCGCTAACGACGCGACTAGCGCGGAGCCACTGCCCCGCCCCGGCCGCAGTCGCGGACGAGCAATTGAAGACGTACTTGATCATGCGTCAGCTCTCACGCCCCGGGCTCCTGCGCCCCAGTCGATCACAACGCCTAGCGGCGCGCGCTGGATCCGGCGTGCGAGGGCGGGCTGAGGCATCCCCATCGTCCTGGTCGCGTCGTCAGCGCCCAGCCAAACGCCTCGCGCCTCCAATGAGCATTCCCAGGACGCCTGGGGATGCCTCAGCCAGGCCCCCCGCGGGGCGCGACGCCCACCGCCAAACCCGGCGCTACGAGTTCTTGATCACGATCCCTTCGATGATGTGCGCCACCCGCTCGGTCGCGTCGATCGCCGCCTCGAGGCGCTCGAACAGGTCCTTCCAGCGGATCACGACCATCGGATCGATCCCGCCGTCGAACAGCGACGCGACCGCCTCGCGCGTGATCCGGTCACCCTCGTTCTCGAGCCGGTTGATCTCGACCGTGTAGCGCGAGATGTCGCGGAATCCCCGCAGCCGGGGGATCGCCTCGGCCACCTGCGCCGACGCCTGCTTGAGCACCCGCGCCAGCCGGATCGCCTGATCCATCGGCGCCTCGATCTTGTACAGGCCCATGTAGTCGGCGACTTCCTCGGTGTAGTCGACGACGTCGTCGAGCGCCGACGCGAGCGCGAGGATGTCCTCCCGGTCGATCGGGGTGACGAACGTGTGGTTGAGGCGGTCGATGATGTCGTGCGTGATCCGGTCGCCCTCGTGCTCGCAGTCGAGGATCTCCTGGGCCAGATGCTTGTCCTCCGGGTAATCGGCGAGCATCGCGTCGAGCAGATCCGACGCGCGCATCACGTTCTGGCCCGCCTCTTCGAACAGCTCGAAGTAGATCCGGTCGCGCGGGGCAAACACTTGCGCAAAGCGGGCCATGGCGACTGATCCTAAATCAGCCGTCGTGCCGGCGGTCGTTCATCCGGTGACCAGCGTTGGGTGACGACGACGATCAGTCGAGCTCTCGCTCGAACCGGCGCAGCTCGTCCTCGTCGATCGAGTACGAGTGCTCGGGCGCGGGGAACGCGCCTGCGCGCACCTCGGCCGCGTACTCGGCGACGCCGGCGACCATCTGCGCCTTGACGTCCTGGAAGCGCTTGGCGAAGCGTGGCGCGTGACCGTCGTAGATGCCGAGCAGGTCGTGGAACACGAGTACCTGACCGTCGGTTGCCGCTCCGGCGCCGATCCCGATCACCGGGATCTCGAGCCGGGACATCAGGATCTCGGTGACGGCTGCCGGAATCGCCTCCAGCACGATCGAGAAGCACCCGGCCTCCTGCAACGCGATCGCGTCGCGGGCGACGGTCAGCGCACGATCGGCGGTCCGGCCCTGGGCCTTGTAGCCGCCGAGCGCCGTGGCGGTCTGCGGCGTCAGCCCGACGTGGCCCATCACCGGGATCCCTGCGTCGACGATCGCGCGGGCGCGCTGCACGCTGGTGCCACCGCGCTCGAGCTTGACCGCGTCGCAGCCGGCCTCCTTGACGAACCGCTGCGCGGTCTCGACGGCCTGCACGTCCGAGGCCTCATACGAGCCGAACGGGAGATCGCCGACCAGAAACGGCGTCTGCAGCCCGCGGCGCACCGCCGCGGCCAGCATCAGCATCTCGTCGGTGGAGACGGGGACGGTCGACGGGTAGCCGAGCACGGTCATCGCGCCGGAATCGCCAACCAGGACGATGTCGACCCCGGCGGCTTGCGCCACTTGTGCCGAGGGGTAGTCGTAGGCGGTCACCATCACGATCCGCTCGCCGAGGCGCTTGCACTCGGCCAGGCGCGGCAGCGTGACCGGCAGCGGCCCGTCAAGGCTCTGCGGCACCGGAATTTGTGGGGTTGCAGACATACTTCAGCCTCCTCTGCGACGTGGTTGGCGCCCAGGTCGGGTCGCCACCTCGTCGTCGTTGTGGGGGATGTTGAACGCGGCGCCCATCGTTCCTAGCCGCGTACGATCAGGTCGTTGTCGATCAAACGCGCCGGGCCGACCTGCGCGGCCACGAGCGCGAGAACCTTGCCGTTGATCGCGCGCACGGGCGCGAGCGTGTCGGCGTCGACGAGCTCGAGATAGTCCGGCTCGATTCCGGCCGCGCTGAGCTCGACGAGCCCGGCCGCGCGGGCGGCCTCGGCGTCGTGCTGGCCGGCGAGCACCGATTCCCGGACGCGCTCCAGCGCGCGGTGCAGCGCGGCCGCTCGATCGCGGTCTGCGGGCGTCAGCAGCGCGTTGCGGCTCGATAGCGCAAGCCCGTCGGCATCACGGATCGTGGGGGAGACCTCGATCCGGACCGGCATGTCGAGGTCACGAACCAGTCGCTGGACGACGATCGCCTGCTGCGCGTCCTTCTGCCCGAAGTAGGCGACGTCGGGCCCGACCATGTTGAGCATCTTCGTGACCACGGTCGTGACGCCGTCGAAGTGCGCGCGGCCACGGTGTGCGCCTTCCAGCGTGTCGGTCAGTCCGGCGATCGACACGGTTGTCGCGAAACCTGGCGGGTAGACGTCCTCGGCGGCCGGGGCGAACAGGTAGTCGACGCCCTCGCCGGCGGCGAGCTCAGCGTCGCGCGCCTCGTCACGGGGGTAGGCGGCCAGATCGGCCGAGTCGTTGAACTGCGCCGGGTTGACGAACAGCCACACGACGACGATGTCGGTCTCGGCGCGCGCGCGGCGCATGAGCGAGAGGTGGCCGTCGTGAAACGCGCCCATCGTCGGAACAAGGCCGATCGAGCGTCCGTCGCGACGCGCCGGCGCCAGCTCTCCGCGCAGCTCCGCTAGGGATCTGATCGTCTTCATACGCGAGCGACCTCGCGCGTCGGGGCGGACGACTGCGCCTCGCGGGCGAGCACGCGCGTTGCGTCGACCAGCGCATCGAACATCGCCAGCAGATCGGGCGCCCGCTCGGCGACCGCCGCGCGCTGGGCGGCGACCGTACGCCTCGTCACCGCGCGCGACTGGGCCCGTGAGCGCCTCATGGGGCCCGAGCCTTGCCCAGTTGTCGACCGTCGCGCGCACCAGTTCGACGAGCACCTCGCGGTCCGCGCCGGCCTCGACGGCCAGCCGCTCCGCGGCGGCTTCGAGTGTCACCAGGAAGTTGGACGCGATCGACGCGGCCGCGTGGTAGGCGGCGCGATCGCGCTCGGCGAGCTCGAACGGGCGCATCCCGAGCGCCAATGCGAGCCCGCGTGCGACCTCGAGCGCGCGCGGGGTGCTGCCCGCGATCGCCGCGCCGGCACCGGCGAACCGCGCGGCCTCGTCATCGTCGGCGATCGTCATCAGTGGATGCAGCGAGAAGGCCTCGTGCGGAGCGAGGAGCTCGAGGCCGCTCGCGCCGGAGCAGTGGCCGACCAGCGGACCGGAGCTGACCCGGGCGGCGGCGCTCGCGATCTCGCTGTCGGGGACGCACAGCAGCACGGCGTCGTACTCGTGTGGATCGGCCCCGCGCCCGAGCGGCTCGGACACATCGAGTCCGCGTCCGCGCAGCGCGCGCGACAGAGCCGACCCGGCGCGTCCACGACCGACGATCGCGATCGATGGCAAGGACCGCGGCTTGAGCCCGTTGGCCGAGGCGCGCGAGGATGAGGTGTGTGAAAGCCGTTCCAGTTCCCGCATCAGAGATACCGGTCGGAAAACAAAAACTCTGCAAACTGCGTCTTGAGGTCCGCGCCGAAGTCGGTGACGGCCTCAACATCAGGATACCCCGTCTGACGATCGCTTTAGGATCGAAGCCGTGACATCCGCCACCGAGCGGCGTGAGCTGTTGAAGGCCGTCTACGAGGATGCGCGCAACTGCGTCCGCTGCCAGCTCCACCAGACGCGAACGCAGGTCGTGTTCGGCTCGGGCAATGCCGACGCCGAGCTGATGTTCGTCGGCGAGGCCCCGGGTGCCAATGAGGACCGACTCGGCCTGCCGTTCGTTGGGCAGGCCGGAAAGCTGCTCGACAAGCTGCTCAACGAGATCGGCCTCGAACGCGGCGATGTGTTCATCTGCAACGTGCTCAAATGCCGCCCTCCGGGCAACCGGGACCCACAACCGAACGAGATCGAGTCCTGCCACAGCTACCTCGCCAGCCAGGTGGAGCTGATCGAGCCGAACATGATCTGCACGCTCGGCAACTTCTCGACCAAGCTTCTGCGCGGTGACACAACCGGCATCTCGCGCCTGCACGGGCAGGCGCAGGAGCAGCTGATCGGCCCACGGGCGGTGCGGCTATACCCGCTCTACCACCCCGCGGCCGCGCTCTACACGCCGTCGACGCTGGAGGCTCTGCGGGCCGACTTTCACCGGATCCCGGAGCTGCTCGCGCTTGGACCGCTCGAGCAGCCCGAGGCGCTCCCGCCGGTGCCCGATTTCCAGGAGGAAGAGGAGGAAGACGACGACGAGCCGGTCCTCGAGCCGGCGCGGGCGGCAGGGGCGCGCGAGGAGCCCGCGCAGCTCGGACTGTTCTAGGCGCGCGCCCGCGCTCTAGCTCTGGGCGCGCGTCTGGAGCACGAGTACCTGCTCGTCGCGCTTGGCCGTCTCGTCGGTGTCACGCGGGCTCGGCGGCCGGGTTGCCTCCGGGGGCGGCCCGCCCTTGCGAAGCGCGATTCCGAATGCGAGCACCGCGCCGAGAGCCTGGACGAGCAGAACCACGAGTGCGAACGGCCCCGGCCGCTTGGCAGCCTGCAACAGCAGGATCGGCTCGAGCACGGCGACGGCCCCGATCGCCAGCAGGAACGCCGTCCGCTTGAGCGCGAGCATGTACTGGACTGCGAGGTACGTGGCCGCCAGCATGGTGAAGGCGGCGCCCAGCGGCAGCAGCGAATCCGACGCGATTGCACGCTTGTGTCCAAACACGATCGACAGCAGCGGATGGGCGGCGAACGCGTAGATCAGCAGGCAGGGGATCGCGCACACGAGCACGATCGCGAGCGCTCCGAACAGGACCGGCCGCGTGTCCTCGCCCGCGGCACGGCGCCGCGATGCCTCCGGCACGAGGTAGAAGCCGGCGCCCATCGCGACCCAGATCAGGACCTTCGCGGCCACCGCGGTGACCGCGTAGGCGCTCGCCACGTTAGTGCTGAACTGATGCTTGGCGGTGATCAGGTCGATGTTCTGGAGCAGCTGGATCACCGCCAGGCCGGCGATCGCCACCCACGCACTCCAAACGTGGCGTCGCAGGCCGACGGCCGGCGCCATCTTGGTCCTCGGTGAAAACAGTCCCGGCAGGCGCCCGGCCCCACCCAGTTGCCGTTCGAGGTGCCACCAGCAGTACAGCGTCATCGCCACGTAGGAGATCAGCGAGCCCAGATAGGCGCCACCGACGCCGAGTCCGGCGACCACCAGGATGGCTCCTCCGATCAGCCGCGTGCCCTGCTCGCCGACCAGGCTCAGGCCGACGCTCTTGTAATCGCCGATCCCCTGCAGCGCGCCGCGCAGGATCGAGACCTCGAGGTACATGCAGCCCGCGGGCAGGCCCGCGGCGGCTGCCCAGGAATAGTGCTTGACGCCGACGAGGTCGGCGATCGGCTGGCGGGCCAAGATCGACACCACGGTCAGGGCGAGCGTGACCAGCATCAGCGTCCGCGTCCAGCGCTCCATCGTCGCCAGCAGAGCCTTGCCGACGCCGAGATGGCCGAGCACCGCTTCGCGCGCGGTCGCGACCTGCATCGCCTGGCCGAACACGGTCAGGATCAGGAGATAGCTGACGAGCGCCGCGAGCGAGCCGTAGTCATTGAGCAGCCGCGCGAACACGATCGACGAGCCGAGCGCGATCACGTTGTTGACGATCATCGCGGCCGCAAGACCGACCGCCTTCGCGGTCTCTGAATCGCGGAGGTCGCGCAGCGAGCCCGGGGCCCCGTCTCCGCCGCCGCTGACCCGTCCGATCAGCAGCGCAATCCGGCCTGGCGGCCGGTCAGGCGTCGGAGCAGTCATGAGGCCTGTGACGGTAGCGGACGGGCCGGTGGCGCCGTTCTACAGTGTCGTTTGTGCAGGGCCAGTTTCATTCCAACAGCGCCGCCGAGACCGAGGCTATCGGGGCCCGCGTGGCCGCCGAGCTCGCGGCCGGCGACGTTGTGCTGATCGAAGGCGAGCTCGGGGCCGGGAAGACGACGCTCGTCCGCGGTGCCGCGCGCGCGTTGGGCGTCACCGGCCGGGTGACGAGTCCCACGTTCACGATCGGCCAGCGTTATCAGGCCCCGGTTCCGGTATCGCACATCGACCTCTACCGGGTGCCGGGGCTCGCGGGCGAGGACCCCGATCTGCTCGCCGACTACCTGCGCGGTGACACGGTCGCGTTCGTCGAGTGGCCCACCGGGGGAGAGGGCACGATCGAGGGCTTCGCCAGGATCGCGGCGCGCATCCGGCTCGAGCACGCCGGAGGCGATCGCCGGCTCGTGAGCGTCGAGTGAGGGTGCTCGCATTCGACACCGCCACGGCGGCGACGACCGTCGCGCTGTGCGATTCGGCCGGCGGCGAGCCGACCGCGGCCCGCGACGACCCCGGACCCGGCCAGCGGCCGAACCACACAACGCGGTTGATGGAGCTGATCGTCGACGTCCTGGGCCGACGCGGCTGGAGTTGGGCGGATGTGGATCGGATCGCGGTCGGCACCGGACCCGGCACGTTCACCGGGTTGCGGATCGGCGTCGCCACCGCCCGCGCGCTCGCGCAGGCGCGCGAGATTGAACTCGTCGGGATCTCAACCTTGCAGTCGCTGGCACTGGCTGCCGTCGGCGAGGCCCGCTCTCGGAACGCCGACACGATCATGCCGGTGCTCGACGCGCGGCGCGGTGAGGTGTTCGCCGCCGCCTGGGCGGCGGACGCGGCCGGCGGAGCTCCGGGCGAGGGCCGGCGGCTGCCGCCGGTCGCCATCGCTCCGTCGGCGCTGGCACAAACCGCTGCTCAGGTGGGCAATAGGCGCTTGGCGATCGGCGACGGGGCGATAGCATTCCGAGCCGTTTTGGCAGGCTCGGGGACGTCCATCGTTGACGACAGCTCGAGACTGCACCGGGTCGACGCCGCGTTTACCGGGCAACTGGCGTTCGGCTCAGATTCTGTCGCGACCGGGGACGTGCGGCCGGAGTACCTGCGAGTCCCTGACGCGGAACGGTCATTACAGGCAGCGGCGGACAAGCGATGACGCAACCGAGCTTTACGATCAGGCAGCTGGGCTACTCCGACCTCCCGCAGGTCATCTCGGTCGAACGGCGCGCGTTCAGCGCCCCGTGGTCGCTGGCGATGTTCGTGCTCGAGTTGTCCAAGCCGTCGGGCCTCTGCCTTGCGGCGGTCGACGCTCACACTTCGAAGCTCGTCGGGTATCTGGTGCTGTCGCGCTATGACACTGTCTGGCACCTGATGAACATCGCCGTCGACCCGCTGCGCCGACGGGAGGGCATCGCCCGCGGGATGCTCGAAGAGATGTTCGAGCGCGCCGGCCCCGACGAGCAGTACACGCTCGAGGTTCGGACCTCGAACGCTCCGGCGATTGCGCTGTACGAGCACTACGGGTTCCGGCCGGCCGGACGCCGTCCTCGCTACTACCGCGACACCGGCGAGGACGCGGTGATCATGTGGCGCACGACCGAGACCATCTCGACCTTCGGTGCGAGCGGTTGATCCTCGCGATCGAGACCAGCTGCGATGACACCTGCGCGGCGCTCGTGACGGCTGACGGCCGGATCGCAGCCAACGTGATCTCGTCCCAGGGCGTGCATGACCGCTTCGGGGGCGTCGTGCCCGAGATCGCGTCCCGACACCATCTCGAGCTGATCGGCGACGTGATCGACGATGCACTGGCGCGTGCGGCCGTCTCGATCGCCGAGGTCGACCTGCTCGCCGTAACCCAGGGCCCCGGTCTCGTGGCGGCGCTGCTGGTCGGCCTCGCCACCGCGAAGGCGATCGCCGCGGCGCACGAGCTGCCGTTGGCGCCCGTTGATCACCTCCACGGGCACGTCGCGGCGACGTTTCTCGAGCCGGACGAAATGGAGCCCCCATTCGTGGCTCTGATTGCGAGCGGTGGCCACACGTTCCTGGCCTCGGTCGCGGACCGCGGGCCGGGCTATGAGGTCCTCGGCCAGACCCTCGACGACGCCGCCGGCGAGGCATTTGACAAGGGGGCCCGTCTGCTCGGACTCGGCTATCCGGGCGGCGCCGCGCTCGAGCGGCTCGCGCGCGACGGCGATCCGGCGGCGTTCGCGTTCCCGACCGGCGCGCGCCTCGGTGGGCTCGATTTCTCTTTCGCGGGGCTCAAGACCGCGCTGCTCTATCGGGTGCGAGAGCTCGGGGAGCAGGAGGCACAGCGGCTGCGGGCCGACCTGGCAGCCTCCTACCAACACGCGATCGTCGAAGCCCTGGCGGTCAGATGCGAGCGTGCGCTCGAGCGGTTGGGCTCCGGGCGCCTGGCGATCGGCGGCGGCGTCGCGGCCAACGGGCCGCTGCGGGAGCGCCTGGCGGGACTGGGCGTCAAGCTGCACGTGCCGCCACGCGAGCTATGCACGGACAACGCCGCGATGATCGCGAGTGCGGCCAGGTACGTCGAGCCGCTGCCGTTCCCCGATTACCTCGACCTGGACGTCTACGCGACGGGCGAGCGCGCGCTTGCCGTGACCGGATGACGCGACAGGTCGAGCTGTACGGGCGGCCGGGCTGCTGCCTGTGCGACGAGGCGCGCGAAGCGCTGATGCGGGTTCGCGCCACGCATCCCTTCGCGTTGACCGAGCTTGACATCGATCAAGACGAACGTTTGCTGCGCGCGTATCTCGAACGCATACCAGTCGTTACGATCGATGGCGTTGAGGCGTTTGAGCTGTTCGTAGATGAGTCCGAGCTGGCAATGCGACTAAGTTAGAGTGCAACGGGGATGAGCTATACCGTCGGCCGCGGTACCGAATCGGCTCCGCCGACGCTGGAGAAGCCAGGAGAGAAGCTCTCGCTCGGCGTCGCGGCGAGGCTCTCGCGTTACCTCCAGGTCCTGACCCAGGCGCGCAAGATCGGCAAGGAGACGATCTCCTCCCAGGAGCTGGCCGAGTACACGCACGTGAACTCGACCCAGATCCGGCGCGACCTGTCCGGGTTTGGCAAATTTGGCAAGCGCGGCGTCGGATACAACGTCGACTCGCTGGTCAGCCAGATCCGCAAGATCCTGCGGACCGCGGGCCAGCACAACATCGCTCTGTTCGGAGCGGGCCATCTCGGCACCGCGATCGCGACCTCGGACATCTTCGCCGATCACGGCTTTCGCGTGGTCGCGATCTTCGACATCAACGAGGCGCTCGTCGGGACTCAGATCGGCTCGCTCGAAGTCCGCCACAACACCGAGCTGCGCCAGGTCGTCGAGGATCAGGACATCGTCGTCGCTGTCCTGGCCGTCCCGTCCTCGGCGGCCCAGGAACTCGCCGAACAGCTCGCCGACGCCGGAGTCAAGATCATCTTCAACTACTCGGACGCGCTGCTGCAGGTACCGCCCGAAGTGACGGTTCACACCTCGAGCCCGGCCGTCGATCTGCTCTACGCGCTGTACTTCTATCTGACCTGATCCACCCGCCGTGGAGATCGATCTAGACATCGCGCGTGCGACCTTCGACGCCTCGACTGACTTCACGGTCGGGCTTGAGGAGGAGTTCGCGCTGCTCGACCCCCGCGATCTCGGGATGGCGCCGAGGTTCGAGGAGCTGCGCGACGCGGCCGCCTCTGACCCGTTGTTGTCGGAGTCGATCGCCGGCGAGCTGATCTCGTCCGAGATCGAGATCCGCTCCGGCCGGGGAGCGAACCTCGAAGCCGCCCGCATGGCGCAGCACGAGCTGCGCCGACGGCTGTTTGCGATCGCCGCCGAGCACGACACCGCGCTGGGCGCGACCGGCACGCACCCGTGGTCGGACTATCGCGAGCAGCGCATCATTCAGACCGAGCACTACCGGCGCGTGGAGGACGGCCTGAAGTACGTCGCGTGGCGCAACAACACGTTCTCGCTCCACGTCCATGTCGGGATCCAGGGAGTCGACCGCGCCGTGCGCGTGTGCGACCGTCTCCGGCCCGTGCTGCCGGTGTTGCTCGCGATCTCGGCGAATTCTCCATTCCTCGACGGGCGCGATTCGGGTCTGCACAGCGCCCGGACGCAGACGTTCACCAAGAGCTTCCCCCGCTGCGGCGTGCCTGACCCGTTCGGGGAGTGGGACGAGTTCGCGCGTTACATCGAGATGCTCATCGCGACCAGATCGATCGTCGAGTACACGCAGGTGTGGTGGTCGATCAGGCCGCATCTGGCGTTCGGAACCGTCGAAGTGCGGATCTGCGATGCGCAGGCGACGGCGGCCGAGTCCGACGCGCTGCAAGCGCTGATCTTCGCCTGCGTCGCCCAGGCCGCGCGTGACCTCGACGAAGGCGTCCCATGCGTCGATCTGCCCAACCGCCTGATCGAAGAGAACGTGTGGCGGGCGCTGCGCTACGGGCTCGACGGCGATCTGCTCGACCTCGAGCGCCTCGAGCCGTATCCGGGCGCGGCAGCGGCCGAGCGGCTGCTCGACTGGACCGCGCCGATGCGCGGCGAGCTCGGCATCGAGATTGCGCTCCCGTCACTCAACGGCGCCCAGCGCCAGCGGCGGATGCTCGAGAGCGGGATGAGCCTGGAGGAGATCTACGCGTCAGTCCAGACCGAGACGCGGGACACCTATTCTGGGGTCTTGGAAACACCGCGGAGGTGACGTCGTGAGCACAGGTCATACCGAACGCGATCCAGCCGGGCCGGCCGGTCCGGCGACGGAAGAGGAGCTGCGGGCCGCCTACGAGGCCGAGCTCAAGAAGATCCGCGTCGATCAGATCCTGCTCGAGAACGTGGTATCGCTGATCAACCTCGGCATGCGCCGTACGGGACTGGCTCCCGGCACCGACGACGAGCGCGATCTGGAGCAGGTTCGGGTCGCGATCGAGTCGATCCGCGCGCTGATGCCGATCGTCGAGCAGACCTCGCCCGAGCAGGCCACCCCGATCCGCGAGGCGCTCTCTCAACTCCAGCTTGCGTTCGTGCGGCTCGGGGGCGCGCCCGCACCCGCGGGCGCGGGCGGGGGAGAGCCGGGCGGCTCGCCTCCGGGTGGGTCGCCTCCGGGTGGGTCGCCGACGGGCGGCGGACCGCCGGCGGGCGGCTCGCCGCCGGAGCCGGGCAAGCCCGCCGAGCCCGAGCAGCCGGCTCCGCCGACGCCCGGCGAGCCGGGTCCGGCGCAGCGCAGCGGGCGACTCTGGGTGCCCGGCCAGTAGAGCGTCGTTCGGCCTCGCGATGAGGGCCCGTCGGCCTGCGTGGTGGGGGTCTGTCGGCCTGCGTGGTGGGGGTCTGTCGGCCTGCGTGGTGGGGGTCTGTCGGCCTGCGTGGTGGGGCCCTGTCGGCCGGCGCGGTGGGGGCCTGATCGTCGTTTGGTACGGCCGTTAGCGTCCGGACAAAGGCGCCAGCACCAGCCCAAAACCGGCCGCCGAACGCGCTGTAGAGGCGACGTTCCGCCCGCCGAGACGCTAGACTCGCGCCCGGCTTATGCCAAGGCCCACGCACCATCGCGGCGGGGCCTTTTTGACGTTGAAGATCGGCGCACCCGCTGCGCCTCAAACCAAGAGCCCCTCCGGAGGACCCCCTTGTCAAGCTTCCTGACGCAACACGGCGTCCTAGTCGCGCTCGTGTGCGCCGGCGCCGCTCTCGTGTACGGCGTCCTGACCTCTCAATCGCTGCTGGCGCTGTCGCCCGGCAACGAGCGCATGCGCTCGATTTCCGCCGCCGTGCAGGAAGGCGCCCGCGCGTACCTAAACCGTCAGTACACGACGATCGCCGGCGTCGGCGTCGTCCTGTTCATCGTGCTGATCCCGATCCAGAACATCCGCGTCGCGATCGGGTTTGTGATCGGCGGCCTGCTGTCCGCCGGCGCCGGCTACATCGGGATGAACGTCTCGGTGCGAGCCAACGCCCGCGTGGCCGAATCGGCCCGCGGCGGGATCTCGCCCGCGCTGTCGGTCGCGTTCCGCGGCGGGGCGGTGACCGGATTGCTGGTCGTGGGGCTCGCGCTGCTCGGCGTCGCCGGGTACTACGGGATCCTGACCTGGATCGCCGGCGAGAGCACGCGCTCGGCCATCGACGCGCTGATCGGCCTCGGCTTCGGTGGCTCGCTGATCTCGGTGTTCGCGCGCCTTGGCGGCGGGATCTTCACCAAGGCCGCCGACGTCGGCGCCGACCTCGTCGGCAAGATCGAAGCCGGGATCCCGGAGGACGACCCGCGCAACCCGGCCGTGATCGCCGACAACGTCGGGGACAACGTCGGTGACTGCGCGGGGATGGCGGCTGACCTGTTCGAGACTTACGCGGTCACCGCGGTCGCCGTGATGCTCCTCGGAGTGCTGCTGTTCCGCGAGCAGTCCGCGGTCGCGTTGTTCCCGTTGGTCCTCGGCGCGGTCTCGATCATCGCCTCGATCATCGGCACGTTCGCCGTCCGCTCCCGGGCCGGGAACGTCGAGCGCGCGCTCTACCAGGGCCTGGTCGTGTCCGGCGTGCTCGCTGCGCTGGCGTTCCTCCCGATCACCTACTGGATGATGCACGGCGTACACCTGATCGGCCGCCCGCTGTCGACCCCGAGCTGGGGCAAGTTCTACCTCTGCGCGCTGATCGGGATCGGGGTCACGGCCTGCCTGTTCCTGATCACCGACTACTTCACCTCGACGCGCTTCGCGCCGGTCAAGTCGACCGCGCGCGCATCGCAGACCGGGCACGCGACCAACATCATCCAGGGCCTCGCCAAGGGCTTTCAGTCCACGGCGCCCCCAGCGATCGTGCTCGCACTCGGAATCCTCGGCGCCTGGAAGCTCGCCGGCGGCGGTACCACCGGCGTCTACGGGATCGGCGTCGCGGTGATGGCGCAGCTGTCGCTGACCGGCCTGATCGTCGCCCTCGACGCGTTCGGCCCGATCACCGACAACGCCGGCGGCATCGCCGAGATGGCCGACCTGCCCGAGGAGGTCCGCAACGTCACCGATCCGCTCGACGCGGTCGGCAACACGACCAAGGCGGTCACCAAGGGGTACGCGATCGGATCCGCCGCACTGGCCGCGCTGGTGCTGTTCAACGCGTTTGAGCGCGAGCTGAACGCCAAGGGCAAGTTCCCCGACTTCTCGATCAGCAACCCGGCCGTGCTGATCGGCCTCTTGATCGGGGGCATGATGGTGTACCTGTTCGTGTCGCTGGCGATGGAGTCCGTCGGCCGCGCCGGTGGGGCGGTGGTCGAGGAGGTCCGCCGCCAGTTCCGCGAGAAGCCGGGAATCATGGACGGCACCGAGCAGCCCGAGTACGGCGCCGCCGTCAGCCTCGTCACCCGCGCCGCGCAACGCGAGATGATCCTCCCGTCGCTGATCCCGATCGTGATCACATTCGTCGTCGGGCTGATCAGCGTCGAGGCGCTCGGCGGGCTATTGATCGGCGTGATCGTCGTCGGCCTGTTCGTCGCGATCTCGATGACCTCGGGCGGCGGCGCGTGGGACAACGCCAAGAAGCTGATTGAGGACGGCGCCTACGGCGGCAAGGGCTCTGAGGCCCACGCCGCGGCCGTCACCGGCGACACCGTTGGCGACCCGTACAAGGACACGGCTGGGCCGGCGATCAACCCGATGATCAAGGTGGCGAACATCGTCGCGCTGCTGATCATCCCGCTGATTACCTGAGTCCTGGCTGCTGCTGGCGTGGACTGCGCGTCCACCCGGGGCAGGGCAGGGCGCTCGGCGCGAGCGGTCTGCCAGGGTCCAGCGACCTGCCCCGGTCGGCGGACACGCAGCCTCGCCAGCTCGTCGGCTCGATCACGGGTGATCCTGGCGTGGGCTGTTCTTGGGCGCCGGCTGAGGTCTGACGTGGCTTAGGCTCGGAACGCTTTACACGCTATGCGTGTATTTGGTTCCAAGCGATGGGGTGGCGGCCGGTGCGGCGGCCTTCGTTTGCGCGGGGGGTCGGTCGCCGTGCGGGAGCGCCCGTTCTGCTCGGGGTGCGTTCGTCGCCGAGTCGCGTGCTGCCGTGCGTCGTGGGCACCGGCGGCGGCTGTACGCTGGCGGCGGCGTGTCTGCTTCGGTTCAGCTTGGTCTCGTATTGGCGCTGCTGACCGCGTTCGGGTCGGTGGCCGGGTTCCTGTACAAGTTCCGCGGCGCGCGCGAGGCGCCCGGGGTCGAGTTGCGCCGGCCGTGGCACAGCACCGTGGAGTTGTTTCGCTCACCGCTGTACACGCTCGGGATCGTCATCGCGCTCGGGTCGTGGGGGCTGCACGTGGGCGCGCTGACGCTCGCACCGATCTCGCTCGTGCAGTCGGTGATCGCCGGAGGTCTGGTCCTGCTGACGGTCGTCGCCGACCGGATGTTCGGAATCGCCGTCACGCGCCGCGAGTGGATCTGCGTCGGGCTGACCGCGGCCGGGCTCGCGTTCCTGGCCGCGACTCTCGACGGTGACGCGGGCAGCGCCCACTCCCACTACCGCCCGTCGACGCTGGCGATCTACCTCGTCGTGCTGGCGGTGGCGGCCACCGCGCTCGTCGCGGTCCCGAGCCTCGCCAACTCCCGACGGCACACGTCCGGGTCCGCACGCTCGCGTCCCGCCCTGCTGGCGGTGTCGGCCGGGCTGCTGTGGGCGGCGTCGGACACCTCGATCAAAGCGCTCAGCTCGCACCTGAGCCAGCTCGGCTTTGGCGTGCTGGTGCACCCCCTGGCGTTTGTGATCCTGGTCGCCTCGCTCGTCGGCCTGCTGGTCTCGGCCCGGAGCCTGCAGCTCGGTGACGCGGTGCCGATGATCGCCCTGACCTCGGCGGCGGCCAACCTGACGACGATCGCCGCCGGCCCAATCGTGTTCGCGGAGCCGCTTCCGTCGAGCGATCTCGGGCTCGCGATCAGGATCCTCGCATTCGTGTTCGTGATCGTCGCCGCCGCGCTGATCCCGCCGCCCGCCGCCGAGCGCGGGAGCAGTTCCGAACCCGCGGCGAGCCCCGAGCCCGCGGTGAGCCCCGAGCCCGCGGCGAGCTCCTAGCCGGTCACGCCGCGCTCGTTCGACAGGCACCTCGGCAGCAGCGCAGAGCCGATCCGGCGGTGACGCCGGGCCTACGAGCTACGCTGGCACCAGTTATGCAACGAGTCGCGGTGACACGACGCATCGGGCGGCCAGCCGTCATCCCATCCGACCCCCTAGAGTTCGCGCCATGTTCATCCTGATCGTGGGGGCCGGGCGGGTGGGCTCGGCAATCGCAAAGCGTTCGCTCGAGGCCGGTCACGAGGTCTCGGTGCTTGACAGCGACCCGCTTTCGCACGAACGCCTCGACAAGGACCAGTCGACCAGCTGGGAGGATGCCGGCGGACGCTTTACCGTTGGTGCGGCGCTCGAGGTGGACGGCCTGGTTGCGGCCGGAATCGAGGAGGCGGACGTGTTCATGGCAGCGACCCGGGGCGATAACACGAACCTCGTCATTTCCCAGCTCGCGCAGCGCCGATTCAACGTTCCGCGCGTGGTCGTACGCGTGGCCGATCCGGCTCGTGCCGCGTGGTATGCCGAGCAGGGCCTTATCACGATCTGTCCAACACAGTCCGCGATCGAGCAGGCCGAGAAGGTCGTGCTCGCGCCCTGAGGGGGTAGTGGCAACGATGTATGTGATCATCGCCGGGGCCGGAAAGGTGGGGTGGAACCTCGCTCGCGAGCTGATTGCCAAAGACCAGGAAGTGACGCTGATCGAGTCCGATCACCGCCGCTACCGGATCGTGGAGGAGGAGCTCGAGCACGCGGTCCAGTACGGGGACGCAACCGAGCTCTGGGTGCTCGAACGCGCCGGCATTCAGCGCGCCGATCTCGTGATCGCCGTAACGGGCGATGACGAGGACAACATCCTCACTTGCCAGGTGGCGAAGGAGAAGTACGGCGTCGAGCGGATTGTCGCGCGCGTCAATAACCCCCGCAATCTGGATCACTTCAAGCTGCTGGGAGTCCAGCCCGCCGTCTCCGCTACGGATCTGATCCTGCGGCTGATCGAGCACGAAGTGCCCGATTACGGACTCGTCCAACTGCTGGCGCTCGAGGAGGAGCACCTCGAGATCATCGAGCTCGAGGTCGCGAAGGGCGCGCCAGTGGCCGGCCACCGCGTCCAGGATGTGATCCTGCCCGACGGCTCGCTGATCATCTCGGTGCTCCGGGACGGCACCGGCTTCGTGCCGAAGGCCGATTCGGTCATTGATGCCGGTGATCAGGTGATGCTGATCCTTGATCCGGGGCTCGAGGCGGACATCACGCCTCGGTTCGCGGCCAGCGGCGCCGAGACGCCCGCACGCCGTTAGTGGTCACTCCGCGGAGAGGACACTGAGCGTGGCCGACCGCAAGGTCGGTTTCGTGCTGGTGGGCGGCGGACTTGCCGCCGCCAACTGTGCGCGCACGCTGCGCGACTCAGGCGCCGACGGCGACGTCGTCCTGGTGGGACGCGAGGCCGACCTGCCGTACGAGCGGCCGCCACTCTCGAAGGGCTATCTGCGCGGGACCGAGAGCCGCGAGCAGGCCCTCGTTCGCGACGGCGCCTGGTATGAGCGCAACGATGTCGAGGTCCTCACGCGCACGTCGGCGATGAAGCTCGACCTCGAAGCCAGGTCAATCAAGCTCTCCAACAAGCAGGAGCTCGAGTTCGACAAGCTCCTGCTGGCCACCGGTGCCAACGTCCGGCGGCTCAACGTGCCGGGCGTCGAACTCGAGGGGATCCATTATCTGCGCACGTTCGCCAACGCCGACGCGATCCGCGAGGATGCGGCCGGCAAGCGCGTCGTGTTGATCGGCGGCTCCTACATCGCCGCCGAGGTCGCCGCCTCCTTGACCGAGCTCGGCAGCAGCTGTTCGCTGGTGATGCTCGAGCCGGTCGTTCTCAGCCGCCACTTCGGACCCGAGGCGGCCCGGTTCCTGCACGATGTCCTCGAGGACCACGGGATCGCGATCTACGGCGATGACGAGCTCGAGCGCTTCGAAGGCACCGACGGTCGCGTCACGAAGGTCGTCACCAAGGCGGGGCGCGAGCTCGAGGCCGATGCGGTCGTGGTCGGCACCGGCGTCGTACCGGACGTGATGCTTGCCCGCGCAGCCGGCATCGAGCTCGGCGAGACCGGCGGGATTCGCGTCAACTCCAGGCTCGAGACCACGATCGAGGGCGTGTTCGCGGCGGGTGACGTCGCCGAGTACGAGAGCGTCGTCCATGACCGGCGGCAGATCCGCGTCGAGCACTGGGACGTGGCGTTCAACCAGGGCCGGGCGGTAGCGCTGAACATGCTCGACCGCGGAGGCGACTACGACGTCGTGCCCTACTTCTTCTCCGACCTCTCCGATTGGGCCGCGATCGAATACGTCGGGCCGGCGTACGCGTGGGACACCGAGGTCGTCCGCGGCTCCCCCGAGGTGGGGTCGTTCATCGTCTTCTACCTTCACGCCGGTCGCCTCCTGGGAGCGTTGACCGTCGGCCGCTCGGAGGATCTCGGGCAGGCGCGGCGGCTGATCGCCGCCGGGGCGCAGCTCGAAGACCGCCTCGGCGAGCTGGGTGACCTCTCCACGAATCTCGAAGCGCTGTAGCGGCCCGGTTCGGCGCGTCGAGGCGGCGCTCAGAAAGCCGAGTTCCGGCCCGGTCGTCGGTGCGCCCCTCAGAAGGCCGAGTTCCTGCGCACTGACGCGCAGCGGGCGGCGTCGGCGCGGGCGATGTGGATCGGGAGCACCTCCCAGCCATTGAGGTGAGGCTTGAAGAACACGATCGGCTTGCCGCTGTCGATCGACTTGCCGGGCCTGAAGCCGACGTTGCCGACGTTGAGGCCGGTGGCCCATGCGACCTTGCTCTGGAGCCCGACCAGCGAGACCGGCTGGCCACACGACTTGATCTTGGCGGCGCCCCCATCCTTCGCGATCACACCCTCGAGGCGGACGATCTGGCGCCCGGCGAATCGCGCCTGGGTGATGTCCGAGCGCGCGGTCCGGGCCCGGCGGCTGGCGGTCGGGATCACCGCCCCGGCCAACAGCGCCACCAGCAGGATTGACCCGGCCACGCTCGCGAAACGCAGTCCGCCGTGGTCGCGCTCGGGCGTGGGCGCCCACGCGAGCACGCGCCCGGCCGCATACCCGGCGAGCACGATCACCAGCGCGGCCGGCTCGAGGAGATAGCGGTTGGCGCCCGACCATCCGTGCAGCGCAAGCCCGATCTCGATCGCGATCCAGAGGCAACCCGCCGTGACCAATGCCAGCGTCACGAGGTCGCGCCGCACGGCGGCGATCACGATCCCGATCGCCGCCGCGACCTCGATCGGCCACCCGTTGAGGAGGCGCAGTCGATCCAGGATCGCGACGAACTTGCTGCCGTGGATCACGTTGACGGCGTTGATCGTTCGCAGCGCGAGATCCCCGGAGATGAACCAACTCTTGGAGGTCAGCGCCGGGATCGTGAACCACAGCGCCGGGATCACAAGCACCCCGATGACGGTCAGAACGCGCATCGCCGGAACGCGGATCCACGCCCACACCGCGTACAGACCGGTGAACACCCACGCCTCCGGCCGGCCGAGCGACGCGAGCACCAGCATCGCGAAAGCGAGCTTCGGTCGCCTGGAGAGGTGGCAGTCGATCGCCGCCAGACACAGCGTCACGATCATCGGATCCGAGCTGGCGATCAACACCAGATGCGAATACGTGTCCAGCCCGAGCAGACCGATGCCGGCGACAGCGCCGGCCGCGAACGGCGCGTACGGTCTCCGCGGGCACGGTCCGGTGATCATGTAAGCGATCCGTGCCGCGAACACGCAGCCCGCCAGTGCTCCGGCCACGGACGTCACCATCCATAGCCACACCTGCCCGCTTCCCGCCAGCGCATACGGAAGCGTGAACACGAACGTGAGCGGTTTCCAGGACGGCGCCCCGTCGGTGTTCAGGTTCCAGTGCAGGACCTGCTTGCCCCACACCATCCATCCGAACGCGTCATACCCGGGGCGCATCCCGGTCGCCAGCACAACGATGACTGACACCCCGAGCACGACCACCGCGACCAGCAGCCAGGCGCCGATCGAGAACGGGTCACGGGGACGCCGGTCGCTCTCCATGCGGCGCCGATCAACGGTCGGGACGAGGAGGGGCGATTTGATCGCCGGTTCAGTAGCCATCAGCGCTCGAAGCTATCCGACTTTGGGGTCAGACCGAACCAGGGAACGCGCCCGCCCCCGGACACGATCGCGTGGACCTGTTCTCGCTGCCGATCTGGCGACGGCCACGACAGCTGCGGGGCAAGGACTCGAACCTTGAATTCCAGGGCCAGAACCTGGCGAGTTGCCGATTACTCCACCCCGCAGAAGGAGGCCGTACAAGGGAGTGGTACCCCCTTTTAGCGGCCAGCGAGTATAGCCGCGCCTAGGGGATTTCCGTCCGGTCCTGACGCGAACATATGTTCCTACTCGATTCGGATGGATGCGCCCTGAAACCCGATCCCCAGCCCGCATCCCGCGCCCCCGCGGGGTTTCTCGATCTGAGTGGAAATCCCATGTCCACTCAAATCGAGTAAGGACATATGTTCGTGACACGGCTCCGGAAGCGGTATGACTGGCTGGCCATTCGTGACTTCTACGAACGCGGTCGCTCGGCCGCTGAGTGCCAGCGGGAGTTCGGCATATCGAACGGGGCGTGGCACGGAGCGGTGCAGCGAGGCGCCGTCGTGCTGCGTCCGAACCCGCGAGGGACGCCGCGTACCGGCACCCGCGCTGCGATCGCCGAGCTCTTGTCGACAGGTCTGACTCAAGCGGAGATCGCCCGCAAGCTTGGAGTATCGCGGCCGACCGTCTGCTTCCATGTTCGGCGGCTGGGAGTGCCCGCGAACTCGGCTTCACGCAAACGCTATGACTGGGGCCAGATTCGCGCGTTCTATGAACGCGGCCACTCGATCTCGGAGTGTCGCCGCGAGTTTGGTTTCGGCCGCGACGCCTGGCGAGCCGCGGTGCGGAGAGGCGCGATCACGCAGCGTCCTCGCTTGGAACCACTCGCCGACGTCCTCGCCGCTGGGCGTCCGCGCTCACGTCAACACGTCAAGGCGAGACTGCTCGCCGCTGCCGCGAAGGCTCTGCACTGCGACATCTGTGGTCTCGATGAGTGGTTCGGCACGCCTATCTCGCTCGAGCTTCACCACATGAACGGCGACGCCAACGACAACCGGCTCGAGAACCTCCAGCTCCTTTGCCCGAATTGCCACAGCCAGACCGACACCTGGGGCGCTCGCAATAAGGGAAAGCGCTTGAGGAGCTGAGGCGACTCGACCCTGCTGCTGTCGCGTCGCCCCTAGGGGTCGACGAACTCGGGCGTCTGCTTGGTCATCCCGGCAGCGACGGCGGCCAGCTGGTTGGGGGAGCCGATCAGCTCGAGCTGGAGCTCGGCCTCGAGCGCGAGCGTCTCCTGTGCCGAGCCGGTCCAGCTGGAGTCGAACAATCGCTTGGCGCCACGAACCGCGTCCGGGGACTTACCGGCGATCTCCGTCGCGAGCTCGCGCGCGGCCGTGTGCGGGTCATCGGCCAAGTGCGTCACGACGCCGAGCTCGTTCGCCTCGGTGCCGCTGATCACCTTGCCGGTGTAGGTCAGCTCCTTGGCGACGTCGATCCCGACCAGGCGAGGAAGTGTGCGGGTAATGGCCATGTCGGGGATCAGGCCCCATTTGACCTCCATCACCGAGAGGCGCGTGTCCGGCGCCGCGATGCGGATGTCGGCCGCGAGCGCGATCTGCAGACCGCCGCCCAGGCAGTTCCCGTGGAGCGCGGCGATCACCGGTACCGGGACGCGCAGCCAGTCGTAGGCGGTGCGCTGAAACCAGTTCGGCACTTCTCCCCGCAAGGGCTCGAGGAGCCCGTCGACGCCCCCGCCGGCGGCCATGATGCTCATCACGTCGAGCCCGGAGCAGAAGCTCGGCCCGTCGCCATGGAGCACGACTGCCCGCACCCCAGGTTCGGTCACGAGCCTGCCGGCCGCATCGATGATGCCCTGGAACATTGCGGGGTCGAGCGCGTTGTGCTTGTCGGGACGGGTCAGCGTGACGACCGCGACGTGATCTGAGATCTCCACCCGGACCCGCTCCCGCGCCTCGGCCGCTAGTCCCGACCCGACGGCCGCCGGCGCCGACCCGACGCCCGTCGTCTCCGACCCGACGCCCTGCCGTCCCGATCCGCTCTTGGTGCCTGGCTCCGCCATCGCGCGAAACCCTACGCCTCGACGGCCACCGGGTCACCGATGCTCACCCGGCCGGGCGCCAGCACCTGGCCGTAGACCCCGAACGGGAGCGGCTCGGTGGTCTCCATCGCGCGCCGATAGCTGGCGAGCAGCTTCAGGGTCGGGAAGTCGACCACGGCGCTCTCGGGATCACGGGTGGTGATCGCGCAGCGGCCGACGTTGCCGTGGATCGCGATCCGCGTCGCGACCGACGGTCACCTCGCGGCCGACCCAGGCGTCCTCCTCGTACGGGGCGAGGCCGTCGACCTCGATCAGCATCCGGAAGCGCCGCGGATCGATCGACTCGGTCTTGGCGACCGCCGCCAGGTGCTCGACCGACGCGCGCGAGATCAGCGAGACGCCCGCCTGGCGGCCGCGGTCGACCCCGACGTCGGGCTCGACGAGCCGCAGCGACGCGCCGACGTGCGACGAGAGCGCCTCCGCCCAGGGGCCGGCTACGAGCCGTGCGGTGCAGGGCCGCGAGAAGAAGGTGATCGGCATCATCTCCCCGCGACGGACCGGACCTTCGACACGCGAACCGTCCGGGAACGCCATCGCGAGCTCGCCACTCTCGAAGTCGTAACGGCTCACGACGGTCAGTAGGCGCGCGAAGTTCTTGCCGTTCACCATCCGGTTTCGTTCGTCGATCACGCAGAACGAGCGGTCCCCGCGGGCCCCGCGTTCGTCGAGGTCGATGTGCGGCACAGCGCCGATCCGCGTCGCTTTGACGGCCGTGGTCAACAGCCCCGAAACGTAGCCATTCATCTGATATCGAGCATACGCACGCCAATGTCAGGCGGCCGGTCTGGCCCTCCCAACCGGGGCGCCGGCTCACCCGCGCCCACGGTAGCCAAGCGCCGGGCAGGCGCTGCAGAGGCGCGAGTCCGGCCGTATCCGGGGAGCGGGCGTCCAGCGCCCGTCTAGACCGAGGCGCGAAGGTTGAGGCCTCCGGAGCCCGGAGCCGATAACCACGCCATGAACGAGCCTGACGTAGGTAAGCGGACATCCTCCGAGACGCGACCCGGGGCTCGATGCCGTCGCGTCAATGTCCACCACGCGGACCGCCCGGAGCGCCCGGATCCAGGATCGGTTTGAGACCATGGGGGAGAGGGGTAAAGTCGGCTTCGAGATGCGGCGAAGCCAGATCTCGTCGCGCATCGGACTTGCGCTCTTGGTGCTGACGTCAGTGCTTGCGTTAGCCGGCACGGCGGGGACTGCCACCGGATCGCCGGTTCAGTACTGCGCTCAGGTTCCGATCGTTGGCGGGATCCCGCCATGGGGCTTCCACACGGGTGCGCCGATCACGGGGGCGAGCGGTAGCTACGCCCGCGGCCATGGCCACATCAGCCTGGCCGCCAACACGGTCTCCGGGATCCTCTGTCAGGTCGACCGCGTCCGCCGCCAGCCCGACCGCCTGATCATCATGACCGTCGAGCGCCACCTGGTCTATCACTCGCACCACGCAGTGGTGTGGGGTGTGCCCGGGAACATCATGAAGATCGTCGTCCGCGTGCAAAGCAGCACGGACCAACGCTGCAAGGTCGGCACGCTCGGCCACGTGACGCTGTTCGCAAGCTACAACGGCGTGCGCAGCGACAGCGTCAAGTTCAGCTTCCCGGGCGCGTGCAAGGACCACGACCACCTCTACCACGGACCGCAGGTCGATAACCAGGTCCCGCCGCTCTAGTGTCTCGAGTCAGCGAATCCGCGTTGGCGTGACACTCGGTCGTCGATCCTCGTCGCTATGCGCCTAAGATCGACACCCGTTCACGTGAACACGAACTCGCTCGGGTCAAACGTCCGCGTCCGCTCCAGGTACCCGCGCATGTACCCGGCCAGTTGGCGACGAGCCGGCCGTCGCCGTCCCGACTGCGCGATCGCCGACACTTAGCGGCGGCGATGTTCCGGATGTGCTCCTGTACGTTCTCCGCATGTATGCGCGTGCACCCAGGCCCGAGCGAGCGCGGGCTGCGTCGCGCCTGATCAGGTCAGCTCGGGGCGCGCTGGCCGTGACCGCAACCGCTGCCGCGGCCGGGATCGCGTTCGCCCCCGCCGCCGCCGGGGCCGCGACCCCAACGACCCCAACGACTCCAACGACCCCAGCGACCCCAACGAGCCCAAGGTTGTCGGACGGCTACGGGCTGCACGTGGTTTCACAGCGACGTCTCAACTCCCGATTGCTCGCTGTCATCCTCTCGACGAAGGCGCTCTACGGCCGACCGAAGGTGGACATCCTGCTCCCGACCGGCTACAGCGCGGCTCGCAACCGCCACCGCCGCTATCCGGTCTTGTACCTCTTGCCCGGCACGAGTGGGACCGCCGCGGATTGGGTTGACTTCGGTGACGCCGAGCAAGCCTCCGCAGGGCTGCCGATGATCATCGTCAGCCCCGACATCGCGATCGACGGCGACGGGGGTGGCTGGTGCACCAACTGGTGGAACCGAAACACCAGGCAGACCGGCGGTGTGCATGACTGGGAGACCTTTCACGTCGACGAGCTGATCCCCTGGATCGATCACAACCTGCGCACCCGCGCCAACCGTCAAGGGCGGGCGATCGCGGGCCTCTCGCAGGGAGGGTTCTGCTCGATGAGCTACGCCGCACGCTACCCCGACCTGTTCGGTGTCGCCCTGGCCTACTCGGGAGCGCCGGACATCGCCTACAACGAGCTCGCGATTGGTCCCAGCACGTCGATCATCAACTTCACCGAGACGGTCTATGACCATGTTCCCGCCAACTCGATGTTCGGTCCGCGGGCCACCGAGGAGCTCAACTGGGCCAACCACGACCCGGCGACACTCGCTCCCAACCTGCGTGACACCAAGCTGTTCCTGTATGCCGGCAACGGGCAGCCCGGCCCGCTCGCCGGCCCCGGCTGCGCCACCACGTTCGCCGAGGGAATCGAGAGCCTCGTCGGCGAGGACACCACGTTGTTCCACAATCGCCTGGTGGCGCTCGGAATCCCTAGCGTCTACGACGCCTACGGTCCCGGCACACACTGCTTCGCTTACTGGGCTCGTGACCTGAAACGGAGTGTCGGCGCGATTGCCCGTGACTTCGCCCACCCATTGCGCCCACCACGGAAGGTCACCTACACGATCGCTGACCCCAGCTACACGATCTACGGCTGGCACGTCACCATGCACCGCCGCGCCGAGGAGTTCAGTACGCTCGAGAATGCCGATGCTCGCGGCTTCGCGCTCTCCGGCAGTGGTTCGGCGACTGTCACCACCCCGCCGGTCTATGTCGCGCGAGCCAATTACCGGGTGACCCTGCACGGACCGAGAGTCCACCGGACGATCCGGGTGAAGGCAGGCGCGGACCGTCGACTACGGATAAATCTCCCGCTCGGGCCGGCCAACCGCTACCAGCAGTACACCGCCCCGGCCCAGACCGCCGGTACGGCCGTGTTCACGACCGGAGTCGCGATCAGGAGAAGTCCACGCGTCGCGGCCGCTCGCCGTCAGGCACTAGCCTGCTCGGCCCAGTCGCGGTATAGCTGCCAGTAGCGCCCACCCTCGTCGAGCAGCTCGTCGTGGGTGCCCTGCTCGATGATCTCGCCGTTCTCCATCACCAGGATCCGGGAGGCGTGCCGGATCGTCGACAGGCGGTGGGCGATCACGATCGACGTGCGCCCCGCGACCAGGCGCCGCAGGCCATGCTCGATCAGGCTCTCGGTTCGAACGTCGACGTTCGAGGTCGCCTCGTCGAGCACCAGGATCCGGGGATCGGCGACCAGCGCACGGGCGAAGGCGACGAGTTGGCGCTGGCCGGCCGACAGCTGCACACCGCGCTCTCCAACCTCGGTCTCGTAGCCCTGGTCCAGCGCCATGATGAAGTCATCGGCGCCGACCGCACGCGCCGCGTCGCGGATCTCGTCATCGGACGCGCCGGGGCGCCCGAACGCGATGTTCTCGCGCACCGTGCCGCTGAACAGAAAGCCCTCCTGAGGCACCATCCCCATCTGCGAGCGCAGCGAGTCCGCCGTCACGGTCCGCAGGTCGTGTCCGTCGACAGCGACCGTCCCCTCGGTCGGGTCATAGAAGCGCGCCACGAGCTTGGCGAAGGTCGACTTGCCGGCGCCCGTCTCGCCGACCAGCGCAACCGTCTCGCCGGGCGCGATCTCGAGATCGATGTCACGCAGCGCCCACGCACCGCCGTCGTCGGAACCGTACCGGAACGAGACGTGGTCGAACGTGAGCTCACCGCGGATGCGCGGGAGCTCGCTCGCGTCGGGAGCGTCGACGATCTCGGGCCGCTCGTCGAGCAACCCGAAGATCTTGTCGAGCGCCGCCATCCCCGACTGATAGGTCGTATAGAGCTGTGAGAGCTGCTGGATCGGATCAAAGAAGTTGTTCAGCGCGGCGATGAACGCGAACACGACGCCGGTCGAGGTGTGGCCGTTGATCGCCTCGATGCCGCCGACCACGAGGATCTCGACCGTCACCAGCGCCGACAGGAGCTCGACCCCGGGGAAGTAGGCGGCGTTCAGCTTGACCGTCGTCATGTTGGCCGCGCGGTTCTCGTCATTGAGCTCGCGGAACTGCCTGATGTGCTGGCGCTCCTGCCCGAACGCTCGCACCACGCGGATCCCGGAGAGCGTCTCCTGCAGATAGCCCGTGATCGAGGCGATCTTCTCCCGCGTCAGCCGGTACGCGTCGGCCGACGCGATCCGAAACGCGACCGCGCCGATCGCCAGGATCGGCAGGGCGATGAACGTCAACAGGGCGAGGTGGAGATCGAGAACACACAGGATCACCAGCACGCCGAGCAGCGTCAGGCTCGACTGGATCAAGGTCGCGAGGCCGTCCTCCACGAGTTGGTCCAGCGCCTCGACGTCGTTCGTCATGCGCGAGATCAAGACGCCTGCGCGGTTGCGCGAGTAGAACCCGATCGAGAGCGACTGTAGGTGGGAGAACAGCTTCAGGCGCAGATCCTGGAGTGCACGCTGGCCGACCCAGCCGACCAGGTAGGTCTGCGCGTAGGTGGCCACGCCGTAGACGACCGCCGAGATCAAAAAGATGATCACGACCACATCGAGCGTGCCGACGTCGTGGCGCTCGATTCCCTTGTCGATCGCGACCTTCGCCAGCGGCACGGGCGCGAGCGCGGCGGCGGTCGCGAGGACCAGCGATGTGAACATCGCCGCCACCCGCCACTTGTACGGCGCCAGCAGCTCGGCCAGCCCGCGCAGCTTGCGCCCGCGCCCGCCGGTCTCCTGCAGTCGCCGTCTGATCTCGAGCCTGGCGACGCTCATAGCCCGGCGACCTCCACGGGGTTGCGGGTCAGGAACACCTGATCGGGCATGCCCTTCTCGACGATCTCGCGGTACAGCTCGGAGCTCTCGAACAGCTCGTCGTGCGAGCCGTCGGCGGCGACGCGCCCGTCCTCCAGCACGACGATCCGATCGGCGAGCGCGATCGTCGATAGGCGGTGGGCGATCACGAACGTGGTGCGATCGGCGAGCAGCTCGCGCAGCGCCGCTTTGATCTCCATCTCGGTTGACGAGTCGACCGAGGACGTCGCATCGTCGAGGATCAGGATCCGCGGGTCCGCGAGGATCGCGCGCGCGATCGCGATCCGCTGGCGTTGGCCGCCCGACAGCGTCAGCCCGCGCTCGCCGATCCGGGTGTCGTAGCCGTTCGGGAGACGCGCGATGAAGCCGGCCGCTTGGGCCGCCACGGCCGCGCGCTCGACGTCCTCGCGCGAGGCGTCGGGCCGCGCGTAGGCGATGTTGTCGTGCACCGTCGCCGAGAACAGGAACGGGTCGTCGTTGACGACCGCGATCGCGTTTCGTAGGCTGCTCAGCTCGACCGAGCGGACGTCGGCACCGTCGATCTCGACGCGCCCGGCGGTGACGTCGTAGAGGCGCGGCAGCAGCTGCACCAGCGCGGACTTGCCGGAACCCATAGCGCCGACGAGGGCCAACGTCTGGCCGGCCGGGACGTCGAGGTTGACGTAGCTCAGCGCTGGGCGAGTGTTGCCATCGAAGGTCAGGCTCGCGTCGTGCAGCACAACGTGGCCGCCGCCAGCGGGCAGCGGCGGCGCGTCGGGCGGAGCGACGATCCGCGGCTCGCGATCGAGGATCTGAAAGATCCGCGCCCCGGAGGCCGTCGATCGCTGCGCGGCGCCGAGCATGTATCCCAGCGTCCGCATCGGTGAGATCAACATCAACAGGTAGGCATAGAACGCGGTGAAGGCGCCGATGCTGAGCGACCCATCGATCACCTGCCGCCCCCCGACCAGCAGGATCGCGGCGAGCCCCAGGTTCGGCAGGAAGCTGATCAGGGGGTTGAAGAATGCCTGGATCCTGGTCGCGATCATCTGCTGGTCGAAGACCCGCTGCACAGAGTGGTCAAAACGTCCAAGCTGGCGGTGCTCCTGCGCGAATGCCTTGACCACCCGGACGCCCGAGACGTTCTCCTCGACGTCGGCGGTCAGCTCGGCGATCCGCTGCTGGGCCTCCTGCATCGCCGGCCGGGACCGGTGTCCGTACCGGTTGGCGATCAGCACTACGAACGGGACCGGGGCGAGCGAGATCGCCGCCAGTCCCGGATCGAGCACGAACATCGCCACCGCCGCGAGCAGGATCGTGACGACCGACTGGGCGATGAAGATCAAGCCGTAGCCGAGAAAGAACCGCACCGACTGCAGATCGACCGTCGCCCGGGACATCAGCTGCCCGGTCTGCTGGCGATCGAAGAACGAGAGCTCGAGGCGCTGCAGATGGCCGTACAGGCGGTTGCGGAGGTCGACCTCGACGGCGAGTGACACCTCGCCGGCGATCAGCCGCCGGAACACGCTCAACACCAACCGGGCGAGACCGGCGACCGTGATCGCGATCGCCAGCAGCACCAGCCGGCGGTGGTCATGCCCCCGGATCGCGTTGATTCCCACGCCGGTCAGCCACGGGATCAGGACCGTGCCGCCGAGGGCGCCGAAGGCGAGCACGAACGACCAGATGACGCCCTTTCGGTAAGGACGCAGAAACGCGAGCAGGCGCCAAAAGGTTCCCATGCTTCACAAAGTATAGTGCCTTCTGTTACGTTCGGTCTGGCGGTCGGGACCGCCGAATCCCGGCAATGCTGTTAGCGATTTCTTGCACTGGGTTACTAATATCGCCGCGATGCTCGAACGCCACCGGGAACTCGTGGCCACCGCGAGTAGGCGCTCCGAACACCGCAACTACGGGTCCCTGCCCAGGGTTTAGACGCCGTGAGCAATAGCCGGATCACACGCCGCGGTTTCGTCGCCGCGACGGTCGCAAGCGGCGCCGCGGCCGCGCTGCCCGAGGCGGCAGACGCTGCCAAGCGCCGCCGGTCGGCCACCGTTCAGCACGCTGAAGTGGTCATCGTGGGCGCGGGAATCGCCGGGTTGACGGCCGCCCGCCAGATCGCGCGCGCCGGCCGCTGGGTGATCGTGCTCGAGGCGCGTGACCGCGTCGGAGGCCGGATCTGGAACCACGACCTCGGCCACGGCCACATCTCGGAGCGTGGCGGGACCTTCCTCGGCCCGACCCAGAACCACGTCGCCAAGCTCGCGCGCGAGCTCAAGGTCGACACCTTCCCGGTCTACGACAAGGGGGATGACGTCTACATCGCCGACGGCGAACGGCTGACCTACAGCGACACCGGGCCGTTTGGCACGGCGCCGCCGGATCCGGCGATCGCGGCCGAGCTGGCGACCAACGTGCTGACGCTCGACCAGCTCTCGAGGTCGGTTCCCGTCAACGCCCCGTGGACGGCGTCCAACGCCGCCGCGCTCGACGGCCAGACCGTGCAGACCTACCTCGACGAACACAACGCGACCGAGCGCTTTCAAGAGCTGACCGCGGCAGCGCTGCGGCCGATCTTCGGCGCCGAGCCACGGGAGCTGTCACTGCTGTTCGCGCTGTTCTACATCGCCGCCTCCGGCGATGCGCAGAACCCGGGAACCTTCGAGCGCAACTTCAACACGCGCGGCGGCGCCCAGGCGAACCGCTTCGTCGGTGGCTCGCAGCTGCTGCCGATCAAGGTCGCGGCGCAGCTCGGTCACCGCGTCGTGCTCGACTCGCCGGTCCGCCGGATCGTCCAGGACCGCGCCGGCGTAACGGTCGTCTCCGATCGCGAGACGATCAGGGCGCAGCGGGTGATCGTCGCGATCGCGCCAACGCTCGCGGGCAGGATCGACTACGACCCGATCCTCCCGTTCGAGCGCGACCAACTCACGCAGCGCTACGGCCAGGGCACGTTGACGAAGGTGGCCGCCGTCTACGACCGCCCCTTCTGGCGCGCCAAAGGGCTGACCGGCTCGGCGGTCGCAACCGGCTTTCCGATCAGCGTTTCGTTTGACGACTCACCGCCGGGTGGCAAGCCCGGGGTCGTGTTCGGCTTCGTCGGCGGTGACAACGCGCGCCGCTACGCACGGATGTCGGCCGGCGCCAGGCGCGCCGCCGTCGTGGGACAGCTCGCGACCTTCTTCGGGCCCGAGGCCAAGCACCCGAAGCAGTTCTTCGAGACGAGCTGGAGTCAGCAGCAGTGGACGCGCGGCTGCCCGGTCGGGATTCCGGCGGTGGGCTCGTTCGTCAGCTACGGGCCGCACCTACGCGAGCCGGTAGGCCGGATTCACTGGGCCGGAACCGAGACCGCGACCTACTGGAACGGGTACATGGACGGCGGGGTCAGCTCGGGCGAGCGCGCGGCGCGCGAAGTACTCGTCGGGCTCTGATCGCCGACAACGCCACGGCGCGCGAAGCACTCGCCGGCCGCTGATCGTCGAGAAAAGCCGCAGCGCGCCGACGCTCGTGGCGCACTAGGGTCCCGGGCTACCGACCAAGGAGACCGGCCCCAATGGCCACCGTCCGCGAAGCGACCTTCGACCTGTTCCGTGCCCACGGGATGACGACCATCTTCGGCAACCCCGGCTCGACCGAGCTGCCGATGCTGGCCGACTTTCCGGACGACTTCCGCTACGTGCTCGGGCTCCAGGAGCAGGCGGTCGTCGGGATGGCCGACGGCTTTGCGCAGGCGACCGGCCGCCCGACCCACGTCAACCTCCACACCGCGCCGGGCGTCGGCAACGCGGTCGGCGGGATCTTCAACGCGCAGGCGAACAAGGCGCCCCTGGTCATAACCGCGGGCCAGCAGGTCCGGCCGCACATCACGATCGAGGCGAATCTGACAAACCGGGACGCGACGATCGGACCGCAGCCGTACGTCAAGTGGAGCCACGAGCCGACGCGTGCCCAGGACGTACCGGGCGCGCTTGCGCGCGCGATCAACTACGCGACGCTGGCGCCTCGCGGGCCGGTGTTCGTCTCGATCCCGATGGACGACTGGTCGCAGGCGGCCGACTCCGACCGGGCCGACCGCGCGCTCGCTCGCACGGTCACCGGGCGCAGCGCCCCGAATCCCGATGCGCTCGCGGAGCTGGCGAGCCGGCTGAGCAAGGCGGCGAACCCGGTGTTGGTCGCCGGCCCTGACATCGACGCGTCCGGGGGCTGGGATGCAGCGGTCGCGCTGGCGGAGAAACAGCGCCTGCCGGTCTGGGCGACCCCGGCGACGGGCGGCTCGCGCCTGGGCTTCCCCGAGCGTCATCCCAATTTCGCCGGCATCCTGCCGCCGGCGATCGGACCGCTCGGCGAGGCGCTCAAGGAGCAGGACCTGGTCCTCGTTGTCGGGTCGTCGGTGTTCCCGTATTACCCCTATCTCCCGGGGCCGCTGCTCGCGCCGGGGACCGAACTCGTGGCGATCACCAGCGATCCCAACGAGGCGGCCCGCGCGCCGATGGGTGACGCGATTGTCGGCGACGTCGCGCTCGCGCTCGAGCGCCTGGTCGAGCTCGTCCCCGAGGCGCGGCGCGACCCGCCCACGCCCCGCCCCGAGCCCGGCGAGCCGGCCGAGTCAGATCCGCTCAGCGGATCTGAGGCGATGGCGGCGCTCGCCGACGCGTGGCAGCAGGACGCGATCGCGGTTGTCGAGACCCCGTCCTGCACGCTGTCGCTGCGCAACCGGTTGCGCATCTCCGAGCCCGCCAGCTACTACTTCTGCGCCAGCGGCGGACTGGGGTTCGGCATTGCCGCGGCGGTGGGGGTCGGGCTCGCGCAGCCCGACCGTCCGGTCGTGTGCGTGCTCGGCGAGGGGTCGGCGCAGTACGGGATCACGGCGCTGTGGACGGCGGTCGCCTACAAGGTGCCGGTCACGTTCCTGGTCCTGCGCAACGACGAGTACATGATCCTCAAGTGGTTCGCGATGCTCGAGCAGGTGAGCGGAGCGCCCGGCCTCGATCTGCCCGGCCTCGACGTCGCGGCGGTCGCGCGCGGGTACGGGATGCCGGCGCACGAGGTCACCGGACGCGAGCAGCTGACCGACGCGCTGCGCGAAGCGATCGCGGCCGACGATGGCCCGCGCCTGGTGCAGGTACCGGTCGCGTCGGGAATGTGGCTCGAGTGATGGCCCGGGCGTCGCGGGCACCTCAGACTCGCCGGATCGCTCCCGAGCAGCCCCAGCCGGCCGCCGATCGAGCGCCGGACTGGGTGGCGCAAGGGACGCCCGAGCCGCTGCGCGCGCAGCTGGTCCAAGCGCTCGGCGCCGATCAGGTCCTCAGCCGCGCGTTCGACCTCGTGCGCTACGCGTCGGACGCGAGTCCGTACCGGATGATCCCGCAGGCCGTCGCCAGGCCTCGGGACGTGGCCGACGTCGCGGCGCTGATGAGGCTCGCCTCCGAGCGCGGGACGCCGCTCGTCTTCCGGGCCGGCGGCACGAGCCTCAACGGACAATCCCAGACGGACTCGATCCTCGTTGACGCGCGCCACCACTGGCAGCGGGCTCGGATCGAGGACGGAGGGGCGGTGGCCCGCCTGCAGCCGGGGGTCACGCTCGGGCTCGCCAACCGTCTGCTGGCGCGTCACGGCCGTCGCATCGGCCCAGATCCGGCGAGCACGCAGATCGCGTGCGTCGGCGGCGTCGTGGCCAACAACTCGGGCGGCATGCGGTGCGGGATCGTCGCCGACTCCTACCGGACGGTTCGGTCGATGAAGCTCGTGCTCGCCAACGGCACCGTGATCGACACGGCCGCGCCCGGGGCGCAGGAGCGCTTCGCGCAGTCCAACCCCGAGCTCGCGGCCGGGCTGATCGAGATCCGCGACGAGATCCGAGGCGACTCCGAGCTCGCGGATCGGATCGCGCGAAAGTTCGAGATCAAGAACACGACCGGGTACCGGCTGTGCGCATTCCTGGACGCCGACAGTCCGCTCGAGATCTTCCGCCGGCTGGTGGTCGGCTCGGAGGGCACGCTCGCCTTCCTCGCCGAGGCGGCCTTCGAGACCGTCCCGCTCGGTCGCTATACGACGCTCGGACTGATCGGCTTCGAGGACGTCGACAGCGCCGCCGCGGCCGTCGGCGAGCTGGTCGCGGCCGGGGCGACCGCGACCGAACTGATGATCGCGTCAACGCTGATCGCCGCCGCCTACAACATGCCCGGCACGCCCGAGGAGTGGAAGCAGGTGCCGCCCACCTCCGCTGCGCTGCTGGTCGAGTTCCGCTCGGACGAACCCAACGGGCTGGACGAGCCCGAACGCGCAGCGCTCGAGATCCTCGCCGGCCGGCCACTGATCGGCGATCCGAGCTTCAGCCGCGATCGCGAGCGGATCGAGATGCTGTGGCACGTACGCGAGGGAATGTACGGGCTGGTGGCGGCAATTCGACCCCCGGGCGTGTCGCTGATCAGCGAGGACATCTGCGTGCGCCCGGCGCGCGTCGCCGAGGCGGCCAAGGACCTGCAGGCATTGCTGACAAAGCACGGCTTCCTGCCCGGGGTCGCCGGCCACGCCTCGGCGGGCAACCTGCACTTCATGCTCACTCCGGATTTCGCCAAGCCGGAGGACCTTGACCGCTACGCCGTGTTCATCGGCGAGCTGGTCGATCTGATCATCGACAAATACGACGGCTCGCTCAAGGCGGAGCACGGCACCGGGATCAACATGGCGCCGTTCGTCGAGCGCGAGTGGGGCGTCAAGGCGACCGAGCTGATGTGGCGGGTCAAGCAGCTCGCCGATCCGGACGGCGTCCTCGGCCCCGGGGTCGTACTCAGCCGCGACCCGGAGGCGCACCTGCGCGCGCTGAAGACGGTCCCCGAGATCGAAGAGGTGGCGACCAAGTGCATCGAGTGCGGGTTCTGCGAGCCGATCTGCCCGTCGCGAAACGTGACCTCCACGCCGCGCCAGCGGATCGCGGTTCGCCGCGAGATGGCCCGTCAGCCGGGCGACTCGCCGGTCCTGCAGGCGCTGCTGTCGCAGTACGAATATGACGCGCTCCAGACCTGCGCCGCGGACGGTTCGTGTGCCGCCGCCTGCCCGGTCGCGATCGACACCGGCACGCTGGTCAAGCAGCTGCGCGCGCGCGAGCACAGCGCCCGCGCCGAACGCGCCGCGCTCAGCGTGGCCAAGCGCTACCCGGCCGTGGAGCGCGCCGCGCGGGGGGCGCTGCGGGGCGGGGCCGTCGCCGCACGCGTCGTCGGCGACCGGGCGCTGGCCGCTGCCAGCAAGCCGATCGGCTCCCTGGCGGGCGGCGACCTCGTGCCGACCTGGACGGCGGGAGCGCCGGCGCCGGCGCCGTCGAAACTGCCGCCGAGCTCACCAGCAGGTGCCGCCGCGGTTTACCTGCCCTCGTGCCTGAACCGGATCTTTGGCAATCCGCGGGGCGCCGCCGCGACTCCGACGTTGCCCGAGGCGCTGGTCGCTATTTCCGGCAGGGCCGGGCTGCCGCTGTGGATTCCCGACGACGTCGCCGGGCACTGCTGTGGCGTGCCGTGGAGCTCGAAGGGGTATCGCGCCGGCCACGAGCACATGAGCGCCCACACCGCGGCGGCGTTGCGCCGCTGGAGCGAGAACGGTCGGCTGCCGGTGGTGATCGACGCGAGCTCGTGCACGCATGGGGTCGTTACCGAGCTCGAGCATGACGGAATCGAAGTGCTGGACTCGATTGCGTGGGTCCACGACCACCTGCTCGACAGACTCGAGATCGGCAGCCGGGTTCGCAGCGTCGCCGTCCATCCGACGTGTGCCTGCACGCAGCTCGGGCTGGCCGCCAAGCTGACGGCGATCGCCTCGCGCCTCGCCGACCGGGTGGTGGTTCCCGCGACCACCGGCTGCTGTGGGATGGCGGGCGATCGCGGTTGGCTTCACCCTGAGCTTCCGGCCTCGGCGCTGCGCGACGTGGCGCGTGAACTCGATGGGGTCCCATTGGACGGCTGCCTTTCGAGCAACCGGACCTGTGAGCTGGCGCTCGAACAGGTGACCGGGCGGACCTACCGATCGTTCGTGCTGCTGCTGGAGGAGCTGACGAGGTGACCTCGAGCTCCGGGCCGGGGCCCGGCGCCGGACTCTGTGACGAGTGCCGTCACCAGCAGATCGTCCGCAATACCCGCGGCTCCGTTTTCTCGCTCTGTCGCCGGTCGCGGACCGAGCCGGATCGCTTCCCGCGCTACCCGCGGCTACCGGTCACCAACTGCCCGGGGTACGAGCCGCGCCCCGCGACCGCGCCTCCGGACCGCGAGCCGTCCTAGGAGCGGCCTACTGCGGTGGGAGCGGATCCAGGACGATCAGGTTGCTGCCGTCCTGGGCCTGCTGAAGCTGCTCTGAGAACAAGCCGTGGGCCGTGAGCTGGTCCACCAGCCCGGCCTCTGGCGCCTTCGCCATCTGGGCCACGGTCGGGGGAAACTCCCCGGGCAACCAGCTGTTCAGAGGCCGGTTGAGCAACGGCTGCAGCTCGGGCTTGACGAACAGGACCGCGATATCGACAGACTTGCTCGAGGCCGAGTCCGATGTCGGAAGCTTCTTCGACAGCGTGCTCGTCTCTTGTGTGCGGCCGGGCGGCAGGATCGCGACGACGTTGTTGACGCCACCGATGTACTTGAACGTGTAGAGCGCGAGCTCGAGCGCCTCACGGCGCAGCAGCAGCAGCCGATTGGTCGACGGGGTGCCAATCCCGATCGCGCAATTCTTGCCGCCGATCCCGCACAGGTTGTAGGCGATCGTGTTTCCGCTCAGGAGCGAGACGGCGCTCGAGCTCGGATTTGCCTGAACCGCCACCTGGAGGCCGCTCGACGAGCTCGGCGTGCCGTTCGAGGCCGCTTCGGCGGCCGCCGTCGCCTGCGTCGTGGACTCGAGGTTGACCACCGTCACGACCGCGAGTTGATCGACGGGTGAGAGTCGGTAGAACGGCGCGACGTAGTCGGCGATTTCCCGTGCTCCCTGCGTGCCGCCGTCGGTCGGAGTCCAGCTCGACCACGGTGCCGACGGCTTGCTCTGGCCGCCCCCGCTGATCGCCACGGCGACCGCGATCAGCAGCGCGCCGATCCCTAGGCCGACCAGCAGCGCCGTCGCGGTGCGAAACCGATGCGCGTGGGGGGAGGCAGGGCCCGCCATTCCTCGGCGCGACTTGGCCGACGACTTGGGCAGGGCACCACCGACCGCATGTTCGTCGGTCGAACGCGCGACCGGCGGCTGGTCGCTCATATCGTCGGCCATGTCTTCGGGTCGGTGAGGTCGATGTCGGGACGCTTGAGTCTGACGCTGTCGAGCAGCACGCCCACTTCGTCCCCGTGCAATTCCTTGCGATCGATGAGCGCGTCCGCGATCTGCTCGATGCCCTCTCGGTTGAAGGCCATCAGCGCGTACGCCGTGACGTAGGCCTGGCCGAGGATCTGGGCGGCGGCGCGCTTCTTGTCCGGGTTGCGCAGGATCGAGCCGACGGGATCCTCAGACAGCATCGAGCCGCCGGCGCGGTTCATGATCGTCGACCCGATTCGCTCGAGCCGCCTGGTGACCGCCTCGTGCTGATCGTCCTCATCGTCGAGGCTGAGCGCAATGTGGACCGGGTCCGGCCCCATCGCCCAGATGCCGACCATCGCCGCCGCCGTCGCGGTCGCGCTGCCCACGTCACCGCTGACGCCCTGCGAGTTCTCGCCGTAGAACACGTGCTCGGCTGCCATCGCGCCGAGGGTCATGATCAGGCCGCCCATCACACGGCTGCGGAAGTGCGAGAAGCGCTCGTCCTTCTCCATGCTCTGGTAGTGCCCGAGCGAGCCGCCGCGCTTGCGGATCGAGAGGCGGGTCGAGAGGACGTCCTTCTCCAGGTAGACGTGGCCGGCGGCGGCATGACCGGCCTCGTGGATCGCGACAGCGCGCGTCTCCTCCTGGATGTACTCGATGTTCTGAGCGGTGCCGGTCTCGACCGTCGTCATCGCCTCGACGATGTCGCGCCAGGCGAATTCCCGCCGGCCCTCGGTGTGGGCGATCGTCAGCGCCATCGAGCAGCACTGCTCGATCATCGACGGCGAGTAGCCGTTGGTGATCCGGGCGAGCTCGTCGCGACGGCGGTCGGTGTCAAGGTCGGGCTCGTGGGCGACCTTGCCGAGGTACAGATCGAGGATGTCGAGCCGGTCATCCTTGGTCGGGGTGCGGAACCAGATGTGGCGGCCCATCCGGCCGGGCCGGGTAAGCGCCGGATCGAGCACTTGGATCGGCACGTTGCAGGCGCCGATGAAGTAGATCTGCTCCTGGCGAGGCCGCGGCGGCCGCAGTCGGAGCGGGATCTTGCCGACTTTCGACGGGACGATGAAGATCGCGTCGAGGAAGGTGTTGAACTTGTTCGTCACCACCTTGCGCATCAGCGGCGGCTCGTCGATGCCGTCCATGACCACGAGTAGCTGGTTGAGCGCCATGCCGCCCATGCCGCCGCCCATCCCGAAGCCCGGGTACAGGCGCTGGATGCGCTCGGTCGTCCGCTGCGCGAAGGTCGCGTAGCCGGTGGCGGAGGACTCGCCCCGCTGGCTGAACAGCCTGTCGCGCCACGCGCGCGACTCGACCACGAGGTCCCCGCTCGATGTCAGCGAGCCGTTCGGGCCGAAGAAGCAGAGATCGTGGATCGACGTCGGCTCGGCGCCGGCGGCTCCGAAGCCGCCGCCGAGCGCCTGGCGGCGCATCCCGACCGCGTCGATCTCGTCGATGAACACGATGCACTGGCCGCCCCACTTGGACGCGAGCTTGCGCGCCTTGCGGGCGAGGAACTGGACGGTGATCGCGTCCATACCGATGAACATGCCGGCGAAGCCCGACCCGGGGATCGTGACGAACGGGCAGTTGAAGTTGGTCGCGATCGCCTTCGAGATCATCGTCTTGCCGGTGCCCGGCGCGCCGAGGAACAGCAGCCCACGCTCGCGCTTGCCGCCGGCCTTCTCGAACGCCTCGCCGGACTGCCAGAGGGTGATCACGCGGGTGATCTCCTCCTTGGCCTCGGCTTGGCCGCGAACGTCGTCGATCTTCACGCCCCAGGTCGCGTCGCCGGGCTCATAGCCGCGGATCTGGCGCACGGCGAAGAACAGGAATGGGCCGAAGAAGATCGCGAAGTTGACGAAGAACAGCAGCGGCAGCTGGATGAACACCAGCGCCAGCTGCGGCAGCGTGTCGGGCGGGAAGATTTGATGCAGTCCATCGAATGGATGGAAGAACGGCGCGCTCACGCCGGCGAACGCGAACAGCACCTGACACAGCGCGAGCAGCCCCAGGATGATGAGGATGTAGAAAGGCAGCCGGCGGAACTTGCCGCGCCAGAACCAGTACCGCCTGCGCGCGACGATGTCCTCCTGCTTGAGGCTCGCGTCCGCCCCGTACAGGCTCGGCGACGGGATCAGCTTGCGCGCCAGCACCTCGACCAAGCCGCGGAACATCACCACCGCGATCACCGTCACCAGCAGTGCCACCACCAGGCTCAGGTGATTCGAGTCGTAGAGAATCACGAAAAACGCTGGCGCGGTCAGCAGCGCGACCCCCGTGGCGGCACGCGTCAAGCGCCGCCACTCGTTCGCGAGAGCAGCCGAATGCTGATTAATCGCTCCCGACATCCGCGGGCTCTCCTCTGCGTACGCCATTGGCTCTCAAGGAGGGTACAGGGGACCGGACGGTGTTACGCAGCTTCTTGGACGAGGCGCGGGAGACCGGCCACGGCGAGCCGGTCGACGCGGATGCGAGTTCGATGACGGGTCGAAGTGCTCGGTGGCTCGGGTGGGGTCACGGTGCGTGTTCGTAGGCGTAGAAAGGCAAAGCGCGGACCTCCACGTCCACGGTCACGCTGGATCCCTAGGCCGCGCGGCGCCGCGCGCACGGCTGCCTTCGGCGTGCTGGCAGGTGCGGTGGGACCTCACTGAGGGCGAGGCTCCGGTCGATTCCCCATCTCCCAGGGGCGCAAGCTCGGCCACGTAAGCTACGGCTGCAGTGCTGGCGCGCACGCACCTCGAGGCTTTCGGGAAAGGCAGTGCAGGCTGACGGCGGCGGGTCGGCGATCGATCCGCGTGCCGGTGCGCGGGTCGAGATGCCCGACGAGCTGCACTCCCGGCATCTGCTCATCCGCCTGCTCGAGATCATCGCGGTCATCGCGCTGGTCGTGATCGCGATCAGCGCGCTTCCGGGTCTGGACGAGGTCCGCGCCCGGCTGCAAAACACAGACCCGGTCTGGGTCGTCGCGGTCGCGCTGGCGGAGGTCGCCTCGTGCCTGGGCTACCTGCTCGTGTTCCGCGCGACCTTCTGTTCGCGGATGTCGTGGCGGTTGAGCTACGACATCGCGATGGCCGAGCAGGCGGCGAACTCGCTTCTGCCCGCTGGCGGCGCCGGCGGTCTCGCGCTGGGCGTCTGGGCTCTGCGTCAGGCCGGGATGCCGACGGGGCACATCGCGCGCCGGACGGTTGCCTTCTTCGTCGTCACCAGCGCCGCCAACTTCTTCGCCCTGATCCTCGTCGGGCTCGGCGTGTTCGTCGGCGTGCTGGCGGGTCGCGGCGGCGCGGTGCTGACGCTCGTGCCGGCCTTGATCACCGCGCTGGGCGTGCTCGTCGTCGTGCTCTGCCCTCGATTGCTACGCGCCTTCGGGGGCCGCCGAACGGACGCGGACGGCGAAGGCTGGCGGGCGCGCCTGCGCGGCGCGCTGGTGTCGTTGGTCGAGGCGGCCGCCGACGGCGTCGAGCAGGCGATCCTGCTGCTGCGGGCGCACAGCTTCGGCGTGATCGTCGGCTCGCTCGCATACATGGCGTTCGACATCGCTGCGCTCGGCTTCGCGTTCGCCGCGGTGGGGACGGTGCCCGCGTTCGGCACCCTCGTGCTCGGTTACCTGATCGGTCAGCTCGGCAATCTGATTCCGCTTCCCGGCGGGATCGGCGGTACCGAGGGGGCGCTGATCGGCGTGTTCGCGCTCTACGGCGTCAATCTGGGGCTCGCGACGGCGGCCGTGCTCCTGTACCGCCTCTTTCAGCTGCTCGTGCCGGCTTTCCTGGGCGCGCCGGCATTCGTGCTGCTGCGCCACAGACTCAAGCAGGCCGATCAGCCCGCTGTGGTCTGCGGCCCGCTCGGCCGTGACGCCGTCGAGGCGCCTACCACGCCCTGAGTCCGGTCACGCTCAGAGGTTGATCGCGACGTACTTGGTCGCGAGGTACTCCTCGATCCCCTCGTGACCGCCCTCGCGGCCGAAGCCCGATTGCTTGACGCCGCCGAACGGGGCGCCGGCGTTGGAGACCATTCCCTGGTTGAGGCCGACCATCCCGGTCTCGAGCCCCTCGACCACGCGCAGCGCGCGCTTGAGGTTGCTCGTGAACACGTACGCGACCAGCCCGTACTCGGTGTTGTTGGCCGCCGCGATCGCCTCATCCTCGTCATCGAAGCTGCGGATCGGGGCGACCGGGCCGAAGATCTCCTCCTGGAGCAACTCGGCGTCGTCGGGGACGTTGGTCAGCACGGTCGGGTCATAGAAGTAGCCCGCGCCGTCGCGTGCGTGGCCGCCGACGACCGCGTGGGCGCCGCGCCCGATCGCGTCCTGCACGAGCTCTGAGACCTTGCTGCGCTGGTTGTCGTCGATCAGCGGCCCGATGTCGACGCCTTCGTCGACGCCGCGCCCGACCTTGAGCGCGCCCATCTGCGCTGCGAGCTTGTCCGCGAACTGCTCGGCGATCGCGTCGGCCACGTGGAACCGGTTGGCCGATGTACAGGCCTCGCCGATGTTGCGCATCTTGGCGATCATCGCGCCGGCCACGGCCGCGTCGAGGTCGGCGTCTTCGAACACGAGGAACGGGGCGTTTCCGCCCAGCTCCATCGAGAGTCGCAGCAGCGTGTCGGACGCCTGCGCCATCAGCCTGCGCCCGACCTCGGTCGATCCCGTGAACGACATCTTGCGCAGCCGCTGGTCGGCGATCAGTGGCGCGGTCGTCTCAGACGAGGACGAGGCGGTGAACAGGTTGAGAACGCCGCCCGGCAGACCGGCCTCCTCGAGAATCTTCCCCAGCGCCAGCATCGACAGGGGCGTCTGCTGGGCGGGCTTGACGATCATCGTGCAGCCGGCCGCGATCGCAGGTCCGATCTTGCGGGTGCCCATCGCGAGCGGGAAGTTCCAGGGCGTGATCATCAGGCAGGGACCAACCGGCTGTTTCATCGTCAGGACCCGGCCCTGACCGTTTGAGTTGACCGCGTAACGGCCCTCGACCCGGACGGCTTCCTCGGCGAACCAGCGGAAGAACTCCGCCGCGTAGGTGATCTCGGCCTGGGACTCCTTGACCGTCTTGCCCATCTCGAGCGTCATCAGGAGCGCCAGCTCCTCCTTGCGTTCGATGATCATCTCGAACGCGCGGCGCAGGATTTCGCCTCGATCGCGCGGCGCCATCTTGGCGAATGCGGGGCCGGCATCGACGGCCGCGTCGAGCGCCGCCTTGGCGTCGTCGACGGATGCGTCCGCGACGTCACACAGCGACTCGCCGGTGGAGGGATCTTCGACCGACAGCGTGCCTTTGGCGCCGTCGCGCCACTCGCCGCCGATGTACAGCTGCTTGGGAACCCGGTCGACTACCTGCTGCTCTTGCGATGGGGTGATCGTGGTCATGTGCCTCACGCTACTACGAAGCGAACCGGCCGCCGTTTGGGAACGGCGGCCGGTCGCTGGGGGAGGGGTCCTGGGGCGTGTTGGTGGTTAGGCCGCTGCGCGCTGAACCGACGGCTGCTCGAGGGTCACCCCGAGCACCTCGTCGATCGTCATCGCGAAGTGGAACTGCATCTGCTCGCGGACCTCCTCGGGGACGTCATCGAGGTCACCGCGGTTGCGCTCGGGGAGCACAACATCGGTGAGCCCGGCGGCGTGCGCCGCGAGCACCTTCTGCTTGACGCCGCCGATCGGCAGCACGCGACCCTGAAGCGTCACCTCACCCGTCATTCCGACGGTGTGCTTCACGGGGCGGCCGGTGAGCAGCGAGGTCAGCGCCGTCACCATCGTCACGCCCGCGCTGGGCCCGTCCTTCGGGATCGCTCCCGCGGGGACGTGGACGTGGAACGAGCGATCCTCGAACGCGGGCTGCTCGATCCCGAGCTCGCCGGCGTGGCCGCGGACGTAGGAGAGCGCGATCTGCGCCGACTCCTTCATCACGTCACCCAGCTGCCCGGTCAGCGTCAGTCCCGGCTTGCCGGGCATCGCCGTCGCCTCGACGAACAGCACGTCGCCGCCGGCGCCGGTGACCGCGAGACCGGTCGCAACGCCGGGCACCGCCGTCCGGATCGCCGACTCCTGGAAGTGGCGCTGGCGTCCGAGAGCGTCCCGGATGCCGTCCAGATCGATCACGACCGGGGCCTGCGTCTGGTTGGACGCGATCCTCGTCGCGGTCTTGCGCAGCAAGGTCCCGAGGTCGCGTTCGAGCTGGCGGACGCCGGCCTCACGCGTGTACTCGGTGGTCACGGTCTCCAGCATCTCGTCGGAGATCTCGACCTCATCGGCCCGCAGGCCGTTGCGCTCGAGCTGGCGCGGCCACAGGTATCCGCGGGCGATCGCGACCTTCTCCGAGGTCGTGTACCCGTCGAACCGGATGACCTCCATCCGGTCGAGCAGCGGCCCGGGGATCGTGTCGGCCACATTCGCAGTGGCGATGAACATGACCCCGCTGAGGTCCAGCTCGAGATCGAGGTAGTGATCGCGGAACGAGTGGTTCTGTGCCGGGTCGAGCACCTCGAGCAGAGCCGCCGACGGATCGCCACGCCAGTCGGCGCCGACCTTGTCGACCTCGTCGAGCATGATCACCGGGTTCATCGTGCCGGCATCGCGGAGCGCGCGGACCAGGCGGCCCGGGAGCGCGCCGATGTACGTCCGCCGATGACCGCGAATCTCGGCCTCGTCACGGACGCCGCCGAGCGACATGCGGACGAACTTGCGTCCGGTCGCGCGGGCGATCGACTCGCCGATCGAGGTCTTGCCGGTGCCGGGCGGTCCGATCAGAGTGAGGATCGCGCCGGAGCGCTTGTCCTCGGTGATCCCGCGCTCGACGCGCAGCTTCTTGACCGCGATGTACTCGACGATCCGGTCCTTGACGTCCTCGAGCCCAGCGTGGTCCTCGTCGAGGATCACGCGTGCGTTCTCGGGGTCGAGCTTCTCCTCGGACTTCTCTGACCACGGCACCGCGATCAGCCAGTCGAGGTAGGTGCGGATCACGCTCGACTCGGCCGACTGCTCGCCCATCCGCTCGAGACGACCGAGCTCCTTCTCGGCCTGCTCCTTGGCGTAATCGGGCATCCCGGCCTCTTCGATCTTGGTCCGGTACTCCTCGACGATCGAGGCGTCGTCCTCGTCCAGCTCCTTGCGGATCGACTCCATCTGCTTGCGCAGGAAGTACTCGCGCTGCTGCTTCTCGGCGCCGGATTCGACGTCCTCGCGGATCCGCTTGCGGACCTGAAGCTCGGCCAGCCGCTCGCGCTGGAAGCCCAGCGCCAGTTCGAGGCGCTCGGTCACGTCGAGCGTCTGGAGCAGCTCGACCTTCTGGTCGTAACGGAGGTCCGGGCTGTAGCCGCTGGTGTCGGCCAGCGTGCCCGGCTCGGAAATGCTTCTCAGAAATGCGGAGATACGGCCGTCGTCGCCACGGACGTCGAGGATCTCCTCGACCACGGCGCGGTACTCGCGCTCGAGGTTCCGGGTCTTGCCGTCAACGGGGACCAGGTCCGGCCGCTCGTCGACTTCGACGAACAGACGGCCGTCAGGCATCGTCTGCGCGGCGCCGGCGACACCACGGTGCAGGCCCTGGAGTGCGACCGCACGGCCGCCACCGGGCAGGCGGACCCGCTCGGAGATCTCGGCCACGGTGCCAACCGCTGCAAATTCCTGCTCGTGACGGGGCACCAGCAGGACCTGATCCTCATCGCCGGCTTCGATCGCCAGCGTTAGCGACATGCCCGGGAAGACGACCAAGTCGTCAAGCGGAACAAGTAGAAGGCGGCTCATCAAGTCTTCACTTTCGGTAGTTGCTTACTACGAATAAGTAGAGGATACCACCCGGGGTCCTCGGTTACCAGCAAATCTCAGTCTGTCCGACTTAGATTACTCGGGCCCTGTCAAACGGCGTTCACATTTGCGATGATCGGCCCCGGATGTCCGAGTCCAACGGTCCCTCAGAAGAAGATTCGGCCCACGATGTCCTCGCGGCCGAGGAGTTTGGCGTTCCGGCACCGGATCCGGGGCTTCGGCACGGGCCCGTGATGCTGCCGACCGATCCCACCGGGATCGCCGAGGCCCACGACGTGCTGGCCGCCGAGGAGTTCGCGATTCCGGCTTACCGGGGCGCCGGCGCTCCGGGCTCGGAGCGCGACCGACGCTCGCGGCTGGTCCGGCGCGTTGCCGTTGGCGCCCTTGCGTTGGCGCTGCTCATGCGCCTCGGGCGCCGACGTCACACTTAAAGCGCACGCCGTCACCCACACGTCACGCGTTCCGCGCAACGCTGACGGGGTGGCCCGAGTTAGCGTCCGCAGCGGACGGTTCGATGACACACCCCTGGCTCGCCTCGCCGCCCGGCAACACGGGGGCGTGGCCACTTGGCAGCTGCTGCGGCTGGGATACACCGAGCATGTGATCCGCCGACTGGTCGCCGAGGGCTGGCTGCACCGCGTCCATCGGGGCGTGTACGCGGTCGGGCACACGCGGCTGTCGGTCAAAGGACGCTGGATGGCGGCGGTGCTCGCGTGCGGACCAGACGCCCTCCTCAGCCATCGCGCTGCCGCGGCGCTACACGAGCTCCGAACTGCCCCCGGGATGATCGACGTCACGGCAGCGACGAATCGAGCCGTCCCGGGAGTCCGCTGCCACCGCAGTCGGAGCCTGCGAAAGCCCGATCGCACCGTGATCGACGCGATTCCCGTCACCTCGCTGAACCGCACGCTGCTCGACATGGCCACGCTGGAGCATCATCAGCGGCTGCGCTCGCTGCTCGAGGCAGTCCAGCGACGGGAGCTGCTGAGGCCAAGTCGGCTCGAGGAGCTGCTTGAGCGGAGCACGGGCCACCGTGGCGTCACCGCGCTCAAACGCGCGCTCGCCGAGCTCCACGAGCAGGCGCCCTGGACCCAATCCCAGCTCGAGCGCGACTTCCTCGAGCTGATCCGCGAGGCGGGCCTCCCCGAGCCGCAGACCAACGTGATCGTCGACGGCTTCCCGGTCGACTGCTTCTGGCCGCTGCACAACCTCGTGGTCGAGCTCGACGGCTACGACTTTCACCGCGGCAAGCGCTCATTCGAAGACGACCGCGTCAAGGACGCGGCGCACACGCTCGCCGGGCGCCGCTCGATCCGAGTTACCGGCGCGCGGGTCTACGACGGGCGGCGCCAGCTGCTCGCGGACCTGCGCGCGCTGCTCAGCGCCGGGCCCGCGGCGGCGCGAGATCGGTGATCGTCCCCTCCGCGATCTCGGCCGCGAAGCCGACGGTCTCCGACAGCGTCGGGTGGGGGTGGACGGTCAGCGCCAGGTCCTCCGCGTTGGCGCCCATCTCGAGCGCATGCACGGTCTCGGAGATCACGTCGCCCGCCGACACGCCGACGATCCCGCAGCCCAGCAGCCGCCGCGATCCGGGCTCGAACAGCAGCTTGGTGTGTCCCTCGCTGCGGCCGAGGCCGAGCGCACGCCCCGAGGCCGCCCACGGGAACACGGCCTTCTCATACTCGATCCCGGTCGCCCGAGCCTCGGTCTCGGTCAACCCCATCCACGCGACCTCGGGATCGGTGTAGGCGACCGAAGGGATCGCCTTGGCGTCGAACTCGGCGCCGTCGACGCCCGCGATCACCTCGGCGGCCACCTTGCCCTCGTGGGACGCCTTGTGGGCGAGCATCGGCTCGCCGACGATGTCACCGATCGCGTAGATCCCCTCGACGTTGGTTCGCAGCCGGCGATCGACGGCGATGAAGCCGCGCTCGTCGACGTTCACCCCGGCGGCGGCTGCGTCGATCGCGTGCCCGTTGGGGACCCGCCCGACGGACACGAGGACCTGATTGAACGTCTCTGACCCAACCCCTTCGATCTCCGCTATCAGCCCGTCGTCGCTCGCCTCGACGCCCGTCACCCGAGTGCTGAGGTGGATCGCCTCGTAGCGGCCGGAGATCCGCTTTTGCAGCGGCTTGACGAGATCGGGATCGCAGCCCGGCAGCAGATGGTCCATCAGCTCGACGACCGTCACCTTCGAGCCCAGTGCGTCGTAGACACACGCCATCTCGAGCCCGATGATCCCGCCGCCGATCACGAGCAGCCGCTCGGGCACAGAGTCCGGTGACAGGGCATCGGTCGAGTCGATCACGCGCGGATCGTCGGGGAAGCCGGGCAGCGCCGCGGCCTGCGAGCCGGCGGCGATGATGCAGTTCTCGAACGTGACCTCGCGCTCGCCGACGATCAGCGCCGACGGGCCGGTGAAACGTGCCGAGCCATGCACCACTTCCACACGGCGCTGCTTGGCGAGCCCTTCCAGGCCCTTCGTCAGCTTGTCGACGACCGACGTCTTCCAGCCGATCAGCGCGCCGAGATCGATCGAGGGGGCGCCGAACGCGATGCCGTGCGTCCCCATCTCCTCGGCCTCCGCGATCACGCGCGCCGCGTGCAACATCGCCTTGGAGGGGATGCAGCCGACGTTCAGACAGACGCCGCCGAGGCGCTCGTAGCGCTCCACCAGCGCGACGCGCAAGCCGAGGTCGGCGGCGCGGAAGGCGGCCGTGTAGCCGCCGATGCCGGCGCCGAGGACGACCACCTGGAAGTCGCGATCGCCGCCCGAGGACTCCGGGGGCGCAGGCGGCGCAGGCTCGCGCTCGACCGTGGCGTCCGCGCCGCTTTCGGAATCCGCTTGCGAAGGTCCGGCGCCGTCGGCCTCGAGCGCCATCAGCACGCTGCCCTCCGAGACGCGGTCACCGATCGAGACCCGCAGCTGGGTGACGGTGCCCGCGACTGGCGCCGGGACGTCCATCGTCGCCTTGTCGGATTCGAGCGTGACGATCGGGTCCTCGACCGAGATCTGGTCACCCGGCGCGACGTGGATCTCGATCACCGGGACGTCGGTGAAGTCCCCGATGTCGGGGACGCGAATTTCAGACGGCGTCACAGCAGCGCCCGGCGCAGATCGGAGAGGACGCCGACCAGGAAGGCCACGAACCGCGCCGCGGTGGCGCCGTCGATCACCCGGTGGTCATAGGACAGTGAGAGCGGCAGCATCAGCCGCGGCCTGAACTCCGATCCATCCCAGACCGGCTTCATCGCCGACCGCGTCGCGCCGAGGATCGCGACCTCGGGCGCGTTGACGATCGGCGTGAACGACGTGCCGCCGATTCCTCCCAACGAGGAGATCGTGAACGTCGAGCCGCTCATGTCGGCCGGCGAGAGCTTGCCCTCGCGCGCCTTGCCCGACAACGCCGTCAGCTCGCTTGCGATCTCCAGCAGGCCCTTGTGGTCGGCGTCCTTGATCACCGGCACGACGAGCCCGCCGGGCGTGTCCGCCGCGAAGCCGATGTTGTAGTAGCGCTTGAGCACGAGCTCCTCGCCGTCCAGTGACGAGTTGAAGTTGGGGAACTCCTTCAGCGCCGCGACGCACGCGACCACCAGGAACGAGACCATCGTCACCTTGACGTCACTCTGCTCGGAGTTCAGGCGCTTGCGCCATGCCTCGAGCTCGGTGATGTCCGCCTCGTCGTTGTGCGTGACATGCGGGATCATCACCCAGTTGCGCGCCAGGATGGGGGCCGAGATCCGCTGGATCCGCGACCGCTGCACGCGCTCGACCGGCCCGAACTTCTCGAAGTCGACCGACGGCCATGGCGGCAGATCGAGTCCCAGCGAGCCGCCCGGCGCAGCTACGGCGGGCTGGCCGCCGTCGGCCGCCTGCCGGACGTCGTCGCTGGTGATCCGTCCCTTGCGGCCGCTGCCGCTGACTCGGCCCAGCTCCACGCCGAGCTCGCGCGCCAGGCGACGGGCGGAGGGGCTGGCATAGATAGCCCCACCGCCGTTGCCAGCGTCAGCGGTGCCCTCCGGCGGGGCGCCCGCGTCGGGCTCGGCAGGCTCGCGAGCGGCGGGCGTCGCGGGCTCGGGCTCGCGAGCGGCTGGCGTAGCGGGCTCGGGCTCGGGCGGTGCATGCGCGGCCGGCGCATCCGCAGCCGGCGCATCGGCGGCCGGCGCAGCGCCGTTGCCCCCTTCGAGCGTCATCAACGCCGACCCCTGTGACACTCGGTCGCCGAGCTTGACGGAGATCTCCTTGACCACGCCCGAGGCCGGCGCCGGCACGTCCATCGTCGCCTTGTCGGACTCGAGCGTCACCAGCGGATCCTCGGCCGCGACCGTGTCGCCGGCGGAGACGAGGATCTCGATGATCGGTACGTCCTCGAAGTCGCCGATGTCGGGGACCTCGACCGTGACCAGACCGTCGCTCATACGGTCGTCGGCATCGGCGCGTCGGGGTCGATCTCATACTTCGCGATCGCGTCGGCGACGAGCTTGGGCTCGACCGCCCCGTCCTCGGCGAGCTCGCGCAGCGCGGCGACCGCGACGTAATGGCGGTCGACCTCGAAGAACCGCCGCAGCCCTCGGCGCGAATCGCTGCGCCCGAAGCCGTCGGTACCCAGAACGCGGTAGCGCCCCGGTACCCATTGACGGATCTGGTCGGCGTAGGCGCGGATGTAATCGGTCGACGCGACCACGGGCCCGTCGCGGTCCTCGAGCAGCGTCGAGACGTACGGGCGCCGCGGCTCGGCGGTGGGATGGAGCATGTTCCAGCGCTCGACCTCAATTCCGTCGCGGCGCAGCTCGGTGAATGAGGTAGCGCTCCAGACCGCGGCGCGCACGCCGAAGTCGGCCTCGAGTAGGTCCGCCGCCGCAAGCACCTCATTGAGGATCGTCCCCGATCCGAGCAGCTGTACCAAAGGCCCATCGCCGCTCGGCGCTTCGCGCAGTAGGTACATCCCGCGCAGGATCCCCTCCTGCGCGCCGTCGGGCATCGGCGGATGGACGTAGTTCTCGTTCATCAAGGTCAGGTAGTAGAAGACGTCCTCCTGCTCCACGAGCATGCGCTTGAGGCCCTCCTGGATGATCACGGCGACCTCATAGCCGAACGTGGGGTCGTAGGCGCGGCAGTTGGGGACCACCGAGAACAGGACGTGGCTGTGACCGTCCTCGTGCTGCAGGCCCTCGCCGTTGAGCGTCGTGCGGCCGGCCGTCCCGCCGAGCATGAAGCCGCGCGTCCGGCTGTCGGCCGCCGCCCAGACGAGATCGCCCACCCGCTGGTAGCCGAACATCGAGTAGTAGATGTAGAACGGGATCATCTGCACGTCGTGGGCGCTGTATGACGTCCCGGCGGCGATGAATGACGAGATCGAGCCGGCCTCGGTGATTCCCTCCTCGAGGATCTGTCCGTGCTCGTCCTCCTTGTAGAACATCAGCTGCTCTGAGTCCTGCGGCTGGTAGAGCTGTCCGTCGGGGGAGTAGATCCCGACCTGCCGGAAGAGTCCCTCCATCCCGAACGTGCGTGACTCGTCGGGGACGATCGGGACCACGTGGGAGCCGATCGACTTGTCGCGCAGCAGGGCCGCGAGGACGCGGACGAACGCCATCGTCGTCGAGATCTCCCGATCGCCGGTCCCGTCGAGCTGTGACTGAAACAGGCTCAGCTCGGGGATCCCGAGCGCCCTGGACTTGCGCCGACGGGCGGGCATCTCGCCGCCGAGTGCCGCGCGGCGTTCGCGCATGTACTGCATCTCCGGTGAATCGGGCGGCGGCTTGTAGTACTCGGCGGCACGCACCTGCTCGTCTGACAGGGGCAGCTCGAACCGGTCCCGGAACGCGAGCAGCGCGTCCTCGGTCATCTTCTTGGCCTGGTGGGTGATCATCTGGCCCTCGCCGGAGACGCCCATCCCGTAGCCCTTGATCGTCTTGGCGAGGATCACCGTCGGGCGACCGGTGTGCTTGACCGCCGCGTCGTAAGCGGCGAACACCTTCTGCTGATCCAGCCCGCCGCGGTTGAGCAGCCAGATCTCGTCGTCGCTCATGTGCGCGACGCGCTCGAGCAGCACCGGGTCGCGGCCGAAGAAGTGCTCACGCACGTAGGCGCCGTCACGCGATTTGAACGTCTGATACTCGCCGTCGACGCACTCCTCCATCACCTTCACGAGCCGGCCGTCGGTGTCGGCCGCGAGCAGCGGATCCCAGCGGCCGCCCCACACGACCTTGATCACGTTCCAGCCAGCGCCGCGGAAGTCCGATTCAAGCTCCTGGATGATCTTGCCGTTGCCGCGCACGGGGCCGTCGAGCCGCTGCAGGTTGGCATTGACGACCCAGATCAGGTTGTCGAGCCGCTCGCGTCCGGCGAGCGCGGTGGCGCCCATCGACTCGGGCTCGTCCATCTCCCCGTCGCCGAGGAACGCCCACACCTTGCGGCCGTCGGTTTCGGCCATTCCCCGCGCTTGGAGGTACTTCATGAACCGCGCCTGGTAGATCGAGGTGATCGCGCCGATCCCCAGCGAGACGGTCGGGAACTGCCAGAAGTCGGGCATCAGCCACGGATGCGGGTAGGAGGAGAGCCCGCCCGCCGTCGACACCTCCTGGCGGAAGCCGTCGAGTTGCTCGGCTGTCAGCCTTCCCTCGAGAAACGCGCGCGCGTAGTTGCCCGGCGAGGAGTGGCCCTGGAAGTAGACGAGATCGCCGGGCCCGGGCTTGCTGCCCGCTCGGCTTCCGGCCTCACTTGATTGGGCAGCGCCCGGGTCATCCGGCTCGCCATCCGGCGCGCGCCAGAAGTGGTTGTAACCCACCTCGTACAGCGCCGCCAGCGACTGATAGCTGGCGATGTGCCCGCCGAGCTCGGAGGAGATCTTGTTCGCGCGCACGACCATCGCGATCGCGTTCCAGCGAACGATCGAGCGCAGGCGACGCTCGATCTTGGGGTCGCCCGGGAACGGGGGCTCCTGGTCGGCCGGGATCGTGTTGACGTACGGGGTCGTGAGGGTCGCGATCGGCCCCGTGCCGACGCGCTGCGCGCGGTCTACGACGCGGGCCAGCAGCTGGCGGGCCCGGCCGGGCCCGTCATGCGAGACGACGGCGTCGATTGCCTCGAGCCACTCGGTCGTCTCGACCGAGTCGAGGTCCGCTTCGGCGCCGTTGGTGCTCGACGGCTGGATCTGCACTCGATCAGTCATTTTTCGGCTCCTGGCGTGACCGTAAATCGACTATACCCGGGTAGCGCCACCTGCAACGGGGCTGGCCCCGTGGGGCAGTTTCGCGTAGGTTGCAGCCATGAGCTTGCGCGAACTGGACGGGCTGCCGGGGGCTCCCTGGGACCGTCCGTTGAGCGGCTCGCTCGACAGGCTGGTTGTCGAGTCCGACGTGCTGAGGGGTAACCCGCTCGGCGATCCTGCGCGGCGGCCGCTGTACGTGTATCGGCCGCCGGGTGTCGAGCCTGGGCACGATCGCAGTCTGCCGTGCATCTACGTGATTCAGGGCTTCACGGGGCAGCTCGATATGTGGCTGTCGCGCTCGGCGTTCGAGCCCAACTACATCGAACGGCTCGACGCGATGTTCGCCTGCGGGGAGTGCCCCGACGCCGTGATCGTGCTCGTCGACGCGTGGACCTCGCGGGGCGGCTCGCAGTTCCTCAATTCGTCGAGCACCGGGCGGTATCTCGACTACCTCTGCGACGAGGTGGTCGCGTTCATCGATGAGCGCTACCCAACGAGCCCGGATCGCGACCATCGCGGATTGGCGGGAAAATCGTCGGGCGGCTACGGCGCGATGGTCGTCCCGATGCTTCGTCCCGACGTGTTCGGGGGGCTCGCGTCACACGCCGGTGATGCGCTGTTCGAGTGCTGCTATCTGCCCGAGTTTCCGAGCGTCGCGCGCATCCTGCGCGATGACTTTGAAGGCTCGTACGAGGTCTTCTTCCAGCGGCTGGCCAAGAGCCCGCGGTTCGACTTCGACCGCTTCGGCAAGCCGTTGGAGATGTACGGGTACGCGTGTGCCTACTCGCCTGACCCCGACCGCCCGGGCAAGGCGCTGCTGCCGTTCGACACCGCGACCGGGCGGCTGATCGGCGACGTCTGGGAACGGTGGATCGCGCTTGACCCGGTGCGGATGGCTTTCGGGCACGCGGAGGCGCTCCGTGGCATGCGCCGCATCTATCTGGACGCCGGCCGCGCCGACGAGTACTTCCTCGACCTGGGCGCGCAGGCGTTCGCCGATGAGCTCACCCAGCTCGAGATACACCACACGCTCGAGCTCTTCGACGGCGGCCACGGGGGCATGACCTATCGCTACCCGGGAGCGATCCGCGAGCTGGTTGTGGCGCTCGCATGACGGCCACCGCCGACACCGAGCTCGCGTTCGCGGGGCCGGCCGCCCTCGCGGCCAAGGTTCGCGCGCGCGAGGTATCGCCACGCGAACTCGTCGAGCTCTACCTGCGGCGGATCGAGGCGCTCGACCCTCATCTGAACGCGTTTCGCGTCACGCTCGCCGAAGCCGCGCTCGCGGAGGCCGAGAACGCCAACGGCGCCGACGGTCCGCTGGCGGGCGTCCCGATCGCGGTCAAGGACGATCTCGCGGTCGCCGGCCAGTCGGTCACCCGGGGCTCGCGCAGTTTCGGCCCACCTGCGACCGCCGACGCCGAGCCCGTCCGCCGGCTGCGCGCGGCCGGGGCGATTCCGGTCGGGATCACCAACGTGCCCGAGCTCATGATCTTCCCGTGGACGACCACCGAGGCCAACGGGGTGACCCGCAATCCGTGGAACGTCGAGCGCACGCCCGGCGGCTCGTCGGGGGGCTCGGCGAGCGCGGTTGCAGCCGGACTCGTACCCGCCGCTACGGCCTCCGACGGTGGCGGCTCGATCCGCATTCCAGCCGCGTGCTGTGGCCTGGTCGGGATGAAGCCGACGCGGGGCCGGGTTCCGTCCGCGAGTCCGGGGGGCGCCGGCTGGTTGGGACTGTCGGTCTATGGCGCGCTGGCGCGCAGCGTCAGCGACAGCGCGCTGCTGCTCGACGTGATGCACGGCGCCGGAGATGACGAGCCCGAGCCCGCGCCGCCGTTCAGCGGCAGTTACGCGGACGCCGTGGCCACGCCGCCCGGCCGTCTGCGGATCGCGATGTCGCGCAAGATTCCGCCGGGTCTGATCGCGAGCGTCTCCGCCGAGCAGCGCGGCGCCTGGGAGCGCACGGGTGCCCTGCTCAGCGATCTCGGCCATGACGTGACCGAGCGCGACCCCGATTACAAGCTGGCCCAGATCGAGTTCGTCCAGACCTGGCTGCGCGGCATCTACGAAGAGTCGCTGCAGGTCCCGGACCGTTCCCGGCTGGAATCGCTCACGCGCCAGATGGCAGCGGGGGGTCGCTATCTCGTGCCTCCAAGGCGCCGCGCCTCGATCCTCGCCGGCCGGGCCGCGACGATCGCCCGGATCGCGGCGCTCTGGGACGAGGTCGACGTGCTGGTCACGCCGGGGACGGCGACGACGGCGATCGGCGCCAACGGCGGCTTCGGCAAGCCGGCGCCGCTGGCGATCAACATCGCCGGCCGCTTCACCCCGTTCACGCCGCTCTTCAACCTCACGGGCCAGCCGGCGGTCAGCGTCCCCGCCGGGTTCAGCGCCGATGGTCTGCCGCTGAGCGTGCAGCTGGTCGGGCGGATGCGGCGCCGAGGACGTCCTGTACTCGGTCGCCGGCCAGATCGAGGCGGCGGCGCCGTGGGTGGCGCATCGTCCGGCGCCTCGCCGTCAATATGTGACACCCCCGGCCGGGCGTATCAAAATAAACAGGAGGAGGAGCAGTTGAATTCGAGTACCTCTGCGCGCCGGCCGGTGGCCGGACGTGCCGTGCGTTTGGCCGTACTGCTGGCGGCCGTCGCCGCCATGTGCGCTGTTGGAGCCCAGGCGGCCTCGGCGAAGACCGTGTGGCTGTGCAAGCCGGGCGCGCACCCGGATCCCTGCACGCCTGGATTGTCGACGACGGTCTACTCGCCGACCCTGGTGCCCCTGCGTCAGACCCACCCGAAGGCAGTCCGCCATCCAAAGGCTGATTGCTTTTACGTCTACCCGACCGTCTCGGATCAGACGACGACGCTGTCCAACCTTCAGATCGACCCCGAGCAGCGATCGATCGCTCTCTATCAGGCCGCGCGGTACTCGCAGTATTGCCGCGTGTTCGCGCCGATGTACCGGCAGGTCACCGTGCCGGACCTGCTGGCAGGGACCCAGGAAACGCCGGCTGAGCTCAAGGTGCCCGTGAATGACGTGGTGAACGCGTTTCGCACGTACTTGAAGAAGTACAACCACGGTCGGCCGTTCGTCCTGCTCGGCCATTCCCAGGGCTCGTTCGTACTCGAGCAGCTGATCGCGAAGCTGATCGATCCCAAGCCGGCGCTGCGCAAGCGGATGCTGTCGGCGATCCTGCTCGGCGGCAACGTCCTGGTCAAGAACGGAAAGCAGGTCGGCGGCACCTTCAAGCACATACCGGCGTGCCAGTCGAACACGCAGCTTCACTGCGTGGTCGCGTACTCGACGTTCGACCAGACCCCGCCCAACCCGAGTCTGTTCGGACGCAGTTCGGTACCCGGCGAGCACGTGCTGTGCACAAATCCGGCCAGCCTGAAGGGCGGCGCGGCGGACCTGGATCCGATTGAGCCGTCGGCGCCGTTCGCACCCGGAAGCCTGATCGCGCAAGGGATCGCGGGGCTCGGCCTGAAGATGCCGGTGCCACCGACGGTGTGGTGGACCCAGCCGGGCGCCTACCGGGCGCAATGCGAGACTGTCGCGGGCGCGAACGTGCTGATGCTCAGCTCGCTCCATGGCGCGCAGGTGGCCACGCCCAGCCCGACCGCCGAGTGGGGGCTGCACCTGCTCGACGTCGGCGTCGGGCTCGGGGACCTGATCGGCATCGTCAAGGACGAAGCGGCCGCGTTCGCCAGGCACACGTAGAGACGGGAGCCTGCGGGCGCTCGTGCCTGAGTGTGCGAGCGCCCCGCGGCCCCCTTTACAACGTCCAGACGGTCGGGTACAGTCATGTACCATGACCGCTCTGGCCGAACCCACCACCTCCGCAGCCGAGCTCGAAAGCCCACCGATCGGGATCGGCGAAGCGCCTCCCTCGCCGGCCGGCCCGGCCGACGAGCATGACCCGATCCGGATGCCGCCCGCGGACCGAGCGCCCAAGGTGCTCCAGACGATCCGCTTCGGCGTCCGCCCGCTGTCGTTCAACATGCGCGCCCACCACCGCTACGGCGACGTCTGGCAATTGCGGATCTTCGCTCGCCGCGAGGCGTTCGTCGTGACCTGCCATCCCGACCATTTCCGCTCGCTGATGAAGGCCAAGCCCGAGGACGCACCGTCGCTGACCGGCGAGTCACCGCTGCGCCCGATCCTCGGTCCCAACTCCGTCCTGACCTCGGTCGGCGAGCGCCACATGCGCCAGCGCAAGCTGCTGCTACCCCCGTTTCACGGCGAATCCGTGCAGCGCTACGTACAGATGATCTCCGATGTCGCCGAGCGCGAGATCGAGAGCTGGCCGCTGCACGAGCCGTTCGCGCTCGGGCCGCGGATGCAGGCGGTGACGCTCGAGGTGATCATGAGCGGGGTGTTCGGGATCGAAGGCCGGCCCACGCCCGGCACGATCGAGCATCGCATCCGGGAGACGACCAGGCGGCTCCTGCGGATCTCGACCAACCCCCTGTTCACGCTGATCGAGTTGCGCAACGCATCGCGCACCGAGGCGAAGGGGATCCTCAAGCAGATGGTGGCGATCATCGATCGCCAGCTCTTCGAGCTGATCGCCGAACGTCGCGCCGCCGGCGCGCGTGACTCCGAGCGGACCGATGTCCTGTCACTGCTGCTCCAGGCCCGCGATGAGAATGGCGAGCCGCTGACCGACCGGGAGCTCCGTGACGAGCTGCTGTCGCTGGTGCTCGCCGGGCACGAGACGACCGCCAACTCGCTCGCCTGGATCTTCGAGCGTCTGTTGCGCGCGCCCGCCGCCTATGACCGGCTGCGCGAGCTGGTCCGCGCCGGAGGTCCGGAGGCCGATGCATACGTCGAGGCGACGATCCACGAGGGGATGCGCGACCGGCCAGTGATCCCGATGATCGTCAGGATGGTCAAGCGCCCGTGGCGCTTTGGGGAATACGTGCTCCCCGCGAACACTCCGGTCGCAGTCAGCATCGTCGCGCTGCACCACCGCGAGGACGTTTACCCGCAGCCGTTCGCGTTCATGCCCGAGCGCTTCCTCGGGCGCAAGCCGGGCACCAACACGTGGATCCCGTTCGGCGGCGGCATCCGCCGCTGCCTGGGCGCGACCCTCGCGATGGCCGAGCAGCGGGTCGTGCTGGCGGCGATCGCCCGGCGCACCGATCTGGCCGCTCCCGACCCTGAGCCCGAGCGTGCCCGGCAGCGCAACGTGACCACGATTCCGAGCCACGGGGCACGGCTGCTGGTCGTCCATCGGTACGCCGCCTGATCGGGCGGCGATGGCCGTCGTCGCGTCCGATCGCTACCGTGACGGGCATGTCAACGGAGCGATCGAGCGCTGGAGTGGTGGAGCAGGGCGGCGAATCGCCCGCCGCCGCCCAGGCCGCGCCACCGGGCCACCGCGAGCGGCTGATCGCCGCGATGGCGGAATCGATCAAGGAAAAGGGCTATCGCGATACGACCGTGGCGGATGTGGTCCGGATTGCCCGCACGTCGCGCCGGAACTTCTACGAGCACTTCGACGATCGCGACGGCTGCTTTCTGGCCCTGTTCGACGCGACCAACGCGGTGATGATGGGGCAGATCGCCGCGGCGGTCGATCCTGAGGCCTCACTGGATGCGCAGGTCGATGCGGCGGTCGATGCCTATATCGACAACGTCTGCGAGCAACCGGCGCTGTACGCGAGCTTCGTGCGCGAGCTGCCGGGGCTCGGGCAGGCCGGCGCCGACCGCGGCCTGGTGATGCTCGAGCGGTTCGCGGCTCTGCTCGTGACGCTGGTCGACTCCGCTCGCGCGGCCCAGCCGGACTTGCGGGTGCGGCCGCTGACGATGGACACCGCGATCATCATCGTCGGAGGTCTGCGCGAGCTGGCCGTGATCTCGCTGCAACAGGGGCGCGACGTGCGCGAGCTGCGGGCCAGCGCGGGGGCGACCGTCAAGGCGATCCTCGCCGGCACGCTTTTGTAGAGCCACAACCGGCCCGGTCCGGGCCCGCCGCATGGAGGCATAGATGAGACGCAAGACGACGATTCCGGTCGACGGCCGGACCGCCTATGTGTCGGGGGCGGCATCCGGTATCGGGCGCGCGATGGCGCTCAGGCTGGCGGCGCACGCCTGCCCGGTGGCGATTGCCGATCAGGATCCCGAGGGTCTCGAGGGCACCGCGGCGATGATCAGCGGCCCGGTGCTGGCACGCCGGCTCGACGTGCGAGATCGCCAGGCACAGCTCGCGTTCGCGGCCGAGGTCGCCGAGTGGGCGCCGACGCCGGTCGGAATTGTGTTCAACAACGCCGGCGTCGCGACTGCGCAGAGCGTCGCCGAGGGCGCCGTGGAGGACGACGAGTGGGTGATCTCGGTCAACTTCGGCGGCGTCGTCAACGGGACACGCGCGTTCTTGCCGATCCTGCTGGCCCAGCGCTCGGGCGTGATCGTGAACACCTCGAGCGTGTTCGGCCTGCTGGGAATGCCGTACCAGAGCGCCTACTGCGCCTCCAAGTTCGCGATCCGCGGCTTCACCGACTCGCTCCGTCAGGAGCTTCGCGGCACCGGCGTGCGGGCCGCGACGGTCCATCCCGGCGGCGTCAAGACCAACATCGTCCGCAACGCCCGCTTTCACCCGCTGTCCCCCGGCATGACGCACGACCGCGCGGCGGAGCTGTTCGAAGCATTCGCGCGCACGACGCCCGAGCGCGCCGCCGAGATCATCCACGAGGGGTGCAAAGCGGGCCGGAGCCGGATCCTCGTCGGCCCGGATGCGTATGCGTTCGACGCGCTCGCGCGGCTGATGCCGACGCGCTACTACGACCTGTTGGGGCGCCTCGACACGCTGTTCACCCGCCAGGACTGACCGATGTCACTTCACGGTCAGGGTGCCGACCATTCCGGCCATGCGGTGGCCCGGGACGCTGCAGAAGAACGTGTACGTTCCGGGAGCGAGCTTGACGCTCAGCACCTTGGTGCCGCCGTCGAACGTCGGGGTCGCGCCGACCACTGCGCCGTTGGTGCCCTTCTGGATCGTCAGGTTGTGGGACAGGGGAGATTTGTTGGTGAAGGCGATCTTGACCGTGCCGGCGTTCGCGGTCAGAGTCTTCTTCGTGTACGCCAGTTGACCGCTCGGGTTGGCGGCGATCGACTGCTCGCCGCCGGCGGCTGCCCCGCCGCTGGCAGCGGCCCCGCTGCTCGTGCCCGTGGCGCTACTCGTGCTGGTCGCGCTCCCGCTGGAGGCCGGAGCCGCAGACGATGAGCTGCTGCTCGAGCCGCAGGCGGCAAGACCCAAAGCGAGCGCCGTCAGCGCCGGTGCGAGGAATGCAAGCTTCCGGGTTCTGGTGGACATTGGAGATCTCCTGTTTGGCTCAGTTGGTAGTCGCCGTGTCCGCGTGCTCGCCTCGACGGTACTGACTTCCACAGACGCCCGCGACTGACCGGTCCTTCCCAGCCTGTTTCACGTCAGCGCCCGCTCGCACAGTTCCTCGGCGATCGCCAGCGAGGAGGTCGCGGCGGGGGAGGGGGCGTTGCGAACCCAGACAACGCTGCCGTTGATCGCCAGGCGGAAGTCGTCGACGAGCGTGCCGTCGCGGTCCATGGCCTGCGCTCTGATGCCCGCCGGGGCGCGCACGGCATCGTCCACGGTGAGCGACGGGACGTAGCGCTGGAGCTCGGCGATGAAGGCGCGTTTGCGAACCGAGCGCCGGATCTCGCCCGCCGCCGCACGCCAGTGGCGCCGCAGCATCAGCCACGTCCCCGGCCAGCTGACCGTGTCCGCCAGGTCTCGCGAGCGCAGCGCGGCGCGACCGTACGCCTCCCGCGCGAGCGACAGAACGGCGTTGGGGCCGAGCCAGACGGACCCGTCGATCTTGCGTGTCAAGTGAACGCCGAGAAACGGCAGCGCCGGGTCGGGCACCGGATAGATCAGGCCGTTGACGAGTGATGCGCGTTCCGGGCGCAGCTGCCAGTACTCGCCGCGGAAGGGGACGATCCGCGGTTCGGCGGGCTCGCCTGAGGCGCGCGCGAGGCGATCGGCCTGGAGCCCGGCGCAGACGATCACACGATCGGCGTGCAGCGAGCCGCGACCCTCGCACTCCACGATCGCCCCCCGCGCGCCGCGCTGGACGCGCGCGACCCTCGTGTCGGTCCGGATCTCGCCGCCGGCCGCCAGCACCTCGCGCGCGAACGCGTACGTGACGGCGACGAAGTCGACGATCGCGGTCTCGGGCGAGTGCAGTCCGGCGATCGCATCCAGGTGCGGCTCGACCCGTGCGAGCTCGCCGGCGCCAAGCCATCGCAGCCCGGGCACGCCGTTGGCCTCGGCGCGCTCACCGAGCCGGCGGAGCGGCTCGAGCTCGCAGCGCTCGACCGCCGCAACCACCTTTCCGCACGCGTCGTACGGAAGTCCCTGCGCGGCGCAGTACTCGCGAAGCAGCCCAAGTCCCCGCCGACAGAGCCGTGCCTTCAGAGAGCCCGGGGCGTAGTAGAGGCCGGCGTGAGCGACGCCGCTGTTGTGCCCGGTCTGGTGGCGAGCGAGCGCGGGCTCCTTCTCGACCACCACGACCTCGGCGCCCGCCACCGAGGTGCACAGAAGGCGTGCTGTGGCGAGACCGAGGATCCCGCCGCCGACGACGACGATTCGCATCAGCCGGGGCCGGCGTCGGTGGCGCGCGTGTGGGCCGGCATCGCCCCGAAGATGTCACGTCTGCCGGAGTCGCGCGTCCGCGCTCGGCCTATAGTGAAGCGGCGGGTTGGCACGGCGGCCTCCCGGATCAGATGCCCGCGCGCCGACGGCCTTGACCTTCGAAACACCCACTGAAGACGGGCGCTCCACCGATCTCGTGGGGCGCCGCGAGTTCCTCGCCGGTGCCGCGACGATGGTGGCCGGCGCTGCCACCGCTGCCGGCCTGGCCGCCTGCGGCGGATCGTCGAGCAGCCAGCCGACCCGCAGATTCGCCTCGTCGGCCTCGGTCCAGAGCGACGGTCACGTGCAGGCGTTTCGCTCCCGCGCGGACCTACGGCCGCCGCGGGTGTTGATGACCAAGCGGCCGGCGAGCCCGAGCGGCGACGTGATCCTCACCGACTGCCACTCGGGCCCGGGCCAGCAGGGGCCGATGATCCTCGATTCGAGTGGCCGCCTGATCTGGTGGGCGCCAGTGTCCCAGCGCCCCACTCCAGCGTCGCGGGCGATGAACCTCCGCGTGCAGTCCTACCGCGGCAAGCCTGTGATCACGTGGTGGCACGGAGCCGTGGTCGAGGACTACGGCGAGGGTCACTACGAGATCGTCGATCAGCGCTATCGGCGCGTCGCCGAGGTGCACGGCGGGAACGGTTACAAGGGCGATCTGCACGAGTTCGTCCTGACCGATTCGGGCACGGCGCTGTTCACCGCCTACGGCCGGTCCTCGGCGATGCTGCCGCATCCCGACGGCAGCCGCCACGGCAACTACGTCTACGGGCTCGTTCAGGAGGTCGACGTCGCATCGGGACGGGTGCTGTTTCAGTGGCGGACCGACGAGCACGTGGGGTTCATCGATTCCTACCACCCGGCCCCCGACGATCCGACCATCCCGTGGGACTACTTCCATGTCAACTCGATCGCGATCGACCCGGCCGATGGCCACCTGCTGATCTCGGGGCGCAACGTGTGGGCGGTGTACAAGGTGCACCGTCGCACCGGTGAGGTGATCTGGACGCTCGGCGGTAAGCGCAGCGACTTCGAGGTCGGGCGCGGCGCCCACTTCGCGTTCCAGCATCACGTCAGGCCCCACCCGGGCGGGAGGATCACGATCTTCGACAACGAAGCCGGCCCACCCCGCGAGGCAAAGCAGTCCCGGGGCCTCGTGCTCGCGGTCGACGAGAACGCCTTCACCGCCAAGTTCGTCCAGGAGTTCAAGCACCGCCCGCCGGTGCTGTCGGCGGCACTCGGAAGCGTCGAGGATCTCGCTGACAGCGGCGGTTCCGGGACGTTCATGGGCTGGGGGGACTCGAGCTACTTCACCCACTACGACCCATCCGGAGCGGTGCTGCTCGACGGCCGCCTGGCCGGGGCCTCGCTCTCTTACCGTGCATTCCTGCAGGGATGGCCGGGCCAGCCGATGACCCAGCCGGCGCTCGCCCTGCAGCGCGCCGAGGCGGGAGCGCACCTGTATGCGAGCTGGAATGGTTCCACCGTCCATCGGACATGGCGCGTGCTGGGCGGGTCCGGGCCTGCGCGCCTGCACGAACTCGGGATCGCGGACGTGGCCGACTTCGAGACGCAGATCACCGTCCCTCGAGCCCCGGACTGGCTCGCGGTCGAGGCGCTCGACGGCAGCGGGCAGACGCTCGCGCGGTCGTCGGCCGTGCGCACCTAGTGGCGCTGGCGATGGCCGTGCAACGAGTGCCGACCGTCATGCCCCCGGCCGTGGGCGATCGCCAGCGTCGCCGGCCCCACGTGCTCGGCGGCCCAGCACCGCGGTCCGGTGTGGCAGTTCTCGAGCGCCAGCAGCTCGGAGTGCAGTAGCTCCTGTTCCTCCGGGGTGAGCGTCGAGACGATGTTGTGGAGCTCGAATGGGTCGGTGCGCAGGTCGTAGAACTCCCGCTGTCCATTTCGGTACTCGACATATAGGAAATCGGGCGTCCGCATCGCCTCGTAGCTGGGCGGGTTACCGCTGAGGTCGTTCTGGATGTCCGGGTCATCGGGGTTCGTGACCGGCCCGTGGTGCTCGACCAGGATCGCGTCACGCCAGTCGGGCGGATCCTCGCCGCGGAGCAGCGGCATCAAGCTGTGACCGTCGCTGGGCATCCGTGTGCCGGCGATCGCGGCGAACGTCTTCGCGAGATCGATGTTCTCGGCCATTGCGTCGGTGGTCGTGTCGGCCGGGACGCCGGGTCCGGCTACCACGAGCGGCACGTGGATGTCGGTATTGAACGCGGTGAGCTTGCCGGGCATCAGGCGGTACTCGCCCGTGTGCAGGCCGTTGTCGGAGCTGAACACGATGTAGGTGTCGTGCAGCATCCGGTGCGCCCGCAGCGCTCCCTCGAGCCTCGAGATCATCGAATCGACCGACTGCACGGCCTGGACGCGCCTGCGGAAGACGTAGTTGATGTAGCGGATCTGTCCCGGTCTGAGCGGCGGGCGGTTGGCCAGCCATCGCGGAGCGTCAGTCGGGATCGTGTCGAAGTTCGGCGGCTCGGGCGCCGTCAGACCCGGGAACGCGTGCCGAAAGCGGGGCGCCGGGGTGTACGGGGCATGTGGGGCGAACGTCGCGAGCTCGAGGAAGAACGGGTTGCGCGAGTGGGCCGAGTCGTCGATGAAGCGTGTGCCCATCCGCGCCAGGACGTCGGTCAGGTAATCGCGCGGCCGGTGCCCGTACCAGCGGACCTCGCCGTCGTGGTTGAGCTGGTAGTCGTACTCCGGGTAACCCCAGCCGGCCACGTCCCATTCGTTCCAGCCGGGCGGGACATACGTGTCTGGAACGGTCGATTTGCTGCCGTCGAGGTAGCCGTTCAGGTACTTGCCCATCATCGCGGTCCGGTAGCCCGCCCTTTGAAGCGCGATGTTGAACGTGTGGTTCTGCTCTCCGCGTGCGTGAAAGACGTTGAAGCCGCCATGACGTCCCGTGTTGGTGAACACGCCGGTGTCATGCGGGAAGTTGCCGGTAAAGATCGATGCGCGCGATGGACAGCACAGCGAGTCCGACACGTAATAGTTGGTGAGCGTCGTGCCGCGGTGCTCGAGCGCCTGGACGGCCGGCATGTAGGCCAGCAGGTCCATCGAGAGGTCGTCGGTCAGCACGAACACGATGTTCGGCCGGTGGCGATGCGCGCCGGTCAGCGGCGGCGGCAGCGTGGATGGCTGCGGGGCGACGGCGGGCTCGGGCCCCGCCCCGAGCGAGGCGAGCGCGACCGCGCCGCTCGGGTGCTGCCGGTGCGCTGACGCCGTTCCCCCCAGCACCGCCGGGAGTGCGGCAATCGCGCCGCCGAACGCGAGCATCGCGACCACGAGCCACCAGCGACGGGCGACGGCTCGCCACCCGCCTGCGGTCAGGTGGCCCCACGCGCTTCCCCACTTGGTAGGCCCCGATGTGCGTCCGGGCTCCACGCGTTCCAGCATAAGAACGGCCGGCGCGAATTTGGCTGCCTCGGGGCGTGCCTAACGCGTGCTAAGCGTGGCCCTAACGGCCCTCACCGCGGCTCCTAACCGGGCTGTAATAAGTGGCGCAGATTCCCAACACGGGCGCTGCCGCGATAATGCCCAGATGGCGTACGACGACCAGCTCGCCAACCGGATTCGCGAACTGATGGCCGGCGAGCGCGGCGTGACGGAGAAGCGGATGTTCGGCGGGCTCGCGTTTCTGATCGGCGGCAACCTGTCGGTCAGCGCCAGCGGCCACGGCGGATTGCTGCTGCGCGTCGATCCGTCGGACAGCGACAAGCTCGTGCGCAGCCCGCACGCCGGGCGGGCGGTGATGCGCGGGCGGGAGATGGATGGCTGGCTGCGCGTCGACCCCGAGGGCGTTGCCACCAAGCGCCAACTCGAGCGGTGGGTGAAGCACGGCGTCACCTACGCCAGATCACTACCCGCAAAGGGATAGCCGGCGCGGCCCTCATGAGTGATTCGCGCCACAGCGGCGATCACACCGGCTCGTGGTTCCCGGTCCCCGATGAGCGCGACCTGCCGGCCGATCTGCAGGGGCTGTTCGCGAAGGCGCGCGAGCGTCTCGGCTTCGTGCCCAACGTGTTTCGCGTCTACTCGTTTCGTCCCGCGCGCTTGAGTGCCTGGTTTGCCCACTTCCGCCAGCTGCACCAGCCCACCGATCATCTCAGCGCCGCCGACCGGGAGATGATCGCGGTCGTCGTCAGCGCGGCGAACGGCTGCCTTTACTGCCTGGTGGCCCACGGCGCCGCACTCCGAGACGAGCTCGGTGACCCGGTCCTCGGGGAGCGGATCTCCTACGACTGGCGGCGGGCCGACCTCGATCCGCGACGGGCCGCGATCTGCGCCTACGCCGAGAAGCTGACGGTCCGGCCGCGCGAGCTCACGCGTGACGATCTGCAGACGCTGCTCGACGCCGGGCTGACGCTCGAGGAGGCATGGGATGTTGCCGAGATCGCGTCGATGTACAACCTCACCAACCGGATGGCGATGGCGACCAACATGCTCCCCAACGAGGAGTACAGCGGCCAGGCGAGGCCATAGCGAGCCGCCCACAGCGGGCGGAGTCGCGCGCGGACGAGCGCGCTTGACTTCAACTCAGGTTGAGGTGCAATGCTGAGAATGAAAATGGACAACAGGGGAGCGCGTACATGACCTATGTGATCGCGGAGCCGTGCATCGGGACGAAGGACCTTTCGTGTATCGAGGTTTGCCCCGTCGACTGCATCCACCCGACCCAGGACGAACCCGGCTTCGACGCCGAGCCGATGCTCTACATCGATCCCGAGGAATGCATCGACTGTGACGCCTGCGTCGAGGCGTGCCCGGTGGACGCGTGCTTTGCCGAGGACCAGCTGCCCGAGGAGTGGCTCGACTACACGCAGCGCAACGCCGAGTACTACACGCGCTCGCGGTAGGCGGCCGTCGAGCGCCCGCGCGGAGCACCGGCCCCGTCGCCCCGCAGCGGCGCTGCGAGCCCGCACGAGTAACCTGGCTGATATGAGCCGTGCCGTAGACCGCCGCTCGCGGCCGATCCGTGACCTCCGCATCTCGGTCACCGACCGCTGCAACTTCCGCTGCACCTACTGCATGCCCAGGGAGGTGTTCGGGCACGACTTCACGTTCCTGCCGCGAGACCAGCTGCTGACGTTCGAGGAGATCACGCGGCTGGCGCGGGCGTTTGTGGCCGAGGGCGTCTCGAAGATCCGCCTGACCGGCGGCGAGCCTCTGCTGCGACGCAACATCGATCAGCTGATCGTGATGCTGGCCGAGATCGACGGCATCACCGACATCGCGCTGACGACCAACGGCTCGGCGCTCGCGGCCAAGGCGCGCTTGCTGAAGGCGGCCGGCCTGACCCGGGTGACGGTCTCCCTCGACGCGCTCGACGATGCGACCTTTGAGGCGATGAACGACGTGGGCTTCCCGGTAGCGCGTGTGCTGGCGGGGATCGATGCGGCCGCGGCCGCCGGCCTGGCGCCGGTCAAGGTCAACATGGTCGTCAAGCGCGGCGTCAACGACCACTGCATCGCGCAGATGGCCGAGGGCTTTCGGGGCACGGGCCATATCGTGCGCTTCGTCGAGTACATGGACGTCGGCAGCACCAACGGCTGGCGCATGGACGAGGTCGTCAGCGCGGCGGAGATCGTCGCCGCGATCGACGAGCGGTGGCCGCTCGAGCGTCTGGCTCCGAATTACGTGGGCGAAGTGGCTTCCCGGTACCGGTACCGGGACGGGGGAGGGGAGATCGGCGTGATCGCCTCCGTTACCCAGCCCTTCTGCGGGGCCTGCACGAGGGCGCGCCTGTCCGCCGAGGGCCAGCTCTACACATGCCTGTTCGCCAACCACGGCCACGACCTGAGAGCGCTGGTCCGCAGCGCCGCAACCGACGAGGACCTGATCGAGTCGATCCGCTCGGTCTGGGGGCGCCGCGCGGACCGCTACTCCGAGCTTCGCCATGCGCGCACCGCCGCGCGGCCGAAGATCGAGATGTCCTATATCGGCGGGTAGCTAGGGCCGGGTGAAACCGCGGCGGGCCGCGTCGACGGTCGCGCACGCGTCGCAGCCCGCGAGATGGTCGTTGACGAGGCCCATCGCCTGCATGAAGGCGTACACGGTCGTCGGTCCGACAAACCGCCAGCCGCGCCGTTTGAGGTCCTTGGCGAGTGCCTTGGACTCGTCGGTCTGCGCCAGCTCCGCCAGGCCGGCACGGTCGAGATGTCGGCTGCGAGCCGCAGGCTCAAAGCGCCACACGTAGGCCGCGAGTGAGCCCTCGGCATCGACCAGTTCGACCGCGCGCTGAGCGTTGTTGATCACCGCCTCGATCTTCCCGCGATGGCGCACGATTGCCTGGTCACCGAGCAGCCGGGCGACGTCACGCTCTCCGAACCGGGCCACGCGCTCGAACTTGAAGTCGGCGAATGCCCGCCTGAACGCCGGGCGCTTGCGCAGGATCGTCAGCCACGAGAGGCCGGCCTGAAACCCCTCGAGGCTGAGCTTCTCGAACAACCGCACGTCATCTGAGACCGGAAAGCCCCATTCGCTGTCGTGGTAGGCGCGGTACTCGGGCGCTGAGTCTGCCCACCAGCACCGCGCTACGCCGTCATCGCCGATTGCGATCCCATCTTGTAGCTCGCTCACATCACCGTCCTGTTAGCCGAACTCGAGACATCCTGCCCTACTTGCGCTTCCGGTGGCCGAACGGCCGCGTGGGGAATACTGACTTGGTGTTGAGATCGAGCTCGCAACAGCCCCGAGGGGCGCAGTCCGGGCCGGCGCCCAAGCGGGGTCGGCGCTGATGCCGGCCCGCGACTCCGCCGCGCGCGCCGGCTCAGCGACGCTGCATGTGACGCGAGTGACCGGCCGCTTCGTGCGGGGCGAGGTCGTCAAACGGGTCGGCGGACCGGCCCGGGCGCGAGTGATCGTCCTGTTCGGGGCGGTGCTGGCGCTCAACGGCGCGGACACGGCCACGGTTGGCGCGGTCGCGCCGCAGCTCGAGTCCGCATTTCACATCGGCAACACGAAGATCGGGCTGCTGGTCGCGGTCACGCTCCTGGTCGGGGCGATCTTCACGATCCCGGTCGGCCTGCTCGTCGACCGGACCAAGCGCATTCCGATGCTCTCGCTGAGCATCGTGCTGTGGAGTATCGCCTCGCTGCTCAGCGCGTTCGCGGGAAGCTACTCCGGCCTGCTGTTCACGCGGCTGGTGCTCGGCGCCGTGGTCGCGACCGCCGGACCGGCGATCGCCTCGCTGACCGGTGACTACTTTCCCGCCCGCGAGCGCGGCCAGGTCTATGCCTACATCCTCGGTGGCGAGATCGGGGGCACCGCCGTCGGCTTCATCGTCTCGAGCACGGTCGCGAGCCTGATCTCCTGGCGAGCGGCGTTCTTCCTGCTCGCGATCCCCGGCTTCTTCTTGGCGCGCGAGCTGTACCGAACGGTTCCGGAGCCATTGCGCGGCGGCCAGAGCCGGCTCGAGCCGGGCGTCGTGGACCTCCACCTCGCGGCCGCCAAGGCCCAGTCGCGCGCGAAGGTCGACGACGACGCCGACGAACCGGTCACCGTGCCCGATGACCCGGTGCGGGAGGCGGCCCGCCGGCAGGGCGTGGAGCCGGATCCAGACCTGATTCTCGACCGTGATCCCCGGACGCTCCCGCTCGTCGACGCGGTCAAGTACATCCTCTCGATCCCGACCAACATCCACCTGATCATCAGCTCGTCGCTGGGGTACTTCTTCTATTCGGGCCTGACGACATTCGCGCTGCTGTTCGTTCGCGGCCACTACCACGTCAACCAGGCGACCTCCGAGCTGGTGCTCGGGCTGCTCGTCGGCGGCGCATTGATCGGGACGCTGGCCGGCGGAAAAATCACCGACTTGCTGGTCCACCAGGGCTCGCTCAAGGCCCGGATCTGGGTTCCCGCCGCGTGCTACCTCGGCGCTGCCGCGCTGCTGGTGCCGGGCTTCTTCTCGACGCATCTGACCCCGGCGCTGTGGTTCGACATCGCCGGCGCGGCGCTGCTGTCCGCCGCCAACCCGCCGCTAGACGCCGCCCGGCTCGACATCATGCCGGCGGGCCTGTGGGGCCGCGCCGAGAGCACGCGCACGGTCATACGCTCGCTCGCGCAGGCGCTGGCGCCGCTCGTGTTCGGAGGTCTCGCCGACCTGGTCGCGGGGATCGCCCCCGAGCAGGCGCCGGTCGGTACGCATCCGGGGATCATCTCGCCCGGCGAGGCGCGCGGCCTCGAGATCAGCTTCCTGCTGCTCCTCAGTACGCTCGCGGCCGCGGGAATCTTCCTGCTGCGCGCGCGCGCGACCTACCCCATTGATGTGGCCACGGCGGCGGCCTCACATCAGGGGTCAGAGGTCGACCCGGAGGCCGCGGACGACGAGCCGTCGCCCGCCTCGGAGCCGAGCTGACGTACTCAAGCCGCGATCGCCGGCATGCGCGAGCGCCGAACCTCTAGCCGCTGGCGCGTGCGGCGGCGACCCGCGATGGATGCCCGATCCCAGGCCATGGCGCAAGCACGAGCAGCAGCCGTGCGTCGCTCAGCGCCCGCACGGTGCGCCGCTCGTTGGGTCCGAAATGCGACAGCGAGCCGGAGCCGACGGTCGTTTCACCGTCGCTGTTGGCGATCTCGATCTCCCCCTCGACGACGACCAGGTACGCCCGCTCATGGACCTGATGCTCCTGGAGCTCCTCTCCGGCGGGTAGGCGGATCGCGATTGCCCGGCTCTCTTCGTCTGAGCGCAGCACCTGGGGGTGATGTGGCTCGAGGTCGAGCGATCGAATATCCCAAGTCTCCATGCGGCCTCCTCTGATCGGCTTGCCGGGAATGATTCCAGGCGCAGGCAAACCCGCCCGTGCCAGGCAGCGGCGAACGGGTTCGCGCCTGCGATGCTTGGGCGATGGGCGACGGCTCGCGGCCACCGGACCCGGCGTCGGAGCCGCTGCCGGAGGCACTTAGGGGCAGGTTTGCCTCACTTGTGCACATCATGGGGCGATGGTCACCGCTACACCGGCTTGGCGTGCTCGCGCTCGAAGCCGACATGCTCAGCCTCTCGGACGCCCGCGGCGCATCGTTGTTCGCGGTGCCCGCCGCGAGCGTCGAGGCCCATCCGCACACCCGCCGAGTCGCCCTGCACCAGGTGTTCTTCAAGCTCCACGCGGCGGATCGATGGTGGTACCTCGCTGCCCATGTTCCGACCAAATACGAGCGGCGCTCGACGTGTGAGCTGGTGGTGCGCAACGACCTCCGCGCGTGGGCGCCGCGGCCGCTCGGCGCCGACGATGTGACCGACTTGCCGCGGACGCCGAGCCCGCTCGCGCGCCAGGCGAGCTGGGCTGTACGTGATGCCGGGGCAGTCGCCGAACGCGTTCGCCACGGGGCGCACCGAGCGCCACGCCGCGGTCGCGATGACCGAGGGCCTGCTGACTGACTTCTCCCTGGACCAGGTTCGCGGCGTTCTCGCCCACGAGCTCGCGCACATCGCCAACCGGGACATCCTCGTGTCATCGATCGCGGCGATGATCGCCGGGGCGATCTCCGCGATCTCCAACATCCTGGCGCTGTCGTTCCTGTTCGGATCCGACGATGAGGACAGCCCGCTTGGCATGCTCGGGTCCCTGGCCGCGCTGGTGCTTGCCCCGATCGCGGCGACGCTGCTGCAGCTTGGTGTCTCGCGCCAGCGGGAATACCTCGCCGATGCGACTGCGGCTCAGCTGCTCGGCGGCGGGGCTCCACTGGCGGACGCGCTCGAGGAGATCGAGCGAACGCAGGCGCCGCCGCTCGCCATCGATCCTGTCACCGCGCCGATGTACATCGTCAACCCGCTCGCCGGGCGGCAGCTGACGACGCTGTTCTCGACCCACCCGCCGCTGCCCGAGCGGATCCGCCGCCTGCGCGCGTATCGTGCTCCCCGGGCTCAGGTTTACCGCACCGAGGTGGCATCGCCGACCGGTTGACCGCCGCTGTCGCGTCCGGCGAGCCGCTGCGCGAGCTCCTCGCGCGAGTGGATGTCGAGCTTCTGGTAGGCGTGGCGGAGGTGATACTCGACCGTCTTCGGGCTCAGAAAGAGCGTCGCGGCGGTCTCGCGAGTGGTCTTGCCGGAGGCGAGCAGCAGTGCAATCTGGAGTTCCTGTGGGGTCAGCTCGTCGATCGTGCTCGGGTCTCGACGGCGGAGCGTCTCTCCGGTCGCGGCGAACTCCGTGGCGGCGCGGTCCGCCCACGGCTTGGCATCGAGCCGTTCGAACGTCTGCGCCGCCGCCCGCAGCTGCTCGCGTGCGAGGACGCGGTGTCGAGTCCGGCGCAGGCGCTCGCCATACGCGAGGCGGGTGCGTGCCTCCTCGAACGCATCGACGGTCTGGGCATGGTGAGCCAGCGCCTGCTCGAACAGCCCAACCGGATCGTCGGCGACCTGCGCTTCGCAGCGCACGGCGCGCGCCAGCGGCCACGGCTGTCCCTTCGCCCCCGCCGCGGCGGCAAACTCGCGCGCCGCGGTCCGCGCGTCGTCCGTGCGCCCCAGCCGCAGGTAAGCGTCGACGAGCTCCGGCGCCGGCGACAGGTCGACGTCCGTGATCGCCAGGTCGGCGAGCAGCGCGCGCTGTCGTTCGAAGTGGCGGACCGCGGCCGCCATCTCGCCGAGCCCGAGCTCGAGCTCGCCGAGCGCTGCCGTCGCCCAGACCTCGTGTAGCCGGGTTCCGAGCCGCGCGCAGAGCTCGAGCGCCTCGGCCGCCGACGCGCGGCACTCCGGCTGCCGCCCGCGGCGAGCATCGAGCCATGCGAGACCCGCGAGTCCGAAGACGAGCTCGGTCCGCTGATCGCTCTCGCGCGCGAGCTCGATCGCCTCGCGGTACGTGGCCTCGGCCAGCGCCCACCGGTCGGTGGTCGCCTGATCGCGGGCGATCAGGTTGAGCAGGAACGGGAGTGACCCGACCGCTGCGCGTTCCCGCGCCGCCGAGACCGCGTGTTCGAGCAGCGAGCGTCCGGCGCTCGCCTCGCGCGCGAAGATCGGCGCCAGGGCCAGCCACGGCAGCAGAGCCGGGTCGTCGCGTAGCTCGGTCGCGCCTTCGGCTAGGGTGATCGCCTCGCGGATCGCCTCGGCACCGGCGGCCGCGTCCCCGCCGATGATCCGCGCCATACCGTCCGCAGTGACGGCCTTGAAGCGCGCGCGGATCGATGCGCCGGCTGCCAGCCGCGCGCGGGCGCGCTGTGCCGTGTCGAGCATGTCCCGCGAGTTACCGGCCAAAAAGCACGCGTAGGCGGCCTCGGCGAGCATCTCCGCGGCGCGGTCGCCGTCTGCCCGACTCGCCGCCTCGGTCAGAATCGCGTGGCCTCGCATCACCGGTCCGCGACGTGTCGCGATGTGGCCGGCGAGTCGATCGATCTCCACCGATCTGATCGGATCGCTGGTGTCGTCGCGGGCTTCATCGAGCAGCGTGCCGGCTCGCTCGGCAAAGCCGGCTAGCCATGCCGCCTGAGCGGCCTGCCAGAGCAGATTCGCCCGCCGGGGTGACTCTGACGCGAGCCGGGCGGCGCGCTCGAAGGCGGCGGTGGCGGTCGCGTACGAGCTGCGGGCCTGACCGCGTGCGCCTGCTTGCTCGAGCGCTACCGACGCCGAGTCGTCGGTCCCGACGGCAGCCTCGGCCAGGTGCCAGGCGCGTCGGTCGACATCGCGATCGGGCAGCGAGGCGGCGAGCGCCCGATGGGCGTCGCGTCGGACGGCCACCGGTGTGTCGGCATAGATCGCCGAACGCGCGAGTGGATGGCGGAATTGCACCGATCCGCCTCGCACCGCGATCAAACCGGCGCTCTCGGCGCTCGCGAGCGTCGCCAGGTCGGCTCCGAGCCTCTGCGCGGCGCGCTCGAGCGTGGCGAGATCGCTGCTCTCGCTGGTTGCCACGAGCGCCAGCGCCAAGCGGGCGGGACCGTCGAGCGTTTCCGTTCGTCGCAGGAACGCCTGAGAGACGCGCGCGGAGACCAGCAGCGGGGCGCCCTCCGGCACCAGGGCCAGATCGTCGGCCTCCGATGCGAGCTCGAGCAGCGCCAGCGGATTGCCGGCGGTCGCCCTGTGCAGTCGCTCGGCGGTGACGGGCGCAACCCCGTCGAGCAGCGTCGCCGCCTCGCTGCTGGTCAGCCCTCCGATCCGGAGCGTCGGCAGATCGGCGCCGTCGAGCAGTGACGGCTCGCCTTCGCGCACGGTGAGGACGGCCGCGATCGGATCGGCGAGCAGCCGCCGGAATGCGAACAGCAGCGCCTGGGCACTTGACCCGTCAAGCCAGTGAGCGTCGTCGACCAGCACGGCCACCGGGCCGCTGTCGGCGTATGCGGCCAGCAGGCCGAGCGTCGCCGCGCCGACGGCAAAGCGCTCCTGGAGGCTGGCCGGGCGCAGCGCCAGGGCGCTCTCGAGCGCGACCGCCTGTGGACGTGGCAGCTGGTCGAGCATCACGAGCGCCGGACGCAACAGCTCGAGCAGGGATGCGAACGGGATCTGGGCCTCGGACTGCACTCCGCGGGCCTGCAGTACCGACATCCCTTCGGCGCTGCGCGCGGCGTGATCGAGCAGCGCCGTCTTGCCGATCCCGGGTTCTCCGACGAGCGCCAGCGTCGCGCTCTTCCCCGATCGCGCCTGCGTCAAGGCCCACTCGATCTGCGCCCGCTCGTGGTCCCGGCCGAGCAGCATGCCGCAAGTCTAGGCGCCACCGAATCGTGAGCACCTGGCGGCCGACGATGACTAGGTGGGGCCCGGAAGCGATCGCCAGCGCCCGACCGTACGCTCGCGTTAACCGACACCGGAGGGACCAATGACCACTTCCAATGAAGCCGTCGAGATCGACGGCGACAAGCTGATGCAATTCGTCTTTCGAGCCGTGGACGAGGTGGGGGCGACGCTGAACTCGGCGCTCGTGGTGATGGGCGACAAGCTTGGCCTGTACCGCGCGCTCGCCGGCTCGGGCGGCCTGTCACCGTCGGAGCTGGCCGAGCGCACGGGTACCGCCGAGCGGTACGTTCGCGAGTGGCTCAACGCACAGGCGGCCGGCGGCTTCGTCGAGTACGACCCCGACAGTGGCCGCTACGATCTGCCGCCCGAGCAGGCGGTCGCGCTCACCGACTCCGACAGCCCCGCCTACCTGCCGGGGTTCTTCCAGATCGCGCTCGGCTCGGTGCTCGATTCGCCGCGGATCACGGAGGCGGTGCGCACGGGCGAGGGCGTCGGCTGGCACGAGCACGTCCACGATGTCCACGAAGGATGCGAGCGCTTCTTCCGGCCCGGCTACAACGCGAACCTGCTCTCCGAATGGCTGCCGGCGCTCGACGGAGTGGTCTCCAAGCTTGAGCGCGGCGGGCGCGCGGCCGATGTCGGCTGCGGTCACGGCGCGTCGACGATCCTGATGGCTCGGGCCTTCCCGAACTCTGAGTTCACCGGTTACGACTACCACGCCGGCTCGATCGCGACGGCGCGCGAGCGTGCACGAGACGCGGGTCTCGAAGGGCGCGCGCGGTTCGAGTCCGAGCCCGCTGCGAGCTACAGCGGCAACGACTACGACCTCGTGACGATGTTCGACTGCCTCCACGACATGGGTGACCCGGTGGGCGCGGCGCGGCACGTGCACGGCACGCTGAGTCCGGACGGCACCTGGATGATCGTCGAGCCGCGCGCCGGCGATCGGGTCGAGGACAACCTCAACCCGGTGGGGCGCGCGTTCTACTCGTTCTCCACGCTGTTGTGCACGCCGGCGTCGCTGTCACAGGAAGTTGGGCTTGCGCTTGGCGCCCAAGCCGGCGAGGCCCGGATCCGTGACGTCGTACAGGCGGGCGGCTTCACCCGCTTCCGCCGGGTCGCCGAGACGCCCTTCAACCTGGTGTTCGAAGCTCGTCCGTGACCGACTGCCGGCCGCGTTCGCGAGCCCCCGGGGGCCTCGGCTCGTGGGCGCGGCCGGCCGGCGCTAGCCATGCAGGGCCTGTCGGAGATAGTCTTCGTCCGTGCCGTCGGGGTCGACACACACGGTCTTTCGCGGCGGCACCGGCGAGCCGCTGGTGCTGATCCACGCGTTCTCGGGCACACGCCGTCTGTGGGACCCGCTCCTGGCCGAGCTCGAGCGCTCGTTCGATGTGCTCGCGGTCAGCCTCGCGGGCCATGTCGACGGCCCCGCGTTGGGGGCGGCCCCGATCTGCGTTCCTTCATTGGTCGACGCGGTCGAGCGCGACCTCGACGCCGCCGGATTCGAGACGGCCCATTTGGTCGGCAACTCGCTGGGCGGCTGGATCGCGTTCGAGTTGGCGATCCGCGGGCGGGCGCGGTCAGTCGTAGCGCTGTCACCGGCGGGCGGCTGGGAGGCCGGGACGCCCGACGAGCGACGGCTGCGCCCGTTGTTCACGCGCCTGCACCGAATGTCGAAAGCGTCTTTGCCGTGGGTCGACACGATCATGCGCCGTCCCCGGTTGCGCCGCCAGGCGCTGCGCGAGATCGTCGCTCACGGAGAGCGCGTTCCGCCGACCGCTGCCGCGCAGATAATCCGCGACTCACTTGGCTGCTCGGTCTACTTCGAGCTGATGGACGCGATCTTGCGGGACGGTCCGATTCAGACGCTCGACGGCGTCGCGTGCCCCGTGTTGTTCGCCTGGGGCACGCGCGATCGGATCCTCCCGGTCGAGCGCTACTCGCGGCGGTTCCGCGAAATGCTGCCCGACTCGGAGTGGGTGGCGCTGCCGGGCGCCGGCCACGTTCCGATGTCCGACGAGCCCGAGCTCATCGTGCGGACGATCGACCGGTTCGCCGGACGCGTGCGCGAACCCGTGACGGCCATCACCTGACGCGAGGACGCGCGTGACAGGCGGGCGATCGGCGCCGCCGACCGGCGGCGCGGGCGATCCGGCTCCCCACGCGGAGCGCGAGCCCAGCCGGGCGCGCTATCCCGATAGCGACGGCTACGCGGAGCACGAGCCCAGCCGGGCGCGCTATCCCGATAGCGACGGCTACGCGGAGCGCGACGGCGTGCGGCTGTTCTACGAGGTCTATGGCGAGGGGGAGCCGACCGTCCTGCTCCTCCCGCCCTGGTCGATCGTGCACTCGCGCGTATGGAAGGCGCAGATCCCGTACCTGGCGCGCCATTTCCGCGTCGTCGCGTTCGACCCCCGGGGCAACGGGAAGTCCGGCCGCCCCGCCGACCCCCGCCTGTACGCGATCCGCGAGCTCGCCGCGGATGCGCTCGCGATCCTGGACGAGACCGCCACCGAGCGCGCCGTGCTCGTGTCGCTCTCGCTAGGAGCACAGCCGGCGCTGGTGCTGGCGGCTGAGCACGCCGAGCGGGTGCTCTCGTCGATCTTCATCGCGCCCTCGACGACGTTGACCACCGCCGCTCCCGGTCCGGCGGAGATTGACTTCACCACCCCGCGTTCGAGCTACGAGGGGTTCGAGAAGTTCAACATGCACTACTGGCTCGCCGAGTACCCGGGGTTCCTCGAGTTCTTCTTCGCCGAGTGCCTCCCCGAGCCGCACTCGACCAAGCAGCGCGAGGATGGCGTTCGCTGGGGGCTTGACACGACGGCGCAGACGCTGATTGCAACCGTCGTTCCCGGTTCGCTCGGGGAGGCCGAGACCAGGGAGTTGTGCGGTGGCGTCGGCTGCCCCGTCTGGGTGATTCACGGCGACGAGGACCACATCGTCCCGCACGCGGTCGGCGCCGAGCTTGCGGCCGCCACCGGCGGCGAGCTGGTCACGCTCAGCGGATCCGGTCATCTCGCCCCGATGCGCGACCCGGTCTTGGTCAACCGCCTGCTTCGCGATCTGATCGATCCGTCGCGATCCCAACCACCCGGCTGGCGCCGGGCGCTGGCGCGGCCCGAGCGCGCGTTATTTGTTTCGTCGCCGATTGGTCTGGGGCATGCGCGGCGGGATGTGGCGATTGTCGATGAGCTGCGGAGGTTGCGGCCGGGTCTTGAGGTCGAGTGGCTGGCGCAGCATCCGGTGACTGCGGTGCTCGAGGGGCGGGGGGAGCGGGTTCATCCCGCGAGTGCGGTGCTGGCCGGTGAGTCGGCGCATATGTGTTCTGAGTCGGTGGGTCATGAGCTGAATTGTTTTGAGGCGTGGCGGCGGATGGATGAGATTTTGGTCGCGAATTTCATGGTGTTTGATGAGGTGGTGCGGGAAGGGCGGTATGACCTTTGGGTTGGTGATGAGGCGTGGGAGGTTGATTATTTTCTGCATGAGAATCCGGAGTTGAAGTCGGCGGCGTATGTGTGGTTGACGGATTTTGTGGGGTGGTTGCCGATGCCTGCTGGGGGTGAGCGTGAGGCGTCGTTGACGGCGGATTACAACGCGGAGATGGTCGAGCAGATCGCGCGTTATCCGCGGGTGCGTGACCGGGCGATCTTCATTGGTGAGCCGGATGACGTCGTGCCGGGGGCGTTGGGGCCGGGGTTGCCTGAGATTCGGGGCTGGGCCGAGCGGCATTTCAGTTTCGCGGGCTACGTGACCGGGTTTGACCCGGTGGCCCTCGGTGATCGTGAGCGGTTGCGCGCTGAGCTGGGGTTCGGTCCCGACGAGCGTGTCTGCGTGGTCAGCGTCGGTGGCTCGGGCGTGGGTGAGGAGCTTTTGCGGCGCGTGATCGCCGCGTTCTCGGCGGCCAAGCAGCTGGTGCCCGCGCTGCGGATGGTTGTCGTCGCCGGCCCGCGAATTGACCCGGCGCGCCTGCCCACCGCGCCTGAGATCGATGTCCTGCCGTACGTCCACGATCTCTACCGTCATCTCGCGGCGTGCGACGTGGCGGTGGTTCAAGGCGGTCTGGCGACGACGATGGAGCTGACCGCAAGCCGCCGCCCGTTCATCTACGTCCCGCTTGAGCGGCACTTCGAGCAGAACCTCCACGTGGCGCACCGGCTCGACCGCTACCGCGCTGGGAGGCGGATGCACCTCGAGGAAACGACTCCCGACGCGCTCGCCACGGCGATTGCGCAGGAATTGAGTCGCGAGCTCGAGTATCTGCCGGTCGCCGCCGACGGCGCCGCACGCGCCGCGGCGATGATCGCCGAGCTTCTCTAGGAGCCCCGCTGGCGTCAGCAGGCTAGCGCCACCACGGCCGGCGCCGGACCCGCGCAAGGTGAGCCGCGGGGGCGATCAGCTCAGAGAGGTGCTCGGTCAGGTGGTCGACGTGCTCGCACAACCAGACCGTCTGACCCGACTGCACCGACTGCTCGACGTGGTCACCGTCGAACGTCGGCGCCACGAGCGGGGTGACCGGCTGTCCTCGCGGGCGTCCGACTTGGGCCGCGAGCTGGTCGAACCAGTCGTCCAGGGTCTCGGCGCGCCGCTTTAAGATCACCTGGCTGGCGGCCAGCTCAGCTCCGTGGCTGCGGGGAAGACCCGCGACCGCGTGGGCCGTGAGCCGCAGCCTGATCGTCCCGCCGACGAGTCGCCACAGCTCGTCTCTCGAGATGTGCTTGGTCCCCTGCTCGGTGACGAGTCCCCGCAGCGACTCGTCGAGCCGCAGCCCGGCATCGATCGCGTGGATCGCCAGATCTGGAGGATCGGCCCGCAGCCCGCAGACCCACTCGACCGTCTGGCTCAGGTAGGACGCTCCGACGCGGAACGCGTCGGCGAGGTCATCACCGACCACTCCCGCGATGCCGCGCGGCCAGAACAGGCTGCCGACGACGACGCTCACCCCGCAGCCGATCGCCACGTCCTCCACCCGCACGACGCCGACCGTCCACCCGACCGGCACCAACAGGTTGAAGAGCACCGCGACCGTGATCGTAAACGCAGCCTGCCCGATCGCGAACGGGGCGGTCCCGGGCGCGTACGCGGCGACGAACACGGCGATCGGAAGGCTGACCCAGAGCGCCGCGGTCGATGTCCCGATCGCGAGCAACAGCGCCCCACCGATCACGAACCCGAGCACCGTGCCCGTCAATGCCCGCAGCGCGGTCGATCCGGTCGACGCCGCCGTCGTGCGCAGGACAGACAGCGTCCCGAGCACGACCCAGAAGCCATGCTGCACCGTCGCCAAGTCTGCGACAAGCACTGCGACGGCCAGGGCCAGCGCGCCGCGGAGGCTGTTGATGAACCAGACCGAACGGAGGTTGGCATTCCTGACCGCGACCCCCGCGTATTTCTGCAGGCCGGACAGCGGGCGCTCGTCCTGGAGTTGGGCCGCCCCACCACGGAACCAGCGAGCGCGCGCGTCGGCGACCCATTGCGCGTCGACGACGCGCGTGGCGAAGAGCACGTCGGTCCCGATCACGAGCGCGACGACGGCGATCGCGCAGGCGTGGAAGGAGATCCTCGCCTGTTCGCGGAACTCAGGGCCATCGTGGGGTAGGTCGCGCAGCCGGACGATGCTGTCCATGCGTCCGCGGGCAAGCCGCTCGAGGTCGGGGTGCGCCTGAAGATCGCCCGACAGCATCGCGCCCGCCTTGCGCAGGGCGGCGGCCGAAGCCGCGAGCAACTCACGGTCGGCCGGCGCGACGTCGCGCAGGTCGCTCCGCTCTCGGGCGCTGTCGACGATCAGCGTCGTGCCCCACTCGAGCAGCTCCACCGCGTTCGAGAGGGCCTGGTCGCTCGCCGCCAGACTGATGGGTCGATACGGTGTCGCCTCGAAGGTGGCGAGCAGCTCGTGCTTGGCGGTAACGCATGCCGCGATCGTCTCGTCGGTCGCCTCACCTGACAGGAACGCCTCGATTTCGCTGGCGAGCGCGGCGGCGAGCTTGGACGCAGACAGGCGCAGGCGGTCGCCGGGGTTCGCTGGTGACAGCACCAGGACCGCGGCCGTGCCCGCGATCGACGCCAGCCACCAGCCGGCGAGCCGGTCGGGGATCATCGCGACGGTCCCCGGCGAGGCCGCCGGGAGCACGTACGCGAGCAGCGCGCCGGTCACGCCCGCGCCTGGGTTTGGCCCGCCGACACCGGCGAAGAAGACCGCGAACGCGACCGGCACCGTCGCGAGCGCCGCGATCGCGGTCGACGAGCTGACGACCGTGCCGATCACGATCAGCACCGTTCCCACCAGCGCCAGCTGAGCATGCGCGATCAGCTTGTCGCGCCGGGTGCCGGCGAACGTCGTCAGCACGAGCGTGGCGAATCCTCCGAAGGCCGCGAAGGTCGCCATCTGGAGGTTGTCGATCACGACATCGGTGAGCGCGAACAGGCTCGGGATCACGATCGCGGCGCGGATCGCACGGATCGCCGCCGCGGATGACCACGTCGGCATCCACGGCGTTCCGCCGGCGCTGTCAGCCAAGCGCCGCCTCCAACGCGTCAGCGAAATTGCCTGCACCTCACCGGCCAAGAGACGGCGAGTGTAGTCGGACCCGCCGTTCTCGCCGCTCGCCGATCGTCAGGCGCAGGCCCCATGACGCGGTCCTCCCGTCGCTAAACAGCACCCGACTCTCGAGTCAAGGGTTGCCAAGCAACAGATGCCGCAATTTGGGGATTCGGATAAAGTGAACGACTTGTGATCGCCCTTCGCGTGCCAGAGTTCGCCATGGGAAGCCCGACCACAGGGGCGGCGGTGGACTACGCGCAGCGGGCGCATGCAGGCCAGTGCCGCGAAGTTGACGGCGCGCCGTTCATTCTCCATCCGTTCGAGGTGGCGACGCTCCTGTACGAGCATGGCGCGCCCGACCACGTGATCGCCGCTGGGGTTCTGCATGACACGCTCGAGAAGACCGACGCCACCGCGTACGAGCTCTCGGCCCGTTTCGGGCGTCGAGTCGGGGACATCGTCCGCGCGGTCACCGATGACGAGACGATCGTCGGCTACAGCCGGCGCAAGGCGGCGCTGCGCGAGCAGGTCTCACACGCCGGCCACGAAGCGCTGACGGTGTTCGCCGCCGACAAGCTCTCCAAGGTCCGCGAGCTTCGCCGCGCCGACCGCGTCAGCACGTCCGTGGCCGGTCAGCGGCTCAACCACTACCGCCGTTGCCTCGCACTCCTGCAGAAGCACCTGCCGGGGGATCCGCTAGTGGGCGACCTGCAAGGCGAGTTCGAGCGCTTCGTAACCGCGCGGGCCGCGCTGGCGCAGGCGCGCTGAGCGGCGCCCTCCCCGAGGACCCGGCTCAGGGTCGGCGCTCTTCCTCGATCGTCCGCTCTGCGAGCGGCAGCGCCTCGAGGCGCCCGTCGGAGATCGGCTCCCCGCTCTCGACCGAGAGACCGTAGGTGCCGGCGGCGAGGCGCGCCTCGGCGCGCTCGAGCGCCGCGAGCTCTCCCCGCAGACCATCGCGGCGACCCTCGTCATACTCGTCCTGGTAGAGGTCCTCGGAGTCCCGTTCGCCGGGTTCGAAGTTGGCATCGCCCTCGAGCGGACCTGGACCGTCGATGCTCGCCAATGCCTGCTCGATCCGGGTTCGCTCGTCGGCCAGCAGTTGTCGTGCGCGTTCTGGATCCACGCCGCAAGAGTAATCAATCAGGCGTCAGCGAGAGGTCTGATCGTCGATCACCTCGGTCAGCGCCTCCAGCGGCAGCCGGCAGGTGCGCAACGGTTCGGCCGCGGCCACGGTCGCGAGGCGCTGGATCTGGTGGATCACGGCGATGTCACCGAACAGGTCCCCGGGCAGCAGATCAGCGACGTGCTCGCCGTTGACCGTCGTCCGCGCCCGACCGGACAGGATCACGAACATATGTGTGCCGCGGTCGCCCTCGCGGATCACGACCGCTCCCGGCTCCCAATCCTCGATCGTTGCCGCATCGACGAGCCGATCGAGTTCTGAGTCATCGAGCTGGCGCAGCAGCGGCACCTGAGCCAGCACCTCCGACACCGAACCGGTCGTGCGGTCGGTCCCGAGCAGCTGGATCTCGGCGTCGATCTCCTCTGCCGCCTCCCGAGGCTGACCCGTCGCGGCGCACAGGAAGCTGATCCGGTCGACTGCGAACACGGTCAGCGCCGTCAGCGCGCGTACGGTGGCGGCCCGTGTGGTCGATCTCAGCAGCGCGCGCTCCCCGAACCCGGCCCCACGCCTCAACCGCGCGACCCTGAACCCGGCCAGCACCACCTCGGCCTCACCCTCGGCGATCACGTAGAACTCATCGCCTGGTTCGCCGTAGCGCACGATCTCGGACCCGGCGGCGAACTCCAGTCGCCGCGCTCGGGCCGCGACATCCTCGAGTGACGCCATGTCGAGGCTGTGGAGCACGTGGACGCCGTGCAGGAGCGAAACGAGCAGCCCGCGCCCGGCCGCAGCGTCGTCGGCCTTGCCCAGCCGTGGCAGGCTCGACACGATCGTGAGCGGGAGCGGAATGCCCGCCAGAATCAACGCCGGTCGGATTCCGAACAGCCCCACGAGGGCGGGCGCCAGCAACGCCCCGACGCCCTCTGACGCGAGCTTGAGCGACTCCATCACCCCGACCGTCCGGCTCACGGTCGGGGCGTCGAGCAGGCGGTGAAGCAGCGCCAGCGACGTGGAGTCAGCTACCGCCATCGAGATTCCCCAGCCACAGATGACGAGCACCACCAGGAGTCCGCTGGGGAGCGCTCCGACGAGGCTCAAGGTCACGCCCGTGCCGATGAACGCCAGCGCGCAGGGGCCCGCGAGCCGGGACCGTCCGGTCATCGAGGCGGTGATTGGCAGCGCGATCACGGCGCCGACGCCCGCGGCGCCGTTCAGGATCCCGACGCCCGAGTCTCCGATTCGAAACAGCTTCAGGGCGACGATCACGACCATCGCCGTCCAGAGACCTCGCACGAGCGTCCGCAGGCCGCTGGCGATCACGAGCGGTGATGCCTCCTTGTGGGCGAGCACCCTCGGGATCGCGGCCACGCCCGCCTTCATCGCTCCGCGGGCGCGGGCTCCGACGGCAGTCCGTCGATCGAGCCCGAGCGTCAGCGCCGCGGCGCCGGCCATGACGACCGCGGCGCCGGCCATCACCCCCTGCGGCGAAAACACCGCAGCGCCGATGCCCCCGAGAAACGCGCCCGCCGCCTGACCGAGGGTCTTGACCATGCTGAGGCCGGCCGCTCCCGCGGAGATATCGGCCGGCTGCCGGGCGAGCGTAGGCAGCAGGCGCGATTGAGCCGGGCGGTACGGCGCTGCGAGAACCGCATCGACCGATGTCACCGTCAGCACTAGCACCAGGCTGAGATGCGCGAATACGAGCGCCGCACCGGCCCCGAGCAAGACGACACGCAGCGAAGCGATCCACGTCAGGACACTGGGCCGGTCATCGACCAGCGGCGCGAGCAGTGCGCTACTCAGCGCTCCCGGTAGAAACCTGAAGCCGACGAACCCGACCGCGAGCGCTCCGCCGACGCGGTAGGCGTAGATGCTCAGCGCGGTGACGAACGCCCACTCGGCGAGGTTCAGCGCGGAGAACGCGCCCAGCAGGCGCAGCAGCGATCGGTTGCCGACCGCCTGTCGGACATCGGATGCCTCCCGCTCGAGGCGCTTTGTACGGTGCCGGGCGCTCACCTGGTAGACCCTCAGCCGCCGGATCGTCGACCGCCATCGTCCCACCCGCCAGTCGTCGACCCCAAGCTGCCCGAGGATCGTATTTCGCTCGCCCGGTCCGCGAAGTCAACACCCTGTTTACACGCTCGGCCGCCGGCTTCCGGCACGGGCGGACCGTCAGGTGCTCGAGCTGACGACCGTCGCGGTGCCGGCGGTCGAGGTTCCGGCGGTCGAAGTGTCCGAGGCCCCCGACCCCGTGTAGAACGAAGGCGGTGGCGCGTTGGCCTTCGCCGACGCGATCTGAGCGAGCAGCCGCGAGGCGCTGGTGCCGCCGAGCACCTGTATCCGAGGTAGGCGGTAGCGATCCTGGGAGCGGGCCGCCCACCCCGGCAGACCGGTTGTCGCGCCGACGAATCCGGCGTCGTGGACGGCCGAGACGACCGTTGGGTCGTAGTGGCCGAGCGGGTAGCTGAACCAGTTGCCCGGCACCCCGTAACGGCTTCGCAGCGTCTGGCGTGCCGCGGTGACCTCGCTGCGAGCCTCGTCCGAGCTGACCGCCGTCAGGTCGGTGGCGCCAATGCCCTGCGTGTCGAGCTCCCAGCCGGCGGTGACCAGCCCGTGGACCTGACTCTCGCTCAACCCGCCGTCCGACGGCGCCAGACCATTGAGCTCCAGGTTTTCCACTCCGACCCACCCGAGCCGCTTGAGCACCGGCAGCGCATTGGTGTACTGGGACGCGTAGCCCCCGTCGAAGCTGATCACGATCGGCTTGCCGGCTCCGAGCGAAGCGCCGCGGGTCCAGTGAGCCTCGAGCTGATCGAGCGTCACCGCGTGCCAGCCGGCCGATTTGAGCGCCTCCATCTGGCTCGTGAACTCGTCGGCGGGCACGTACAGCGACGGCGACGCTGAGGTCGAGGCGGGGGCGACGTTGATCACGTGGTACATCAGGACCGGAACCGCTGAGATTGCCGCCGCATGGCCCGCGCGCTGGCCCGTGGTCGGCTTCGACGTCTTCGTAGCCGCGCGCTGGCCCTGATGTGAGCTCGACCCCGACGACGATCCGAGCACCACCGCCACCACGATCCCAGCCACGACGAGCAGCGATCCGAGCGCGCCGACGCGCGCACGTCTGGCCCGCATCCGTCGCTGGCGCGTCTGCTCGCGGCGGCGCGCCTGCGAGTCACGGAAACCCATGCGGCGCGACGTTACACGCTGGAACCGCAATTAACCCGGATTTGCGCGTGCCGCGTGGGAGGAGATCCGGCCGCGCGGAAGGGGGATCCGGCCGCGCGGCAGGTCTCGAGCCCTACGTCCAGATCGGCGCTCGAGATACCTGCCGCGCGTCGCGAGAACTAGGCGGCGGTCCCCTGCTCGAGGAAGCCGGTGATCGACCGCATGCGGCCATCCTCGGCCAGGGTCGCGAAATCGACCCCGACCGCGACCGGCTCGCCGCCGTTGGCGGACAACGCCCAGCTGAAGCGGACGCGATCGTGGTGGCGGTCGGGCCCCGCGATCAAGGTGAACCGGTGCTCGGGGAACTGCTGCTGGGCGCCGGCGATCATTGAGCCGATCCCGTCGATTCCCTCGCCGGCCATCAGCGGATCGAGATACCGGGCGTCCTCGGTCACCGTCCGCGCGACGAGCTCGTGACGGCGGCCGGGATCGGTCTCGTTCCACATCTCGATATAGCCATCGACTAGGGCGTCTGTATCTGGCATCTGAGCCTCCGTTGGGCGTTGGTGGACGGCGACCAACTTGTCAGCCCTGTGGCTCCGGGTCGATTACCCCTCGGGTAACGAGTCGATCGCAGGCGCTCGCGGCGCGCGAGTGCATTCCCGGCGGCTCCCGCGAGGTATGTTTCCCGGCTCGTGGTCGACGTCTCTGACTCAAGCCCTTCCGGGCGCCGCGCCGACACCGTCGGCGAGCACAATCTCGGACGCCTGAGCGAGGAGTCGTTCGAGCAGAGGGGCGATTACGAGGCGCTGCTGTTCGAGGGGCGCTGGCACCGCTCGGGGGAGCTGTTCGAGCGGTCGCGGCGGATCGCCGCCGGCTTGGCGGAGCTCGGACTCGCACCCGGAGACCGGGTTGTGATCACGATGGCCAACTGTCCCGAGGTCACGATCATGTACCAGGCGCTGTGGCGCGCCGGGCTGGTGGTCACACCGGCGACGTTCCTGCTGCCGGCCCAGGACCTGCGGCATGTGGTCTCCGACGCCGAAGCGTCGGCCATCGTGACGACGCCCGAGTTCGTGCCCAAGGTCAAGGAGGCCGTCGACGGGCTCGACCACGTGCGGTTCGTGTTCTGCACCGAGGAGGGGGAGGACGGCATCCTCGCGCTGTCGTCACTCGAGGCCGCGGAGCCGAGCGAGATCGTCGCCCGCGACGATGACGATCTCGCCGCGCTGTTGTACACCGGCGGCACGACCGGCCGGTCCAAGGGCGTGATGCTGTCGCACTCCAACCTGCACTTCTCCGGGCGGTCGGCGATGGCCAGCAGTCACGTCCCGGGCGTCAATCGCGCGATCGCTACCTTGCCGCTCTCGCACGCGTACGGCCTGCTCGTGACGATCGCCGGAATGCACAACCCGGAACCCGGCGTCGCGGTGTTGCTGCGCTGGTTTGACCCGCAGGCGTTCCTGGAGCTGATCCAGGAACACCACCTCCAGACGAGCGCGCTCGTCCCATCGATGCTTCAGATCCTGCTCTCGATGCCGCTCGAGGACTACGACCTCTCTTCGCTGCGTTACGTCGGCTCGGGCGGGGCGCCACTCGCCCCCGAGACCGAGGAGGAGTTCCGCCGGAGGGTGCCGTCGGTCTCGATCCGCCAGGGCTACGGGCTGACCGAGACGGCGGCGCTGATCTCGACCAACCCGGTCGGGCGCGAGCGCCGGGGCTCGGTCGGGCTGCCGGTGCCCGACACCGACGTCGAGATCCGCGACGACGAGGGCAACGCGCTGCCGGCTGGCGAGATCGGCGAAATATGTTGCCGCTCGCCCGGCGTCATGCGGGGCTACTGGCGGTCCCCGGACGCGACCGACGAGGCGATCCGCGACGGCTGGCTGCTGACCGGCGACATCGGCTACCTCGACCACGATGGCTACCTGTTCATCGTCGACCGCAAGAAGGACCTGATCATCCGCGGCGGCTTCAACGTGTACCCGCGCGATGTCGAGGACGCGCTCGTCGAGCACCCGGCGGTGCAGATGGCGGCCGTCGTCGGCCGCCCGAGCGAGCTGCACGGCGAGGAGGTGGTCGCCTTCGTGGCGCTCCGCGCCGGCTCCGAGCTCACCCCCGACGAGCTCGTCGCCTGGGCAAGGGAGCGGATCGGCGGCTACAAGTACCCGCGCGAGATCAACCTCGTCGACGCGGTGCCGCTCACGCCGGTCGGCAAGATCGACCGCAAGGCGCTGCGCGCCCGCGTCACCGGCTGACGCAGCCAATGGGAAGAGACACCACGCAGGCGACGGCAACCGGCCAGCGCCTCGGCGCCCTGATCGACGGGTACTCGCGGCGGGTGTATCCCGCGGTGCTCGAGCAGCACGCTGACGCGTCGGTCTCGTCGCCGCTCGGGGTCTGGCTGCTGCTGGCGGCCTGCGCGAGCGGCGCCAGCGGCGACAACCGTGGAGCGCTCGAAGACGCGCTCGGCTGCACGGTGGATGAGGCGAACGACCTGCTGCATGCGTTCATGGCGTCGCCACCGCCGGCATTGAAAGCCGCGATCGCGGTCTGGGTACAGGCGAGACATGCCCGCCCCGAACTTGCGCAGTGGGTTCGCGGACTTCCGCCCGCGGTCGAGTCGGGCTTCATGCCGACCCAGCAGGAGGCGGATGCATGGGCCGATCGGCACACGCTGGGACTGATCAAGAGCTTTCCGGTGCAACTCGACGAGAGAGTGGCGCTCGTGCTCGCGTCGGCGCTCGCCACGAGGGTGTCATGGCGGACCGCGTTCGACGTCGTCGCGGCCGAGGAGCACCTCGGCGACACAAGCCCCTGGCGCGGGACGGTGACGCGGCTGCTGTGGGACTCCCATCCGGCGCGGGTGGCGATGATCGCGCAGACGCGGGCCGCAGGGCTGGTTGCCGTCCATCAGGCCGAGGCCAGGGAGGACCTCACCGTGATCTCGGTGTCGGCGGACCCGGATATCCCCCGTGATCGAGTACTCGACGCGACCCACGAAGTCGCGGCGTGCGCGCGGAGCGGCCGGGAGGTGCCCACACGCTCGCTGTTCGACCTCCCGCTCGGGAGCGGCCACTCTTGGCGTATCGACGAACGCGAGATCCGCACGCGGCAGCCGGGAGAGCTCGTCGAGCACGTCACGGGCGTCAGCCTTCCGGCGTGGCACGTCAAAGACAGCCTTGCGCTCAAAGCGTCCCCGCTGTTCGGTTCGGCGCCGGCACTGGCGACGATGGGCGACTTGATCTCCGATCCCGGTGGCGGCACCGATGCACAGCAGGTGGCCCTCGCGTCATTTACGCGTTACGGCTTCGAAGCGGCCGCCGTAACCGCGTTCGCGAGGGTGGCGGCGGCCTTCCGCGCGCCGGACGAGCGCGGGACCGAGCGCACGGCGATCTTGCGTTTCGATCACCCGTACGCGGCACTGGCGATCGCGGGCGGACCGGCGCAACCGGGAGATACCGGGCGAGGCGCGCAGGCCGGCTCCTCGTTCACCGGCCTGCCGCTGTTTACCGCCTGGGTCGCGGTGCCCGAGGAGGCCGAGGAGTAACCGCTGCCCGCCGTCGCGGGTCGGTTCAGGCGGCCAAAGTCGGCGGCCAGTTACTTGGGCAGCTGCTCGCCGCGCTTGGCTTCGAGCTTGCGGCGCTCTCGCCGCGCACCGTGAATCTGGCCGGCCGCGTACCCGCCGCCGAGGGCGATGATCGCCGGGATGAACGCGAGTACAAGCGCGCTGACGGTAGCGACGACCTTCAGCACGATGATGACGGCGATGACGGCCGCGACGACGATAAGGACTGCCTTCATAGTTCTGACTATAGGCCTCGGCTTCGGCCGGCAGGCCGGTATCCGGCAATCACGCTCGCGACCGATCGTCCTGCGAAGCGTTCGGCGTGAACGCGTCCGGCGCGCTTACAGCAGCTCGTTGACCGAGGCGTGCAGAAGCCGTTCGCGGCGACGAAGGAAGCCCCGACGCGGTCCATAGAGAACGAGCTCGATCCTGCCCGCTGACAATTCAGTCCCATCCGGATACGCGATCTGCAGCGAGTCGAGGTCGTAGTAGTTCACCGTACGGGCGGCTACCCGCGCGCGCTCGAGCGATCCCGACGGTCCCACCGCTCCCGTCAGCGATGAGCGCACGGTGAGCATCTCGGCGTCGCCACCCCAGTGCTCGAGCACGACCTCAGGGCTTTGTTCGCCGATCTGGCGACCTGAGAGGAGTGACCCCGACCGCGGCTCGGTCACCTTCACGCAGTACTGATCGGCCGCGGCGGAGCACTGGCCCCGGCCGGCGCGCACGGTCGCGGCACGAGAGAGCCGCCCACACGTGACGGCCGCGAGCGCAACGACCACACGGTCCTGCTGCGCTTTCGCCGACATCTCGACCACGATATATCCGCCCGCCCATTGGAAGCTCCCGAGATGAGACGCCCCCCGCCCGCGCCGTTCGCAGCACCTGCCTGATTGCGCGCGACCCCATGGACTCCGACAGACCCCAGCCCGCATACGACACGCTGGGTCATGGATACCATGCCGTGCGACATCCGGACCCCCGTCTGGCTGCCAAGATCACAGGCGCGCTTGGCGATTGCCAAACGGTCGTGAACGTCGGCGCGGGCGCCGGCTCCTATGAGCCCGTTGACCGATGGGTTCTGGCCGTCGAGCCCTCCAGCGTGATGACATCGGGACAGATCAGCGGCGGATCAACGCGCCGAGTGCCTCAGGGTCATACAGCGTCTCGGGGTCGATCCGCTCCCCGTCCAAGACGCCGGACGGGGTGCCATCCGGGTCCTGCTCCTGGAATACCGCGTCGATCGCCCGGACCCAGCCGACATACCGGCCCTCGCGCACCGCCGTGACGTAACCAGCGGCGGTCAGCCCGACGCCGCTGCCGAGCTCGAGCAGGTCCTCGGTCGTGAAGCCACCGCTGTGCTCCGCGGGCTGATTGGCGAATATCGCGCGGTGGAGCTCATCAAACCCACCGACTTCCGCAGCGGCCGCCAGGGCGTTCGCAGCACGCACCGACTCGACTCCGAGAAAGCACCGAATTCGATACTCGACGGCGACCGCACCGGCGGCGACCTCGCGACGCAGCAAGTCTCCGGCCACCTCCTCAAACTCACGGCAGTACGGGCACTGCGGATCCTCGAACAACACGAGGCGACGTCGGGCGCCCTCGCTGCCCACAACCACGCCGCCTTGCGCGGTATGGCCCGACGGGACCTCACTGGCTTCCATGATGATCCGGTCGAACGCGGCTATCGGAGGGGATTGGGCAGGCGCTCGTCACTGACCGCCGCGACGTTTCCCGCTACGACCGAGACGGGCATGGGCCGTTGCGTTCCCGCGGCCGGAAGGCCGACCTCGTACTTCAGGAGCACATCGGGTTCAGAGCGCAGGAGATCGCTCTCGACTTCTTCGCGCGATTGCGAAACCAAGAGAACTTGGCCGCCACAGAGGTAGATGAAGGCCACGATTTGAGAATAACCGGTGGCCTGGAATGGCCTCGCTCACCGGTTCTCTCAGTCGCCGCTGTAGGCGGGCGCGAACACCACGAGGAGCTCGAGATCCTCAGTGATGTCTTCAAAACGATGTGTATCTCCCGCGGCTACAAAAATGCAGTCGCCCGGCCCGACGGCGCGAGTCGACGATCCGGTCCGCAGCACAGCGCGCCCGCGGACCACGTAATAAATCTCATCCTCGTCATGCGGCGTCTGGTCATCCGTGCTGTCGGTGGGTAGCAGGTAGACGCCGACGCTCATTGCAGGCACCCGCAGCGGTTCGCTCCATGTCTCGGCGCGTACCCGCATGTCGGCTGCGGCGTCGTCGAAGTTGAAAACGTCCATCACAGTGAGGCGCACAGCCTAATCCCTCCTGGGCGCTCGTTGTGGATGTCGACGAGCGGCGTCCCGCGCCCGAAATCACGCCGACGCGCTCGACCCTAATTGCCGCTTCAAAGTCAGCCCTCGCCTCCTACGAGCACCGCAACCGGTGGGTCAGTTCAGCTGGTAGTCGAGCAGCAGATAGCCGCTTGGGGAGGTAACGCTGCGGGTCAATGTCAGCCGCCGAGGGCTCCCGCGATCCAGGAGCCTTCGTCCACGCATGTGCACCGCGGGGGCGATGACGAGTCGGAGTTCGTCGACCAGACTCGCCTCGAGCAGCGCTTGGGTTAGCGAGATGCTCCCGTGGATTCCGATGTCGCCGCCGGGCTGCTGCTTGAGCTCGAGGACGAAACCCGCGAGGCCGTCCTCCACGCGCTTGGTCTCCGGCCAGTCCTGTTCGGGAGGCGTGGATGTAACGACGTACTTCTGAGCGCCATTGATGAAGCTCGCGAATGGCTCGATGTCACTCGTTGGCCAGAAGGCCGCCCAGTCGTCGTAGGTGCGGCGCCCGAGAAGTACCCTGTCTTGGGCGGCGATGACCCGGGCGAGGTTCTCTCGCATGACGTCATCGAACTCGGTCACGAACGCGTCCGGCTGCTCGGCAACGCCGTCGAGGGAAAGCAATTCGTAGGCAACCACTTTGCGCATCAGGTGATCTCCTCGCTCGTTGTCGGTCAGCCGGGGGCCTGAGCTTGGTATCCGATCAGCCAGTGGACCCCGAAGCGGTCGATGACTTGACCGTCGCTGGCACCCCAGGGTCTCTCCTGGAGGGGGTCGACCGTAGAGCCTTGTTGCGCGAGTCCGTCGAACCACCTGCGAAGCGTGAGCGGGTCGGCGGTGCCGAGCAGCGAGAGCATGATTCCTTGAGCTACGAAGGAGTCATCCTCGGCGCCGGCGTCGGCGGCATACAGCGAGAGCTGCGGCGTGAGCAGATGGCCGTGGGCGACGGCGTCGGGCGGGCCGTCATCGCGGTCAAACTCACCAAAGGTGTACAGCTCGACGCTTCCGCCGAATGTCTCGGCATAGAACTTCAGAGCCGCACGCGCGGTGCCGTCGAACAGCAGGTACGGGACCGGGCCGGTCATCAGGGCTTTCGGTCGAGGATCCGAGTCATGCGAATTAGACCAGTGGCGGGATTGAATCTCATCGCTTGCCACGGCCGCCTGTCCAGGGCTCGTGCCCTGTCTCACGCGAGCGGCCTGTTCGAGCGCGCCGGCGGCGATTGCCGTAACCAGTCATTCCAAGGTCCGTTAGAGTGATCGGCGGTGGAGACGTGCGAGCTGTTGTGCCTCGATCTTGATGTCGCCGAGGCGGTCCGGCGCTCGTTGGATGTTGATGGCGCTGCCCGGCTGGCGGACACGCTGAAGGCGTTCTCTGATCCGACGCGGCTGCTGATCGTTCAGGCGCTTGCTCAGCGCGAGCTGTGCGGGTGTGATTTGGGGTGGGTCACCGGTCAGAGCGACAAGGTCGTCTCTCACCATCTCGGCCGCCTGCGCCGCGAGGGCCTGGTCACCAGCCGCCGCGAAGGCAAGATCGTGTTCGCGTCCTTGACCGATCTCGGCCACGCGCTGCTTGTGCGCGTACAGGCGCTCGCGGTATAAGCCCCGGTCGAGCTGCCGATGATCACCGGCCCCGCATCGGCTGCGAACCGGTTGACGGTCAGTCCACCGCGCGATCAGGCGTGGGTCGGGCTCGCACGTCGAGCCAGGGCGTTGTCCTGGGCCTCACTGGCGTGGATGGCCATCGAGGGAGTGGTCGGGCTGATCGCCGGCCTGGACGCGAGCGCCCTGAGCGTGATCGTGTGGGCGGCGTCGTCGTTTGTGGAGGGGTTGGCGTCGATCATCGTGATCTGGCGGTTCACCGGCCCACGGACACTGTCCGAACACAGCGAACACATCGCCCGACGACTGGTCGCGGGCTCGTTTCTGCTGCTGGTCCCATTCTTTGTCTACGAGGCGATCCGCCGACTGATCGTCGGCAGCGACACCACCAGCAACATCCTCGGGATCGCGGTGACCGCGTCCGCCGTCGTGCTGATGCCCTGGTTGGGCTGGGCCAAGCTCAGACTCGGTGAGCGCCTCGGATCCGGTGCGACCATCGGCGAAGGGATCCAGAACCTGATGTGCGCCGCTCAGGCCGCAGCCGCGCTCGTCGCCCTGATCGGCGCCTCCGCAGGACTGAGCGTGATTGACCCGATCGCCGCGCTGGTCATCGCCGCGATCGCCACCACCGAGAGCGTCAAGCTCTGGCGCGACGAGCGGGACGACTGTTGCGCGCCGATCGGGTTTGCCGCCCCACCAGTAGCAGACAACTGCTTCCCCGACGGCGAATGCTGCGCTCAACCGGCGGCACGAGCCGGCTGAGTCTTCGTGAGCCCAGCGGTCGGATCGGCGAAGATCAGTGCTGTGTGTGCTCCACGTGCTGCGACTCTGCTGTGCTTGGTGGGCACCCTCGCCCTGTCGGCCTGTGGTGGCGGGGGATCCCCAACCAAGGGTGACCACGGGGTTCAGCGTGTCGGGACGACTGTCCTGATGCGCCCGGTGTCGCGGTCGGCCTGGTCCGCGTGTGTGCAGGGATGGTTGCTGCGGTCGGCGTGTCCGCGATCGGTGCCGGCCGGAGGCTCGGGCACGCCGCGCGCGAACGTCGTGGCTGGGTGCAGCGGCGGCCCCACCATGGACAACGTTCCGCTGGCGAGCAAGCAGTGTCGCTTTGCGCAATGGAGCTATTTGACCTACGGGCGTCAGGTTCCCGGGGGCCAAAACGGAATCGTGGTGGAGGCCTCGGAGCTGACGCCGCCGCCGCCGTATTTCATTCACGTGCTGGTCTACGGCACGACGGACGCGTCGGCGCTTGGGTTCGCGCTGCCGCACGGACGACCCAGACCACTGACTGACGCGCTCCTGCAGCGCACCAACCGGCGGCGTGCGGTCCTGATCAGTCGCGTGCAGTGGGCCGGACATCGGGGTGAGCTGATTCTTGCCCCCTCATTTCCGGGTGGAGGGGAGCTGGGCAGCCACCTGATCTTCAGCTACAGGACGGGACGAATCTATCGCGGAATATCGCTGCACCCCTGGCCGTCGGTGTACCACTTCCGGATCGATTACAACCGCGTCGGTCGCGCTGTCAAGCTTGCCCCCAGCCCGGCCTACCCGGAGATCGAAGCAACGCTTCGACGGATCGTCGAGTCGAGCGGGTGAGCCCTGACCGGCGGCCGGGTCGGCGGTCTGGCCGCTGGTGGGGTGGATGCCAAACTGGCCGGAGCCACAATGGCTAGCCGGCGGCGAGTAGGTCCGTTGAGTGGGCTAGCGCTTGGATCAGGTCTCGGAGCGCTTGGACGCCTGGGCGGGGGCGGTCATTGATCCAGGCGACCACCACGTCCGCTGTCTCACTGCGTAGCGGGACGAACACGACCCCGGTGTCGCGCAGGCTGCGGGCCGAGAGCGGCAGCCGAGTGATGCCGATGCCGGCGGCGACGAGCGCCAGCAGGCTTTGGACACTTGGTCCGCGCTGCGCGATCTGTGGCGTGAAGCCCGCCGCCGCGAAGTCCCGGTCGTACTTCTGATGCCAGGGCTCCCAGGAGGACCGGGGCGTGAGCACCCACGACTCGGCAGCGAGGTCGGCGAGCTCCAGGGACTCGGCGCCGGCCAGTCGATGACCGGTCGGCAGTACTGCGGCGACCGGCTCGCTGAGCACCACCTCGGTGGCGAGATCGTCAACGAGCGGCGGGCGGGTGAGTCCCGCATCGAGCCGGCCGCTTCGCAACCCATCGACCAGCGCGGCGATCGGCAGATCCTCGGTGCACAGGGCAATGTTGGGATAGGTAGTCGTGAACGCTCGCACGAGCGGCGGGAGGACGTAATTCGCGATTGACGGCAGGACGCCGACGGCGAGCGTCTGTCCTTCGCCGGCTGCAGCCCGCCGCACCCGATCAAACGCCTGATCGGCTTGCGTGACGAGCGGACGGGCCTCGTCGAGTAGAACGCGGCCCACCTCGGTGAGCCGGACTCCACGTGGTCCGCGTTCAAACAGCGGCGCGCCGACCTGTCGCTCCAGCGAGCGGATCTGGGCCGAGAGAGATTGCTGCGCCACCGGGATGCCGGCCGCCGCGCGAGTGAAACTGCCTTCGTCTGCGACGGCCACGAAATAGCGAAGCTGGCGCAGATCGAAGGGCACCGACGGGAAGTTTAGGTACAGGCTGAGCCTGTGGCCACATCGCTGCTCGGTGTTGTCTGCGCCGGACCATCCGACCTACCGTCGCGTCCATGAACGAGCAGACCTGCCCACGCACCTGGATGATCACCGGTACCTCGTCGGGCTTCGGCTTGGCCCTTGCGCAGGCGGTGCTGGCAGTCGGCGAGCGCGTCGTGGCGACCGCCCGGCGTCCCGAAACGCTCAAGCCGCTGGTCACCTCAGCACCGGACGGCGCGATCGCCGTCGGCCTCGATGTGACCAAACCGGCACAGATCGCCACCGCCGTCGAAACGGCCGTCGAGCGCTTTGGCCGGATCGACGTCCTGGTCAACAACGCCGGCAATGGCTCGGTCGGCGCCGTGGAGGAGATCGATGTCGACGAACTCAAGGCGCTGCACGACTCGATGTTCATCGGACCCGTCCGCCTCACGCAGGCCGTGCTACCAGCGATGCGCGAGCGTGGAAGCGGCACCATTGTGCAGATCAGCTCGATGGGGGGGCAGCTCGCGCCGCCCGGGTTCGGGGCGTACTGCTCGGCGAAGTTCGCGCTCGAGGCCATCTCCGAATCGCTCGCAGCCGAGGTCGAACCGCTCGGCATCCGCGTCCTGATCGTCGAACCCGGAGCGTTTCGCACAGAGTTTGGTGCCGGCCGAATGCATCGCTCCAAGACCATCATCGACGACTACGCCTCGACGGTCGGGCCGACCCGCGCCGCGGTCGATGCCATGGACGGATCCCAACCCGGGGATCCGGCTCGCGCCGCCGCGGCGATCATCGAAATCGTCAGCGCGGCCCAGGGTCCCTTACGGCTCGCGCTCGGTGACGATGCCGTCGACAACATCCAAGCCAAACACCAGCGCCTCGCCGCCGACCTGAGAGGCTGGGAACCGCTCAGCCGCTCAACCGCCTTTGTCCGCGCGTCACCTCGTATTTGAGGTGCGTGACGCCGGGCGCGTTGACCGCCCGTACCTGCTCGAGTTCGATCTCGGCGCCCTCGAGGTTGTCGAAGAGGCGAGCGCCGTCTCCGAGCAGCACTGGAGCGATGTGGAGCTCGAGCTCGTCGAGGAGCCCCGCCGCCAGGTACTGCTGAATGACCTGGGCGCCGCCCCAGAGCCGGACGTCCTGACCGTCCGCGGACTCTTTTGCCCGCTCCAGCGCCCGCTCGATCCCGTCGGTGACGAAGTGAAATGTCGTGCCACCGTCCATCTTGGCCGGTTCCCGCGGGTGATGGGTGACGATGAAAACGTCGTTGTGGTACGGCGGGTCGTCTCCCCACCAGCCCTTCCACTGCCCATCTCCCCAGGTGCCACCGTGCGCGGGTCCGAACATGTTGCGGCCCATCACGCCGGCGCCGACGTTCTCGAGCGTCTCCTCCATGATCCGCGTGCTCTCATTCACCTCGCCGCCCTGCCTGTCATGCGATTCGCGCCAAGCGGCCAGCGAAAAGGCCCAGTCGTGCAGTCGCTCCCCGCCCTCGCCGAGCGGGTTCTGCTCGCTCTGGTTCGGGCCGGCGACGAACCCGTCTGCCGAGATCGAGATGTGACACCTGAGCTTGCTCATCGCGCCTCCTTGGTGGGCTTGCTTACCCCAGACGTCGGAGCCGCCGCGCCGTTCTCGACACCGATCGGTCCGAACCTAAACGGACACCGTGTGCGTCGCCGGAGCGCTATACACGTCCACCGACGTCGATCGCTCGGGCGCGAGCTGGAGAAGGCGCGTCGCGGATGACGGTCGGCGCATGGCGAGTGCCTCGCCGAGGTGCGGTGACGGCGCCTGCGAGGTCAGGTCGTTGTTCGTGCTCGTCAGGGCACCCGACGCGAACACGAGGCTCCACAGGATGGCACCAATGATGCTGAGAACGATGATCCACATCCAGTGCCTGGAACTCGCCTTCGCTGGGCGGTTCGCCAGCACGATCCCGAGGATCAGGCCGATCGGCGGCAGCGCGACCGCGGTGATGTAGCCCAGGACGACTAGGCGGCGCGCGCGCTCGCTGTCTGGATCGGACGGGGCGCCGTTGCTAGATACATACTCGGCGGCCCAGGGCTCGCCGTCTGGAGTGGGCGGGGTGGGAGCAGTCATCGGACTGGCCCCGAGATCGTAGACCCCGCGGCGTGGCGCTCGGGCGTGGAACGGGATGTCCTGCTTCAACGTCACCGACACGACGACGTTCACGCCCACCGGCGGTACACCCCACGAGCCGGACCTCCACCTTCACCCTCAAGCGCTGATCGCACAGTGGTCGCTCGTGGACATGACGCCTTGCTGAACCTGGGGTTGAGGCGACGGGCGGCGGTTAGCGGTTGTTGATTACGGCGACGGTGAACGATTGTGTGGGGTTATCGCAGCGTGACCGCTTTGACGCCGTCGGGAACGACGCCGCAGACGACGGCCACTCCGGTCGGTCCGCCGCTCGAGATCGTGTGTGGCCCTCTTCGATGTCGGCCACGGTGTATCCGCCGCCGCACCCGTCGCCGTTGCCGGTGTCGTTGAGCGCCGCTGGGCAGACGCCTTCTGTGGGTGTGGTCTGTGAGCGCAGTTGGTTGACGAATCGCGGCTCGAGCTTGCGCGTGCCCGGGCGCAGGTTGGTCGGGACGTGGGCGAGTTCGTCATCGACTGCGGCCTGCAGTTGGGCGTAGCAGCGTTCAGGGATCGGGTGTAGCGCATCGGCGTCGGCCGCGGGGATGAGGTAGTAGCCGGCGCCGTAGCGCACGCGGGCACGGCGGATGTAGCGGATATAGACGCCCTTGAGCGGTCGATCGCACGCTTGATCGCCTCGGGGAACACTTCGCCGTCGGCGATCCCGTCCGTGTCGACCCAAACTTTCTTGCCGTTGTCGTGGATCGAGGCCGACAGCCGGCCGACGAACTCCGAGTCGCGGCGTGAGTATGAGACGAACACATCAGCCCTCGCAAGCCTCCGATCGGTGCCGGGCGCGCACAACGCGCGGCGCGGCCTCGGTGATCGCCATCAACTGCCCCTTCGCGGTCACCGTTTATCAGATTGTCGCCGAGGCTCGACGGAGAATGTGCTCACGGCGCTCGACGTGGCGGCTGGGTCAGCCGTCCTACGATCGAGTCGAACACCCGGTCGGCATGTTCGTGCAGTTGCTCGAGCGTGAGCAGCTGCACTGGATGCGGGATGAACACCATCCGGTAGTCGGGCATCCCGAGCAGCTGCGCCTGCTCGAGCGCCTCATCGACGAACGGCTCGGTGGCGACCGCCGCGGTCGGGATCCCCGCGCGCTCGAGGCGCACCATGTCGTGCACACTGCACGACGTGCACGAGCCTCAGTCGGCGAGCGCCTCCACTGTGAGGTCGCCGCGGCCGGCGATTCGGCGGATGATCTCGGGGTCGGCGGGCTTGGAAAAGATCTCCTTGACCACGCGGAACGTGTGCGCGCCGTGGTCGAGCAGGCGCTGCTCGACACGGTCCAGGAACTCGTCGCCGCGCCGCTTGTTGATGTCCAACAGCGCCACGCATGCGCCCGACAACGGCGTCCGCCGCGGGGCCAGCGGCTCGGCTTCCCGATGCCGGTCGTCGAATGGGCTTACGTAATTCATGCCACCTCCTTGGAGACGATTTCGGCCTGTAGGCCCAGACACGGACCGAAGACCGCCGAGTAGCGACCGGCCTCGCCGCCGGCCACCACCAGCACGATGTCGTCGGGGCTGTCCCACTTCGTGATCGCTTCAAACTCGGGAGCGGCCTGCACCTGCGGCGTGGTCTCGCCCCACTGCAGTGTGTGCGCGGGCCGCTGTACGGCCTGGAACATCTCCTCGCGGACGCGCTGCTTGCTCCAGCCGGCCTCGCCGAACAGGGCGGCGTGCTCGGGGCAGATCACGAACAGTGATGTGCCGCCCAGCGGCCACCAGTTGGGGCTCCACGTCGCCGCTGCGGCCCAGCCCAGCACGCCGGTTAGCTCCTCCGGGGTGAGGCTGCGGTGATCGGAGATCGACATCGGTGCGTCGCAGGCGATCAGGGTGACCACCGATTGATCGGGTTCGAATCCCCGCTCCACGTGAAGGGGCTCCCAGGGGCTGACCCGTTCGTCCTCGGCCAAGCAGAAGCCGATCTTGCCCGGGTGTCCGAGCGTCGCGCGGTCCATCCGGCCGGGGTAGCCACCGCCGGTGAGGCTGACCATCAGCCGCAGGGCGCGGCCGATCGTGAGGTTGGCGCGGTTTCCGGGTCCGAGGGCGCCGATCGAGGCGTTGAGTCCCAGCGTCTCGCGTGCAGGCCCGTTGAGGATCACCAGCTGGCCGGCGGGCTGGGTGGTGACCGCCTGGCCGTTGAGGTTGAAGGCCGGCTCGAGTGCGGCGACGGCGGCGGCGATCACGACCGGGAAGTACTCGGGCCGGCAGCCGGCCAGGACCGCGCAGGCGGCCAGCCGCTGGAGCGTCGCCTCGCCCATCGCCGGCGGCACCTCGCCGAGCGATGTCGACGGGTCGCGACCGCTGAGCATCGCCTGCACTCGTTCGGGCGTGGGTGGAATGACCGGAAGCCCGTCGCTCCAGCCGCGCTCGAACATCTCCTCGAGCTCGTCATAGGACCCGGCGCCGTCGAGCGCCGCGAGCGTCTCGGCGTCATACGTGCTCTTCGCCGAACAGCCGGGCTTGCGCGTCGGCTCATCGGCGACGACCCGCGGCGGCGATCCGGCGGACGGCGCCCAGGCCTGCTCAATGAGCTCGTCGAGCCCGTCGCGATCCCAACCGACCACCCGCCGGGTCACGTTTCCGGCGGGGTCGACCAGCAGCGCAGTCGGGACGCTCTGCAGCTGGTAGGCCGCGGACACCTCGTAGGGCGCCGGCTCGCTGAGCACCGTCGCACGGAAGCCCGCCCGCCGCGCAGTACGAGCCGCGACCTCGAGCGGATCCTCGAACACCGCCGCGACCTGGACACCCGCTTCTGCCAGCGCCTGTGCGGTCCCCGACAGCCGGCGTAGCGTCATCGCGCAAGTCGGGCACTCCTCAGTTACGAACAACAGCACGGCCGAGCCGGCCGCGGTCAGGTCGCCCAGACTAATCAGGCCGCCGCTCACCGAAGGGAGCGCGAACGGCGCGGCCGCGACAGGCGCATCCTCGATCATCGGCAACCTTCTAATGGGCTCACGAGGTTACGATCGCATAGATCGGACCGGTACCCCCTCCGTCACTGCGCCCTACACTCAGCGAACGGTGGCAGCGCGGTGACAACAGAGGGTCGGCTAGCCGCTGTGCGGCGTGGAGTCCGGAGGCGCCTGACCGCAAGCCTTGGTGTGGGGGCGGCTGTGACGGCCGCGTCGCTCTGCTGTTTCGGCTGTGGTGGTTCCGTGACCGACTCGGCGGCGTCAACAGTCGCAAGCGCTACCGCCGGGGCGGCGAGATCGAGCCCCGCCCGGCCGGTCTCCGGCTTCGGCTCGGACTGGACCACCTACCACGGGACGGCTGAGGCGACCGGAGTCCACGCGGCGAATACCAAGCTGCTGCCTTCGCGGCTGGCCTGGACCTCGTCGGTCCTCGACGGACAGCTATATGGCGAGCCGCTCGTCGCCGACGGCCGCGTCGTCGCGGCGACCGAGAACGACACCGTCTACGTGATGGCCGCTCGCAGCGGGCGGATCCTGTGGGCACGCCATCTGGCGAAGGCCGTGCCATCCCGTGACCTGCCCTGCGGCGACATCTCGCCTGAGGTCGGGATTACGGGCAGCCCTGTGATCGACTCCAAGCGCCACGAGGTGTTCGTCGACGCGGACACCCTGGTACGCGGCCCGGCTGCTTCTGGTGGTGTGGAAGCGTCGCACCGTCTGTTCGGGCTCAACCTCTTCACCGGCAAGGTCGAGCTCGACGAGCGGGCGATGCCGAACGCCGGCGAGGACCAGCTCGCGCAGCTGCAGCGGCCGGGGCTGGCGCTCGACCACGGTTTCGTGGTCATCGCTTACGGTCAGAACAGCGGCGACTGTCCGGGCCCCAACGGCCCTGCCCACGGCTATGTCGTCTCGATCCCGGAGAAGGGAGGACGCCTTCATTACTTCCAGATCGGCAGGGGCCGGGATCGGGGGGCCGTCTGGATGGGCGGCAGTTCTCCGGTCGTCGACCCTCATGGGAACGTCTACGTGGCGAGCGCCGACGGCTACGACCTCGGTGCGGGCCAGCGGTACGACGACAGTGACGCGGTGCTCGAGCTGTCGCCGACCATGCACCTCAAGTCGATCTTCTACCCCAAGGACTGGCAGAAGCTCAGCGCCGACGACCTCGACCTGGGGACCGGGGACCCCGCGCTCGTGCATGGTTTCGTGCTCCAGGTCGGCAAGACGGACACCGCCTATCTGCTGCGTCAGGGACATCTCGGCGGCGAGGAGGGCGAGATCACGTCACTGCCGGTGTGCAGCGGGGACCCCGACGGCGGACACGCGGTGAAGGGCTCGGTCGTCTACGTACCCTGTCCGAACGGCGTGACGGCGATCAAGGTTTCGTCGAAGGCGCCGCACCTGAGACGGCTATGGACCGACAACGACGGCGCCGCTGGCGGACCGATCATTGCCGATGGGTTGGTCTGGACGATCGGACACGACGACGCGGTGCACGGCCTCAACCCGGCGAACGGCGAGCAGGTCGTGTCGATCCACTTCGGCGAGTCTGCCAACCACTTCCCGACGCCGTCGGTCGGCGATGGCCTGATGCTCCTTCCGGGCACCGACCAGGTCTTCGCCTTCATGGGTCCGGCTGGGCGGCCGCCGCCACCTCGCGCGAAGTGAGACGCGCCCGCCGGCGGTGGGCTTCAGGCTTGACATTCACACGGTGTGAAGGCGTATCAATGGCCTGGTCATGTTGAACATCGGAGAGTTCGCTCGGCTTGGCCAGGTCTCCCCGCGCATGTTGCGCCATTACGACGAGCTCGGCCTGTTGGCGCCCGATCGCGTCGATGCCGACAGCGGCTACCGCTTCTACGGCGTTGGGCAGCTCGGCCGACTGCATCGGATCGTGGCGTTGCGTGACCTCGGCTTCGGCCTGGAGCAGATCCGGGAGATCCTCGACGAGGAGATCTCGGTCGAAGAGCTTCGCGGAATGCTGCGGTTGCGTCATGCCCAGATCGAGCAAAACGTCGCGGAGGAGCAGGACCGTCTCCGTCGAGTCCGGGCGCACCTCCGAGCACTTGAATGGAGCGACATCGTGGACTTGCAGGACATCGTCTTCAAGCAGACTCAGCCAATCCGCGTCGCGCAGGCATCGGCCGGCGGACTGACCCACGCCGACATTGGCGCGGCGTTCGGTCGGCTGCTGCCTCAGGTCATTGCCCACCTGGAGGCGGTCGGTGCCAAGCCCGGGATCTCCGTCGGCGTCTATGACGACGACGGCGGGACCGTCCCCGAGGGTGAGCTCGTGTTGCGCGCGGGCTTCGAGATCGGCGATCAGGGCGTGCCCGACAGCAAGACGGTACAGGTCGTGAACCTGCCCGTGATCGAGGTTGCCGCCGCGGTGTACCGCGGAGGTGATGACGGCATCATGGCCGCGTGGGAAGCGCTCGTCCGCTGGATCGACGACAGCGGCTACCGCCTCGTCGGCGACTGTCGGGAGCTCTACCACGAATGGCACGACAGCGACCCGTCCGCCAACGTCATGGAGCTCCAACAACCCATCGCCCGCTGAGCGTCCCGCCTACCGCGCGCTGCCGCTTCGGCCGGCACGCCGGTGACATTCGTCATGCCGAAATGGTGGTAGCCGACACTTACGCAACGGTCGTGGACACGTCACTCTCTTCCCATCGCCGCTACCGCCCAGACCGGCACTGTGGCGACCGGAAACCGTGACTCAAGGAGACTAACGTGATCATCCTGCTCCCTCTGCTCCGCCGTCTCAGCGCTCGCTCTCGACTGGCCGTCGGCCTCGCGCTCACCACCGTCGGGCTGTTCCTGATCATTGCCGCGCTGGCCCACGGAGTCATCGCGGTGATCGTCGGCGCGATCTTTCTCGCCAGCGTCTGCCGTGAACGGCAGCGCGAGCGGGTCACCTACTCGTCGCGTTAGGTGGGCCGATCGGCTGCTGCGAGGCCACTGGACCGCCGATCCGGTACATGATCAGCTCTCCGGGCCTGGGCGCGGGCGTCACCCGCCGGGTGCCGCGACCGGCATGGTGAAGCCGCGGCTGGAGGCCGGGAACGGGAAGCCACAGGTGGCGCCCGCATGTTTGAACGCGGGCGATCGGAACATCGACGCGGTCAGCGAGAAAACGCCGTAGGGACCGCCGAGGAGCGTCTCATCCGGCGCGGGGGGCGTGGACGGCGGCGAGGGCGTCGGATCGGGGAACGATCTCAGGCCGTGCGCGCGCATGCAGGCGGCTAGCTTCACGCCTTGCTTGATTTGCGTCGCCGGGCGGCCCCCTGCGCCGGGGAGCCCTCCGGGCAACAGCTTCTGACAAGCGCTCTGGGCCGACCCGAACGCGGGCGACTGCGTATTGATTCCGGAACCCGACAGCTGGACTCCGCCGGTGGCCGAGGTCGGGTCAGGGAAGTTCGACACCCCATGCGCTCGCATGCAACCGGCATACTTGATCCCGGCCGACGCAATCGCCGAACCCGAGTCCCCACCCGGCTTCCCGGAGGACCCACAAGCGCCCAGGACCAGGGCGCAGCCGACGACCGCGACAGCGACCGAGAGGGCTGGTCGAGGTATGGCGCGCCGCACTTGATCGGCTTGTAGCGAATCGCGGATAACAGCGCGATAACGTCACGAGCCTTGAAGGAGGGAGATCGTCCTACCTATCGTGCGTGCGCGTGTCGTTCGTCACGGCTGTGGCGCCGTCGACTGGACGGGCGCAGCGCTCGCCACCCGCTGCCGGGTCGCGTTGACCGCCTCCAGCAGCGGCGGTGCATCCTCAAGCAGCTGACGTCCGGCTTCAGTCAGCGCAACGTTGCGTCGGTCACGCTCCAGCAGACGCGCGCCGAGTTGACGCTCCAGCGTCTGGATCTGTCGGCTCAATCCCGGCTGGGTGAGATGCAACGCCTCGGCGGCCCGACCGAAATGCAGGTACTCGGTGAGCGTCACGAACGCTCGGAGCTTGGTCAGATCAAGCTCCCCGGTCATGAGCACAGTCTTTCACGCCGGGAGCTCGACCCCGGCCAACGATGAGCACGTCTCGAGCAGGCGCTGATGAAGCTCCCTGTCCTGAGCGAGCAGGGCTGGACGCCGCGGTCGGCGATGGTAGAAGTAGCCGCCAGTGATGTCGGCGGTCTCCGAGTCAACGGCCAGCCACACCTGGGTCAGCGGGGCCTCCGCCATATCGTCTGGCGCTCCGGGCCCGCCCATCTTCGTCGCCACCCAGCCGGGCTCCACCGCGTTGGCGGATACCTCCGGCCATCGTCCGGCGACGATAAACGCAAGGGCTGCGTCCAGCAGCTTGGAGTCGGCGTAAGCCTGGGCGCTGTTCCAGCGTCGCTGCTCCCACTGCAAATCAGCGAAGTCCGGATCCCCGGACTGATGCATGCCCGAGCTCAAATAGATCAGCCGGTCAGGGCGCTCGACTAACGCGGTGAGCAGGAAGGGCGCCAAGACATTGATCGCAAACACGTGCTCCAGCCCATCCTCGGTCGCAGTTCGTGGCTCTCGATAGCCGACACCCGCGTTGTGGATCACCGCGTCAAACCGACCTTGCGCGTTCACCGAGTCGGCGAGCTCCCGCGTTTGACGGAGACTGGAAAGATCGCCCACCAGCACCCCCGCAGCGCCAGGCGCGCCCAGTAACGCCTCGTCTCCACGCACGCGCGAGCGTGCATGCAAGAAGACCTCGTGGCCATCAGCAATCAACAACCGCGCTGCCATCAAGCCGAGGCCATCGGCGGACCCGGTAATAAAAACGCGGCTCATCCCCGCCAGTGTCCGCAACGGCACGTGCGCCGTCAATCCCAAACCACCCTCAACTGATGCGAAGTCAGCATCGAAAGGCTTGGTCCGAATAGCGCCTTTCGTACGATCGCCTCGTGATTGAAGAAACGAGCGAGTTCGGCGCGCGGGTTGCTCGGCACCTGCGCGAGGAGAAGGTCGTGTGGCTTACGACGGTGACGCCGTCAGGCGCGCCGCTTCCGCGGCCGGTGGGGTTCTTGTGGGATGGCGGCCAGGTCGTGTTTGTCTACAGCCAGCCTGGCGCGCGGGTCCGCAACATCGGCCGCAACCCAAGCGTGACGTTGAACTTTGGCGGTGACGGGAGCGGGGGTGACATCGTCGTCCTATCAGGCACGGCTGAGGTGGTCGAGTCCGGACCTAGCGCGGTCCAGAACGCAGCGTGGGCCGCCAAATATGGCGCGGACTGGGAGCGCCACGGGATGACCGCCGAATCGTTTGCCCAGCGCTTCAGCGTCCCTCTGCGAATTCGCATCACCGACGTTCACGGGCATTGAGGCAACCGCTGGTCGTTGCCCACGCGGCCACGACCGGGTGACTTCTGCTTCGCGCACTCGCCGGCTCGAAGGCCAAGCTTGATCGCGGCTCGCGGCGCTCCCGGCCGCCTGTCCGCTGCGGGCGGTCGAGCGCAAGCGGGACCCTGAGGGCCGAGCGACAGAAGTAGGGGGTTCCCGGATGTTCACGGCGACCCTCGGCCGTCAGTCTGGGGCGCATGCCCAGCTTCTCGCTGACCCACCACCACAAGCTCTGGTCCACCGTCTACCCGCCGGTCTCGGCCTGCGGCCTCGGAGCACCGCAATGAACCAACCAGACATCCGCGTCCCTGCCGATCCGCTGTTGAACTGCCCAAGCTGCGGTCTGCCGGCGGAGATCACCGACCGATTCATGCTCGACGGCGCCCCCGGCCCGGTCGAGCACGTAAAGCTCGTGTGCGTCCAGGGCCATTGGTACACGCTTGCGATCGACCAGCTTTCGCCGGCCGAGACCGAACCAGACAAGCCGCTCAACACCGCCGCGGTGGCGCGCTCGAACAGGCGTGCACGTCACGCGCAGTACGACCCAGGGCGGTCTTCCACCGAATACCCGGCCGCCCACGAGGACCGGACCGAGACAGGGGGCGCAGACTCATGACCAGGATCGTGGTGCTCGGTGCGGGCATCTGTGGACTCGCGGCCGGTTTGCTCCTGCGCCGTGACGGCCACGAGGTGACCGTGCTCGAACGAGACCCGGAGCCCGCGCCCATGTCGGTCCAGGACGCTTGGCAGAGCTGGTCGCGCGACGGCGTGACCCAGTTCCACCAGCCCCACTACCTGCAGTCGCGCGGTCGCATGGTGCTCGACGACGAGCTGTCGGATGTCATCTCCGGGCTCGACGCGGTCGGTGCTTTACGGTTCGACATGCTCCGCGCGATGCCCCCGTCGATCGCCGACCGGACACCGCGTGATGGAGATGAGCGGTTCAAGACTGTTACCGCGCGCCGTCCTGTGCTCGAGCAGGCGTTTGGCCGTGCCGCGGAGGCCGAGATGGGACTTGCCGTGCGTCGCGGTGTACGCGTCCGTGAGCTTGTCATGACCGCGTATGACGGCACGGCGCACGTAAGTGGCGTACGGACTGATTCGGGCGAAGAGCTACGCGCCGATCTGGTGATTGACGCGATGGGCAGACGCTCGCAGCTGCCACGCTGGCTGGAATTGGGGGGCGCGCATCCGGTCCACGAGGAAGTGGAGGACTCCGGCTTCATCTATTACACGCGTTACTTTCGCGCCCGCAACGGCAAGATCCCGGAGTTTCGGGCCCCGCCCGTCACCCCGCTCGGAACGTTCTCACTCCTGACGCTGCCGGCTGACAACGACACCTGGTCGGTCACCGTGTTCACCTCCGCCGGTGACCAGCCGCTCAAACGGCTGCGCGCGCGCGACTTGTGGACCGCCGTGGTGGCCGCGTGTCCGCGCCACGCGCACTGGCTCGATGGCGAGCCGACCACGGACGTTGTCCCCATGGGCGGGATCGTCGACCGCTACCGCCGCTTTCGCGTGGATGACAAGCCGGTGGCGACCGGTTTCGCCTCGGTCGGCGACGCCTGGGCTTGCACGAATCCGTCTAACGGTCGCGGCATGACGCTCGGTCTGATCCACGTCCAGCGCCTCCGTGACGTGATCCGAGCCCACCTGGACGACCCAGTCGCGTTCGCCGAGGTCTGGGATGCGGTCACCGAAGCCGAGCTGGCGCCGTGGTACCGCGACAACGTGGCCGAGGATCGCGTCCGCATCCGTGAGATCGAGGCGCTCCGCTACGGACACGAGCCCCAATGCGAGCGGCGCTCTTGGGCCGAGCTCCTGGCCGCACTGCGGGTCGCTGTGCTTCACGACGCCGACGCCTTTCGCGCGCATCTCGCAGCGCGCTCCTGCCTAATCCGCCTGGAGGAGACCTTCGCCAACCAGGAGTTCGTCGAGCGGATTCTCGAGATCGCCCGCGACACTGAGCCGCCGCCTTCGGCTGGCCCGAACCGCTCGCAGCTGCTGGCACTTCTCAGTACTCGATCACATCAGGCTGCGATACGCAATCCGGCGCAAACGGGGCGAACCCGACTCGCCGGGGCCGGCCTCTCCCAACAGGCGCACCAAAACGAGTAGCGACCTCACGGCCGCACTCGGCACACGCGCTCCTCACCGTTAGGAGAGCCGACACGAGCAGACGGCGGTGCGCGTGATCGACCTAGCTGTCACTGTCGCCTGGATTGGCCAGCGGCCGGTGTCACGGACGCAAGGAACAACCTGCTCCACGAGGCCTAGCTGGCGTCGAAAGCGGCGGTGTGCCGAGTGGTGATGCGCGTGGCGCTCTCGCCACCGTAGCGCGACGTCGACTGGCGCCTCGCTGTCGGCGCTGTATGCGGAGGGCCCTATCCGTCGTGCGCCCGGGCTGTGCCATGAAGGCGCTGTGAGCACAATCGTCCGCGCCACGGTTGGCGGTAAGGCGAGCGCTGAGCTGTGCGCGGCGTCGATCCGCGCGCCATGGTCTCGCACAGGCGCTGGCGGTGGTCGGGGCTGGGCTGCGAGCTGCGCCACGGCGGCGGCGGCCGCTTTCGGGCGTCGGGATGGTGGACTCCACGCGCTCGGTCTACTCGAGGTGGACGGGGAGCCGCCGGAAGGTCGCTGCACATTCGGTTGGCGCGCCGCCCGCAGGCGACAAGCCGGGCAGCCCGGGAGTCGCAAGCTTGGTGGCTAACGCACCGCGCTCCACGCCGACCCGCTCAGACAGAAGGGTCCGAGGCGCGTGATTGCCCCTCGCGTTCGCCGGCGTCCTGCAGGCGGTGTGGCGCCGAAACGGGCCCCACGCAGGGCTGCTTACAGTGCCGCCTCTTCGCGGAGGTGCCCGAGCTCACCCGCCAAGTGCCGGTGAGCGCGGAACGACCGGGACTTGACCGTGCCAACGGGTATCCCTAACCGCGTTGCGATTTGTGCGTGTGTGAGTCCGTCGAAGTGCTGATGGCATATGACGTCGCGCTCCTCCACGGGCAGCGTGGAGACCGCGCGTCGAACCTCCCAGACCTCGTAGGCGTCCTCGGCGGCCACGGGCGGCGAGACCAACGCCGGGTGGTCGGGAACGACCGCTTCGAGCGGGCTGACGACGACGCGGGTCTCCCGGCGGTAGACGTCGATCGCGACCCGCTTGGCGATTGTGGCCAGCCACGGGCCCAGGTCCCGGTCTAGATCGAGGCTACCCGCCGCCCGCCACGCCTTCAGGAACGTCTGCTGGGTCGCCTCCTCGCAGAGCCCTCGGTCTGCGAGAATCTTGTGCGCGACGGCGTACACGAGGCGCGCGTACGCTCGATACACCGTGTCGACCGCGTCCTGGTCACCGTCCCGAAACCGCTTCCGGATACGAGTGTCAACCGCGGGCACGCGGCACGGCGACGAAGGCCGTGCGCGTCTCGCGGATGCTGCAACAACGTCGCTCAGGGCCGGCTCGGCGCACTCCGGGGCCGCCATCGATCCGGGCGTTGGTGAGAGTCTGTGTGGATGCCTGAACATCTGACTCCGGCTTTGGGATTGGTGGCTTGGACGTGTGGCTGCCCCGCGATGTGACAGCCGTGATGGCGGCCACTCGCGCCAGGCGCGCCTGACGCGCGAGCGCGTGTAGGGGCGCCTCGGAACCGGACGGAAAGAGCTAGAGAGGGGTTCGCGCCGCGCGCGTTACACCGAGCCCAGCCAGGGCCAGGAGGGCGGTCAGCGCGGCGACGTAGATCAGCAACGGCGCGCCGGTGCGGGTTAGGTCACTGGAGTGCAGCGCGGGCAGTGCCAGCAGCGCGAGGCACCAGGCCCCGAGCGTGACGTATGGGATGAAGGCTTCGTGGGGGCGCCGCAGGTCATAGGCGCACCACAGCAGCGCGGCCGCGATCATCGCGCACCACGCGGCGATGGCCTGCGCCACCAGGGTCGTTAGCGGCCACGGCCAATCGCGGCCGAGGTCGGCCGGCATCGCGAACAGCGCGATCGCGCCGGCGAGCATCGCGGCGCCGAAGACCAGGGACAGGATGCGAAGCAGCCGAAGCCGCGGGTCAGCTTCCGGGGGCCGGACGGTGATCGCGCGTTGGCGCCGCGCCAGAATGATCACGCCGACGGGCGCCAGTGCGTAGACGCCTGTCCAGATCCACGTTGGCGGGTAGCCCCAGCGAAAGCGGGCGGTGTGCAGCAGCGTGGCGGCCAGCAGGCCGATCGACAACGTCACAAGCGCGATGGCCAGCGGCTGGATCGAGCGCCAGCGGCGCGCGGCGAAAACCGTCAGCGCGGTCGCCACGACGCCGGCGAGATAGCCGCCACCGAAGAACGCGGCCGAGATCGGCGGGCGGATCGCCCACGCGTAACCGGTGGCGGCGCGGGCGGGGAGGAAATAGAGAAACGCGGCATTGAGCACGGCCAGGATCAACAGGACACCGACCCCGGCACGCGTCGGCATCTGCAGTCCTCCCGCCGGTGAGGACGGGGTCGTCGTCATGGGCGAGGCAGGGGACATGCGTGGGCGGTCAACGGATGGGAAGGAGAGAGACACGGTTCACCTCGGTCTGGCGGCCGATGCGTTCGGGCAACTGCTCGAGCGCGGCCGATTCGTCTGGGGCCTCCACCAACCACCACAGGCGATGGCGGCCGCCCTGCGGGCAGCGGGACAGGGCGCGGCGGCGCCACGTCGGCGTGGCGGAGCCACGCCACGCTGCAAACATTGCTGCGCAATCGATGGCCGTGTGGCGGTGGGTCAGGAGGAGCGTCGGCACGCGGTCCAGATTGACGCCCGCGGGCGATGCCGAACATCGGGGAACCCCCTACTTCTTCCCCGTCAATCCTCAGGGTCTCGCTCGCGCCCGACCGCCTCCGCAAGCGCTACGCGGCCGGATACACCGAGCTTGGCGAACACCTTGCTCAGGTGGCTCTCGATGGTCTTCTCTGACAGGAACAGCTCCGCGGCGATCTCGCGGTTGGTGTGCCCGCGTGCTACCAGGTCGGCGATCTCGCGCTCGCGGCCGCTGAGACTCGCAAGCCCCGGGCCACCCGTGGCGCGGCGCCGGCGCGCCCCCACACGCCTGCCGAGGCGGCGGAGCTCGCGCGCCGCCTCGTCGCGGAAGCGAAGCGCGCCCATCGCTGCCAACTCGGCCTCAGCCCGCTCCAGCCAGGCCGCGGCGCCCGCGGCGTCGCCGAGCGCCGCCGCGGCACGCCCCGCCGCGACGCGACCTCGGGCCGCCTGTACGGCGGCGCCCGCATCGGTCGCGCGCCTCACGCCCCGTTCGGCTGCCTCCAATGCGCCCGCAGCATCGCCGCGATCCAGCTGGATCAGTGCTCGAGCGCAGGCAACCGCGCCCTCAACGTAGCCCAGGTCGAGCGTCTGCGCCAGCCGCTCGCCACGTGCCAGCCAGTCCTCGGCCACGACCGTATGACCAAGACTCAGCTCGGCACGCGCCAGGATCGAGTACAGCCAGGCGCGCCGGCCGGGCTCGACGTGCACGAACTCGGGTCCGCCGGCGTGCGCCATCGCCTCCACGCACCGCTCGGGCTCGCCAGCCTCCAGTTCGGCCGCGGCTACGTGCACGCGCGTCGCCCGCGAAAGCACGCTCTCATCCAAGTCGCCGAGCAGCTCCAAGGCCTCGGCCCCAGCGGCGCGAGCGCGTTCAAGCTCGCCCGCGATCGCCGAGATCCACGCCTCGGCGGTCAGCGCCCAGCAAAGAACCTGGCTGTTGCTCGACAGCCGGGCCGCTTCGACGGCCGCCTCGGCCTGGTCCAGACCGGAGCGTGGCTGGCCGGTCACCTCGTATGAATGCGCCAGGCCGATGGCCATCGGGGTCGCGAACTGCCCCTGCCCTGTCGCACGGGACAACGCGATGCCGCGCCGCAGGTGGCGAATCGCATCCTCGTAGCGCTCGGCGAAGAACTCGGCAAACCCGAGGTAGTAGGGCGCGTCGAGTCGCAGCGCGATCGCGTCGTCGCTCAGCGCATCCAGCCGCGCGGCCGCTGCGGTCTGGGCGGAGTGCGCCGCGGCGGTGTCGCCGAGCCCAAGCTCGGCGAAGCAAATAAGGCTCTGGGCGACGACCGTCAGCGCAGGCTCGCCGAGCGCGATCGCGGCATCCAACCCGAGCTGTGCCCACGTCTGCATCGCCGTGAAGTCACCGTCATAGAGAGCGTCGGCCGCCAGCTCGACTTGGAGGTCCGCCGCGACAACGGATCGTGGGTCGGAGACGTTCTCGAGCGCGGCGACGAGCCTGCCGTGGGCGGCCTCGTGGCGACCGAGCAGGTTCTCGCACATTGCGCAGCCGGCGACTAGTCGCGGGCGTAGCGAAGCCAGCGCGTCGTCGCCCCCAGCTAGATCAAGCGCTGCTGACAGCGCTTCCAGCGCGGCCGTCAGCTCGCCGGTGGCAGCGCGGCACTGAGCCAGCGCAACCAGCAGCCCAAGCCTTTGCCCCGCGGTCTGGGTTGCATCGGGCAACAGGCGCAGCGCTGCGGCATACCAGGCCGCCGCCGTGGCCGGTGCGCGCGGGGCGGCTCTCGCGCCGGCCTGCACGAGCACGTCGATTGCGGCCGCGTCCCCGGGCTGGGCACAGCGCTCGAGATGGTGCGCGCGGGCAACGAGGGGTCCGCCGTGGTCCTCTAACGCCCTCGCCGCCCGGGCGTGTGCGCCCAGTCGCCAACCGTCCGCAGTCGTGTCGTAGACCGCCCGTCGCACCAGCGGATGGCGGAAGCGGTAGCGGCGCGGCACGTCGGTCGGCGCCAGCAGCGCGGCGCCCAGCAGCGCATCCAACGCTTGCAGCGCGGGGCCCTCTTCAAGCTCTGCGGCCGCAACTGCGACATCGAGGGCCATCGGGTCGCCCACAACCGCTGCGGCGCGGGCGAGGCGCTGCGCGTCATCGGGCAGCGCTCGCACCTCCTGGTCGAGCGCCAACGCGACGCTGCGCGGTACGTCAGCCGCCTCAACCGCCGCCCCGGATGGGGATCCTCTCGCGAGCTCCTGCAAGTAGAACGGGTTGCCGCCGGACTGCACGAACAGCTCCTCTCGCGCGAATTCCGAGAGCTCGCCGTCGATCAGTCGGTCGGCCTCGCCGCGCGTCAGGGCCTGGAGCGGCAACTCGATCACGGTGCCATCACGATGAGCCCGTGCGAGCGCGTCGACCAACACGGACCGCGCCGGAGCTGGCCGGTAGGCGAGGACGAGCATGACCCCCCGGCGCGGCGGGCGGCGCAGCAAATGAGCGATCAGCTCGAGCGACGCGTCGTCTGCCCAGTGCAGGTCATCAAGGGCGAGCACCACACGGCCACGCGCGCAGAGCGCCTCCAATAGCGCGCGTACTGCCCGATGGGTCCGGAAACGCTCATCCTGCAGCTGGCCCGCGCCAACACCGCCCAGGCCCTCGAGCTCGGGCACGATCGGCGCAAGCTCCTCGGCCTGAGCACCCACCAGCCGCCCAAGACGGTCGGCGCCCAGCGACGCTCCGAAATCGCCCAGTGCGTCAACGACGACGGCGAACGGCAGGACCTGCTCCATCTCGGCGGCCCGCCCGCGCAACACGAGATGACCTTGACCATCGGCTCTCGCACAAAGCTCGTCCAGCAGACGCGTCTTACCGATGCCCGGCTCACCGCTGAGGACGACGATCGGCGACTCGCGATCCCCCAACGATCTCAGCGCCTGGGTCAGTGCCGCCAACTCTGCCCGCCGGCCAATAATCGACGGCTTGCGACCAACGACGCTGCCAGGAACATGTGTCACGGCGACTCCCGGGCGACCCACGGGGGGTTGTGCGCGCCACCCGGATCTCGACCTAGCTTAGATCACGGCCCCCGCGCCAGCGGCAACCGGGGTACCCGGCGTCGCGTATGCCGATCGGGCCGATCAGTCGCTGAGCCTGCCGCGAACCGGATCGCGACACCGCCCGTAACCGTGTGTGAGAGCGAACCACGAACGCTCGACGTCGACCAAGAGAGGTTCAGATCACATGTCAAGAAAGCGCCAGATCCGATTCCGCTCGTGGCTCGCGCTGGGGACGGCGCTTGCCACCATGCTCGCGCTCGCCGGCGGCGCGGGGGCCGCGTTCACCGGCCTACCGCTGAACGGCCAGCAGGTCAACGACGACCCACCGACGATCGACCCGACGCAGAACGTCAACGTGAGCGATCTGACAGCGGGTTCGCTGGTGGGCGCCGCCCGGGTCCCGTGGGCGGCATTCGCGCAGGCGCAGAGTGGATCTCCAGCAGTCAACATCGTCGTGCGCGCTTTCAAAAACGGGGCCTGGCAGACGGAGGGTTTCCCCGAGTCGCTGAACCATGACTCGACGCAAGTCGCCGCGTCGCCGTCGATCGACTTCACCGGTCCAAACCGCACCGTCCCATGGGTCGCGTGGGATGAGCCTGTGACCGCCCTAGGAGGCGTTCCGCAGATTTTCGCGAGTCGCTTCGCGTCGCAGCCTGCGCCGGCGCAGAACGGCGGGCAGTGGATTCCGGAGGGTCAAACGCGCGCATCGAGCGTGCAGTCACTGAACGTGAACACCAACCGCGAGGCGACCGACCCGTCGCTGATCGGGGGGACGACGACCGCCGGCGCGAACCCCGCGCCGTGGATCGCCTGGCAGGAGGCTGACAACGGCAACCAGGCCGTTCCGACCGGCAACCCCGCGAACCTAAACGTGGCGGGCGACTCGCGGTTTCAAATCTTCGTGTCGCACGCGGTACCGGACACGGGCGGCGTGTGCCCGGCAGGCACGCAGCCCTCGAGTGGCGGCAGCGGCACGAGCCCCGGGAAGTTCTGCTTCCAGGATGTGGGCATCGCACGCGTTGCCGGTCCGTCCGCGGGCCAATTGGACCCGTCCTTGAACGTAGACCCGACGCGCGATGCGATCCAGGCCGATATCGCGTTCACCGGCACCAACGACAGCGTGCCGTGGGTCGTGTGGTACGAGAACTCCGACAACGGCAAGACCACGGACGGTCTGCTCAACGCCGACATGGTGTTCGCCGCGCGCGCGGTCAAGGACGCGAGCGGAGACGGCGGCTTTCACTGGCAGGTGGTTGGGCTCGGGACGGCGGGCAAGACCTCGACCGATGACGTGCTCGATGCCGGCCAGTCGGGTCACGGTCCGCTCGGCGAGTGCGCGCAGAGCGCCGCCACGGAGCAGGCGTGCTCGTTGGATGCGTTCCCGGGCGCCGGTTTGACCGACGGCAACGGCGCCGAGAACCCGCAGGTGACGGCCGGCACCCTGGTTCCGGGCAAGCCAACGACCCCGTGGATCACGTGGGATGAGAGCTCGACCAACGGCGGCCAACACAGCGTGTTCGTCGCGCGTCTTGACCCCGCCGGCGATCACTTCGACCTGCTCAACAACGGGCAGCCGATCTCGCACTCGGGGCTTGACTCCACGCGCCCGGACATCGCGTTCGCCGGCAACACGCCCTACGTCTCCTGGCACGAGACCGACGCGGCTGGTAACACGCTGACGTTCGTCGGGCACTTCGAGGGAAGCCCCGCCGACCCGGTGTTCCACATCGACACGCCACAAGGGATCCCGAGCACGCCGCAGGGCAGCAGTGACGACGACACGACCGACGTGCGCTCGCCGATCGCGTCGACCTGCCCCGACGACCCATTCACCGCCGACGGACAGTCGTGCACCGGGGGCGCCGTCGGAACGCCGTTCTACGCGTTCACCGATGACGCCTCCGGGCCGCGGCAGCTGTTCGCGCAGGGGTACACGCCGGGAACGACGACCACTGAGGCCGCGTCGGCGGTTACCGACACGACCGCGTCTGTGGCCGGTGCGGTCAGCACCGATGGCGCCCGGACGCTGGTCCACTTCGACTATGGGACCACCACCGCTTACGGCTCGAGTACGCCCGACCAGCTGCTGGCGCCCGCAGCGGGTGTCTCCACCCCGTTTAGCGCGGCGCTCACCGGCCTACCCGCTGGAACCGTGATCCATTACCGCGCCGTCGCCCGCACCGACTTCGGCACCGTGGACGGTCAGGATCAGTCGTTCACAACCGGCGCATCACTCGCCACGGCGAAGCTGACCTCGGGCACGGCGCTCGTCCGCCGCGGCGTCGCGGGACTGAAGCTCGTGTGCCGCGGCAACGGCGGCGAACGCTGTGAGGGGCGCGTGGCGCTGACCCTGCGCGTACGCCTGAGCTCGGGACACGGGCGCCACCGCCGCCACCGCACCATCACGTTACGGCTCGGGAGCGCTTCGCTCAGCCTCGCCGCTGGCCGGCGAGCCACCGTCCGCGTCCGCCTGACAGCCACGGCGCGCAAAGTGCTGTCACAGGCGCACGGCAAGCGTCTGCGCGTGCGCGTGAAGATCATGCTCGACGACCGAACCAAGACCAGCGCAACCGTGGTGTTGGTGCAGTCACCTGGACGACATCGCCTGAGGTCGGCACGGGCGTAGGCGAGAAGCCACCGGCCCTCGCGATGACCGAGATGCTGCTTGGCAGCCTGTGGCTCGGGCGAGCACTGCCAATGCTCGCGGAGCTCGGGATCGCCGACGAGCTTTCGGCAGCGCGCGCACCGTCCAGGACTCGCCGCGGCAGCCGGCGCGAACCCCGACACGCGATCGCGCTGCATGCGCGCGCTGGCAAGCGCCCGTCGAGCCCGACCCCGACAGGAGACGACCAGTCATGACACCGAATGTGTTTGACACATCCAGCGAAAGTCCCGACGGGTCCTCGCGGCTCGATGCCGCGCGGGCTCCATCGCCGACGACCCCGGTCTATACGCTCGGGAGTGACCCGGACGAGCGTGAGCGGCTGCGCAATCAGTCAGTTGAGCTTTATGCCCACGCGGTTGCGCTGATCGACCATGTCGGCCTAGGGCCAGGGCAGAGCGCGATCGACGTCGGCTGCGGTCCGAGCGGCGTGCTCGAACTGCTGTCCGAGCGCGTGGGGCCCAGCGGGCGGGTGGTCGGCCTGGACTTCGACGCCGACCATGTTGCGCTCGCCAGGGCGTTGGTCGAGGAGCGCGGACTGAGCAACGTTGAGATCGTGCAGGGGGATGCGAGGCGCACCGGACTGGCGTCGGCGTCGTTTGATCTCGTCCACGCCCGGACGGTGTTGGTGACGACACCCGACTCGGCGGCGGTGCTGAGCGAGATGGTGCGGTTGGTTGCGCCTGGCGGCTGGGTAGCCGGCGAGGAGGCTGACGTCTCGCTCTTGTTGTGTCATCCGCCCCACGCAGCGTGGGATGCGTTGACCCAGGCGTTTATGGGCACGTGGGCCCGAGACGGCGCCGACCCCCACCTGGGGCGTCGCCTACCCGAGCTCTATCGCCAGGCCGGGCTGGTGGACGTCGGGATCGAGGTACACGCGGACGCCTACCCGGCCGGGCACTCGCGTCGCACCGTGATCCCGGATCTCGTTCGCAGCATGCGCGGCAAGATCGTCGACCGCGGGCTGCTTGGCGAGCCGGAGCTGGACCAACTCGACCGCGCGGTCCGCGCGCACCTGGCCGACCCCGACACGGTCGTCGTGCCGGGTCTGATGTTCTCGGCCTGGGGCCGCAAGCCAGCACCGGATCCGACATCACGACGGGGCTCATGCGCGCGCTGACGCGCCGGCGCAGACAGGTGATCTCGACCATCGCTGTTTCCGTCCTAGTTGCTTTACGGTTGGGTGTAGTCCGTGGCGCGGAAGCAGCCATGAAGGTGGTCATTGACCACGCCGACGTTCTGCATGAACGCGTACACACTCGTGGGGCCCACGAATCGGTAGCCCTGTGACTTCAGTTGCTTGGCGAACTTCTCGGCCCGGGGTGTCGAGGTGGGCAGGTCCGCCAGCGAGCGCGGCGCGCGCTTACGGGCGCTCTCGTTGGACCTCGCGAGTGCCGCAAGGCTCGGCGACGCGGCACTCATCGCGCGCGCGTTTTCGACGGTCGCCTGGATCTTGGCCCGATTGCGGATGATCGAGGGGTCCTGTAGCAGCCGCTCGACGTCCCGCTCGGTCATCGCCGCGACCCGAGCGACGTCGAACTCGTGGAAGGCCTTCCGGAACGCGTCCCGCTTCCCGAACACAATCGACCAGCTGAGACCGGCCTGGAACACACCCAGGGTGAGCGCTTCAAACAATGCCGACTCGTCGTAGGTGCGAGTACCCCAGACCTCATCGTGGTAGCGGACACCGGGGGTATCGTCGCCTCCGGCCCAGGCACAGCGGGCCTTGCCGTCGTAACCGATGATCACGTCGTCGCCCATCCAGCCCTCCAGCCCCCAGTACTCAAAAGGTCAGTGATTGTTGGAGCCGAGCCTGCTCGGTCCATAGTGAAGGTGAGCTCGCCAATTGTCACTTCCTGAGCTCGCTCGGGACGGGAACCTGGAGTGCGTCGAGGAGGGAGGCGAGCTTCAACGTGGCTGCTTCGCTCATGACCACAGTGTCTCAGGCTGCTCTATTGGTCGGCGTGGGGCCGGGGGAGCGGACTTTCGCCGAAGGACTGGAGCGGATCGGCCTTCACGTTCGCCAGGGGACCGACCGCAGTAGCCAGCCCTACGTCTTCCCGAACCCGACCAGCCCGGTCTCGTACGCGAGGATCACCGCCTGCACGCGATCGCGCAGCCCGAGCTTGCGGAGCAGGCTCGAGACGTGGGTCTTGACCGTCGCCTCGCTGACGACGAGCTCGGAGGCGATCTCGGCGTTCGACAGGCCGGCGGCGAGCAGCCGCAGCACCTCGGTCTCACGCGCGGTGAGCTGCGCGAGCACGTGACTCGCGGGATCGCCGGCCGGCAGCGTGGCGGCGAACCGCTCGAGCAGCCGGCGTGTCACCGACGGTGCCAGCAGCGCGTCGCCTCCGGCGACGATCCGGATCGCCTCGAGCAACTTCGCCGGCGTCACGTCCTTGAGCAGGAACCCGCTCGCTCCGGCGCGGATCGCGGCGTGTACGTACTCGTCAAGGTCGAACGTCGTGAGCACCAGGATCCTCGCCGGCGAGCCCTCGGCCACCAGCCGGCGAGTCGCCTCCACCCCGTCGAGCACGGGCATGCGGATGTCCATCAGGATCACGTCCGGCCGGCGGCGCCGGGCGAGCGCGACCGCCTCGGCGCCGTTCTCTGCCTCGCCGACGACTTCGATGTCCGGCTGGGCGCCGAGGATCGCCCGGAACCCGCCGCGCACAAGCGCCTGGTCGTCGCAAATCAGGACGCGGATGCTCATGGCCGCTCCTCGAGCGGGAGCCGCGCGTGTACCTCGTACCCGCGGTCGGCTCGGTGCGATGCCGACAGCTCTCCGCCGAACAGCGCCACCCGCTCGCGCATTCCGATCAGCCCGTGGCCGCCGGTCTCGCCGTTGACCGGAGGCCGGTCCGCCCCGTCGTCGACCACCTCGAGCTCCAGCGCATCGGCGACGTAGCGCACGCTGACCCGGGCGCCCGAAGCATGAGCGTGCTTGAGCGTGTTGGTCAGCGCCTCCTGGACGATCCGGTACGCGCACAGGCCGACGCCCTCGGGCAGCCGGCGGGGCTCGCCGATCACCGCCAGCTCCACCGGGAGTCCGGTCTCGCGCACCTGCCCGACGAGCTCGTCGAGATACTCGATCCCCGGCTGGGGGGCGTATGACACCTCGACGGCCCGATCGTCCTTCTCCCGGATCACGCCGAGCAGCCGGCGCAGCTCGGCGAGCGCCGCGCGCCCGGTGGACGACACCGAGGCGAGTGACTCGCGCGCTCGCTCGGGGTCCTCGTCGAACACCTCCTCGCCCGCCGAGGCCTGCACGACCATCACGCTGACGTTATGGGCGATCACGTCGTGCAGATCGCGGGCGATCCGGGCGCGTTCGTCGATCACCGCCCGCTCTGCCTGCTCCTCGCGCTCGCGCTCGAGCCGCGCTGCCCGCGCCTCAAGCTCGGCCAGATAAGCGCGGCGCGTCCGCAGGTTGTCGCCGACCACCCACGCGATCGCGAACACCGCAAGCTCCGGGATCACCCTGCCGGCGTGGGGACCGTTGTTGGCGATCACTCCGACCGTGATTGGCAGCGCCACCCACGCCCCGGCGCGGATCGACACCCTGCGCTCGCAGCGCGCGGCGACGGTGTACAGCGCCACGATCACCCCGAGCGGGACCGGAGAGTCGCTCGAGAAGATCAACAGCAGCGTCTCGGCGATGACCGTGATCGCCAGCACCCTGAGCGGCCAGTAGCGCCGCAGCGCGATCGGGACCGTGGTAAACAGGGCGGCGACGGCCGCGAGCACCGGAAACGCGAAGCCGTACCGGGTGCGTGCGACGACTACTGAGCCGACCGAGATCGCGGTCAGCGCCAGCGCCAGCAGCGAGTCGGTCCACCACGGGTGGCGACGGACCGCGTCGCGGACCGCCGCCACCGCTGTGGACACCTGCACCATGAGCTCAGAGTAACCCCGGATGTCAGGCGTCCCGCGTTCGCATCCGCCATGCCCCGAGCGCCGGCAGGATCAGCAGCCATGCGATCGTCACGACGATGGCCACCGCCACCGGCATCGGGATCACGGGAGCGCCGCTCGCGGGGCCGGGCTTGAAGAACGCCAGCACGGCGTCGAGCAGGCCGCGCCGAAGCGAGCCGAGTGACACCGCCTGGACGAGCAGCGGGCTCAGCACCAGTTCCCAGCCGATCAGCCCGGTGATCGTGCCCGTTCGCGAGCCGGTCAGCGAAGCGACTCCGATCGCGATCACGCACACGGCCGAGTTCGCGAGCGCGAGCCACGCCAGCGACTGGAGGATCAGCGTTGCATCCGGAGTTGGCAAGCCGCCCGCAAACCCGAACGTGGCCCCGAGGCCCACCGCGAACGCGATCGCGGTGACGGCCAGGGTGACGGCGACCGCGGCCGGGAGTCGGGTCAGGAACAGCGCCGTCCGCGAGCGACCCGTGAGCACGTTGTCCCGGAACACGCCGGCGGCTAGATCGCCGGCGCCCGCCTCTGCACCGATCAGGATCGCCGCCACCGGGCCCATGAAGATGCCCAGGATGTCGAGCAGCCGCCCGAAGTTGGACAGCCCGCCGGCCGGACCATAGTGGGCGGGATCCGAGATGTGCTTGACCACGTCGTATCCAGTCGCGATCACGAGCGGCACGAGCACCACCGCCAGCGCGAGCGCGATCATGCCGCGCTTCTTGCGCAGGCGGAGCAGGTCCGCCGAGATCATCTGCCTCGCCACTGTCAGGTCGAGTGTCATGCGGCCACCTCCAGCCGTGTCGTCATCTCCAGGAACCGGTCCTCGAGGCTGCGGCGCGCCGGCTCGAGCCGAGTCACGACTACGTCTGCAGCGACCAGCCGCGAGTTGATCTCGCCCGCCTGGCCGGGTGCGACCAGGTTCATCCGCAGCGCCCCGTGCTCGGCGCGGAGGTCGCGCACGGCCGGGTCGCCGGCGAGGAGCGCCAGCGCGCGATCGATGTCGTCGCATTCGATCACGAGCTCCCCGGCCTCGTCGGCGACGAGCTCCTCGATCGACCCCTGCGCGATCACGCGTCCGCCGTCGATGATTGCCGCCACGTCACACGTCTTCTCGACCTCGTCGAGCAGATGCGAGGAGACGAACACCGTCCGGCCCTCGTCCTCGACCAGCGCGCGGATCATGCGGCGGACGTCGAGCATCCCGCCGGGGTCGAGCCCGTTCATCGGCTCGTCGAGGATCAGCAGCTCGGGGTCCGACAGCAGGCAGCGCGCGACGCCGAGCCGCTGGCGCATCCCGAGCGAGTACGTCCCGACGCGATCTCTCGAACGGTTATCGAGCCCGACCCGCTCGAGCACGCCGCCGATCCGCCGGCGCGTCTCCGGCCCCCGGACCGCCGCCGCGATCTTGAGGTTCTCGTGCCCGGTGAGGTGCGGGTAAAACGACGGCTCCTCGACGATCGCACCGACGCGCGCAAGCGCCCGCGCCCGCTGCGCCGGCACCGGGAGCCCGAGCACGCTGGCCGAGCCCGCGCTCGCCCGCGTGAGCCCGAGCAGCATCCTGATCAGGGTTGTCTTGCCGGCGCCGTTATGACCGAGAAACCCATAGGCGACTCCGCGCGGCACCACGAGGCTGACATCGTCAACCGCGGTCCGGTCGCCGAACCGCTTGATCAGCCCCTTGGTCTCGACCGCCGGCTCGCGATGATCGACCGCCGGCTCGCGATGATCGACCGCCGGCCGACGATGGCCCTCCACGGGCCGGCGATCAGCTTGATTGGCATGTGTGATTTCCATGCCTATCACCGTAAGCGCGGCCCGCGCCGGGCACATCGGCCGCGCGGATGGATCTGGGGTCAGTCGAAAGTAGGAGACCGGGTGCCGGCACTAACACGTTCGGGCAGGCGCAGTTCTACGAACGCTCAGCATCAGCAGCGGACCGGTGACGACCGATTCTCGAACGCCCTCACACACGACGCGCTCACCTTCGTTCGGACCGTTGGGGGCGCGGAGCACTCGGGCTGGTCTTTGTCCGGCCCCCAGCGGCCTGACTTCAGCGGCGCGCCTGGACCGTGAAGCCAAGCTTTCCGAGCGTCTTTACGGCGCCGCTCTGGCCACCCTCGAAATCGCCGGAGGCAAGGCGCTCGCCCGTGGCGAATTCATAGGCCGTGCCCAAGATCGCTTTCGGCGGGTAAACCCGTTCGTTCCACACCAGGTCGTAGGTCGTCGTGGGACCGAACCCGTGCTCACCGAAGAACCGCTCCGGCCCCAGCTGGTCGTACTCCTTCAGCGCGCGCACGACCTCACTGTCCGTTACCCGGTCCCAAGCGATCGAGTGCGTCATCTCGTCCTCCTGATTGTTGGGGTTTTGCGTGACCGGGCACCTCGGCAGCACGGCTGCTTGTGGCCGATGCGAACCCTGCGCACTGCGTAGCAGTCCGGCGATCGAAAAGCAGGACTCCCTTCTCCCGGCACACCGCAGTGCGCCCGCCCGGTTCGGCGCGCGTGCGCTGCCTCGGAGGCCCGCCATTCAGGACCGGTCCCGGGATGCCAGGCGCTAGGAACTGGCCGTTGCCGTCACACCAAGAGGCCCTTGCGGCAGCGAGGCCACTCAAATTCCGCTCCTGGCTATCTGACCGGAGAACCACACCAGCTTTAGTGTCGCTTCGGATCGCGATCTTACCCCGCAACGGCTCAGCCGCACCGACACGAGCGGGCCCTCGCGATAGCGATTCATCCGGTGCGGGGCTCGGCGCGGGCGAGGATGGTGTGCTCGAGACGGGTCTATAACAACCGCAGCCAGACCACCGCGGAGAAGCCAAAAGGACGACCCTTTCCGACGCACGGTCGCATCCGGCTCGTGGCGAGCAGCAGGGGACGACCGCAATCGCGATGCCCGAGGGCAGCGGGCGCACGGCCTTGATCGACCACCGCGACGCGGCTGAGGCCGCCCTCCGCGTGCTCACCGGCCCTCGGCTGTGGGGCGCGCACTACGACCTGACGGGACCGGCCCCTATGTCCTGGCCGGAGGCGCTCGAGCTGCTTTCGGCGGAACTCGGTGAGCCCGTCACCTTCCGGGTCGCGGTCGAGCACGAGTTCCTCGAGCGGCTCATCGGCGCTGGGGTACCCGCGGGGACGGCTGAGCTTCTGATCGCGCGCGAGTGGTCAATCCTCGCCGGCGAGAATGACTACACGACCGACACCTTCCAGCAGATCACCGGCCGCCCACCGCGCCCGCTGGCCGAGTTCCTTCACGAGTACCGCGCAGAATTCGTCTGATGCCCGCCGGGTAGTTTGCGTGGGCAGCCCGGGGGCAATCCACCCAAGACGGGCGGTCGCCTCGATGTCGCGGTCGGGAATCTAGAACCGCAGCAGAGCGCCGGTCCGGTGGTCTGGGCGCGTGAGCAATGTCTCGTCGGGTTCGGGGAACACGAGTACTGTCGCGTCCTGGCGGACGGCCGCGGCGATCATCGGCTCGCGTAGGTCAGCGACTGGGGCTGTCGCTGTCCCGTCGACCGGGCACTCTGAGACGTCTGATGGCAACAGCATCCGGCATTTCGAGCAGCGCGCGCCGGCGGCATGGAAGTCGTCCGCGAGCAGCAGCGTCTCCACGCGCTGCTCGGTTAGCGCCTCGAGCACGGCTGGGATTCCGGCAACGGCGCGTGGGGGACCGTCCTGGCCCCGCGCGGCGGCCAGTTGGTCTTTGAATGCAGCGAGCTTCTGCTCCTGCGCCTCCGCGTAGGTGTGGGCGAGCAGCCTGCCGACCGCCGCTGCCACGTCGGCCTCGGTCGCGGCGGAGAGGTCGATCTCGAGCCGGCCGACCAGCGCGAACCGCAGTTCGTCGGGGAGGCGGCCCTCCAACCCGGTCAGGGCGTCGACGGGCCCGCCGATCGCGAGCACATCGAAGCGTCCAGCGCGATGGTCGGCGGCGAGCCGCTGCGAAACGGCGATCAGGTGGCCCTCGATGTCCTGCTCGCGGCCGCGCTCGTCGTTGCCGTCGGACTGGCTGTGCCCGCGGACGTAGTCCGAGCCTGTGCTGCGCGTGACGACTGTCGCGCCTGCGCCGATGTCGACCGTGACGTCTCGTGAGGAGACGAGTACCGCGCACCATCGCTGGGCGGCGGGCTCGATCACGACCGGTTCGATGTGGGGTTCGCGATCGAGGTAGATCGAGGACGTCGAAGACCGCGAGAGCGCCACTGTCTCGAACAGGCCGGAGCCCTGGGAGACGAAGATTGCTAGCGCCCCGGCGCCCGAGACCGGCAGATCATCGGACCCGAGGTAGGTTTTGAGCCGCTCGAGGTCTGAACGAATCGCTTGGCGGGCGTCGTGGTTGAGCGTCTGATCGGCCGTCTCGAGGTTGTGCGCGGCGTCCAGCAGCGAGGTTGCCTGGCTGGCGCGCGCCGGCGCGGTCGCGAACTCCGCGGGATTCAGGTCAAACACGACCGAGATGACGGGGTGCTCGCCGGCGGTGGCCTCAAGCAGGCGCTTGGCGATCGGTGATCCGCTCATCGGTTCTCGGCGCTGAGCCGGTCGTTCATGTCGCTGCCGTCGTTACAGGTATTTAGGTGCATTAGCTGGATGCCGGAGGAGGGACTCGAACCCCCGACACGCGGATTATGATTCCGCTGCTCTAACCGACTGAGCTACTCCGGCGACGGGGGCGCAGTCTAGCGGCGAGTCACCGGGGCATCGGCGTGGCATCGAAGCTCCGAGCCGGACACCAGGTGCTCCCCTGATGTGAGCCGGCCCGGTCCCTCGTATCGTCCCCACGCGGGTGCGAGCCGCGTCCGCGCCGGGCGCCGCATCTGGCGTGGCGGCTCGGCATGAGCTCCGATTGGCGATCGACGGAGGGTGAGATGAGGGTGATTGCTGGCGAGACCGGGGTCAGATCCGCGGTCGAGGACTATGTGGTCGGGTGGTTCGACGGGGATGCGGAGCGGATGGAGCGCGCGCTGCATCCCGAGCTCGTCAAGCGGTGTCGCGGGATCGAGGGCGATGACCCGGACGCGCTCGAGACGCTCACCGCGCGCGACATGATCGATGCGACCGCGGCGGGGGAGGGGCGCGCCGAGGATGCGCCCGACCGGCGGATCGAGATCAAGATCGATTTCCTCGACGGTGGGGTCGCGAGCGCGCAGTGCTTCTGCCACCGGTACGTCGACCTGCTGCACCTGATCGAGATGCCCGACGGGTGGAAGATCGTCAACGCCGCGTGGCGCCTGAGGTAGCGCCACCGACCGCGGCGGCGACTATCCGTGACCGAAGCCGGGGCTCGCCACCGGCGCGACGGGGATCCCGCCGCGCTGCACCTCATACGGCACCAGTGACACGTCGCCGAGCCCGCCGGCGCCGTCGGCCAGGCTCCACTCGGCGATCGCGAGCGTGTTGTGACCGTCCGTCCGCAGCAGCCCCTGAGGCAGATAGAACCGCGACTGCGGGCCGAGGTTGTTGATGTAGCGGCCGATCAGCCAGCCGTTGAGGTAGATCAGCGCCTGGAAGTTCTGCCCGCCCGGACCCGGCGCGCCGCCGCCGGGCGGCGTCAGCTGCAAGCCGATCGGCGCCCACACGTCGGACGGGATCCGCAGCGAGAACTCCGTGCGATACCAGCCGACTCCGGCCGGAACCCCGCGCGCCGCCCAGGAGTCGGGCAGGTTCAACTGGCTCCAACCCCCGTCCGGGAAGCCGGGCAGCGCCCAGCCGGCGTTCGAGCCAGCGAGGCCGGCGGGGTTCGTCGGGCCGCGCACCGGGTCGCGCTCGGCCTGCGCCGCGGAGGCGCCCTTCAGCCGCCACGTGATCGCCGGCGCGGTTCCGGACGAGACCGACAGGCTCGCGCTCTCGAGCCCGCGCGGGGTCTTATTGGAATCGAGGCCGAGCGAGTTCTCGAATGACTCGTCCTGTCCCATGTTCTCGGTCAGGACCGAGATCACGTTGTCCTGCCCGGCCTTGACCACTCCCGCGGGCACGGTGAACGTCTGCGTGAGCGGCGTGTCGTCCATGTTCGCGAACGGGTGCGTCGAGGTCGGGGTGGTCGCCGAGCCCAGCAGCGTTCCGTTCAGCCAGACCGCGTAGGACCCGAACGGCCCCGTGTCGGCGGTCAACGTGATCGCGGTCTCGTTACCGGTCGCGTTGAAATGGCCTCGGTACCAGACAAAGCCGTGGTCGAAGCCGTAGTCCTGGGCGTACAGCACCGGGCCGCTCGCCGGCTGGATCGGATTGTCGGTGGTCTGATGGTCGGCGACCCGCCAGCGGCTGTCGTCGAAGCTCGGCAGGCGCTCGCCCGACTCGAACTTGAAGCGCCACCCGTGCGTGAGCGACGGCAGGTCCACGCTCGCCGGCGGCCCCGGAAGCGTCGCGGTCAGCTCGCCGTCGGCGCGGTCGGTGAACAGCCCACGGCCGTCCCACACGATCGTGCGGACACCACTCGGGCCCCAGACGTTCAGCGGCCCGGCGGCGGAGGTGTCACCGGTCAGCGTCGCCCGGCTGCCAGACACACCGGCCGTTCGAACGAGTGACGCGCCCTGCACGAGCATCGGCCCGCCGGCGGTGTGCTCGACCCAGAACTGGCCGGCGGTGTCGGCGTCGGCGAGCAGCAGCAGCAGGTGCGAGCTTCCGTCGTCAATGCTGCACCTGGGCGAGCCCGCTGTGGGTGTAGGTCAGCTGCAGGGTTTTGGAGCTCGAATCCCAGCTGGACTGGATCGGCTGGCCCGACGGATTTGAGAGCACGGTCACGGTCGGCTTGCTCGGATACGAGAGCGTCGTCTCGCCGGTCGATCCCCGGTCACCGTCGAGCAGCGCGATGTCGCGGCCGCCGGTGGTCATCTGGCTGACGAGCTCTGATGTGGTCGAGACAAGATGCTGACTGCCGAAGCTCGCGTCACTGACGAGGAACTTCGCCTCGTGGCTGGGCACGGTCACGGTCGCGCTGGAGTCGCTCGGGAGCGCCGTCGTAACGGGGGTCGTGCCGTCGTTGCCGAGGTACAGGAAGGTCGCACCCGTATTCGGGTTGCGCTCCTCGAACGTCGTCAGGCCGGGGATCGACGGCGGCGTGACCTGATCTGTCTGCGTGAGATCGGGCAATGCCTGGGACATCTCGCCGACCAGCTTGAGCTCGGGGTACTTGTCCGACAGCGTTCCGGGCTCGGAGATCGCCGAGCCGTAGTCGTAGGACGTGTACATGAACGGCGCCGGGTTGAAGCCCCAGTCCGTGCCGCCGACCGTCATGTAGATGCTCTGCATCGTCGCGCCCTGGGCGATGTAGTACTTGTAGAACGTGTTCTCGAAGTTCGGACCCGTCAGCTGCGCGCAGCCCGGGTAGCCGACGCCGCCCCATGAGTCAAACGACCCGCCCTGGTACTCGGGGACCATCAGCGGGATGCCCGGCTCGTGCGCTCCGGTCAGCACCGGCGGACTATCGAACACGTTCGGGTTCGAGCAGTCGAACCCCTCGGGATACTGGTCTGAGCCGATCAGGTCCGGCGCGTTCGGGGCGCCGAACCAGCCGGTCGCGAAGCCGCCGACGTCGTTGGTATAGGTCGGGACGTCGATCCCGTCCTGCTTGGCCTGCGCCTCGAGGTTGCCGAAGTACGCCTCGCCGGAAGGGTTGACGAATCCGTACTCGTTCTCGATCTGGTACATGATCACGTCGCCGCCGCGGGTGATCTGGTGGGCGGCGATGATCGGATCGATCTCCGAGAACCACTGGTCGGCGGCGGCCTCGTACTGGGGGTTGTCAGTGCGCGAGCCGGCCGGTTCGGACGCCAGCCAACCCGCGAGCCCGCCGGCGTCGGTCTCGGCGTTGACGTACGGCCCGGGCCGGGCGATCACGTACAGGCCGACGCGCTGCGCGTCGTTGAGCAGCAGGTTGACGTCGCGCACGCCGCTGAAGTTGTAGACGCCGGGCGCCGCCGAGTGGTAATCCCAGTCGAAGTAGATGCTGACCGCGTTGAAGCCGGCGGCCTTCAGCTCCTCGAGCCGATCGATCCACAGTGATGGAGAGGGCAGCCGGTAGTAGTCGAACTCGCCCGCCCACAGCAGCACGCGGCGGCCGCCGATCGTGATCGAGTAGTGGTCGAACCCGACCTGCTGGGGTTTGCCGCGCAGCACGTCGCGCGGCGGCCTGATCGGCTCGGGCGTGACCGCGGCCGAGCTCGCGGAGACGGCCGACGTGCCCGCCGAGCTGGTGGCGGTGACGGTGAATGTGACCGGGCTGCCGTCCGCCAGCGAGGGAACGATCGCCCAGTGGTTGGGCTCGTTGGCGGTCATCGTCTGACCGGTCGAGGCCGTCACCGTGAACGAGGTGACCGGCGCGCCGTCGACCGTCGCCGGGCTGCGCCAGCGCACGGTGGCCGAGCCCGAGCCGGCGAGCGCGGTCACGTGCGTCGGCGCCTGTGCGGAGGCCGCGGACGCGGCCGCGGGCAAGCAGGCGAGGGCGGCGGCGCAGGTCAGCAAGGCCGCAATGTGCGTGGTCCACCGGTTCATCTGGGCCTCCTGGCCGCTGCAGTCGAGTCGACGAGTTGTGCGTGCCCACCGGTCGCGCGGGCCTGGTACCCGTCAACTCGTCGAGGAAAACGCCGCTCGTGTCAGCGTGGCGACAAGCGGGCGGGGCGAGACGAGACGCGCGCGTGCCCGTGGCGGTGCCACGGGCCGTCGTCCTTATGATCACGGCAATGACCGATCTATCCGCCGCCGTCGACACTGTCATCCACCGCTGCCTGGCGGTCAAGCCCGACGAGGACGTGCTCGTGGTCGTCGACCCCGGGACGCGGGCGATCGGGGAGGTCCTGCGCGATGCGTCCACGGACGCGGGGGCGGACGCCGTACTCGCGGTGATGGACGAGCGGGCCACCGACGGGACCGATCCACCGCGGCCGATTGCGGCCGCGATGAGCGCCTGCGACGTGTTCATCGCGCCGACCAGCCGCTCCCTCAGTCACACGCCCGCGCGCAAGGCGGCGTCGGCGAGCGGTGCGCGTGGAGCCACGCTGCCGGGAATCACCGAGGACATGCTCGCGCGCGTGATGGCGGTCGACTTCGACGTGATGGCGCGCCGCTCGCGCGCGGTAGCCGAGCTGCTGCAGCATGCGACCGAGGCCCACGTGACGTGTCCGCGGGGCTCGGACCTGACGCTCGATCTCACCGGGCGCGCCGGCCTGCCCGATGACGGGAACCTGACCGAGCGGGGCGCGTTTGGCAACCTCCCGGCCGGGGAGGGCTTCATCGCGCCGCTCGAGGGCGACGGCACGCTCGTCGCTTCGAGCCTGGCGCCGCTCGGGATCAGCGACGAGCCGGCCCGGCTGACGGTGCAGGGCGGCCGGATCGTGGCCGCTGACATGGGTCTCGGGCCGGCGTTTCTCGAGCGCCTGCGCGCACACGGCGAACTCGGCACCAACCTCGCCGAGCTCGGGGTCGGGACCAACGACCGTGCGATCCTGACCGGGAGGGTGCTCGAGGACGAGAAGATCCTGGGCACCGTCCACGTCGCCTTCGGCGCCAGCGCGGGGATCGGCGGAACGGTGTCGGTCCCGATCCACCTCGACGCCGTGGTCCTCGACGCGTCGCTGCGGATCGGCAGCACGCAGGTGCTCGAGGCCGGCCGCTACCTGTTGGACTGAAGGGCGGAGGCCGGCGCGGTGACGACGCTGCTTGCCTATCCGAACATCTCCGAGGGGCGCGACCAGGCGGTGATCGCACAGATCGCGGCCGCGTTCGGGGCTCACCTGCTCGATCTGCACTCCGATCCCGATCACAACCGCAGCGCGTTCACGCTCGCGGGCGAGCCGGGCAACCTCGCCCGAGCGGTGATCGACGGCGCAGCGTGTGCGGTCGAACTGGTCGGGCTCGCCGGACACCGGGGCGTGCACCCGTACGTCGGCGCGATCGACGTCGCGCCGATCGTCTATCTCGATCCGACCGGCCGCGGGGCGGCGTGTGCCGAGGCGCTCGTGCTGGCCGATCTGCTGGCGACGGAGCTCGGACTGTCCGTGTTCCTGTACGGCGTGCTCGCCGACGGCCGGACGCGCGCTGAGCTGCGCCGCGGCGGTCCCGACGAGCTCGCGCGGCGGATCGCGCAAGACGGGCTACGGCCCGACTTCGGACCGCCGCGGCTGCACGCGACGGCGGGCGCCGTGCTGGTCGCGGCCAGGCCGCCGCTGGTCGCGTTCAACGTGGAGCTAGCCGCGCCCGCGACGCTCGAGGACGCGCGCGCGATCGCCGCGCTGATCCGCGAGGGTGGAGCCGAGGGCCTGACCGGGGTGCGGGCGATCGGACTGTGGCTCGAGCAGCGGCAGCTGGCTCAGGTCTCGACCAACGTCGAGGACTACCGCTCGACGTCGCTCGCCGCCGTGGTAGCGGCGGTCGCGCGACACGCGCGACCGGAGGGCGCCGAGCTCGTCGGGCTCGCCCCCCGCGCCGCCTTCGACGGCTTTCCAAGCGACCTCCCGCTCGCCGGTTACGCGACCATCGAGGATGCGCTCGCCCAACGCGCTCGCACCGCGTAAGCTGCGTAGTGGCAATGGCACAGACGAAGCGCAAGCGCCGGACAAAGCACCGCGGCAATGCCGCTGGGACGGTCGAGGCCCGCGGACGCACGGGCCGTCCGCCGAGTGCCGAGGAGAAGAAGAAGGCGGCGCGTACCAAGGCCCGCGAGCAGCGGCTCGACAAGGAGCCGACCTGGGAGAGCGCCACCAAGCGCGCCGGGCTCGCATCGGCGTTCATGTTCCTGTTCTTGCTTTTGACCACGCACGGGAACGTGCTCGCGGCAGTGCTGTTCGGAGTGTTCGCGTTCGCCCTCTACGTGCCCTCGGGGTACCACCTCGAGCGGTACCTGTGGCGCCGGCGACAGCGCAAGAAGGAAGCGTCGCGATGATCGACGTGCGGATGTTCACGGTCGGCCCGGTGCAGGAGAACTGCTACTTCGTCCGCGCCAAGGGCTCGGACCGGGCGGTGATCGTCGATCCCGGTGACGAGGCGCCGCGGCTCCTGGAGGCTGTCCAGGCGCTCGGGATCACGCAGGTCGAGGCGATCCTTCTGACCCACACCCATTTCGACCACATCGGCGCGGTGGCTCCGGTAGCCGCGGCGACGGGGGCGCCGGTGTACTGCCCCGAGCTCGAGACGCAGGTTCTGGCCAACATCATGGACTACGTCCCGTTCCCCGGATTCGGACCGTTCGAGAGCTATGACGCCGATCACACGGTCGGGGGCGGCGAGACGCTCGAGCTCGCCGGCCTGCAGTTCGACGTCACGTTTACACCGGGGCACAGCCCGGGCCACGTGAGCTACGCGGTGACGGGTGCACAGGATGACTCGACCCCGGTCCATTCAGGCGAGGCTGGATGCCGAGCGGACCGCAGGGTCGAGGCGGTGTTCTCCGGTGACGTGCTGTTCCAGGGCTCGGTCGGCCGGGTCGATCTGCCCGGGGGCGATTGGCCGACCCTGCTCGCGTCGATCGAGTCACTGATCGGCGCGTACCCGCCCGAGACGATCGTCTACGCCGGCCACATGGGGATCACGACGCTCGGCCAAGAGCGCGACACGAATCCTTTCCTGCGCGAACTCGCGCACCAAGATTAATCCCTCAGGCTCGATCTCGTGAGCGTGATCCAGGCCCCCAGAGGCACGTTCGATGTGCTCCCCGCCGATGCGGCACGCCGCGCCGCGCTCGAAGCCCACGCCGCGCGGATCCTCGAGTCGGCGGGCTACGGACGGATCGAAACGCCGACGTTCGAGGCCACCGAGCTTTTCTCGCGCGGGGTCGGCGAGGCGACCGACATCGTCCAGAAGGAGATGTACACGTTCGATGACGGCGGCGGGCGCTCGCTGACGCTCCGTCCGGAAGGGACCGCGCCGGTCTGCCGAGCCTACCTCGAGCACGGCATGCACAAGCTCCCGCAGCCGGTGAAGCTGTGGTACATGTCGAGCTTCTACCGAGCGGAGGCGCCGCAGCGCGGCCGTTACCGCCAGTTCTGGCAGATCGGCGCCGAGGTGATCGGCTCGGCCACTCCCGAGACCGACGCGGAGCTGATCCTGCTGCTGGCAGAGCTGCTGGAGTCCTTCGGCGTCCGCGAGCCGCGGCTGCTGCTCTCGAGCCTCGGGACGCCCGCGACGCGCGCGGAGTACCGCGAGGAGCTGGCCGCGTTCCTGCACGCGCACGAGGACTCGCTCTCGCCCGACGTGGTCGCCCGGATCGATCTCAACCCGCTGCGGGCCTTTGACTCCAAGGATCCGGCCACCCAGGCGACCATGCGTACCGCGCCCAAGTTGCTGGACCGGCTGGCGCCCGAGGACGCTGCCCACTTCCAACGCGTCCGCGAGATGCTCGACGACGCCGAGCTGCGCTACGAGCTCGAGCCGACGCTCGTGCGCGGCTTGGACTATTACGCGCGGACCGTGTACGAGTTCACGTCCGAGGCGCTCGGTGCGGCGCAGTCGACGGTCGGCGGCGGCGGGCGCTACGACGGGTTGATCGAGCAGCTCGATGGGCCGCCGACGCCCGCGTCGGGCTGGGCCGCCGGAGTCGAGCGAATCCTGCTCGGGGCCCCGGAGCCCCCGACCGCACCACAGCCCGTCGACCTGTACGTGGCGATCGCCACCGCCGACGCAGGGCGGACGGCGTTTCATCTGGTCTCCGAGGCGCGGCGCGCCGGGCTCAGCGCACAGCTCGAGCTGGCGGGCCGCTCGCTCAAGGGCCAGCTCAAGCAGGCGGACCGGCTTGGCGCTCGCTACGTCGCGATCGTCGGCAGCGATTCGGAGGTCGCGCTCAAGGAGATGGACTCCGGTGAGCAGACCGACCATGCCCGTGACGCCGTGATCCCGATCATCCTCCGTTCGCACCGACTCTGATGAACAAGACCATGAACCACAGCCCCCGACCGAACCGCTACCGCGACAGCTGGGCCGGCGACCTCGACGCCGGCAGGGCGGGCACCGAGGCCCGCGTGGCCGGCTGGGTCCACCGCCGCCGCGATCACGGCGGGCTGATCTTCATCGACCTCCGGGAGCGCTCCGGGATCGTGCAGCTCGTGTTCCACCCCGAGTCGGCGCCCAAGGCCCACGCGAGCGCGCACTCGCTGCGCTCCGAGGACGTGATCACCGCCGCCGGGACGGTCAACCGCCGAGCGCCCGAGAACGTCAACCCGAACCTCGCCACCGGCGAGATCGAGATCGCGGTCGCCGAGCTCGAGGTGCTGGCGGACGCCGAGACGCCGCCGTTCCCGCTCGACGAGGAGACGAACGTCGACGAGAACCTGCGTCTGCGCCACCGCTCGGTCGACCTGCGGCGCGCGCCGCTGCAGGAGGCGATCGCGCTTCGCCATCGCATCGCCCAGACGATGCGGGAGGTCCTCGACGAGCATGACTTCCTCGAGATCGAGACGCCGTTCTTGACCCGCTCGACGCCCGAGGGTGCGCGGGACTTTCTCGTCCCCGCGCGCGTCGCGCCGGGATCGTTCTACGCGTTGCCACAGTCACCGCAGTTGTTCAAGCAGCTACTGATGATCGGCGGCTTCGAGCGCTACTACCAGATCGTTCGCTGCTTCCGGGACGAGGACTCGCGTGCGGACCGGATGACGGAGTTCACCCAGCTCGACGTCGAGCTCGGGTTCGTCACCGAGGACGACGTCCACGAGATCACCGAGGCGGTGTTGGGGACCGTGTTCGAGCGCCTCGGCTTCGACGTGACGCCGCCGCCGTGGCCGCGGATGACGCATGCGGAGGCGATCTCCCGGTTCGGCTCGGACCGCCCCGATACGCGGTTCGGGCTCGAGCTGATGGATCTCGGCGCCGACCTGGAGCGCACCGCGTTCCAGGTCTTCGCGAACACGCTCGCCGGCGGCGGCGTCGTACGCGGGATCAACGCGGGCGCGCGCGAGCTGCCGCGCTCCGAGCTCGACGCGCTCACCGAGCTCGCCAAGCAGCACGGCGCCAAGGGCCTCGTGTGGGCGTTCGTCCAGGACGGCGGCGGCTGGCGCTCGCCGATCGCCAAGTTCCTGAGCGAGGGAGAAATCGCGGGAGTCACAAACCGGCTGGGCGCGGGGCCGGGAGACCTGCTGCTGATCGTCGCCGACGCGCCCGCGACCACGGCACGGGTCCTCGGCGCGCTGCGGCTCGAGCTCGCGCGCCGCTTTGACCTCGTGCCCGCCGGCGCGCACGACATCCGCTGGATCGTCCAGTTTCCGATGTTCACCTGGCGGCCCGAGGAGCAGCGGTGGGATGCCGAGCACCATCCGTTCACCGCTCCTGCCACCCCTGCCGGCGAGCCGGCGACGGCCGCCGACCTCGACGATCCGGGCACGCTGCTGTCGCGCTCCTATGACCTCGTCGTCGACGGCAATGAGCTCGGCGGCGGCTCGATCCGTAACCACCGGATCGACGTCCAGCAGCGGATCTTCGAGCTGCTCGGGATTGACGAGCGCGAAGCGCAGGCGCGGTTCGGCTTCCTGCTCGACGCACTGCGTTACGGTGCCCCGCCGCATGGCGGGATCGCCTTCGGGCTTGACCGGATCGCGGCACTGCTCGCCGGACGCGACAACATCCGCGAGGTGATCGCGTTCCCCAAGGCGACCAGCGGCGCCGACCCGATGACCGGCGCGCCGGCGCCCGTCGATCCCGGTCAGTTGCGCGAACTCGGACTGCGGTTGGCGTGAACGCGCGATGGACACGCTGGCGTTCGAGCATCATCTGACTTCGCCCCAGGGCCATCGCCACCGGCCCGACGACGCCGTCACGGTCACCTCCTCGGGCGGCGCCTGCGGCGACGAGATCACGCTCTCACTTCGCATCGACGGTGATCGGATCGGCGACGCCGGCTTCACCGCCGGCGGGTGCGGCGCCGCCATCGCCGCGGGCAGCGCGGCAGTGACACTCGCGCGCGGTGCTCAGGTGCTCGACGCGGCGCGGATCGGACCCCGGGAGATCCAAGCCGAGCTCGGCGGATTGAGCCCGGGCAAGTTCCACGCGGCCGAGCTCGCCTCCGACGCGCTTGCGCGCACGCTCGGGACGGCGGTCCGGGCGCACGCGGCGCTCGAGGCGCCCGCCGGCGGGCGCATCCTGGTCGCGATGAGCGGTGGCGTCGACAGCGCGGTCGCCGCCCATCTCGTCGCCCTGGACGGCGATGCCGTCGCCGTGACGCTCGAGCTGTGGGCCGACGCCGAGAATGACGCCGAGCGCAGCTGCTGCTCGGCCTCTGCCGTCGCCCAGGCTCGCTCGCTCGCTCACTCGATGGGGCTTGCCCATTTCACGATCGATCTGCGCGATGAGTTCCGCACCGGTGTGGTGGAGCCGTTCATCGCCGGCTACGCGGCGGGGGAGACTCCGAATCCGTGCGTCGGCTGTAACGGTCACGTCCGGCTCGATGCGATGCTCGAGCTGGCGGACCGTCTCGGCGCCGACAAGCTCGCGACCGGCCACTACGCGCGAATCGCGGAGCCTGACCATGAGCACGGTCCGCTGCTCCGGGTCGCGGCCGACGCCGCCAAGGACCAGACTTACATGCTCGCCGCCCTGAGCCCGGCGTCGCTCGCGCGGATGACGTTCCCGCTCGGCGAGCTGGAAAAGCCCGAGGTCCGGCGGATCGCCGCTCGCGCCGGGCTGCCCGTCGCCAGCAAGGCCGACTCACAGGATCTCTGCTTTCTCGCCGGCACCAGCCGCGCACGATTCCTGGCGCGCCACGGAGCGCTCGGGGACCGGCCCGGGACGATCGTCGACAGCGCCGGGGCGGTCGTCGGCCACCACCTCGGGCAGCACCGCTTCACGGTCGGACAGCGGCGCGGGATCGGCCTCAGCCGCGGCGAGCCGCTGTACGTGCTCGCCAAGGACGCCGAACAGGAGCGCGTCACGGTTGGGCCGCGCGCGGCGCTGCGCACCTCGCGGATCGCCGTGCGGGGCGCGCGGCTGCACCGCCGTGGCTCGCGAGTAAACCAGGTCAAGCTCCGCTATCGATCGCGGCCTCTGCGGGCCACCCTCGCCGGCGAGCCTGACGCCGGGCGTCACCGTACGCTGTCGATTGACCTCGGCGACACGGTCGACGGCGCCGCTCCGGGCCAGCTCGCGTGTCTGATGGACGGCGACCTGGTCGTGGGCTGGGGGACGATCGCGCGGTCGCAGGCACGGGCTGCGCCGGACGCGCGGTTTGCGGTGTAGCCGGTTGCCCAGAGCGGTCCCGCGCATACACTGAGGCGTTCTTATGACTTCTGACGAGATCCGCACGACGTTCATCGAGTTCTTCAAGCAGCGCCACCACCGTCGGCTGCCTTCGTCGTCGCTGATCCCTGCCGAGTTCGACCCGTCGGTGCTGTTCACGATCGCCGGCATGGTCCCGCTCAAGCCGTACTTCCTCGGCGTGGAAACGCCGCCCCATCCGCGCCTGACGAGCTGCCAGAAGACGTTTCGAACCGGTGACATCGAGATCATCGGCACGACGACGCGTCACCTGACGTTCTTCGAGATGCTCGGAAACTTCTCGATCGGTGACTACTTCAAACGGGGCGCGGCGGAGTTCGCGTGGCAGCTCTCGCGCGAGGGCTTCTCGTTCCCGGCCGACAAGATCTGGATCACGGTGTTCGCCGGCGATGACGAGCTAGGCCTCGGCCCTGACCAGGAGGCGATCGACGCCTGGATGGAGATCGGCGTCCCGCGCGAGCGGATCGTGGAGTGCGACCGCGACGAGAACTTCTGGCAGATGGGCCCGACCGGGCCGTGCGGCCCCTGCTCGGAGCTGTATCTGGACCGCGGCCTGGAGTTCGGCAAGCCCGACGATCTGCCCGGTGGCGACAACGAGCGCTTCCTCGAGTACTGGAACCTGGTGTTCATGGAGTTCGACCAGAACCCCGAGGGGGTCCTGACACCGCTGCCGGCCAAGAACATCGACACCGGGCTCGGCCTCAACCGTCTCGCTTGCATCCTCCAGGACCAGCCGAGCGTGTTCGAGACTGACCAGTTCGCGCCGCTGATCGCGCTCGGCGAAGAGCTCTCCGGTCGCCGCTACGGGAGCGAGGAGCCGACCGACAAGGCACTCCGGGTGCTGGCTGATCACGCCCGCTCGATCTCGTTCTTGCTCGCCGACGGCGTCGTCCCCTCAAACGAGGACCGCGGCTATGTGCTGCGGCGCGTGATCCGCCGTGCGATCCGCCACGGGCGTGGACTCGGGCTCGAGCAGGGCTTCCTGATCTCATACGCCGACCGTGTGACCGAGCTGATGGGCTCCGAGTACCCCGAGCTGCGGGAGCAGCGCGAGCTGATCGCCAAGTGGCTGAAGTCCGAGGACGAAAGCTTCGGGCACACGCTCGAGCAGGGCCTCAAGCGCCTCGATGAGCTGATCGAGCGCGCCCACGACTCCGGCGCCGAGGGCATCTCGGCCGCGGACGCATTCCAGCTGCACGACACGTTCGGGTTCCCATTCGACCTCACGCTCGAGATCGTGTCCGAACATGGGCTCGGCGTCGACGAGGGCGGGTTCGAGACGCTGATGAACGAGCAGCGCGACCGCGCGCGGCGCGATTCGAGCCGCAGCCGTAGCGGCAAGGGGCTGCGCGAGCGGGCGCTCGACTTCGCCGGCGGGGCCGACTTCCAGACCGATTTCGTCGGCTACCAGACGACCGATGCCGACACGACGATCGGAGCCGTCACCGAGGACGATGGCCGATTGCTCGTCAAGCTCGTCGAATCTCCGTTCTACGCCACCGGCGGCGGCCAGATCGCGGATTCGGGGACGATCGAATGCGCCGGCGGCGGATGCTTGGCCACGGTCGAGGACGTGGTACGGCTCGGCGATGACCAGGTGATCGCGATCGCGCCCGAGCATGGGCGATTTGAGCCGGGCGAGCAGGTCCATGCCCACGTCGACCGCGCCGCGCGCCACGCGACCGAGTGCAACCACACGGCCACTCACCTGCTTCACGCCGCGCTGCGCAAGCGGGTCGGCAGCCATGTGCACCAGGCCGGCTCATACGTCGGGCCCGACAAGCTGCGGTTCGATTTCACCCACGGCTCGGCCCTCAGCCCGGATCAGGTGCGCGCCGTGCAGGATGACGTCAACGAGTGGATCATCGAGAGCCATCCCGTGCGGGCCCTACAGACGACGCTCGAGGAGGCCAAGGCGCTCGGCGCGATGGCGCTGTTCGGCGAGAAATACGGGGACGTCGTGCGGATGGTCGAGGTCGGCGACGGCTCGTTCTCGCGTGAGTTGTGCGGCGGCACCCACGTTCAGACGACGTCGGAGATCGGCCTGTTCCGGATCCTGTCGGAGTCCTCGAGCGCCGCCAACGTGCGCCGGATCGAGGCGATCACCGGTCCCGAGGCGGTCACGTTCGTCTCAGAGCGCGATCGCGAGCTCGAGCGAACCGCGGCGGTGCTGCGCGTCCCGGCCGAGCATGTGGCCGAGTCCGTCAAGACGCTCACTGAGCGTGTCCGCCAGCTCGAGCGCGAGGCACGACGCGGCGGGGCCGGCAACGGCGCGATCGACATCGACGCGCTCGCCTCCCGGGCCGTGCAGGCCGCGGGAGCGAACGTGCTCGCCGAGGCGGTTGCGGCGCCGGACGGACAGGCCCTGCTGGAGATCGTGGACCGGCTCAAAGGCAAGCTCGGCGACGCGGCGATCGTGCTCGGCAGCGCGGGCGAGGGACGAGTCGACCTCGTCGCCAGCGTCGCCCCGGCGCTCGTGCAACGGGGCGTTCGCGCCGGCGAGATCGTCAAGCTGGCCGCGCAGGAGGTCGGTGGTGGCGGCGGCGGACGTGACACGCTCGCGCGCGCCGGCGGTCGTGACCCCGACCGTCTTCAGGAGGCGATCACCGCCGCCAGGACGGCGATCGAGGCGGCGCTGGACGGCTGACGATGAGAGTGCTGGCGCTCGACTACGGCAGTGCTCGTTGCGGATGCGCGGTCAGCGATCCGACCGGGACCGTGGCGACGCCGCTGGAGCCGGTGCTCACGCCGGCGTCGCGCCGTGGGATCGGACGCCTGCGGGCGCTCGTGGCCGAGCTCGACGCCGAGCGGGTGATCGTCGGCCTGCCGCTGTCGCTATCAGGCGGCGACTCCGGACAGACGGCCGAGGCCCGCGCGTTCGCCGGGCGACTGCAGAAGGCCGTGCCGGTGCCCGTCGAGCTGTTCGACGAACGGTTCACGACCGCGCTCGCGCAGCGCACCGGCGGACGGGCGAGCGAGGACTCGCGCGCCGCCGCGCACCTACTCGAGGGCTGGCTGGCGCGGCAGCAGCCGGCTGGGGCCGCCCATGGCTGACCGCACCCCCGAGGAGCGCGAGGCCGCGCGCGTGGAGCGCGAGCGGCGCCGCGCCACGCGGGACGGAGGTGCAACCAGCCCGCCGCCCCCAGCCACCGAGCCCCCCGAGCCCTCCGAGCCCCGCCTCGGGCGCCGAGGCCAGCGCGCGGGCGCCGAGCCCGCCGCGGGTGCCGAGCCGCGGCGCGAGCGCCGAGCGCCGACCGGGGGCGCCGTCAGCGAGCCGGAAGTCACTGAGCCCGCCGCAGGTAGGGTGACCGAGCCCGAGGAAGAGGCGGCGCCCGCCGCGCCGCCGCCGCAGTCGGTCTCGGCACCGCTGCCACCGCCGGCCCCGCTGCCGCAGCCGCCACCGCGGCCGGATGACTACGTCCCGGAGAGCCAAAACGGTGCCGGCTTCGACGGCGCCGGCGGTGACGGCGATCTCGGCTTTGACACCGACGAGCACGAGGTGCCCTCGGGGACGCGGCGCGTCAGCCACTTCGAGAAGGTCGCGACCAAGCCAAAGGGCAAGCGCCGGCCCAAGCCGGTTCGCCGCGCGCCGCGCGGCCCCAAGAAGAAGCATTCATGGTGGGTCAGAGGCGCCTCTCTGCTGGCGCTGGTGCTCGCCGGCGCACTGATCTGGTTCCTGGTCGAGCTCTTTCAACCGCTGCACGGCTCCCCCCACGGGCGCGTCACGTTCGTGATCCCGCAGCACGCCTCGTCGAGCCAGATCGGGGACGACCTGGCCAAGGCCGGCGTCGTCTCGTCGGGCTTCTTCTTCGACCTGCGCGCGACCCTCGCCGGTAAGCGCGGTGACCTGCGCGCCGGTCTCTACCACCTCCAGAAGGGGATGAGCTACAGCGCCGCGCTGGACGCGCTGACCAAGGCGCCGCCGGCCGCAAAGGTCACCAACGTGACGATCATCGAGGGCCGCTCGAGGCAGGAGGTCAATGACCTGCTCAAGGCCCAGCACGTCCGCGGCAGCTATCTCGCCGCGACGCGAAGCTCTCCGCTGCTGAACCCCAAGCAATACGGCCTCAAGCATCCTCCGAAGACGCTCGAGGGATTCCTGTTCCCCGACACCTACCAGCTCGTCGAGCCGATCAAGATGTCGGCGCTCGCGTCCGACCAGATCAAGGCGTTCAAGCAGCACTTCTCGAAGATCGATTTCTCGTATGCCCGCAGCCACCATCTGACGCCGTATGACGTGCTGATCATCGGGTCCCTGATCGAGGGCGAAGCGGCGACCAAGCACGACCGGCCGCTGGTCGCGTCCGTGATCTACAACCGGCTCGCGGACGGGATGGCGCTCCAGCTCGACGCGACGACCCGTTTTGCGACCGGCAATTACACCAAGCCGCTGACTGTCTCACAGCTTCACTCGCAGTCGCCGTACAACACGCGCACCCACACCGGGCTGCCGCCGGGCCCGATCAACAGCCCCGGGATGGCCGCGCTGCAGGCGGCGGCTCACCCGGCCCACACGCACTATCTGTTCTTCTTCACCAAGCCGTGCACGCACAACGACGTGTTCGCGAACACCTACGCCCAGTTCCTGGCCCAGGGCAGCCAGAACCAGCACTGCTCACATTGAGCGGCGAGCGCCGAGATGCGCAGCCGCGCGTGCGGCTGGGAGTGATTGGCTGGCCGGTCGCGCATAGCCGCTCGCCCGCGATCCAGAACGCCGCGCTGGCAGCCGCGGGGCTGAGCGACTGGCGCTATCAGCTGCTGCCCGCGCCGCCGGAGCTGTTCGTGGAGGTGGTGCGGGCGCTTCCGGCGGCCGGGTTTCGCGGCGTCAACGTCACGATCCCCCACAAGCTGGCGGCGCTCGCGCTCGCCACGCGGCCGACCGACCGCGCCTCCGCGATCGGCGCCGCCAACACGCTCGTGTTCCAGTCCGATCACGGAGTGATGGCCGACAACACCGACGCGCCGGCTCTGATCGCGGCCGTCGCGCTCGAGCTCGCGGGCGCGTCGGCGCTCGTGCTCGGCGCCGGCGGGACGGCCCGCGCCGCGGTCTGGGCGCTCAATGACGCCGGCGTGGAGGTCAGGGTCCTCAACCGGACCGCGGAACGCGCCCGGACGTTGTGCGCGGAGCTCGGAGGCACGCCGGTCAGCGCCGCCGCGCCGGCCGACCTGCTCGTCAACTGCACCTCGGTGGGTCTGGACGGGGCGGACTCGTTCGAGGCGCTCCCGCTGGCAGCGAGTGAGCTGACGAGCTTCGCAACCGTGGTCGACTTCGTCTACGCCGATGGCGGCACGACCCTCGTCCGCGCGGCACGCGAGGCCGGCGTGCCCACCGTCGACGGGCTCGACCTGCTCGTCGGACAGGGGGCGCTCAGCTTCGAGTTGTTCACCGGCCGCGCGGCCTCGATCGAGGCGATGCGCGAAGCCGTCGGCCGCGGCCGTCGGGCCTCGCCGCGGGCCGGTGGGTAAGGTGCGGACCGATGGCAGACGCGATCGCGTTCAAGGCACTGGGCCACGGATGAGCACCGGGGGCGAGCAGCCGGCCGGGCCGGACGTGTGCAACCCCTGCCGTGGAACCGGGCGGCTGATCTCGGGACTGGGCGGGACGCCGCACGAGGTCACGTGCCCCTGGTGTCGCGGCACCGGCGTGCGTATCCCGGGGATCGACGCGCAGGAGTCTCCGGCCGAATCGGGCGCCACGCCGGCGGAGGACTAAGGCGCGGCCGGTCCGCTTGGCCGCGGTCGCCTACGTAACCTAGTCAGCCGGATGACCCTTCAGTTGACCACCGCCGGCGAGTCGCATGGACCCGGGCTGACCTGCATCATCGAGGGCCTGCCGGCGGGGCTCGAGCTCGACCGCGAGGCGATCGATCGCGATCTCGGCCGCCGCCAGCTCGGCCACGGCCGGGGTGGGCGGATGAAGATCGAGCATGACAAGGTCAACGTCAAGGGCGGCGTCCGCCATGGGCGAACGCTCGGCGGCCCGATCGCGCTCGAGGTGATCAACCGCGATTACGCCAACTGGGAGGAACGGATGAACCCGTGGCCGGTCGACGGTGCGGTCGCCGAGGTCCACCTGCCGCGGCCCGGACACGCCGACCTCGTCGGAACGCAGAAGTTCGGCCTCTCCGACGTCCGGGACGTGCTCGAGCGCGCCAGCGCTCGCGAGACCGCGGCCCGGGTCGCCGGCGGCGCGATCGCGAAAGCGTTCCTGGGCGCGCTTGGGGTCACCGTCCACTCCCACGTGATCCAGATCACGGGCGTCGCCGCGCCGCGCCGCGACGACCTGACGGCGGCCGACTTCGCCGCCGTCGACGAGTCGCCCGTCCGATGCCTCGATCCCGATGCGAGCCGCGCGATGGTCGCCGAGATCGACCGGCTGCGCAAGGCAAACGAGTCGCTCGGCGGCGTGTTCGAGGTGCACGCCTTCGGCCTCGTGCCCGGCCTCGGCTCGCATGTCTCCTGGCGCGAGCGCCTCGACGGATCGCTCGGGCAGGCGGTGCTCTCGATCCAGGCCGTCAAGGCGGTCGCGATCGGTGATGGGCTCGAGGTGGCCGGCCTACCCGGGTCCCAAGCGCACGACGAGATCTTCTACGACGAGCAGCGCGGGTTCTGGCGGGAGACCAACCGGGCAGGCGGCGTCGAGGGTGGGATGACGACCGGCGAGCCGGTGGTCGTCCGCGGCGCGATGAAGCCGCTGCCGACCCTGACCAAGCCGCTGCGGTCGGTCGACATCGCCACGCACGAGCCCGCCGAGGCGCTGCGCGAGCGGACCGACTCGTGCACCGTTCCGGCGGCCGGCGTCGTGGCCGAGGCGATGGTCGCGTTCGTGCTCGCCGACGCCTACCGGCGTAAGTTCGGCGGTGACCACATCGATGACGTACGCGACGCGCTGCGGGCCTACGAGAAACGGATCGGATGGCGGCGGGCATAGAGCAGGTCGCGACCGCGGTCCGCGATCACCGGATCGTGGCGATGATCGGCTTCATGGGCGCCGGCAAGTCGACCGCCGCCAAAGCCGCCGCCGAGGCGCTGGGCACGAGCGCGGTCGACGTCGATCACGTGATCGCCGGCCGGTTCGGCAAGCCGATCCCGGAAGTGTTCGCGACCGATGGCGAGGCCGCGTTCAGGGCGACCGAGGAGCGCGTCACGCTCGAGCTGCTCGACGACCCCGGGACCCAGGTGCTGGCGCTCGGAGGCGGCGCGATCGGCTCGGCGGCCGTGCGCGACGCGCTCGCGCGTCACCTCGTCGTGTGGGTCGACATCGACGTCAACACGGCGTGGACGCGCTGCCACGGGAGCGGACGGCCGCTCGCCTCCGATAAGAGCAGCTTCGAGCGCCTGCACGCGGAGCGCGAGCCGCTCTACGAGGCGCTCGCCGACATCGTCGTCCCCAACGAATGCACGCACCGGATGGGCGAGGTGCTGCGCGCGGCCGAGCGCATGCCAGACGACACGGTGATGCTGTGGGCCACGACCGCGGCCAAGGACTACCCCGCCTACATCGGCCCGGGCCTGCTCGCCGGGCAGGCGTTCTGGCCGGTGACCGTCCCCGGACGGCGCTTTCTGGTGACCGACGGGGCCGTCGGCAGGCTGTACGGCGCCAGTGACGCGTTCGCCCCGCTCGATGGCCGCGTCGCGATCATGCCGGGCGAGCAGTCAAAGACGATCGCGCACGCGGAGATCGTCTGGTCGGAGCTCGCCCGCGGCGGGATGACTCGCGGGGACGTGGTCGTCGCGCTGGGTGGCGGCGTCGTCGGTGACCTCGCCGGCTTCTGCGCCGCGACTTACCAGCGCGGGGTGCGCTATGTCCAGGTGCCGACCACGCTCGTCGCGCAGGCCGACTCGGCCTACGGGGGCAAGACCGGCGTCGATCTCGAACAGGCCAAGAACTACGTTGGCGCCTACCACCATCCCGAGGCGGTGATCGCCGATCCCGCCACGCTCGCGTCACTGCCTGAAGCCGAGCTCGCGGCCGGCTACGCGGAGGTCGTCAAGACCGCGCTGATCGCGGGCGGGCGGCTGTGGGAGACGATCCGTTCCGGTGCCGACCCGGCCGATCCGCGCGTGATCGCGGCCTGCGTTCGCTGCAAGCTGTCGGTCGTGGCTCGCGACGAGCGCGACGCCGGCATCAGGCAGGTCCTGAACCTCGGCCATACCGTCGCGCACGCGATCGAGACCGTCACCGGCTACGCCACGTACCGCCATGGCGAGGCGGTCGCGCTCGGCCTTCTGGCGGCGCTGCGGCTCTCCGGCCACGGCCCGCTGCGCGACGAGGTGGCGGACCTGCTGCGCGCTCAGGGGCTTCCCACGTCGATGCACGATGTCGACCCCGATGCGGTGGTGATGGCCACGGCCCGGGACAAGAAGCGAGTGGGGGAGGGCCCGGTTCCGTTCGTGCTGCTGCCCGCACCGGGTGACCCGCGGCCGGGCAGCACGGTGGCGCCGCGCGAGCTGATCGCGGCGGTACGGGAGCTGGCGGGCTGATGTCGGTGGCGGCGCGCAACCGGGTCGAGATCATGCACGGCGTCAACCTCGACCAACTCGGACGGCGCGACAGCGCTCACTACGGGAGCCTGACGCTGACCGAGCTCGAGTTGCAGATCTCCGACACGGCCGCCGAGCTCGGGCTCAAGACCCGCTTCTTTGTCACCAACCACGAAGGCGAGTTCGTCGAGCACCTGCACCAGCTCGACGACCTCGCCGACGCGGTGGTACTCAACCCCGGCGCCTGGACGCATTACTCGTACGCGATTCGCGACGCGCTCGAGCTGACCAAGCTGCCCGCCGTCGAGGTCCACATCTCGGATGTGGACACGCGCGAGCCGTGGCGCCGCCACTCGGTGATCTCGGAGCTGTGCTTGCACCGCGTCGTGGGCAAGGGCCCGGCGGGTTACCGTGACGCGCTGGAGCTGATACGAAAGGAGTTGTCTCAATGAGCGATCGCGCCGACCGGTTGGCCGCGCTCCTGCCGTCGCGCCAGCTAGATCTGCTGCTGATCACGGCGCTCGTCAACGTCCGCTACATGACCGGGTACACCGGCAGCAACGGGCTCGCCCTCATCGGCGCGCAGACGCGGGTGTTCGTGACCGACTTTCGCTACGTCGAGCAGGCCAAGGTCGAGGTGCAAGGCGGCTTCGAGCGCAAGCAGGATCAGCTCGAGCTGTATGAAGGGCTGGCCGCGTCATTGCCCGCAGGTGACGAGATCAGGCTCGGTTTCGATGACGCCAACATCACCGTGCGCCAGCACGGCCGGCTGCGCGAGCTGCTGCCCGACCACGTGCAGCTCGTCCCGGCCGGCGGGCTGGTCGAGGAGTTGCGGGCAGTCAAGGAGCCCGAGGAGATCGGTTCGATCCGCAGCGCCGCGAAAGCGGCAGACGCCGGCTTGGCTCGCGTGCTCGAACAGGGGCTTGTGGGGCGCACGGAGCGCGAGCTCGCGGATGCGCTCGAGCACGCGATGCGCGACAACGGCGCCGACCGGCCCGGCTTTGACCTGATCGTCGCCGCCGGTCCACACGGCGCACTCCCGCACGCCAACCCGCGCGACGCTGCGGTCAAGCGCGGTGAGATGGTCGTGATCGATTGGGGCGCCGAAGTCGACGGCTACCGCTCCGACTGCACGCGGACGATCGCCGCGGGCGAGCCGTCGGCCGAGGCCCGTGAGGTGTATGAGCTGGTGCTGGCGGCCGAGCAGGCGGGCGTGCAAGCTGTCCGCTCGGGCGCCAGAGGACGTGACGTCGATGCAGTCGCGCGCGCGGTGATCGTGGCCGGCGGCCACGGCGACCATTTCGGGCACGGCCTCGGCCACGGGGTCGGAGTCGAGATCCACGAGGCACCGCGGCTCTCGATGCGCTCCGATGATCGGCTCGTGACCGGCAACGTGGTCACCGTCGAGCCCGGCGTCTACCTGGCGGGCCGGTTCGGGGTCCGGATTGAGGACCTTGTGGTGGTCGACGACGGCGGCTGCGAGGTCTTGACCTCGCTCGCGCGGCAACTCACGGTCGCCGACTAGGCGCGAACGCGGTCTAGACTGCCTCGCTGGCCATGCTGTCCACGAACCAGTTTCGAAACGGAAACCACATCGACGTCGACGGGACGATCTTCAAGATCGTCGAGTTCCAGCACGTCAAGCCCGGCAAGGGCGGCGCGTTCGTCCGCACCAAGCTCCGGCGCGCGAGCGATGGCGCGGTGATCGACCGCACGTTCAGAGCCGGCGAGAAGTTCCGCTCCGTTCGCACCGAGGTCCGGCGGATGCAGTTCCTCTACCGGGACGGCAGCGACGCGCACTTCATGGATACGCAGAGCTACGAGCAGCTCACGATTCCCGAGGCGACGCTCGCCGATGCGCTGCGGTTCATGAAGGAGTCCGAGGAGGTCGAGGTCTTGTACATCGACGCCGAGCCGTCGGATGTGCAGCTTCCGAGCGCGATCGATCTGGCGGTGACCGAGACCGAGCCCGGGGTCCGGGGTGACACCGCTTCGGGCGGCGGGACCAAGCCGGCCGTGCTCGAGACGGGCGCCAGGATCGCGGTGCCGTTGTTCGTCAACATCGGCGATCTCGTGCGGGTCGACACCAGGTCCGGCGAGTACGTCTCGCGTGCCTGACGCGACTCGATCTCGCTCCGGACATGCGTAGGACCGATCAACGCCGGGCGGCGGTGTGGGCCCTCTACCAGAGTGATCTGCTCGGGCGCGACCTCGATCAGACATTCACCACCGACACCCGCGGCTTCACGCGAGCGCTCGCGGAGCTGGTCCGCAGTCACCGGGCCGAGCTCGATGAGCTGATCCAAGGCCACTCCAGCGGCTGGACGCTCGATCGGATCGCGCCGCTCGAGCGATCGATCCTGCGCGTCGGGCTGGCGGAGATGCTCCACGGTGACGAGCTTCCAGGCGATCACGCGATCCCACCCGAGGGGGCGATCGACGAAGCCGTCGAGACGGCGAAGCGGTTCTGCGGCGCCGACGCTCCCGCGTTCGTCAACGGGATCCTCGGCGCCGTGCTGCGAGAGCGCATAAGTCCTACGTAGGAATTGCGCTCAGACCGCTTCTCGGGCGGCCACAATCGAGCGATGAGACTGCTTGTCGTCGACGACGACCGCGCCCTGCGCGACGTCCTGCGCCGCTCGCTGTCGCTATCGGGCTATGAGGTCAGGCTCGCCGGGAGCGGCTCGGACGCTCTCTCGGAGGTCGCGAGCGCCGTGCCCGATGCGATGGTGCTCGACGTCGGGCTGCCCGACATCGACGGGCTCGAGGTCTGCCGCCTGCTCCGCCGCGAGCGCAACCGCCTTCCGATCCTGATGCTGACCGCGCGCGATGCCGTCGCGGACCGGATCGACGGGCTCGATGCGGGCGCCGACGACTACCTCGCCAAGCCGTTCGACATCGACGAGCTTCACGCGCGGATCCGCGCGCTGCTTCGCCGCGCGGGCGGCGAGGGTGACCTCGAGGGCGGCCTCTCGTTTGCCGAGCTGAGGCTCGATCCGGCGCGGCACGGCGTGGCCGTCGACGGCACGTTCGTCGAGCTGACCCGGACCGAGTACCAGCTGCTGGAGCTGTTGATGCTCAACCCCCGCCGTGTCCTCCCGCACACCTTGATCTACGACCGCGTCTGGGGTTATGACTTCGGGCCGACGTCCAACGCGCTACGGGTGTACGTCGGGTATCTGCGACGCAAGCTCGAGGACGCTGGCTCGCGGCCGCTGATCCAGACGATCCGCGGGGTGGGCTACACGCTCAGGGAGCCGTCTACTTGAGCCTGCGTGCGAGGATGGCGCTCGCGGCCGGGGTCGCGGTGGCGCTGGCCGTGATGGCGGTCGCGTTCTCGTCCTACGAGGGGACGCGCTCGCAACTGCAGGGACAGCTCGACCAGTCGCTGCACAGCCTGACCGGCTCGGTGCTCGGCAACGCGGGTCTCTCGGCCGAGGGCCGGCCCGGCGGGCCGGGGTCGGGACCGCCCGGCGCCCCCGGTTTCGGACCCTATGGCGGCCGGCACTCCGGGGCGGCGGTCAACCCGGACCCCGACGACCACGACGAGGGGCTCGGGCTCGACGACCGTCCCGGCCCGGCGTTCGGCGGCGCCGCGGGGTCGGTGACGGTCGTCCACCGCGACGGAGTCGGCTACGCGCCGCCGGGCCAGCGCCGGATCCCGGTCGACTCACGCGCGCGGGCGCTCGCGGCCCGCGGCCACGGCCAGTACTTCACCGACATGACCGTCCGCGGCACCCATATCCGCGTGCTCGCGACGGGCATCGGCTGGCGGGGGGCGCTGCTCGTCGCGCTGCCGCTGACGAACGTCGACAGCGCCCTCTCGAACCAGGTGCTGCTGCTCGCGCTGATCTGCGCCGGCGGAATCCTGCTGGCCGGCGTCCTCGGGCTGCTCGTGTCACGCACGGCGCTATCGCCGATCGGCCGGTTCACGCGTCAGACCGAGGCGATCGCCGCCAATCCCGAGCGGATCGAGCACGAGCGGCTCGAGGTCCACGGCGGGGACGAGCTCGCGCGTCTGGCCCACACGTTCAACCGGACGCTTGACGCGCTCCACGAGTCGGTCCAGGCGCAGCGCAACCTCGTCGCGGATGCCTCCCATGAGCTGCGGACCCCGATCGCCTCGATCCGGGCCAATCTTCAGCTGATGCGCGAGGAGGAGCTGCTCACGCCCGAAGACCGCCGGGGGCTGCGCGCGGACGTGATCGACGAGCTCGACGAGCTCACCGCACTGGTCAGCGACGTGGTCGAGCTCGCCCGCGGCACTAAGCGCAACGGCGAGGCGGGCGATGTCCGGCTGGACGAGATCATCTCCCAGGCCGTCGAGCGGACCCGCCGGCGGGCGCCGCAGCTCACGGTGGCGATGTCGTTGGAGCCGACGCTCGTCAGCGGCGAAGGCGACCGGATCGCACGCGCGGTCACCAACCTGCTCGACAACGCCGTCAAATGGAGTCCGGACGGGGACACGATCGAGGTCGAGCTACGGGCTGGAACGGTCACGGTCCGCGATCACGGCCCGGGGTTCCAGGATCAGGATCTGCCGTTCGTGTTTGACCGTTTCCACCGGGCGGCGGAGGCGCGCTCGCAGCCGGGCTCGGGGCTCGGGCTCGCGATCGTCCGCCAGGCAGCCGAGGCGCACGGTGGCTTCGCGCAGGCGGAGAACGCGCCCGGGGGCGGCGCGCTGATGCGGATCTCGTTCGGGCCGCGCCTCGAACTGCCGGTCGCGGCGCTCAGCCCGCGGTGACGGGCAGCTTCAGCGCCGCCAGCCACCCTTCGACCGCGACGCCGACCGCCGCCAGATCCGTGCGCAGGGCGTGGTCACCGGCGACCTCGGCCACCGTCCGGTTCACCGCGGCCGGCGGCATCCCGAACCGATCTCGGCTGCCCTGGACGACGAGCGTCGGGACGGTCACTCCGTCGAGCTCGTCCAGACGGCTCTGGGGTGGTTTGGTCGACGACGCCCGGCGCGGCGGCAGCAGCGGGAAGGCGAGGCAGAGGACGGCGGTCGCGCCGCCGAGTCCTGCAGTCCGGCAGGCAACGCGTGCGCCCGACGAACGGCCGCCGAAGATCTGGGGCAGGCTGGCCAGGTCACGCTCGGCAAGCTGGGCGGTGACCGCGAGCCAGGCGGCGTCGAGCTGGCGCGCCGGTGGCGCCGAGCGGCGCCCGGCGACCCGGTAGGGCTGTTCGATCAGGGCGACAGAAAATCCCTGCTCGGCGGCGACCGCACTCGCGGTCTGCAGGTCTCTGGCACCGACCCCGCCGCCCGCGCCATGGCCGAGGATCAGCGCCCCGCGCGCGCCGCCCGTTGTCATCAGGTGCGCCCGTGCGATCCCGTGTGGGGTCTCGATCTCGATCTGATTCATAGCTTGGATGCTGCCAGTTCCGTAGCGTATGGCGCGTGCCAGCCGTCGACTACGACCGCCACGGTCGCACGTACTCCGAACACCGGCGGACCGACCCGCGGATCGCGGCCCGGATCCACGCCGCGCTCGGCGACGCGCGGACCGTGCTCAACGTCGGCGCCGGGACAGGGTCCTACGAGCCCGAGGACAGGTGGGTGCTCGCGGTCGAGCCGAGCGCGACGATGCGCGCCCAGCGGCCCGCCGGCGCTGCGCCGGCGGTCATCGCGAGAGCCGAGCAGCTCCCGCTCGACGACGACGCCGTCGACGCGGCGATGGCGTGCTTCACGGTTCACCATTGGCAGTCGCCGCGCCAGGGGCTGGCCGAGCTCCAGCGGGTCGCGCGCAGGCGGGTGATCGTGGCGACGCTCGCGCTCGAGCAGATGCCCGCCTGGCAGCGTGACTACCTCGGCGAGGCGCTCGCGGTCGAACGCTCGGGCTTTCCGACGGTCGACGCGATTGCGGCGCGGCTGCCCGGGCGCGTGCGGGTGGAGTGCATCGCGACTCCCGCTGACTGCACGGACGGGTTCATTGAGGCCTTCTGGAACCGGCCCGAGGCGCTGCTGGACCCGCGCGTTCGGGCTGCCCAGTCACTGTGGCGACGGGTCGACGGCACGACCGAGGAGCGGATCGTCGCCCGGCTCGATGGGGCGCTCGCGTCCGGCGAGTGGGACGGCGAACATGGGGCGCTCCGAGAGCAAGCGAGCTTCGACGGCTCGGTGCGGCTCGTGATCGCCGAGCTCGGCGTGAAAGACTGAGGGGCGCGATGAGCGGCTATGCGCCGATGAAGGCCGTGCTCACCGATCGGCCGTTCTCCGATCCCAATTGGATCTTCGAGCGCAAGCTCGACGGCGTCCGGTGCGGCGCCCGCCGGACCGCCGGTAAGGCCCACCTGGAGTCACGCACCGGCCGCTCGCTGGATCGGACGTACCCGGAGCTGGTGCAGGCGCTCTCCGGAGCCGGCCCCGATCTGCTGGTCGACGGGGAAATCGTCGCCTTCGTCGGTCACCAGACGAGCTTTGAACGGCTGCAGCGCAGGCTCGGGATCGACGACCCCGAGCGCGCGCTCGCGACCGGCGTCGCCGTGCACCTGTACGTCTTCGATCTGCTCGAGCTCGACGGTCAGGATCTGCGCCCGCTGCCGCTGGTGCAGCGCAAAGCGCGATTGCGTGGGCTGCTGGACTACGGTGGCGCCATCCGTCTCACATCTCACCGCAACGGCGATGGTGAGACGGCCTTTCGCGAAGCGTGCCAGCGCGGTTGGGAGGGCGTGATCGCCAAGCGAGCCGACAGCCCCTACGTCGCCACGCGCTCGCGTGACTGGCTGAAGGTCAAATGCGAGCACGGCCAGGAGCTCGTGATCGGGGGCTGGACGGCGCCGAAGGGCAGCCGCGAGCGGCTCGGGGCGATCCTCGTCGGCTACTGGGACGGGGACCGCTTGCGCTACGCGGGCAAGGTCGGCACGGGCTTTGACCATGCGACGCTGGAGCACCTCGGTGACGAGCTCGAGCGCCGCGAGCGGCCGACGCCGCCGTTCGACGACGGACGGCTGCCGGCCGCCCGATGGGCCGAGCCCGAGCTCGTCGCGGAGATCGGATTCACCGAGTGGACCCGGGACGGACGTCTGCGCCATCCGCGCTACCAGGGCCTGCGCGACGATAAGCCCGCGCGCGAAGTCGTTCGCGAGCGGCCGAGCTGATGAGCGTCACGATCGAGGTCAACGGCCGCTCGATCAAGGTCTCGCGCCCGGACAAGGCCCTGTTCCGATGCGGGATCACCAAGCTCGACCTGGCGCGCCACTACGAGGCGGTCGGCGACACGATGGTCCACCACATCGCCGACCGGCCGCTGACACTCGAACGGTACCCCGACGGCATCGAGGCGCAGCGGATCATGCAAAAACGCGCGGGCAAGTACTTCCCGCGCTGGATCGCCCGCGTGACCGTCCCGAAGAAGGGCGGCTCGGTCGAGCACGTGCGCGCCGCCGAGGCCGCCACGCTCGTCTACCTGGCAGACCAGGCGTGCATCACGATGCACGCGACGCTGAGCCGGCGCGACGCACTTCAGCGCCCCGATCGGCTCGTGCTCGACCTCGACCCGAGCGTGGTTGTACCCGCCGAGGTGCGCCGGGCCGCGCGCCTGATCGGAGACCTGCTGCGGGAGCTCGGCCTCGTGCCGTGGGCGATGACCACGGGCTCGCGCGGCTATCACGTGGTCGTGCCGCTCCAGCGCCGGCTCGGGTTCGACGATGTCCGGGCGTTCGCCCGCGATCTCGCCGCGGTCGCCGAGTCACGCGAGCCGAAGCTGTTCACCACCGAGCAGCGCAAGGCCAACCGCGGCGACCGGGTTCTGATTGACGTGATGCGCAACGGTTACGCGCAGACATCCGTAGCGCCGTACGCGGTTCGCCCCCGCCCCGGGGCGCCGGTCGCCACGCCGTTGCACTGGGACGAGCTCTCCGATCGCCGCACGCGCGCCGACCGCTGGACGATCAAGACGATCGGCGAGCGACTCAATCGCGAGGGCGACCCATGGACAGACATCGCCGCGAGCCCGGTGACGCTGACCGCGGCGCGCCGCCGGCTCGATCGCCTGGCCGCCGCGCTCGAGAGCTCAGGGCGATCATGAGTCGATGACCGCCGCCCCTGACCGGCCGCCGGCGCCGGCGCCGGCGCGACCGACGATCCGCGGCCTCACCGCGGCGATCGAGGAGTGTCGCGCGTGCGATCTGTGGGTGGAGGCGACGCAGCCAGTGATGGGGGAGGGGCCGCGAAAGGCCAGGCTGATGCTGGTCGGCGAGCAGCCAGGTGATCGCGAGGACCGCGAGGGTCATGTGTTCGTCGGGCCCGCCGGCAGGGTCCTCGACGAGGCCTTCGAGCGCACGGGCGTGCACCGAGATGCGGTCTATCTGACCAACGCCGTCAAGCACTTCCGCTACCGGGCTCGCGGCAAACGCAGGATCCACCAGGTACCCGCCCGCCGGCAGGTGAGCGCGTGCCTGCCCTGGCTGCGAGCCGAGCTGAAGATGGTGGCTCCCGACGCGCTGGTGCTGCTCGGCGCGATCGCCGCTCAGAGCCTGCTCGGCCCGCAGATCCGGATCGGGCGCGACCGTGGTCGCCCGATCGAGTCCGACCTTGCCGGGCTCGTGATCGTGACCACGCACCCGTCCGCGGTCTTGCGTGCGGGTGACTACCGTGATCGCCGGGCGGCGATGGACGCGTTCGTCGCCGACCTCGAGCTGGTCGTGTCGTGGCTGGACCGTCGATGATCCTCCGCGATCCTCGGTTGACGACCGGATGCCGGGTGTAGAGGATCTGCCTGGTTCAAACTCGTCACTAAGGAGAGCGCAGGCATGTTCAACAAGGTCGTATGGGCGACCGACGGATCGGATTCGGCCGATCTGACGTTGCCGAACGCCAAGGCGCTCGTCGCCGCAGATGGGGGAAGCCTGACGGTCGTCCACTGCGAGGAGTACACGCTGCCCGGCAAGGGCGGCGGCAGCCTGACCGTCCATGCCGGCGAGGACGCGCTGATCAAGAAGATCGAGGGCCAGGTGGCCGAGCTCTAGGAGTCGGGGGTGCCGGCCGAGCTGAAAGTGGTGAAGGCGTCAGTCGGTGGCGCCGCGCACGTGATCGCCGATGTCGCGCGGTCCGAGCACGCCGACGTGATCGTCGTCGGGACGCGAGGACACACGCCGCTCGGCGGACTGCTGGTCGGCAGCGTCACCCACCGGCTGCTGCACGTCGCGCCCTGCCCCGTGCTGGCGGTTCCCACCCGCGGCAACAAGAGCGGCTGAGCCGAGGCGCTCCGGCCGCCGGCGGTATGCCCGTGTCAGACCAGCCCCGACTGTTCGATCAGCCGAGCGGCCTGCTGGTCGTTGCCGAGCCTGACCGGACCGAGCGCGGCAGGGGAGATCGCGCTCAGCGGGCGCAGCGCCGGGTTGGGCCTCACACCCGGTCTCGCCGGGTACTCGAAGTCGGCGCTGTGGGCGAGGATCTCCTGCCCGGCGCGGCTGACGAGGAACGCCACGAACCGTTGCGCCTCGCGCTTGTGCGCGCTTGAAGCGAGCACCGCGGCGCCCGAGATGTTCTCGATCGAGCCGACGTCGTGGTCGGGGAAGTAGTAGACGCTGCTGTGCATCGCACTCGCTCCGATCTCGAGCCGCAGCCGGTACCAGTAGTAGTGGTTGATCAACCCGGTGGCCACATCGCCGCGATTGACGGCCGCGACCACCGCCTCGTCGGTCTGGAAGATCTGTGCGTTTTGTTTGAGTCCGGCGAGCCACTGCTGGGCGACCTTCGTGCCGTAGGTCGCGATCACCGCGCCGACGAGCGGCGGGAAGTCGGAGTCGGCCGGCGCGATCGCGACCTTGCCCTTCCAGCGTGGCTCGGCCAGCGCGAGCACGGACTTCGGCAGCGCGGTCGCCGGGATCAGCGACGGGTCGTAGGCCAGGCCGCCGACGCGTAACGCGACCGCGGCCCAGTCACCCGTCGGGGCGTTGTCGGCGGCCGGGACCTGCGCGAGCGTCGACGGGTCGAGTTTGGCGAGCAGGTGGTGCTGATCGAGCGTCACGAGCTCGGGCGAGTTCTCGGTCAGGTAGACGTCGGCGGGCGAATCGCTTCCCTCCTGCAGGAGCTGATCGGCGAGCACGATCCCGTCGTTGGTGCGCTGCTCCACCTGAATGCCCGTTCGCTTGGTGAACGCGGCGACGAGCGCGTTGGTCAGCTGCGAATGCTGGCCGTTGTAGAGGATGAGCGACGGCTTCGCCGGGTCCGCCCCGCAGCCGAGCGCCGGAAGCGCGATCCCGGCTGCCGCGAGCCCCGCGACCACCCAGGCGACCTGTCGGCGTCGCCTCATGGGTAGACGACTACCGCCCCGGCCACCGTCAGCGCGACGCGTTCGCCGACGGAGGGCAACTCGCGCTCGAGCGTCCGGGCCTTGATCACCGTCGCCTGCGGGTCATCGACGCGCAACCACAGGACCGTGTCGGGGCCGTAGTAGGTGTGATCGACGACGGTGGCGATCACCTCCGGCTGATGCCGATCGCTGGCACCGTCGAGCCGGTGCCGGTCGCCGGAACCGTCGAGCCGGTGCACCTGGATCTGTTCGGGCCGGATCATCGTTCGGACCCCGCCCGCCAGCCCGACGCCCGCGACCGGCAACACGCCCAATGAGCACGTGACCACTCCCCCGCGGGCGCTTCCGTCCACGAGCACGGCGTCACCGACGAATTGGGCCACTTCGGCGTCGGCGGGGCTGCGGTACAGCCGCGCCGGCGGGGCACTCTGGACGAGACGGCCGTCGCGCAGGACGGCCACCTCGTTGCCCATCGACATCGCCTCACCCTGGTCGTGGGTGACCAGCAGCGCGGTCGTCGCGTCTGCCGCCAGCGCCGTCAGCACGGCCTCGCGCGTCTCGCCGCGCAGCGCGGCGTCGAGGCCCGAGAACGGCTCGTCGAGCAGCACCAGCCGCGGCCGCGGCGCGAGCGCTCGGGCGAGCGCCACCCGCCGCTGCTCGCCGCCCGACAGCTCGTGGGGGCGCCGGCCCGCGTAGCCGCCGTCGAGCCCGACGAGTTCGAGCGCCTCCCCGATCCGACCGCTGCGCTTGCGCTCTGCGCGGGGGAGGCCGAAGCCGACGTTCTCGCCGGCGGTCAGGTGCGGGAACAGCGCACCCTCCTGGGCGACGTATCCGATCGCGCGCCGGTCCGCCGCCAGATGCACGCGGCCGCCATCGGCGACGACCGTGCCGCCGACCGACACGGTCCCCGCGTCGGCCTCGATGAAGCCCATGATCACGCGCAACAGCGTCGTCTTGCCGCTGCCCGATGAGCCGAGGATGGCGGTCAACGTGCCGCTCGTCACCTGTAGTTCGACATCGGTCAGCACGACCCGGCGGCCGTAGGACTTGGCGAGGCGCTCGCACCGCAGGTCGGCCATCGTCACCGGACCGCCAGTGCGCGGACCTTGCCGAAGCGGCTCATCAGCACGTAGGCGCAGATCATCGACAGCAGCGTCAGGACGCCCGCGAACGGTGCCGCCGCCGCGAACGCGACCGTCGATGCGTTGGCCGCGAACGCCGTCCCGAGCGTGTAGAGGTTCGGCGGTAGCAGGATCTGGGTCGTCGACAGGTCACCGAGCACGAACGCGAACACGAGCATCCCGGCCGCGGCCAGCCCCGGACGCGCGATTGGCAGCACGACGCGCGTCAGTGTTCGCAGCCCGCCGGCACCGAGCGAGCGCGAGACGTCCTCCAACGCGGGCTCCATCTGGCCGATCGTCGCCCGGATCGCGACGATCGCGAACGGCACGAACAGGATCGCGTCGGCGAACATCAGCAGCGTCACGCTGCCGTAAAGGAATCGCGCGTAATGGCTCGCCGCGTACGCGAGCGCAATCGCGGCGACCAGATCGGGTAGCGCGAACGACAGATACGTACTGCGCTCGATCACCGTCGCGACCGGCCCTTTGCTGCGCACCGCGAGGATCGCGATCGGAACCGCGAATACGAGCGCCAGGATCGCGGAACCGGCCGCGAGGCCGACCGAGGTCAGCGTCGCGGGCCACAGGTAGTGGAGGTTGTCGGTGGCGTAGACGAACCCGAGGTGGGTGCTCTGCGTGAACCAGTACACGAGCACGCCGACCGGAATGCCGAGGCCGATCGCGACGACCAGCCCGACTGCCGCGAGCGCCGCCGGGGCAGCCCGGCCGAGGCGGTAGCGGGTCAGGGCGCGGCGCGCTCCGTGGCCGACGCGCGTGTAGTTCGCGCCGCCGCGCAGGCACAGCTCGCCGAGCAGCAGGACGACGCACAGGACGAGCGAGATCATCGACAGCGCCGCCGCGCCCGAGGAGCTGAAGCTGAGCTGATACTGCGCGTAGATGTGGATCGTGAAGGTCTGGAACTTGAGCGCCACGAACGCGTCGAACTCGACCAGCGTGTCGAGCGCCACCAGCAGCACGCCGCCCAGAATCGCCGGGCGCAGCTGCGGCAGTACCACGCGCCAGAACGTTCGCCATGCGCTGAGGCCGAGCGAGCGCGCCGTGTCCTCGAGCGCCGGATCCATTCCCCGCAGCGCCACGATCGCCAGCAGGAATACGACCGGGTAGTAGGAGAACGCGATGATCCCGGCGGCGCCGAGGAAACCCTGGAGCGCTCCACCGAGCGTGGCCCACGCGTAGCTGGTAACGAACAGCGGCATCGTCAGCGGCGCCACGAGTAGCAGCGTCCAGATCCGTCGCCCTGGCAGCGTCGTGCGCTCGACCAGCCATGCGGTGCCGACGCCGAGCACCGCGCAGACCGGCGCGGCGACCACTGTTACCAACAGCGAGTTGGCCAGCAGCGCCCGCGGTGAGTTGTCCTTGAGCGCGTCGACCGCGGGCGCGAGGCCGCCCTGCAGCGCCTGCACGATCGTCACGATCACCGGTAGCGCGATCAGCACCGCCGCGAACGCGCCGGCGATCACCAGCTTTGGCGGCCGGGGCGCACGCGCAGTCCGCCTGACCGCGCGCGCCGGTCGCCTTTCCGCAGCTGTGGCTGGCACGCTCGACACGAGTTCGTCTCACCCCAGAGACGCCGCGCCGGTGCGAACCTTCCGTTCTTCAGCGGGGCTTTAGGAGTTCAGCCGAACTGTGGGATCACCTCGGCGGCGAGGCGCTCCATCTGCGCTGAGTCGTCGAACAGCGTGTTGAGCTGGATCAGCTCGGCGCCGGCATCCGACACCTCGCGCAGGCCGCTGACGCAGTCATCGGGCCTGCCGGTGACCGCGACCGCCACCAGCCCGGAGCGGCCATAGTGGTGCTCGAGCGCCTTGTCGGTCCGCCGCAGGGCGCGCCGCGGATCGTCGTCGACGGTCACGTACACGCGCTTGGCGATCGGAAACGAGGTCGGGTCGCGCGCGGTCTCTGCGAGCGCCGCGCGGACGGTGCGCACCTGGTCGGCAAACTGGTCGGTGGTTGAGGAGCCCGCGCCGAAGAAGCCGTCCCCGTGGCGTACGGCACGCCGCAGGGCAGCCGGGTGGCTGCCGCCGAACCAGATCGGCGGGTATGGCTTCTGAAACGGCTTGGGCTCCATCGCCCCGCCGTGCACCTGCCAGAAGTCGCCGTCGAACTCGATCGTGGACTCGGTCCAGCACGCCTTCATGAGCGCCAGGCCCTCCGTGAAGCGAGCGACGAAACGCTCGCCGTCGACGCCGAAGGCGGAGAACATCCGTCCCCGGCCGCCGGTGCCGATCCCGACCTCGATTCGCCCGCGGCTCAGCTGGTCGAGTGTCGCGATCGCCTTGGCCAGTTGGACCGGGCTGTGCAGCGGGGTGACGTACACGGCGCACCCGAGCCGCAGCCGTTCGGTGCACGCGGCGGCGTATGCGAGCGCCTCGTTCGGTGCCAGCGCCGGGGACCGGCTGAGCGTGCTCTCCTGTGTCCACGCGCTCTCAAAGCCGAGTACCTCCGCGCGCCGCAGGTGCTCGGCAAACGCCGGCGGGTCTATCCCATCAGCGCCGACGCCCTGCGGGATCGAGATCGCGAAGCGCATCGCGTGCCGCTAGCAGGCGGCGCCGGCGACCGGCGAGTTGCGCGGCTGCTTCCGGGTGCCGGTTGTGGTCGCCCCCGACGCGACCCCGCACGGGACGGGGAGCGCGCGCGTGATCTTCACGACGGCGCGGGCGCGACCGGGGCGCGCGCCCGGCGCGGTGGCGATCGCGTGATCGACTCGCCTGCCACTCGTGCCGGGCGAGACGTTCGACACGGCGACGAATCGCTTTTTGCCCCGGGGGCGCAACTTGTGGATCCGCCAGCACGGCTGGCCCGTACGTTCGCTCGCCCCGGGCTTTGCGCCAACGAACAGCAGCCCACCGGGCAGGTCGTCGCAGACCTTGACATCTCGGATCGGCACCGTGGTCGGGTTGATGACGGTCGTGTCGAAGATCACGTTCTGCCCGGTCGTCGCGCTGGTCTTCGATTCCTTCTCGTGCGTATCCAGAATCGGCTCGACCTTGGTCGTCGCCGTCGACGTGGCGTCCTCGGGGTCGACGAGCTTGGTCGTGCTGTCGGCGGTCGCGGTGTTGTGCTCGGTCCCGCTCGCCTCGGCCTCGGCGACGACCACGATCTTGACCGACCGGCCGGGGTCCAGCGTCCCGAGCGTGCAGGTGATCGACTGGTCACGGTGGCAGGTCGCATCCGGAGCATCGATCGACACGACCTTGAGCGCGATCGACGCCGTGTCGGTCAGGTGGACGTCGGTGGCCGCGTCGGGGCCGTCGTTGGTGACAGTCACGGTGTACGTGAGCTTCTGGCCCGGGTAGGCGCTGTCGGTGTCGACCTGCTTCTTGACGATGAGCTTGGCGGTCGGCTGCCCGGACGGCGGAGGCGGCGGTGGCGGCGGTGGGGGAGGCGGCGGCGGCGGTGGGGGTTGGGTCGAAGGCATGACGTCGACGGTGGCGGTCGAAGGGGCGGAGGCGGGGGAGGTGTCCCCGGCGCCGTCGGTGCCGGTCGCGGTGGCCGTGTTGGTGACCTTTCCGCGCGTCTGGTCGGCGGTGTCGACGACGTGCTGGATCTCCGAGGTGCAGGTCAACGACGCGCCGGGCGCGAGCCCTGGGGCTGCCGGGATCGGGCACGCGACGTCGCCAAGTGTCTGGTCGGAGACCGCGACGGACGTCAGATCGACATTGCCCGTGTTCGTGACCCGGAAGCTGTAGGAGATCGAGTCACCCGGCTTGGCGGCGTCCTGGTCGGCGGCCGGGATCACGGTCGCGGTCTTCACCAGCGACACCCCCGGGGCGCGGTTCGCCGACGCCGTCGCGCTCGCTGTGCTCGCCGCGGTCGAGTCGCCGTTGGCGTCGGTTCCGGTCGCGGTCGCCGTATCGGTGGCGCCGCCCGCGTCGACGTCGTCCTGCGTGACCGTGTGTGACTCGTCGGCGGTACACGTCAACGACTGACCGGGTTCGAGCCCGGGGCCGCTCAAGGCGGGACAGGTCACGGCGCCGAGCGTCGGGTCGGCGACCGAGATCGCGGTCAGGGTGACGTCACCGGTGTTGGTGACCGTGTAGCTGTAGTCGACCTTGTCGCCCACCTTGATGTCGCTCTGGTCGGCGTCCGGGGTGACGGTCGCGTGTTTGACGATCGAGAGCGCCGGGTTCGCCGGCTCGGCGGGGACGGTGGCGCTCCCCGAGGCAGCGGGGCTCGCGTTCCCCTGGACGTCGGTGCCCGTGGCGGTCGCGGTGTCCGTGACCTGGCCCGCGTCGACGTCGGCCTGAGAGACGGTCACGGCATTGTCGGCCGTGCACGTCTCGCCGTCGCCCGGCGCGAGCCCCGGCGAGGCCGGCACGGGGCAGGTCACGTTCCCGGCGCTCGGATCGTTGACCGCGAGTGACTTCAACGTGATGTTGCCCGTGTTCGTCACCAGGTAGGAGTACTGGATCGTGTCGCCGGCTTTGACCCCGTCCTGATCGGCGGCGGGCGTCACCGCCGCCGACTTGCTCATCGAGACGGAAGGATTCTCGAGCGCGGGAATGACGACGCTCGACGCGGGCGACGGCGGGCTCGTGAACGTGTTGCCGTTCACGGTCGCGGTGCCGATCGCGGTGGCCGAGTCGGTCACGCTCCCGGCGTCGATGTCGGCCTGCGTGACCGTGTGCGCGTTGTCCGCCGTGCACGTCACCGACGCTCCCGGCGTCAGCCCGGCGACCGGCAGCGACGGGCAGGTCACGCTCCCGCCGACCGGATCATCGACCGCTACCGACGACAGGTTGACGTTGCCGATATTTGTCACCACGTACGAGTAGGAGATCTGATCCCCGATCTGGACGCTGTCCTGGTCGGCGGAGGGGGTGACCGATGCGTTCTTGTCGATTACGACGGCCGGCGCCGGCGAAGTCGACGGGATGGTCACGCTCGCGGTCGCCGCCGGGCTCGTGTCCCCGGCGGCGTCCTTGCCCGTCACGCTCGCGGTGTTGGTGATGATGTTGTTGGCCGCGTCCTGCGCGGACGCGGTATACGTTCCGGTGCACGTCTCGGAGTCGCCGGGGGCCAGGCCGGGAGCCGCGGGAGCCGGACAGTTCACCGTGCTCACCTTGTTGTCGGACACCGCCAGTGACGTGAGGTCGACGTTGCCGGTGTTCGTCACGAGGTAGAAGTACTGGACCTGCTCGCCGTCGCTGATGTCGGTCGTGTCACCGTTCGCGGCAGCCGCGACCTTGATCAGCGAGACCGCCGGGACCCGCGGGGTCGCCGGCACCGCGATCGTCGAGGGAGCCGAGGAGGGGCTCTCGTTCCCGTTGGTGTCGGTGCCGGTGGCGGTCGCGGTGTCGCTGACGGAGCCTGCGTCGATGTCGGCTTGGGTGACGGTGACGGGTTGGTCGGCGGTGCAGGTCTCGCTGTCGCCGGGCGCGAGTCCGGGTGACGCTGGCGTTGGGCAGGTCACGCTTCCGGCCGAGGGGTCGTTGACGGCGACTGACGCGAGCGTGACGTTGCCCGTGTTGGTCACCTTGTAGGAGTAGGAGATCGTGTCACCGACCTGGACGCCGTCCTGGTCTGAGGCGGGATCGACCGCCGCGGACTTGTCGACCGAGACGGCCGGGGCCGCCGTCGCCGCCGGCACGGTCGCCGCGCCCGATGACGGCGCGCTCTGCACGCCAGCGGTGTCGGTGCCGGTGGCGGTCGCGGTGTCGCTGACGGAGCCTGCGTCGATGTCGGCTTGGGTGACGGTGACGGGTTGGTCGGCGGTGCAGGTCTCGCTGTCGCCGGGCGCGAGTCCGGGTGACGCTGGCGTCGGGCAGGTCACGCTTCCGGCCGAGGGGTCGTTGACGGCGACCGACGCGAGCGTGACGTTGCCCGTGTTGGTCACCTTGTAGGAGTAGGAGATCGTGTCACCGACCTGGACGCCGTCCTGGTCCGAAGCGGGATCGACCGCCCCGGACTTGTCGATCGAGACGGCCGGAGCGGCAGGGGCGGCGGGCACGGTGATGGTCGACGGGCTAGACGGGACACTCGTGCTGCCGTTCGCGGCAGTTCCCGTGGCGGTCGCGGTGTCGGTGACGCCACCCGCATCGACGTCCGCCTGCGTGACGGTGACGGGGCTATCGGCGGTGCACGTCTCCGCATCTCCGGGCGCGAGGCCCGGCGCGGCCGGGGCCGGACAGCTGACCGCCCCGACGCTCGGGTCCGATACGGCGACCGAGGTGAGGTGGACGTCACCGGTGTTCGTCACGATGTACGAGTACTGGATCGTGTCGCCGACGTTCACGCCGTCTTGATCGGCGGACGGGGTGACCGATGCGAGCTTGTCGACCGAGACGCCGGGAATCGACACCGACGGGACATGCACCATCGCGGGAGCCGAGGTCGCGGAATCACCTTGGGCGTCGGTCGCGGATGCCGTCGCCGTATCGGTGACGCCGTCGTTGTCGACATCGGACTGCGTGACCGAATACGGGCTATCGGCCGTGCACGTCTCCGACTGGCCCGGCGCCAGGCCCGGATCGGCGAGGAGCGGGCAGGTCACCGACCCAGCAGTGGCGTCAGACACGGATACGGGGCTCAGATCGACGTTGCCCGTGTTCGTGACGACGTAGGAGTACTGGATCGTCTCGCCCAGCGAGACGGGGGCCGCGTCCCCGGAGGATGCGTTGGCGATCTTCACCACCGACAGCCCCGGCGCGGCCGCCACCGCGGGCACGGTCACGAGCGACGGCGTCGAGGCCGGCGAGACGAACCCCGTCGCGTCCGTGCCGGTCGCGGTCGCCGAATCGATCACGGCGCCGGCGTCGACATCGCTCTGCTTGACCACATAGGGCGCGTCCGCGGTGCAGGTCTCCGACGCCCCGGGCGCCAGCCCGGGCGCGGGCGGGGTCGGGCAGGTCACGTTTCCGGCGGTCGAGTCCGTGACGGCCACCGAGGTCAGCGGGGTATTGCCCGTGTTCGTGACCTGGTAGGCGTACTGGATCGAGTCACCGACCGCGACCGCGTTCTGGTCGGCGGCGGGGGTGACCACGGCTGTCTTCTTCAGCGATACCGCCGGGGCGTTCCCAAGCACGGTCGCCGACGCCGAGTTGTTCGCCGAATTGGGGTCGTTCTCGTTTGCCGTAACCGTCGCGGTGTTCGTGATCGGCGCCGGGAAGGGATTCGGAGCGTTCATCGTCACCGTGGCGGTCGCCGACGACCCCACCGCGAGCGCGCTGCCGGCGCATACGAGCGTCTGCGCGTTGATGGCACAGCCGGGCGTCGCGGTCGACGCTCCGGTGACGCCCGCGGGCAAGGGGTCGTTCAAGACATAGCCGGAAGAGTTTCCCGGCCCGTTGTTGGTGACCGTCAGGGAGAACGTGACGGCGCCGCCCGGATCGACCATCGTCGGATTGGCCGACTTGGTCAGTGCGAGATCGGTGTTGAGCCCGGGTGCATTGGTGCCGTCGTTGTTCGAGGTCGCCGGGCCCTTCTGGCTGATCACCGTCGTGAACGTCGGTGTGGCCGAGCTCGCGTTGGCGATCCTGATCTCGTAGATGTTGCCCGAGTTGTTGTTCGAGAACCCGACGTCGCCGTTGCCATAGGTCCAGGCGGCGCCAAAGCTTCCGGTCGGCGCCATGCCGCCGTTGGGGGCCGGACTGGACACCGCGAAGGTCTGCAGTCGCAAGGTGACCCGGCGTGACGTCGATCCGCTGGATCTGGCCGGGATTTGCCATCGACCAGAAGAAGCCGTTGGCGAAGGTCATGTCGGGACCGGAGGCGCCCACACTTGATGATCTGGGGGGTAGCGGTGGGGTCGTTGACGTTGACCACGTCTAACGCGGCGGTCCCGCTAGTGCCCACGTAGAAGTCATCGCAGGTGGCGGTGTCGGGTCCGAACGCGCCAATGTTGAACGCCGACTTGACGTTGATGCCGGTGTACGTGATCGACCCGTCGGAGGCGATCTTCAGGATGCTGCCTACGCCGCCGTTTGCGTTCGCCGTCTGGACGGCGTAGATGAAGTTGTTGCACGTGTCGTAGCCGATCGCGTTGTACGTCAAATTGGCGATTGGGCGGCCGACCGGGGTGAAGCTGATCGCGCCGCCGCTCTCGTGGCGCTGTTGAGCTGCGTCGTCGTCCCCTGCGCGATGAATATGGTCGGGTGCGCAGGGTTGAACGGGACCGACGCTGCGGCCGCTGCGGGCGCGCCGATGGCGAACGTGGCGACGCAGAGGAGCAACGTCAACAGCGCGAACCCACCGCACCTGGCCATAGCGATGTCTTCGCCGTATGCGGTGCAGCGTCCAGCGATCCGTAACCCGACTCTTCGGCTCATCGCTTCCGTCCCTCTCCCAGCGCGAGGACGCCCTGCGTACGTTTGAAAACTGTACGGCATGTGGCTCCTAGGATCCGTGCATGAGCTGCAACGACGGCCAGGCGCGGGTGCTGCGGGACCTCGGTCTCGGCGACGAGGACCTCGCGGCCTGGCACGCTGCGACGCTGCCCGAGGAACGGTTCGAGGCCTGGCTCGTCGACCGCGTCGCGCGCCGGCCGAGCGGAGCACGGGCGCGCAACGTGTACGGCGCAGACGACGTGCACGACTTCGCGCGCTGCGCGATCCTCGAGGCGCTGGCGCTCGGGCCCGACGACCGCCTGCTCGAGGTCGGCTGCGGCGGCGGCCTCCTGCTCCGTGATGCGCTCGCGACCGGGGCCTGCGTCACCGGCATCGACCACAGCGACGAGATGGTGGCGCTCGCCCGTGACCGCACCCCGGCGCTGAGGTGATCCTCGCCGGCGCTGAGAGCCTGCCGTTCGCCGATGACGCCTTCACCGCCCTGGCGATGTCAGCCGTGTTCTTCTTCTTCGCCGATCCGATCGCGGTGCTGGTCGAGTGCCGCCGCGTCCTGCGCCCGGGAGGGCGGATCGCGATCTTCACGACTGCTCCCGAACTCGTCGGGACCGCTGCCGCGCCCGAGCCGATCGCAGGCCACGGCCACTTCTATGACGACGGCGAGCTCGGGTGGCTGGCCGAGAATGCCGGGCTACGGGAGGTCGCCGTGGCCAACGACGATGGCGGACAGCTCTTGACGGCGTTGACCTAACTCCGCGGAGCGGGGCGGGACTTCGCGGGGTCGCCAATCTCGAGCGAATTGACTCAGCAATCGGTGTTGATTGCTCGCTAAAGGTCACGCCGCCCGTGAACAACTGGGGATGACGGTATTGCGCTCCCGCTTTGTGGTGTGATAAGTATCGGCGCACTTGGCGTGTGCGAGACACGCCATGGCCGAATGGGGACGCACACCAGTGGGACTGGTGTCCACACAGGCAACGTCCACTGCCCATGCAAAGGTAGGACTGGACCAGTCCGCGGAGGCGATGATGACTGGCGGGATGATCACGCACGCGCTGGAGGAGGAGCTCCCTCGGCATGCGGACGTGCAGCTTCGCCAGAGCCGCGGCGGCAAAGCCGGGCTGACCTCGCGCGACGTCGTCTACAGGGGGATTCTCGGCGTCGCCGATACGCTCGCCGCAGCCTCCGCGGTCCTCTTCTGCCGGGCGGTGTCGGGCCCCGAGCAGCCGGATGCGCGGGCCGTGCTGGTGGCGCCACTGATCGTGGTGATCGCCCAGCTGCTGGGCCTCTATCGACCGCGAGGAGCGGTTGGTGCGCAAGTCGACGCTGGACGAGGCGCCACGGCTGTTCCAGCTGGCGACGTTGTTCGCGATCGCCGTGTGGCTGATCAACGGGGTCCTGTTCAGCGACGTGACCAATCGCCGCGAGATGCTCGTGATCTGGCCGACCCTGTTCTTCGCGCTGCTTTGCTTCCGGGTCGCCGGGAGGTCTGTATGCCGCCGCATGACACCGGTCGAGCGGTGCCTGGTGGTGGGCGACCCACGGGGCTGCGAGCGCGTTCAGAGCAAGCTCCGTCGCGCGCCGACGCTCCACTCGGAGGTGGTCGCCGAGATCCCCTTGCGTAGCCGGGGCCACGGCGACGACCCGATCGCGGGACTTAGCGATCCGGCTGACCTGCGGGCGCTCACGGCCGAATTGGGCATCGACCGGATCATCGTCGCCCCCGCGCGCGCTGACGCCGAGCGGGTGCTTGACGTGATCCGCGTCGCGACCACGCTCGGGTTGAAGGTCAGCGTTGTCCCGCGGGTGCTGGAGGTGATCGGGTCCTCAGCGGAGTGGGACGACCTGGAGGGTGTGCCGCTGCTGTCCCTGCGCCGAGCGCAGCTGAGCCGCTCCTCGCGCTGCCTCAAGCGCGGGGTCGACATCGTCGGGTCGGCCGCCGCGCTGATCGTCCTGGCGCCGCTGATGGCCGCCATCGCGGCGCTGATCCGGCTCCACTCCGGCGACACGGTCTTTTACCGCCAGAAGCGGATCGGCCGGGACGGGAAGAGCTTCGAGATGCTCAAGTTCCGGACGATGGTCGAGGGCGCGCACGCGCAGCGGGACGAGCTCATGCACCTCAACGAGGCTGACGGCCTGTTCAAGATCCACGACGATCCGCGGGTCACGCGAGTCGGGTCGTGGCTGCGCCGCCTGTCGCTCGACGAGCTGCCGCAGCTCGTCAACGTGCTGCGCGGCGACATGAGCCTGGTCGGCCCGCGCCCGCTCGTCGCCGACGAGGACCGTCTCATCCGGGGCTGGCGTCGCCGGCGGCTGCAGCTGACACCCGGAATGACCGGGAACTGGCAGATCCTCGGCTCGTCCCGGATCCCGCTCGACGAGATGGTGAAGATCGATTACCTCTACGTGACCAACTGGTCGCTGTGGCTTGACATCAAGATCCTGCTGCGGACCGTCGCCTACGTGGCTGCGCGCCGGGGGATGTGACGATGGGGGTGACGGTGGGGGTGAGGGCGGACCCGGCAGACGCCGCGCGCTACGAACTCGATCGCAAGCCGGCGGCCTCGGCGACTCAATGACGGTGAGCTCGCGACGCCCGCGAGGCCCGCGTCCCCGCGCGCCGACGTGCTCGGGTGCCCGCTCGACCGCGTCAACCTCGAGGAGGCGCTGCGCTATTGCGAGTCGGTGATCCGGACGCGCGGGTTCGCGCAGCACATGGCGATCAATGCGGCGAAGCTGGTGGCGATGCAGGACGATGCGGAGCTGCGCGCGAGCGTCGATCAATGCGAGCTGATAACCGCCGACGGCCAGTCGATGGTCTGGGCCTCCCAATTGCTCGGCGATCCGCTCCCATGCCGCGTCACCGGCATCGACCTGATGGAGGCGCTGCTCGTGCGAGCCGCCGAGCAGGGGTATCGCGTCTACCTGCTGGGCGCGACCGCCGAAGTTCTGCGCCGCACGATCGCTCGGATGCAAGAGGATCTTCCGGCGCTGAACATCGCCGGGTGGCAGGACGGCTACTACGCCGACGAGGACGAGCGGGCCGTCGCCGACCGGATTGCCGCGGCGCGTCCCCAGATCCTGTTCGTGGCGATGAGCTCGCCGCGCAAGGAATACTTCCTGGCGACCCACTGCCGAGCGATCGACGTTCCGTTCGTGATGGGCGTCGGCGGCGCGCTCGACGTCTACGCCGGCCTGGTACGGCGGGCGCCACTCCCGATCCAGCGGATGGGCCTCGAGTGGCTCTTCCGGCTCGTCCAGGAGCCGCGCCGCCTGCTGGGGCGTTACGTGCGGACGAATGCCCGGTTCCTGGGGCTCCTCGTCCGCGAGCTGATCAGGGTCCGGCTACGCGACGGAGGCGGCCGTGCGGGCATCTGAGCACGCGGCTATGGAGGATCGCAAGCCGGAGGGCTACTGCTGATGGCGGTCGAGACGGCGCACGCGAACGGCCAGGCTGCGCAGGCCGGTACCGCGACCGAGGTGACGTGGCATCACGGCAAGCTCACCCGGCCGGCGCGCTGGGCGATGATCAAGCACCGTGGCGCGACCGTGTGGCTGACCGGTCTGCCGGCCTCCGGCAAGTCGACCGTCGCGGCGGGTCTGGAGGAGCGGATCGCCGGCTTGGGTCAGCCCGCCTACCTGCTCGACGGCGACAACCTTCGCCACGGCCTCAACGCCGACCTGGGCTTCGCCGCCGAGGACCGGGCCGAGAACGTCAGGCGCGTCGCCGAGGTGGCGCGGCTGTTCGCCGATTCCGGCACGGTCGCGATCGCCAGCCTCATCTCACCGTACGCGGCGGACCGGCTCGCCGCGCGTCGGATCCACGAGGACTCGGGCATCCCCTTCCTGGAGGTGTTCGTGAACACCCCGCTGCACGAGTGCGAGCGGCGCGATCCGAAGGGGCTGTATCTGCGCGCGCGAGCGGGGCTGATCGCGGGCTTCACCGGCATCGACGCGCCCTACGAGGCGCCCGCGCGTCCCGACGTCGAGCTCCGCCCAACGGAGCACGGGGTCGACGAGCTGGTGACGATGTTGATCGAGGCCCTGCGGCTCAAGGGGGTGCTCCCCGCCGCCGGCGGGCTGGCCGTGCAGGCGCCGGGTCCCTAGAGGAGGCCGGAACGCGGAATGAGCCCGCAGCCGGACAACGTCGCGCGGATCGGCGGACGGGGCCGCGGGCTTGCGGCATGGGCGCTGTCGGCTCTACTCGCGGGGCTGCTGCTCGGCGATCTTGCGCCGGCGCCCGCGGCGGCGGTGACTCAGCCGTCTCAGACTTACCAGAGCGTCATCGCGGCGAACGCGCCGGTGACCGATTATCGGTTCGATGACGCCCCCGGCGCAAGCACCCTGAGCGACTCGGCCGGCGGCGACACCGCCACCAACAGCGGGATCACAACCGGTACCTCGGGCCCGTTCGCCGGGTCCAAGGCCGGGAGCTTCGGAGGGGGCGCTTATGCGGCTATGGCGTCCGATCCGCTGGCGTCCGCGTCAGCGTTCACGCTCGAAGCCTGGGTGGACTGGAACGGGGCAGCGGCCTACGGCGAGCCGGTGCTCGACCTGGGGTCAAGCACCTCGAGCTTCATGTCGCTGACCCCCGCCGCCGCCACAACCGGACACCCGCTCACGTTCGAGATCCGCGACGGTGGCGCGGACTTCACCGTCACGGCGCCGGAGCTCGGCTACAGGTCGTGGCACTACGTGGTGGTCACCGGCACGGGTGCCACCGTGACGATCTACGTCGACGGCAAGCAGGCCGGGCAGGCGACCGGGATCACGGTCACCCCGTCGGCGCTCGCTCCGGCGCCGAACGACTGGCTCGGCAGATCCGAGAACCCGACCGACCCCCCCTACGCCGGCAAGCTGAGCAACGTCGCCTTCTACCCGACCGCGCTCACCGCCGCCCAGGTGCTCGCCCACTACAACGCCGCCGAGTTCCCAATCAGCGCGTCGATTCCGGTGATCTCGGGCACCGCGACCGCTGGGCAGACATTGAGCACGAGCTCCGGCCGCTGGTCGGGGGTGACGCCGATGTCGTACAGCTACCAGTGGGAACGCTGCGGCTCGACCGGCTCGGGCTGCGCCGCCGTCCCCCGCGCGACCACATCCACCTATCAGCTCACCTCTGCCGACGTGGGCTCGGTGCTCAAAGCCGTCGTCACCGCGACCAACAGCGCCGGTGCCGGCGCCGCCACCTCCCACGCCACCGCGATCGTGGCGCCCGGTGCACCCGTGAACACCGTCCCGCCGAGCATTGCGGGCACGGCCTCAAGCGGCGACACGCTGACCGCCTCACCGGGAACGTGGGGTGCAAGCTCGCCGATCTCGTTCGCCTACCAGTGGGAGAGCTGCGACAGCACCGGCGCGAACTGCTGGGAAATCGCGGGCGCAACCGGCGCGACGTACACGATCGGTGCCTGGGAGGCGGGCTCCGACATCGAGGTCAGCGTCAGCGCCAGCAACAACAGCGGGTCGACCGTCGGCACCTCACCGGCGCTCGGGCCCGTGCCCGCGACCGGCCCGCCCGCGATGACCTACTTCCCGGCGAGCTTCTGGGACCAGTCGATCCCGGCCGATGCGCCGCTCGACCCCCAGAGCACGGAGATGTCGACCCAGCTCTACAACGAGGCGCTCGGGCTGGCGCCGTCGATGCCGTACTACAACTGCCGGCGGGCCGACTACCTCACGCTGGCCGGCCACGACTACGGCGCCTGGAGCCCGGGTGAGATGCAGTTCTGCCATCAGGTCACAACCCGCGCCGACATCGCCACCTCGAGCTTCACGCCGACGCTTTACACGGTCGGTCCCGGGCAGGCGACCGTGCCAGTCACGATGCCCCACAACACCGACCTACAGGCGGCGATGTCGGCGGTCCCGATCCCGCCCGGCGCGGTGCCATCGGCTGGCAGCGACGCGCAGATGATCATCTGGCAGCCGTCGACCGACACGATGTGGGAGCTTTGGCAGGCCCACCAGGACAGCTCCGGCAACTGGGACGCGAGTTGGGGCGGGCGGATCGAGAACGTGTCGACCGACCCCGGCTACTACCGCAACGTCCGCAACACCAAAAGCCTGTGCTCGACCAACCCGGCGGTCAAGTACTGCGAGAGCGCCAACTGGGGTGGCCCGTCGGCCCGGGTGCCCAACCTTCCCGGGCTGATGACGACCCAGCAGGTGGAGAGCGGCCAGATCGATCACGCCCTCGTGCTCGCGCTGCCCAGTAACGTGGCCGGCGCGTGGTCGTGGCCGGCCCAGAACACGGACGGAACCGGCAATTCGATCATCCCCCAGGGTGCCCGCATCCAGATCGATCCCAGCCTCGACCTCAACAAGTGGTTCGCAAGCCTTCGGGATCAAAACGGTAACCCGCGGCCGATCGCACCGATCGAGATGATGATCGCCAAGGCGATGCAGACCTACGGCGCGATCGTCGCCAACACGTCGAGCTCGGTGTCGTTCTATGCCGAGAATTGGACCCCCTCGGGCGACGACATCTACGATGGGCCCGGCGGCCTGTTCGGCTCGATGCAGCCGTTCCAGTTCACGATGGACCTCCCGTGGGAGCACACGCAGGTGCTACAGACGAATATGTGCAACGCGATCACCCCCGGCTCGGGTCTGTACCAGACGAGCTGTGACCCACCCCAGTACGTGACCATCAATCCCAACCCACCCGCGAACAACCCGTGCGCGCCGCCGCTCGCGGTCGAGCCGCAGCCGGGTCAGACGACGCGGGCCGTCGATCACGATCACCTCGCCGACCGGCCCCAGCGTGGCCTCCCAGGCCGTCTTCAGCGCGATCGTCACCGACCCCAGCGGGGTCACCTCGGTCGACTTCAAGGTCGACGGCCAGCTGCGGTACGTGTCCAACTTCCCGCACTGCGCCCAGCACAGGATGCAGTACACGATGGGAGGGATCGGCGGCTTCTGGGACGCGGAGTCCGAGCTGCCGCTCGGCAATCACACGCTCGAGGTCGACGCCTACAACTCTCTCGGGATCGAGTCCACGGCGACCGAGACGGTGAACAACGGGTAGCGGACCCATCGGGGCCCGTCCGACGCCGGCGATGCGCGATCAGCCCCCGCGCGTCCTCTTCTCCTGCGTGGCCGAGAACCGGCCTGCGTTTGCGACGATGGCCGAAAGCCTCGCGCTCTCGATCCGAGGCTTTGCGGGCGCCCTGGCGAACGCGGCGATCGTCGTCAACTTCGTAGACGGCGTCGAACCCCGCTTCGCCGCCCCGCTCGAGAGGCTGGGAGTGCAGCTGCGGATCGTGCCGCGAGTTTCGGCCGCCAACCCGCTCGCGAACAAGCTGCGGATGCTGGAGCTGCACGCGGAGCACGAGTTCGACGTGCTCGTCGCGCTGGACTGCGACGTGATCGTGGTCGGCGACCCCTCGCGATGGATCGACCCCGGCCGGATCGCCGCCAAGGCCGCGGACTTCGACCGCTTCGACGATGACGAGTGGCGCCGGCTGTTTGACGTCGTGCGGGTACCTGTGCCCGAGCGGACGCTCACCGCGACCGCGACCGGCCAGCGCACCTACCCGTACTTCAATAGCGGTGTCGTGCTCGTGCCACACGACGTCTGCGGGCAGCTGCAGACCGCGTGGCTCGCGACCTTCGCCGACCTCGGCACCGCGCTCGCCGCCGATCCCCGCCTGATCCGCGCTCGGTGGCAGTGGCTGGCGGAGCAGGCGTCGCTCTCGCTCGCGGTCCTCCGGTCGGAGCTGCCATGGACGGCTCTGCCCCCGGAGGTCAACTTCCCCAGCCACGTACCGGTCCCGCCGGGCACCCTCCACGGGCCGCCGATCATCGTCCATTACCACTCAGAGCGTGATACCGCGGGCTTCCTGCTGCGCTCTCGCACGCCCGCCGTCGATCCGCTGATCGATCGCTTCAACCGCCGGCGCGCCGAGGTCACGGGCATCCCATACAGCGGCCTCGGGCGACGTTCCGTTCCCGCGCGCCTGAAGCGGGACGCAGCCGATCGGCTCTGGGGCGCGGTCGTTGATTCGCACTGGTATGACTCGTCGGCCGCCCGACGCGTCCGTGGTGCGCTCAAGCGCGCCGCGCCGCGCGGTCGCCGCGCAGCGGGGCTCTGAGGCGGGCGAGCTCGGCACCGGGCTCCCTGAGAGCGCCCGGATCCACGAGGCTGTAGCCGAACGGGAGCACGTCGCGCTCGTAGCGGCCGGCGACGCGCCGGTGCGCCCAGCGGCGCCAGGGGACGCGATACGCCGCCCACTCAGCGAAGTAGGCGTCGTTGAGGCCGCCCTTGACGGTCCAGCCGCCGTCGTGGGGCGCCACGCCCAGGAACGCGAACAGCCGGTCGAGCTCCTGGGCCGGGTCGTCGATCAGATCCTCGTAACGCACGACGGCGGTGTCGCCGACCGCCTCGGCGTCCGCCACCAGGTAGCGGTGCCCGGCGAGCCAGTTGCGCACCAGCGAGTCGGTGCTCGACCTCGTCCACTTGCGGGTCGCCATCGCGACCGCGGCCGGATGACGGGTGACGATGATGAAGCTCGCCCGCGGGAACAGGGCGCGCAGGAAACGCAGCCGCACGAGGTTCGTGGGCGACTTCTCCATCAGGACCGGCTTGGAGAGGTCCCAGTAGGGCGACCACGCGGCGATCAGCCGCTGCGCCGCACCCGGGACGACGCGCGGCGAGTCCTCGGTGAGGCGGGCGCGGGGATCGAGCGCGAAGCGCCCCGGGCCGCCGTACGCGCCGGCGATCGGATAGACCGACTGGAGGTGCTGCCCCTCGTCCTCGTAGACGCCCGTCCCTTCGAGCCCGCTGATCGCGGGATGGCTGCTCAGCCAGCGCGCCAGCGGCGTCGTCCCGCTGCGGTGCAGACCTCCGACGAACACGATCCGGGCGCCGCTGTCAGGCCCCGCGGTAGATGGATCCGGGCTGAGTTCAGCGGGTGGCAAAGGAGCTCGCGTCAACGACGCGCTGCCCCACGCCGTCGATCGATGCGCCGATTGTAGCGGCGTGGGGGTCGCGGCTGCTGCCGTTTGCTAGGGTGCTCGGCGGGAATTGCCCGCTCCCGGAGTTGTTGGTGGGGGAGGCGTCTAGGAGGCCGACGGGCGGCCGATGGCAGACCGAGTGCAACCACCCGAATCACCCTCCTACCCCGCGGGGCGTGACGCGACGACTGACGACGAGGTCCGGGAACTCGACCAATGGAACGACCTTCCGTCCGGTCCGTCGCCCGGCGTCTGGGATGCGGTCCGCGCGAGCCCGTTGCTCGTCGCCGCGACAATCGTGATCGTGACCGCGCTCGCCGTCGCGGCCGGCGTTGTGCGCCAGCAGAAGTACACGGCGACCGCTCGGATCGGGGTGCTGCACGTCGACTTCGCCTCGCCCGGTGCGCTCAGCGGCTTCGCGACTTCGGCAGCGACGCTCGCCGACACGTACGCGCGCTCGGTCAACGCCAACGGCGTGGTCTACCCGCTGGCGGTGAAGTTCCGCTCGTCGCCGGCGGCGATCCGCGATGAGCTGAGCGGCGCCGGGATCCCCGCCAGCCCGATCTTCACGATCTCGGCTACGACGACCTCGGCCGTGCGCTCGGTGGCGCTCGCCAACGCCGCGGCGGCTCAGCTGGCGGCATACATCCGAAAAGTGAACCTGAGCAACCCGGATGCGACGCGCCTCTATCTCGAGCTCGAGAAAGCCGAGGACCAGGCCGCGATCACGCTGGTGACCAAGCAGGGGCTCCAGTCCAGCGCCCGCGCGGCCGCGACCGCCACCCCAGGGCCGGTGTCCCCACTCAGCGCGACGCAACGAGCACAGATCGCCTTGGCGACGGCGCATGCGTCCGCTGCCCAGGATCGGGTCAACTCGCTACGCGCGGCGTATCAGCAGAGCGTGGTCGGCGCCTCGCAGACGCAGTTCATGCAGCCGCTGGAATCGGCGTTCGCCGCCAGCAGTGACCGCAACTCGAAGCTGGCCCTGTACGCGTTTGCCGGCCTGGCAGTCGGCCTGGGGCTCGGCGTGGCTCTGGCGGTCCTGCGCCAGGCCCGCCGTCGTACCGCCCGTCCGGCATGATCGAGGCGCAGCGGCCCGGCCCGCGCTGGTGGCCATTTGCCGTCGGGCTGCCGCTGCTCGCCGGGGCGCTGATCGCGGCCAAGGTGACCGCTAGCGGGCCGCACGATCCGCGCCTACTGGTCGTCTACGCGCTCGGCGCGCTTCTGATCGCGTGCGCGATCTGGGTCGTTCCGCCGTCGTGGGCGATCTCGGCGGGTCTCGTGCTGACGATGTTCGGGGGCAACTGGCAAGCGCTGGGACTGCCCTCATCGGTCGCCCCCGACCGTCTCGTGCTCGGGATCGCGCTGATCGCCATCGCCGCTCGGGGGCCGCGGGCGCGCGAGCGGCCGGCGATCCGGTTCCGCCCGATCTACGCGGTCATGTACGTGGCGGGCGCCTACGCGGTGGGGTCGGCGATCGCGGTCGGCACGATCTTCCAGCACGCCGCGCTGTTCGATCTGTTCGACCGGATGCAGATCTTCCAGTGGGTGCTGTTCGTGATCGCCCCGGCCGCGTTCTCGACGCCGGCCGACCGGCGGGTGTTCATCGGCACGCTTGTCGGAATGGGCCTGTACCTGGGGTTCACCGGCATCTTCGAGATCGTCGGTCCGCATGCGCTGGTGTTCCCTCGCTACATCATGAACCCGCACGTGGGCGTGCACTTTGGCCGTGCGCGCGGGCCGTTCGTCCAGGCGGCCGTCAACGGGCTGGCACTTTACGCGTGCATCGCGGCGTCCCTGATCGCGCTGCGCGAGTGGCGCACCCGATGGGTGAGGCTGCTCGCGTGTCTCGGGATCGCCGTCTGCTCCTTCTCGCTGCTGTTGACGTTCCAGCGGACGATCTGGATCGGCGTCGCGGTTGCCTCCTTGGTCGTACTGCTCGCCGCCCGGGAGCTACGTCGCTACGTGATCCCTATCCTCGCGACGGTTGCACTGGTTGTCGCGCTCGCGTTCCTGCTCATACCCTCCGTGCGAGCCCACGCGTCGCTACGCGCCGCGGACGTCACGACTGTGCAGAACCGGGAGGCGCTCGATGCCGCTGCGCTTGCGATGGTCGAGGCCCGTCCGCTGTTCGGGTTCGGCTGGGGACGCTTTCTGGCCGTCGCCCCCAACTACTTCAAGGAGTCCGACTCGTACAGCATCAACGAGGTCGCGAAGAACCCCGTCCACGACGTCTACGGCTCAATCGCGACCGAGCTCGGCCTCGTCGGCCTGGCGCTGTGGCTGTGGGTGCTCTTCTGGGGGGTCGGTGGCGCGATCGTCAGCCGTCGCGTCGGGCCTGAGATGCGCCCCTTCCAGGTGGCGCTCGGGGCGATCTTCCTCCTGTGGCTGATCGCCGGCATCTCGTCGCCACTCGAGTCCTCCTTCCAGAGCGTGATCATCTGGCTGTGGGCGGCGGTCATCGTTGGCGCCGAGGCGGACGCGCGGGCTCGCCGGCGGCCGGGGCCCGCAGGGACCGTCAGCTGGCGCCGCGCGGCGCTGCCGGCGCCAGAGCCGCGCATCACCTGAGCGCGTCGACCCACAGGTGCCAGCCCCACCGGTTGCCGAGCACGGTCGCCGGCTTCGTGTGCGAGATCCGCCGCCCGCCCGGATAGCTTCGGAGGTGCAGGAACCGCACTGTCGTCCGGACCTGGGCGAAGGCGTGGAACAGGCGCTCCGCTTCGGCGCGGGAATAGACGTTCGAGAGGGGGTTGCCCGGGCCGTCGGTGTTGTTGCTCAAAAACAGCTGCCGGTCGGCGAGGTACCGGCGACCGTGCTCGTGCAGCAGCTCGCGGTGGCCGTCGAGCACCTCGCGCGGCTCGCCGGTGAGCCGGGCCACGAGCTCAACGCCGCGCGGCAGCAGCAGCATCACGACCAGCGCCCGGCGCAGCCCCAGGATCGTGAAGCGGTAGTTGAACGAGTCACGGTGGTAGAGCATCACGATGGCGCGGCCGCCGGGGCGCAGGACGCGGTGAAACTCGGCGACGACAGCCGCGGCGTCGGGGATGTGGTGAACCACGCCCATCGAGTAGACGAGGTCGAAGGAGCCATCCTCGAACGGAAGCTCGGCCAGCGACGCGGGCTCGAACCGTCCCGCGAGCCCGTACTCCTCAAACCGCTCGCGCGCCAGGCGCAACGCCGTCGGGCTGAAGTCAACCCCCGTGTAGCGGGCGCCGGCACGGGCGAACTGCGCGCCGTCGGTCGCGATCCCGCACCCGGCCTCCAGCACGTCGCGGTCCCGCCAGGACTCGAACGCCGCCAGCTCGAGAATGTCGGGCTCCAGGATGTAGCGCTCGCGCTCGACCTCGTCGTACATCGCGCGGCTCCCCACCGGCTGCCCAGAGACGCGGAAACCAGGCTGGTACCCGGTCCAGAAATCCCGGCGCCGCCGCTCGCCCGCCCCGGTCACGCCGGACACGATACGCCGCTGCGCCCGCAGGCCGGTCCACCGCCGCGCTGATCATCAGGCGGCCGCGCCGCTGGCTGCAGCCGGCGCGACGTCGATGAGCTCACGGTGCCACAGCTCCAGCACGAGCAGCGTCCACAGCCCCTGGGAGTTGTCCGTGCGGCCGGCGGTGTGCTCGTCCAGCATCGCGGCGACCGCTTCGGTGCGGAACATGCCGCGGTCGCGGCTGACCGGGTCCAGCAGCACGTCGCGGGCGTAGCCGCGGAGGTCCCCGCGCAGCCACTCCGCGACCGGGGGCTGGAAGCCGCGCTTCGGGGCGTGCAGAACCTCGTCCGGCAGCCGCCCGCGCATCGCCCCGCGCAGCGCCACCTTCTTCTCCCTCCCCGTGACTTTCAACCGCTCTGGAAGCGACGCGGCGAACTGCATCAGCTCGTGATCCAACAGCGGCGAGCGTCCCTCCAGCGAGGTCGCCATGGTCGCGATGTCGACCTTCGTGAGCAGGTCGTCGGGCAGGAATGTGACCGAGTCGATCTCCAGCTCGCGGTCGACCGCGCCGGCCGCGGTCCCCTGGTCCCAGATGGCGCGGAAGGCGACATCGACTCGCGACTCGCCGAGTGCCGCGGCGAATTGGGGCGTGTACAGACGCTCGCGCCGCAACCCCTGTAGGGCGGTCATGTACTGCAGGTGGCGCGCGGCCGGATCGAGTGTCAGCGTCTCGCCGAGGCGGCGGGCGCGCATCTGCCACGAGTCGACGCGGCCGTTGCCCGGAAGGCGCGACGCAAGCTTCGAGGCGGCATCCCGCAGCGGCGCGGGGGCCCGGTCCAGCCGGCTCGCAAGCAGGGCCGCCTGGTAGCGCGTGTAGCCGCCGAACGCCTCGTCGCCGCCGTCGCCGTTGAGCGCCACCGTGACGTGTCGTCGCGCCATCCGGGCGAGGTAGAAGGTCGGCACGGCGGTGGCGTCGGCGAACGGCTCGCCGTAGTGGCGCACGATCCGGGGCAGCGTTTCGATCGCGTCGGGCTCCACGACCAGCTCGTGGTGGTCGGTCGCGAACCGCTGCGCGACCAGCCGCGCCAACGGCCGCTCGTCGAGCTCGGACTCGAAGCCGATGCAGAACGTCTTCACCGGTTCGCTGGAGGCCGCCGCCATCTCGGCCACGACCGTTGCCGAGTCCAGGCCGCCCGACAGGAACGCGCCGAGCGGGACGTCGGAGACCATCCGGCGGCGGACGGCGCGCCGCACGTGCTCGCGCAGTGCCTCGAACGCCTCCTCATCAGAGGCGAAAGACGCCTTACGCGAGAAGTCGAGCCGCCAGTAGCGCTCGACACGGGCGCTGCCGTGTTCGAACACGAGTCGGTGGCCGGGCGGTAGCTTGCGCACCCCGGCGAACGCCGTCAGGGGCGCGGGGACATAGCGGAACGCGAGGTAAGCGTCGATCGCGGCGAGATCGACGGACCTCGGGACCTCGGGATCGCGGAGCAGCGCCCCCAGTTCCGACGCGAACGACAGGGTGCCCGCGCGCTCGCAGTAGAACAGCGGCTTCTTGCCCAGCCGATCGCGCGCCAGCACCAGCCGGCGCCGACGACGATCCCAGATCGCTATCCCGAACATCCCGTGCAGGCGCTCGATGCACGCCGGCCCGAGTTCCTCGTACAGGTGCGCGATCGGCTCCGTGTCTCCGCTTGTCCGAAAGACGTGGCCGCGGGCGCGCAGCTCGTCGCGCAGCGTCTCGTAGTTGTAGATCTCGCCGTTGAGGACGACGGTGACGTCGCCCGACTCGTTGAAGATCGGCTGGTCGCCGGTCACCAGGTCGATGATCCGCAGGCGCTGGATCCCGACCCCCGCGCCCGGCTCGGCGTGGACGCCGCGGGAATCGGGGCCGCGGTGCTCGAGCGCGGCGCACATCGACTCGAGCAGCGCCCGTTCCGGGGTGCCGCCGTCGCCTCGAGCCTGTCCCACGATGCCGCACATGGCTGCCACCCCGGAGCGGCCGCACCAGGGTCGCCCAGACGCCGGATCGAGTCTAATGGCGGCCGCGGGGACACGTCGCCCCGGCCCGCCGCTGAGGACGCACCGTCATCGGCGCGGGGCTCGGCGAGCGTCAGAGCGAGCCGATGACCTGCGCCATATCCGGGGCTGTGCGCAGGTCCATCCGCACGAGCTGGAGATCGTTCCAGGGGAACGTCCGCAGCAGCGCCGATGGAAATTGGTCGAACAGCGCTCCGGGCGTGCCCGGCATGTTGTGGGGTCCCGTGTACGGGTTGTAGCCGTACTCGGCCTCGAACTGGGTCGGGTCCTCCGCCCGGAAGGTGAAGCCCGACGACCGGTTGTTGATGATGATCCCGTAGCGCTGTGCTGCCTTCGCCAGCATCAGGGTGAAGTGGGGGAGGCCCAGGCTGGCGAGGTTGATGCTCGGGTTCAGCCGGAAGTGTGCCCCCTCGGGGACGCAGGTCGGATCGCCGACCACGTCGCCGTCGGTCCGCTGAGCCGGGGCGGCGAACACTCCGGCGCAGGTGTGGGTGATCCCGAGCGCCAGCGCGTGATTGATCGTGCCGGCCTCGAGCTCGGCGATCGTCATCACGCCGCCGTCGAGCGCGAGCGACGTGGCGGGCGCGCCCCAGTCCCACTGCTCGAGCACGTTGCCGGACGAGTCGACCATGTTCTGGTAGTAGCCCGGGTTACTGGAGGCGTGTACAAGCCGGCCCCCCCAGGTGGCGTGCCAGCTGCCGTCGCTGTCCTGGTGCAGGCGCCAGAACTCCCACAGAAGGTCGGTCGACGGCTGGTAGACCGACAGGTTGCCGTCGGTGCCGGCTGCGGCCTGCGCCCCGGGCGGCAACGGGACGGCGCTCATCGCGTTCTGCAGCTCGGGCACCGGCGGGTCCTGGTCGAGCGTGACGTAGACCGGGGCCTGCGTCTTGCTGGCGATGTAGATCGGCACGCCAAACGTGGTGGTCGCGATCCCCAGTGACTCGGTCGAGGCCTGCTGGACGAGGTTGCCGACGATCGCCGCCGAATTGGGATCCAGGGCCACATTCCCCGACACGGGGGCGTTGAAGATCGAGTGGCGCGAGAACAGGTGAAGCTCCTTCGCCTGCCACTGCCTCGCGGTCAGCGGGGCTCGCGATGGGATCGCCGCGGTCTGCATGCGCTCCAAGCCGAGCTCGCGGAACGCGCCGTGCTCGCGGATCGAGCCGCGCTCAACCCGCCTCGCGACGCGGCACGTGTGTCGGCTCTGCGCGCAGGCGCGGTGGACGTGGCTGCGGGCCAGGGCGTTTGCGGCCGGCAGGAGGATCGCGACCGCCAGCAGCGCGACGAGACGAGGAACCAGGGTCATCCTCGGAAGGCTGAGGGGCATCGTCAGCGGTCCTTTCAAGCGGTGAGGCGCTGGTGAACGCTCATTACAGTACGCAGTCGGACAGTCGCGTCGGGCGCATGCAGCGACTTTGCATAACCGTCGACGGATGTCGGATCGTCACCGGAGACGTCGACGTTTGCCCCTGTCAGGGGCGTCCTCGTAGCAAGGCCCGCCAGGTGCTGGCGCGGCTGCTGAAGCGAGGCGCGTGAGCCTTGACGACCTCACGTACAAACGAGCCGGCCAGGCGGCGCGCGTCCTGCGCCGCGTGCTGGCGCCCGCCACCCGCCGTCGCCAGCTGTGCCTGCAGTTCGTCGAGCTCGTATCCCATCACGGCGAGCCGGTCGGCCCCGAGCCAGCTCAGGTAGCGCGCGCACCAGGCGCGGCGCAGCGGGTTGCAGATCGTCTGGCGCCACTTGTCCACGGGCTCGCGACTCAGATTCGCGTATGTGCGCACCCCCGTCGGGTCGCCCATCCGGCCCCGCAGGTCGACGTCCGCGAACCGCTCGAGCATCGCCGGCTCCCATGGCAGCGCCAGGTACTCGCTGATCCCGCGCCACGGCGCGTCATCGCCGGCGACGAGGTCCTCGAAGCGGATCGTCAGCGACCGCGAGCTGTATCGCCGACTCGCCGGGATCAGGTCCGCGAGGCTCTGGAACAGCGCCATGTGGTAGCGCGGGGCCTCCCAGCGGCCGCCATCGAACAGCTCGATCGACGAGGCGACGACGCTGAGGGGGTTGCGAAACAGGAACAGGAACCGACCCTCGGGGAAGGTGGCGATGATTTCGTCGACGATCAGGTGATACAGCGGCGTCTTGTCCACGAACCTGGTCGCGGTCGGTGGGCTTGCCTGTTGGTAAAGGCGCGTCGCAAGCTCGCGCACCGCCGCCCGATACTCCTCGCGGCCACCGCCGGGGAGCACGGCCAGGAAGTCGTTGAGTGCGTTGTGGATCAGCGGGTCGCGGGCACCCGCCGCCGGCAAACCGTCATACAGCGGGGAGAGCAGCGGCAGCAGGATCCACGGCTCCGATGTCGTCGCCACCTGCGAATGCGCGGCCAGCACCCGCTGCAGGAGGGTTGAGCCCGAACGCGGCGCCGAGAGAATGAAAATCGGGCTGACGCTCACGACGACCGCCCCGGCGCGGTGAGGACGCTCACGCTGACCCCTCCAGCGCGGCGGTGAAGATCGCCGCGAGCCGAGCCGCTGATCGGGTGACGTCGTACTGGGCGATCACCTTCTCGCGACCGGCCGCACCCAGCCGTGCCCGTAGCTCGGGATCGCCGATCAGCCGCTCGAGCGCGTCGGTCACCTGATCTGCCCGCCCCGGGGCGACGAGCAGCCCGGTGCGCTGATCCTCGACCAGCTCACCGATGCCCATGATCCGGGTCGTCACGACGGGCAGCTCCAGCGCGAGCGCTTCCATCAGCACGACCGGCAGCCCCTCCGATAGCGAGGGGAGGCAGAAGATGTCGGCGGCGTCGTACAGCGCCCGGAGGTCGTCCTGTCCCACGGCACCGGTGAACCGCACCCGGTCCGAGATCCCCAGCCGCTCGCTGAGCCGCTCCAGATCGCCGCCCATCGCACCGGCGCCCACGAGCGTCACGCGTGCGGGGAGACCGCGCCGGACGAGCTCGGCGCACGCCTCCAGCAGCAGCGACTGTCCCTTGAACGCGATCAACCGCCCGACACAGATGATCTCCGTCCCGGCCCCATCGCTTCGCTCCCGGCTTTCCGCGGCGAACTCGTCGAGGTCGATCCCGCACCGGACGACGTGGAGGTCTCGCCACCGCTCCCGCGCCGTGAGCGTCATAAGCTGGCTGCGGCCGAAGTCACTGATCGCGACCGCGAAGCGCGCCGCGGCCAGCTTCTCGGCGAGGTGGTTGGCGGCGACGTCGTAGAACTCGATCGGTCCGTGGACCGCGATGCTGAAGCTCCAGCTCGGGCCGCCGTAGCACGTCACGAGGAGGGCGACGTCACTCGCTCCGTCGGCGAAGATCGCGTGGAGGTGACGGACGCCGCGCCGGCGCGCAGCTCGCCAGACGGCCATCGCCTCGCCAAAGTAGAACAGCCCCCAGAGCCTGCCGCGGAGCCCGGGCGTCGCGCGGCGGACGGCGAAGGCCAGCGTCGCAGCGTAGGCGCGCGGCGAGCGCGCGAACGCCATCAGATGGCTCGTGACCAGGTCCGTGATCCGGGCCGGGAGCACGTTGTAGGTGCGGCCCGCCTCCTGGCGATCGACGTCGGCCAGCAGCTCGCCCGGCGGCGTGCGGTGGATCGAGAACGTCTCGACCTCGACCCCCGCCCGCCGCAGCGCCCGGATCTCGCGGAGCACGAACGTGTGCGACACGGCCGGGTAGCGACTGGCCAGGTATCCGATCCGCATTAGCCGGCTGGCAAGGCTATCCTGTCGCAATCGATGGTGCCCGACCGGGCGCCGCCGGCTTCAGGACGGTGCAGTGTCCTCCGGCGCTGCCGGGGCAGGGCGATGCCGAGGATCGCGTTCGTCGACTACTTCCCAACGCATTACCGGCGGCGGCTCTACGAGGAGCTGGCGCGGCGGGCGGACGCCGACTTCTACTTCTTCGCCGATCAGCGCGAGCGGTGGTCGGATCCCAACGTTCCGGCCGCCTGGAACGACGGCGACTACCGCCGGGTCGAGCTTCCGCGCTACCGCGTGGCCGGGCAGGCGATCATGCCCGGGGTGGCGGGCCGGCTGCTGCGCGGGCGCTATGACGCCGTGATCAAGAGCCCGAACGGAAAGCTGATGCTGCCCCTGATCTACGGCGCCGCACGCGCCAGCCGGACCGCGTTCGTGCTCTGGCTGGGCATGTGGATGCACCCGCGGTCGGCCGCACACCGCGTCAGCAAGCCGATGCTCGAGGGCATCTACCGGGGCGCCGGGGCGATCGTCGCGTACGGCGATCACATCAAGCGATTCGCGCTGCAAACGCCGGGCGTCGCCGCGGAGAAGGTGTTCGTCGCCGGGCAGGCGGTCGACTCGGACCCGTTCGAGGCAGTACACCCGCTGCGAGATACGCAGCCGCCGGAGATCCTGTTCATCGGGCAGTTCAAGGAGTTCAAAGGGCTGCCGGATCTGATCGACGCCTACGAGCGGGTTTCCCCGTCCGGCGCGCACCTGCGGTTGATCGGCGGGGGGCCGATGAGCGACTGGGCGCGCCAGCGGGTGCGGATGCTCCCCGGCGTCGAGCTGGTCGGCTACCGCTCGCAGGCGGAGCTTCCCGCCGAGCTCGCGCGGGCCCGCTGCCTGGTGATCCCGTCGATTACGACGGCGCTCGATCGCGAGCCGTGGGGGGTGGTGGTCAACGAGGCAATGCACTCGGGCGTCCCCGTGATCGCCACCGACGCCGTCGGCGCCGCCGCCGGTGGCCTGGTCGTCGACGGCCGCAACGGGCTCGTCGTGCCCGAGCGCGACCCGACGGCGCTCGCCGACGCGATGCTGAGGCTGATACGCGACCCTGAGCTCGCCACGCGCATGGGTGACGCCGCGCGCCGGGATGTGGCTGCCTTCAACTACCCGCGGATGGCGCAGGCGTTCCTGGACGCGGTCCAGTTCGCGCTCGCGGCGAACGCGCGGCGCCGGCGCTAGCGCGATGTGCGGGATCTGCGGGATCGTCGCGTTCGATGCCGGGATCGCCTGCGACGAGGCGGTCGTCACGCGGATGCGTGACGAGCTCACGCACCGGGGCCCCGACGACGCGGGGGTGTACGTGTCGCCGGACCGCGCGGTCGCGCTCGGTCACCGTCGCCTGTCGATCGTCGACCTCTCGGCCGCGGGCCATCAGCCGATGGCCAACGAAGATGGCACCGTCTGGATCGCCTACAACGGCGAGGTCTACAACCACGGCGAGCTGCGGGCCGAGCTGGAGGCCAAAGGTCACAGGTTTCGCTCCCGGACCGACACCGAGGCGATCCTCCACCTGTACGAGGAGCTCGGTCCGGCCTGCGTCGAGCGCCTGCACGGAATGTTCGCGCTCGCGATCTGGGACGGGCGTCGCCGGGAGCTGTTTCTGGCCCGTGACCGCGTCGGCGTCAAGCCGCTGGTCTACGCGCGCGTCCCCGAGCGGGCTGGTGTTCGCCTCGGAGGTCAAGGCGATCCTTCAGCACCCGGCGATCTCCCGCGACCTCGACGAGCGGGCGTTCTCCGACTACCTGACGTTCGGCTTCGTCCCGCCGCCGCGCACGATGTTCCGTGACGTCTTCAAGGTGGCACCGGCCGAGCGCCTGGTGATCGGCGCCGACGGCACGGTACGCGGCGATCGCTGGTGGAACCCGTTGTCGCAGGCGGTCTTCGACGAGGTCTCGGTGGCCTCCGACGACGAGCTCGTCGCGCGCCTGCGCGAGCTGCTGCGCGACTCGATCGCCAACCGGATGATGTCCGACGTCCCGTTCGGCGTTTTCCTGTCGGGCGGCCTTGACTCGTCCACCAACGTCGCGCTGATGGCGGAGCTGACCTCCGCGCCCGTGCGCACGTTCTCGGTCGCGCCACGCGGCCACGCGCGCTATGACGAGCGCGACGCGGCGCGGGTCGTGGCCGAGCGCTTCGCCACCGACCACCACGAGGTCCTGATCGACGGCGACGACCTCGCCTCGCTGCTGCCGGCGCTGGCTCGCGACCAGGACGAGCCGGCGGCCGACTGGACGGCGGTGCCGCAGCACTTCGTATCGAAGCTGGCGCGCGACACGGGCACGATCGTGATCCAGTGCGGCGAGGGCGCCGACGAGCTCCTGCACGGCTACGACGGCTACGTCCAGCACCGACGCTTCTCGGCCCCCTTCCAACGTCTGCCGCGGCCCGTCCGGCGCCCGCTCGGAGCCGCGGCCGGCCGGGCGACCCGCGGGCTGGGGCGCGCAGTCCGACACGGTGAGGCGCTGTACGACGCCGGCCACAGTTCGATCCCTTACTGGGGGGGCGAGATCTGCTTCCGGGGCGTGATCAAGGAACGCATCCTGCGCGGAGCCGCGCACGACTCGTACGCCGATCTCGAGCGCCGTTGGGGCGAGGCCGCGTCGGCCGTGCCGACGGTCGACCTCCTTCAGAGGATGACCTACCTCGAGCTCGGCTGGCGGCTGCCCGAGCTCCTGCTGATGCGGCTCGACAAGGTCACGATGGCCAACTCGGTCGAGGGTCGTGAGCCGTTCCTGGACCATCGCCTGGTCGAGCTCGCGCTCGCGCTGCCGCCGCATCTCAAGCACCGGGACGGGGTCGGCAAGTGGATTCTCCGCCGGGCGATGCGCGGGATCCTTCCCGACGAGATCATCGACCGGCCCAAGCAGGGTTTCGGCACCCCGATGGAGGAGTGGTTGCGCGGGCCGTTCGGCGCCGTCGCCCACAGCTGCCGTCCGGGGCTCGAGCCTACGCCAGCGCGGCCTCCTTGACTACGACCTGATCGACACCCTGTTCGCCGCCCACCGAGCGGGCCACGGTGACTGGAGCAAGCACCTGTGGAACCTGTACACGATCAGCGTCTGGCACGACCGGTGGATCGCCGACGCATAGCCGCTACCCCGGCTGCTCGACGAACCGGGTCATGTTGGGCCGCGTGCGCAGGACCATCTTGAGCAGCTCCAGGTGGCTCCAGGGGAACCGCCGCAGCATCTCCGACGGGTAGTCGTTGTACAGAGCGCCGGGCGACCCGGGAACCCCGTCGGGTCCGGTGTACGGGTTGTAGCCGTGGCTGGCCTGGAACTGCGTCGGGTCCTCGCCGCGGAACGTGAACCCGTCGGAGCGGTTGTTGATGATGATCCCGTAGCGCTGGGCGGCGACGGCCATCATGTAGACGAAGTGCGGGAGGTGTAGCGCCGCCAGATCGAGCGTCGGGTCCAAGCGGAAGTGGGCGCCCTCCGGGACGCAGTTGGTCGATCCGGTCACGTCCCCGTCAGACCGCTGGGCAGGCGCGGCCCACGTTCCGGCGCAGGTGTGCGTGATCGCCAGCCCGAGTGCGTGCCCGATCACGCCCGAGCGCAGCTCCGCGATCGTCATGACCCCGGCGACGACTGGGAACGAGGTCGCCGGCGCGCCCCAGCCGGGGAGTTCGAGCACCCTTCCCTGCGGGCTGACGACGTATCGGTAGTAGCCGGGGTCACTCGACACGTGGTACATGCGTCCGCCCCAGCTCGCGTGCCAGGCGCCGCCCGACGCACGGTGCAGGCGCCAGAACTCCCACATCGTGTCGGTGCTGGGTTGGTACACGGCGAGGTTGGCGTCGGTCCCCTCCGCCTCCTGTGCTCCCGCGGGAAGCGGGACCGAGTCAAACGCCGCCTGCAGCGCGGTCTGCGCTGGGCCCTGGTCAAGGATCACCCTGACCTTCGGCTGCGTGGCGGGCACCGTGTAGATCGGCACTCCGAAGTCCTTGGTCGCGATCCCGAGCGACTCGGACCCCTCCTGCGAGAGCAGGTCGCCCACCACGGCGGCCGAGTTGGGATCGAGCGGCGCCCCGGACGCCAGGGGCTGGTTCCAGATCGAGGTTGGCGAGAAGAAGCGCGTGCACGCCCCTGCCGGGCACGGGCTGGGCGGTGCGGACGTTGAGGGCGTGGATCGCGGCGGCCCAGGGTGCACGATCACGCGCCCCTGTCCCCCGAGGATCGTCACGCCGAGCACCACGAGCAGCAGCACACCGGCGAGTCCGACGAGCACGCCGAGCCACCGGCGCCGGCGTTCCGCGCGGTCCGTCGGGCGGCGCGGCGGTGCCTTGCGGGGCTCCTCGGGCCGGAGCCGGCCCCCCTCGGGTCGCTGGCCAAGGGGAGGCTGGACGCTCACGTCGCGATCGCGGCCGGCGCACGATGGCGCCGTTTCGCCAGGTTCTGGCGCACGTCGCGCAGGCGCTCAAGGTCGCGTTCGTTGAACGCCCGGCAAGCCACCATCACCGCCACGAAGACCACGGCTGCCACCACGCCGCCGATCAGCAGGTTGAAGGGGAACGCGATCACGGCGGCGACGAAGTGGGCCGCGGCGAACGCTGCGCAATAGGCGAGCACCAGCGCCAGCCAGTGGTGCGCCGGCCACAGCGACCGCACGGGCATCTCCAGGTGGCGGATCACGACCGACGTCGCGAGGCCGATGTCGACGAGGAACCCGAGCACGAGCGCCAGCGCGGCGCCGGTCGCCCCCAGCTGCGATGTCAGGACGATGCCGAGAGCCAGCGTGGCGACCAGTCGCAGTAGGCCGCAGACGGAGCCCAGCCACGGCCGATCGAGCGAGTAGAGCGCCACGCGCTGGATCTGCGACAGCGAGAACAGAGGCGGCACAAGGAGCAGCACCGCCAGCGGGGTTGCGCCGCGCTCGAATCCCGGGCCGAACACGCGCATCACTTCCGACGCGAGGCCGCCGCCCGCCGCCGCTCCGAGCAGGAGCAGGATCGTCGTGTAGCGCAGCGAGTCGATCAGCGCCCGAGCGTAGCCGGTCGCGTCACCCTTGGCCCGGCGCTCGAGCAGGGTCGGGAACAGCATCTCGTTCGTGCGGACGTTGAGGATCAGCATCTGCTTGACCAGCATGTATGCGCGCCCATAGGCGCCGACGTCGGCGAGTGAGCCGAACGAAGCCACGATCCACGTCCCCGACTCATTTGAGATGCCGTCGGCGAGCGCTCCCGGCGTGATCTTCAGCCCGAAGCGGATCAGGCCGGGCAGAGTCGCGAAACCGTCGCGGATCGTCCCCCATGGCGCCGTGAACCGCATGAACCTGCGAACCAGCACGAGGCGGTGCAGCAACCCCGTGGCCTGTGAGCCGACGGTCCCGGCGATCAGCCACCACACCGTCCCGTACCGGAGGCCGAACGGGACGGTGATCGCGATGAACACCATCGCCATCTCGACCCGGACCCAGAAGCTCTGTCGGCCGGCGCGGAAGCTGTTGAAGACGACGTCGAAGTTCTCGCCGACGTTGCCGATCAGCGCGTAACCGGCGACGTTGACAGCGATCGGGGCCAGCAGCTCCGGCTGCGAGATCGGCCCGCTGAGCAGCAGCTCGGTGACGGCGACGGCGATCGCACCGACGACGCACGTGAGCACGGTCGAGAACGTCAGCGTGGCGTAGAAGAGGGCCGTCACGCGAGGCTGTCGCGCATCGAGCAGCGACAGCTCGCGGACCAGGGCCGGTCGCTCCTTGGTCGTGGACAGGAGCCGCACCGCCGCTACCGTGGCCATCGCGAGCGCGTACTCGCCGATCACGTCCACGCCGTAGATGCGGGAGTTCAGGACCGAGCCGATGAGCGCGAGCATCGCCACCGAGCCGAACGTGAGCACTCCGAAGGCGGCGCCCTCGCGGTAGGACGCCCGCCGACCGATCTTCCTACCCCGGCTCGAAGTCTGATTCGGATCGCCCATGCGCCGGTCCCGATCTCGGTGCCGCCGTAGAGCCCGTAGGCCCCCCTGTGTACGGTACGGACAGCAAGGCCACTCCCGCCCGAGGGATGCTACCGAACCTGATCATCATCGGCGCCCCGAAGGCGGGCACCACCAGCCTGCACCGCTACCTCGATCTGCACCCCGACGTGGCGATGACGACCGAGAAGGAGCTCCGCTACTTCTGGCGCGCAGACTGGCGCGAGCGGCTGCCGTGGTACGAGGCGCAGTTCGAGTTCGAGGGACAGCCCCGCGTGCGCGGCGAGGCGACCCCGGCGTACGCCGCCTACCCGCACCGAGACAACGTCCCCCGGCGGATGCACGAGCTGGTGCCCGAGGTCAAGCTGATCTACCTGGTGCGCGATCCAATCGACCGACTCGTCTCGCACTGGGCTCAGCGGCGTGCGGACGGGGACCTGAGGCCGTTCGCGGCCTATATGCAGGAGCTCGACAGGCCCGACAACCCGATCATCTGCGCAAGCCGCTACTGGCTACAGATCGCTCAGTACCTCAGGTTCTTTGCGTCCGCGCAGGTGCTGGTCGTCGACCAGCATGAGCTGAAGATCCGGCGCGACGAAACGCTCGCCGAGGTGTTCGGGTTCCTCGGCGTCGACGACCAGTTCCGTTCGCCCGAGTTCGCGGTGGAGAGCAACATCCGCGCCGATAAGGCCGAGCCCCGGCGTGTCACCGCCCAGCTCTGGAACACCATGCTGTGGCCGGCCAGCCGTCGGGTGCCCGCCCGCGTGCGTGACGCGATCCGGGAGCCGGCGAACCGGCTGCTGTTTCGCCAGATAGACGAGAGCCCGGTCATCACCGCGGCCCTCCGTGAGCGCCTCGCCGAGCTGTTCGCCCCCGAGATGGCGAGGTTGCGCGAGTTCACCGGCAAGTCGTTCTCGTCCTGGTCGGTCTAGCAGCTTCGCCATCGGCGGCACGTGGTTTGGCCGTATCCTCAGCCGCTTGAGACCTGAGCGCGCACGGCCGGCGTTTCTCGCAGCTCTCCTGCTGCGAGATGGCGCCCGCTCCGCCGCCGCTGGGATCGCGCCTGCCCGGGTGGGCGCTGCCCATGGCGCCCTGAAGTCGGCGGTCGGATGGCTGTGTGCCAGCCATGACGTGACCGGGCGCCAGGGATCGTCGAAGGGCTTCTCGCTTCTGCACGGGTGGCGGCCCGCGTACCCGGAGACAACCGGGTATGTGCTCGGGACGCTGCTGGAGTACGCGGGACGTGCCGGAGGCCGCGCCGACCTGGTGCAGCGGGCGATCGAGATGGGCGATTGGGAGGCACGGATGCAGGAGCGCGACGGCGGAATCATGGAGGGCCACGTCCGGACCGTGCCGCGGCGCTCGATCGTGTTCAACACCGGGATGGTGCTCCACGGCTGGCTCGACCTAGCCGAGGCCGGGCTCGGCGGCTACGAGGAGGCCGCCGCGCGCGCGAGCCGGTTCCTGACCGCCAACATGCGCGGGGACGGAACCTGGGACCCCGGCTACGAGTTCGGTCGTCAACCGCACACCTACAACTCGCGGGTGGCGTGGGCGATGCTCCGCTGGGGTCTACGCGCCGGCGATGAGGCGGCCGTCGAGGCTGCGCGGGCGCAGTTGGACTGGGTCTGCTCCCGCCAGCACGAGAACGGGTGGTTCGCCAACGCCGTCTTTACGACGTCGATGAGCGCGCCCAGCACGCACGCGATCGCGTACACGATGCGCGGTCTGCTTGAGAGCTTCAGCCTGACCGGCGAGCGCAGGTGGCTGGAGGCCGTCCTGCGCCCGGCACAGGCGCTGACGCTGGTGCTGGAGCGCACCGCGCCGCTGCCGGCCAACTACGACCAGGACTGGCGTCCGACGGCCAAGTACTCCTGCCTGACTGGGACCATCCAGCTCGGCGGGGTGTGGCTGCGCCTGTACCAGGAGACCGGCGACGTCCGCTGGCTGCAGGCTGGGCTGCGCGCCGTCGAGCAGGTGGCCGGCTGCCAGGAGCGCGTTCACTGGCCACCGGTCCGGGGGGCGATCGCCGGCTCGTTTCCGGTCTGGGGGCGCTACGCCCCGCTCCAGTACCCCAACTGGGCCACGAAGTTCCTGGCCGACGGGCTGATGCTCTACGACGACTGCCTCAACGGGTCGACCGTGCGCGGCGTGGGCTCGGTCGCCCCGGGGCCCCGAGAGCAGCCGACGCCTGCGTCCACGTCTACGGCCCACGTCCATGCCTACGCCTACGCCTACGCCCGCGTCCATGCGTACTCCCGTCGATGGCCCGCCCGCTGCCGCCTCGAATAACGGCGCCGCTGGGCGCCCGCTACCGGCGACCGGGTAAGCCCTGCGGCGCCGGGGCGGCGTCGCCGGCTCCCGACAAGAGCAACGCCGCGTCGGCCAGGCCCAGGGCGACATGGGCGTCGCACCAACGCTGATAGCTGACAAACGTCCGCAGCCCCCAGCGGTAGCGCCGGAAGACGGCGTGTCCGCCCCGCAGCCCGGCGGTCAGAAGCCGGTTCGCGACGAGGTCGATCAGATCGCGGCCCACCAGCCCGCGACGGGCGAGGACCGCGAGCGTGGTCAGTCCGGTCCCGGCCGAATGGGCGTCCTCCGGGTACTGCCGGTGGGCGTAGAGCTGCGCCTCGCCCCGCGGTCCGAAGAACCGCTCGAAGAAGCGCGCGCCGCGGACCAGGGCCTGGCCGATGCCCGGATGGATGGCGTGCATCCGCTCCAAGCAGAAGAGAACGTAGCCCGAGTGAAACGAGTCGGCCCAGCCGACATTGCCGCCTCCCTCTCCGTACGGCCACGAGCCGTCAGGCCGCTGATCGGCGAGGGTGCGATCGATCGCCCGGAAGACCCTGCCGTCCACGTCGTCTGAGCCGCCCAGGGCCGCCCACACCATCCATGCCCCGAGGAGGTTGGCGTTGTGGATGTTCACCCGGGAGTGGGCTGTGGTAGGCGAAGTAGCCCTCCGGCTCCAACCAGAGCGTGTCGAGCACCCAGCGCGCGGCCCGGCGCGCGCGATCGCCGAAGTCGGTGCGCCCGGCATCGCGCTCGCCCTCCAGCAGAGCCCCGACAGCGAATGCCGTGTGGACGACTGACGGGCTGCCCGCGGGGTAGAAGCTCCACCGCGTCTGCATGTCCCAGTGGTAGCCCCAGGCGTCGGGGCCGGCCTGCACGTCGGCGTGCAGCACCTCCAGCGCGTCGAGGGCGAGCCGCTTGGCGCGCGGGTCACCGGTGATCGCGTGGATCCTCAGGCCGGTCGAGCCGAACAGCGCCAGGCCCTTGGGCACCAGCGGGTGCGACCGCCGGTAGAGCTTGCGCACGTCGACCGGCGAGCGGACATGCAGCTGCATGATCGCTTGACGGCGGCGACGCCCCGCGACCAGCGGAGCCGGCCAATCCCACCAGAGGCCGTCATACGCGTCGGGAGCGCGCCAGGCGGTCGCATGCGCTCGCTCGGTGAGCTCGAGCGCCGCCCCAGTGAGTCGTCCAGCCGGCACCATCCGCGGCCAGGATAATCGTCGGCCGGCCGCCGCTGCCTTGATGGCTTATGCGGTGCGGCCACTCCGTCCTGCCGACTACGGACGGTCCTGGCGTACGTCGCCGGTCACGCCGCGGCGGACGGGGTCGGCGACCTGGTATCCGAGGTGTTCGCTTTTGCCCTTCAATGACCGGAAGCCGGCGGGTCGGCCACGTTCTTTGTCGATCGTCGACGGCGAGAGATCAGGCCACGGCGTCGTCGACGTCGGCGCCGAGCGTCCACGGGCCGGTCTCGAACTTGTCCGGCTCCACCGACGCGGCGGTCGTGCGGGGCGTCGGACGCACCGGCCGGCTCGTGACGAGCGCCGCGCTAGCGGCCGGGATCATGCTCGACGCGACGGTGATCCGGGCGCTGCTCGTGCCGGCGGTCGTGTCGCTGTTCGGGCGCTGGAACTGGTGGCTGCCCGCGCGCCCGGCCCGCTCCCGGGCCTTGGCTACTCCGGCGTGGTGTACGCGCCGGCGATCCCGCCGTCGACGACGAACGCGGTCGCGTTGACGTAGCTTGACTCGTCGCTGGCGAGAAACAGCGCCGCGTTGGCGATCTCCTCCGCGCGCGCGAAGCGCCCCATCGGCACGTGCACCATTCGCCGCTCGGCCTGGGAGGGGCTGGCGGCGAGGAGCGAGCGCAGCAGCGGCGTGTCGACCGGGCCCGGGCACAACGCGTTGACCCGCACCCCGCGCCGCGCGAACTCGACCCCGAGCTCGCGTGACAGCGCGAGCACGCCGCCCTTCGACGCCGTGTATGCGATCTGCGGGGTTGCCGATCCCATCACGGCCACGAACGACGCCGTGTTGATCACCGAGCCCCCTCCGCCCTCCGCTCGGGCGGCCAGAGTTGAAGAGGCGCCTGGTCTGACTCAGCCGGCGATCGACCGCGTCCAGTCCGAGATCCGTGAGCGAGAGTGACGGAGCGCGCTGGCGCGACTGCGCCAGTCATAGTCACCATGGATCGTCATGCTGCGAGCCTGATCGGACCGCCCATCAGAGTGTCCCTGCGATCTCGTGCCAATAGCCGCGCGGGCACCTGACCGGACTCCTCGGTTGCCGCCCACGCGCCGGGCCGGCAAGGCGGTTGACGGTCTTCCGCGGTTGACGACCATGGTGGTGTGTGAAACGCGCGCTTGTACGCGGCGGGTCTGGGGATAGGATTGTCGCGCCGCGAACCCGTGGATGACCGATGCGAGGGGAGAGGTACCGGAGGGTTGGCGTTCTGTGTGCGTGTGTGTTTTGACGGCCCGAAGCGTGTTCGAGCTTTGACTGACTGGCGGGAATCGCGATGACGCGATCAACGTATGCGTTCGCGAACCGGCGGGCGGTGCAGGCCGAGCGGTTACGGCTACTGGGAGCGCTGCTCGATGAGGGTACGTTCCGGCTGCTCGACAGGGTGGGTGTGCAGCCCGGATGGCGCTGTCTAGAGGTCGGCGCCGGCGGCGGCTCGGTAGCTGCCTGGTTGTGTGATCGCTGCGCTCCTGGCGGCTCGGTACTCGCCACCGACCTCGACACGACGGTTCTGAGCGGTCTGGAGCGGGCGAACCTTGAGGTCCGAGCTCACGATCTGCTCACCGATGATTTGCCCGAGCGGGAGTTCGATCTTGTCCACGCGCGGCTGCTGCTCGCGTGGCTTGCGGACCCGGACGAGGGGCTGCGCAGGATGCTCGCGGCGCTGAAGCCCGGCGGGTGCTTGCTGGTCGAGGAGATGGACTTTCACACGATCGCGCCGGACCGAGGGCTCGATCTCGCAACGCGCACGCTGTTCGCGCGTGTGATTGACGCTCACCACAAGGTGCTGGCCGAAAAACATTCGTTTGACCCGTTCTGCGGACGCGGTCTGGATCGTGCCGTCTCAGGCCTGGGGCTGGCGCGAGTAGCGTCTGAAGGCCGCCTGTCGATCTGGCGTGGCGGCCAGCCCGGCGGGATCGTTTGGCAGCTGACGCTGAGCCAGCTGCGCGAGCAGCTAATCGCCCAGGCTCAGGTGACCGCCACCGAGGTCGACGCGGTGATCTCGCTCTGTGAGGATCCACGGCTCGCGTTCATGTCGCAGGCCACGATCGCCGCCTGGGGTTACCGGCCACGATGAGAACGACGCGCCGTCTGAACACGACGCGCTACCCAAACGGCGAACGGCTAGTCCTACGTGACACAGCGGGGACGACTCGGGCACCAGGTACGCCCGGCTCGAGCGCCAGAGAGTAACCCGGAGCTCGACAAGCTGAAGATCGCGATCTTGGCATACGGATCGCGCGCCGACGGTGACGCGTCGTTTACCACGGGAAGCGGAAGTGCGGTCGTGACAGCCTGCGGTGACATTACGGCAGTGACGATTGAACGCGGAGGGACGGCGCTCCCTTGCAGATCGCTGAAGGATCCGGTCAGGCAAGCCCAAAAGCGGCTCTGTCCCGACATCCGGCGACCGACAAAGCTTGAACAGTAGGCGCGTTACAGCTGTCTCGTGTGCGTCGTGCGGACTGCTCCTTGCCTGAACGCTCTCGGCGGCCAGATGGCCACCGATCCGGCCGTCCTCTGCCCGCTCGTGGTCACTGATTCTGATCTCACTGCCATTCGAACGTGATCGACCGCGTGCGTTGCGCGGGCCCCCGCTCGTGGGCGGGGGGGACGAGCCAAGTTCGGGGGTCTGACGTCCACCGGCGGCGCCGAGGTCTGGAGCTGCAGTCCACGGCGACGACCGGCGCCGTGCTCAGCTGCCGGCGACCGTAATCCGTTCGCGCGAGCTGGGGCTGTCCTCGTCGTTGGCGCCGCGCTCGGCCAGCGAGGCATCTGCCGAGGTCGGCTGCGGTGTGCTGCGAATCAGCCTGGTGCTGAGCACGACGACGAGCGTGGCGAGCATCAGTGCCGAGATCAGCAGCAGCGCGACCGTGTCGCTCGTCAGGTGCGCGACGGTGGCCGCGGTGGGGGCGCCGACCGCCTCGCCCACGGCCCAGGCGAGGTTGAGCACCATCGTCGCGAGCGCGATCGCGACCCCGAGCCGCTCGGCCGTGTCCGTGATCACCGACATCGATGGGATCATCAGGCCGGTCGACGGGCCGCCGAGCGCGATCACCGTCAGGACCGCGAGGCCCAGCGCCGACGCTGGAAGCGGGAGCGCCGCGATCAGCAGCGCGGTCACCAACAGGGCGAGGGCGATCGGCAGTCTGGGGCCGCGGCGATCGACCAGCCGCCCGATCTGGGGCGAGGTGATCGTGGCGATGAGTGAGGCGAGCACGAACGTCACGCCGATCGCCACGCCCGATGCGCCGAGATGCGACAGGCGCAGCGGCAACAGCGTCGTCGTCGCCCCGATCATCGCGGCCTCGAGCACGATCAGCCATACGCTCAGGATCAGCTGTGGGCTGCGTGCCAGCGCGCGCAGCGGCGCGTGGCGCTCATGCTCGAGAGGCGGCGGTTCCGGGTGCCGGAGGGTCCAGGCGGCGAGCGCCAACGACGCGGCCCCGACGCCGGTGAAGACGATCTCGGTCCCGATCGCAACCGCGAGCGTTCCGACGATCGGGCCTAGCAGCGTGCCGAACACTGCCGCCGCCATCACCGAGCCGAGCACCTGTCCGCGGCGCTCGCGCCGCACGAGCGCGATCACCCAGGCGAGGCCGCCGCTCCAGATGCAGCCGCACGCCGCGCCCTGGACGAAGCGCAGGAGGTCGAGCGTCGCCATCCCGGTGGCGAACCCGAACGGGATGATCGAAACCGTGAACATGAAAAGACCGACGACCGTCGTGAGGCGAACGCCGGCACGCGTCGCGATCCAGCCGCCGAGCAGCGAGCCGGGGATCATGCCCGCGGGGTAGGTGGCCGCGAGCACCCCGACCGCCGGTTTGGAGGCGCCGAACTCGTGCGCGTAGTGGGGGAGAAGCGGCGCGACGGTCGAGTACATGAGGGCCTCGAAGCCCAGGAGGACGCTGATCAGCAGCACGATCCGGCCCTCCGGACCGCTCGTTTTCGCGGCAAGGCGGCCGGCCAACGCGTTCATGTCTCTTTCACCAGGGCGGTTGCGAGCCAGCGCAGACGCGACGAGAGCTCACGGCGATCGCCGGTCGCGAGCTGCTCGATCAGCAGCCCGTCGGCGGCCGCCATCAGAAGCTCGGCGTCGGCCGCGGGCTTGGTCGAGCCGGCGGCTTCGAGCAGACGCCCGACGACCTCGAGGTAGGCATCGCCCCAGCGGCGGGCCACCGCCTGTAGCGCCGGCCGCCGCGCGGCCTCGAGCAGCAGGGCGTAGGTGGCGATCAGCGAGCCTCGCCGCGTGGGCATTCTCTCGTCGATCGGGTCGAGCACCGCGGCGACCGCGAGTTCGATCGGATCGGCGCCATCGCCGGGACCGACCGCGAACTCGTGCAGGCGCGCGACGTCGCGCTCGGCGGCGAGCTCGAGCGCCGCTGTCAGCAGGTGCTCCTTGGACTCGAAGTAGTAGGTCGTCGACGCTAGCGGCAGGCCGGCCACCTCGGCCACGCGGCGGTGCGTGACCGCGTCGGCACCGACCTCGCCGACGATCTGGAGCACCGCTTCAAGCAGCACCTCGCGCCGCGCGACACCGCGCGGACGAGTGATCTGGGCATGAGTCGCAGCCTTAGGCGTAACTGGTACAAACGTACCAGCTAGCCGGCGACCGTAATCCGTTCGCGCGAGCTGGGGCTGTCCTCGTCGTTGGCGGCGCGCTCGGCCAGCGAGGCATCTGCCGAGGTCAGCTGCGGTGTGCTGCGAATCAGCCTGGTGCTGAGCACGACGACGAGCGTGGCGAGCATCAGTGCCGAGATCAGCAGCAGCGCGACCGTGTCGCTGGTCAGGTGCGCGACGGTGGCCGCAGTGGGGGCGCCGACCGCCTCGCCCACGGCCCAGGCGAGGTTGAGCACCATCGTCGCGAGCGCGATCGCGACCCCGAGCCGCTCGGCCGTGTCCGTGATCACCGACATCGATGGGATCATCAGGCCGGTCGATGGGCCGCCGAGCGCGATCACCGTCAGGACCGCAAGGCCCAGCGCCGACGCTGGAAGCGGGAGCGCCGCGATCAGCAGCGCGGTCACCAACAGGGCGAGGGCGATCGGCAGTCTGGGGCCGCGGCGATCGACCAGCCGCCCGATCTGGGGCGAGGTGATCGTGGCGATGAGTGAGGCGAGCACGAACGTCACGCCGATCGCCACGCCCGATGCGCCGAGATGCGACAGGCGCAGCGGCAACAGCGTCGTCGTCGCCCCGATCATCGCGGCCTCGAGCACGATCAGCCATACGCTCAGGATCAGCTGTGGGCTGCGTGCCAGCGCGCGCAGCGGCGCGTGGCGCTCATGCTCGAGAGGCGGCGGTTCCGGGTGCCGGAGGGTCCAGGCGGCGAGCGCCAACGACGCGGCCCCGACGCCGGTAAAGACGATCTCGGTCCCGACCGCGACCGCGAGCGTTCCCACGATCGGGCCTAGCAGCGTGCCGAACACTGCCGCCGCCATCACCGAGCCGAGCACCTGTCCGCGGCGCTCGCGCCGCACGAGCGCGATCACCCAGGCGAGGCCGCCGCTCCAGATGCAGCCGCACGCCGCGCCCTGGACGAAGCGCAGGAGGTCGAGCGTCGCCATCCCGGTGGCGAACCCGAACGGGATGATCGAAACCGTGAACATGAAAAGACCGACGACCGTCGTGAGGCGAACGCCGGCACGCGTTGCGATCCAGCCGCCGAGCAGCGAGCCGGGGATCATGCCCGCGGGGTAGGTGGCCGCGAGCACCCCGACCGCCGGCTTGGAGGCGCCGAACTCGTGCGCGTAGTGGGGGAGAAGCGGCGCGACGGTCGAGTACATGAGGGCCTCGAAGCCCAGGAGGACGCTGATCAGCAGCACGATCCGGCCCTCCGGACCGCTCGTTTTCGCGGCAAGGCGGCCGGCCAACGCGTTCATGTCCGTTTCACCAGGGCGGTTGCGAGCCAGCGCAGACGCGACGAGAGCTCACCGCGATCGCCGGTCGCGAGCTGCTCGATCAGCAGCCCGTCGGCGGCCGCCATCAGAAGCTCGGCGTCGGCCGCGGGCTTGGTCGAGCCGGCGGCTTCGAGCAGACGCCCGACGGCCTCGAGGTAGGCATCGCCCCAGCGGCGGGCCACCGCCTGTAGCGCTGGCCGCCGCGCGGCCTCGAGCAGCAGGGCGTAGGTGGCGATCAGCGAGCCTCGTCGCGTGGCATTCTCTCGTCGATCGGGTCGAGCACCGCGGCGACCGCGAGTTCGATCGGATCGGCGCCATCGCCGGGACCGACCGCGAACTCGTGCAGGCGCGCGACGTCGCGCTCGGCGGCGAGCTCGAGCGCCGCTGTCAGCAGGTGCTCCTTGGACTCGAAGTAGTAGGTCGTGGACGCCAGCGGCAGGCCGGCCACCTCGGCCACGCGGCGGTGCGTGACCGCGTCGGCACCGACCTCGCCGACGATCTGGAGCACCGCTTCAAGCAGCACCTCGCGCCGCGCGACACCGCGCGGACGAGTGATCTGGGCGTGGGTCGCAGCCGTAGGCGTAACTGGTACAAATGTACCAGCTACGGGCGCGTTCGTCTTCGTTCATGCCGCTGTTGATCTCGGCGGCGCTGTAGCCGCACTCCTCGTAGGTGGCACGGATGTGACGGGCAGGTTCGACCGAGCAGGCGGCCGCAAGGATCCGATGCTGCAGCCCGGTCTCGCCCCGCAGCCGGTTGCAAATCTGCGGGTCTCCAACCGTCCGACCCTTGCTACGTGAGGTACCCGAACCTCCGACCGTCTGCGTTCTACGCAGACACTCGACCTCATCACAAAAGCGCCGATTTGCAGGCACTTCCAAGCGGCTGAAGGGGCTCGAACCCTCGACCTTCTGCATGGCAAGCAGACGCTCTAGCCAACTGAGCTACAGCCGCGAGGGCGCCGAGTATAGCCCGCCCGTCGGGTCGCGCCGGCTGGGGCGAGCGCGATCTGCTGCCGGCGCGCTGGCCTGAGGCGCTGCGCCGGAATAGGATGTCGCACTGGCACACGAACGGAGGGGGCCGTGAATCTCTGTCTCGCATGTCGAGACGTCCACGTCGGCGCTGCCGGCGGTCTTGCACGCGCTACGCGTGATCTCGCCGGCGCGCTCGCCTGCCAGGGCCACGAGGTGCATCTGCTGACCGACATGTCGCGGGGGGCGCCCCCGGCGCTCGACGGCGTCTCGGTTCGGCCGGCTGTTGCTGCCGGCGACATCGGCGCCGTTGGACGCAGCGCTGCACGAGACGGCGGCTCACGACCTGTTGCACGCCTCGGCCGTGTATCGGGAGGTACGGAGGATCCACGAGTGCGAGCGCCCGGTCGATGCGGTCCTGGCTCCGCTCTGGCGCTCGGAGGGTGCCGTCTGCGTCCTCGATCGCGAGATCCCCACGATCGTCTCGTGCATGACCTCGCTGCGAACGCTGACCGAGGTCGATCCCTCGTACGCCGGAAAGCCGCCCGTCCAAGAGCGTTTGCGGCTCGAGCGGGAGTCACCTGGAGCGCGCCCGGTATCTCCACGGGCTGACGGAGTCGGTTCTGACCAAGACGATCGCCGACTACGGTCTGCACCCGGTCACGACCGCCGTGATCGGGCGCGGGCTCCATGATCGGGGAATGGCCGCCCCGCCCGACGCTCGGCCCGAACCGGGAGTACGGGTACTGTCCGTCGGCCGGATCGAGCACCGCAAGGGCATCGACACGCTGCTCGCCGCGGCGCGCGAACTGATCGCAGACGGCGTCGAGATCACGTTCACGCTCGCCGGTCCAGACGCCGACCCGAGCATCCGGCTTGCCTTCGAGGAACAGACGGCGACGCAGCCCGCCGTGCGCGACGCGGTTCGCTTCCTGGGCGCGGTGTCCGACGCGGAACTCGCGCGGCTCTACGCCGAGGCAGATCTGGTCTGCGCGCCGTCGCGTTACGAGTCTCACGGAGTCGTGCTGATCGAGGCGATGATGTACGGCAAGGCGATCGTGACCTGTGACGCCGGCGGCATCGGGGAGGTGGTGCAGCCGGGCCACCAGGCGTTGCTCGTGACCCCGGGTGACTCCGTCGAGCTCGCGCGCTGCCTTGGCCGGCTGGCGGCGGACCCGGAGCTCCGCGGTGATCTGGGCCGCGCCGGGCGGCTGACGTATGAGGACCGCTTTGCGGCATCGAGCGTCACCAGCCAGATGGAGGCGTTCATCGACCGGGTCGTCGCGATCGAGCATCGCGCCGCCGACGATCCGGCTGACGTCGGCCAGTCGCTCGGCGAGTTGCTGCACGACGTCTTGGAGATCTGGCCCGAGCCGGCAACCGAGCTCGCCGCCGAGCTGCTCGACCCGTCGACCATCGGACCCCGCGGCCGGCTCCGCGCGGCGGCACTCGCGTCCACGCCCGCGGTCCGGCGGGAAGGCCGGCCGGGTCGCCGCCGTGTTCTCACGCATGACCGCCCCGAACGCTGAGCCGCGCTCTCGACTCGCTCGGCTCGAGTCCGGAGGACCGTCGCCGTGCTGGTAATCGCCAACGGCTGCTCTGACTCGGTCGCGCGCCAGGTTGCCTCTGACTGCTCGCGACGGGCGGGAGTGCGGCTGCATCGCAGCGATCGCAACCTCGGCGCCGCGGGTGGTCGCCGGCTGGGCGCCGAGTTGGCGGCGGCCGAGCTGGTGCTGTTCTTGGACGACGACGCCGAGCTGATGCCCGGCGCCCTTGCCCATCTGGTCGCGCATCTCGACGAGCACCCGAGTGCCGGCGCGGTCACCGCGACGGTCGTCGCACCGGACGGCTCAGTGCTCCATTGCGGCGGGACGATGGAGGTGAGCGCCGAGCTCGTGACGTTTACCCTGAGCGGCTTCGGCGTGGCGGTGGACTCGGCCTCCGTGCCCCCGAGCGGACCGACTGCGTGGGTCCCGGGCACTGCGGTCTTGATCCGCCGCTCACTGTTGACCGAGTTCGAGCTCGACGAGCGGATGTCGGCCTACTACGAGGACAATGAGTGGTGCTACCGCGTGTCGCGCGACCGCCCGGATGCGTTCAGGCGCTGCCGGCAAGCACTCGCGATTCATCACCTCGGCCGTCGGCAACTCGGCGAGCGCACGCCCGAAGGCCGTGCGCTGACGGTCAGGATGCTCACCGCACACGCGCGCTTTTACGAGCGTCACGGCCTGCTGCTCGCGCCGTGGCTGTTCGACGTCGTGCCCGAACTGCGCGCGGCGGACGGCACGTGCGATCTCGCCTCGGCGCGGCTGCTACTCGAGATCTTCACCGCCAAGGTGCTGACTGGACCCTGTCGGCGTGGCGCGATGGCGAGTTCGCTCCGTTGCTCGACGGGCCGCGGCGCGAGCAGGACTTGCGCCGTACGCAGGTCGCGCTCCACGCGGCTTCGGCCGAAGGCGCTCAGTGGAAGGCCGAGATCGACCGCCTACGCGCGGCGATCGCCTCACAGGAGGAGACACTCGCGTTCCTGCATCAGCGCTACGAGACCCTGTGTCGCATCGAGGAGGGCGGATGGTGGCGACTGCGGGACCGCCTCCGACCGGCGCTGCGCTTCTACGAGGCAGTCCGTGGCGCCGGGCGACGGCAGGCAGCCAGCGACCGACGCTCGCTGGCGCCGATGCAGACCGCGGACGCGCCGCGTCCCGAGCGGCTCAAGAAGGTTGAGGATCGAGCTCGGCGGCCGGCTCGGGAGCGCGCAGTCGAGCGAGCTCGACCCGCCGCCGCCGGGTCTCATCGTGTGACACGCCCATCCGCTCTCGGACATGGGCAAACAGCTTCAGCATGTCAGCGCACCAGACGCTCGGATTGTCAAACCCGCGGGCGCTCGAGTAGCGGTTGGGCAGGTGGCCGCCGGCACAAGTCTCGCGCTCGCGGCATCCGCGGCACCCAGACGGCAACGCCAGTCCGTCGATCGGCAGTCCGTCCATCACCTCGGCGTGGAAGGGACTGCGCGCCGCGATCTCGTTGAAATCACAGTCGTGGACGTTGAGCGGCATCGTCGACAGGCCGTCCTCGCACGAGCGCAGCTTGTCCAGTCCCTGGATCGAACCGTCGGTTTCGATGCACACGAGTCGCAACGGCGGATTGCCGATCATCTCGAGCCGGCTCGTACCGCCCATCACCACGCTGGCGATGTTCCACAGTTCGCGGATCCAGACCTCGAGCGAGCTCTCGAACCACCAGTCGTCGAAGATCGGGATCAGATAGCCAGCGCACGGGGTTGGCCCGTACCTCGCGCGGATCGGCCCGATGGCGAATGTCTCGCGTGACATCACCGACGGTCGATCGCGCCACGTCGTATCCGCCTGGTTGTAGACGTAGCAGTACGAGCAGTTGAGGTTGCAGCGCGATGCGACCTTGATGATGTGGTTCAGCGGTGAGTGCTGCTGCATGCCAGGCATCCCGGCAGGGCTTGAGATGCGCGCTGTGAGTGACGCTCGCTCTAGGTGGTGCCTGGGACATGTCGTTCGAGGTGGCGCTGACCCGCCGATTCGAGGTTGCTACGGCGGCTGGCCAGCGATGCAATGGGGGACTCAGTCATCGACTTCCTGTCCGGCAAGCGCCGGGTGTTCGTCGGCTACTCCCTGACCGACGAAGACTTTGTGCACATTTACGATCTGGTCCGCCAACGCCTTGCCGACACGCCAAGAAGGTCTTACATCGTGACACTCGACGAGCGAATCAATAGTGACACACATCCGGATGCGAAGGTCATTCTGACGAGCGGTGATCGCTTCTTGGCGCGCATCAAGAGAGAGTTCGCCGCCGCGCGAGACATGCTCGCCGACGATCGCTATGACGAGGTCACGCTCGAACTGCGAGCGCTCGCCAGGATCGTGCCCAACCGACCGCGATCGACGGCGTGACCACCCCGAGGTCATCGACGCCCATTCCTACCAGGATGGACTGACGCACGCCCTGCAACGAGTAGCCGCCCGATTCAAGACCGGGGAACTCGGATCCGGCCACGGCGCTGCATCACACGCCCTGGATCGGCTGAGTCCCCGCCCACGGCGGTTGCGGTCTGGCGGACTCTGGCACGTTGTGTGCGGTTCGATTGACACCGTGTTCACATGAAGTGAACTCTCATCCCCGGCGCGCACCTGGGAATGTCGCATCGCGTTCAGGGTGTAGAGTGCAACCGATGCCCGACCCGACAGGCAGATGGATCACTGAGTCGAGTTGGCAGTGCCCGGTCTGCGGCAACGTCAACAGCTATGACCGCGAGCGCTGCGCTAATTGTGACCGCAGCGTCCGGCCCTCCAATCAGGAGCCGATCCGGCCCGTTGACCCGCTCGATGTCGTCGGTCGTGGCAGACGGCCCGACGACGATGACGATGCCGAGGAGCCCAGCTCCTCGGCCACGGGATAAGCATCCGCTCTCGTACTGGCGGCCGGTCGCGGCTGCCGAGTCGTGGGAGCGTTGGCGTCGAGGAGGATCCATGGCCGATAAATCCGGCAACCACGCCCACACAGATCAGCCGAAGATGCCGCGCAAGCAGTACGAGCGGGAGCTGGCAGCGCTCCAGCTCGAACTCGTGAAGATGCTCCACTGGATCCGCGAGAGCGGTCACCGGCTGGTCGTCATCTTCGAGGGACGTGACGCCGCGGGCAAGGGCGGAACCATCGGGCGCGTCTCCGCGCCGCTCAACCCCCGCTTCTGTCGCGTCGTGGCGCTGGCGGCCCCGACCGAGCGGGAGCGGACGCAGTGGTACTTCCAGCGCTACGTCAAGGAGCTGCCGGCAGCCGGAGAGATGATCTTGTTCGACCGGTCCTGGTACAACCGCGCCGGAGTCGAGCGCGTGATGGGCTTGTGCACGGATGCGGAGTACTGGGAGTTTCTCCACACGGTCGCGGAGTTTGAGCGGATGCTCCTTGGCTCCGGCATCCAGGTGATCAAGTACTGGTTCTCGGTCAGCGACGAAGAGCAGGAGCGGCGCTTTCGGGCGCGCATCGACGATCCGGTGCGGCGCTGGAAGATCTCGCCGATGGACCTCGAGTCACGCACGCGCTGGGTCGAGTATTCAAAGGCCAAGGACCTGATGATCGAGCACACTTCGACGACCGCCTGCAAGTGGTGGGAGGTGGCAGGGGATGACAAGCGCCGGGCCCGGCTGAACTGCATCTCGCACCTTCTGTCGCTGGTCGAGTACAGGGATGTCCAGTACCCCCGGATCACACTGCCGCCGCGCGAGGGCGACCAGGGCTACCGGCGTCCGCCGATCGACCAGCTGAACTGGATTCCGACGCCGTACTGATCTGAGCGCACGTGCTCGCGAGGTTGGGTCATGCTCGATGGTCGGCCCTCGGCGGCCATCCCAGCACGATCCTCAGCACTGTGCCGCGGCCCGGGGCGGAGGTGAGCTCGAAGTTCCCGCCGAGGTCCCGGACTCGCTCGCGGATGTTCTGCAGCCCGGCTCCCCGCGCCGTGTGGGCCGGGTCAAAGCCCCGGCCGTCGTCCGCGACGCGCACGGTCAGCGAACCGTCATGGTGGTGCAGGGCGACGATCACCCGAGCGCCGTCACCGGCGTGCTTGATCGCGTTCTGAATCGCCTCGGAGCATGCGAAGTAGGCCGCCTCCTCGGCTTCCTCGGTGCTGCGCGGTGCGCTTCCCTGCACCGTCACGTCGGATGTGGCGCGCGCGGCTCGGGCAAGCAGGGTGTCGCGGATGCCGCGCTGGGCGAGCGCCCTGGGGTAGATCCCATATGTGATTTCGCGCAGGGACTCGAGCGCTGCAAGTGTGTGTTCGGTCAGCGCGGCGAATGTTTCGGTCAACGCGGCCGGCGTCGGCGGGGTTTCCTCGGCGAGTTGGAGCCGGAGCAGGAGCGAAACGAGCTCGCTCTGGACTCCGTCATGCAGATCGCGTTCCCAGCGACGCCGTTCGCCCGTCCAGGCGACCCTGTTGTCGGACCGCATCGGCGTCCGGTGGGCCTGCGCGTCGGCGCGGACGCGCGAACTCGCCCGGGAAAAGCGGGCTCTCGACGCGTACGCGGTCCACCGCCTCGGCGAGTTCGGCTACGCGCGGCTGGATCGCGATCGCCGCGCCGCCCGACTGCAAGCGGGCGGTGGAGCTGTGGCTGTGCCTCTCAGCCTGTGTTTGCCAGCGGGTCTGCACGGATGCCCCTCATCTCCCGGTCGATTGCATTGACCATCATCGGTGCGGCGGGGGCGCCTGTCACGGCCGCGGAGTAATCTTCACCCGGGTGATTGACGCTCACCCGGGTGAAACGGGGCTTTTGGGGGAACACGGATGAGTTCGGACGCCGCTGACACGGACGCGCCCGGGCTCCGGGTGATCGAGCCGAAGCTGCTCCCGCCACGAGTGCACCCCGGGATGCTCCGCCGTGGGCGGCTGCTGGAGCTGCTCGACAGCGGCGGCGCCTCGCTGACGGTGCTCAGCGCGGCGGTCGGATACGGCAAGACGTCGCTAGCGAGTCATGGGTGACGGAGCGTCCCGAGCCGGTGATCTGGCTCACGCTCGACGCCGCCGACGATGATCCGGTGCGCCTGTGGACGCATCTCGCGACCGGCGTGCAACGGCTCGGCCCGGGGCTGGCCAGCACAGCGCTGTCGCAGCTTGGGGTCCCAGGAGCACCGGTGGAGCACGCCGTCGATGAGGTGATGAACAGCCTCGTCGCGTTCGAACGCCCGGTGACGATCGTGCTGGACGACCTTCACACGGTCAAGAGCGAGAGTTCATTGGCTTCGATTGCGCACGGGATCGAACGGCTACCCGCGAACGCCCGCGTAGTCGCGACCACACGATCGGACCCCAGCATCGGCCTTGCGCGGCTGCGTGCGCGACGCGCGCTCGCCGAGTTCAGAGCCCGGGATCTGGCCTTCACGGTCGAGGAGACGCGCGAGCTGATGTCGGGCGAGGGCGTTGAGTTGTCGACGGAGAGCGTCGCGCTCCTCACCGAGCGGACCGAAGGCTGGCCGGCGGGGCTGTACCTCGCCGCGCTCTGGCTCCGCGAACTCGATGATCCTGACCGGCGGGTACGGGAGTTCGCCGGCAGCGCGCGTCAGGTGGGGGATTATCTCAGCGCCGAGGTGCTGACCGCGCTTGACCGCGAGACTCGCGAGTTCGTGCTTCGCACCTCCGTACTTGGCCGATTCACGCCCGCGCTCTGCGATGCCGTACTCGGCCGCGAGGACTCCAGCGGCGTTCTCGCCGAGCTCAACCGGTCGAACATGTTTCTGGTCGCGCTCGACGCGCGTGGCGAGTGGTACCGCTACCACCACCTGTTCGGCGAAGTGCTGCAACTGGAGCTCGGACCCGAGCCGGCCGTGGAGCTGCGCCGCCGGGCGGCGGCCTGGTGCGGTGACAACGGGCTCGTCGAGGACGCGATCGAATACGCGGCCGCGGCCCCAGACGCCACGATGGTCGCCGACCTGCTGGCCGAGCATCACATGGAATTCATCTGGAGCGGACGCATCGAGCAGTACCTCGGGTGGATCAGCTGGTTCTCGCCCGAGGCACTCGTGCAACAGCCGATCCTCCCCGTCGCCGGGGCCCAAGCGTCGCTACTGGCCGGGCGCCCGGAGCTCGAGACCCAGCGGCTGCTCGCGCTCGCCGATCGCGCTCGCGTAGAACGGCCGGAACTATGGTCGCCATACCTCGAGGCGGCGGTCGAAACCGGCCGGGCAGCGATGATCCCAGGCGGTGACGTTGGCCGCGCGGTGGATCGTGGGCGGCTGGCGGTGATGGCGGCTCGGGCGGGCGCCGACGTGCTCGCCGTGGGTGCCCTCGCGAGCCTGTCGCAGGCGCTCTTCTTCGCCGGCGATCTCGACCAGGCGCGCCGGATCGCACTGGAAGCGGTCGAGCACGCCGACGCGGTCAGCCGGCCGTTCGGCTATGTCGTAGGGCTCGGGGTGCTCGCGCTCATCGACGCCGAACAGGGGCGGGTCGAGAGCGCGGAGGCGTGGGCGCGCGAGGCGCTCGGCTACGCCCGACGGCGATTTCAGAACGCCCCGTGGGTCGTGGCTCTGGCGCACGGCGGGCTGGCGCTCGCGTGCGCCTCGACTGGGCGACTCGACGAGGCCGAACGCGCGGCCCTGCGTGGCGAGCAGCTGCGACGCGCCCCCCAGCCGACCGTCGCTCATGCTCACGCGTTGCTGCTGCTCGCGCAGGTCCGGCTGGCCCGATCGCGCCTGGCCCGTGCGGCCGGCGATCTCGAGCGCGCCCAGCGGGCGATCGCGGAGCTGCCCGACCCCGGACGCCTGCCGGCGGTCGCGGCCGGCGTGCAGCGGCGGCTCGCCGAGGCCGAGGCCGCCGCGACGGCCGACGCCGGCAGTCGCGGCCCGATCGAGGCCCCGAGCCCCGCCGAGCTGGCCGTGCTCCGGGGCCTTGCGGCCGGGCTTTCGCGTCGGGAGATAGGCCAGCAGCTGTACATATCGCTCAACACCGTCAAGAGTCATGCGCGCGAGCTGTACCGCAAATTGGGCGTCAGCTCGCGCGCCGAGGCCGTCACCAGCGCCGAGGCGCTCGGGCTTCTCGACCGCGATCAGACACCCGGGTGATCGCGGGCGGTGAAAGTGTCCATTTCGAGCGGACCCTTGCGGGCCATGGAGTCGTGCGTCATCCTCCGCCGATGGCGTCGCTCACGGGGGCGCGGGACGGCGTGACTACCCGCCCCCGCTGGTCACTCTGCGATCGAGACGGCCGCGTCCCCATGCGTGGCTAGGTGAGCGCGGCAGCTGGACAGCCACGTGCGGGGTCGCGACCTGGGTGCAGTCGCCTCGCGCGTTCATCGCGCCGCTCGCGCTTGCGCAGTTCATCTGCAGCTTCGCCGGCTCGAACATGAACGTGATGATCAACGACATCAGCCACGACCTACATACGGATGTGAAGGGCGTGCAAACGACGATCACGCTGTTCCTGCTGATCATGGCTGTCCTGATGATCCCGTGCAGCAAGCTGACCGACCGGCTCGGCCGGAAGCGGTGCTTGACCGGCGGTCTGATCCTGTACGGCATCGGCACGGTGCTGAGCGCGATCGCTCCGGGGCTCGGGATCCTGATCCTCGGCAACTCCGTCTTCCAGGGGGTGGGCACCGCACTCCTGATCCCGCCGGTCTACATCCTGACCACGATGGCGTTCACCTCACTCGAGTCGCGCGCGAAGGCATTCGGCGTGATCAGCGGGATGGGAGGGATCGGCGCGGCCGCCGGGCCGTTGATCGGGGGGGTGATCACGTCGGGAATCAGCTGGCGGGCCGCGTTCGTTTTCCAGGCCGTCATCGTCGGGACGATCATCGTGCTCAGCCGCCGGGTCACCGATCCGGTGGCGCCTGATCCAACCCGTCCATTTGACGCGGTCGGGGCGGTGCTGTCGGCCGTCGGCATGTTCTGTCTGGTGCTCGGGATCCTGCAGGCCGGGGTCAACAACACGCTCCTGGTCATCTTCCTGGCCGTCGGTGCGGCGTTCCTGGCCGGGTTCTTCTTCTACGTCCGCGCGCGGGAGCGCAGCGGCAAGGAGCCGTTGCTGTCGACCGACCTGTTTCGCAACCGCACCTCAAACCTCGGACTGGTGACCCAGAACCTCCAGTGGTTGTTGTTGATGGGCGTCTCATTCGTCGTTTCGGTCTTCCTACAGACCGAACGCCACTACAGCGCGATCAAGACCGGAGTCATCTTCACCGCCGCCACTGTCGGTGTGCTCGTCTCCTCGCTCGCCGCCGAGCGACTCGCCAAGCGGCGCCGGCAAAAGACGCTGATCGCGGCCGGGTTCGCCACCACCGCCGTCGGGATCGGGTTGCTGCTCGGCTTGGTCAAGGCCGCCTCGTCGAGCCCTTGGGCGTTCGCGCCGGGCCTGCTGGCGATCGGTCTTGGGCTGGGGGTGATGCTGACTCCGTCGGTCAATCTCGTCCAGTCCGCGTTCCCCGAGCGCAAGCAGGGCGAGATCTCAGGGCTGTCACGAAGCGTTTCCAACCTCGGCTCGTCGTTTGGCACCGCGATCGCCGGCACGATCCTGGTCTCCGATCTCGTCGCGGGAAACGGAACCTACGTCGCGGCGATGATCTTCCTTGCCGTTGTGGCATTGGGTGGGCTGGCGGTCTCGATCCTGCTCCCCGCAAACCCGGTCCCGGGCGCTGACACCGAGCCCGCACCGACCGCCGTACCTACCGCCGCGCTCGACGCGCCGGCTTGACTGCGCGCGCCACGCCGCGCCACGCGTCAGTCGTGCACGTGGACGCGCGCGAGTCCGTCGGCCGGCACGTGCTCGTGCGCGTCCTCGCCAGGCCGGGGCTCGAATGCCTCGAGGCACTGAGTCGAGCAGAAATAGTGGGTCTCACCGCCGACCTCGGTCGTCAGTGCGTTGTCGCGGTCGACCTTCATTCCGCACGTCGGGTCGGTCGCTCCACGCCGGGCCGTCAGCCAGAACAGGGCCGCGAAGATCACGAACCCGAGCGTGTTCAGCACCAGCTTGTAGTTGAGCTCGATCTGGCTGAAGATGTCCGCGCGGGTGGGACGGGGCCCCGTCGGGATCAACCCCAGCGCGCTGAACAGGCCGTCGACGACCAGGGCGGCGATCACCATCGTGATGAACATCAGCGCGGTGATCCTGATCGTGAACCTGGCGCCGTAGTACTTGCGGTAGATCAGCACAATCGGGATCACGATCAGGTCGGCGAACAGGAACGCCAGCACGCCGCCGAACGAGATCCCGCCCGACCACAGGACCGCCGCCAGCGGTACGTTGCCGACCGAGCAGACGAAGCTGATCACGGCGATGAGCGGGCCGATGACCACGTTCTCGATCGTCGGCAGCGGCGCCGGGGCGTTGCGGATGAACAGGTGCTCGAAGAAGCCGTTGCCCAACTGGGCGATGAACCCGGCCAGCAGAAAGCCCAGCGTGATCTCCTTCCAAAGCATCTGCCAGTCGCCGCGGAAGTTGTGCGCCACATCCGACCAACCACGCGCTGACGTCAACCGCTCGCGCCATGACAGGTGCTCGCCGGCCATGTGGTGCTGATGACCGGAATCGGCCTCGATCGCGTGCTCGCGCGCCTCCCGTTCGAGACGTGGGCTGACGAACAACCGGAGCAACATGGTCATCAGCACGATCATCACGATCCCGCCGACGTACTCCGCGACCGTGAACTGCCACCCGATCAACACCCACAGGACCAGCCCCAGTTCCCAGACCAGGTTCGTCGACGCGAACTGGAACGCCAGTGCCGAGGCCGCGCTCGCGCCCTTCTGAAACAGTGACTTGGCGATCGCAATCGCGGCGTACGAGCACGACGAGGACGCCGCCCCCAGGCCAGTGGCCCAGCCAACCGGGCGCGCACCGGAGCCGCTCATCAGCCGCTCGATCCGCTCGCGCGGCACCCACGCCTGCACGATCGCCGAGATCGCGAAGCCGAGCACCAGCGCCCACCAAACCTCCCACGCCATCAGGACCGAGTCCTTGAGGCCATGCCAGATCACGTCCATGAACACACCGTATCAAATACCCCTAGGGGGTAGGAGTAGTTTGCTATGATCGGCGCATGGCTGACACCGGCACTCCCACCAGGGGCTACACCGCCACCAAAGACCAGCTGCTCGCTCGTCTGCGACGGATCGAGGGCCAGATCCGCGGAATCGAGGGCATGGTGCAGGACGATCGTTACTGCATCGACATCCTGACCCAGATCAGCGCCGCCCAGGCCGCGCTCGACAAGGTCGCGCTGGGGCTGCTCGATGGGCACGCGCACACGTGTGTCGTTGGCGCCGAGCCCGAGCAGCAGGACGAGCGAACCGAAGAGATGATGGCGGCGGTCGGCCGTTTGCTTCGGCGCGGCTAACGCGTTCTGCCGGGGGCGCCAGGGGTCCGGTCGCGTGACCGCGGTTCTGTCCACCAACGACCTGTTGCTCGGGATCGGGCTGGTGCTCGTGTTGGCGGTCGGCTCCCAGCTACTCGCCAGGGCGCTCGGGCTGCCGGCGATCGTGGTGCTGCTTCCGGTCGGGTTCATCGCCGGCATCCTTACCGACGACGTACGGCCGAGCGACCTGCTCGGGTCGCTCTATCAGCCGTTCGTCTCGGTCACCGTCGGGGTGATCCTGTTCGAGGCCGGGCTGAGGCTCTCGTTTCGCGATGTGACGCCACGGGTGCGACCGGTGGTCGTCCGCCTTGTCTCGGTCGGCGCGTTGCTCACCTGGTTGGCGATCACGGGCGCCGTCGCGCTGCTGTTCGGCGGTCTCGGCGCCGACGTGCCGCTGTTGATCGGAGCGATCCTGGTCGTCTCAGGCCCGACCGTGGTGCTGCCGCTGCTCACGTTCATCCGGCCGGCTCGCGATGTCCGTTCGGTCTTGAAGTGGGAGGGGGTGGTGATCGACCCGCTCGGAGCGCTGCTTGGCGTCATCGTCTTTCAGATCGCGCGGACGGGCGGCTCCAATGGCTGGCACCCCGGCGAGCTGCTCCTGAGCCTGGTGGTCGGCGCGCTCGTCGGGGCGGTCGGTGCCGGGCTGCTCTGGCTGCTGTTGCCGCGTCTTGGAAGGCTCGCACCCCGCCAGATGGCCGCGTCGACCCTCGCGCTGGCGGTCGCCGCGCTGGTGGCCGCGGACCTGATCCGCGACGACACCGGGTTCCTCGCGACCTTGCTGATGGGGGTGTTCCTCGCCAACCAGCGCTCGATCGACGTTCGCCAAGCGGTCCAGTTCCACGAGACGCTCGTGCAACTGCTGATCGGAGTCCTGTTCGTGATGATCGCCGCCTCCGTCTCGCCGAGCGACGTCAAACACGTGCTGGCCGGGTCGCTCGCCCTCGTCGCGATCATGATCCTGCTGATCCGGCCGGCCGTGGTGGCGCTCAGCTCCTGGCGGTCGAGTCTGGATATCCGCGAGCGTGCGTTCGTCGCGTGGATGGCGCCGCGCGGGATCGTCGCCGGGGCGACGGCGTCCGCGTTCGGTCTCGCGCTCGCGACCGCTGGCATCGAAGGCGCGGACAAGATCCTGCCGATCGTGTTCGTCGTGATCTTCGCGACCGTGGTCGTCTATGGCCTGACCGGATCGCTGGTGGCGCGACGGCTTCATGTCGCCGGTGCCCAGGGGACCCTGGTACTGATCGTCGGCGGCCACGAGCCGGCACGGGCGATCGGCAGCGCGCTCCGGGACGCCGGAGTCGGCGTGCGCCTGTGGGCGGGGCCGGCGGCGCAGCCGGCTGCGCGCGCTGCCGGCCTCGACGCCGCCAGCGGGCGCATCCTGGTCGATTCGCTGAACCGGGAGACCGAGCTCGAGGAGGTCACCGACGCGCTGCTGCTGTCGCGCAGCGACGACTTCAACGCGCTCGCCGCCGCCGAGCTGCGCAACGAGCTCGGTCACGGCCACGTCTACCGGATCGCGCCCAGCCCGGACGAGCCCGACCTGCTTTCGCCGGCCACATCCGCTGACGTCCTCGGGCCCAAGGCCCTCACGCTCGCACAGCTGAGCGGTCGGCTTGCCGAGGGGGCGCGGTTCGTCGCGACCACGGTCGACGGCGACCACGAACTCGCGCTGGGAGGCGAACCGGAGCTGCTGTTCGTCGTCGGGCGCGGCGGGGACCTCCGCGCCGCGGTCGATCACGCCAGCCCGGGGGCGCGCGGCGGGGATACGGTGATTGCGCTGGTCAACACCGCCTGATCAGCGGCGGCGAGCATTTCTGCTGGCGGCGGTCGAACATATCCTGACGTGTCCGCCGTTCGCACAGTCGTAACCGATTACCGTCGCGCGGCTTAGTCGCTCGTCAGAGCGGTCGAGCACAGTTCAATCTGCCGAGCCGGATGCCGGGATGACCGTCTCCACCAGGCCGGTGACGACGTCGTAGACGTGCCCGGAGACGGTGACACGCGCGGAGATAGCGGATGCGGAGCGCAGGCGCTCGACGTCCCGGGTGACGGTCGCGGCTGGGTCGAGAACGGCGTGCTCGCGCAGGGTTGACTCGTCGGCGCCGATTCGCTGCGCGTAGCGGCGGCGGAAGCTGTCATCGGCGAGCGCGCCGGTTCCGCACTGGGTGTGGTGGATCACGGCGATCTCGAACAGCGGGCCGTCGGGGAGGACGGTCTCGGCGAGTTGGCCGATGAAGGCGACGTCGTTGATGACTTCGGGGGTGACCCGCCCGCCGACGTTGCGGATGACCATCGCGTCGCTGAGGCCGAGGTCGAGGAAGTGCGCAGGGTCGACGCGCGGGTCGAGACATGTGATCACGAACAGCCTTAACTTGGGGAAGACGACGGCGCCGTGGTGGCCGCCCGCGGCGGCGAACGCGCGGTTGCGCTCCAGCGCGGCCTCGAAGTTGGCGGCGCCCGGCTGGCCCGGGCTCTCCAGTTCGAACCCGCTCGCCCGCCCGGGCCCGGAGCGGGCGGAGGTCACGCGCGGCGTGGGTTGCTCGGTGCTCATGGTGTTCGGTCTCCTGTCACTTGGGGGTGGGTCAGTTGTGCGCTGCGGCTGTGGCGGGCGTGCCCAGGGCCGGCACCTCTGGCGTCTCGTCGCGGCTGGTCGTCGGTTGGGCTGGCAGCAGCGCCAGTGCCATCAGAGCGCCTGCGGCGGCGATGGCCGCCGGAGACGTAGTCGGCGGTGTGAAAGCCATCGAAGAAGGCTGAGCTGGCGGCGTTGTGGACGGCTGCGGCGAGCGCCGGATGGCCCAGGCCAGCGAGCTTCTGTGCCGCCGAGAGTGCGGCACCGACGGAGGCATGCGCGGTCTGCGCGACTGTCGCCGGCAATTGGCTCGGCAGCATGCTGGTGAGGCGGCTGGTGTAGAGCGAGGCGTACACGCTGCCGATCACGGCGACGCCGAGCGTGCCTCCGAGCAGCCGGGTGGCGTCGTTGACCGCCGAGCCGACGCCGGCCTTGGCGTTCGGCACGACGCCCATGATCGCTTCGGTGGCGGGAGCGCTGGTCAGCCCCATACCGGTCCCGAGCACGACCATCTGGACGGCGATCGTCAGGTAGCTGGTGCTGGCGGCCGCGGTCGTGACCCACAGGTAGAAGCCGGCCATCAGCAACAGCCCGCTGGCGACGACAAGCTTCGTGCCGAGCCGGAGAGCCAGCTTCGTGGCGGCGATCGACGAGATCGCCACGGATGAGGCGACCGGGAGTAGCCGCACGCCCGTCGATAGCGGCCCCCAGCCCTTGATGAACTGCGCGTACTGGGTGACGAGGAAGATGAACCCGGAGAGCGCGAAGAATGAGATCGCGACGGAAGCGCTCGCCGCGGTGAACCTCGGGTTCTCGAACAGGCTCACGTCGAGCATCGGCTGCTCGGTGCGGCGCTCCCAGGCCAGGAACGCCGCCGCCAGCACCGCGGTCAGCCCGAAGCTGCCGATCGTCCGCATGCTTCCCCAGCCGTGGTTCGGGGCCTCGATGATCGTGAAGACGAGCAGCCCGATGGCCGCGGTGGAGAGCGCGAATCCGGCGCGGTCGGTCCGCGGGGCGCGCGGATCGCGCGAGCTGGGGACATACCCGGTGACCAGGACGCCGGCGATCACGGCGACCGGCGCCATCGCGAAGAAGATGCTGCGCCAGTCGGACACCTGCAGCAGCCAGCCTCCGACGATCGGTCCCAGTGCGATCGCCACGCCGGTGATCGCGCCCCACAGGCCGATCGCCAGCGCCCGCTCTTTGCGCTCGGCGAAGACGTTGGTCAGCAGCGACAGGGTCGAGGGGAACACCATCGCTGCCCCGACACCCATCACCGCTCGCGCTGCGATCAGCGCGCCGACATTGCTCATCAGCCCGCCGGCGAGGCTGGCGGCTGCGAACACCGACAGGCCCGCGAGCAGCATTCCCTTGCGGCCGAACCGGTCCGACAGGCTGCCGGCCGCGAGCACCGATCCGGCGAACAACAAGTTGAACGCGTCCACGACCCACTGCAGCTGCGAGGTCGAGGCGTGGAGCTGGCGCACCAGCGTCGGCAGCGCCACGTTGACGATCGTGGTGTCGAGATTGATGACAAACGCCGCCAGCAACAGCGCGATCAGGATCAGGGGCTTGCGGTTCACGAACGCCTCCTCGGGCATCTAGCTTGCGTGACGCAAGGCAGGGTAGTCGCAAGTCCTAGCTTTTGTCAAGCAAGTCAGCTACGATTGAAGTGTGCTCCAACGCGACTATCCGGACCAGGTGTGCTCGATCGCCCGATCACTCGAGGTGATCGGAGAGCGCTGGACGCTGCTGATCCTCCGTGACGCCGTCGTCGGTCTAACGCGCTTCGAGGAGTTCCAGGCGAAACTCGGGATCGCCTCCAACGTGCTCACCAACCGGCTCAAGCTGCTGTGCAAGGAGGAGCTCCTCGAACGCGTTCCCGACCCGGAGCGGCCGGGGCGCCCGAAATACGTGCTCACCGACAAGGGGCGCGAGCTTGCGCCCGCCCTGATCGTGCTGATGAAATGGGGTGACCGCTACTACCCGACCCCGGGTGGCCCACCACGACTCACCCTGCACGCCGGCTGCGGAGGCAACATCGGCCCAGACCTCCGCTGTGACCGCTGCGGCAAACGCGCGGCGCGCGGGGAGATCGACCTCCCGCCCGGTCCGGGGGCGCCACGGGGCGAGGGCGCCGGACCATAGGCATCGGCGCTGTCCCTGCTCGCCCCTCTGGTGGCTTCGGCAAGGTCTCCGCGGCTGGTCGCACGACTAGCATGCCGTGAGTGGCGTGGCTTGCCGATGATTTCTCACATCCGGAGCGCTTGGATCTGGTGACGGGGCATCACCTCCGACCGATACGCGAGAGCGACGTGGACATCGACTACCCCGCCGTAATGGGGTCACGCGAGCGACTGTGGGCGAAATACCGCGAGATGTGGGGGTGGCCACCGGCCGATATGACATATGAGGCCGACCGTAAGGACCTGGCCCGCCACGAGGACGAGATCGCTCGACACATGTCGTTCAACTATGCGGTGCTCGATGACGACGAGACCGAGCTGCTCGGCTGCGTATACATCGACCCGCCGGAGGAACACGCTCCCGACGGCGCCGACGCCCTGGTCTCTTGGTGGGTGGTCGACCGGGAAGCCGGCGGTGAGCTCGAGCGGGAGCTGGACGAGGTTGTCCCGCGCTGGCTCGGGAAGCGGTGGGGCTTTCGCGCTGTCCACTTCGCGCCCTGACCCGCGGCTGGATCGTCACGCGGTTTCACCAGACCCGGGAACGCGTGGCGCACGAGGGCCTTACGGGCAACATCCCGCCAACGTGTGCAGGTTCACGGCGGCGGCGGCGCCGTGGCCTCGCGGCCCAACAGATAAACGACTCGCGGGTTCGGTCCGTCCGATTTTGTCGCGCCCTGCACGACGGCGGGCGCGGGCGCGTGCCTCGCGTTCTGAACCGACCCAAGGAGGAACATGACCGAACCGACCACCCACATCCTCGAGTCGACGGAGGCGTCGGTCAGTTCGGGCACGATCGACCCACGACGACCGCCGGCGCTGACGATCGAGTCGGGGGACATCGTGTCTTGTCCCAACACGTGGACACAGTGGGCTAACCGGGCGCGGTTCGGAATGTCGTTCGCCGATCGCGAGCCGCTGCGCAAACAGTTTCCGGCCGGTCCGTACTCGAATCTCGGGCCGGTGGTCGTCAACGGCGCGGAGCCGGGGGACGTGGTCGAGTGCCGGATGATCCGTACGTGGCCGATCGACTGGGGGTGGAACTCGTTCCCGCTCGGCGTCGGCGCGCTGCCGTCTGATTTCGATGAGCCGTATGTCCACTACTTTCGCTTCAACGAGGAACGGACCTCGGCCGAGTTCGTCGATGGGATCCAGATTCCCCTTCGGCCGTCGATGGGCGTCTACGCCGTCGAGCCGGAGGGGGATGAGCCGATCAGCGCGATTCTGGCTGGCCCGTACGGCGGCAACCTCGACTTGTGGGAGCTGACCGAGGGCACATCGCTGTTCTTGCCTGTGTTTAAGAGCGGGGCGCGGATCTGGACGGGTGACGCCAACGCGACCCAGTCAGACGGGGTGGTCGACCAGACCGGGATCGAGTCGGCAATGGAGGAGCTCCGCGTGCAGTACATCGTCCACAAGCGGGTGGCGTTGAGCGGGCCGACGATCGAAACGGCCGAGAGCTGGATCGTTATGGCGTTCGCCGACTCGCTCGACGCGGCGCTGCCCGATTGCGTCCGGACCGTGATCCAATGGCTAAATCGTCACGGCGGGATCAGCCGGCGCGATGCCTACGCGCTCTGCAGCATGGCCGTGTCGTTTCGCGTAACGCAGTGGGCCAACCAGACCGGCTCGGTCTATTCGTCGATCCCGCCGCGCACGATTCACGCCGTAATACCCAAGTCGGTCCTCGGCGGGCCACTCGCGGACAGAATCGACGCCTCGATGCGACCGGCGTCATGAGCCTCACGGCTGCCGAGTCGCTCGAGATCATGCAGCTTGTCGTACGCGCCGACAACTGCGCCACCGCACGCGATGCAGAGGGCTACGCCGAGTTGTTCACTGACGAGGGCGTGATGACCGGCGTCATGGGCACGGCCCGCGGAAGGGCTGCGCTGCGAGACGCGGTCACCGACGTGTGGACGGCCGAGCCACCACGCACGTTGCACCTCACCCTCAACGTGACGATCGACGAGTCCGGCCCCGATCCAACCCTCACCAGCGTCATGCTGATGGTCACGCGTGAAGCCAAGCCGGCCGTACTCGGTTCCTCGCTGGTCCGCCAGGTGGTGCGACGGACCGCTGGGGGGTGGAGGATTGCGTCAAGGGACATCCAAGCCGCGTGACACTCCCCACGGATCACGCGCGGGGCTGGCACCCGCGGCCGCGGCGGTTGTGCCCGATAGGGGCAGCCAGCCCTTTTCGGCGGCGCACCGCCGTGCGCTGTCGAGGAATCGTGCGATGGCTGCGGATTGGGCCCGCGCCGGCCAGAGGATCGACCACTCCGCCAGGATCTGCGGATCAACGATCTTCCGGGCGACGACGCCCGGTTCGGCCTGGGCGCTGTGGAAGGCGAACGAGTCGGGGCTCAAGCCAACCTCGCGTGCCCCGAGGAGGCGTGCCAGCATGGCGTTGACGGGCGGCTTGGGGAAGGCTCTGACCTGAGGCTGGAAGCCCGCCCGCTCGCATGTCTCCATGATGCGGTCGTAGTAGGCCGGAGCGAGCTCGCGGGGGAACAGAAGGAGGGTCTCGTGCGCTAGGTCGGCGAGCGGGATCGGGTTCGCGTGGGCGAGGCGGTGGCGAGTGCTGAGCTGAGCGGCCAGAGGCTCGAGGCGCAGCACTTCGGTGCGGATGCCTGTGATCGGCTCGGGATGCAGGGCGAGCCCGATGTCGAGCTCTCCGGCTAGTACGCGGCCCGGGGACCTCGGCGCTGAACAGCTCGCTGGCGATGACGGTCATGTTCGGGTTGTCGTTCTCGACGGCCGCGAGGATCGCCCCAAGAGTCTCGAAGCTCGCGAGCGGGGGGTAGCCGAGGCGGACGGTTCCGGTTATGCCCTCGCCCGCAAGGCGCGTGCGCTCCGCGGCCCGCTCGATCGCCGCGAGTGCGAGCGGTGCCTCCTCGAGGAGCGCCTGTCCGGCGGCGGTGAGTTTCACCTCCCGGCTAGTGCGGACGAACAGTTCGGTGCCGAGCATCCGTTCCAGCTTGCGGATCTGGTTGCTCAGCGATGGCTGGGAGATGTAGAGGCGCGCGGCGGCCCGGCCGAAGTGAAGCTCCTCGGCGACGGCTAGGAAATAACGAATCAGGCGCGGCTCGAGATCGATAGTCCAAGGCTATCGATCACGTGGGAGACGGGTCTTGGACGGCAAACAAGCTCGGCAATAGCGTCAGTCGAGACCATAAATCCTTGGAGAGGAGCGCGCGTTGGCAAGCGACACGGCGGTCGGATCGAATGTCGAGATCGTTCGTGAGTACACCCGCCGGGTGTTCAACGAGCACCAGCCAGACTTGGCAGCCGAGTACGTCACCCCCGACGTCAAGTGGCACGGCGGGACACTCGGCACGGTTGACGGCGCCGAAAATCTCGTGGGGCTGTTGCGGGGTTTCATCGGCGCGCTGCCGGACCTGAACGCGCAGGAGCAGCACATCGTTGCCGAAGGAGACGCGGTCACTGTGCGGTTCGTGGTCGAGGCGACACATGAGGGCGACCTGCTCGGGATAGCGCCGACGGGCCGCCGGGTGCGCTGGGATGCGGTCGATGTGTACCGGCTCAGAGACGGGAAGATCACTGAGGAATGGGCTGCCGACGACCTGACCGCGATCCTGCACCAGGTTGGCGCGTACACGCCGCCGTGGCTCTCCTAGGCACGGCCCGATGACAGATCACGGAGACAAGCAGATGAGGATCACGGTGTTCGGCAAAGGCAATGTCGGCGGCGGGCTCGCCGACCTGTGGGAGCGGGCTGGTCATCAGGTGACACGTCTTGGCCGGGACGGCGGCAACGTGTCAGACGCGGATGTCGTGCTGGTGGCGGTCCCAGGCGGCTCAATCGCGGAGGCGCTCGACAGGCTGTCCGGGCTGGAAGGCAAGACGGTGATCGACGCCACCAACCTCTACAACGTAACTCCGCCGGACGGTTTTCGGTCGAACGCCGAGTTCGTGAAGTCAAGGACCGGAGGGCCAACGGCGAAGTCGTTCAACGTCAACTTCGCATCGTTGTACGGCCACCTAGGGGCTGCGCGGGTTAAGCCGAGCAACCTTTGGTCCGGTGACGAAGAGGCGCGCGAGGTTGTGGAGCAGCTCAACCGCGACGCGGGTTACGAGCCCGTGTACACGGGGCCGCTCGCGAACGCCGCGCGCCAGGAATCGATCATCGACTTGATCTTCGCGATCGGTGAAGGGATGGGTGACTACGTGTACCGGTTCGCGCCGATCGAGCAGCTGTGAGGAAGCGCGATGAAGGTTGACGGCTTCCATCACGTGACGGCGATCACCGCCGACATCGACGCGAATCTCGAGTTCTACGGCCGGCTGCTCGGGCTGCGGCTGGTGTGGCAGGGGGTGAACGCAGACGACCCCGAGATGCGGCACATCGCCTACGGCGATGACCGCGGTCGTCCGGGCAGCCTGGTGACGTTCTTCGATATGCCCGGAGTGACACGCGGCCGTCCAGGCCCGGGCATGGTCCACCGACTGCATTTGCGCTTGGCCGGCCAGGAGGCGCTTGACTTCTGGGAGCGCCGTCTCGCTGGTGCTGGGGTGCCACGCGACCGGCTCACCGACCGCCTGGCGTTCTCGGACCCGGAGGGGTTAGGGCTGGAGCTGGTGATCGAGGACGGCCAGGATGAGCCGCTTGTCGCGGAAGCGCCCGATGTCAGTCGGCAAGTCGCGATTCGCGGCATTCACGCAGTCAGCGCGTACAGCGCCGACCCGACGCGCAGCGCACCGGTGTTCGCTCAGGTCCTCGGCATGGAGCCCGAGCGTGGTGAGCGGTGGCTGGCGCGCGGTGAGCGTCGCCACGGCATGGTCGTCTATCGACGCTGCGCCCGCGGCGCAAGGGATCATGGGCGCGGGCACGGTGCACCACGTCGCATTCACCATTCGCGACGGTGAGCAGGAGGCCTGGCGGTCGCGCGTCACGGGGGCCGGGCTCCGGCCGACACCTGTTCTGGATCGCAAGATGTTCAAATCCGTTTACTTCCGCGAGCCCAGCGGCGTTCTGCTCGAGGTCGCCACCGATCAGCCGGGCTTTGTGTTCGAGCCCGTGGAGCACCTCGGCGAGTCGCTCGTGCTGATCGGCGACCTTGAGCATCGCCGGGCAGAACTCGAGCGACGGTTCCCGCTGCTGCGCGACCCGCGGGCATCCAGACGGACGGGCGAAAGGACCTTGGCATGACTTCCGAAACGACCCACGATCGCCGCCGAGCACTCGGACACCGTCGACTACGTCCGCCTCTACCAGTCGTTCGGGCTGCTCCCGGAGACCAACGATGTCTAGCGGCGTGGGTGCGTGAACAGAACGCACTGTGCGGAGGTCTTGTCACTCGTCCCGACTGCGACGGCCAAATCTGGATCCGGCCGTCCGGACGCCGGAACCGGTCACGCCGTGCCACAGGTAAAGGTCCTACTCATCGACGCGAGGGTCGATGGTTTCTTCCTCGAGCGGCTCACCGATCGCGGCGAGTCCGCGGGGAGTACCCAGCACGACACGATGGACGAGGCAATGTGGCAGGCCTACTCCGAATACGTGGTCTCCGATTGGAGATCATGTCCCGATGACGTCGATCCACTGGAATACATCCGGGCACGATCCCATCTCTGACAGACATTCCCGCGGATATCGAGATCGCGCGAGAAGCTTCTGACTCTTCTCGCAGCGGTGCTCGGCATGAGTGTCGCGTTCGCGACGCGATCGCAATCAGTGTCGGCGTTGCCCGCCATCCGAGAGGACCTCGGTAGCGGTCTGGCAGGGTCCGGCGAGCGTTAGGTGGACGGCTGCAGGCCGCTGAGGACGATGTCGTAGATGCGCTGTGTTTGGGCTCTCCAGTCGCTTGCCGGGTCGAGTTGCCACAGGCCGGCCAGGGCGAGTATCACGTCGTGGGCATCGAGTCCTGGCCGCAGAGTGCGGGCGGCGATGTTGGCCTGTAGGAGGTGGTCGAGTGCTGCGACGATCGCGTCGTAGGTCTCGGTAGAGGACAGGTCGTTACCGGGGGTGGTGGCCTTGCGCAGCGCGTCGGCGAGTCCGTGCTTGGTTACGGCGTAGCGCGCCAGGCGCTCGATCCAACTGTGGAGCGCGTCGATCGGCGCTTGTTTGCGCAGCAGCGAATCGGCTGCGTCGACGAGCCCTTGGACCTCGCGCTCGTAGGTGGCGAGCACGAGGTCTTCCCGGTTGGGGAAGTGGCGGTAAAGGGTCGCGTTGGCGACGCCCGCTCGCTTGGCGATCGCGTTCAGGGAGGCGTCGGGCGACTCTGTGAGGGCCTCGAGCGCGGCGGCAAGGATCGCGTCTCGGTTGCGACGGGCATCGCTTCGCTTGAGTTCGATCGGTTCAGTCATCGTAGGGTTCCGCTGTTGCAAGCGGGGAACTCCCCGCTTATACTTTCTTGCGAACCGGGGAGTTCCCCGGGTGTAGGCAGGTTAACGCGCGATTGAGCAACCCGGGAGAGCCATGGCGACCACGACTGAGATCACACCGGCCGAGCAGGCTGACCGTCTGGCAATCCGAGAGTTGGTCGACGCCTATGCGCATTGCGCCGATCGCCGCGACGCCGACGGTCAGAAGGCGCTATTCACCGATGACACCCATTTCGTCGTCTACATGGACGGGCAGGGCACCGCGCCGACTCAGGTGCTCGATGGCCGCGAGGCGCTGACGCCGGTGTTCGATGACCTCAACCGCTACCAGGCGACGATGCACTTCAACGGCCAGAGCACGATCGCGCTCGATGGCGAGCGAGCGACCGGCGAGAGCTACTGCATCGCCCACCACCTATTC